>JAGKWO010000090.1 GCA_021151835.1 Gammaproteobacteria bacterium
AATGCATTCTGGGTATCCGCCACAGGCAACAGTACCCTGGTTGCAACTCAAGGGACATTGGTTGGCAAAGGCGGGATTCGATATTAATTCACCGGTAACGATTCGCGTTATGCAAGGGTGTTTGGTGTTGACGGCGGAGGGGAGTTAGAAAATAAAAAGCCCAGCATTGTGAGGCACTGGGCTTTTTATTTTAGGAGGGAAGACCAACAAAGCTTTCTTTGTTGTGTATTCGTTTAATTAGCTCAATAGTTAGAAATTTATAAACCAAATCAGACGGAGTGTCTGAAGGAACAAAAAGCACTTTTTCAATATGGTATTGCGATCCTAATTCATCATTCGTCTGTTGCAGACCATCCATAACTTGCGATAAAACCACATCTCCAGCTATCACATGGCGCTCACCACTTTTCAATGGTAGCTCCACAACCTCAACGTTCCTCTTGGAATCAGCAAAACTTATTCCAAGAAAATTGTGTTGTAAGCTAGCAACCTTGGCAACTTTGTACACTCCAGAATCATAAATAAACTGCATTATTAGTTACCCCATGGATTTTCTGGCCAGCGCTTCTCTGCAGCATTATGGGCTGCTGAATAACCTGAGTTGTGCTTCAACTCAAACCACCTTTCAGCAGTTTCGTGTATGAGCCAATTAATATCAGCTTGCGTATGTGTCCCACTTTCCAATCTAAACCATGCGTTAGCTTGAGTTAAATCGCTATCGAACCTTGCCCTGTCAGCTGGAATTCCGTAATCAACGTAACGATCTAAAAGATGTTCATTGTAGAAAACGTGGTCTTTAACTTTTTGAATATTCTGCGGCTTTATTCCCGTAGACGCAATTGCTGAAACATCCGTTCCACTAACACGAATAGCATCGTAGATGCTCATCAGCAGAACCAGTGAATGTGCCCGATCCAGTTTGTTTCAAACTGCTTGCAGCAACAAAAAGCCCAGTAAAAACTGGGCTTTCGCATTACACAAAAAACTATTTTTATCTGTTCGGTGCGTTTTTATTTTCATGCCTGTAGTTTTTCAAAAAAGATATTGCTTCTTTAATATTATCAAAAACTGCATCGCTTCCACCAAAATCAATTTCCTCAATTTTTCGGTAGGTCAAACCTACCTGGTTATCTGTAAGCAAAATATCAAACTGATACCATTCAGTATCTGAAAATATAGATGCATTAAATGAATTTTCAAAACTCTCAACGGCCACATTAAAATCAGGAAAGGCAGATTTTAATTCTGTTTCAATTAAATTAATTGATGTCATTGATTTGTTCCTGATTTTTCAAACACCAGTTTACCGGGAGTTTTATCCGGATTTTTTAAGAAAAATTGTATAGTTCCGTCAGGTGCAATTTTAACAATATTACCTGAGGTAATTGCATGTAACGACCCATCGGGGAGTGTTGTTGTATAGTCTGCTCGGGGTGCATACATTCGCCCCTCATACCTAAGCCCTGGGCTCTCAACTCTTGGTGTACTACTAAATGCATCCTTAACGTCATCAAATGTAAGATGTAACAGGCTCATACCTTCGTCTGCACTTGAAGCAGGTGGAGCATCATTCAATCTTTGATTAATAATATTTAACCTTCCTCCTTTAGGAAAAATTGGGCCTATAAATTCTCATCCATGACGTTACCAGAATACTTAGCGCTGTTTGTAGCATCAAAAAGCCTAGCTTTATAGGCTAGGCTTTTTAATTTAAGAAATTTTTATATATTTAATCAATTTAAAATCATCAAGATTGGATTTTGGCTCTAACTCTATGGCTGAAATGGCCGGATTTCGTGAGCTTAATAACTTTCCTAGCTCGCCTGTTCCAATTTTATTTTGATTCTCATCAAACAGTTCAACATTAGAACCAGAATTAATCTGACTATTAAATTCTGACTTGTACATGAGTGTCCATTTTTGAAAAACAAAAAGTACTTCTTCCAACTGAATTAGGTTATGAACTGTCATTTTTGTTTCTCTACAAGGTTACGATAGTGCTGTAATTCGGTTTTAAGAACTGACTGCTCGTCAGCATCCCACCCAAACATCTTTTGGTGTCAATTCATAAAGTCTCGAATATGCCATTCCCTAAAGTTTCTGACACTATTATCAACTTCAAGGGCAGGATCACCCCACATCTTAGATTGAGTACCATGTAAGAATTCTTCAATCAAGTGAGTCTCTGTGGATTTTCCTTGATAATTATTGATAAATTTCCTGGCCCTCCAGCGGCAGCGTCTGCTCCAGTCATTTCGAGGAACTTCAGATCATCTGATCCCGGCATCGCAACGTACACTTCTCTGCGAGATGAGACTGTATCAATAAGCTCTTGAGATGCTGATTGAGTTTGACGAATGTCGGAACTAAATAATGCATTGTCGAAGCGATTATTGTTTGTAGCAACAAAAACCCGGTATTTTTTCATGCCGGGCTTTTTGCTCTCGTCGTATTTAACTGCTTACTAATTTATTTGAGCAAAATTATTTCCATCAATAATTTTAATCTGCCGATTATTGAGGGACGAAAAGATAGTAGCTCAGCAAGCTAACCTAATGAAGCAGTGAAAATAGTTTCATTCAAACCATTTGCAACAACATCACTTCATCTTTTTAAAAAATCCCTCTGCTTGTTTACTACTAGGAGTGATCTCTACTGATACCGGTTGTATTTTCTCGATAATCTTAACCCCAGATAAAAGCATTTTTTCACACAAAGTATGCTGAAGATTAACATCATCTATTTTCAGCATGACACTATTTTCAGCATCAAAAATAGTGTACCCAGTGCCATCCTTTTTCAACAACCCCCAGCCTGACTGAGTTCCATCCCAAAGATAACTATATTCATCAATATTCATAAAACCTCCTAATCAAGCCTGAAACTTTTATTGTTGAATAAGAATGCATCACCCACTTCCGGTATAACTTGTGATGTTTTTTGCGGAGATCCTGCCTTCTGCAAAATTTTTAAAACATCCAAATCATCAGAACTCGCTCGCAAAGGAAGAACTTGCCCACGAAATACTTCTGGGTGAGTATGATTAATCAGTCGCACGTTATTACCTACTGGTATTGGCGTATTTATTTCATTTCCTTGAATTAGATAGTAAGTACCACCTTTACCATTACGGCCTGGGCCAGTTAGGTAAATTTGAGCAAATTCAGTTCCATACTCAGTCTGAAGTGCCCTCATATCTTCGATAGACATACGCTTATCAATATGAAGTGCATCAACAGAACCAACCTTAACAGGTGTTCCATTAGGAATAGGTGCACCTAAACTGATATTGCCATCAAGACTATTTAAAGTCCTAGTATATGAAACACTGTTCGTAGCCACCGACTCCACACCCCGAGCCCGCGATACAAACAACATGCTCCCCGCTATCGCCAGATCATCGGTCATGCCCAGCAACCCGACGCCCGACACCGGCGGGAGTGTATCAATTCCGGTCCAGTGCGCAAACTCACCTATCGCAGAAAGTCCCTGCGGTACCAGGTTCACTACGGTGGCCAGCAAATTGTGCGCCGCGTTGAATACATTCCCCGGGCTGAAAACACTGTTGGAGTCGTAACCTCTCAAACTCACCCACGAGCGATCCGCCATCCAGCGATCACCGGAATCAAACAAATTACCGACACGATCCAACAAGCTCGGTGGAGTAACCAGGCTTGCCGCGTAATCGCTGTAGCTATTCACTAATTGTTGTTGCGCAGGCGAGAAAACTACCGGTACATCAGACGAAGCGCGCTCTTGCAACAATTCATAACCGCGATAGATCGCGTAATTATTGGCATCGTCAATGGTCCTTGCCAAATCAAACTGACTTTGCAAACCTGAGACAGTCGCTTGGGTTTCCGCTAGACACAATTTTACGCAAGCAACACCACCCATTTACATTCGCAAGATCACAACAGGACGCATCACCTACGACTACCACCGCAAGACACCGCACCCACCACAAGCCACCGTGCCCTAGTTGCAACTCAAGGGGCATTGGCTGGCACAGGCGGGGTTTGATATTAATTAACCGGTAACGATTCGGGTCATGCAGGGGTGTTTGGTGTTGACGGCGGAGGGCAGCTAAAAAAGAAAAAGCCCAGCGTGAGGTGCTGGGCTGATAAAAGCGCTAAAGAAAATGCACGTCGATTCTATCAGTCTCAATAGAGATCATCTTTCCATCAAGGTATGAAAAATCGCTTTCAAATACTTCATCTATAAAAACAAATCCACAAGAATATAGTTTATTCTCATGTAACTGCCCGACGATTTTATATTTAAAACCAGTTCCTTTTTTTTGTATCTCTGGCTGAACATTTTCACCCAGTTCTTCTACTAGGTAATCATCCAAAATAAAAAGTTTAAGCTCTACATTATAATTTTGCTCTTCAGCTAGCTTGTAAGGACTCGAAGCAATAAAGCACATTAATGTATTTTTATCTTCATTTTGAATAACTACCTGATCATCATCAAGTGAAGCAAGCGTTATTACATTTTCATTTTTTGAATTCATGTGAAACCTATTTAATTTGACTTATATGGGAAAACCCAGCCTTGTTGTGGCTTAGGCCCAATAGTATCGGTACGGAAAATTTTCAACTGACTTTGCTCTGTATCGCCCATAAGTTTAAAAATATCAGTTCGCGATTTAGTATGAATTGTTGCAATGGCACCTTCAGGATTCATCCCTACAAATCCAAACAATGATTCACCACTTCTCTGGTTATTTCTCATGTAAGAAATATATCCAGTTCTGATTTCATCATTGTATAGATACTTAATTTGATGACCATTTTGAATTATGTCCTGTCCCACATTGAGATAGTCATCTGCGCTATTAACTCGGAATTCAGGTCCATGCTTTTCGAAATGCTGAATTAACTTGGTTTCATTGGCAAATGCGGGAGCACTGTTTGTAGCTGCCTCACGAGTTGATCGTGATCTCAATAAACTGCCCGCCGGCGCTGCTATCATTCCTGCATCTGTAAATGCAAAAGCCGTATCTCGTGTGAATCCTAACAGGTCAGCAATATAATCGCTCGACTCACTCGGGTTCAATAACTTAAATGCTCCCTCACCAATTGAATCACCTGACAGTGCTACCCGCGATGGTGTATTGCCCACACCTACCAATAAATCTTCACCCGCTGATAATACCGCCAATGGAAGTGAGGCTGTTAAATACCCCGCATTTTCCCACGACGAATTGGCGGGATTGATTCGCCCAATCAAGTTATTTTTTAAATTATTAAAATAGCCCCCTTCAATGTGTATCGCCTGCCCAACACGGGTTGACCAAGTGCGATCATCACGAGGTTCACCCGGAACATGATAGGACGGGGTGTGATCGTAAAAACGCCAATTGCTCTCATCAGTATTTGTGCGGTAACCAATCACCAAAACCTCTTCCACCGCAGCGTTCTCATCGTAGGCGGCGGAAGGCGCCGCTATGGGCGACGTGATTGTGTTTTCCTTGGCTCTTTGCACTTGCGCATTGGATTGCTGCACCGGCGTCAACTGCCCATCGGCATTACTCACGGCACCGGCTTCCGGTGTGGTGGCAGCAGCAGGGACATCTTTCCTGGCGGCTGCATCACGGGCATCGGTGACCGGGGCCTTGTTGGCCGGTTGGGAAAGCTTCTGTACCAGCCAACTCGCTGACGCATTCCCAAACGCATCGGCCGCCAGGGATTCCCAATCCTGTTTGCCACCGCGACCCGCTAACCGGCTTAAGGAACTGGATACGGTTGAGCCCCACATATTGCCCGCGAAGTTGCCGATAAAGCCATTGCTCACACCACCTACGCTATCTGTTACAGAATTACCGGTTTTACCGGTAATTCCCGTTGAAATGGTGGCGACGGCCAAATCCGTCCAGTTGAAGTGGGTTTCCAGACCGGCCACTTTGTTACTCACGTAGGCGCCGCCATACGTAGCAGCCCCCTGAGCCACAACCCCTGCCCTGCCAAGTTCACGAACGGCAGTACCGGTATTGGCATAACCATTTCCAATTTTTACCGCGTTACCGGCCTTGTCCAGGGTGTTGGTACCAAATGCGCCCGTGCCCGATAAGTAACCCGCTGCCCCTGCTGCAAACCCGGCCGTTAGCCCGGAGGAAAATGCAGAACGCAAGCTGATACTGTCGTTCATCCCCATCATCATCCCGGCCGCCTGACTGGCAAGGCTACCCACAAACCCACCGGCTGCGGCTGCAACCATCGCCGTTCCAACGGTTCCCATAGCCGCCGCCGCTGTACCTGCCGTGAGTGCAAGCCCGCTTCCCCCCGCCAGAGCCGCACTACCGATAGCGGCAGCACCGGTGGCACCGGTAGCGGTGGCAGCAGCTCCCATTGCCGCTGCCGCCGCTCCCGCGGTCACAATAGTCACCACTACCGCCACCACAATCATGATGATCATGCCCAGCTTGCCGCAGCCCTTGTCCGATTTGGGCGGAGGCAGGATTTCCGGGCTCGGTGTCAGGTCACCGATCACCTCACCGGAATTGTACGGTTTGAAGGTGGTGGCGTTGTTTTTCAGGGTTTGCTGGGTGTTGGGAATCCGCAAACTGCGGCCCGCATCGTTTGCGCTGAATGCGTCCGTCGGACCCATGCCCAACGCATTGGCTTCGGCAATCACGTACCACAACGAACCATCACCAAACAGCGTTTGGGCAATTGCCGTTAAACTTTCACCGCCAACAATCGTGTAGGTGCCCGGTACATTGCCGGCGGCATATTGGGTATTAATCGGACGTGTATTCGTGCCCTTGTCCCCGATATCCGCAATACTGCTGCCGTTGAAGTAGTAGTAGTTCTGCGACTTGACCGAGGTGGTACCAAAGGCTTTTTCCGCACTGCTGATAATCTGGTCTTCCGCGTTATAGGCGAAGTACTTGTGGGAAATACCGGTTTTATCCCCTGCCGGATTCGACTCTTCAATCTGGCTATGGGTTAACCGCCCGCGATGGTCATAGGTATTG
>JAGKWO010000041.1 GCA_021151835.1 Gammaproteobacteria bacterium
AGTGATTTTTGTTGAGAATCAGCCTATGACCACTGGCCTCTACCAGATAGACGAGTTCAAAGATAACTGCGGTTTTGGTTTGATCGCCCATTTAAAGGGTGCAACCAGCCATCGTCTGCTCAAAACAGCAATTGAAGCCCTGACCTGCATGACCCACCGCGGTGGTATCAATGCGGACGGCAAAACCGGTGACGGTTGTGGCTTGTTGCTGCAAAAGCCGGACAGCTTCCTGCGTGCCGTGGCCAAAGAGGCCTGCGGTGCAGAGCTGACTGCTATTTATGGTGTAGGTTCCATTATGCTCAGCCGCGACGAAGCGGTTGCTGAGTCCCAACGCGCAATCCTGTCTGAAGAATTGACCAATCAGGGATTGGTAGTTGCCGGCTGGCGCTTGATCCCGACCGACCCCGAGTGTCTGGGCCCCATCGCCCTGAAATCGCTGCCAACGTTTAACCATGTTTTTGTAAACAACACCGATCTGCCGATCGAGCAGGTTAACGCCAAGCTGTTTGTTGCGCGTCGTAAAGCGGAAATCCGTTTGGCGGGCGATAAAAGCTTTTACGTAGCGAGCCTGAGCACCAGCATCCTTTCTTATAAAGGGTTGATGATGCCGGTGGATTTGCCGCGTTTCTTCGCTGACCTGGCGGACGAGCGCCTGGAAACCGCAATTTGCGTGTTCCACCAACGCTTCTCTACCAATACCATGCCGGTATGGCCGTTGGCCCAACCGTTCCGCATGCTGGCGCACAACGGTGAAATCAATACCATCGTAGGTAACCGCAACTGGTCGGTTGCGCGTACGCCGAAATTCATCACGCCATTGCTGCCTGAGCTGCAAGAACTCAAGCCGCTGGTTAACCGTACCGGTTCCGACTCATCCAGCCTGGATAACATGCTCGAAATCCTGTCGCTTGGCGGGATGGAATTGCACCGTGCGATCCGTATGCTGGTGCCGCCGGCGTGGCAGAACGTAGAGAATATGGACCCGGACCTGCGTGCGTTCTACGAATACAACTCCATGCATATCGAGCCGTGGGATGGCCCCGCTGGCCTGGTAATTACCGATGGTCGCTACGCGGTATGTACCCTCGACCGCAACGGTCTGCGTCCATCCCGTTGGGTTATCACCAAAGACGATATGATCACCGTGGCCTCGGAAGTGGGCGTGTATGCCTATGATCCGGCTGACGTGGTTGCCAAAGGCCGCCTTGGCCCGGGCCAGATCATGTCGATCGATACCCTGACCGGTACCTTGCATAACACCCAGGATATCGACAACCAGCTCAAGTCGAGCAAGCCCTACAAGCAATGGCTGAAAGAGCGCGCCTTGCGCGTTGAATCGACCCTCAATACTGATGCCAAAGAAAATGGTCTGGAAGGTATTGAGCTGAAAGCCAATATGAAGATGTTCCAGGTCAGCTTTGAAGAGCGCGATCAATTATTACGTCCATTGGCTGAAGGCGGTCAGGAAGCGGTTGGTTCCATGGGTGACGATACGCCTATGGCGGTGCTGTCACGCCAGCAACGCTCGCTCTACGACTATTTCCGCCAGCAATTTGCGCAGGTAACCAACCCGCCCATCGATCCGTTGCGTGAAGCAATTGTTATGTCGCTGGAGACTTGCCTTGGTCGTGAGTTGTCGGTTTATGAAGAACATGCCGATCATGCTGATCGTGTAATCCTCAGCTCGCCCGTGCTGTCACCGGAGAAATTCCGTGGCTTGATGGCGCTGAAGCGCCCCGGTTACGAGCAACAAAAATTCTCGCTCTACTACGATCCGGAAACTACTAACCTGAAGGCGGCGCTAAACAAGCTATGTGAAGACGTAGCGGTGGCAGTTAAATCAGGCAAAGTGTTGATGGTGTTAAGCGATGCCGGTTTCACTAAAGGCCAATTGCCGATCCACGCCTTGTTGGCGGTGGGTGCCGTACACCAGCATTTAACCAATGTCGGTCTGCGTTGCGAGTCCAACCTGATTGTTGAAACCGCCACCGCGCGCGATCCACACCAGGTTGCTGCCTTGATCGCCTACGGTGCGACAGCGGTTTATCCGTACCTGAGCTACCACGTTCTCAATGACCTGATTGAGACCGGCGAACTGCTCAGCGATGTGGATTCCGCCTACAAAAACTACCGCAAGGGCATCGACAAGGGGTTGCTGAAAATCCTGTCGAAAATGGGTATTTCCACCATCACGTCCTATCGCGGCGCCCAGTTGTTTGAAGCGATTGGTTTGTCCGAAGAGGTGATCAATACCTGCTTTGAAAGCACGCCAAGTCGTATCGGCGGGGCGCGTTTTGAAGAGCTGGAAGCGGACCAGAAAATTATTGCCCAGACTGCCTGGCTGGATCGCAAGCCGATTATCCAGGGCGGTTTGCTCAAGTACGTACACGGTTCTGAGTACCATGCGTACAACCCGGATGTGGTGCAAACCCTGCAGAAAGCCGTGCAAAGCGGTAACTACGCCTTGTGGCGCAACTATGCGGATATCGTGAACAAGCGTCCGGTCGCCATGTTGCGTGACTTGCTGGCGATTCGCGAAGATGTGTGCACACCGGTGCCGCTGTCAGAAGTGGAGCCTATCGAAAGCGTGATCAAGCGTTTTGACTCGGCGGGGATGTCGCTCGGCGCCCTGTCGCCTGAAGCGCACGAAGCCCTGGCTGAAGCGATGAACCGTTTGGGTGGCCGCTCCAACTCGGGTGAAGGCGGTGAAGATCCGGCGCGTTACGGCACCATCAAAAGTTCCAAAATCAAACAGGTTGCGTCTGGCCGTTTCGGCGTGACACCGGCTTACCTGGTGAACGCGGAAGTGCTGCAAATTAAAGTCGCCCAGGGTGCAAAACCGGGTGAAGGCGGCCAATTGCCCGGCGGTAAAGTGAACGCGTTAATCGCGCGCCTGCGTCACTCGGTTCCCGGTGTGACCCTGATTTCACCACCGCCGCACCACGATATCTATTCGATTGAAGACCTGGCGCAGCTGATTTATGACTTGAAACAAGTTAACCCTGATGCGCTGGTATCGGTGAAACTGGTATCGCGTCCGGGTGTAGGTACCATCGCTGCCGGTGTGGCTAAAGCCTACGCTGACCTGATCACCATCTCCGGTTACGATGGCGGTACGGCGGCGAGCCCGTTGACCTCGATTAAATATGCCGGTTCGCCATGGGAACTGGGTTTGTCCGAGACTCACCAGACCCTGCGTGCCAACGACCTGCGCGATAAAGTCCGCGTACAAACCGACGGCGGTTTGAAAACCGGTCTGGACGTTGTGAAAGCGGCGATGCTCGGTGCAGAAAGCTTCGGCTTCGGTACTGGCCCGATGGTCGCGCTCGGCTGTAAATACCTGCGTATTTGCCACCTGAACAACTGTGCGACCGGTGTTGCTACCCAGCAGGACAAACTGCGTCAGGACCATTACATCGGCACCGTTGAAATGGCGATGAATTTCTTCAAGTTTGTTGCTGAGGAAACCCGCGAGTGGATGGCGCGTTTGGGCGTGCGCACTCTGGGCGAACTGGTCGGCCGTGTGGATCTGTTAACGATCCTTGAAGGCGAAACCACCAAGCAACAACAGCTCGATTTAAGCCCGATCATCTATACCGATGATTACTTGGCAACCAAGCCGCAACTGTGTGCGGTAAGCAAGAACGAGCCGTTCGACAAAGGCGAAACTGCCGAGGCGATGGTCAAAGTATTGCTGCCGGCGATTGATGCGAAAACCGGTGGTGAATTTGAGTTCCATATCACCAACTGTGACCGTTCCATCGGTGCGCGTATCAGTGGTGAAATCGCCAAACGCTACGGCAACCTGGGTATGAACGACAAGCCGATCAAACTGAAGCTTACCGGTATTGCCGGCCAGAGCTTCGGTGTGTGGAATGCTGGCGGCCTGGATATGTACCTGGAAGGTGATGCCAACGACTACGTCGGTAAAGGCATGGCCGGTGGTAAGCTGGTGCTGCGTCCACCGCGTACCTCTGAATTCAAGTCCAACAAAACCAGCATCATGGGTAATACCTGTTTGTACGGTGCGACTGGCGGCAAGTTGTTTGCAGCCGGTACTGCCGGCGAGCGTTGCGGTGTGCGTAACTCTGGCGCCCATGTGGTAGTGGAAGGTGCGGGTGATCACTGCTGTGAATACATGACCGGCGGCGTGGTAACCGTGCTGGGCCAGACCGGCGTTAACTTCGGCGCAGGTATGACCGGCGGTTTCGCCTACGTGCTCGACGAAGCCAATGATTTCGTTGACCGTTACAACCATGAACTGGTGGATATCCACCGTATCAACACCGAGGCACTGGAAGCCCATCGCAACCACCTGCGCAGTGTGATTGAAGAATTCACGCAGGAAACCGAGAGTGCATGGGGCCAACACTTGTTGGACAACTTCGATGATTACATCGGCAAGTTCTGGCTGGTAAAACCCAAAGCAGCGTCTTTGGGCAGTTTGTTAGTCAGTTTCCGCAAGCGCGGCGAATAAGGCCGGGTGAGGAGAGATCTTATGTCAGCACGTTTAAACAATGACTTCCAATTTCTCGATGTGGGCCGTAAAGACCCCGCCAAGAAAGACATAGAGACCCGCAGACACAAGTTTGTGGAGATCTACCAGCCCTTCGCCAAAGAAGAGGTTGAGGGCCAATCGCATCGCTGTCTTGAGTGCGGTAATCCTTATTGCGAATGGAAATGCCCGGTGCACAACTTCATCCCCAACTGGTTGAAGCTGATTTCCGAAGGCAATATTTTTGAAGCGGCGGAGTTGAGCCATCAAACCAACTCCCTGCCGGAAGTGTGCGGCCGCGTGTGCCCGCAAGATCGCCTGTGTGAAGGTGCTTGTACGCTCAACGACGGTTTCGGCGCAGTGACTATCGGTAACGCCGAGAAATACATCACTGACACCGCTTTCGCTATGGGCTGGAAGCCGGATATGTCCAAAGTGGTGTGGACTAACAAAAAAGTTGCCGTTATCGGTGCTGGCCCTGCAGGTATTGGCTGTGCGGATGTGCTGGTGCGCAACGGGGTTAAACCGGTTGTGTTCGACAAGTACCCGGAAATCGGTGGCCTGCTGACTTTCGGTATCCCGGAATTCAAACTCGAAAAGAGTGTGATGACCCGTCGCCGTAAAATCTTCGAGGAAATGGGCATTGAGTTCCGCCTGAATACCGAAGTAGGCAAAGACATCACCATGGAAGATTTGCTGCGCGATTACGATGCGGTATTCATGGGCATGGGCACTTACACCTATATGAAAGGCGGCTTTCCCGGCGAAGACCTGCCCGGTGTGTATGATGCGCTGCCATTCCTGATTTCCAACGTGAACCGCAACCTGGGTTTCGAAAAAGACCCTGCGGAATTCATCAGTGTTAAAGGTAAGAAAGTTGTTGTGCTTGGCGGTGGCGATACCGCGATGGACTGTAACCGTACCTCAATTCGCCAGGGCGCCAGCAGCGTGAGTTGTGCTTATCGCCGCGACGAAGAAAACATGCCCGGCTCCAAACGCGAAGTAGCCAACGCCAAAGAAGAAGGTGTGCAATTCCTCTATAACCGCCAGCCGGTGGAAGTGGTCGGCAACGGTAAAGTGGAAGGCGTAAAAGTGGTTACCACCCAACTCGGTGAGCCGGATGCCAAAGGTCGCCGCAGCCCGGTAGTGGTTCCAGGCTCGGAAGAAATTTTGCCTGCGGATGTTGTACTGATCGCCTTTGGTTTCCGCACCAGTCCGCAACCGTGGTTTGAAACCAATGGTGTGAAAACCAACGATTGGGGCGGTGTGATTGCGGCAGAACATCAACAGTTCAAATTCCAGACCAGCAACCCGAAAGTATTTGCCGGTGGCGATATGGTACGTGGCTCCGACCTGGTGGTTACCGCCATCTGGGAAGGCCGCGAAGCAGCGCAAGGCATTCTGGATTATTTAAACGTTTAGATGTCTTTGAGGACTGGTACCAATGATGGTTGGGATGGGAAAAACCGGTTTCGGTATTGCCTCGGCTGTGTTGTTGTTTTTACCGGTAATATCACATGCAGAATGCGGTGGTAATTATTGCGAAAATGTAAAAGTCCAGGAAATGCAAGTGTCATATGACGGCATCATCTGGATGCAAACAACGGGAACAGAGGCGAACCTCAATTGCGGGCCTCAAAATGGCTTCGTTAAGATTGATGCAAATACAAATGGCGGTAAGAATCTCTATTCTGCTTTGCTATCCGCACAAGCTCGGGACAAGGCTATTTTTGTGAAAACAAAAGACGGAGTCTCGCCCTGCGAGATTCATTTTGTTAGCGTATATTGATTGTTTTTTATGCAGTCCATCTAAGTGATTGAATAGCATTAGCCCCGCATTTGCGGGGCTAATGCTATTCAAGGTAAGAATCGTTCAGTAAAAATTATTTCAGCAAGGTCATCAGGATCTGAGGATAAGAAATGGCAGAACTCAAAAATGATCGTTTTCTTCGCTCATTATTAAAGCAACCGGTAGACGTTACCCCGGTGTGGATGATGCGCCAGGCGGGTCGTTATCTACCTGAATATCGCGCTTCGCGGGCGAAGGCGGGTGATTTTATGGGCTTATGCACCAATCCCGAGTTGGCTTGCGAGGTTACCTTACAGCCATTGGATCGTTATCCCGGCCTGGATGCGGCGATTCTGTTTTCTGACATCCTCACTATTCCTGATGCGATGGGATTGGGCCTCTATTTCGAAACTGGCGAAGGCCCCAAGTTTCAAAAAGCCGTGCGCACTGAAGCGGATGTCAATGCGCTGAAAGTCATCAACCCTGAACAAGACCTGCCGTATGTGGTTAACGCGGTAAAAACCATTCGCCGCGAACTTAATGGCCGTGTTCCACTGATTGGCTTCTCGGGTAGTCCCTGGACCCTGGCGACTTATATGATCGAAGGTGGTTCCAGCCGGGATTTCCGCCGCGCAAAAGAGATGCTCTACAACCAACCACAAGTGATGCATCGCCTGCTGGATGTATTGGCTGATTCGGTGACGGTTTACCTGAATGCCCAGATCAAGGCGGGTGCCCAGGCGGTGCAAATTTTTGATACCTGGGGTGGCGCTTTGTCGCATGCGGCGTACCAGGAGTTTTCGCTCAAGTACATGCAAAAAATAGTAAACGGTTTAATTCGCGAAAACGAAGGCCGTGAAGTGCCGGTAATCCTGTTCACCAAAGGTGGTGGTCAATGGCTTGAGGTGATGGCGGCAACCGGAGCAACCGCATTGGGGCTGGATTGGACTACTGATATTGGCAATGCCCGCCGCCGTGTTGGCGACAAGGTCGCCCTGCAAGGCAATATGGACCCCGGTATCCTGTACGCATCACCCGAGCGCATTCGGGCCGAGGTTGGCAGTATTCTCGCGGCTTATGGCAATGGGTCCGGCCATGTGTTTAACCTTGGCCACGGCATTACGCCGGAGGTTGACCCCGAACATGCCGGTGCATTTATCAATGCCGTGCATGAGTTGTCCGGCCAGTACCACCGGTAATCTTTTTGTCACCATGCGGGCTTATTTAGCTACCTTTAATCTTCCAGCTCTGGTGTGGCGCCCATATCTTGATTACACTCGGAGCCATATCTAAAGTTTTTTTTAGGAAGATTTAGAAGCTTAATCAGGCAATGCGTGCAGGATTTAACCGTGATCTTGCCGGATTACTGCCAGTTATCCCGTCAATAAGGCTGATAATTAACACCAACTGGTGATGTGGGGAAAGGCGTGGGCATTAAACAAGTTAAAGTTGACGTAAATGAGCTGACTATCGGCATGTTTATCTCGGGATTGGATCGCCCGTGGTCACAAACCCCTTTTCCCTTGCAGGGCTTTTATTTACGCGACCTGGGTGAGATTAACCAGCTCAAAGCCCTGTGTAATTACGTTTATATCGATATTGAAAAAGGCCGTGGCCCGATAGCGGCCAACCTCAAAACCGTAGCTCCCGTCGCAAAAAAAGCCCCCAACGCCCGTGAACGTGTCAGTTCTTTTACCGAGCCTGTTGCTGCGTTGAAGATCCAGCGCGGTCTTTATCGGGAAGTAGAGCCGCTCCAGCGCGAGGTTAAAAAAGCCCGCCAACTGCACCAGAAGGTTTACGGTGCTGTTGTCGAGGTGATGGACCAGCTTGAGAAAAACCAGTTTGATGGCTTGTCGCTGGGGGAAACCAAGCGAGTGGCCAGTGAGATGGTGGATAGTGTGCTGCGCAACCCGGATGCACTTACCTGGCTTTCCCGTGTGCAGGAAAAAGATGAATACACCTACAGCCATGCGGTCCGTTCATCGGTATGGGCGATTTTATTTGGTCGCCATATCGGTCTGCCCAAGCGCGACCTGGATGTATTGGCGATGGGCGTATTGCTGAAAGATGTAGGTAAAGTTCAACTGGATGTTGATTTGTTATCAAAGCCAGAGCGTAGCGCTGAAGAAGAACAACGTTATGAAACTTTCGTTGAGTTGGGCTGCGAGATTCTGCGCAAAACGCCCGGCGTTGAGCCGCGTGTTATCAGTGTTGTAAAAACCCACTGTGAACGTTTGAACGGGAGTGGCTTCCCGCAGGGGCTGTCGGGCGACAAAATTCCGTTGCTGGGTAAGATCGCCGGAATCGTCACCGCTTACGATTACGTCACCAACCCGCGCGGTTCACGCCATCCGATCGCGCCATCCAAAGCAGTGGGCAAGTTATACGAATTGCGCAATATCCAGTTCCAGGAAGAGTTGGTGGTGGAGTTTATCCGCGCTATCGGTTTGTATCCCACCGGCACCCTGGTGGAGTTAAGCACCGGCGAAGTAGCAGTCGTGGTCGAACAAAATTTTGAACGCCGCTTGAAGCCGCGCGTGATTGTGGTGCTGGACGCTTACAAGCAACCACTGGACGAGTATTTATTGCTGGATTTATCAGAGGACGATAAACGCAAGCAGGAGTTGTTGGATTCCGGTAAAAAATCCCGCTATGAAATTGAAAAAATCGAGATTGCCCGCGACCTTGAACCGGGTAGCTACGATGTTGATATTTCCGGCATCCGCGACCATTACCTGATGAAAAATGAGAAGAAGGGCTTGATGGGATTACTCAGTCGCCTTACTACACGTAGTTGACGTCTGCGCATGTAACCTGATTGACACAATGCTTCTTTAAAAAAACCGCATGTTTTACTGCATGCGGTTTTTTTATGCAGCACGGGTTGGAATGGCTATGCAGCGCCCCCAAGGTTCCCTACATGCCCGGGCTCTTTAGTGTGGCTTGCTGGTGAGTGCGCAAAGTTATTGCCTACCGTTGTAGTGGACAGGGTACAATCGCCGTCCTCCTGATCAGTCAGGTTCGTTTTTAACTGCAATATCCATGGGCCAGGCTTCTCGGGGCGATGGGATTGCGTGCTATTAATCAATGAGATTTGAATGATGTTTGAATGGTTATCAAGCCCGGAAGCATGGGTTGCGCTGGCGACGCTGACGGCATTGGAAATTGTGTTGGGGATCGACAATATTATTTTCATTTCGATTTTGGTTGGGCGTTTGCCGGAGAAGCAACGCGCGTTTGCGCGCAATGTAGGCCTGGGGCTGGCGATGATTACACGCCTGGCTTTGCTTTTTTCCTTGGCCTGGATCATGGGGCTGGTTGAACCTTTCTTTACTGTATTCGGCCAGGAAATTTCCGGGCGCGATATCATCCTGATTGGCGGTGGTTTGTTCCTGATTGCCAAGGCAACCCATGAAATCCATGGCAGCCTCGAAGGTGCTGTTGAATCCGAGCGCACCGTTGCAGCCCACGGTTTAATGGTGGTGTTAATTCAAATTGCGGTGCTGGATATCGTATTCTCCCTCGACTCGGTTATTACTGCCGTAGGGCTGGTCAGCCAAGTGCCGATCATGGCGCTGGCAATTATCATCGCTGTTGGTGTGATGTTGTTTGCTGCCAAACCCATCGGTGATTTTGTTGATGCCCATCCCACCATTAAAATTCTTGCCCTGTCATTCCTGGTCATTGTAGGTTTCACCTTGTTGGTCGAAGGTTTCGACGTTCATGTTCCAAAAGGCTACATCTATTTTGCGATGGCATTCTCGTTGGGCGTGGAGATGATCAACATTAAACTGCGCAAAAGTATTGATAAGCCGGTGGAGTTGCGCAAGGACTATCCGGGTGACGAAGGCTCGCAGAATTAATCCATAATGCTGTGGAAATAAAAAAACGGGCCTGATAAATGGCCCGTTTTTTTTGCTCTGCTGTCCCGTAAATCGTATGTCGCCAAAATAAACTACTGCTAGCATTAACACCATAACCAAACCCTGTTGTAACTAAAGGGGAGGGCGCATGTACGTCCAATCAACCGCACCACGTTTTTTTGCAAGTTTATCGTTCCTGCTGGGACTCTGGCTGGTGCAACCTGCACTGGCCCGGGAGCCGCTATTGGTAAAATATCTCGGTAACAATACATCCATCAACGAGGATTATTACCTTGCGGTAATTACCGCTGCACTCAAAGCGACAGAGCCCAGCCACGGCCCGTTTAAATTAATGTACGCACAAGAGCAGATAAGCTCGGAGCGCAAACATGATCTGCTTATATTGGGCGATAAAATCAATGTAGACCGGCTGGTCGGGTTCCCGACACTGGATGGGCCACGTAAAGGCTTAATCCGGGTAGGGACGCCAATCCTGAATGGTTTTATGGGCTACCGGATTTTATTGATCCGCACAGAAAACCAAACACGCTTTTCCGCTATTAAAACACTCGATGAGCTGCGCAAATTGTCTATGGGATTTGGTAAAGGATGGGAAGGACACGTCTATAAATACAATGGTTTTTCCGTAGCCGAAGCGTTGACGATGCCAATGTTGCTCAAAATGCTCGCGGGTAAACGCTATTACTTTGTGCCGCTCAGTGCCATTGAAATAGATGACACCTATGAGATTGATGGTGTGCAGGTAAGTAGTATTGCACCGGAAAAATCATTACTGATTTATATGCCCTTGCCGGTGTATTTTTATGTGAGTCCATCAGAACCGGAATTGGCAGACCGGTTAACATTGGGTTTGAATTACCTGAAAGCCAGCGGGCAAATGGAAAAAATATTCCATGAATATTTTGGCGAACGTTTAAAACGTTTGAATTTATCCAGCCGGCGCTTAATTGAATTGCAGAACCCAGACGATGACGGTAGTTTGGGCGCTCCTGACCATGAGCAACTTAAGCAATTCCAATAATCGTTGGCTAACAGGAACATTCTGTTTTTAACGGCGGTGGCATTTGTCACCCGGCTGTTTAGTTTTGTTAACAAGGCTTCCTTTCCCGCAATTCTGGTGGGATTATTCATCAGTTTTTATACAGCAGTTGACATCAAGGATGCCTGCGTATGTCCAATCACTTTTTTCATTTGTTAGCGCGCTGGTTGCCGTTAAAAGACCAGGCTAACTGGGTGCTGGGTGCGGTAATTCATACGCGTGGTTCTGTCTATCGCAAAACCGGTGCATTGATGCTGCTAAGCGATGCCGGCCATCAATTTGGATTATTAAGCGGCGGTTGCATAGAATCGGATTTACTGCTGCAAGCGCGTAAAGTTATTGCACTGGAGAAATCGCGCCGCGTTATTTATGACGCAACGGATGAAAGCAATATCGCCTGGCGCCTGGGAATTGGTTGTGGTGGCGCCGCTGAAATTTTGTTGCATCCTTGTAATACACACAATCATTATCTCCATCTTCCCGAAATCTATTCCTGTTTACAGCAACATCAAGCCTGCGAATTTTCTCTGCAACTTGATTCTGCCGAAGCACACTTTGGCCCCCGGGTTCGTGATTTTACCTTGCGCTGTGCCGGTTATTTGCAGCATGGCGCTACGCAACAACTGACAACGGTAATTAATCCATTGCCACATTTGCTCGTGCTGGGCAACGGCGTTGATATGATTCCTGTCTGCCAGCTTGCTATTGCATTAGGTTGGCGGGTGAGCTTGGCTGATCAACGCTTGACGCCACAAAAGCGCGCCAATTTTCCTGCAGAAATATCAGTGTTTTCCCAGTCGGTTGAAAATATTTCCGCCGATTATTTGCAACAAATCGATGCCATCGTTATCGCACATCACAATATGAGTCTGGATGCAGCTGCGATTGCCAATTTGCAAACGCGTGATTTACAAAATCCCTATATTGGTTTGCTTGGTCCCGCGCAGCGTAAAACAGAAGTGCTTGCGCTCGCCGGTTTGACGGAAGCACAATTGCGTTATCCTGTTGCCGGTCCCATGGGTTTGGCGTTGGGTGGTGACTTGCCAGAGAGTATTGCGCTTTCCGTGTTGGCTGAGTGCCATGCGCGTTTGTTTGGCAGTAGTGCTTTACCATTGGGAGCATTTGCAACACAGAGTCCATCGGCAGCGTTGCTCAATCTTGTGAATAATTGATGCAAGGGAATAGCCACTATGACAATTGATTGCATCATCCTCGCCGCCGGCGCTGCAACACGTTTCGGTAGTTGCAAATTAATTGCAGATTATCAGGGGCAGCCACTAATTCGTTCTGCAATTGATGCTGCAAACGCATTAATGCCGGAACGGATTATCATCGTGACCGGTGCCAGCCATGAGCAACTAATCGCCCATAAAGGATTAACAAACTATCGCGCGCCGGTTAATGCTTCCGGTATTGAGTTTGCCTATTGTGATGATTGGCAATTGGGCATGGGGCATTCGCTGGCTCATGGCGTAAAGCAGTTGGATAACGATAAACCTGTTCTGGTTTTGTTAGGTGATCAACCGCGCATCACTGCCGATGATTTAAAGCGTTTGTACCGATTGTGGAAAACCAACCCAAGCCAAATCATCTGTGCAAGCTTTGCCGATACATTGGGAGTGCCGGCGATTTTTCCCGCGAGTTTCAAAACGCATTTACGCCTCTGCGCGGGGGACCGTGGTGCAAAGCAATTATTATTTAATTTTGCGCAGCAAGTGGTAGCGGTACAAATGCCTTCTGCCGGGTTTGATATTGATACACCCGCAGATTTGCAACGCGAATTAGCGTTACTCTAAAAATATTGACTCAACCTTGGCTGAGAGATTTTCACTGAATTTTATTCGCAGGAGCCTGCTATGATTTCGCTCACGATTAACGGTAAAAAACAACAGTTGGATATAGACCCGGATACCCCGCTGTTGTGGGTGTTGCGTGATGAATTACAGATGACCGGCACCAAGCTGGGGTGCGGCATGGCATTGTGCGGTGCGTGTACTGTACACATGGATGGTGTTCCTGTTCGCTCGTGCAGTATTCCGGTATCTGCCGTGGCCAGTGCCAATATCCAAACAATTGAAGGAATGAATTCCCCCGCCTTTCAGGCGGTACAAAAAGCCTGGCGCGATCTGGATGTGGTGCAATGTGGTTACTGCCAATCAGGACAAATTATGTCGGCAACTGCCTTATTGCAAACCAATAAAAAGCCGACCGATGAACAGATTGATGCGGCTATGTCGGGCAATCTTTGCCGCTGCGCAACCTATCATCGCATTCGCAATGCTATTCATCAGGCGGCCGATACGATGAGTAAAACGGCAAATGCAGCAGGAGGAGAAAAAGTATGAACTTCCTCAATAAACCATTTGCACAACACGATAAAAATTCCACGCTGGAATTATCGCGCCGCCAATTCCTGCAATCCGCCAGCGTTGGTGGCGGGTTATTAATTGGTAGTGGTTTTATTACATTAACTGTTCCGGCAAGTGCTGCAGCAGCGGGTGATGCTCCGGTATTTAATGCATTTTTAAAAATCACTCCCGATAATAAGGTTATTGTGGCAATAAAACATCTGGATATGGGGCAAGGTGTTAGCACCGGATTAACAACCCTGATTGCCGAAGAACTGGGCGCGCGTTGGGAACAAATCCAGTTTGAATTTGCACCGGCAGATGCGGCGCGTTACAACAATTTATTTTGGGGTCCAACCCAGGGTACCGGTGGCTCATCATCTATTGCCAATTCATGGCAACAATTGCGCACAGCGGGGGCGGCCGCTCGCGAAATGTTGCAAGCTGCTGCCGCTGCTGAATGGAAAGTTCCGCCAGCGGAAGTGCAGATTAAACAGGGTGTCGTTAGCCACGGTAAACACTCCAGCGAATTGGGTGCGTTAGCCGCTAAAGCCGCCAGTTTGCCTGCGCCGCAAAAACCGGTAGTAAAAGATCCAAAGGATTTTCAATTCATCGGCAAAAAAACGCCGCGCAAAGACAGTATCGATAAAACCAGTGGTACCGCTATTTATACCCAGGATATTCAATTGCCCGGCATGTTAACGGCGGTGGTTGCTTATCCGCCGCAGGTATTTGGAAAAGTAAAAAAGGTGGACGCCAGCAAAGCCAAATCTTCACCCGGTGTGGTGGCCGTAGTAGAAATCCCGCGCGGTGTTGCGGTTATTGCGGAAAATTTCTGGGCGGCAAATAAAGCGCGCAAATTATTGGCGCTTGAATGGGATTTATCGTCATGTGAAACCCGCAGTAGTGATGCGTTGTTTGCTGCATGCCATGAGGCTGCTGGCAAGGTTGGCCATATTGTAAAAAATACTGGCGATGCCCCTGCTGCGTTAAAAAAATCTGGACAGGTTATCGAAGCAAAATACGAAATCCCTTACCTCGCTCATGCCGCAATTGAGCCGCTGAATTGTGTAGTGAAAGTTGAAAAAAACCAATGTGAAATGTGGTTCGCCAGCCAGATGCCCACTATCGACCAAATGGAAGTGGGCAAGGTAACTGGTTTAAAACCGGAGCAAGTAAAAATCAATTCACTGTATGCCGGTGGCAGTTTCGGGCGTCGTGCGTGCGCCAATGATTATGTGGTGGATGCCGCGCACATTGCCAAACAACTGCCGGGCCGCGCGATAAAAATGGTGTGGACACGCGAAGATGAAATTCTTAACGCTCGTTATCGCCCCATGGCGGTTCACCATATTCGCGGTGCTATATCACCCGATGGAAAAGCGTTGGCGTGGCAACATCATGCCGCAGCGCAATCCATTTTGCGCGGGACTCCATTTGAAGCAATGGTTAAAGGTCCGGTGGACGGCACAATCGCCGAAGGCATTGAGGATATGCATTACGCTATTCCGCATTTGCAAGTGCAAGGAAGTGAAGTGCCAATTAACGTTTCCACGCTGTGGTGGCGCTCTGTCGGTCATTCCGGTAACGCATTTGTGGTGGAAACATTTATCGATCAACTTGCCAAAGCCGCGAAAAAAGATCCGGTAGTATTTCGCCGTGAATTATTGGTGAATGAACCGCGCGCATTGGGCGTGTTAAATCTTGCTGCTGAAAAAGCTAATTGGGGAAAACCGCTGGCGGCGGGTGTTTCGCGTGGTATTGCGGTCCATAAATCATTTGGAACCTGGGTGGCACAAGTTGCGGAAGTGCGCATCAATTCCGATAAGACATTTAAGGTCGAACGCGTGGTTTGCGCAGTGGATTGTGGTATTGCAGTAAATCCTGATGTAATCACTGCACAAATGGAGGGGGGCATCGGGATGGGATTAAGCGCGGCATTGGGTGAGGCCATCACGCTTAAAAACGGTGTGGTCGAACAAACCAATTACCACACTTACACTCCGCTGCGAATTGATTCGATGCCCAAAATTGAAGTACATATTGTTCCCTCTGCCGAAGCTCCGACCGGTGTCGGCGAGCCTGGCTTGCCGCCGATTGCGGGTGCCGTTGGCAACGCATTGTTCGCAGCTACGGGAAAGCCGGTAACGAAATTGCCGTTGGGAAATAAGGTGTAGGATATCTGCAGTAAATGCAAATAGAAAACGCCGTTATTCACGGCGTTTTTTGCGACTATTTTTATAAGCGTTCTTCAGGGCGCAACGTCAACACTTCAAAACCCTCGGCGGTAACAGCAACAGTGTGTTCCCATTGGGCAGAAAGTTTTTTATCGCGTGTTGTAACTGTCCAGCCATCGCGTTGTACTTTTACTTTTGCTGTGCCTTGATTCAGCATTGGTTCAATCGTAAATGTCATTCCCTCGCGCAATACCACTCCGGAATTTGGTTGGCCATGGTGTAATACGTGTGGTGGTTCATGCATTTGCCGGCCAATACCGTGGCCGCAATACTCGCGCACGACAGAATAATTATTTGCTGCTGCATGTAATTCAATTGCGTGGCCAATATCGCCGAGTGTCGCGCCCGGCTTTACTGCGCGAATGCCTTTCCAAAGCGCTTCATACGTCGTATCGACCAAATGTTTTGCCTGGGGTGATACATCACCAACCATATACATTTTACTGGAGTCGGCAATAAAACCATTTTTTTCCAGGGTGATATCCACATTAATAATATCGCCTGCTTTCAGGAATTGTGTGGGCGACGGCATGCCGTGGCAAACCACATCGTTGATGGACGTATTGAGCGAATAGGGATAATTGTATTGGCCTTTGCTGGCCGGGCGCGCGTGCAACTGGTTGATAATAAAATCGTTGACCTGATTATTGATTTCCATCGTTGATATTCCTGGAACTACCAACGGATTGAGGAAATCAAATACGGTAGCGAGCAAGCGCCCTGATTCACGCATTAGTGCCAGCTCGCTGCGGTTCTTCAAAATAATGTCACTCATTAGTGACAGGCTCGCCAGTGGCCAAGCGCAATTGCTCGCGCAGGATTTCGGTATAGGTCAGGGTCGGGTTGGTTTCGGCGAGCATGCCGATTTTGATCCAGAACTCGGCTTGCGAATTAATGGAGCGAACCATCGCCGAACTGGCCTTACGGATTTCTTCGTGCAGCTCATCGCTGATTTTTACAATGCCCATAGATGTCTCAATATGCAAAATATATATGAATCATATATGTTTTGTATATTGAGGTCTATAGCAAGGGAGTTGCAAAGGGGGAATCAAGGATTGCCGACGTGCACCACAATCTTTCCCGCTGCGCGGCCTGATTCGCTTAAGGCATGGGCTGCGACGATATCATCCAGTGCAAATTCGGCGGCGATGATGGGGCGAATTTTGCCATCATCGACCAACCTTGCAAGCTCGGTGAGCACGGCCGCATCAGGTTCGATAAAGACAAATGCACTGCGGGCCTTGTGGGCGGCAGCGTGTTCCGCTGAGGGCGGATTGACGATAGAAACCAGTATTCCATCGGGTTTAAGCACTTGCCAGGATTTCTCTTGTATTTCCCCGCCGAGGGAATCAAAAACAATATCAACATCCTTAATGGTTTTTTCAAATGCCTGGGCGCGATAGTCAATGATTTCATCGGCACCGAGTGATTTAACGAGCGCACTATTTTTTGCGGATGTCGTAGCAATAACATAAGCGCCGCGTGCTTTTGCGAGTTGCACGGCAAGCGAGCCGACGCCACCGGACGCCGCGTGAATTAACACGCGATCTCCGGCTTTGATCCCGGCCGTGTTAATCAAAACCTCCCAGGCGGTGATGCCGGCGAGTGGCAAGGATGCCGCACTCGTGTGGGAAATGGTGGCAGGTTTAAATGCAACTTCATTTGCATCAATGGCAATATATTCGGCGTAAGTTCCATCGCGCAAAATAGCGGGCCGCGAATACACTGCATCGCCCGGTTTAAAGCGGGTCACCGCGTTCCCCACGGATTCGACTACACCGGAAACATCCCAGCCTAAAATAATCGGGAATTTATAGGGCAACATGTCCTTGAGATATCCAGCGCGAATTTTCCAGTCAACAGGGTTCACTGAAGTGGCAACTACACGTACCAGGACGTCATTATCGCCCGGCTGCGGTACAGGTGCCTCTTCAACTAGTAATTGATCGCGCCCGCCATAGGCATAAATTCTGACAGCTTTCATGGTTAATCCCTCGCATGTTGTTAATAACATCAATTTACGATAGCGGTAGTCAGCAATAACAGCAAAAAATAAACTGGTGAACCCTGTTGGGTTGAAAACAGCTACCAGATTTTTCTGGATTTCAAATGTGCGATCAGTAAATCGGCCACTAACTTGTCATCGTTGGCGGAAGGGTGGTAGTGGCAGCCTTCGTAGTCCAGGCCGGTAAAGATAATCGACTCGATATTTTTCATGCCAGCAGCCTTAACCTGTGCAAGCACTTTTCCAACCTGATTGGCAATTTCCCCTTCGGCTTTATCCGATGCCATCAACACAAATTGTGCTTTGGGATTTTTACGCTGCAATGCATGGATAAATTCAACGTATTTGTTGATGTAGTCCTGGTGCAATTCTTCACGTGTTTTCCAGCGCTCGCCATTGTTGAGTTTGGTGGAGAAGTCATTCGTGCCCAAGCCGATAACAATAACCTGTGGCTGCCAATTGCTGGTGTAAATATAGTTGTTGCTGTGTAACGTAAAAGGATAAAGGCCAATTAAACTTTTATCCGGTGAAGTACCGTTGTAATTGCGTACGATACCGAAACCGGATGAGGCATTGATCTGGTAATCCGCATTAAAATGTTTTGCCGTAATCGGGCCGAATGCGCGTTGCGAATTGGTGGTGTTAAATAATTCTTCGTTATTGCACTCGCGGCTGGGCGACGTGTTGCCGTAACCCACGGTGAATGAGTCGCCGATAAATTCAATCTGGCGTTTTCTTTTGGGTAATGCAGCAGGTTTATCATCGCTGAAAAAACCCAGGAAACGGCCGGTGCTGGACTGCGTTTCGGTAATTTTTTCCAGGCGTACGGTGTGAGTGCCAGCGGTCAGGCCGGGCACCGTATAATCCTGTGCCCCGGGTTTATTGATAACAACGGGCGTACCACCGTCCACGATGAGCTGGAAAATATTTTGGTCGTCATTAAATTTTAATGTAAGTGAATCGCCTTTAAACGCGGTTTCAAAGTAAACGGCGGGCCAGGAATATTCATAGGCCTTGTTGCCGTCCGCGCCGGTACTTTCCAGTACGCGCCCACCGACGTGTGTGGGCAATTGCTGCAAATCGGCGGCCATGCTGAATTGCGCCAAGGTTAGTGCGGCAAATGCCAGAATGGGTGTTGTCAGGTTCATAGTTATCCTCAGGGTTGTTATTGATTTTTTGCGCATATTATTTTCGAATATTAATAGTAACGCTACATCCTACAAATAAAAAACGCCGCAGCAGCGGCGCTTTTTATTGAATGAAATGTTATTTCATAGAAAAATTATTTTGTTTCCGCAATAATTTTTTGCAGGCCTTTCAGTGATGCCTCCACGCTTTGCATTGGTGTCAAACCTTCAGGATAAGATTCCTGTTCTACCACCAGCCATAAAGTGCCGCCAACTGTTCTGTTGGCTTTAATCAGCGCTTTCCAGTCAGTTGTATCCTGGCCGATGATCGGGTGCTCTTTATTGCCTTTTTCTGGTGCAGACGCTTTGTAGTGGGTGGTGATTGTGCGGCCGGGATAAGCTTTGACAAATTCAACCGGATCTTTACCGGCAACCTCGGTCCAACCCACATCTTGTTGCAGGATCACGGCTTGCTCGGTATTTTTGCCAATCACATCCCAGGGGGTTTTACCTTTTTCACCCAGCATTTCCGGCTTGTGGTTGTGATAACCGGTATGCATACCGTGGGGCGCCAGTTTTTTCTGCACAGCTTCAAGGTCGGCAGCAACGGCTTTGGCTCCTTCCGGTGTGAAGGCGCGCTCATCCATCGGGATAATTAAATATTTGCAGTCAATCGCTTTATAGAATGCAACGGTGGCCTCGAAGTTTTCCGGTGATAATTTATCGAAATGCACATGCGCGCCGGATGCTTTCAGGCCGGTCTTGTCCAAAAAGGCTTTCAAACCTTTTGGGTCGTTGGTGTAAGGGCCGAAATTACCGGCGAATTCCACACCTTGAAAACCCATTGCTTTAAGTTTTTTCAATGTGCCTTCAAAATCGCTGGCAACGTCATCTTTAATGGACCAGAGTTGCACGCTGAGTTGCGGTGATGTAGGAGCAACATCGGCAGCAAAAGTTGAAACACTGACGCTGGCAATCGCTGCCATAGTGATTGCCTTTATAGTTTTTGACAGTTTTATTGATAAGTTCATTAAGAGTTCCTTTGTTAAAAATTTAATAGTGGTTATGCGGTTTTTATAAATGGAGCCCCGTGTCAGAGGCTCTGGGTCAGGTGTCAGATTTTACCTTGCTTCAATTGTGTTACAGCGTAATCAGCGGCGCGTGCGGTTAATGCCATATACGTTAGCGACGGATTCTGTGATGCGCACGATGCCATGCTGGCGCCGT
Source organism: Gammaproteobacteria bacterium (assembly GCA_021151835.1). GTDB lineage: Bacteria > Pseudomonadota > Gammaproteobacteria > Pseudomonadales > Cellvibrionaceae > Cellvibrio. The sequence continues at coordinate 20,155 of JAGKWO010000041.1, forward strand.
CGGTTACAAATAAATTGGGAATATCGTGCGTCTGGTTCCAGCTATTGAGTACCGATGTCTTTGGATCTTTACCCATGCGCGCAGTTCCCATTTCATGAATCGACAAACCGGGCGCCCATTCGCCTTTTTTCAAGGCGCGAATTTCTTTTTGCACCTCTTTCACTCCAATGGCTTCCAGGATTTCGGCGCAGGTGTCGGCGATATCGTGGAAAATTTTAATGTCGTTCTCGCCGTAACTGCACTCAATGTAAAGTTGCGGCATGCCCCATTTATCTTTGAGCGTCGGGTGTAGGGAAACCTGGTTTTCGTAACGCGGCAACATTTCACCGGAACCTCCGAGGTGGAAGTACCAGCTGCCCGCGTTGCGAATGGATTTTTTGAAATCTGCGCCGAAACCATCCTGCTGTGCAAATGCATCCCATGGCGTACGTTGTGCGCCGCCAGTCAGCATATAACCGCGCAGGAATTTGCTATTTTTTTCCGTTACATTGCGGAATGGCGGCATCGCCAAACCAGTCGGGCGACGACCGGAATAATATTCCTCCTCAAAACCTTCTACACGACCCGTGGCGCCGGCGGTGTAAAGGTGATCCATTAAGTAGTGGCCTAATACACCGGATGAATTGGCAATGCCATTAGGGAACGTTTCGCTTTTTGAGTTAAGCATTATTTGCGTAGTGCCCAATGTGGACGCGCAGAGGAAAATCACTTTCGCAAAATACTCACGTGTTTCCATTGTCTCTGCATCAATCACGCGCACACCTTTGGCGCGATTGGTTTTGGGATCATAAATCACGCTATGGACAATGCTATTGGTAGCAATTTTTAAATTGTTCGTTGCCAGGGCTGCGGGAAGTGTTGAGCTTTGTGTTGAAAAATAGGCGCCGAATGAACACCCTTTTTGACATTCATTCCGCGCCTGGCATTGCACGCGGCCCTGGGCGATATGTTGTGGCCCCGGGACCGACAAATGGGCGGTGCGGCCAATAAATAATTTGCGCGTATCCCATTTGGATTCGATGCGTTTTTTCATTTCTTTTTCTACCGCGTTCATTTCAAACGGCGGTAAAAATTTACTGTCAGGCAACGCCGGGTGGTTTTCTACCGAGCCGCTAATGCCTGCGTGGGTTTCCACATAGTCGTACCATTTTTCCACATCTTTGTAGCGAATAGGCCAATCAGTCCCATGGCCATCGCGCGCATTCGCAGTGAAGTCATGCTCGCTCCAGCGGTAAGACTGGCGATGCCACAATAATGATTTTCCACCCAGTTGATTACCGCGAATCCAATCAAAAGGTTTATCTTTTGGGGTGGCGTAGGGGTAATCTTTATCATTGCCAAAAAAATGTTTGGTTGCATCGTTAAAGGCGTAACATTTTTTCTGGATGTAATGCTGCTCTTCCACTACATCCCGCTCGATTTTTCCACGAAATGGCATCTGCCAGGGCTTCACACCTTCGCCGACATAATCCTTGCGGTGTTCGACCGGGCGACCGCGCTCTACGATCAGGGTTTTCAAACCTTTTTCAGTTAATTCTTTTGCAGCCCAACCACCGGAAATGCCGGAGCCGACCACAATTGCATCAAAAATTTCTTTGGTGTTGACGATATAAATATTGTCGCTCATGGAGTTTACTTCGCAGGAAAAAGAGATAAAAAAATAAAGAGCCGGGATTCGGTCACGCCGTATTTATTGCGGTAATGCCCAGGCTTTACCTATTTCTTTAAATTTAAAATTACCTTTGTAACCACCGGGAATGGCGAGATACGCCAGTTCCTGGGTAGCGCCAATTTCCGAGGTGTAATAACCAAACAAAACCAGGGCTTTGAGTTGTTTGAAGCCATTGCGATCAGTTTGGCCAAAACCGTTTTTGGCTTGCTCCATGTTGTTGAGTAAATCAGTTTGTTGTTCTTTGCTCAGTAGCAGGAACGGTTTTTGCGCGTTTGCTTGTGCGCTGTCTTCAATGCGCTTGAGGGTAGCCAGCAAACCTTGTTGCTCCTCTTTGCTCGCACAGTAAACGACGTAATGATTAATAAAATCGTGCACACCTGCGGCAATTGCACCGGGGGTGTCGGTGGTGGGAATAATTATTTCACCCAGTTCGCGCACCAGGGCAAGTTGGCTTTTATCGAGCAGGGTTTTAGTGCTGCGATTCATATCCGTGGGTGGCGTGACTACGGCGGCCAGTGCAGAGAGTGAACTGGCAGACAACGCCAGGCCGCACATCAGTGCCAATTGTTTAATCGCATCGCGACGGGATTGATCCATCTCTCCGGGCAAATCCGGATGCTCCGCAACCGAGGGGATAAGCTGAGTGGCGTTGTTCATTAAGAGCCTCTATTTAAAACTTCTGTATTTATTGTTGGGTGTTGCATAGTTGCTGTCAGGTGCACTGGCAAACACGGAGTAGCTACCCGCTCTGTTCAGGCGGGCTTGCGCTAAAGTCTAGTAGCCGACATGGTTAAGAGGGGTCAATATTTGTAAATTTGGAAACGGTTACTCGCGCTTTTTACGCGAATTTTCGCGAATATTGAGCGAGAGTGAAGGGCGTTAGAAGGGTTTGGTTGATGCCTTGTTTTTGCGCATAAAAAACTGCATAAGGCGATCACAATATAACGGGTAGTAATGGGAAATTATCGTGTCTGTTGAGTGTTTAACCAGTCTGCCAGATGTGCACTTAACCAGTCCGGCGCATCCATTGGAATATCGTGTCCTGCCGTTGCGTGGAGTTTCAGTGGCCAGTGAAAACGCTGCGCCAAATCCGCACTGGCTTTGCAGGAAACAAAATGATCTCCTTCGCTGGCGATTACCAACCCGTTAACCACACAATTGGCTGCTGGACGAAAACGTGCAGCAGCACCGAGCATGGTAATAATCGTGGCGCGAGTTACCGGGCGTTGCTGCTGGATACTGAGCCACTGGTGTAAATTCGCAGAAAATTTTTGGCGATCATTACTGACGTTACGCAATACCAGCCGTTCACGCAGGCGCATGGGCAATAACAGCGCCGCCATTATCGCTGGCCAGGCGCGCGGTCGTAATCGCCAATAAAGCGGTTGATCACCTGCACTGGAATTAATAAGGGTCACGCTGGCAAGCTCGCGTGGAAATTGTTGCGCCCAATGGAGTGCGATCATCCCGCCCATGGAAATACCAACAACATGAACAGGGCCGGTAATTTTTTGCGCGGCAAGCTGCATGCGCGCGTAATCGGCCATAGCGGGAATTGAATCGAGCGCGGTTTGGCGATAGCGACTGCCGCAGCCGGGGAAATCGATGCAATGGATTTGATACTCGGCCCCCAGCGCATTGTGGAGCTGTTCCGGGAATTGCATCCAGTGGGCTGCTTCGCGCGCAAGGCCGCGCAATAAAATAACGTGCATGGATTTTTCCTTATTATGTTATATGCCGTTAGCGAAACCAGAGGCTGTTCGCCGTTTGGCTTAATATCCCCCGTTGCTTTTCATCTGGCAACCAGTTTCGGTAATTAAGTGTCGCGGCAAGCATAAAATCCAGTAAAAGCAGATGGCTGCGCAACACCCGCGCGTGGCGATGTTGCATTTGCGGGTTGAACAGGCCTGCCATATTGAAAACCTGGCGCGGGTGCTTTTTGATCCATGCCCATGAGCCCATCTCCAATGTCAGCGGCAAAAAATGTGTTTGTTGTTGCGCGCGTGCTTGCAAATAAAAATAATCCCACAAATCCCCATGGGATAAATAGTGAACTGATTGCGGTTCAAACACATAGGTGTGGTTGGGGTAGGTGCGTTCCCAGAGCATTTTAAGGGCGACATACTCGGCAATATTATGGATTGGTTTTTTGCGATAGGCATAGGGGAACCAGAGTTGGTCGCGCATACCAAAACCGGAGTGCAAATCCACAACCAATGAAAACGGGCGATTGAAAATGCGCGCCTGCATCAATTTTTCCAGTGCGATATTTTCGGCTTCCATGTGCGCGTTTTTACGCCCGCGATACCAGGGCAAAAACGGCCCGAGGCGATGGCCCCCGCCGAGCAGTGGCACATCACCTTCGGCATTGATGGGCGCGTTGCGGTTTAAATCCACACCGTTGCCGTTGCTGCGTTGATTCAAATACATTCCCACCGGATTAAAAATAGGTATCAACACCAATTGCAATTGTGCGAGTTGTTGTTGCAGATATGAGTCCCAATTCAAACGTTCCAGTAATGTTTGCAACCAGGCAATCAATACCTGGCTCCCGATGCGCTCCAGTCCGTGCATACCGCCCATTAATAATAATGTTGGTGCGGCAGTATCCACGCTGCCAAGGGTAATGGAGTAAAGGGGAAATTCATGTTGCCGGGCATGCAAGGTTAATTCGGTGTGTACGCGCAGGTGTTGTGGGTGTTGGCGAATCAGGCGTTCAAGTTGTAAGAGTTCGGGAATATTTTGTTTGAAGTCGCGCCGCAGTTCAGCGCTGCGCAGGCTGGATGAGTCCTGTGTGTTTTCAGTTGCAATGCAATCGGGTTCCCGGTTATTCATCTGAGCACACCGCCGTAGGAATTTGCCGAGAGCATAGCGCTTTTTGATTGGCTATATTTTTACATTTTTATGACGATGGTTTTGTCAGGCGATAAAAATAGCAACGGGATTTGTATGGATATTTTGCAAATAATGAGTGCCGGTGCTGTTATGAGCCGCATCAATTTTTATTGGTGTGAGCGCAAGTACCGGCACAGGTAGGTAATAACCGTTTACTCCCACACTAATTGGTCGGCAGCCTCGGCAATAACACTGAGTTCATGTTGTTCGAGCAAGGTTTCAATATCACTGCCAATGCGCTGGTAAAGCATTTCGGGGTTGGTAGTGCCGCTGGCCGCCAGCCCGACACTGCGATTGCGCCCGGATTTTTTGGCCGCATAGAGCGCATGGTCGGCAACGTCGATGACTTGTTCCCAGGTTAATGCGGCGGGCGCTTCACGCACAAACGGGAAGCAGGCAAAGCCAATCGAGCAGGTTTTTTTCAAATCGGAGCCATCGGGCAATTTAAATACATGGTTGGCAATGGCTTTGCGAATACGCTCGGCCATTAGTGGTGCATCCTCGCGATCAGCAAAACGGCTCACAATTAAAAATTCTTCCCCGCCCCAACGCACAACACAATCGGATTCGCGGCAGGCATGGGTTAGCAAATCCGATAACTGGATTAACAATTGATCGCCCGCGTTATGGCCGTGCACATCATTCACCGATTTAAAATGATCCACATCCAGAATATAAAAGGTGAGATCGGGCGATGGTTTTTTGCGCGGCTCTTTGGAAAAGGCGGCGTTGTATTCGCGCTGAACCTTGGCGGTGTCCATCGGCATTAGTTTTTGCAAGTAGCGACGGTTGCTCAGGCCGGTTAATGGATCGGACAAACTAATCGCTTCAAGTTGCGCGTAGGCATTTTCAAGTTCGGCATTTTTATTTTGTAATTCAGCGGTGCGCTCGGTGACTTTGACTTCCAGTTCACGACTGATTTTTTGTGCAACCAACACTTTCCGATGCTGGTTGCGTACAAACAGCAACAATAAACCCAATGCGATGGCAGCATAAATGCTGTAAGCCCACCAGGTTTTCCACGGCGGCGGTAAAACAATCAGCTGGACGCTATGCCCCTGTTCATTCCAGATGCCATCGTTGTTGCTTGCCCGCACGCGGAATTGGTAAGTGCCCGCTGGCAAGTTGGTATAAAGCGCCGTGCGTTGGTTGCCCACTGCGCGCCATTGGTCATCAAAACCCTCGAGCATATAGGCGTAAAGGTTTTTTTCCGGCTCGCGATAATTCAGCGCGGCAAAGCTGAAGGAAATCATTGATTGGGTGTAATTGAGCGTGATGGAACTGGTTTGGGTGATTGAGCGGGATAATAATTTATCTGCGCCGCCTATTTTGACTTTCTCGGTAAAAAGACGGAAATCAGTTAATGCAATTGTCGGTGCGGTTTCATTCTGGTGGTTGTCGAGACGATCTACATCGAAAAAATAAAGGCCGTTGCGCGAGCCAAATGCCATGGTGCCGGAACGCGTTGCCAGTGCTGCATTGGTGGCAACGCCGCCAACCAATTCACCGTTGATGCGCGTGTAATTTTTTACGGCCAGGGTATCCGGATTAAAACGCACCACGCCATTGTTGGTGCCCAACCATAAATTGCCGTGGTGATCTTCAATAATCGCGCGAATGCCCTGGTCGGCAAAGCCATTACGGGTGTCGTAAAGGGTGAAATCATCACTCTGCGGATTATATAAATGCAAACCCATGTCGGTACCAAACCAGAGCCGTCCTTTGCTATCTTCGCGAATGGAAATGACCGAACCATTGGCGAGGCTGCGCGGTTTGCCGTCGGGAACGTAGCGTTTGAAGGTGCCTTTCTCGCGATCCATTAAATTCAGGCCGTAAGCGGTACCGACCCAAAAGCGCCCTTTGGAATCTTCATAGGAAACCCAGGTTACTGTGCTCGAAAGGCTGGCGGGATTATTTTCATCGTGGGGATAAAAATAATAAGTTGCAGTATGCGGATCAAATTTGGTAAGCCCATTGAAATGTGTGGCGAACCAGAGATTCTTCTGGCGATCTTCAAAAATATTCCACACCATCAAATCGTTTAATTTTTTGCCGGATTTTTCGCCGCGTTTGCTTTGGTCCGGATCTACCGGAATGGTGTCAAAACGGTCAGTAGCCGCATTGTATTTTTGAGCGGCTGCACCCCAGGTGCCAAACAATAAATTACCGGCGGAATCAATTGCACCGTTGAGGATCGCGGTAGTTGCAACGCGTGAATCCGCAGCAGTCGTGTGACGGTAATGGGTGAACGTATCGGTGTTGGGATCGAAGCGCGAAATACCGCCCGAACCCAGCCACAAGTTGCCGCTTTTATCTTCGACAATGGCCTCAACATTGTTGTCCAGTGGGCCGCTATTACTATTGGCGGATTTTTGGTACACCTTGATGGCGGTGCTGGAACGATCATACACATGGACACCGGAAGGGTAAGTACCTATCCATAAATCGCCGATGCGGTCTTCGTAAATCCTGCGGATAGTGTTGCTAACCAGCTTGCCAATACCGCCGTCACCGCGTTCAAAATGAATCCAGTTATCATTGGCTTCGTCATAAAGGCTAATTCCCGCCCCATCGCTGCCGCTCCAGATCCAGCCATTGCGATCAACATAAATCTGCCGGGAAAAGTTATTTCCCAAACTGTGTGGATCGGCGGGATCATGGTGGTAATAGGTAAATTGCCCGGTGCTTTGGTCGAGGCGATAAATGCCGTTATCACTGCCTGCCCACACACGCCGCAAATTATCGACAGCAACGGTCCTGATACTATTTTCCAATGCGGATTTTGCGTTATTTGGATTAGGCACATGCACGGTGATCTGGCGAGTGGCCAGATCCAGTCGCGCCAAACCGGTTTCCATTCCCAACCAGACCTTGCCCTCATTATCTACCGTTATGTCATTCACCAGGTTGCTCGGCAAAGTGCCGTTCTGCTGGCTTAAAAACTCAAGCTGACCGGTGGATGGGTCGAGTATGCCAAAACCATTTGCGGTGCCTATTAATATCTCGCCCGCAGGACTTTCTGCGATGGCATTGATTGCGCCACTGGCAGGTGTCGCACTTTCCGGAATCGGAACCGGCACCAGGATTTCATGATCGCGGTCGTAACGATACAAACCTGCGCGCGTTGCGGCCCACAGGTTGCGCTGCTTGTCTTCCAATAATTCCAGCACCTGGTTAACGGCTTCGGTCTGGGTTAAATCGGCCGGATCTTTGGCCGCGGGTATGGGCAAAAATTCGTAGCCATCGTAGCGCAATAACGCGTTGCGCCCACCCAGCCACATAAAACCCTGGTAATCCTGCAGGATCGCTTCTACTTCACCTAACGCAATATCCTGGTTTTGCATAATATTGCGGAAGAAAATTTTGCGTGGATACTCTTCGGTCGCAGTAGTGGATTGCGCCAGCGCGTTCACTGCAAACGTGCTGAGCAACCAAAACAGTAATACCCGGACAAGTAATGAGGGCGGCGCACAATGAATGGAATTGCGCGCTAGGCGGTGGGACAAAGCTACAGCCAGCAGTCGTGTAATCATCGGTTTGGAACGCGCGAGCTAATAAGTTATCTTTTAGCGTCGGCAGTGCCGACGCGGCTTTATAGTAGGGTCAGACTATTTATAGCAGGAGTTAGCAAATTCGCACGACTGAATTTTGTTCAAACTGTGAGTTAAATTTTCTCTTTGTCCCGAAAATAAGCAACCAGCGCATTCGCATGTCCATGGCCCAGCCCATGCTCGCTCTTGAGCCAGTTCACCATCTCCATATGCTTCAGATTTTTTTGTGCGGCAAGCAAGGTAAACCAGTGCTTTACAGGATGGCCGTATTTAGCCTCGATAGAGGGGAAATAAGAGGCCGGGCCTTTAACTTTTTCATTAGTGGACATAGGGATTTCCTTGGAATGTGTGGATAGGTTTCATCATCTAGTCGATTGAATCATTCGTATATCGACATCCACTATTAAAAAATTATTTACCACTCAATTTGAATTTTTGTTCCAGTAGCAACCAGCGTCATAAACTCATCCATTTCCTTATTGGTTAGCGCAATACAACCGTTGGTCCAATTGAAGTTCTGGCTGATTGGCGCCATCCACGCAAGGCCATTCCTCTGACCGTGAACCATAATAAATCCACCGGGTGAAACGCCGCGTGCCTTTGCGCTCTCAATATCCTGTTGATTCGGATAAGAGATGTGCATGGCTCGGTAAAAAGAAGAGTCTTCTTTTTTATAATCCAGCGTGTAAACACCTTCCGGTGTTCGTTCGTCGCCCTCCTGTTGTTTATGCCCTTGCGGATTGGCACCAAGGGCGATGTGATATTCCTTAACAGTTTTTTCACCATCCAGCAAATACATTTTATTTGCGGATTTGTCCACTTTTACTAAATCAACACTGGCAAGCGTAAACGGCGAAATCAGAAAAAAAAGCAAAAGTATTACTTTCATGAAAAATTATCGATCCATTTTATATTCAAGGTTTTTCTTAACGGTTGGCCATTCCTGATCAATAATCGAGAACACCACCGTATCCCGATAAACGCCTTCCGCATTTTTCTGATGATTCCGTAAAACTCCATCCTGTTTCGCACCCAGGCGCGCAATTGCAGTGCGTGATGCCTGATTGTGCCAATGAGTGCGAAATTCTACTGCGATTGAATTAAGCGTTTCAAATGCATGGGTAAGCAATAAATATTTGCACTCGGTATTTACGCCAGTTCGCTGGTAGGACTTTGCATACCAGGTATAACCAATCTCAACGCGATGATTCAGATTGTCGGCGTTGCAATAGCGAGTCGTGCCGATAATTTTTTGCGTCGCATTATCAACAACGGCAAAAAGCAAAGCCACACCAGCGTCCTGATCATTAAATGCTTTATCAAGATAAGCATTGATTGTTTTACTGTTGGGTGCGGATGTATACCACAGCTTCCATAATTCACCGTCGCTGGATGCTTCAAGCAATGCGTCGGTGTGTTCACGTTTTAGTGGGGTGAGGGTGACGATTTTTCCGGTTAGGGTTGTTTGGTAAAGCCAGGGAGCGCTCATGGTATTCCTTTCTCTTTGTGTTTATTACTTGAGCTATTTGGTGAGTTATTAATTTGCAACTCATCAGGATCACGGAGTCACTTTAAGGTTGCTCTTCAAATACCCCAAGTAATGAATTCGCGATCTTGTTGTTCGAGCTATGCATCCATTAAGTTCCTGATCCGTTTGGCTACTCATGCAGTCATTCGTCCTCTTGCGTAGCCATTCACGTTGGCTTTGCTTTAGCGATTCTTTTATTTTTGCATCAGCTGCTATTGCCGCCGCATACGCTTTGCCCAGCTCGTCGTCATAAATTGATAACCCTTTGCTATTGCAAATGGCTTTTTCGATTTTTCCAAGTGTGGCTGAGCACGAGAAGCTGGGTTTTATTTCTGCGCTTCGGTATTTTTCTATGAGTTTCTTTAACCCGAGTTTCTTTTCTTCTGAAGTAAAGCGGGGGTTAAGATTTAAGTAGAAGTCTAGATTGTTTCCTTTGGTGTCGGTTATATCCAGCTTTTCTCCGGCATTAATTAATAATTGTATGAGCGCGATGGACCCGTTTTCCACTGCATATGTCAGCGCGCTACGGTTAGTTCTTTCCGGAAACTGCGCACACATATCTGTTTTAAACGCGGTTGCTTTGTTGGTGGGAAAACCTGACTTGATAAGCCATTCCACTGCGTCATAATTATTCATGTGTGCGGCATACATCAGCAGATTTTTCTTAAATTCTGTTTCAATTTTATCAAGCTTGATTGACTCCGGTGCACCCAGATACTGTTCGGGATTGTCGAGCATAAGGGTGTATGCAACATCGTCTACTTTTCCATAATGCAACGACATTACTTCATCAATATTTCCCCACCCTTGAAATTTACCTTCTGCCATTTTTTGGAATGCTGAAAAATCCTTGTTGCTATCGATGTAATTCCCAAGAGAGTAAAAGCTAAGCGGTGCTTGATAGATCACTCTTTTTGCTAGATCTGTCGCGCTTTTTAAGTCGTACCCCAGATTTGAAATATAGTGTTGGGTCAGCTCTCGTTCAGCGTCCACCATTAAATACGCAAAAGATTCGTTCTCTCGATAAGTCCAGATATCAGTGTATTTCCAATGATCAAAGTGGTTTTGTAATTGTTTTTCCAAAGCAAGAGAGTTTGACGTTTGACCTTTGGTGGGGTTGCTGATTGCCCAAGGTCTTATCAATGCAGAAGATGCGAAAAGCTGACCGTTACTTTTGGCAAATGCTTCCGGGTGAGAAGTGCCGCAGCTACCGGGAGATACAAGCATGGTTTCCAATGAGTTTATATACGCAGCGAAATAAGGTAATCCTTCATTTGATTTCTTTGGTTCATAATTTTTATAAATTTGTATCGCGCAGATTTTTTCCGAGCTTGAATCTGCACGTAGTTTGTATACGTACCGAATTGCATTGTGGCGGGAGAAATCGCGAAAATCACCTAGTACATACCAGTTACTTTGGTATTGGAATGGCATATTAAGCCACCATGAAAAATTTGACCCATAAGCCAAATCTCCCATTGGATAAAAGTGTTTTATTTCCCCGCCTTCATCAGACTCTTTTATTTGCTTTTTCAAGTTTTCAAGGTCGCCAGCAGAAATCATATAACCACTGTATATCAGCCCCCTCCATCCTAGTTCGCGAGAGAAAAATGCAATTGTTTTTTGTTGTCCTTCTATTTCGATTGTTGTTGTTTCTAATGTTCCTTGAGTGTCTTGCATATCAGCCGGGGACAGTTCAGGTATATACACCTCGCGGCTACTTTTAATGCCGGTAGTTGTATTATCGGAAGATTCGTAAATATTTTGATAATGCTTTAACGCAAGCTGGCAAACAGGAAGGTTATTCCCTTCCTGGATAAATGGCTTGAATGCTTCACTTGCATTGCTGGAGATACTTAAGCATGCGAGTATTAATATAGCGAGTAGGTTTTTCATTGCGTCCGTTCCATATATTTTTCTGTGGGTAGTTGTTGTTTGCATGGGATATATAAAAACATTCTAATTACATCAATCTACAAAATTCCTCGTTCAATTAAAAACTTTCGCAAATCTCGTTCTTCTCTACAGATATGAACTATATAAACTGATTTTTTATCCAATCGATAAAAAACACGGCATGGCGTCGCAATTACTTCACGATAGTTAAGCTCTGCGATTTCTGGTGAAATTTTTCCCGACTCAGGGAATTGTTCAAGCCGCTCGATTTTAGCAACCAGATCGCGAACTAGTTCTGCAGCTGCGATTGGGTTGCTTAACGCTATGTATTCGGCAATTTCATTGAGGTCGTGCGTGGCGGGTTCGGTCCAGATTATTTGAGCCATTTCTTCAGCTTATCCTTAGCTTGTGCATGAGATAAAACACGTCCTTCCAATATAGCTTTTTCACCGCGTGCAATACCTTCGAGGATTTTCATACGGTTAAGCATTTGATCATAGTCATTAACATCAACCAAATAGGCAGAAGGCAAACCGTGCTCGGTAATAAGTACGGGTTCTTTGGTTTCGTGTAGCTCAGCCAGAATTTTGGTTGCCTCACGCTTTAGTGTGGTAACGAGTTCAGTTTTCATGGTGATGCTCGATAAGTGAAAGTGTCACTATAGTATCACTGTGGTTTTGAGTGGGGCAAGGGTAGGTTAGGGCGGGCTATGTGGGCTGGGAGTATGCTCAACATTGCAAATATCGGGGAGTGAAAGTTCATTTCACGTTACAGGCTAGCTATATTTTTCCTCAGCAATTTTCCATTGTTCTTTAAACCCATTTTTCTCGTAGTAGCCGTAGACCTTATTGAATAGCTTATGCATCCAAAACTCTACATCCACGTTATCCAAGATAGATAAATTGTTAAGATGGTCTGTACTGGCAAGATTTGTGATTTCCCAAAATGCTTTAGCCACTTCCAGTGCTTCTTCTTTGCTGGCTAAAGCTTTTTGGCCGTTGAAAAATTCTTTTGTAATTGAGTTGCTGATCTTATCGGCGTAAAAAATGGCAATGTGTTTTGCAGGTAGATCTGAATCGGAGTAGTTAAGCATTTTTATGCATCGAATGACTTTGGTGGTTAGGAGTTTCTCAGTAATTGGATATAGTCTTCGTATATAGGGGATTCAGCATAATCAGGATTCAATAGCTCATACATTTCTTTTAGCTTTCTCGCTAGTTGTTCTTTCTGAAAAACTATTTCACCAGCATTATTTCTGGTTTCTTCATCATCCGCTTCAAGTTCAGAATAAGTTTTCTGTAAATCCAGATAATTCAATCGAATCAGGTTTAATAAGTCAGCTTCGTCAAGCATCATTTCAATTTTACTCTGGGTTTATGTACTGTCGAATCAGGCTTCCTGTTAAGCCAGCTTTTTCAATTTCATCTTTAACATTGCTGCTGATAAAGATATTCGGAAAATATCCCTTCACTAAAAAAATTCCAACATTATTGCTGCCGGGAGAATTTATATAAGCATGAGTGCAAGGTCCAATATGGCCATCCTCATAAATTTTGAATTTCGACCGGGCTGTGTCCATCAAATTTTGTACATTGAGCACATTCAACAAGTACCATTGTTCATTTCCTTTATTCACGGGAAGAAATTCGGCCTGCGTACCGAAAATTGGCTTTAGTACTCTATAGGCCTTTTCTGATAATGCGATTGCTCCGCCGGAAAATTTTGTGAAATCACCAACTTTGTCATTGGGTGAAGTGAATTCATCTTCAACCCATACGACATTTGGTGATTTCCACTGATTAAGCTTTGATTCTCCATTCCAGCGCATGCAATTAAAATCTATGTGGATTTGGCCGTCTGGCAGGTCCAATTCTTTGAACCCTTCAGGCATAACGGAAAGTAGATATATCATATTAGGCTTTATCTATCTCTTCATTCCATTCCGCTGCGTATCCAGCTTTTTCAAGATAACCCCCAATTGAGTTATACAGTTTTTCTGTCCAGTATTCCGAGTTGCCTTCACAGGGAAGTTGAATGTTGCCTTCTATGGATCGTTCTATCATCCGCCAGAAAAATTGGCTCAAGTGAATTGCTTCATCCGTTGATATGACGAAACCTTTTGCTAGTATGGCCATAGTGGTTTCGTCATTTAGTAGCAAGGCGAATGTTATTGCTACAGTTTTTTCTTCGGGATATTTGTACGGAATCATATTTACTTCTTCGTTGGAAATATCTGAGCCAGATTTTCTTCAAATATTACCCCTTTTAATTGATTGTCCTCCGCGATTTTTTTGAATGAGTCCTGGCAAACTAAAAAGCTATTTTCCAGAAAGCCCGGCTTAAATAGAGGTTTTCCTTTTATCTTTTCTGGCAGAAAGCCAAGTGATTGAGGAATGTGGTTTGAATTCATTTCCTCAATTTTAAGTTTTGTCTTCTTAACATCTACTGATTCTGCGGTAACGGACTCAAGGCAATTGTAAAGATAGAAATTGTTGTTAAGCGTTAAAAACTCACCTGTTGGGTTTAGTGTTTCTTTTAATGCTTCATATGCTTTTTGGCTGAGTACAAGGCATGAAAGATTCCATACTGATATGTCTGGAATTGTATTTTTCTTGCTGTCTGACTCAAATTTAACATCAACAGGTATCCACTCAGTTTTGAGTTTATCTATAAGCGAAGTGTTTTCCTGAGGAAACCAGACTTTCACATCATTAAATTGTCGGCGCATTGCCTTAAAGTCAATGAATGCTTCGTGACAATTAAATATATCGTTAATCAGGCGGAATACTTTCATCTAATCGAATCTGTCCAATTAATTGAAATCATAAACCGTCGTTGGAATATTAGCTTGCATCAGCGTTTGCTCAATTATTGGTTCAATTTCTTCACAATTTCCTCCCGCCAAACCACACCCAATGCGAGGCATATGAACTGATGCATTGCGTGAGTGCATATTCTGCAATTGCTGCCAGACCGGTGCGCATCGTAGCGAATCGGGGCGGGTGAATTACTTTTGGGTGATCGAATGCCTTTTTTGCCTATAAGATTGGCTATATAAATATCAGGCTCTACGGGAATAAATTGTACTTCTCCCAGCGATGGTTTGTTGGAACCGGAAAACGCTTCTTTATATATCTTTTCAGGTGATTTCCAGCGCTTGCTGATTGCAAGCACAAACCCTTTTCCCCATTTCCCAATATCATTGCAGATGAGAACAATAATCTTGCTCCTATCTGCATTTGGGTTTGTTGCATCACCAATTAAATAATTGATTTTCATTTTTTCAGTAACTGTAAAGGGGAATGGCCTGCTTTATCTGAAGCAGATTAAAATTTTAGTTGAGTAAATTGAACGTGACAGCCCAGCAAACAGGCTAGCTAAGTTCTTCCTCGGCGATTTTCCATTGTTCTTTAAAACCATTTCTCTCATAGTAGCCGTAAACCTTATTGAATAGCTTATGCATCCAAAACTCTACATCCACGCCATCTAATATGGATATATTGTTAAGATGATCTGTGCTGGCAAGATCTGTAATTTTCCAAAATACCTTGGCTATTTCCAATGCCTCTTCTTTGTTAACTAAAGATTTTTGGCCATCGAAGAATTCCTTCGCAATTTGGCTGTTGATTTTTTCTGCGTAAAAAATGGCAATATTTTTTGCAGGTAAATCTGAGTCGGAATAATTAAGCATTTTTATACGCCTCTAGCTTTAGGTCGTGCATTACTGTCATTCGATGTGCGACAAGTTTTAGCTTCGCTACTAACTTACTAATGTGCATACCTTTGGTTATTACCAGAAGATAATGTGAAGGGGTTTCGGGGTCTACTACAAATTTCATATGGCAAGGTAACATTGGATTGTTTTCAAGTATCCAATATGCACAGGTTACTTTTGTTCCTGGCTTTTGAAATTTTCCTAAAAATTTCATGGTTCCAACAGCGTGGTCCATCGTTGATGAAAATGAAAGCCCATGTGCGTCACTCGCTTCTACCCAATCAGGATTGGTTTTAGAGAATTTAAAATCACAGCCTCTAACTCCTGTGTTGAGAGGACTTTTTCCCTGATGCCCTTCTATATAGAGAGTGGAACTATTGGGTTCTATTATGGTGCGGAACATGGCACCGGGAGTGTGCTTTTTGCCTTTTTTATGCTTATCTTCTAGCGTCTTCAATATATCCGATATGTCACCGATGATTTTGAGTTGATGTACAAATGGATCTTTTGACTTTCCCATAATATTTTCCTTTCGTTTGACGATTAAAATTGCTTGTTTATTGATGCATCAAAGCCATTTTTTCAACGTTTGTTTGGCTTGCTCGTGCGTAAAGGTGCGGCCTTCTTTGATTGCTTTTTTCTCCCCGTTCAATTCCTTTCAGTATTGCATCTCGGCTGGCCTTTAATATGAGTGCTTTTTTGAGTGAGAGCATATCTTTCAAAATTGAGTACTCAATCGAGATTCTTTATTAGGTAAGGTTGAATCAAGGAATATTGATATCCCCACCATTAATTGCCCATTCATAAGAAATATCCAGAACCTCAAGCAAGACAATAAAGTGATGGAGGTAGATGTTTCTTTCACCCCTCTCAATTTTGCCTATCGCCGTTTGGTTCAGGTGGACACCAAATTCTTCAAGAGCAACAGCGACATCAAGTTGTGACATATTTTTGCGCTGGCGTGCAATTCGCAGTCGTTCACCAAGTTGGTTGTGGTTCATAGATCACCCGTTTAAGTCAAAGCGGGTGTCTATTTATCACTTATAAAGCGCTTAAATTGCCCATAAAAGGTTTTAATAGCCTTTATTGGGCTATTATTGCATAATAAAGACTATAATGGCCAACAAGGAGCGCCTATGTCAGTAAGACAAACCATAAAAGCCAGAATCTGCCTCAGTGTTGTGGCGCCTAAATTCGCTCTGTGGGAGTTTGTGGCTTGGGCAGAGGATATTGACCGAAATGTATTGCTACGTTATTTGGAGGATATCCAGGGCGAGTTGGATTAGGAGTTACTTTTGGCTGTATTAGGTAACTCGATTAAAGAGCAAGGTTCTTATCAACCCTTGCATAGTTATTGGTGTTTGTATTGTTTGCAGATCAGGAAATACTATCAGGCTATTTTGAGATATCCGTGTTGCAAATCGGCCCTATCGTTTTTGCTGGTTAACTCGTTGCCTGACAGGCCGCAGCGTTAAAACTTAATCTGAGGTTTTATTATGGATAATATCGATCAACTTGCGTTTGACCCTGAACTTTCCCGCGTTATTCAGTTAACTCCTTCCCAATATTCTTTATACCAAAAAAACTACATTAAAATCCTTGCTCCAGATGGCGCGAGTTTGGAATGCATTGGCCATTCTCATCAAAAAAGTTTGAATGAAGAAAATTTCTGTCGTTTGCGCGAACAGATTTCTTTGTTATTTGCTTTGTTTTGTAATATCGATGAGACAATAGAATTGCCACCAATGGCTATCGCAGGATTGGCGGAGGTGATGCTGCAGATGAGAAAATTGTGTGACGGTTTGGTGGAGTGATGTAGGTTGCTGGTGAGGAACGAACCGCAACATGACCATGCATGCGCAACCACCAATACTTTATTTGTGATTATTTAAATTATTCGTTTTAATGAACACAATGTGCCGTTTGTGATGGCGAATGTTGCGGTTCGTTCCTCACCGGCAACCTACAAAACAAAAAGCCGAATCATTTCTGATTCGGCTTTTCGCTTTTCTTACACAACATTTAAAAACTTAAACGTTGTAAGTACTCGATGCCGTATTACCACCACGACCAGTCCAATTCGTATGGAAGAATTCACCACGCGGTTTGTCGGTGCGCTCGTAAGTGTGCGCGCCGAAGTAGTCGCGTTGTGCTTGCAGCAAGTTAGCTGGCAGGCGGGCAGTGCGGTAGCCGTCGAAGTAGGTCAGTGCTGAGGTGATGGTCGGAGCGGGGATGCCGTTCACAATTGCAGCCGCAGCCACACGACGCCAGCCGGCTTGTGCTGCATCAACAGTTTTTGCGAAGTGATCATCCAGCAGCAGGTTTTTCAATTCAGGATTCTTGTCGAATGCTTCTTTGATGTTACCGAGGAATGATGAGCGGATGATACAACCACCGCGCCACATCAATGCGATGCCGCCGTAGTTCAAGTGCCAGCCGTATTCTTTCGCGGCTTCACGCATCAACAAATAACCTTGTGCGTAAGAAATAATTTTTGATGCAAATACTGCATCGCGCAAATCGTTGATGAAAGCTTGTTTGTCGCCAGTGAAATTTACGGCGGGGCCTTTGATTACTTTTGCTGCTTCAACGCGCTCGGCTTTTTGTGACGACAGGCAGCGCGCAAATACGGCTTCAGAAATCAGCGTGAGCGGTACACCCAGATCCAGTGCGATTACACCAGTCCACTTGCCAGTGCCTTTTTGGCCGGCGGTGTCGAGGATTTTTTCAACCAGTGGCTCGCCATCGGTGTCTTTGTACGCGAGGATGTCGCGGGTGATTTCGATCAGGTAGGAATCGAGTTCGCCTTTGTTCCACTCGGCAAATACTTCGTGCATTTCGTCTGCGTTCAGGCCGACGACTTCTTTCAGCAATTGGTAGGCTTCGCAAATTAATTGCATATCGCCGTATTCAATGCCGTTGTGAACCATTTTCACAAAGTGGCCAGCGCCGTTCTCGCCAACCCAATCGCAGCATGGGCTACCGTCATCGACTTTGGCGGCGATGCTTTGGAAAATATCTTTTACAAATGGCCAGGCTTCCGGTGAACCGCCGGGCATGATGGATGGCCCGGTCAATGCACCTTCTTCACCACCGGAAACGCCGGTGCCGATAAAGCGCAAACCTTTGCTCGCGAGGTACGCGGTGCGACGGTCGGTATCGGGGAAGTGGGTGTTGCCGCCGTCGATAATAATGTCGCCAGCGTCAAGGTGTGGAATCAGTTGTTCAATGAAATCGTCTACCGCTTTGCCGGCTTTTACCATCAGCATGATCTTGCGTGGTTTGGCCAGTGACTGCACCAGCTCTTCAATAGAGCGCGCGCCGCGAATGGTTTTGCCCTTGGCGCGGCCTTCGATGAAGGCGTCTACTTTTTCTACGGAGCGGTTGTAAGCGGTAACTGTATAGCCTTTGCTCGCCATGTTGAGGATGAGGTTTTCCCCCATCACTGCCAAGCCAACCAAGCCTATATCGGAAAGTGGTTTCATAGTAGTAATA
>JAGKWO010000091.1 GCA_021151835.1 Gammaproteobacteria bacterium
GACGCCACATATAGCGGGAATAGCTCAGTTGGTAGAGCATAACCTTGCCAAGGTTAGGGTCGCGAGTTCGAGTCTCGTTTCCCGCTCCAATCTAAAGATCATCCATAATTCATCATCTACTGAAAGCAATGAAAAATCCGAATGGGTTTTGTTTGTGCTTTGCTTTATTCTTTGTTGCGTTTTGTGCAGCTTGCAGCGAATAAATTTTTCTTCCGAATCGAGCGAGGGGCTATGACTCCGGCATTGTCTATTAAAGATTTGCGTAAAATTTACAATGAAAAATTTGAGGCGTTAAAAGGCATAAGCCTGGATGTTATGCCGGGCGACTTCTTCGCCATGCTTGGTCCCAATGGAGCGGGCAAATCTACCACCATTGGTATCATTAGTTCATTGGTCCGCAAAACGTCAGGCACCGTTGAGGTATTTGGCAAAAATATCGATAGCGATTTCTCCACGGCAAAAAAATGCCTGGGCGTTGTGCCGCAGGAATTCAATTTCAGCATGTTTGAAAAAGTGGAAGACATAGTGCTGCAACAGGCTGGTTACTATGGCCTGTCGCGCGCGCAAGCGTCCGCACAAACGGAAAAATATTTGAAGCAGTTGAGCTTGTGGGATAAGCGCCACACACCAGCCAGGATGTTGTCTGGCGGTATGAAACGGCGCCTGATGATTGCTCGCGCGCTAGTGCACGAGCCGCAGTTATTGATTTTGGATGAACCCACTGCGGGCGTCGATATTGAATTGCGTCGTTCCATGTGGGACTTCTTGCGAGAAATTAATGCTGCTGGCACCACCATTATCTTAACGACCCATTACCTGGAAGAGGCAGAGAGCCTGTGCCGCAATATAGCGATTATTGATCGCGGTACTATTGTGCAAAACACCAGTATTAAAAGCCTTTTGCAGCAGTTGAATAAGGAAGTTTTTATTTTTGATGTAAAAGGTAATTTGCCGGGTGCGCCTGCGCTCAAGGGATATGGAGTCAAACTGATAGACGAGCATTCGTTCGAAGTGGAAGTGGAAAAAGGGCAGTCATTAAATGATGTATTTGCCCAGTTGACGCAGCAACAGATTGAAATCGTCAGCATGCGCAATAAAGCCAATCGCCTGGAGGAATTATTTGTCGCTATGGTGAATGGAAATAAAGAGGGGGCCAAGTCATGACGGCGAATGAACAGTGGATTGCCTTCCTGACAATCCTGCGTAAAGAGATAAAGCGTTTTACCCGCATTTGGATACAAACCTTGTTGCCCCCGGCAATTACCATGGTGTTGTACTTCGTTATTTTTGGAAAATTGATCGGCAGCCGTATTGGCGATATGGGTGGCTTTAGCTACATCGAATTTGTCGCGCCCGGCTTGATTATGATGGCGGTAATAACCAACGCGTACGCCAATGTGTCCTCGTCGTTTTTTAGTGCCAAATTCCAACGCAGTATCGAGGAGTTGCTGGTATCACCAACGCCTAATTACATTATTTTGTTAGGCTTTGTGATGGGTGGTGTTGCGCGCGGTGTGGCGGTGGGATTGATCGTAACACTAATGTCGCTGTTCTTTACTAACTTGCATGTCCATCATTGGTTTTTGACATTATTTATTGTGTTTATGACCTCTGTGGTATTTTCCATTGCAGGGTTTATCAACGCCATTTATGCCAATACGTTTGATGATGTGTCGATTATCCCCACCTTCGTATTAACGCCCTTGACTTACTTTGGTGGCGTCTTCTATTCCATCACGTTATTGCCCTCGTTCTGGCAGCAGATATCCGTACTTAACCCGATTTTGCACATGGTAAACGCGTTCCGCTACGGTATGCTCGGCATTAGCGATCTGCATATCGGTATGGCATTGGGCGGTTTAACCCTCTTGGTGGTGATATTGTTTGCTGTTGCCTTGCACCTGTTAAAAACTGGCAAGCGCTTGCGCGCGTGAATGGAGGGGAGGTTATGGCGCATAGTCCATTGGGTCAGCACACTGAATATATTTCCGATTACACGCCGCAATTGTTGTTTCCTATTTCCCGCAGTGAATCGCGCAAGCAGCTTGGGCTGGATAGCAAGCTGCCATTCCACGGCGTAGATATCTGGACGGGTTATGAATTGTCCTGGTTGAATAATTCTGGCAAGCCTGTTGCGGCGGTGGCCGAGTTTGCCATCCCCTGTGAGAGCCAAAACATTATCGAATCCAAGTCATTCAAACTCTACTTGAATTCATTTAACCAAACTCGCTTTGATAGTTTGGATAAAGTGCGCTCATTGATGGTAGGTGATTTATCGGGCGCAGCGGGTGCGCCAGTGAGCGTACAACTATTCCCGGTGCAGAATGCAGGCCATACAAACTATTTGTCCCATATTGCATCGCCCGACGCGATAGAGTTGGATAGCCTGGATGTGACTGTAGATGCTTATCATCCGGCCCCGAGTTTGCTGGCTACCGAAGCTGTACCGGTAGAAGAAGCCCTGGTGAGCCATTTGTTAAAAACCAATTGCCCTGTCACAGGTCAGCCGGACTGGGCCAGTGTGTTTATTCACTATAAAGGTGAGCGGATACTGCATGAAAATCTACTGCGCTATTTGATCTCATTTCGGGAACACCAGGATTTTCACGAGCATTGTGTGGAGCGGATATTTTGCGATGTGCTACAGCAGTGCGCGCCGCAGTATCTGAGTGTCTACGCGCGCTACACCCGTAGGGGCGGGTTGGATATCAATCCATTTCGCTCTACTAGACCGGGAGAGCTGCCAGCGCCTATGCGCTTGATTCGCCAATAGTGGTCAGATTTTTTGGCTGTTAATCGGCGCGGCCCGCTTGTTAAACGATAACTTTATCTTTCAGGCGGGCGGCGGCTTTTTCCAGGGATTCGATGACCTTTTGCTTGTCGTAATTGCGCACTTTATCCATGTCCAGATACATGGAGAATCCCTCTGCCCGGTCTTCAAAATAGGTTTGGTTTTTGCCCATCTCTTTGCGCAAATCAGCTACCTGGTACACTTTCACCGGTAAAGAAAAACCTTTTACCTGGATCTCGCCTTTATCGCGACACATCACTGTATCTTTCACTAGCGACCAGGTCTCATGTGAAATCAGAATTTCGTCGGGCTCAGCGGCCGATTCCAATCGGCTTGCCAGGTTGACCTGCGTGCCCAGAACGGTGTAATCCAAATGGTTGGATGTGCCGAAGGTGCCGACAGTGCAATAACCTGTATTGATTCCCATGCGAACCTGTAGCGGCTTTTTAATGCCTTGGTTGAACCACTCGAGCTGCATGGATTTGATACGTTTCTTCATGGCTATCGCCATAGCTACACATCGTGTGGCGTCATCTTTAACGCCTTTGCTGGCGCTATCGCCAAATAACACCATGATGCCATCACCCATGAATTTATCGATGGTGCCGCCGTAATGCGCCACTATTTTTGACATTTCGGTGAGGTAGTGGTTGAGCAATTCGGTAAGTGCCTCGGCTTCAATTTCTTCCGAAAGTTGGCTGAAATCCTTAATGTCTGAGAAAAAAACACTGATGCGTTTGCGCTCGGCCTGGAGGTGCTTGTCATCGCCCCGATTAATGGCTTGCCACACCGTGGGTGGCAGGTAACGCGATAGTTTATAGGCGCGAATCTTATGCCACTTTTGTTCATTCTCTAATTGTTTTTGGCTCAGGATTAATTTGTGCAAACGTTGGTGCATGTAGATGGCATACACCAGGAAATAGGTGGCAACACCAATTAAGCTGGCCGCACTGATTTCAATATTGCCCGACAACATCAGTTGTGGGCGATGGATGAAAAGGCTGAGAATTACACCTACCGCAAAAGCACTATTATCCTCCAGCAATTTTCGTATTCCACCGCTGATAAGCGCGTTGAATTGAATCATGGTGAGGAACATGACGCAGGGTAATATACTGAAATCGGTCAGGCTCAAGACCAAGCCGATCAGAGCAGCGTCAACGTGAGAGAGCCAGCGATTAACGCGGGTCATGAACTCAGGGAGTTGTTTGCGCGTGAAGTAATAAGTGCCGTAGGCGTACGCCAATAGGAACACTATAACGCCCATATGTATGAGGCTGGGGTGATCCCAATCAATAAACGAGGCGAGGGTGCCGGAAGCGGCAAAACAAATCAGGGCGCGAAAATAATATTGCTGGATGGGCGATTCGGTTTGGAGCTGTTGAGTTTCTGTCTTACTGTTCATTCATTTGATGCCTTATTGTTATAACAACAGTAAATCCATAGTTGAAAATTGTGTGCCAAGCTCCATCGCGCAGCAGGGAATTAAACGGTTTTTTTTTATAAATGTCTACTTGTTAACGGATTTGGCGGGTTATTGTCGCCTCGCTTACTATTTAAACTTGAGTTCCAGGTACTTTTCTTCCAATTCGGCGTATTGCTTGCGCAGTTCAGCAAATTCCGCCTGGATATGATCCAGGCTGCCACTGCTCCCCGTTGCGGCTGGGGGTATTTCGTCGATGCTATGTTTAAGTTGGTCGTTTTCCTTTTCCAGCTCTTCGATATTAACCAAGAGGCCTTTGCTTTCCTGGGTGAAATCATGAAGGGTCTGCTTGATGCGTTGGTTTTCTTCTTCCAGGTGATGATCATTGTCCAACTGTTGCTCTTGTTGGGCGATAGTCTCGTGGGCTTTGTTGAGTTCATCTTCCAATAACTGGACACAGGTATCGGATTCCTGAACGAAGCGGATTTGCCGTTGTAATTGCTGTTCCAGTTCGCGGATTACCAAATCCTTTTCCTCGGCACTCACGGCCTCCTCCAGCTTGCGTTGGAGGTTGCTGATTACCCGGTATTGGTCTGCAGCTACATTGCGAAGCTTCATAATTTCTTCCGCCGCGCGCGGGTCCTGGCGAATGATATTGATGGTTTTGTTTTCCTGCGGGGTTCCATGGAGCGCCGAGCTGGTGGAGTAAATGTACTGGTTGATGTCGTTGTAACTGTCGTTGTAGCGGCCTAGCAGCAGCTCGTAACGCTCCCGGTCGGCAACGCTGTCTGCCATCGCATGAAGTTCGTTGTAGTATCCCTGGGCATTCGCTTGGGCTTCGTTCCAACGCTTCTCAAGGTCAAAAAACAACTTCTTGAATTTCTCCAGATTTTCCACTCGCTTTTTATATAACTCCAGTTCCTCGCTGGAATTTCCATCGGTGCCATCGGTAGAAACCTGGAGCAGGGGTTCCAATGTCTGGCGAAAGGTATCCCAGTAGCCTTCGCTTCCCTGGACCGCAGTGGTACCCAATTCCTCGGCGCGTAAGAAGGCATAGCGCAGAGCCACAATTCGTTGGTTAATGGGAACATCTAGCGGTTGTATGCCTGCGATATCGCTGCGTGGCGCCAGCAAGTTGAATCGCTCCTGGGTAATATCCAGCTGCTCATACAGGAATTGCTTATAGTTTTTTTGTGGCAGTGCGGCGGGGTTGTGGGTGCCCTTGAGGGTTTCGATCAGTTCTTTCAGTTTATCTTGCTGACGTTTGATCAGCTTCTTTTGCTTGGCAGAAAAGAAAATCAAGGCAATGGTCGCAATGAGCAACGCCACATAAATTTCCAGGGCCACCACGAGCACAAGGGTAGGTACTTGCATATTATTGTGGATTGATGAGGTCGGTTGTGGGGGGGCAATGCCAATCGCTGCCCTATCGCCCGAAGTATGGTACATAATTGCCCAATATTCGAATTTGGCGCCACTATGGGCTCGCCAGTTCGACGATGTATTTCAACGAGGTTTTAGGTTATGGATGCACTTACTGCTCTGCATCACCGGGTGTCTATCACTAAATTGGTCGAGCCTGCCCCTGACAAGGAGCAACTGAAACAATTATTCCTGGCCGCCTTGCGTGCCGCCGATCACGGCAATATGCAGCCGTGGAGGTTCCTGGTGGTAGAGGGGGAGGGAAGGGTAAATCTCGGCAAATTATTTGCCCAGGTGGCAAGGGCGAGTAAGCCGGATATTACCGGACCGGAGTTGGAGCGCTTCGAGGCCATGCCGCTACGCGCGCCGATGATTATCGTTAGCATTGCCTGCACGAGGGAAAATCCCAAGGTGCCACACATCGAACAAATTATTTCCGCTGGCGCAGCGACACAAAATGTAATCACTGCAGCGTTCGCGATGGGTTTGGGTGCGGTGTGGCGCACGGGGGATATGGCGTACGACATGCGAGTTAAAAAAGCCCTCGGGCTTGGAGTGAACGAAGAGTTGATTGGATACATTTACATCGGCACGCCAGCAGTTCCGGCGCATTTGCCCCGCCAGCAAAATCCGGAAACATTTTTTAGCTATTGGTCACAGGAATAAGATTGCGTTTACGCGTTTGCTTGTGTACATTAGCGCGCCTTTGCAAGGCTGGGTAAATGACTCCTTGTCAAAGTAGCAATGGTGAGATGTCCGAGTGGCCGAAGGAGCACGCCTGGAAAGTGTGTATACCGCAAGGTATCGAGGGTTCGACTCCCTCTCTCACCGCCAGTTTTTAATGTTAGTACAAGTCGCGCGCAGCAGCCTGAATGCTGTTTGTACAACTTGATCGAACTTTGTAGGTTTTTGATTCTTAAAGTGTTTTTTAAAGTTTTTAGATTAAAAAATTTTAACAAATGCTTGACTCACAAAGCCTCGGTCAATAGAATGCGCGCCTCAACAACGCACTCGTAGCTCAGCTGGATAGAGTACTCGGCTACGAACCGAGCGGTCGGAGGTTCGAATCCTCCCGAGT
>JAGKWO010000092.1 GCA_021151835.1 Gammaproteobacteria bacterium
CCTCAGCAGTGAGGAAAAGAAGCCTGCCTATGTTGTCTTGCCGAAGGATGCCGAGGAAACTGCTGCCGTCGTTCGTCTGGCGAATCGCTATAAAATTCCTTTCCTGCCGATTTCATCCGGTACCAACAGTTCAAACCTGATCCAGGATAACCTTATGCTGATCGATATGGGGCGTATGCAAACGCTCAATATCAATGTCGAGCAGCAATGGGCCGAAGTGGGAGCGGGTATTATCGCCTTTGATTTGCAGCAGGCAGCAATGAAAAAAGGCCTGCGCTTTTCCATTGGGGAATCGGCTGCCGGTGTGTGCGCTAATCAGGTATCGACGGGGATTCACTCCTTTTTCGGTTACAAAAAAGGCATGATGGCAGATCACTATATTGAGGCAGAATTGGTCACCCTTGATGGTGAAGTCATCCACACCACATCAGCAGACGCGCCACAAATCACTACCAGCCCCAAGGATTACTACCAGCCACGGTTGCCCTACATCTGCACGAAGCTGAAGATCCATTTGCATCCCGTCGCAGAGGATGAAACCGTCATTTTTATTCCCTTCAACGAGTTTACCGAAGGCTTGTCAGTCACGCGCCACCTGGCACAGGAAGGGCTGGGAATTGGCCTGGGGATAGTTGGCGTGGAGGTGCTCTCGGAATTTCTGAGTATGTCGGCGGAAGATGCTGATAATTTCCTCGACATTGCGCGACATTATTTAAAAATCAATTACGCCATTATGATGATGCTGACAGAGCCGGACCTGGAGCGGTTACGTGCGCTTTATCCGGAGCTGACGATTATTGATCGCCCCTCCATGCAACGGGTTATTCAGGGAATACCGGCTATTACCGGCCCGGAAGCCATGGCCTTGATCGAAGAAGTCATGGATGAAGACAAGCCTTACGACTTTATCTTCGGGGATATGCTCGACTACTTCCTTACTAAAATTGAAATCAGCCCGGAAGAAGTCACGGTACTGTTTTCCCATATCGATAACAAAGCACTGCGCAAGGCGCTGGACAGGCACTATTTCGATCCGGAATACAGTGACCCACAATATTGGTTTAACTACCGTATGTTTTCGCCGCGCTTCCTGCGCAACCATTGGTTTTTTTCGGTGATGTATTTTACCGACACAGAAAATTTCGACGTCATTGAAGAAATATGTGCACGCAATCGCAAGTTCGGTGAATTACACAATATTAAAAACGACTTCTGCTACATCATGCCCCTGGATGGCGGAAAGCGGTTTTTCTTTGAGTATGAATTCTTCTGCGATCAGCGTGACGAAGCAGCCTTGCAACGGCTGAAGAAAATATTCTTCCTGTTAGCCCATGAATCCCAGCGTATGACACGCAATGAGATGGGCGTGTACCCGGTGTTGAACACGCTGTTTAACGGCATGAACAAGCGCCAGTTTTCCATGCCGGTATTGGTTGGTCTGTTCGGCTCGCGTAAACGCAATCAGTTGCTGCTCACGGGCAAAGCGGAATCCCATCACCCGGCATTTTTTAAAGCCATGGCACAGCGTGTGGCTCCGCAGCACATGGAGCACCCACCGTGCCAGCAAGTCGTTCATAACCAGGCGATTGACCTGTTGGCGCAATTGCCCATTCTCACCTTAACTCCCCAGTGTGCGGGCCCTTATATTTCCCTTGGACTGGTGCTTGCCAAAGACCCGGAGGGCGGTGAACTTAACGCATCGGTGCATCGGTTGTGTGTGCATTCGGCCGATGAAATGAGCATCTCTATTTTTCCAGGGCATCACCTGGGAGTTCTTTATGAAGCTGCTTTGCGCAAGGGCGAATCGCTGCCCATTTCCATCAACCTGGGGTTGGACCCGGCCGTGTATTACGGCTCCTGTTTAACCGAGCCGCTGTGCAAAAAAGGCGAATGTGAGCTGGATATAATTGGCGGTTTGCGCGGTGCGGCAGTGAATATTTCCCAGTGTCTCACTGTGAACACCCAATGCCTCAGTTACGCCGAAATTGTGATTGAAGCGGAAATCACCGCAGAGCAAGTGGCAGAAAATAAAATAAATCCCGGCAATGGTTCCATGCCGGAGTTCCTTGGTTACCAGGGTGGTATTCCACCAGGCCTGACCTGCCCGGTGGTAAAAGTAAAAGCCATTACCCATCGCCACGATCCCATTTACCAAACGGTGATTGGGCCTGGCCTGGAGCAATCGGAATTGCAATCCATTACCCCGGAATTGGCTACTCGTGGTTTCCTCAAACAGCATTTTCCTATCGACGTTAAAGACATCCTGTACAACACCGCCGGTGGCGGTTTGTTGATGGCGGTGTTGCAAATTCACAAACACGATCCGGGTGATGACGAGCTGGCGATTCAGGCTGCCAAGCAGGTGCTTGCGTTAGTGCCGCCGCTAAAGCATTTATTTTTAGTGGATGAAGATGTAAACCCGCACTCGCCTGAAGATTTATTGTGGGCGATGACCACGCGCTTCCAGGCAGATATGGACATTCATACCCTCGTTAATGAAAAGCCTTTTCGTATGGACCCCTCGCAATCGCCCGATTATCGCCAGGGGAATGGGCAGGCAGGAACCAGTGTAAAAGCCTTGTTTGATTGCACTGTGCCATGGTCAATGCGACATAAATTCAAACGGCCGTTTGCAAATTCGGTTGGGCGTTAAGGAGCAACGCGAGCGATGAAAATTCTTGTTCCGCAAAAACAGGTGAAAGAACTGGGGCCGGTAATACCCAACTCGGGCATTGAGTTGGCAACCCTGGGTGGTACGAAAATGGTAAATCCTTTTTGTGCTATTGCCCTTGAGGCCGCAGTTCGGTTACGCGACCTGATGCAGGTGGATGAAATCCTGGTGGTCAGTATTGGCGATAAGGATTGCCAGAAAATGCTGGGAAAATCCCTGGCATGCGGTGCGGATCGCGCCCTCTTGATTGAAACGCCCGATGACGATCAGTTGCTGCCTCTGGATATTGCCAGGATCTTGCAACAATTAATTGCACAGGAAAAACCTGACCTGGTGCTAATGGGCAAACAAGCAGTGGATTACGACAGTAACCAGGTTGGACAAATGCTTTCCGCGTTGCTGGATTGGCCCATCGTTAACGCGGCGGCAAAAATTACTCCGAACGGTAACCAGCTTTGCGTTGAGCACGAAGTGGATGAAGGTACGCGCGTTCTTGCAATTCCTTTGCCTGGCATAGTCACCGTGGATTTGCATTTGAATGAACCGCGTTCGCCAGGCTTGCCGGATGTGGTCAAAGCCAGGTCCAAACCCCTGGCGACTTTATCCTGTGAACAATTCCTTGCTGCACCAGGGCGCCATCTGCAATTAGTGGAGCTGTTCGCGCCGCAACGGGAAAGCAATATAAAAATGTTGGACGATGTGAAAGACCTGGCGAAGATAATCCGCACGCATGCCCAGCGCCACTAGCAGCCTGCTAGCCTATACCTCGCCGTGGATAATTCTTTCCAGAAATTGTTTTTTTCACCTTAAACAGGTTGTTGTGCCATGCGAATTTTATTAATTGCTGAACACCAGGATCTCGCTGTAACGAATGGTTTGTTGAATATCCTCGGTGGACTAAAGCCTCTGGATATGCCCATTGACATTATGGTGGCCGGTCATGGGTGTGACTCTGTTGCGCATCGCCTAAGTGAATTGGCAAACACCGGGCTGGCAAATATTGCCAAGGTATTATGCATCGACGCCCCTGAGTTTCTTCACCAGTCAGAAGATTTAATTGCAAAGGCTATCAGTACTTTGGCGAGCGATTACAGCCATATCTGTTGTGCCGCCTCGGCCTTTGGCAAGGCGTTGGTTCCCCGTATTGCCGCTCACTTGGGCGTAGCGGCAATTACCGGTGTAGCGGCCATCGAATCGGCTGATGAGTTCGTCCGGCCGCTGTACGCGGGTCGGCTGATGGCGCGAGTAAAAAGCCTGGACCCCGTAAAAGTTTTTTCCGTGCTGGTGTCCTCTATGCCAGCGCCCACCCAGGCAGCAGCTATGTTCGGTGCGAACCCTGCGCCCATTGTGCAATTACGCTATGAGCCATCGGGCAACACCGCGCGAGTAGAATTTATTAGCGAGAAGCGCGACCAGTCGCGCCGTCGCCCCCTGCAAGCGGCACAAGTCATTGTGTCTGCCGGGCGTGGGCTTGGCTCCAAAGCCAATGTAGATGAATTGGAATTATTGGCCGATAAGCTGGATGCTGCTGTAGGTGCTACACGCGCGGTGGTAGATGCAGGCTGGTTAACCAATGATAAACAGATCGGTCAAACGGCAAAAATTGTAGCGCCAGAACTCTATATCGCCTTGGGTATTTCCGGTGCAACCCAACATTTAGCGGGCATGAAGGATTCGCGGGTGATTATCGCGGTTAACAAGGATTCCAATGCGCCGATTTTCCAAGTCGCCGACTATGGTTTTGTTGGTGATCTTAATGAGGTGCTGCCGCGCTTGAATGCCATGCTTTAAAGGCGAAAGCTCTCGCAAAAAATTACATTCTGCAGAAATATTGAAGCATTGACTGTGTTATTTACTTCAATGCTTCAATATTTTTTACTTTTACAGTCTACGAAAATAATTTTAATTTCGTTTTTACGCCTGCGGCGAAGCCTATAAATTTTGTTCCTATTTTCATTCCATAATTTTTCACTTTTATTGCTTTTTTACAGTGACGGCGCTTTTTTTACCTGCTCCTCTGGACAGGTCACATTTCCTTTTTCAACTGCTTAAATCTCTACCGCAATATCACTGGACCATGGCCGGGTAGGGCTATGGAATATATTTTTGGAGAAAAAAATGGCGCTTCGCATAATTAAAATTTTATTGGTGTTTTCAATCGCTGCCTGGGCGCTGGTGAATGCAGTGGGCAATATTATGTTTTACGACGACTGGCTGAAGGTGGTTGCCCATGTGATGTCGGTGGAAAACGCGCAATACGACGGACAGGCTTCCGGGCGTGCAATGAATTCACCCGTGCTGCATACCATTGGTTACGCGTTTATTTACATCCCCAAATTTATCACCGGGATTTTGTGCCTGCTGGCGGTAGGTGATATGTGGAAAGCACGAAATTCACTAGCTCCAATTTTTGATCGCGCCAAACAACGCTTTTACCTGGGCTGTGGTGTTTCCATGTTTATGTTGATTTTTGGTTTCCTCGTGGTTGCAGGTGGCATGTTCAGCCCCGGCGGGGCGCCCAGTGAGTTAGTGCAAGGTTTCCATAGTTTCGTCTCTGTCTATCTGGTTGCTATAGGCATGGCACTGTTGCTGGTGGCGATTCCTGAGTCGACGGATAGTTAACAAGGCATCCGCCAAATTTTTCATTTTATGAGTGAGGAAAATTCTATGCGCCTGAACCTAAAGTCCCTGTTGTGTTGCTTAAGTATTCTATTGCTAGGTTGGATGCCTTTGAGCCATGCGACCCAAAACCCTGCATATAAGGGGCATGTAAAAAATCTAACCCAGGTTGATGCCTTCCATCCCCCAGTCCAGGGAGATGGTAAAAATCACCTCTATAAAGAATGGCATTATTTTACGATGAGCAGTGAAAGCGGTGATGTCACTTTTGGCAGTATCTTTACTGTGGAGGGTGATGTGTGGGATGCCACCAAGAGCTATTCATTGAAAATTGATAATTACCAGACTCCGGAAAAAAGCGCGCTGACGCTGGATATATTTCCTATGGATATGGTGAAAATTTTTTCAGACAAGCCGGATTTTCACCTGGATAAAAATTCCATTTCATACGACGGTCATGTTTATCGGATATACACTGAGTCATCCGATGGGCAGGTAATTTTTGACGCAACCTGGAAACCTTTGGTTAAGCCGGAACAACCCGTACCTCTGCCCATGCGCTCAGCGAGCGGCGATGACCATGTCATGAATTGGTTGATTACCTCAGCGGCAATGGAAGTCAATGGCAGCTTGATTGTAGGCAAAGGCACTGCCCAGGAAAAAAAATACCGGTTTAGCAAGGCGCGTGGCTACCACGATCATAATTGGGGTTATTGGGATTGGGCTGATGACTTCGGCTGGGACTGGGGGCAGGCAGTTGAGCGAAGTGACATTCGCTGTCAGAAAGATTTCAGTCGATTTAAGCGCTACTGCAAACATGAAACAAATTATTCCATTGCGTTGCTTAACATGACCGATAGTAAT
The DNA here is from genome assembly GCA_021151835.1 of Gammaproteobacteria bacterium. Classification (GTDB taxonomy): domain Bacteria; phylum Pseudomonadota; class Gammaproteobacteria; order Pseudomonadales; family Cellvibrionaceae; genus Cellvibrio. Next base: position 6,155 of record JAGKWO010000092.1, read on the forward strand.
GACGCCGAGATCCACTCAAGTGTGCTGAAAATATGGAACAATGGAAAGAAATTGGCGACCTTTTCCGGAAGCCAAATGGCGATTGAGCATAAAATGATGTCGGTAGCTGATATTCCCGGCTACTACATTCCGGAAATCAATTACATCAGTGCTGTTGCGGGGCGCGACAGGTTAGACATAGTTTTCCGCACACAAAATTATTTCCCGATTTTTTTACCCATTGAACAAGGTTATCGAATCATTTGGGAGCTGAAAGGAAGTTTTGAAGTGAAGGGAATGTTGAATGGTAAACCCGTCAATTATGTCACTGATGGTTCCATGGAGTATTTAGGTGCTCCCTTATTGAATTGATTGCAGCCTGCTAGATATTGAGCCAGATAATGGGGAAGTACGATGGATTTTTTCCTATTTTCCATCGCACTACCCCTTGTTTTTACATTCTGTGAGAAGGAGTTGAACATGCAAAACACGGGTACCTTTGCCCAACGGCTTGCCAGCAATATCCTGCGTTACCGCTGGCTCACTTTGGTGGGTGTGATCTTACTGATCCTGGGAGCTGCCAGTGGTGGCCAGTACCTGGTGTTCAACAATGATTACCGCGCATTTTTCCATGAGGATAATCCCGAACTCAAAGCCTTCGAGCAAATGGAAAAAACCTACAGCGGGCGCGATGAAACCGTACTGGTAGTTCTGGCGCCCAAGAATGGCCAGGTATTTACCCGTGAGACACTGGGGGCGGTGGAAAGATTTACCGAATATGCCTGGCAAACTCCCTATTCTACCCGCGTAGATTCCATCACTAATTTCCAATATTCCCACGCCAACGGCGATGAATTAGTAGTAGCCGAATTGGTTCGCGACGCTGCTTCGCTGAGCGATGCGGAGTTAAATCGCGTTCGCGACATTGCTTTGCGGGAACCCTTGTTGCGCAAGCAACTTATTTCTGAACAGGGCCATGTGACCGCTATCAATATCACTATCCAGTTACCGGGCAAGAATCCGGTAGCCGAGGAGCCGGAGGTAGTGAATTTCGCGCGTGATATGGCGGAAAAAATTCGCACCGAGTATCCGGAATTGGACGTTCACCTTACCGGTATGGTGATGCTTAATGCGGCCTTTGGTGAAGCGGCAGAAATGGATATGTCCACACTTATGCCTATCACCTTGTTGGTGTTCTTGGTTTGTATTGCGGTGTTGATGCGTGGCTGGACCGGTGCCTTTGTGTCATTCTGGATGATTATTTTCTCCATCCTGTTTGCGATGGGCATGGCGGGCTGGTTGGGCATTGACCTTACATCCGTTTCTTCCTCCGCGCCCACCATTATCCTCACCCTCGCTATTTCCAATGCGGTGCATATCCTCACCAGTTTTTACGCCGGGATGCGCAAAGGTAATGACAAATATACCGCCATGTACGAAAGCCTGGTGGCGAATACCAAACCGGTGTTCCTGGTGAATTTCACCACGGCGCTTGGTTTCCTCACCATGAATTTCAGCGAATCCCCCGTGTTTGGGGCTTTAGGGAATATAGTGGCCATGGGTGTGCTTTGCGCCATGGTGCTGTCGCTGACGTTTTTGCCAGCGCTCATGATGGTGTTACCCGTGCGTAAACCCAAACAACAATTTGACCGGTGTCTATCGTATCGATTATTCGTTGAACGCCGCGGAAGCAGACGGAATTAGCGACCCGGATTTCTTGCGCAAGGTTGAAGCCTTTGGCGATTGGTATCGCCAGCAGCCGGAAGTAGTCCAGGTAAGTTCTATTATCGATACCATGAAGCGCCTGAATAAAAACATGCACGGTGACGACCCTGCGCAATTCCAAATTCCCGCCAATCGTGAATTGGCTGCCCAGTATCTGTTGCTCTATGAAATGTCACTACCTTATGGATTGGATTTGAATAACCAAATCAATATGGATAAATCCGCCACCCGTATGACAGTGACCATTAAAAACCTGCCAGTAAAAGAAACTCTCGCACTGGAGAATCGGGCACAGGATTGGCTCAAGGCAAATGCACCGGAATTAAAGGCGGTTGGCACTGGCTCTACCATCATGTTTGCCCACATAGGTGTGCGTAATATTCTCGGCATGATTATGGGGACTGCAGTTGGCCTGGTATTGATTTCATTGATCCTGGTGTACGTATTCAAGTCGGTTAAAATTGGTTTGATAAGCCTGATTCCAAACCTCATTCCCAGTGTGATGGGCTTTGGTTTGTGGGGCATTCTGGTAGGGGAAGTGGGTTTGGGCCTTGCAACAGTGGCGGGCGTTACCATGGGCATCGTGGTGGACGATACCATTCACTTTTTATCGCGCTATTTGCGCGCGCGCCGCGAATTGCGCTTGAATCCGGAAGATGCCGTGCGCTACGCATTTACCAGCGTGGGAACGGCGCTTTGGTTCACTACGTTTATCCTGGTGGCTGGTTTCTCAGTGTTGGCCTTCTCCGAATTCAAATTGAATTCCGATATGGGAATCCTGACCGGGATTATCCTGGTCTTCGCATTAATCGCGGACTTCCTATTGTTACCAGCATTGTTATTAAAACTGGATAGAGATCCACAGCCACTGGCATCTGCGCAACCCCAGCCGGCAGTTCAACCCGTGGCCAGCGCGAGTTTCGCGAGCGATGGCGCCGCTGTTGCGCCAGTAAAACCTTGATGTGTCCTCCAAACATTTCGTAAGGATTTAGCTGATGAGAAATTTAGTAAGTGTGTTAACGATTGGCTTTTTGTGCTCCGCTCCTGTGTGGAGCCAAACCCCGGAGGAAAAAGGCCTGTCCATTGCAACCCAGGCCGATCAAATGGATACCGGCTGGGTAGATCGCCAGTCGGATATTTTCATGACCTTACGCAACGCCGATGGCGCGGAAAAAAAGCGCCATATTCGCAACATGGTGCTGGAGGTGGATGGTGACGGGGATAAATCCCTGACGATATTTGAAGAGCCGAAAGATGTGAAGGGCACGGCGTTTTTAAGTTTTACCCATGCTACCCAGGCCGACGATCAATGGATTTTTTTGCCCGCATTGAATCGTGTAAAACGCATTTCGTCCGGCAATAAATCCGGTCCTTTTATGGGTAGCGAGTTTGCCTACGAAGATTTGAGTTCGCCGGAATTGGAAAAATATTCCTACAAGTATCTGCGCGATGAAACCATCGATGGCAATGAATGCTTTGTTACCGAGCGTATTCCCCGCTACGAGCATTCTGGCTATTCCCGTTTGGTTGAATGGACCGATAAGAAAATGTACCAGCCGCGCAAGATCGAATACTACGATAAGAAAAATGCCCTGTTGAAAACCCTGAGCTTCACCGGGTACCAGCAGTTTATGGATAAATTCTGGCGCGCCCAGGTGATGATCATGGTCAGCCACCAAACGAATAAAAGCACAGTGCTGGAGTGGAAGAATGACCAATTCAATGTAGGCCTGGATAGCCGTAACTTTAACGAGAATGCACTTAGCCGTTTGCGTTAATGATTCAGGCGTACAAAAAAAGCCGGCGGTGGGTTTCCATCGCCGGCTTTTTGTTGTGCGTGATCTGCGATTTGATCGATTATTTTTTGCGGAACAGCATAGTAACCCGGTTAGATTCGCCAATCGCCTGGTACCTGGCTTTATCGGCTTCGGCAGCATTCAGGCTGGGCGGCAGTCGCCAGACAATTTCACCGGCCTTGGGGTCATCCTTGGGGTTTTTATTGATGTCGCTCTCCGCCACCAACTCAAATCCCGCCTTTTCCATAAACGCCACA
>JAGKWO010000093.1 GCA_021151835.1 Gammaproteobacteria bacterium
ATGGGCATTTAATTGGGCGGGTTGGGATGAATTGTAATGAACCTTCACGTGGTCCATGCTCATGCCGGAAAGGTTTTCAATGCCGCTTTTTAAATTATCCGGTAAGCCGGTATTGTTGGGCATAGCGCCCTGCCCTTTACGCTGCGCGGGCTTGGCCGCCATCATCGCCGCCGTCTGCTTTTGCACACTTATTTGCGCACTATTATCCATTGCAGCTTGTGCCACCTGCATTTGCTTCACTTGCGGGCTTGAATCCATAACGGATTGCAATTTTTGCTGGGCCACCGCCTCCGAACGCGCATCTTCAAAAGATGCATTCAACAATTGCTTAGGCTGCAACTCAACTGTTTTGGATTGGGTTACTTTATCTGCTGAAGCTGGCACATTCGCTTTCATGAAAACACCCGACTTGTTTTGAAATTTATGCCTCTGCGGACATTGTTGGCAGGATGCTCAACAAGAAAGATGGATAAGGTATTTACCGAGCCAACCAATGTTTACCACAGCCACCGGTTAAGCTACGCCAGCGAAAATCCCTGATGAGAATTACATCGCTCGTCATGGTACTTGATGACTTTATCGGAGGAGAAATCCCGACCTATGGACTTGATATACCTTGCGACAGTGTAGTTTCTCGAAGCCTCGTCATACATATTCGCCCAATTTTTATAAGTATCACTTTGACAAAATAGCGGCGACTTAACCTTTATCGTCTTTATGCGTAAACGGTAAGGTTTAGGGGTAATTCTAGCCCTGTAACATTGCTGTTTTTGTGATAAGACAACATATAGCCAATCCACATTAAGCTTTCCCATCAAGCGAATATTTTTCTTATCAGCAGGATCGAGGTACTTCTTACCAATCACCCTAATTCCTTTCGTTGTTTCATAGATTCTAAAATCTGAACCGAATTCAGGATGCTTACTAACGAATTCCTGGAATTTAAAAACTATCTTTTCCTTCTTATCCATTCGCTTCATAGGCTTAAAAATATCCCAGAGACTCTTTGCATAGTCATCAAGATCCAGAACAGTATACCTTTCGGTATTGAGCACCTTTGCACCGTAGCGACAAATGCTTATCACGTTGGATTCATCAATAACATCTGAAATATGCTCCCTGATTCCGACTTCATACTCTTCCCTTGGCCCACTCTCCGCAATCCGCTTCTCAATTCTCTTGGCCCTTAATGAAGCTTCATGCTTAGCGGATTCTTCAGATTCATTAGATCCGACCAAAAGTGTAATTTCTTCGGCTTTGCCGAAAATGCTGATCTTATGCTTCTCTTCTGCCCAATATTTGAAATACTTCATTGTTATATCCTGGTAACCCGACGTTGCGATTTCCGTTGAAGTTTGTACCCCACCTAAGGTAGGTTGGGCAGCAATGCCCAACGTTCTAGTAATTGAACAGCATTATTGGCATAGCCGCCAAGCCTAGGCGCCAAATTAAAGATCATTCTGAGCTAGATCCGCATTCGGCCAGAAACGGACATCCAATTTCTCGCTATAAATCGAAACCATCGACATCACCTTTAAATGGCTTGCTTACAGCCCTAAGAAAAATGGAAATTGCCTTGAAGGGAATATCGACGATAAAATCTAACACATCCCACACTACAGATGAGTCATTCCTATCGCTGGAATTTGGTTTAATATAATGAGCAACGATGAAACAAAATAGAACCGAAACCAAAACAATAAAGTCAAATCCAGCAGCAAACAAATCCCAGGCAAGATAGACCCCGAGACAAAACAACAAAACGGCGAGAAATAACCTTATCTCATCGAACATTCATTTATTCCTCGTTACGTTGGGAAAAACCACCCTACCCATCCTTGCAATATCCGACTGAAGCGGAAATAGGAAAATTACAACATACGCAATTCCGGATTCAGCCAATACCGGACATTAGGCTTGTTTGTTTTTCTCTGTTCCGCTATCACTGTTAAGCTCAGCAAACTTGGCAGCCATTGTAGGGTTGCCTCGCGTTAGCTTTTTAATCGTAAGATCCTCGGCTTTATCATTGGCGAGACGTAAATTGTTTGCAGACTTGTAGAGTGCCTCTTTGGTTTTCTCAAGATCCTTTATTGCTTCATCAATCCGCTTTACAGCTTCCTCAAAGCCTTCTGAAGCAAGTCGCCAGTTTCTGCCAAATGTTGTTTTAAAATCATCAAGTTGGGTCTCAAATTTTGATATATCAATATTCTGAGCTTTAACTTGAGCAAGCTCTGTCTTAAATTTTAGCGAGTTCTGAGCGGCATTTCTAAGTAGAGTAATCATTGGAATAAAAAACTGGGGGCGAATTACATACATTTTCTGAAAACGATGAGAGACATCAACAATACCAGAATTATATAATTCACTTTCAGGCTCCAAGAGAGAAACAAGAATAGCGTACTCACAATTCTTCTCGTTTCTATCCTTATCAAGCTCCTTGAAGAAGTCTTCATTTTTCTTCTTGGTCGCAGTTTCGTCATTCTCGTTCTTCATTTCAAACATGATTGAAACGATCTCTGTGCCCGATTCATCTAAATCCCGAAAGATGAAATCGCCTTTACTACCCCCTCGCGCGTCATTATCTTTCTCAAAATACGCTTTGGGAAATGCTGTCGCTCGAATCCGGTTAAACTCAATTTCACAGTGTTGCTCAAGAGTTTCGCCGACCATCTTGGTTGATAAACGAGCTTTCATATCACGTAAACGCTCAATCGCATCATCACGGTCTTTGATCTGGGTTTCATACTTTTCTTTGAGTGACTTCTCCTCAAGCTGTTTTTCAAGTTGAACTCGCTCAAGCCCACTCTTTAACTCATCACGTTCTTTTTCAATTGCATTAACTGCGTTATTAATGGCCAGTTTCTGTGTAAGCTCGATGGACTCCAGTTTAGTTTTTAAAGCCTGTATTTCTGCATCTTTTGCAGCTGCAGTTTTCTGGAACTCACTCATAAGCTTTGCTTCAGCAAGTTGTAACTCTGTCTGCTTAGCGAGCCTAGTTTGATTTAGCTCATTCACTAGAGAGTCACGCTCCTTTTCTACAACACTTAAAGCTTCAGCCACAGCAAGTTTTTGGGCAATCTCACCAGTTTCCAACTTAGCTTTTAACTCTTTAATCTCTGCATCCTTGGTCGATGCGGCTTTTTCTAACTCACTGGTGACTTTAGTTGTAGCAAGCTCAATCGCACTTAGCTTATCCTTCTCGGCCAATTCAAGCCGCTCGTGAAGCTGTTGATCAAAAGCGGCATCACGAACTTGCTTTAGAATATCTGCATAGCCCGCCTCATCAATTTTGAACGCCTTATTGCAGTGAGGACAGATAATTTCGTGCATGTCGATTTACCTTAAATAAAAAATAGCGATGTTACCTAAACCTGACTATAGCTGTAAGTACCCTTTATATTTTTCGCCAAATATCTTCCATGTGAACTTGCTGACATCAACTCATCAAAAACATATTCTGGAACGCTGTAATACTGATAAACCCCACCACTTAGGAACTCGACCTCCAATACTTGACTATCATGATCATATCCAATTGATGCAATGTTACTTGATGAAACCTGTACTCTATTCATAACTTTCTCCTAATTTTCAAATTCGAATGGATTTTGATTACGCCAAGCAACAACTAATTGATCATACTCTTCATCTACTCTGTCTTTACCCCAAAGAGATGCAACCTTAGGATCGATACTGTCAGGATACCTACCTTTTGTTGGTAGCTTAAATTTACATCTCATTGGTAATTTTGCGCTTTCCCCAGCAACAATGGCCTCACCCGTTCGAAGTACTGGCAAGCTATCAATCATGCTGGCAATACCTTCTGACATTGCTGACTTGACTCGGCTTCGGTCGGTTTGATTGTTTATCCGTAACGCAAAAAATGTCCCACATTGTGAAAGTATTGTTTCATCAATTTCTGACGGGCGCTGACTCACTAACATACATCCAAGACCAAACTTTCTTCCCTCTTTTGCAATACGTCTAACCATATTTTTTGTAAGCCCAGACGTATCATTTGACAGGTACCTGTGAGCCTCTTCTAAAACCAACAGTAAAGGCCTATTTTTCATACCTTCCTTTAAGCATCGCCCCCAAATTGACGCCTCAAACAATATGTCCAGTAATGAGCCTAACAGTAGATCTAATCGCGTCGAGGGAATGCCAGATAAATCTAATATAGTTATTGGCCTATCATGTCCTAACCATAACTTCAGTAATTCATCCAAGTCTGATTTTATTTCCTTTTGTAAATTAGGCTCCCAATCGTCTGGCGCCAATAAAAATGAGTACTGCTGATCCAACAATCGCGTCCTGAAAAGCTCAAGACTTCGCTTCAATATGCCATCTCCTCCTTTATGAGGAGCTTTTACCCCAGGTGCCGGAGGCTTAAATTTTGGTGCAATTAAATTTTCGGGATCACCTTTTTCCGTTAAAGCAGGTACTGTCCTGTCATCATCATCCCACGTGACCGAGTCCTCATACGAAAGGTCATACCATAGTTTTTTCAGACTAAATGGAATCGGAGTTTGTGAAGTTAACCTGTTAATATCGATTTTACCAATTTCAGCTTTAGCCCTATTTTTTTCGATAAAATCTATTTTTTCTTGATAAATAAGATCAACTATTGAACTTTTACTTTTTTCATTGACTTGACCACAGAGAAAGTCAATCAAGTTATCTGGAGAAATGCACCAATAGGGAATTAGTAGTTTTTCTTCGCCTTTTCTTGGATTTATTGAAAATGTCTTAGCTATATCTTTTAAAGCAGCGGAGTACTCTCCATGAATGTCGATGAGAACAACTCTTGAGGATGGATAAAGCACATCATCTTCATTATTACAAACAATTGACCTGAGCAGACTTGATACACTTGTAGACTTTCCTGATCCTGTCGAACCCAATACTGCAGAATGTCGAGTTACAAGTTTCTCAAGATCTACGCTAACATCAATGCTGTCAGAACTTGAAAGTTTTCCAATAACGATTTGTCCGCTATCCTGATTACCGTATATAAGTTTTAAATCTTCGTCTATTACAATATGAGCCTCATCGTTGATGCTCGGATACTGGCCAATTCCACGCTCAAATTCCTCTCCAATTACTTCACCAACGAGTTCAACTTTTACCCATCTTCTCTTTATCTGAAGTGAATTGTTGATATCGTCAACAGAAGATGACTCACTAGTTTCGGAGATAATTCCATAAAGGTTATTATATCCTTGGGGAATTCGTACGAAAGAACCTACCTGTCCAACTCGATGTGTCCGCCCACCAATAATAAGAAGCCCGGAATTGAGTTGGGGAGCCAGTTCTATAATCACTGCTGATCCAGTCACAGAACTAACGCTACCTAAATATGTGGGTTTATTCCTTTGCTTCATCCCCTGCCTCCTGAATTTCTACAGCATAAGTTTTTTCCCCACCAGATTTCGCTAAAAAATGAGCGAATTTTTTAAAATCTCCCAAGTTAAACTTGTTATCAGCCCAGTATTCTTGTCTTATTCTTGCCCAGTTTTTAATTGGCTCTTCTCCGATTTTCCAAAACGCTTTGACTCCATTAATAACAGCCCCATCCGAACAGTAAACACTCATATTAGGTCGCTTAAGAGCGACGCTTACAGCACTAGCCTCCTCATCCAACTTTTTGTACTGTAAAGCAATAATTGCAGACGACGGATTAGCAGCCATACACTCCATTAACTTTGAAGAAATATGCACATCGGCAAAGGAAAAACCATTTGTTATTAGCAGTGAATCAGGCTCAAGCATAAAATTTTTTAATCGATCAAATAATGACGTAAAAGGTGCTGCTTGCGTTTGGTCATACTTAATATGGGATGGGTAAACCATAGTTTCACCATCAGTGGAAAAATCTCGGATAACATCACCGGTCTTATTTTCTGCCCAACCAATTGAGCCGTGAAGCTTCCACAATCGAATCCAATTTACTGGTAAATTATTATTTGAAATGCTGGAAGGATCAAAAAATGCTTTTTTTGCACCGACAAAACCATCGAAATATGGAGTCTTTACTCTTTCCATTGCCTCTTCAAATAGCAGGTCGTAATTAGTTGTAAAAATTTCGACAGGTTCTTTTCTTGTAATTCCATTAATCCAGGAAATCAGATCAGAATAAGGGTTGTCTCCATCGGGCAAACCAACATCAACAATAGTTTTTATTGCCGCACATATTGATTTAGAAAGAGCTTTATATCCTTGCCCATCAAGCCCACAAACCTCTGTAGAACCAATAACTTCAGAAAGGCCCCTTATCCTAGACAAAACTAACTCTATATTTGGACTATTAATCTGTTTTTCTAAGCTAATGTAAGCAGTTTTTTCGTTTTCTTGTAGGCTTTCGCGAACTAGATTAGTAAGTCCTTCAATATTAGGAATTAGCGGCTTATAGCTGATATCAGTTCCCACATTTATGCTCACAGGTGCTCCTGCACCTACCAATAAACCGATTTTTTTTCTTCCATTTGTAATTATCTGACGAAAGTCGAACATATACTGATCGGGATTATGAACTGTTGTATCCATGTTTATTCCTATAATTTTCTTTTCGAAATGTAATTCCGCTTAAATTCGAACTTCCGCTTTGGGCACAAAGCAGACCTTAATACACAAAACCTCGGCCTACCCACCCC
>JAGKWO010000094.1 GCA_021151835.1 Gammaproteobacteria bacterium
TTGGTCTTTGGTTGGCACTGGCGTGGTGGTAGTGCGAACGATGTGGTAGGCCAAGGCTACTACGGCATGAAAAGCCTCTCTAATAACAGTGCGATTTTTGTGGCGCCTGATCGTGCCGCCGGCACCGACGGTTGGACGAATGAAAACGGCCGCGACATCGCTTTCTTGCGGTCGATGTTGACCCAATTGAAGTCATCATTGTGTATCGATGAAAGTCGCGTCTTTTCTACCGGTTGGAGTTACGGTGGCATGATGTCATTTGCAGTCGGGCGCGAGTTGCCAACCACCTTCCGCGCTATCGCGCCTGTATCGGGTGCCTTCTTGACGCCTCATGTGGATAGTGGTTCGGCGACGGCGGCCTGGATTGCGCACGGCAATAACGACACTGTGGTAAGCCAGAGCTCTGGCGCTCAAGCGCGCGATGCTTATCTCAGGGCTAACGGTTGCTCTAACACGACTGTGCCGGTGCAGCCATCGCCTTGCGTGGAGTATCAAAACTGTTCAGCAGGTAAACCTGTTGTCTGGTGTTCGTTCAACGGTGGTCACACTCAACCGTCGTTCTATAGCTCTGGAGCATGGAACTTCTTTAATCGGTTCTAATTGCCGTGAGGCGGAAGGCAACAGTGATTTAAAAGGATGCATCACTAGTTATCCGGTGCGCTGGTGCGCATTTGATGGCGCTTCACAACATGACGCGGGCCAAACGGAACGCTGGATTCCGGTAGAGGCCCGGAATTTTATCAGACAATTCTGATAAAAATCGGTGTTGTTTTCCCCAGGACTTTGCCCGGCTTACAGCCGGGCTTTTTTCGTTTTATGGGCTTTTTAAGCGGTTTACGAAAATTGATGCTTTTTTGACGTGCAAGTCGATAGCATTATCTTGCGCTTTATTTGTCATATAGTAATAATGACTAAATGATTTGTAGCAGGGTCAGCTATTGCCCCGACAACAGATTAATAAATATAAGAACCCGGCAATTAACCAGGAAAATAACAATGCGTCGTTTTACTTTCTATTCGGTCATTACTCTGTTTTTTGTTTCATTTTGTTCAACCGTATGGGCAAATCATGAGGTTAAACATTTTCGCGATATTGTTTGGGCCAGCCCCCAAAATTTTGATTTAACACTGGATATCGCCATACCCGCTACCAAAACCAAAGACAAGCCCGTGCTGGTCATTTTTCACGGGGGTGGATGGTTGCTTAACAACAAATCCATCATGACCGATTTGGCTAATAGCATTGCTGCACGCACAGACATCATTACTGTAAACGTAAATTACCGTTTACTTTCCGATGTGAATAACACCACGACTGTGAATGAAATTGTGGAAGACGCATTCGGTGCAATTGTTTGGGTTAAGCACAACATTAAACGTTATGGCGGCAATCCGGATAAAGTGGCCGTGACCGGCGATAGCGCCGGTGGGCATTTGGCCGCGATGGTTACGCTCGCCGGGCGCAACCTGCGTAGCGACGGTTTTGATGAAAAACCACTGGGTTTCAAACCAACCTATTTACCTAAAGATGTAACCGCCGAAGAAATTGCACGCACGGATGGCTTGAAAATCCAGGCCGCGATTTTGAGCTATGCCGGATACAGCCTGGTTGAAGTGGCTCAGGGAGATTTTGAAACAGAGCGCAATCCCTTCTGGAAATGGAGTAACGCCACACCGCGTGGAATGTTTGGTAACAGCATTAATCTGAAAAATAATCCCGAATACTACGAAGCCGTTTCCCCTAACCATTATCTGGTTAATAAAAACGAATACACGTTGCCGCAACAGTTTGTATTGGTTGGCGAGCTGGACCAGCTTACGACACCGGAACGAGCAACTGCTTATGTAGAACAATTAAAAAAATTGGGCCAGCCAGTGCAATTTAAAATCTATGCAGGCAAAGGCCACGGCTTTTTAGACAGCGGCTGCAATGATTATAACAAGGGGTGTTTCAAGGATCTTTCCGAGCCAACAGTCACTGACATGGTGAAATTCCTGAACGATGTTTTCAAACTATAAATCGATTATTCGTTAATGCTATTCATGGGGTCCACGAGGGCCCAGGTTTAATCACGAAAATCAATGGAACATCGGCTATGGCTATATTCGCTGAAAAATTAACGCGTAGAAAAAAAATATCGCAATCAATTTTTATCCTGTCTGCATGTGTATATTTTGCTCCTTGCACCAGTGCGGATGCCCCCAAGGTAACGCCCATATACCAGAATACGTCGCTTGATTTCGAAGCACGTGCGCAAGATCTGGTGTCACGGATGACGCTGGATGAAAAAATTCCGCAACTTATCAATGACGCTCCCGCCATTCCGCGCCTCGGTGTGCGCGAATTCAATTGGTGGAATGAAGGCCTGCATGGTGTAGCCGCACTCGGTGAAGCGACTGTATTTCCACAGGCAATCGGCATGGCCGCCGCATGGGATGAACCCTTGATGCAACAAGTGGCGGACGTTATCAGCACCGAATTTCGCGCAAAACATTATGCGGAACAACACCGGTTTGGCGGCTCCGACTGGTTTGGCGGGTTAACCGTGTGGTCACCTAATATCAATATTTTTCGCGATCCGCGTTGGGGCCGTGGCCAGGAAACCTATGGCGAAGATCCACACCTTACCTCGCGCCTTGGTGTTGCTTTTGTGAAAGGTTTGCAAGGAAAAGATTCGCGCTATTTTAAAACTATCGCAACACCCAAGCACTATGCCGTTCACAGTGGACCTGAAGCCAGCCGGCATCGCGATGATATTCACCCGAGCGCAAAGGACCTTGAAGAAACTTATCTGCCCGCGTTTCGTGCAACTATCACCGAAGGAAACGCCCAATCGATAATGTGTGCCTACAATGCGGTAAGCGGTGTACCGGCCTGCGCCAATGGCGAATTATTACAAAACAAATTACGCCAGCAATGGGGCTTCAAAGGTTTTGTCGTATCCGATTGCGGTGCGGTGTTTGATATTTATCACAGCGCCAACCACAACTATAAAAAATCTCCTGAGGAAGGTATTAAAGCAGCATTTGAAGCCGGGATGGATTTAATTTGTGGTGACGCCAGCGAGGCGGATAATATTCGCAGCGCGTTAAAAAAGGGGCTGATTACGGAAACACAAATTGATACCGCCCTGGTCCGTTTGTTTACCGCCAGAATGGGCCTCGGCCAATTTGATCCACGCACCCGGGTATTTCCAAAAATCACCGCACGCGATAATGACACCGATGCACATCGCCAACTCGCACGCACCATGGCGGAGAAATCGCTGGTGCTGCTAAAAAATGATGCCAGTTTCTTACCGTTAAAATCCGCAATAAAAACTATCGCTGTTGTAGGTCCAAACGCAGACAGTGTTGAAGCACTGGTAGGAAATTATAATGGCACCCCATCACAGCCGGTAACGGTATTAAAAGGGTTGCGGTCACGCTTTGGTGAAACCAATATCCGCTACGAAAAAGGCACCGGGTTGCTCGATCCACTGCAAGCCCCCGTTCCAGTTACAGCATTGTGCGCAGATGCCAAATGCCGCAAACCCGGTTTGAATGCAGAATATTTTTCTGATAAAAATTTTGATAAAAAACCCGTACTGAAACGCGTTGACACCAATGCAGGTGTGCACTGGACAAATGAAGTCGCCAGCGGCGCTGTGCGCTGGAACGGATATTTAAAAGCACCGGAAACCGGCACTTACAGCTTGCGTTATATCGCCGATGGCGGATATCGAATTTGGGTCAATGATCAATTAATTATTGATGCCTGGAATGTTGATTGGCGCCCGGTGATCGCCAGTGGCGCCGTAGATTTGCAAGCAGGAAAAATTTATCGCTTGAAAATTGAAGCATTCCAGCGCGGTGAACAAGGCAACGAGCAATTGGTGTGGAGTTTACCATCCAATGCACAGGCGGAATCCGCTATTAGCGCCGCAAAAAATTCTGATGCAGTTGTATTTGTCGGTGGCTTGACTGCACAGGTTGAAGGTGAAGAAATGCCGGTGCCCTTACCGGGATTCAGCGGTGGTGATCGCACCGATTTATCCTTGCCACGCGTTCAACGCGAGCTATTGCAAAAACTTTATGCCACAGGAAAACCGGTAATTGTTGTATTGATGAATGGCAGCGCACTGGCAGTCAATGAAGAGGATGCAAAAGCAACGGCAATCATTGAAGCCTGGTATCCCGGCGGCCAGGGAGGCGAAGCGCTTGCATCAATGCTGGCAGGCGATTTTAGTCCCGCCGGGCGCTTACCGGTAACTTTTTACAAATCGCTTGAGCAATTACCGCCATTCAGTGATTACTCCATGGCAAATCGTACATATCGCTACCACACTGGCGAGGTGTTATATCCCTTTGGCTATGGACTTTCCTACAGCAATTTCAATTACGACAACATAAACATTTCACCACAACAGTGGAGTGCCAAGGGTTCAGTGAGGGTATCCGTAAATGTAACCAATACCGGTGCAATGGATGCGGAAGAAGTGGTCCAGCTCTACGCGGCACGCAAGGATATCGAGAATTCACCCGTGCGCACATTGATCGGTTTTGAACGTGTTTATATTGCAAAAGGTGAAACTAAAAAAATCACCTTCACATTGGATGATCGCAGTTTGAGTTCAGTGAACGCGGACGGCCAACGCGCCATTGTTCCGGGCAATGTCAGTTTGTGGGTGGGAGGAGGACAACCGTTGCAGCGAACGGGTCTGCAAGCTGCGGCGGGTAAAGAGGCCAATCTAATTATCAAAAAAAGTAAAACGCTTTAAATTTAACAATCCTCGTGCCCATATTTTTGAGCACGAGGATTGCTGTAACTTACCATGGCTGCCTTATAGAAACTTTCCAAAATGTAAAATAATCCAGCACTCGCAACCGCGAAAGAAAATCTGGTAATCCTTTAAAAAAATATCGCAACCTCGCAAAAAGCCCCGCAACAAGCCAACTGATCAATCCGAATTTATTAAAGAATGGGCAAATAATTAATTGTTAATTCTTTTTATACATTAACTACTCACTTGTGATTTTTATTTCATTCGCAATTAATTACATAAGCAGAGAAATTTTCAGAATTTTTATTACGCCATTTTTTTCAAATGGGGATGTAATCGAATTCATTCTGGTATTACTAACATACTAGTTCATCAATTTGGGTTATTTACTTTATTCGTTTGTTGAAACCCATATAAAAATATTGTATGTTTTAATTATGGTAAATTTGACCACAAGATGGATTTGCCAGTTTAATTGCTCGCATTTACTTTGCTCTATGCAGCTGAGCATCAGGATTATGTTGGACTTACTGCTCTACTCTCTATTGCAGTTTAATGGCGCCTATAAGAATTACTAGCTGGAAATAAAATGCAAAGTGTATCCATTTACGATTTCATAAAAGTCAAAATAGCTTCCATGGAGTATGCACCAGGCAGAAACTTTTCCGAAATGGATCTGGCTAAAGAATTGGGCACACCAAGGTCGAAAGTTCGCGAGGCATTCAATTTATTAGCGCAGGACAAATTAGTGCAAATTATTCCCCAACGATGCACTACTATCTGCAAGCTGGAGCTGGGAAATATTCTGGATTCAATTTTTATCGTCAGATCTATTTTGATTGCAGTAGTAAAAGATGTTCATGCGCAGCATATTGAAAAGGAACTAACAATAACCCAGTTGAAAGAAAATTTATCGGCACTTGAAAATGGTGGCGTTTTCTCCGATGCGGATTTTTTCCAGGCAGATCATAATTTTTACCTTACGTTATCAGGATTAAATGGTTTTCCGCGTTTAAATAAAATTATCTTCAAAGAAAAACTCAATATTGATAGAACACTGCGATTATCAATAGGACGACGTGGCGATTATATTGCTATCGCCAAACTTTATGGCAAAGTCCTGGATGGCATGTTGGCTGGCGCTCCGGATAAATCGATTAAAGCCATTTGTGAAATTTCTGATGCACTTGAAAAATATGCCAATATGGCAGTGAAATGCCATCCAAGTTTATTTAAATAATTATAAAAACCTGCTTAGTAAAAGTTAAATT
>JAGKWO010000001.1 GCA_021151835.1 Gammaproteobacteria bacterium
ATACTAAAATACCATTAAAGTCATAAAAACCACTTTATAGGTAATTAAATATCCCTTAATATAAAGCTATGAACTTCAATACCCTGAGCAACGCCGCAATTGCTGCCGAACTGGGCAACCGCCTTGAGCGTTTGCGCCTACAGCATAATCTGACCCAGCAAGCCCTCTCGGCAGAGATAGGCATTACCCCCAAGAGCTATCGCCAATTAGTAGCGGGAGGAGGAAAGCTGGAAAACATGATTGCTGCACTCCGTGCACTCAATGCCTTGGATCAACTGGATAATTTCTTGCCCGCCCCCCCTCCTAGCCCATTGGAGCAACTGAAACTACAGGGAAAGCAGCGGCAACGGGCCAGACAAAAGCAATATCCAAAAGGCTCACAAAACCATGATCAAAACCGCATTGAAGAACAAGGATTGGATTGGTAATGCAGAACCTCGCCGAAGTCTGGTTATGGGGCAAAATGGTCGGTGCCCTCGCCTGGTCGCCAGAAAACCAGCTCGCCAGTTTCGAGTACACACCGGAATGGATAGAAACCGGGGTGCAAATTTCCCCCTTGCATATGTCAACGCGGATCAATGGCCAGCGCATTTTTCAATATCCCGGGTTAAATCCAGCAACCTATAAAGGGCTGCCAGCCTGCTTTGCCGATACCCTTCCCGATGACTTTGGCAATGCTGTTATTAATGCCTGGCTCGCCCGCACCGGCCGCGATCCACACAGTTTTAATCCGCTGGAACGATTACTCTACAGCGGTAAACGAGGCATGGGGGCACTTGAATATGCACCAGCACTCCGCCAGGTAAAAAACACCAGTGATAAATTGGAACTGGAATCGCTTATTCAATTGGCACAACAGGTGTTGGACCAACGTATTGGTGCCAGCAGCAGCTTGTACCAATCAGGTAACGATGATTTGACCGCGATACTACAGGTTGGCACATCAGCCGGTGGCGCACGGGCCAAAGCGCTGGTAGCAATTAATAAAACGCGAACTGAAATTCGCTCCGGACAGGTAGAAGCCCCCGACGGTTTTGAGCATTACTTGTTAAAATTTGATGGCGTAGTTGAACATAGTAATCAACGCGAAACCTTTGGTGATCCCCAAGGTTTCGGGCGTATGGAATATGCATATTATCTAATGGCGAAAGATGCCGGTATCAACATGTCACCGTGTGAATTGCTGATTGATGGATCACGCGCGCATTTTCTTACCAAACGATTTGACCGGATCAACAATCACAAATTGCACTACCAATCGCTCTGCGCGATGGATCATGCTGACTTCAAACAGCCCGGTTATTACAGCTATGAACAGCTCTTCAGTGTTGCACGGCAATTACGCCTGAATCGTGCCGACGCAATAGAAATTTATCGCCGCATGGTATTTAACATCATCGCGCGCAACCACGATGACCACAGTAAAAACTTTGGTTTCCTGTTACCTGGTCCGCGTACAAATTGGCAATTAGCTCCGGCATTTGATATCGCCTATAGCTACAAGCCCGGCTCGCCCTGGGTAAACTCCCATCAGCTGAGCATGAACGGTAAACGCGATAATTTTGTAATGGAAGATTTTCTTGCCCTCGCTAAACTGATTAGCAATTTCGCTGCGGAAGCCAAAGCAATAATTCGACAGGTAATTGATGTGGTGAACCAGTGGGAAAAATACGCACAAAAAGCAGAAGTAAAACAGGAGTTTGCCAACGAAATAAAACAGCATTTGCGGCTCAAGTGGTAAGAGGCGGCACCACCGCACTATTTTTAACAAGGAAAAATCTATTATGCACCTTAGCACTATTATTTTTTTTGTATTGCTCGCATTCTTTACCTGGCGCGGTTACCAAAAAGGATTTATTGAATCGATCACCCGTATCCTTGCATTAATCGTCGCCTACCCGGCGGCAATTTTTTTCACGCGGCCGTTTGCTAAATGGTTGATGGCAAACACCTCACTTGATGGTCTTTTGGCTTATTTCATTGCTGGAACCACTATTTTTCTAGTAGTAAGCCTGGTGGTTATATTACTACTCAACCTTCTGGCCAAATTGATTCCAGACAATCGCACCACAGAGCTGGGATCTAAAATTGGCGGAGCCGGGGTGGGAGTTTTTATGGGATCAATAATCGGTTTAATTGTTGTCTATGGCCTGGGGTTAATTATTACCCCAACACCAGCTGCGCCAATAATTGTCCACAATAACGCCACTTCCACTTCCCCGAATATTCAATCGGATACAAATACCGGTGCAGCAGTCGGCGTACCACGAATAAATGATTTGGAAAAAAGCAGGGATTCCTTTATCGAAGCGAGCGCAAAAAAATTAATTGGCAATGCAGCCGCCGCCGCTGTTGATTTGGCACTGGATGATAAAACCACGACACAAGTTACCAAGGCATTTGTACAAGATCCGCAGTCCATGCTCACCCATGTCCAGCAGGTAACAAACAATGGGCAGTTGCAAGAGCTAATGGCCGATGAAAATATCCAATCCATTATGACCACCGGTGATACCGAAGCGCTTATGCGCGACCCTGCTTTTAAGGAATTAATGAGCAACCCCAGTGTTCAAGCACTGATGACTCAATCGGATGTAGACAGCGCCACCGGTTCCAAAGCCGCCGCCGAAAAAATGATTACGGCCTGGAATCGAGTGCAAACGCTCAAACATGACCCACGGGTTATCGCAATTATTAGCGATCCGGAATTTCAACAACAGTTAAATTCACCTAATAAATTGCAGCTGATGATGAATCCAAAATTAAACCAGCTAACGGAAATTATTTTCAGTAATGAAACTATTCCCGCAAATAGCATGGGTAAGTATAAAGTACAAAATTTGAATCAAACCAAGCAGATAAAAACAACCAGCGCAGCCCCCGCAGAACCAATAGAAGAAGAAAAAGCCCCCACCAAAATTTATCGTTGGACAGATGAAAATGGGCGCGTCCATTATTCAGATAAACCCGTTAAAAACTAATTTAATAAATTTTAGGCGCACCTTCCGGCCGCGTTTTAAAGCGCGGTTGTGCCCACAAATACTGCTCGGGCACTTTTAAAATTTCCTGCTCAAAATATTCGTTAATACGGCGGGCATCGGCAAGTTCGTCACCGGTGGGATAATTTTCAAATGCTGGATGAATCACCACCTGATATCCTTTGTTATTTTCAAGGCGATATTGAGAGAAGGGAATAATTTTGGCGCGCCCCATTCGGGCAAATTGTGCTGTTGCGGTTACGGTCGCGGCGGGCACACCAAAGAAAGGAACAAATACAGAGATTTTTTCACCCATATCACGGTCAGGTGCATACCAAATCATTCGCCCCTTGCGCAGTTGCGTCACCATTGCCCGTACATTATCCCGTGCGAATGCAATACCACCCGGCGCATAGGCTTCACGCCGTGCTTTTTGCACATAATCGAATACCGGATTTTTATGCGGCGTATACATACCATCGTAATTAACATAAATTCCCAGCATAGCGCTGCCAATATCCAGCGTCGTCAGATGCATACTCAATAGCATCGCTCCCTGCCCTTCCGCTTTCGCTTGTTCTACATGTTCAATACCCGAGATAGAAAATAATTTACGCAATCGGGGTTTCGCCCAGAAAAAGCCAATACCCGTTTCAAACACAGCGATTGCAGTAGACTCAAGATTTTTTTCCAATAATGCTTCAATTTCTTCCGGGGACTTATCCGGAAAGCATAACTGCAAATTAGTGCGTGCCATTACCACACGTTTTTTGTTGAGTTTAAGCAATGGTGTCAGCACACGCGCCATCGTCATTTGCCAGGAATAGGGTAGCTGTGCAATTAAAAACCAGAGACCAAAACCTATCCAGGTAGGCCAGTGACGGGGAGCCAATAAAGCTCGGGAAAAATCAGGGGCAGCAGACATAGGCAATCAATAATTTTGGAAAGTAGGAGAATTATAACGGCTGGAACGCAAAGCACCTAATGAGGCAATATTTACTGTCTAAATGAGCCCATGTTTACAACCATGGGCATCATCCGAAAAGCTCAGCAGGGAGTTAAAAGTTATACACCAGATTCACAAACGTGGTGGTGTCGGTTTTCTCTTTACCCGGCGCCACATCAGTATCATTGGCAACGGCAAAACCTACTTTCATTTTCATTGCCTCGGTAATTGAAGCGGATAACGAAGTCTCAGATTGGGTACGGGTATTATCGGCTCCCGATTCAACACTAATGGTTTGTTTGAACTCTGCAGTCGAGGTTATTTTCCATTCCAGCGCAGTCGCTGCGCGCAACATTGCCCCGGATTCATCAGTCAGTGTATCCGGAACTGCCGGATCGTCGCTCTCGATTACTTTTTCACCTTCAAAATAACCTGGACCCGCTTCTACAAACCAATTGAGTCGTGGACTGGAATAAAGCCAATCACCATAACCGAGGGCAATGGTACTGTAGCTACGATAAGCACCAAAGTTGTCACGTGTATGCGAACCAAAACCAAATAGATAGGCTTTCTCGACACCAATTAAATAGGCAAATTTAGCCGAGCCAAAATATTTTTCTGCTGTTTTTTCATTGGTGGTAGTTCCATCTTCCCGGGTTACTTCATCTTCTTTAAACAATGAGCTGAGGATGTATTGGTTTTCCCACCTTTCCAGGTTTTGTTTCGCATCCAGTTTAACCTGGACACTGGTGGTTTCAGTATTGCCCGAGGTTGCTATAGCCCCCAGATCCACTTCAATATCCCAAGGACGTTTTGGTTCATCTGCGGCAAAAGCCGCTGTCGAAATAACCGACAACATTAGAGCAAGTGATACTTTTTGCATAAATTTAATTCCTGTTACCGCTTTTGGAGGATCGACCTTAGCATAAAAATACCAAAGCCCAAATAAAACGACCGGCACTTTAGCCGGTCGTTCCAATACGGGAAGGGAAATTAATTAGTCGCGTAACAAACAATTAAGCTCATCCACAACTTCAGCCCAATCGGAATATTCCTGACGGGCCTCACGCAGGAATGCCGCTTGCTCGGCAGTCCAGAAGGTTGCGCTAGCCAAAGGCTCGGCTTGCGGTAAGGGGCGATGCTTTTCGATAAAAGCGTCTATCGCGGCGGGAGAGTTGGGCAGACCTAGCTTGGCAAAAAGATCACTCAGTGTGTAAAACATGCGGCCCTCCTGTCGATATTTACGGAAACAATCTAAAACAGCAAGTTAACACTGCAATCCCATGACAATAAATTACAGACGATAAATTGCAAAACAGTTCCACCGATAGAATAACGTTATTAGCAACCAGTTTCCTAGTTTATTTTTATTGTCGCTGCGACAAGGCTTCGAGGGTCTCATCTTTTTGTTGCCATAGGGTATTTACCCATTGCTGGAAGTGCGCGCGAAACGCCATATCGCCTTCATAATCCCCCAATAAATCGGCGGGGATAGGTAATTGCCGTACCTGTATGCGAATGATTTTTACCTTTCCGCATACATAATTCCAATAGCTGGGGATACCGCCGTCGTAATGGATCGTCACATCCAGCAACTGGTGCAATTGACCATCCATTGCGTTGAGCGCAAATGCCAAACCACCAGCCCTGGGCATTAACAAATGCCGATATTTCGAGTTCTGTTGCTGATGTTTTTCCGGTGTAAACCGGGTGCCCTCCAAAAAATTAATAATAGTGACGGGATGATGACGGAAACGAGCACAGGCGTTGCGAGTGCGTTCCAAATCCTTACCTTTAAGCGATGGATCGCGGGCTATCGCCGCTTTTGAATGGCGGCTCATGGAAGGAAAATCCAGCCCCCAAAGCGCCAGCCCCAATACCGGCACCCACAGCAGGCTGCGCTTGAAAAAGAATTTTACTCCGGGAATTCGAGTGCCAAAGGTGCGCACAATGATCAATATATCTGCCCAGGCTTGATGGTTGGCCACTAACATGTACCACTCTTTGGGATCGAGATTGCCTACGCCTTCGATTTCCAAACGGGTGGGTAAAAACCAGTTTTGCTGCACATTATTTACGCGAATCCAGAAGTTCGCCGATGCGTCCAGGCAAGGGTTTAGCAAATGCTGCCATGCAGGGATCGGAATCAAACGCAAAAGCGCAAAAAAGACGATAGGAATGGTCACCATGATAATAGTGATCGAAAAAATCGCCGTAATCAAAACACCGCGTAAACTGGCAAACATAATGTGAACCCGAAACAAAAAACAGAGTCAAAATCGGCGCATATTTTTGTCTATTCCGCAATCCGGATCAACTTGAAGGATGAATCATGAAGAAATTATGGGCCGAACATCGAGGTTTTATCGTTTTTTTTGGCCTTATGTTTTGTTTTCGCAGTGCAATTGCTGATTGGAGCGATGTTCCCAGCGGCTCAATGAAGCCAACGCTGGTAGAAGGCGACAGGATCAGTATCAATAAAATGGCTTACGACCTGCGCATTCCCTTTTCCCATATTTCACTTTATAAAATTGCTGACCCGGTGCGTGGCGACATCGTTGTATTCGATTCAAAAGCAGCGGGTAAACGCCTGGTTAAACGCGTTATTGGCTTGCCGGGCGACACGATTGCCATGGAAAATAATCAGCTTTTAATTAATGGCCAGAAAGTTGATTACCAGCCATTGCCAGTTGATGGCCAACTGGAACTGCTGCCCGGTCAAAGCCATTACATTCGCGTTAATTCAAACTCATCCCGCTATGCCACGTTCGATGCGGTAACTGTGCCGGCCGGTCATTACCTGATGCTCGGGGACAATCGCGATAACAGTGCCGACTCACGGGTAATCGGTTTTGTGCCACGCAATGAATTGGTGGGGCGTTCACGCGGTGTAGTATTATCGCTCGATTACGACAATTATTTTTTACCTCGCAGCGAACGCTTTTTTAAAGAATTGAAATAATCGCCTGAAAGCTTGAACGACTATTTACGAGAGCAACTGTCCAGTAAAGTTATTGTTCGCGAAAATAGTCGCGGATCTCCAACCAATTATTCACTCGTACCTCGGCCGCCTCCAGTACATTGTGCTGGGCGGTGTATAAAATCCCCTGCCCTATAAAGCCCTCAAAATGACGCGAGCTATCGTCAATTAAAAAGTCGGCTTGCACCACATTTTTCTTGCCGCAAAAAATAAAATTCATCGGCGATAAAAACGGCAGATGTTTACGTAGCCATTCATATTTTGCAGCAAATGATGTGGGATGCTCCATAGCAGCGGTGGCAATTACAATCTCGTATCGCTCATGCAATTCTTCGATAACGTCAATTGCGTGGGGATGGGGCGGGATGTCCTCGAAAAACGCGGGGTTATCCGGGTAAGCACGCACTCGGGCTACATGAGCCTCCGGGACCTTCTGGTAGATTTTGGTCGCGTATAAATCTGCTTTGGAGAGGTTTTGCTGGAACTCGGTGTTGTACCAATCGAGATGGCGAGCCAGGGTGTCGCAAATAGTCTCATCCATATCAATCGCAATACGTTTGTGCATTTTTACTCCTTCGAAAAAAACAAAAAAATCCCCACATGTGGCGGGGATTAGCAATCACTTAAAAATTGGTTGGTACAAGGGGGGTTGTTTCAGCGTCGTAATCCACCGACGTTAACCCGAAACCAAACAAACGCAGGAATTCTGCTTTGTAGCCTTCAAAATCGGTCAAATCAAACAGGTTTTCCTCTGTTACCTGCTCCCAGATTTCCTCTACTTTGCGCTGCACAGAAGGATCCAGTTCCAACTCATCCACGCGATAACGATTAGCGTCATCCAAACGTGGATTATCTGAATACAGACATTCAGTAAACAAGCGCTGGATTTGCTCGATGCATCCTTCGTGAGTCCCCTGCTCTTTCATCACTTTAAACAAAATTGCCAGGTACAACGGCATTACCGGAATAGCAGAACTCGCCTGGGTAACCACTGCTTTCAACACAGCCACGCGCGCATTACCACCGTGTTTTGCACTCAGGGTTTTAGCGGCGCGATCCAGGTCTTCTTTCGCTTTACCGATGGTTGCCTTGCCATAAATTGGCCAGGTTAATTTATCGCCGAGGTAGGTGTAGGCCACTGTCTGGAAATTATCGCTGAGCAGATCAGCCCCCTTAAGCGCATCAATCCATAATTCCCAGTCCTCGCCCCCCATTACTTTAACGGTATTGGCAATTTCTTCATCCGATGCCGGTTCAATAGTGACATCAGAGATTTTCAAGGTATCGGTATTCAAATTTTTGGAGGTGTAGGATTTACCAATCGGCTTTAACACCGAATTAAAAACCTCACCGGTTTTCGGATCGGTGCGACGCGGAGAAGCGAGACTGTAAATCACCAGATCCACTTTACCGATACCGTTTTTCAGGGTTTCAATAACCTTTTCTTTGCAAGCATCAGAGAATGCGTCGCCATTAATGGTTTCTGCGTACAAGCCTTCAGCTTTAGCAGCATCATGGAAAGCAGAGGTATTGTAGTAACCAGCGGTCGCTGTTTTGGTCTCGCTTGGTTCTTTTTCAAAACATACGCCCAGGGTATCGGCGCCGCCGCCAAACGCAGCAGTGATACGGGAAGCCAGGCCAAAACCGGTGGAGCTACCCAATACCAGCACCTTTTTTGGTGCACCGGCAATAGGACCTTTGGCCTTGGTGAAAGCGATTTGCTCTTGAACATTGGCAGCACAACCTTGTGGGTGCGCATTGGTACAAATAAAACCGCGAACTTTTGGCTTGATAATCATGGAGTTATCCTATGGTAATCGATTTGAAGTCAAATTCCGGAGCAACCTGGCCCACTGGAAAAGGCCGCCATTATAGGGCTTGGGGATGAGAATGTCCCACTGCACCCAACTTTTGAAACTCGGGTTATCATCCGGACAGTTATCATCTAGTCTATAGTGGACCCAAAAGAAGAATCCTCCGTTAACAGGAACAGTCTTATGCTGTATGCAATGTTTGCTTTGGTATTACTTTCCCTTGGTGTGGCTTTTCGTATGCTTTTTTTACGCGTTAAGGCGATTAAAACCGGCCAGGTCAGAATCAGCCAATTCCGCCTGAACACCGGTGAAATGCCGGCAGATATCACGCAAGCCGCAAAGAACTACAGCAATTTGTTTGAAATTCCCGTCCTGTTTTATATCGCCGGAACTATTGCCATTGCGATGGATGTCGAATCCACCACGATGGTGGTATTTGCATGGCTCTTTGTCGTTTCGCGCCTTGTCCATAGCTGGGTTCACCTTACCTATAACAATGTTATTCATCGCATGTGGGCATTTATGGCAGGCAATATTTGCCTGGTCATCATTTGGGGAATGTTATTGCTGAAACATTCACTTGGCTGGGTGTAATACAGGGCTACTCATCTTTACACTTGGCCCAGATTTGCAATGGCGAGCTTTCAGTTAAAATGCGCCACCCACAAGAATGCACCGCTTTTATTAAAACATTGGTAAAAGCCAGGTTTTTGCAAATTACCACCCGATGGCCAGGAATCCTATGATCACCCACGAACCCAATCCGCTTTACGTTGCCAATCCAGAACGCTACAAAACCATGAAATACCAACGCTGTGGCAAAAGCGGTTTACGTTTGCCGCGTTTGTCCCTTGGTTTATGGCAAAATTTTGGAGCAGTAGACTCCCAATCCAATGCTCGCGCGATGTTGCGCCGTGCGTTTGATTTGGGCATCACCCATTTTGATTTAGCCAACAACTACGGCCCCAACTTTGGTTCCGCTGAACAAACTTTCGGTAACATTTTTGCGCAGGATTTTGTGCGCTATCGCGATGAATTAATTATTTCCAGCAAAGCCGGTTACGACATGTGGCCAGGCCCTTATGGCATCGGCGGTTCACGTAAATACCTGGTAAGCAGTTGCGATCAAAGCTTGAAACGCACCGGGCTTGATTATTTCGATATTTTTTACCATCACTGCATGGACCCGGAAACCCCTATCGAAGAAACCATGCAAGCACTGGACTTTATCGTCCGTTCCGGTCGCGCGTTGTATGTAGGTATTTCCAATTATCAACCCGCGCAAACCAAAGAAGCGGTGCGTATCTTGCGTGAATTGGGAACACCGTTATTAATTCACCAACCGCGCTACAACTTGTTTGATCGCTGGATTGAAAATGGTTTAACTGACGTATTGAAAGATGAAGGCGTGGGTTCAATTGTGTTCTCACCCTTGGCACAAGGCGTCCTCACCAATAAATATTTGAATGGAATCCCCGCTGACTCGCGTGCCGCTCGTCCGGAATTAATTTATTTGAACAACAAGGACATTACTCCGGAAAAAATCCAGAAAGTACAAGCACTCAACGAAATCGCAGCGTCTCGCGGCCAATCGCTTGCGCAAATGGCTATCGCCTGGACACTCAACAACGAAGCCGTCACGACTTGCCTGATTGGCGCCAGTCGCCCGGCACAAATTGATGATTCAGTTGCTGCGTTAAACAATTTAAGTTTTAGTGCGGAAGAATTAGCGAAGATTGACAGGATCGTGAAGTAAGTTTTTGCTCAAAATCGAAAAATTTCGGCCCGTTATGGGCTGAAATTTTTTTTGCCTTTCCTGAGAAAAAAGCTCCTGAAACCAGGGCTTAGCTCGATCTACAAAGTGTAAAGAAGATATGTAGGCAGCCAACTGTGGAAATGGGGGATTTATTGGACGCTTACGAATTCCTTGAAAATTTACTATTCAATTATTTAAACTCAAAAAACGATGTAACCGTAAGCCGGCCCGTCGCAGGGCTAGGGTCAAAATTATAATCTTTCCCAATTTTTCCACAGTGAAGGCTCGTCCCTCTATACATAAGCAAGCGATTAAACACCGCATCATATGAGGCTATTTCTTCAAATTGATCGGTAGACCCATTGATATAGCCCTCAGGGTAAGTATCTTCTGTGGGAAATCGCTCCTGTATTTTTTCTATGTAACTGGAATAGCGTTGCTCGTCAATATATTCAAAGTTTGTTGGCTTATGGCGATACAATGAGGTCCCCATACCCGGAACCGATTGTAGATAATGCACAAACGCTAAACCTTTGCGCGATGGAGAATCGAAATGCGGGATTCGCTGCAATAAGCCAAGATCATCCTGGCGCGTTGTTATTATTGAAAATTTAGAAACGGCTTTCTTGATTTGCCGTACCTCTAAATGAAAAAATTGCTCCATAAAGAAGCCAAAATTCTTAACAAGAGCCATTGTGTACTCCTGTGGAATTTGCATACGAACACCCGGGTAAAAAGAGTCCGCTTGCGCAAACTCATTTATCTGTACAGCACATTCTTTTAACGCCAAAGCTCCTTTAAGGTAGTTATCAACCAATAGAACTTCCTGTTGTTCATTGCCAACCTTATAGCATTCAATGTTGGCATCCTCGCAAAGCCCGTACTCAATCGGTTTCATACAACTCTCTATACTTTTAAACTGGTGGCCTTGCCTTACAGAATTTATTGATAAACTCCTGATGAGAAGGCATTGCCGATACTTTTTTATGTACGTCGTCCTTCAAGAATGCCAGAAAGCCTCTCAATTCCTTTTCCTCCATCATGTCGACAACCGGATGATAGGCGGTGGGCATAATACCTTGCCCCATCATTACCTGAACCCAGGAATCGTTTAAAAACAATTCTTTGTCTTCAAGCATAATTGCACCAGTATCCCTGAATAATTGTATTCGACGCGCAAGAATTTCAGGTATTTCCATATTTTTACAATAACGCCAAAAGTCGGTGTCTTCCCGTTGGGTCGCGTGGTAATGCAACACAACAAAATTGCGGGCGCGATCCATTTCTGCACTGGATTGCCTGTTAAACTCATCCACATTAGACATAGAAATTTCATGTTGTGGAAAATACCGCATTAACCGATAAATGGCAGACATGGCTAAATGGATTGAGGTGGATTCCAGAGGCTCAATAAACCCTGACGCCAGTCCTACAGCAATACAGTTTTTATTCCAGGACTTTATGCGACGGCCCGTTTTATATTTAATCACGCGTGGTTCGGTAACCGGGCGACCTTCCAAATTGTTCAACAGCGTGTTGATGGCTTCATCATCTGAAACATGCCGGCTGGAAAACACCAAACCATTTCCCGCCCTGTGCTGCAGTGGAATACGCCACTGCCATCCAAAGTCGTGCGCTATTGCCTGCGTGTAAGGTCGTGGCGAGCGCACGTTTTCAGTTTGTAGCGCAACTGCAGAATCGCAGGGAAGATAATGACCATAGGGCACGTAGGGGGTGTTTAACGCACCATCAATAAGCATGGCTTTGAAACCGGTACAATCCAGGAATAAATCGCCTTCTATCTCTTGTCCGTCTTTCAACAGCAATGATTTAATAAAACCGTTTTCCGGAGACAGTATGACCTTATCAATAAATCCTTCAACATGCTTTACACCGAGTTTTGTAGAAAAAGCTTTCAAATAATCCGCATATAAATTGGCATCAAAGTGATAGGCATAATTAACGCCATCATTTTCGCCGCTACACTTTTCCAAACTGGCGGCTTTAGACTCAGGACAGTAATCACCAAAAGGAGCATTGATACCGTATTTTTTTCCCGCAAACCAAAAATGCTGGAATTGGCATGCCCAACACTCTTTCCCGGTAAGCCCAAACGAGTGAAAGTATTTATCGCCTTTGTTAGCCCAGTTACTAAACTCAATACCTAACTTGAATGTCCCTTGAACTTGAGCCATTAACTCCTGGTCATTAATGCCCAACAACTTATGAAATACTCGCAGGGTGGGAATGGTGGCTTCCCCTACACCAATTCGCCCAAGCTCTGGCGATTCAATCAGGGTAATATCAAGATTTTTTCCAAGTACCTTGGAAATCGCTGCAGCAGCTAACCAACCTGAAGTGCCGCCACCTGCAATTACAATTTTACGAATAGAATTCATGGTTGTATGTTCGGTCATTTCTCAGCTCATAGTAATCAATACAAAGTAGGCTAACTTATTTCATGCGTGCATTTTTGATATCAATCAACGTTTGTATATTATTCATAGAATCAATAACGTTATAGGCAAGTGATAAGAAACCGGATCTATGTAACTCAACTACCGCATCATTTTCCAATGCAATTAGCTTTTCGATATGAACGGTATAACCGGCATCAAATTTAATAGTAGCTCCATGACTTAAGTCAATTTCTAACCTAACCCGCTCAAGAAGATCGTATTTTAAAAAGGCTTCAATCATAGGCTCAAGTAGCTCGGAGCCTTTGTGGCGCACTGATAATATATCTCTTATTTCATTTAGGGTGGTGGAAGCATTGCCATCCGCATTGAAAAGTGTAGGTGTTGTGTTTTGCTGGATTCTCGGGTCATTCAGGTCTGCATAAATAGCAAGTCTTTGTTCCGCTTCTTGTTGCTGGACCCCAATAAGAAAAGGACCCTGCCTCACCGCCAGTGGAATATAACCTGTGCTCCATGTTGAATTCTCGTTAAGGAAGAGATTTTCATGCTCCTCAAACCCGAGTAAAACGACTGGCAAAAAGCGGCCACTCTCAGAATCTTTACGAAATAAAATCGGGTACTCTCGTTGAGCCTTGGCAAATTCATTGGGAAATATCACGACTGCGCCTACCTGGTGCCCATATTCAGAGCCGTACTTTTCGGTGTAACCAAGGGCTTTATGCTGCTCAAAGCTTAAGGGTTGAAAATTTTTCATTTTATCTTCCGTTTTTCTTGTTTGACCTAAAATGTGACCTAAAAAAATGCCGCTCATAGAGCGGCATTTTTTACTAACATCAACTAAAAACGATTAAAAGTTGTAACGCGCAGACAGCGCATAACGAGCTTCTAATATATCGACGTACCTTACTTGATTTTTAGTACGACCATAGGTTTTCTTATCTTCAGCTAACACGTTAGTACCTTCCAACGCTACAGTGAAATCATCAGTGATTTTGTAGCCTATGTTGAAGTCAACCTGGCCATAATCGTCTGTAAACTCAGGTTCACCACTACCTACGTTTGCACTGCTCAGGAACTTCTCGCGCCAGTTGTATGCAATACGAGCTTGCCATTGGTTCTTTTCATAGATACCAATCAGGTTAGCCGAATCACTCAAACCAGTTAACGCAAATTGAGTCGCAGAGCCTGGTTCTGCATACAGGTCGTAGCCAATACTGCCATTAACAACGGTGTAGTTAGCCTGGATACCAAAACCACTGTCACCGAAGAAGTGTTGACCGGCGAATTCCCAACCATTCAGCACAGCGTCCTTAGAGTTTGTAGGCATGGAAGTGATGTTGGTAACACTTGGGTCACCTGCTACGGCAACGATATCCGCACCAACTTTATATGACTGGTAAATGTCTTCATCTTGCGAAGCAAGACCACCAGATCCACACAAATTGTATCCTTCAGCATTGATACAACCATTAGCAGTACTGTTCATCCTGACAACTTGCTCGAACAGAGTCCGCTCATTTATCGGAATGCCAGCAGCCGTCAATGCATCCGCCGCTGCGCGCGCGCGCGGACCATTACTTGGATCCAATGTGCCCTCGTAAGTAACGTTAGCTTCTGCTGTACCAATGAAGTTAGGTACGCGCTTATCGAAGAAACCAATAGACACATAATCAGTATCGTTGAAGTAATATTCTACCGAGAGGTCTATGTTGTTAGACTCGATAGGATTCAACTTAACGTTACCGTCACCGATAGTACCGAGTGAACCACCAGCCAACAGTGGGCCACCTCTTGGTGCGTTACCTGCGGCACCCATCTGCAGATCGTTGAAGTTTGCACGAGAAATCGTTTTACTGGTTGACGCACGCGCAATCAGTTCATCACTGATATGGAGTGTCAAGTCCACATTAGGAAGCACATTATCGTAATCGTAAGTGCTTACCGTGTAAGGAAGTGAGCCTGCTACGCCAATAGCCTCATTATTGAAGTCTCTATCAGAAGTCCAGGTGATCTTTCTTGGAGAAACACGAGAGTAAGACTCTACGTCAGTTCTTTCATAACGAAGACCCGCAGATATATCCACCGCCATACCACCCAACTCACCACTGAGGTTGGTTTCAATATAGGCTGCAAGAATATCTTCAACAATCTTACGGTCAGTACTGTCAATTGGGTTAGCGGCGTAAGGAATCTTATCCGGAGACTCAGCAAACATTTGGTTAGCGACCGCGTCAAAGTTAGTCACGCGCACGCCGGTAATGTTTGATGTAGCTTTATCACCGTTGTTACCTGCTTGAGCAAACAACGCTTTGGCTCCATCTGACAAGTTAGAGTTATAACCATCAAAATAATCGTTGAAGTTAATTAACTCAAACCAATCAGGATTAATATCACCTGCTGCTGCAACACTCCAGCCGCCTTTCATTGTGGCGTTACCGATGTCGGATTGCTTTTGAATCGATTCGGTTTGCAGTGAACTTAAACCAAAGTTAATAGAGCCCGAATCCGAGAACTCGTACTTACCGGAAACCTTGGCTTCTTCAACATCTTGCCAGGAACGAGCATTCACTAACTGGCTAATGGTAGAACCCACATCGCTCTTCTTGATAGCGCCGTTTTGCACAACGCTTGCAATAAGAGGCAGGTCACCACTCATATCCAAACCTTGAGCCAGCAAGGTGTTTACACCGATACCGAGCGTAATGTTTGAACCTGGTGCATCATAAGGGGTTGCGCTTGATTCAGCCTTGTGGACATCAAGCGCAAAGCTCAACTCATCAGTCGCTTGATAGGCCAGGTTAAAGCCAACGTCGTCCAATTTGTTCTCAACTGAACGTAACGAGTTTTTCAATGCGATATCGCGCGGCGCGCCACTTGGATTCGCCTGCCATACATACAGAGGGGATTTACTAATGGAGCTGTCATCCCACTGCACAGCATTAGTGGGCCATGCACCATCAGAGAACCATAACGAGTAAATTGCGTGTTGTGATCGGGTTTTGGTGGTTACACTAAGCGCATCGAGTGTTGCTGTAATTTTATCGGTGGGTCTGTATTGCAATGTCAACAAGGCGTTGTCGCGCTCACGTGATGTATCAGTGTGAAAGAAATTCGCTTCTTGTAAACGTGTAGCCAGATCACCGGTCTTAGGAATACCTGGAGTCAGTTTGGTTGGCTCGTTAACTACAACAGCGCCTGGAGTATAGCCACTGTTAAATATATCGCCGCCAGAATAGCGTTGTAACTTATCGCCCCAGCCACTGTTGGCAAAACCCGAGCGGGCACTGTCACGCTCTTGATGAGCTAATGACAATGATGCACCAAACATCTCATCAGACCAGCTAACGAAACCCGATACTTCTGGAGTAACGTCGTCGCCAATATCATTAGAGTCGTCCATTAGCGCCTTACCACCAATAGATGCTTTAAACCCTTCAAAATCGAATGGCTTGGCAGTAGAAAGATTTACCGTTGCACCAATACCACCGGTAGGAACACTTGCCTTACCGGTTTTGTAGACTTGCACACCCGAAACAGATTCTGAGGCAATGTTGCTCATGTCAAATGAACGGGTGCTATCAACATCACCCCCTTCAATAACAGAAGCCGATGACAATTGACGGCCATTCAGGGTAACCAGGTTATATGCAGGGCCAAAACCACGGGCCGTGAGCTTGGCACCTTCACCGTTAGTACGGTCAATAGAGATACCGGTGATACGTTGTAACGATTCAGCCAGGTTTGAATCTGGCATTTTGCCGAGATCTTCTGAGGAGATCGCATCAACAACACCCGCTGCGTTACGTTTGACATCCACAGCACGCGTCAAAGAGCCGCGAATACCTGTTACCGTCACTTCTTCAACAATTGAATCGTCTTGAGCATAGGTTATACCACTGAAACTGGCAGCTACGGCAGCAGAAGCAACCGCAGTAGCCAGGAGTTTTTTCTTGAAGCTTATAGTTTTGTACATGGAGCTCTCCTTTATTATCGTCGGGAATATTTTCCGGTACACACATGCCTGAAACTGCGCCACCAAGGGCTCAGTGTTCAAACATTTTCGCCCTCGGAATGAAGACGAATTCTCTATGTTGTTCTAGTTATTTTGAGCTTTACTCTAGAACACTTTTTAAAATACAAAAGGAAAAGGTTAATTTTTTTACTGATAAATAGTATTTGGTAGATTGATGAGACACATCTCACACCCATCCCACTTTAATTGCGCACAAAACTACTACTATGTGACAGCGCTGTCAATTATTTGAAAATGGAATAAAGTGTAAAGACCGGGTAGAAAATACCGCGCCTAACTTATAGTCAAAAACACAATAAATGTTTTGTTTTCTAAGTACTTAAGAGAGTCGCCACTCAATTGGTGTTTTATTGAGCTGCACCAAATAGTGATTGGCTTTTGAGAAGTGCCCACAACCAATAAATCCACGGTGCGCGGACAATGGGGAGGGATGCGGAGCTTTGAGAATCAGATGCCTGCCCGGATCAATAAATGCCGCCTTTTTTTGGGCATAACTACCCCATAGCAAGAACACCACCCCTTGACATTGCTCATTAACAAGCTGGATCGCCTTATCAGTGAACGTTTCCCAACCTCGCCCCTGATGCGACCCCGCACGCGCCTGCTCCACCGTCAAGGTAGCGTTCAGCAATAAAACGCCCTGATTAGCCCATGCCTGGAGGCATCCATGGGAAGGGATGGGCATTCCCAAATCCCGATGCAATTCTTTAAACATATTTTGCAGTGATGGAGGTGCCGGGATGCCAGGCTGTACCGAAAAACAAAGGCCATGCGCCTGATTGGGACCGTGATAAGGATCTTGCCC
This sequence comes from Gammaproteobacteria bacterium, assembly GCA_021151835.1. Taxonomy (GTDB): domain Bacteria; phylum Pseudomonadota; class Gammaproteobacteria; order Pseudomonadales; family Cellvibrionaceae; genus Cellvibrio. The sequence continues at coordinate 17,730 of JAGKWO010000001.1, forward strand.
CAAAATGACGACCTTAACTTGATCCAGCGGCGTACTATTAAATGCATTGAATATATTTTTGGACGCGGGGTATATCACTTTTCCTTGCTGCTTTTCCGCCAAAAGGAATGCTTTTAGCTGCTTCATGTAGGGTTGCTCAAACTCATTTGCAAGATGATTTAACCAACTTGGATGAAGATCTATCTTTTTAGTAGTGTCCGACATAGTGATTTTCCGCAAAATAAATTCGCCAACAAAAAGCCCGGCAGAAGCCGGGCTTTTTACAAGACAACGCTCTAAAAGTAAAACCTAGAGTTTATCAGCATGCTCTGCCAGGTACTTGGCAACACCTTCCGGTGATGCGTCCATACCTTTATCGCCGTCTTTCCAGCCAGCAGGGCAAACTTCACCGTGTTGTTCGTGGAAAATCAGCGCATCAACAGTACGGATAGTTTCGTCAATATTACGGCCAATTGGCAGATCGTTAACGATTTGAGAACGAACCACACCAGCCTCGTCGATGATAAAAGTACCGCGGAAAGCGACACCATCAGCAGACTCTACGTCGAACGCTTTTGCGATTTCGTGCTTAACGTCAGCAACCAGGGTGTATTTAACCGGGCCAATACCGCCTTCATTTACAGGGGTGTTGCGCCACGCGTTATGAGTAAATTGGGAGTCAATAGACACACCAATCACTTCCACATTGCGCTTTTTGAACTCTTCTACACGGTGATCAAACGCCAGCAACTCGGATGGACATACAAAGGTGAAGTCCAAGGGATAGAAGAACACAACCGCTTTTTTACCTTTAGTAGCTGCTGCAAAGTTGTAACCGTCTACGATTTCGCCACTAGCCAATACTGCTGCCGCAGTAAAATCCGGTGCTTTTTTACCTACTAATACGCCCATAACAATGCTCCTGATAGTTGATAGGTTAATCGGTGAATAAATACCTGCTTCAGCGACCACGAGTTTATTCAATTTGTATGAACAATTTATGGCCAGTTATTGATTAACTGATATTTATCGATAGTGCGCCGCTATCATACACAGCCCGCAGTGCATGTCATATTGATTTTGTATATAACGCTCGCAAGAGCGCCGCTATGACCAAAATAATGGCGCAATTATCATCTCGCTTCGACTGGGTTATATTAACGAATAAAAGATCGTTTCAAACAAGAATTTATCGCATCACTTATTGACACAAATTATCATTCACATTAAATTTGAGTTGTTGATGTTTTGTACATCCCAAAGGCTCCTCCCCCCCGCAACTTCAGGTTTTTACTCATGTACGTTTGTGTTTGTAAAGGCATTACCGACCGTCAAATCAAAGCGGCTATCGATAATGGAGCCAGCTCTCTGGGCCAATTGCGTAAAGCACTGGGGGTCGCAAGCCAATGCGGCAAATGCTCGGTAATGACACGTGAGATCCTTGATGAAGCCCTGAGCGAAACACCAATGATCAACGGATTGCCGCAATTTTACGCAGTTGCCTGATAAAAGCACTCAAACAAAAAACGAAATCATTGTCATTTTTAGTATTTTTTCCTTAAGCATCAAGCACTTAGAAAGCCTTTTTGCTTGACACCCCCTTCTTGCAGGGCCAAACTCTCCTTTTGTTTATTTCCAGTTATAAGGAGAGCACCATGAAAGGTGATCCACAAGTTATTGCCGTATTAAACAAAGTGTTGGGCAATGAGCTCGTTGCTATTAACCAATACTTCCTCCACTCCCGCATGTATAAAGATTGGGGCCTGAAAGAACTTGCTGACCATGAATACCATGAGTCCATTGACGAAATGAAACATGCCGACAAGTTGATCGAGCGAATCCTGTTCCTGGAAGGCTTACCCAATTTGCAGGATCTGGGAAAGTTGCACATCGGCGAAGATACCAAAGAAATGCTGGAATGTGATTTGAGGCTGGAATTAAAGGCAATCCCCGATTTACGCGACGGAATACTCATCTGCGAAGGTGTACGTGATTTCGTGAGCCGCGATTTACTGAAAAGCATTCTTGAGTCTGAAGAAGAACATGTGGATTGGCTGGAGACCCAACTATCATTAATTGATAAAGTAGGAATACAGAATTATTTGCAATCCAAAATAGAAAGCTGATTCCTGACAATTTTCCAAAAAATAAAGGAGCCACTGGCTCCTTTATTTTTTGCTGCTGAGTTTTATTTGCAAACTACATGTTGATCCAACCATTCAGTGCGCGCAATTTAAAAATCACATTACCGCGCTTAAGCACTACACCATCCTCAAATATTTCCTGAACAACCAATTGGCTGGACGCGGCAATATTACCCACCCCCAATGTTTGCCCATTAATAACGACTGTACTTACACCACCCGCCAAGAAATTATGCCGTTGATAGCTGATTGTCGGGATTTGCTGCTTGGTATTCCAGGGCAGCTCATTAAAATCCTGCACATTCACGATAGTGGCGAAATTACGTGAAGGTATATTTTCCATACCTCCACGCCCGGTATTAGTAATATGTGTTGGCTCTCCTGCATACGGCACAGATTCAGGAAAAGGCTCTTCAATAGCTTCGGAAGCTGCCGGCGCCTCAGCAGAATAAAGTTCATTTACTTGCGGGTCTGCGGCAGCGGCTTGGGTTTCCGGCGCAGTATAAAGTTGTTCAACAGCTGCTGTTGGTTTTGACGCGATCAACGATTCTGCAGGTTTGGTTGCTGCTATTGATTGGCCATCCGCTATTGATTGGCTCGCCGTATCAGGACTAACCAGTGCCTTGGCTTCGGGTGGTTGTGCCAATGACGACGCTGTATTGACAGCCGGTGGTTTTGCTACCTGTGTATGGCCAACTTGCGCGTTAATTTCAGCAGCTCCGCCGGGTTTTCCGATAAACCAGTAAACACTCGCAACCAGGGCAATAATCGCCAGGCAAATAGCGATATACAATCCATTTTTGCTGCCGGATTTTTCCTCCACAACCATTACCGGTGCAGGGTGTACGGTATTTAAACCGGGCACAGCGTCCTGGTTTTTGCGCTCATTATCCGCGCGATTCAAGGCATCCAATATGAGTGACATAAACTACAGCCCTTGCGCCTTGAGATGTTGTTGGAGTTTTTGTTCGTTTAACTCGGCCAGCGGTTTATCCATGCCCAGCGCTTCATTCAAACGCCGCAATGTTTGTTCATTAAAAACACCATCGGGCAGGATTCCATTGTTAGCCTGGAATAATTCAATTCGTTTTTGCAAACGATCGGTAAAAAATTGACGTGTCAAAGGCGCCGGTTGTTGATCAAGTTTGGCAAATTGCTCGGCAATCCAGGTTACCAGCTCGCTGCGATCACCCACCTGCAAATTTCCCTCAAAGCCAGCAGGATGCGACCAGACGTATAAAAAATCCCCATTCCATTGCGCAACCAACTCACTCCATAAAATAACTTTCTCAACACCATCAACCTGGAACAATGCATGGTTTTCACTTAACCCTATTAACAATGCATATACCCATTTTTTATCCGGCGTTGACAGCGTCATTATGCCGGGACGGTTGAGTTCTTTTAATTCATCCCATGAACCAAGTTTGGTTTTGGCACATTCGTATGAGGATTTATTCAGCGATGTGCAAGGCGATTTTTTATCGACAGCATTTAAACCGGTAAATTTAAATAGCGCCAATTGTGCAGCCACTTGATCACGCGTTGCCACAGCAATCAACGGACTATCCGTGCTTGCCAGTCGCGCAGGCGTTGATGATTCAGCTGTACTTGAGATAAAACGCCGTGCTTCAATTACCGTGCCGGATGCAAGCAAACTGGCATCTACCGAAGAATGCTGCGCGTTGGTTGTGCTGGCATTTGCCGGTGAGCGATCCGGCACAAAAAACCAAACCGCAACCATCACTACGGCAACAATGCCAACAAATGCGGCATGCCACGAAGTTCGTGTTGCAGCGGCTTCTTTTTCTTCCTGGTGGGTTGCTGTTCCTGCAACTTCTTTTACCGCCGCTGCAAAAATCTGTTTATCAACCTGATGGCGATTTTGCGCATAAGCTCCAAGCAATAACCGCTCACAAATTACATTAATCAAACGCGGGATTCCGCCACTGAAATCGTGGATTTTTTTAATGATGGAATCACTAAACGGTATTTGATGATCCGGCATCCCGGCGACTTTCAGGCGATGATAGATATAGGCTTTAGCCTCAACGAGATTTAACGCCTCCAGATGAAAGCGTGCAGTGATACGTTGCGACAACTGGCGCAAGGCTGGCCGGGCCAGTAATCGTTTTAATTCCGGCTGACCGACCAACATAATTTGCAACAGTTTTTCGGTTGTGGTTTCCAGGTTGGTGAGCAGGCGAATTTGCTCTAATACCGGTACTTTCAATAGCTGGGCTTCATCAATTAATAAAACGGTTTTACGGCCTTTGCGATGGTTATCCAGCAAGAATTGGTTGAGCGCATCGGTAAGCACTTTAACGGTGAGTTCATCGGCGATGTATCCCACCCCCAACTCATCACAGATAGTCGATAACAATTCCGGCGCGCTGGCCATGGGGTTAAGGATGATCGCGATATCGGTGTTATCCGGGAGCTGTTCCAGCAGGCAGCGAATCATCGTGGTTTTACCGGTCCCTACTTCGCCGGTAAGCATCACGAAGCCGCCGTTTTGAATCCCGTAAAGCAGATGTGCCAAAGCCTCCCGATGCTGGTCACTCATAAAGAGATAGCGCGGGTTTACGGCGATGGAAAAAGCGGGTTCTTTTAGCCCGAAAAATTCATGGTACATAAATGCTTACAGGTCTTTGGAATACTTATTGTCATAACGTGCGAGCCGTGGAGCGGCCCGGCGCTGCCGAATGATATCAGGCCTGAGATTACACTGTTACCTTCTTGTTCCCTTGCCAACGTTCAAAAACAATGAATAACACCATTACGCCGATAAAAGCAGCGGCCATCACCAGCACCCCGCCCCATTCCAGATGGGTAAATAGCCAACCGGTAGTGCCTGCGGTGATGGTCATTACAGCAAAGGTAATGAATTCATTGAGGGACTGCAGCCTGAGCCGCGAAGGCCCATCGTTTATGTGGGCGATGATTGTACTGCCGCCCATGTACATAAAGTTCCAACCGATTCCCACCAGCAACAGCGCCCAATGGAAATGGCTCAACTGAATTCCCGACAACGCGATAACACAACCGGCAATCAATACAATGGCGCCGCTCCCGGCAACCGGGATTGCGCCCCAGCGCGCAATACATTTTCCGGTTAGCAATGAAGGGGCAAACATCCCCAGCAAATGCCACTGGATAACACTGGCCGCGTCCGCTGCGGAATAACCACAGTGATCCATCGCCAGCGGGCTAGCCAACATCACCAGCATCATCATGGCGTAGCTGCCGGCACAAAATAAGATCGCCGCCTTGGCAGCCGGAAGAGCCAGTACGGTTGAAAAAGGAATTGTGGATGCTGATATCGGTTGGCGCTCCGGCAAGCGCATAAAGAATGTAATCGGCAAGGCAAGGATAACGATAATCGCAACCGCGATGTAGGAGCCAAGATAAGCCGGTTCAAACCAATCCACAGTGCTGCTCGCCAACAACGGCCCTAACAAGGCGGCGACAATCCCCCCATTCAAAACCCAGGCAATGGCGGTAGATTTATGGCTTTGGACCGCTACTGAATCCGCTGCGGCAAACCGGTAATAGAGTGCAGAAGCCTGATAAGCCCCCATCAATACACCCGCTGCGCAGAATATAAAAAATGACCCCAGCCAGATACCAAGGGCAGCGGCCAAACTACCCATGACGCCAAGCAGCGCCCCAATGGCAAAGCTGCGCGCATAACCGAAGCGGGAGAAAATCCGCGGCAGCCACAGCGTCAATGCAGCCGATGTTAATGTCATGGTCAGATAAGGTAAGGTGGCCAGTGCAAGTGATGGCGACATGGCTTTTCCGATAAGGCCATTAAAAGAAAGCCCTACCGCCACAGATACCATCAAGAGAAATTGGCATACCCCCAGAAGCATCGCATTTCTATAAAGCATGTACAGCCATCCTTTTTCAGCGTTAGCGGCGCCCTTTGTAACCGGATTGCTGGAATTTCACCAGTCAAATCGCCTGAATCCCATCGCCTTGATTGCCCGAAAAGCCTCAAATTGGTACCATTGCCGCCTTTTTAGACAGGCGCCCTTCGCCGAGCTGTTTCCCGCCGATTTTGATCATTTTCCAATCTATAGAGAGCTTCTATGTCAGTTGATTTTCGCTCAGCTTCCCTATCCTTATTGGCTTACCACGACGAGTTTGTGCAACGCCATATCGGGCCGGACCCACAACAAACTGCTGCCATGCTGGCAACCCTGGGCGTTAGCTCAGTGAAGGAGCTGATCGATAAAACAGTGCCTGAAGCCATTCGCCTGAAGGGTGAATTGAAACTGGGTGCTGCGGTCACCGAAGCAGAAGCCCTGGCACAACTCAAAGCGATCGCCAGCCAAAATAAAATCTTCAAAAGCTATATCGGTATGGGGTATCACGATACCCACGTCCCCCATGTAGTGCTGCGCAACGTCCTGGAAAACCCCGGTTGGTATACCGCATACACCCCTTACCAACCGGAAATTGCACAAGGTCGCCTGGAAGCGTTGTTGAACTACCAGCAAATGATCATCGACCTTACCGGTATGGAAATGGCCAATGCCTCCGTATTGGATGAAGGCACTGCGGCAGCTGAAGCGATGGCGATGTGCAAGCGCCAGAACAAAAAGAGCAAGTCCGATGTGTTTTTTGTAGATGCCGATACCCACCCGCAAACTATCGAAGTGGTCAGGACCCGTGCGGAACATTTTGGTTTTGCAATTGAGGTAGCCCCCATTGAGCAACTGGCTAATGGCGATTATTTCGGCGCCCTGCTCTCCTATCCGGGATCAAGTGGCCAGATTCGCGATTTAACCGCGCTTATCGCAACAGCACACAGCAAGAATGCATTGGTAACCGTTGCAACCGACCTGATGGCGCTACTGCTGCTGAAATCCCCCGGTGCAATGGGCGCGGATGTTGTGGTCGGCACCAGCCAGCGGTTTGGTGTTCCACTCGGTTTTGGTGGTCCGCACGCTGGTTTCTTTGCATTCCGCGATGCCTACAAGCGCTCGGCACCCGGCCGCATTATTGGTGTATCGATTGATACCCGTGGCAAACAAGCATTGCGTATGGCAATGCAAACACGCGAACAACATATCCGCCGCGAGAAAGCCAACTCCAACATCTGTACCTCACAAGTACTGCTGGCAGTGATGAGTGTGTTCTATGCGATTTATCACGGGCCCGATGGCTTGAAACGTATTGCCAATCGCATTCACCGTTTAACAACCATTACCGCCGCCGCATTAAAAGCCAAAGGTTTTGCCATCAATAACGCAAACTTCTTTGACACCATCACTGTCAATGTTGGCGATAACCAGAAAGCCATCAATCAAGCCGCGCTGGCCGCAGAAATTAATTTACGTCTGGTCGGTAACGATGCACTCGGCATCAGCCTGAATGAAACAACTACCGCCGCGGACCTGGAAAACCTGCTCGCTGTGTTTGGCGTCACCGGCGTTGAACTGTCATCGCTGGATGCACAAATTCGCGACGGCAAAAATATCACCGCCAATAACGCCATCCCCGCTGATTTGTTGCGCAGCGATGCGGTATTGACCCACCCGGTATTCAACAGTTACCACAGCGAAACTGAAATGCTGCGCTACCTGAAACGTTTGGAATCCAAAGATATCGCACTTAACAATGCGATGATTCCTCTCGGCTCCTGCACCATGAAATTAAATGCAACCGCGGAAATGATTCCCGTCACCTGGCCCGAATTTGGCAAATTGCACCCGTTTGCACCGATTGATCAAGCGGAAGGCTACAAGCAATTATTTGAAGAGCTGCAAGAGATGCTCAAGGCGTGCACCGGTTACGATGCCATCAGCTTGCAACCTAACGCGGGCTCACAGGGTGAATACGCGGGTCTTGTTGCGATCAAAAAATATTTTGAAAGCAAAGGCGAAACCCAGCGCGATATCTGCTTGATTCCCGCATCCGCACACGGAACCAATCCTGCTTCCGCACAAATGGTAAGTTACAAAGTTGTTGTTGTTGCTTGCGATGCGAAAGGTAACGTGGACCTGAATGACCTGCGCGAAAAAATTGCCACTTACGGCAATCAGATCGCATGCATCATGTGTACTTACCCATCGACTCACGGCGTATTCGAAGAAGGCATCACCGAACTGTGCGCTATGATCCACGCCATCGGCGGCCAGGTTTATATCGACGGCGCCAACATGAATGCGCTCGTTGGTGTTGCTGCGCCGGGAAAATTCGGCGGCGATGTATCGCATCTGAATTTGCACAAAACATTCTGCATACCGCACGGCGGTGGTGGCCCGGGTATGGGACCTATCGGTGTAGGCAAACATCTGGAGCCCTTCCTCGCTGCACACCCGGTACAACCGGTTCCCGGCACAGATGTAAACAATGGCACCATCTCTGCCGCCCCCTGGGGCTCGGCGAGCATTCTTCCTATCAGTTGGATGTACATCAAAATGATGGGTGCCACCGGAATGCGCCAGGCCACCGAATTCGCGATGCTAAACGCGAACTATGTTGCCAGGAAACTGGAAGCGGCGTATCCGATTCTGTACAAAGGCACCAACGGGTTTGTCGCACACGAATGCTTGCTGGATCTGCGGCCATTAAAAGAAGCCAGCGGCATCAGCGAAGAAGACATCGCCAAGCGGCTGATGGATTTCGGTTTCCATGCCCCAACCATGTCGTTCCCGGTTGCCGGAACCCTGATGATCGAACCCACCGAATCGGAATCAAAAATCGAATTGGATAAATTCATTGAAGCGATGTTGATCATCCGCAAAGAGATTGATCAGGTTATCAACGGCGAAATTACCGCCGATGCCAGTGCATTACACAACGCACCACACACGCAAGACGACGTATTGGAAGAAAACTGGACGCGCGCCTACTCCCGCGAAGTTGCCGGCCGCCCTGCCAGTTGGTTGAAAAACCACAAGGTGTGGCCGAGTGTGAACCGTATCGATAATGTGTACGGGGATCGCAATTTGGTGTGCTCATGCCCAAGCATTGAAAATTACGTCGATTAAAATCCCGGTGATATTTCGGGTTCATCCCAGGGGCGCGATTTATCGCGCCCTTTTTTATCCTCCCAATCACCAAAACTTCGTCCAATGCCGATTACAACATGGAGGTCGCCATTCCTTTAAAACATCCCAAACCGCCCCAAAAATGTAAAACAATGCCTATAGACTTCTTTTTCTTAAGGTATTTCCGGATAACTTCCTGTATATTACGCCGCTATTTTCGAACCCGGCTTTTTTCTAACCCTGTTTAACATAACGAGAGTCCTATGGCTGACTTATCCCTTTACAGAAACATCGGTATCTTCGCCCACGTGGACGCCGGTAAAACCACCACCACTGAGCGTATCCTCAAGCTCACCGGTAAAATCCACAAAATCGGTGAAGTTCACGAAGGTGAATCCACCACCGACTTCATGGTGCAAGAAGCTGAACGCGGTATTACCATCCAGTCAGCAGCGGTAAGCTGTTTCTGGAAAGGTCACCGCTTCAACGTTATCGATACCCCCGGACACGTGGATTTCACCGTGGAAGTGTATCGTTCGTTGAAAGTTCTGGACGGCGGTATCGGCGTATTCTGTGGTTCTGGCGGCGTAGAACCGCAGTCAGAAACCAACTGGCGCTATGCGAACGACTCCAAAGTTTCCCGTTTGATTTTCGTAAACAAGCTGGACCGTATCGGTGCTGACTTCCTGCGCGTTACCGAGCAGGTACAAACCGTACTCGGCGCCAAGCCATTGATCATGACCCTGCCTATCGGCCGCGAAGATACCTTCGTAGGTGTGGTAGATATCCTGAACCGTAAAGCATTTGTATGGGATGACTCCGGCCAACCGGAAAACTATAAAGTTGTCGATATTCCCGCTGACATGGTTGACGATGTTGAACTGTACCGCGGCCAGTTGGTTGAAACTGCCGTAGAACAAGATGACGACCTGATGATGGCCTACATGGAAGGTGAAGAACCTTCTATTGAAGACCTGAAACGCTGCATCCGTAAAGGTACGCGCGACCTGGCCTTCTTCCCAACCTTCTGTGGTTCTGCCTTTAAAAATAAAGGTATGCAACTGTTGCTGGACGGCGTAGTTGATTACTTGCCTTCCCCAACCGAAGTTAACCCACAGCCGTTGACTGATGAGGAAGGTAATCCAAACGGTCAATTTGCTCTGGTTGATGCCAACGAGCCATTCCGCGCATTGGCGTTCAAAATCATGGACGACCGTTTCGGTGCCCTGACTTTCGTGCGTATCTACTCAGGTGTGCTGAACAAGGGTGACACCATCCTCAACTCATTCACCGGCAAAACCGAACGTGTTGGCCGTATGGTTGAGATGCAAGCAAACGACCGTACCGACCTGACCACCGCACAAGCCGGTGACATTATTGCGCTGGTAGGTTTGAAGAACGTACAAACCGGTCACACCCTGTGTGATCCAAAACACGAATGTACGCTTGAACCCATGATCTTCCCTGAGCCAGTAATTTCGATTGCTGTAACTCCGAAAGACAAGAGCATGATCGAGAAGATGGCTACCGCTATCGGTAAACTGGTTTCAGAAGACCCAACCTTCCGCGTTGAGACTGACCAGGATTCCGGCGAAACCATCCTGAAAGGTATGGGTGAATTGCACCTGGACATTAAAGTGGACATCATGAAGCGTACCTACGGTGTAGAGCTGAATGTTGGTCAACCTCAAGTGGCCTACCGCGAAACCATTACCCGCGAGATCGAAGATAGCTATACCCACAAGAAGCAATCCGGTGGTTCTGGTCAATACGGTAAGATCGACTACCGCATCAAGCCGGGCGAGCCAAACACTGGCTTCGTATTCAAGACCTCGGTTGTTGGTGGCAGCGTTCCAAAAGAATTCTATCCAGCAATTGAAAAAGGCTTCGAATCAATGATGGGTACTGGTCCATTGGCTGGTTTCCCGGTTCTGGACGTTGAAATTGATTTGTTCGACGGTGCATTCCACGCCGTGGACTCTTCTGCAATCGCGTTCGAAATCGCGGCGAAAGGCGCGTTCCGTCAATCCATGCCAAAAGCGGGTCCACAACTGCTTGAGCCAATCATGAAAGTGGACGTGTTCACTCCGGAAGATCACGTAGGTGATGTGATCGGTGACCTGAACCGTCGTCGCGGCATGATCAATGGCCAGGAAGCTGGCGTAACTGGCGTGCGTATCAAAGCTGAAGTTCCGCTGTCAGAAATGTTCGGCTACATCAGCACCCTGCGTACCATGACTTCCGGTCGTGGCCAGTTCTCCATGGAATTCGCCCACTACTCTCCATGCCCAAGCAACGTGGCTGAAGCAGTAATCGCGAAAGAGAAAGAAAAGAAAGCTGCCGCTGCTAAAAACTAGGTTTTAGCAAACGCAAAAAAGCCCCGCCAGTGAAAACTCGCGGGGCTTTTTGTTGATTCTATTTTTTGATGCCGTTTTTTCATCCCACTATATTAAGCCGAGAAGCACAACTGAATTTATGTTCCGGCTCAAATGTGTGCACGGTTTTTGACAACGATAATGTGATGTTGCGAGCTAATCAGCGTCAGGAATTTCCTGCCCAATATAGGCGAGATGATGGCTCCATCCATCAAGGCACTGCTTGTATATCCCCGGCTGGCAGTGGGAATCACCGCGCCGCTGTAACGCAAAAACGCTTTCCCGCGCAACTCCCGCATCAGCATACGCGGTAAAATCGGTTGACGAATCGCCATAAGCAAATGCGATAACCCATCCCAAACGACTATATTGCTGCAATATGCTTGTCTTAAATTGACTTACCTGTTCGCGTTCGCTAGCCGATTGCGCAACATGCAGCTTCCCGGCCGGAAATCCATTTTTTTGTAGCCATGCGGGAAGTCCTGCCTGAAATAGCGGAATACGCGCAGAAATATAAACGATTGAATACCCTTTTTTCGATAACGCATTAACGGCGTTCGCAGCGTCTTTCCTCACTTCAAACACAGCTGAATTTTTGGGAGTCAACGTACCGTCTATATCAAACACCACAAGCTTTTGCCGCGGTTGGTGTGGCGCAGGTATATCTGCCGGCTTCAGCTGTACACACCCCGATAGCATGCTTACAAACACTAATAACAAATGACGCATGGAAAATTCCCTATGAAATAACTATTCATAAAATAGCAATCCAGTTTCAATAATCATTACCCTAACCCAGAAATAAACTATTCTGCGCGGGTAATTTGTTCTCCCGCTCAGACTCTACCCAGATTCAAAATTGGCTTCATCAATCAAATGCAGGGCTCCTCATTCCCGAATGATAAAAAACGAGCGCACACTTGAGTAGAAAATAATAACGCATTAGAAGAATTTCCTAATGAGTAGATAACTATTTGATCATTACAGTTTTAAAAAACCATTTCTTTAAAAAAAGTGGCATCTCTTATTACGCCTGCCAATGTCATTTTTTTTAGCTTCCTATACTGGTACATGGCTATTGTTTCCACAGGAAACAAAAATATGAGGAAGCGCTAATGAAATGTCCCGCAATATTTCCCAATGAACCCGCACGCCTGGCAGCACTTGCCAATTACGGGCTGGACGAACAACAGACGTTGCAAAGCCTGGATCCGGTAGTCCGGATAGCGTCACGGATGTTTGATATGCCCGTTTCCGCCGTGAATATGATTGGCAACGACCATGTATTTTTCGCAGCCAGCACTGGTGTCGGTGAAGTAGATATGGGCCGCGACGTATCTTTTTGCGCGCATGCCATTAATCAACCGGATGTCATGGTAGTTCCCGATGCACGCACCGATGATCGCTTTCATGATAATCCGCTGGTTACCGGTGCAGCCAATCTGCGCTTTTATGCCGGCGTTCCCCTTTATTCTCCTGACGGTTTAGCGCTTGGTGCCCTGTGTATTATCGACGATAAACCCCATCATGATTTTTCTGCTGAAGACCGGGATCGCTTAAAAGAACTGGCCAAAATGGTCACTGATCGACTTGAATTGCAGCGGATCAAATTTAACAGCGAACGCGAACGCCCCGACTTTGAAAATTACGCAGCGAGCTCTTCCACACCGGTTATCTGGTTCGATGAAAAGCGGCGGATTATTGAATGGAACGAAGCAGCAATAACCACGTTTGGCTATGAACGTTACGATAAAAATATTTTGTTATTTGATAAATTAATTGCCCCCGCCGATCGCCCTGCCCTTAACCAATTAATTAACCAGGCCATTATTACCGGCTCGCTAAATAGCCTGGAAATCCCCACTGAAATTAATGGCAAGCGCCAGGATACCAAGGAATTGCATTTTGGTTTTTCATTATTCTGCTGGAAACAGGCTGGCCAAATGAAATTTGAAGCCATCCTGAAAGACTTAACGGAACATCAACGCGAAAAAGAATTACTGCAACAACAAGCTAACCAGGATGCACTAACCGGACTTGCAAACCGGGCACGCTTTTATCGCGCCGTAGAAGACACGGTGATTGAGCCGCTACCGGCAACTGTGTTTATTATTGATCTGGATGGTTTTAAAGACATCAACGATACCCTTGGCCACCGGGTCGGCGATGAAATCCTGCGCGAAACTGCCCGACGGCTGAGTGCGCTTGGCGATGGGAAATCAACACTCGCACGAATGGGCGGCGATGAGTTCGCATTATTAGTTCCTGATTTAACAGACCCACAACAAGCCATTCATTTGGCCACCACCATACTGCATCAAATTGCCCAGCCATTAAATGTGCACGGGCAATTATTAAGGATTACCGCCAGCTGCGGCCTGGCTTCGGCGCCTGCCCAGGCGCAGGAAGCGATGGAGTTGGTGGGCGATGCGGACCTTGCATTATTCAAAGCCAAACGCGCCGGGCGCAGCCAATACTTTTTATTCACCGCTGATTTGCGTGCGGAAGCGGTAGCGCGCCGTCGTTATGGATTGGAGCTACACCGCGCGGTAGACGAAGGTGAATTCTTATTGTTTTACCAGCCGCAAATTAATCTGGGCAGCGGTATTGTCACTGGCGCTGAAGCATTAATCCGCTGGAATCACCCCAAGCGCGGCCTGCTGTCACCCGCCGCATTTTTACCGGCACTGGAGGCCGGGCCATTGGCAGCGACTGTTGGCTCCTGGGTCATTAATGAAGCTTGCGCGCAAACGGCATATTGGCGGCGCAACGGGGCTACGGATTTCCGTATTGGTATTAATTTATTCAGCGCACAATTTCGCACCGGCGATTTGGTGGCAGAAATTATTGAAGCATTGGACCGGCATGGTTTACCGCCCGAAGCACTGGAGTTGGAGGTAACGGAAAATATTGTTTTGGATAATGACGAAATTATTTTTACCATGCTGGAACGGTTGAGAACGTATGGTGTGGGTATAGCTTTCGATGATTTTGGTACCGGCTACGCGTCGCTCAGTTTATTAAAAACCTATCCACTCACACGCATTAAAATTGATCGCTCGTTCGTACAAAATATGCTGACATCAAAACGGGATGCCGCCGTGGTGGGCGCAATCCTTGACATGGCGCGCGGCTTTAATCTGGAAACTATTGCGGAAGGTATAGAAACCGATGATTTGCATTCAACGTTGCTGAATGACAAATGCGATGAAGGCCAGGGATATTTGTATGGCAAACCTATGCCCGCGTTGCAATTTGAAAAACTGTTAGGTATCACACGTGCACGCGCCGTGGGTTGTTAACAACAATTGGATCAATTAAAAAAATGCCCGGATAGCAATCCACTATCCGGCATTTTGTACAGTAGTTTCCTTTTAGGGAACTGTCTTTTTACTCCCGCAACACAACTACCCACCACCTGGATTGGCAGGCTCAGGCCGATAAGAAACCGACTTAAACACTACCCCTCGATAGAGAAAATTTATTTGTCTAAAACCCAAACCGAAAATATGATGATCATCATATTAAAGCCAGTAACCAGAGCCATTATGACCAACCTGACCAAAAAAGAAGCCACCCATCAACGTATCCTGGAAACAGCAGCACGGATTATTCGCCGCGATGGATTTGATGCCCTGGGTGTTGCCGATGTGATGAAACAGGCGGGCCTGACCCATGGCGGGTTTTATGCGCACTTTCCCAATCGCGATGCGCTTTTGGCAGAAGCATTGGATTACGCCCGGCGCACAAGCGCCAACACGATCGCCGTAGCGGTAATGCAACAACTTGAACAGGGCCTGGAACCCTTGGCAGCTTATGTTAATGCCTACCTGTCCGACGCCCATTTAGAGGCTTGCTCGACCGGGGAAGGCTGTCCTGTCGCGGCATTAGGCTCCGAGTTTTACCGGCAACAGGAAGAAATCAAATTGGAAGCCAACAAAGCAGTGCAAGTCTTTGCCGATAAGTTGATCGCTTTAAGCAGCAAACCCTTAAGCCGCGCAGACGCCCTATTTCTAGTGAGTGCTTTAACCGGTGCCATACAACTGGCACGCAACCTGGAAGATCACAATGAAAGGACTGAACACCTGGCCAATTCGAAACAACGAATCCTGAATATTATTAACTTGCACTAGTTCCTGAACCAAACGGCGTGGTGCCGTTTTAATTTAACTCAAAATATGATGAATATCATATAAATAGAGAAGGTGAATTCCATGAAACTTGAAAACGCTGTTGTATTGATTACGGGTGCCAATCGTGGTTTGGGGTTGGCGTTTGCAAAAGAAGCATTGGCACGTGGTGCACATAAGGTGTACGCCGCAGCCCGTAATCCGGCCAGTATCACACTGGAAGGGGTTACCCCGGTCAAACTGGATGTCAATAATCCCGAGGATGTTGCCCGCGTTGCGCGCGATTACAACGATGTCACCTTGCTGATTAATAATGCAGGCGTAGCGGAAACCGGCGGATTTTTAAGTGAAGATGCCGAAGCCATGTTGCGTCGCCAATTGGAAACCAATCTATTTGGCCCACTCAAACTTGCACGCGCTTTTGCACCGGTATTGGCCGCGAATGGTGGTGGCGGGATTATCAATGTGCTGTCAATCGCCAGTTGGATAACCGGTCCTCTATTGGCTACCTACTCTGCTACCAAATCGGCAGCATGGTCATTAACCAATGCCTTGCGCCAGGAATTAAGCGGGCAACAAACCCATGTGCTCGGGCTGCACGTTGGTTTTATCGATACGGATCTGACCCATGGTATGGATGTTCCAAAGATTGCGCCCAATGTCGTAGCCGCGCGCACCTTTGATGGACTCGAACAAAATGCCCACCAGGTATTGGCTGATGAAGCAACCCAGCAGGTTCACCAGGCGCTTTCCAGCCATCCTGATATTTATTTGCATGCGCTCAACCACTAATGGGTAGTCGCTAATGGAAAAGCAATTCCTGCGGGCCACCAGAACGGTTTTACCACCGGAATTCCCTGGGGGGCCTGCGGACTTTGCAAAATAATAATGTGCCGCTTATCAAGCTGCGCACGCACAATGTGCTCACCATAATACGCCTGGAATAAACTGGAAAACGCCCCACTCGCCTGGATGCGCTTAAGGCCCACCTCAATTCGCTGTGCGAGCTGTTCGTTATCCTTATGCACAAAAAAGTACACCGGAATGTTGTAATAAAATGCGAAACGATTTTCTACGCGCAGATCCGGATACTGGCTTTTAAAATTATCCAATTCGGACCAAACCTCAATCAATCCCCGGGAAAAATAATCAAAACGACCGGAGTCCAGCATCTTGAATAGCGTTTCATATTTGGTTGCCGGCAATACCTTAAGGCCATTGCTTTTATAAATACTGTAATCGGACCAATTGGTATTGAATCCGCCCGACATTTTTTCACGCAATTCAGTTTCATTTTGAATACGATCAAAACGTACCTGGGAAGATTCTTTAATTAATAACAAACGCAGCCCTAACAACCCCTGGTCCAGGGGAATGGGTACTGCACGGAATAACTCTTCGCGCTCGCGACTGGTAGGCACAAAAGTGATATGGATGCGTTTTTGTTGTAACAGGGCCATACCGCGGGCTTCGGTAATTTCCGCTCCACTTGACTGATAAGCCTGGATTTCAGCAGTGCCATAGTCACCCTCGGTTGCGTTGAGCGCCTGGCGCAGCAGTGCTTGGTAATACTGGTAACGAAACTCTTTTTGGGAATACAAAAGAACTTGCCGCTCCTCTGCGCTTGCAATCGATGCAACCAGCAGGGCGACTGCCCCCAGGATAGCAATCAGAATTGGCCGCAGACCGGGTTTCCGGTATCTCCCCCTGTGCAACATCAAATACCCTCACCCGCTTTTTGTTGTAGTGCCCATGAGTATAGCTAAGCTGGCAAATGGCGCGCGCACTAATAAAAACGGCGATTGCACTCATAAAAAAGTGGGTTATGGATAGGCCAGTACATCTTTAAGCTGGTTGATATTGGCCTCAACCCAGTGCGGGTTAACCGCTCCCCAGGAGAGCAACTGATAGCTACCACCAGTGTTTTGCAACTCAATCCCCAACTCATGGATAGCTTCCAGGGTATCTTGCGCCGTGCGCCGTGGCATGCCGGTCGCTGTGATAATTTTGGGCACCGTATTGATCCCGCGGGTAATCAGCCAGGTAACATAAATTCGACGATAAAAGCTGGTTTTGGTCTTGCTATGACTCATTATCTTCATTCACCCCTGATATATAACGCAGACGAAAACAGCGCTACCGGCTAAGCTAAACAACATCCAGCTTTGGCCATCTATCACGCTCTATTTGCGGAGACTTTACATGTTAATCAATTGTGTTGCCTATCAGGAAGGTAAAAAACTGTGCAGCATTCCAGCAGAGGATATTAGTGAATACCTCAAAATCAGCGATTGCTTTGTATGGGTTGCACTGAAAGACTCCAACCTCGAAGAACTTACCCAAATGCAACACGAGTTTGGTCTGCACGAGCTGGCGGTTGAAGATGCCCAGGTGGGCCACCAACGCCCGAAGATTGAAGAATATGGCGATTCGCTGTTTGCTGTGATGCACACAGTGGAAATGGTCGATGGCGAAATAAATATCGGTGAAGTCGATGTCTTCGTGGGTGAAAATTATGTGCTCTCCACACGCAACCGTACCCATCAGGGATTTTTAGGTGTGCGCGCCCGTTGCGAACGCGAACCACACCATTTGAAACAGGGGCCGGCATTTGTGTTTTATGCATTAATGGACGCGGTGGTTGATCGCTACTTTCCCGTCGTGGTTGCGCTGGAAACCGAATTGGAAATTATTGAAGAACAAATTTTTACCAAGGGTTCGCAGCGCACCAACATTGAACGGCTTTACGAATTGAAACGAAAAGTTACCACCCTCAAGCACGCAGTAGCGCCTTTGATGGAAGCCGTTAGCAAACTGGATGGTGGCCGCGTACCTCCAATTGTCTCCAATACCAAAGATTATTTCCGCGATGTACACGATCACCTCTACCGCATCAATACATCCATCGACTCCATTCGCGACACCATCAGCACCGCCATCCAGGTGAATTTATCCATGGTAAGTATCGACGAAAGTGAAGTGAATAAACGCCTTGCGGCCTGGGCCGCCATATTTGCCGTTGCGACGGCATTCGTGGGGGTCTGGGGAATGAACTTTGAACATATGCCGGAATTGAAATGGAAATACGGTTATCCGGTTTCATTACTTGTCGTTGCACTTATTTGCAGTTATTTGTATTACCGTTTTAAAAAATCCGGCTGGTTGTAATACCCGGTCAAAAATTCATTCCAACAATAATTATAAAAAATTTTCGATCTTTTGGTTAAAACCTTGTTGTTATTCGCGCGCAATAACAACAAGGTTGATACGGATATGTTAAGCAAATGCGTCTTGCAAATTTTTAGTGGCTTCTACCGCAAAACATTCGATGTAATCACCTTGTTCAATAGTGCCAATCGCTTTTTTCAGCGGTACACGGCGCGGTGTAAATTGAAACAGGTCGCTGCGTTGCGCATAGTGCCGAACTTTATGGCTCACCAATACTTCCCCCGGTTCTGCCGCCGCCTCCATCCGCGCCGCCATACTCACTGCCACACCTTCAAGATCCGGAATATCGGTTACCTCGTTATGGACCACGGCGACTTCACCCAGCTCCATGCCAATGCGCAACTCAAAACCGGCAGCGCGTAACACGTTGCGGATCATACACGCGCAAGAAACACCGGCAGATGCATTCTTGAACGTTACACGCAGGGAATCCCCTTCCATATTCGGATGGCCAGCTGTGAATTTTTTCAGGATGGGTTTGATCAAACCGCGAAACAGGGAAAGTTTTTCGGAGAGTTCATCTGCCGACCATTTGGAAAAGCCTTTCAGATCCATAAATAAAATAGTAAGGTTGCGCACCTGGTCTTTCTCGTGGTCTGCAGCCAATTCCAACAAGCGTGGCCAAAATTCTTCGCGGATCGCACCAATTTTTTCTTTCAGTTGCGCATGCAATTGCGTATTGGTACGCAACATCAACTGGGCTAGCTGGATGCGTTCTGCCTCAGCTTGCAATTGGGTTTTCAATTCCGTGGGGTTGTGCACCCCTACCTCTTCCACTACAAATTTTACCAGCGCACCGCCGGCGACATCGCTAATGGATTTCAACCGGATAATCGTGCCCCAATGCACAGCAGCAAGGTGCTCAATAAAAATAGGCAAGGTTGCCAGTTCATGATCGACGAGGCGATAGGGGTAACGCAATTCGATAGTGATTGCTTCGGCAAAAATGCGCTCAAATTCGTGCGCTCGATAAAGCGTTTTCTCCTTACCCGATTTATCCCAATACGCATAGCTGCATTCAATATTCGCAATACTCCAGCCCGTCGTCACCACTTTCCATAATTTTGCGCCGGTAATATTGGCGCCGATTAATTTCGCTTTACTAAGATTGGCTGAATGTAAATCGCAATGGGAAAGATTGGCACCGGTGAAATCGGCTTTACTCAGATCGAGGTTACTCAAATCCACGCCGCTGAGATTTGCCGCTTTAAACAAAGCACCGACCAGATTTGCGCCACGGATATCGGCATTGGTGAGGTTGGCGTTGTTAAATAACGTTCCAGCTAAATCCGCACCTTGTAAATTTACGCCTTCAAGATCTGAATTGGATAAATCCACCCGCGCCAATTGCTGGCCTTCCAGGTTACTTCCGGCGAGTGATACATCGCGCAGCATCAGGCCGCTAATATCATGGCCACGAAAATCAATATCCTCCAGGCGGGCATTGCGTGTGCTCGCCGTCAGCATATTGGTCATGAATAAAATCGAACCGCTCAAGTCGGTATTGCATAAATTGGCGGCGATTAATTTGGCGTGGCTAAAATCATTTTTTTGCAAGAACGAATATTGCAAATTGGTTTGGATCAAATCCGCACCTTTAAAACTGCAATGAGTGATATGTGAATTGCGAAGCGACACTTTGGATAAATCGTACTCATCCAGGTTAACGCCGTTTAGCTCAATACCATCCAGGTTTATTTCACCTACAGCGCTGCGCTTACGCCACAGGTTCCAGGACTTAACGCCCTTATTAAGCTCTTGCAAAATACGCTCTTTATCCATGCTGGTACCACTCATAAAAAATACGTTGTAATAGCTCTCTCACCTGCTTTGCAGATGACTTTAACTGCCGGGAGTATTGACCTGGATTGTCGATCAGATTGTTATTATTGGCTGCCGGTGCTGGCATTTTTTGAGGCCGATAATATACCGTTACCGCCGGGGGATTTTCGAGTCATTATTAGCATTTTCTGCGGCATTGAACGACATTTAAGGGCTTATTACAATTCTTCACAAACGCCCTTTGGTGACCACACCTATTACTCCATCGCTCTCCAAAGAACCGGGAAATCACTATTCCATACCGGTGATTATTGTTTAATGAAACAAGCTCACTGCCGGACGGAGGCTGATATCGGTGTCGATCACGATAAAATATTTATCCGGTGCCGGGCAATCTTACAACACATGCCTGGAAAGGCTTTCTATATGCTCATGGTATGGGATTGGCTGGTATCCGGTTTGCGCGAAAAAAGCTACTTGCTATTGGCAATAGCACGACCGGAATTACCTACTAGTTCTATGCCATGAAGTGATCGCTAACGAATGATGCGGGTTATTTGCCAAATGATTTCATCCTCCGGGCCCAATCCGGCTTTCACTAGCGTAAGGCTTTCTTTATAGTACGCCCGCGAAATTTATTCCCTGATACTGGCGATTTTACGTTCACACAATCGTCACACCGCGAGGTTAAGCCCCATGGCTCAATACGTATACACAATGCACCGCTTGGGCAAAATTGTGCCGCCCAAGCGCGAAATCCTGAAAGATATTTCCCTGTCATTTTTCCCCGGCGCCAAGATCGGCGTATTGGGTCTGAACGGGTCCGGTAAATCCACCCTGCTCAAAATTATGGCCGGTGTAGACCAGGACTTTAACGGCGAGGCCCGCCCGATGCCTGGAATTAAAGTGGGTTATTTACCACAGGAACCACAACTAGACCCGGCTAAGGATGTGCGTGGCAATGTGCAAGACGGCGTGCGTGAAGCAGTCGATGCGCTGGCCGAACTGGATCGCATCTACGCCGCTTACGCTGAAGCCGATGCCGACTTTGATGACCTCGCCAAAAAACAAGCCTTGTGCGAAGACATCATCCAGGCATGGGATGCCCATAATCTGGATCACACCCTCGAAGTCGCTGCCGATGCATTGCGCTTGCCGCCATGGGATGCCGATGTAACCAAACTGTCCGGTGGTGAAAAGCGTCGTGTGGCACTTTGCCGCCTGCTGTTATCACGCCCGGATATGTTGTTGCTCGACGAACCCACCAACCATCTGGACGCGGAATCAGTGTTCTGGCTGGAGCAATTCCTGCAAAAATTTACCGGTACTGTAGTGGCGATCACCCACGACCGTTACTTCCTCGATAACGCTGCCAGCTGGATCCTGGAACTGGACCGCGGCCACGGCATTCCGTACGAAGGCAATTATTCGAGCTGGCTGGAGCAAAAAGAAGCCCGTTTGGCGCAAGAACAACGCACTGAAGCGGCGCACCAAAAGGCATTAAAACAAGAACTGGAATGGGTGCGCCAAAACCCCAAAGGCCGCCAGGCCAAGAGCAAGGCACGTTTGGCGCGCTTTGATGAATTGCAATCGCAAGAATTCCAGGCGCGCAATGAAACCAACGAAATCTACATTCCGCCGGGTGAGCGTCTGGGCGATAAGGTTATTGAATTCCACAACGTGTCCAAAGCATACGGTGACCGCTTGCTGATCGATAACCTGAGCTTCACTGTGCCTAAAGGTGCGGTAGTCGGGATTATCGGCGGTAACGGCGCGGGTAAATCCACCCTCTTCCGCATGATTGCTGGCCAGGAAAAACCCGATAGTGGCGAGGTGGTAATCGGTGAAACCGTGAAAGTGGCGTTTGTTGATCAAAGCCGCGACAACCTCGATAACAACAAAACGGTGTGGGAAGCGGTGTCGGATGGTTCCGATATTCTCAAAATCGGCAACTATGAAGTGTCCTCGCGCTCTTATATCGGCCGTTTTAACTTCAAAGGTTCCGACCAGCAAAAACGTGTGGGCGAGCTTTCCGGTGGTGAGCGCGGCCGTTTCCATTTGGCCAATACCCTGAAGCAAGGGGCAAACGTATTATTGCTCGACGAACCGTCAAACGATCTGGATATTGAAACCCTGCGCGCCCTGGAAGATGCGATTCTCGCCTTCCCTGGTTGTACGCTGGTAATCTCGCATGACCGCTGGTTCCTTGACCGTATTGCGACCCATATCCTCGCCTATGAAGGCGATTCGGATATCGTATTCTTTGAAGGCAACTACACCGATTACCACGAAGACCTGATCAAACGTAAAGGCCAAAACGCCCAACCACAGCGGATGAAGTACAAACCGCTGAAAGGATAAGCAAATTCAGTACACAATAAAAAAAGAGGCAGCCATTGTAGCTGCCTCTTTTTTTTCAAACTCAAATTATTACATCACGTTTATTCATTTCATTTTCCACCGCACTACTAGCTAAATGAAATCCAACCCTCTTAGTGCAATCCAATACTAAAAAACCTGCGCATATCCGCAACGCGCTCCGGGGTTTCGCCAACACATCCGGCTTGAAAGGCTCAACCTATCAATAACAAATCGTAGTAATTTATAAAAAAACTACCGGTTCGGTTTATTAAAAAACTATCGGTTTGCTCTTTTAAAATAACACCTGCACAAAGTTTCAGCGATTAGTCACGCAAATCAACAAAGCCTGCCTAGCGCGTAATAACACGTAATAACCCGCCATCCATTCAACAACTATGCTTTTTCACGCTTGCTTCATTTGCAGCAGGCATTAACACCGCGCAACAGGAAGTTCTCAATTGCGGACCCTTTAAAAATATTTCCAAAAATAAGGATTCGTTATGAAAAAAAATGAAAACAAAATCCGTGTTTTAATTGATACGGATGTCGACTTTGATGATTACATGGCGATGTTATATTTACTAAAACATCCCGCCATTGAGGTTACCGGCATTACGGTTACCGGCAGCGGTGACGTGCATTTAACACCGGGCGTTAACAACGTCAGCAATATGTTGACCTTACTGGATAACGCCAATGCATTGAAAATCCCGGTTGCACGCGGCGCAAAAGCGCCCATGATTTACAGCAATACCTTTCCCGGTGATGCCAGGGATGCCGCCGATGCCCATTATGATGCGCCCTTCCCCGGAGAAAATCCCAACGCTCCGCTGGATGATGCACAACTTTTTTTGCGCAATTATTTTATTAACAGCGATACACCAACAACGCTCTTGTGTATTGGTGGTGGTTCCAATTGGGGGCGTTTGTTCGACTCCGCTAAAACCGATCCGCAATTGCGTGCAGCACTGGATAAAAACCTGGAGCACATTGTAATGATGGGCGGCAACCTGTTGCCGGAATTTGTAACGCCGGGTGCAGAGGGTAACATCCAACCCACCATGCAACCCAATCCCTATTACACCAACAAGGTTGCGGAATGGAATATTTTTGTGGATGTGCGCGGTGCGCAGGAAATTTTTGCCGGAGGAATTCCCATCACCCTGGTTGCATTGAATGCAACCTCACAAGTTCCTATCACCAACGATTTTGTTGCGCGGCTCGCGAACATTAACAATCCCATCGCAAACTTTCTGACAGAAGTGTTAGAGAGCAGCACCATTAAAGGCGGAATTGGCGCTTACCTGGATTTCTGGGACCCCCTCGCCGCGTGCGTAATTACCAACCCGGAACTCATCACTACCCAATCATTTCCAATTCGGGTCGAACAGGAACTCGATGAGGAAAATGATAAATCGGGAATGATTATTGTCGACCAGAACAAGGGCCACTCCGTGAATGTTGCCTTAACGGCGAATGCCAGTGCGGTGTACAGCACCTTCCTGGAAGTTATCGCCAGCTAGCTAACCTCATTCACCACCCCGATTGAGATTTTTCTATTTTTTATTTTTAAGCAGGATTTTTTTAATGAAACGAGCACTCTTTGCTATTGCCTGCAGTATTGCAGCCAGTGGCGCACTTGCAGAAAGCGCTAAAACAGAAGCTTATCGCAACGCGGCTATACCGGCACCCGCTAGCTGGCAGGGGCCAACTTTTAAATTGAGCCATGATTATCCGCAAAAAAAACCGGCGCCTTGTAGCGTTGCCGAGTGTCCGTGGCTGGGCATTCCGTTACCGACTAAAACCAATTTTACTGACGCCGGTGTTCCTGTGTGGAAAGAAGGCGGTGTTTACGATAATTACATTCAATCCATTCTCGATTATGTAAAAAAGGGCCAGACACCGGATTTAAATAACCAGGACGGTTTTCACGTACAAGTCAACGGCAAAACCGAATGGTTCCATATTCCCTGGATGGCATTTGATAAACACACCGGACGCGAATTTGTGCACGGCTTGACGAATGAACGCACGGCGGTAATCAGCGATTTTTATGGCGAAGAGCGATTGGGTTTGCATTCACTCATCGGCGCAACACCGGGTAACGAGCAGGGTTTTGAAACCTGGGCCGTCGGTATGTACAACAGTTATGGCGGTTACACAATCGGGCAAAGCTGGAGTAAAAAAGGCACGCCAAATATTGAAACTATCAACGGAGTTAAAGCCACCAGAGGCATGCCGTTTATGCAAGGCACAGTGGTGGTTAAATTTTTATTCACCACTGCAACCCCGGAAGAAGTTTCCTATTTAAAAGGCAGCCCGGAATGGCAAGCTGATCGCCATGTTGAAGTCGATAACAAAT
The DNA here is from genome assembly GCA_021151835.1 of Gammaproteobacteria bacterium. GTDB lineage: Bacteria > Pseudomonadota > Gammaproteobacteria > Pseudomonadales > Cellvibrionaceae > Cellvibrio. Next base: position 43,095 of record JAGKWO010000001.1, read on the forward strand.
TCCAATGCAAACGCGAAGTGCAAACGGTTCGCCTCGTGCAGGTTGATGTGGCAGTTGTCGATGAACGCTCACCCAGCCGCTGGGTTTACGGTACCTTTGCGTATATTGCTGGCACAGGAAAAACCGTGTGGGACAACTTGCAACCGGTTGGTTTGCAATGGGGCATGGATTCCTGGACATTCCCCGCTGTTCCCAAAGCAGAATCCATTCCCGCCCGCCAAAGTGTGTTGAATAAATCCATCAGCGCTTTTGAACATTATGGTTGCAATGGTCGCCTTGCCGGTCCGGTTGATAACAAACTCAGCTCATGCCTTTCATGTCATGGTGGTGCTTTTGCCAATACCGCCGGGTACACGTTTTCCGAAGGAACCTATGGCCCGCCCGTATTTGGATTTGAAGGTTTGTGCACGCAGTACAGCCAGGATAACGCGGAATATTTCCAAACCATCCAATTCCCGCAAGGCTACACCGGTGGCAATTATCCCGATGCAATGAACATGGATACTTCACTGCAAATGCAAATTGCAATGCAGGAATGGGCGCTGTTCAAACAAAATGGCGTAGCGGCTGCGGAGTGCGCGATCAAATAGTACCTGTTGCGATAAACAATTTCCTTGTATTTTACAGCGATAAAAAAACTGCCGCATTTGCGGCAGTTTTTTATCAGCCAATCACTGCGCTTGCGATAAAATTTTTTCTACATCCACTCCGAACACCATAACACCCAGCGGCTCAAACTTTTCCCCGGTATACAGCGGCACACTGATATCGATTTGGAAACGCTTGGTGGATTCATCGTAATTGATGTCGCCAAAGTACAATGTGGTTGCGGGCTTATCATAGGCGCCGGTAAATTTCTCTTCATCGCCCTGCCAATAATCCGAGGTCATATCGCTAATAGCCAGATTCAAACCGCGGGCATCAGTAACAATAATCTCCGTAATTACATCCATTGATTGTTTTTTTATTTCGCGCAATTGCGCTGATAATTCCTGGTCAATCAATTTGATCGGGTAAGCAAAGTCATTTGCCTGAAATGCACTGCGCCATTTTTTATCGCGATCCTGGATTTCCCCATTACTAAGGCGTTTGGTTTTTGCATTTTGCGCGCGCAACAAGGCCTCCAATCCGGGCAGGCGCTTCCAGCGTTCAATTTTGCGATGCAATAATTCACGGATTTGCTGTTTCTCGTAATCGGAGACTGCAAAATGCCCGGTTGCACATTTATTGATGGTGGTATTGAACCGGGATAAAAACGCCGGGTTGTTATTGAGGAATTGCTCGTTAAAATAAACGCCCAGCGGAACATAACGAAAGAAGCGCGATTGGAAATTATCCGGATTCAATGTTAATTCTTTCGCCGCACGGACAAAGTGCTCGCGATCGGCAAGAATCACATCGATACGTTTACCCTGTAATAGTTTGATTAACTGCGGCAAATTATTCGCACTCATATCCACGGTATAACCACTTTCGCCCAACCAGGTTTCCTGCTGGCTACCCAGGATGGAACCGAGCTTGTAACCCTCGCGCCATGATTCCGGTGCAATAGTGTCGCTCCGCCAAAACCAGTACCAGTTTTCCAATACCATCGGCGCTGAAAGTACGGCATAAGGATCAACCTGGCGCATTGGAATTGCGGTAAAAAAACCGTCGATACGATTACTTTTGACATCCTGGTAAGCGCGGCGCCAGGGCATAACCTGCACGGTGAAATCGCGCTTCATATCAGTAAAAATACATTGCAAGTGCGGCAATAAATTCTGACCGGTTCCGGCTGGCAAGTCCGAACTGAACGCAGAGGAAATATTGGTAGCGAGGTTCACTGCCTGGCTACCCGCGGCGGGAGCAGCGGTGACTTCGGGGTCAGCCCATGATGCAGTAGAAATTCCCAGCAATATCAATACGAAAATCAGTCGCATAACGCACTCCTTGAATAGCAATCCTTTTGGATTGGCGCACAAACTCCTGAAAGTATAACCCTTAAAATTTTCCCTGCCGGTTTTCCGGATTATTCGCGCGCGCGATACCAGCTTGATAAAAACGCCGGCGCCAGGGCAGCTTCTACTTCGGCCGCCAAACGTTCAATGGATTGTTCGCGCACATCCTCTAGCGACAACTTGTGTGCCGCTGCCAAACCTGACCAGGCCAATAATTTAACAAGTGCCGCGGGATTATCGAATATTCCATGCAAATAAGTTCCCAAAATTTGTCCATCACGGCTTAATGCACCTTCCGCTACCAATTCATCGCCTTGCTGCACATAACAGGCCGGGTTACCCAGGGCTTCACCCCGGCTCACACCGCAATGAATTTCATAGCCCGCAACGGTTGAATGTTTATCCCACAAAAAGCCCTGCCGTTGTTGCAATTGTTTATGCGCTTCCAATTGCGTCGCTAGTGCAAAATAACCCAGGCCTTGTGAACGACCCGGTGCAGATTCAATCCCCAATGGATCATGGATTTCCTCGCCCAGCATTTGAAAGCCGCCGCAAATTCCCATCACTTTTCCGCCGTAACGCAAATGTTTTTTAATTTGCGAATCCCAGTCCTGCTCGCGCAAAAATTGCAAATCAGCACGAACATTTTTGCTGCCGGGGATAATTACCAAATCGCAGCCGGGTATTTTCCGGTTGGGCCCCACCCAACTAAAGTCCACCTGCGGATGTAATCGCAATGCATCAAAATCGGTATGGTTGGATATACGCGGCAATGCTAAAACTGCCACCCGTAGTTGTGCATCGGTTTTGCGCGCGCTACTCGTCAATGCATCTTCCGCGTCCAGGTACAGCCCATGCAAATACGGAATAACGCCCAATACCGGTTTGCCGGTTTTTTGCTCCAGCCAATCCAGCCCGGATTGCAATAAACCTCTATCGCCGCGAAAGCGATTAATTACAAAACCCATCACCCGCGCCCGCTCGGATTCGCTCAACAATTCCAAGGTGCCTACCAAATGTGCAAACACACCGCCGCGGTCAATATCCGCAATTAAAATTACCGGGCAATCTATTGCTTCGGCGAACCCCATATTGGCAATATCGCGCTCACGCAAATTAATTTCCGCGGGACTGCCAGCACCCTCCACCACAATAACCTCGTATTGCTGTTGCAAACGCTGGTGCGAATCCAGCACAAACTCCAGCGCACGGGTTTTGTAATCGTGGTAGACAGCCGCATCCATATCGGTAATGGCTTTGCCTTGCACAATAATTTGCGCTTTAGTATCACTAGTGGGCTTGATCAGGATGGGGTTCATATCCGTATGCGGTTGCAAACCGGCGGCTTGTGCCTGCACTGCTTGTGCGCGGCCAATTTCCCCACCATCAATAGTCACAGCAGAATTTAAAGCCATATTCTGTGGTTTGAATGGAACGACGGCTACACCCTGGTTTTTCAAAATACGACACAGGGCCGCCACTAATGTCGATTTGCCCGCATCCGAGGTAGTGCCCTGTACCATTAACGTCCGGGCGCCGGACGTTAATGGAGTTTTGTAATTCACCATGAACAAACAACCTGTAAAAAAAACGAAAAATAAATTTAGGCGACCTGTAAAATCGCAACCAGCCAACCTAAATAATGTCTGTGATGCACTCACACAGTCATGAGCTAGACTGTCACTCACACTCCCAAGGGCGGGCAGCGATTGAAACACTCACACCTTATTATTAATACTGTCTCCCTGTTAGCGGCAATTGCTGCTTTTTATATGGTGGGCAGGGAAATACACACCTATAACATTACCTGGGCAACCGCCGGGGAAATTTTACAGGATTTCCACTGGAGCACCCTGTTGCTGGCATTAGCCGCTACCGCTATCGGCTATTTGGTGCTCGCTACTTACGATCTGCTGGCAATCTACCACCTGGGTTATAAAATCCCCTGGCATAAAACCTTGATGGTGAGCTTCCTCGGTTTTGCGGTGAGCAATAATGCCGGCCACGCACTGGTGACCGGCGGCGCTATCCGTTTTCGTTATTATTCAGCACTTGGATTAAACGCCGCGTCTATCGGCAAGATTATTGTTTTTTCCAGTTCAACCTATTTACTCGGTGCCGTAACCTTACTCTGTGCCGCGTATTTTTTCTTACCGCAGGATGAACTTAATCATCCCGAATTATTAGGGGGGCATCTTGCCTGGTTTATCTGGGGCATTCTGGCGTTATTGATAATTTACTGGTCGCTGATATTAAGTGGCCGCCACCGCTTGCAATGGAAAAAAATCAATATCAGTTTGCCGCCGCCCCGCATCACCGCTTTGCAAACCGTTGCAGGAATCTGCGATTTATTGTTTGCCGGTGTAGTGCTCTATTGCTTGTTGTACCCTGCGACACAAATGCATTTTATGTGGTTTTTTACGGTTTATATCCTTGCCCAATTGATTGGCCTGTTCAGCCAGGTGCCCGGTGGTATAGGTATTTTTGAAAGTGCCTTTTTACTACTGGTAGGCGATGCCCATGATCACCAGATTATTTTGATCGCCCTGCTTACCTATCGTTTAATGTATTTCCTGTTGCCGTTGTTAATCGCGTTGGCTATTTTTGCTATTACCCAGCACCAGTCGTTGCGCGAGCATTGGCAGAGAATCCCGGGAGTGATTCGTATGCAGAACATAGTTGCGGCTACCAGTATTTTCCTGCATCGCCGTTTGCCGGTATTTTTATCCCTCCTTGCGTTACTTGCCGGTGGAATCCTGTTGTTATCTGGCAGTACACCGGGAATGCCTGAACGCTTGGCAACCCTGACTGATATTATCAATTTGCCGCTAATTGAATTGTCCCATTTATTGGGTAGTGTTATCGGCGTCTTTTTATTGATTCTTGCGCGCGCTATTTTATTGCGTATCAATACCGCCTATCCACTCACCCTGTTTTTTCTGGCCGCCGGGGTGGTCTTTTCCATTACCAAAGGGTTGGATTATGAGGAAGCGGTTTTCCTCAGCTTATTATTGATATTATTCATCCCCTGCAAATCCTATTTTTACCGCAAATCCACACTGGATACCCATTTGCTTACCCCCAAATGGATCCTCTTGATTGTTGCCATCATCGGTTTAAGTACGTTGATCGGTTTTATTACTTATCAGGAAGTGGATTATGCCCATGAACTCTGGTGGCAGTTCGAGCTGGATGCAAATGCATCTCGCTTTTTGCGCGCAACATTATTAATTAGTGTTATCGCATGCGGCGCACTACTCCATTATTTTTTATCACGCGGGCAATACAAACCCCATCTACCAACTCACGAGGAATTGCGCGAGGCAGAAACCATTATCCAGGCACAAAAAAATACCGAACATTACATCAGCCTGAGCGGCGACAAATATTTGTTCTGGGGTGAGGCACGCGATTGTTTTATTGCTTATATAACGACAACCAAATACTGGATCGCACTCAATGATCCATGTGGCAACAGCGCAAGTTTCAAGGAGCTGGTAAAGGAATTCCGCTCCCATGCAGACTTGCATGGTGCGAAACCGGTTTTCTATCGTATTACCACCGAACATTTACCATTGTACGTAGATTTGGGCTTAAACCTGATCAAGCTCGGCGAAGAAGCCCATGTTGATTTAAGCAATTTTGCGCTTAAAGGTAACGCCTGGGCTTCATTCCGTAGCACTATAAATAAAATTATCAAAGAGGGTTTTACCTTCAGGATTATTCGTGCTGCCGATATTGAACCACACCTGCCCGCATTAAAGCAGGTATCCGATCAATGGCTGGATCATAAAAAATCCCGTGAGAAAGGTTTTTCACTCGGGTTTTTTGATGAAAATTACCTGCGTTTTTTTGATGTTGCAGTGGTAAGCAAAGAGGATCAGATCGTTGCCTTCGCCAATTTATTGCACACTAATTTGCCCAATGAAATTTCCATTGACCTGATGCGTTACAGTGACCAGGCACCTAAAGGAGCGATGGATTATTTGCTCTCCAACATTATGCTGTGGGCTAAAGAGGAACAGTATTATAAATTCAATCTGGGTATGGCACCCCTGGCCGGGCTTGATGACGATGAGCTTGCGCCCTTCTGGCACCGCCTGGGTTCATCAATATTCAGAATGGGTAATGAGTTCTACGATTTTAAAGGCCTGCATCATTACAAGGAAAAATTTCACCCGCAATGGAATCCGGTTTATTTAGCCCTGCCGCGCGGTGGCCATTTAGCACCCGTGATATTTACCATTACCAATGCCATATCCGGTGGCATTAGTGGAAGTTTTAGTAAATGATAAAAATCGTCCGCATCGCTGTATGGTTTTTATTGCTAGTGTCAGCCTGTTGCAATGCCCAATTCCCGTTCCAGCGTCAATCGGCCATTCCAGACCAACCGGAAAAATTTAGCTGGGGTGATTTCGGGAATACATTTATTTATGCAGGTGGCACTGAGGGTGTTCAATTAATACTGACAGATACAGAACACCAGACAGTGGCAATGGGCTATGCAGCGCAACTCAGCCAGCAAGGCAATCTCAGCGCCGTATTAACCATTGAAAACTATTTGGCAGGAATAACACAACGCAATGCCAGTTGTTTTGATGCAGCAACACCATTATCGGTTTATGCGCAGGACATCCAGCAACATCACCAATTCCACCATTTTTCGCAACCCTTTATTACCGGTTTTGGAATGGCAGGCAGTTATTTATTTGCCATGCTAACGCAAATTCCGAAAGGTATTTTTCGCGGTGCTTATAGTATTAACTGGAACGATAACATCGCCTTGCCCGTTGCTCCCTGCAATAACAGCAGTCAGTTTTCATGGAACCCGACTCATCATCATGTACTGCTCAACACCGATTCGCTTCCGGCAACACCGTGGAAATTATTTAATACTCATCCATTGATCCAGCAATGGATTCCTGATTATCCATTATTAAAAAACTGGCAGGCAGACAAGCAAAAATTCGAGACTTCATTGAACCAACCAGTAGATGACGATGATAAAAAAGCCATTGCCAATATTCCGCTTATTGAAATTCCCGCCATCGATAGCTCAACACGTAATTCAGACAATAAGGACTTATTAGCGATTGTTATTTCCGGCGATGGTGGCTGGGCGAATATCGATAAAGACATTGCCAATCAATTAGCGCAAGAAGGTATCGCTGTGATTGGCTGGAATACGCTGGATTATTTTTGGGAGGAAAAATCAAAAACAACCATCGGAAAAGATTTACAAGCAACGATTGATTACTACACCGCAGCCTGGGATAAACATCGTTTATTGTTAATAGGGTTTTCGATGGGCGCCGATGTCATGCCATTTATGGTGAACCAACTTGATAACGAAACCAAAGCCACAATAACCAGTGTCAATTTGCTTAATCCGTCAACCAGCGTTGATTTTGTGTTTCATGTCAGTGGCTGGCTGGGAAGCTCCGGAGAAGCTGCGCATGTGCTTTATCCGGAAGTAAAGGATTGGAACCAATGGACAACACGTTGTTTTTACAGTGAGACTGAGCAGAGCCTGTGTGAAGAAATACAGGAACACAGTGCACAAAAGCCGGACAAACAACAATTAATTTATTTACCCGGCGATCATCACTTTGATGGGGATTACCAAAAACTGGTGCAGTTTATCCTGGGAAAAAGTGAATCGAAGTAATTTTTTACCATCCAATATTTGCTGCTACCACGCAATGATTTTTGTTACCACGTAATATATTTCAGTTACCACTCAATACCTTTCTGTGCTTTTACGCCGGCATTAAAAGCATGTTTTACCGATTTCACTTCACTGAAAGTATCAGCCAGATCTTCCAGGTATTTTTTGGCGCCGCGACCGGTAATGATCACATTCTGGTTGCGCGGGCGATTTTGAATGGTTTCTATTACTTTATCTTTATCAAGGTATTTGTAATTGAGCATATAGGTAATTTCATCGAGCAATACCAAGTGAATTTCCGGATCGCGAAACACATGTTCGCACTCTGCCCATACCTGTTCTGCGGCCGCCCGGTCTTGATCGGCATTTTGGGTTTCCCAGGTAAACCCGGTGCCCATTACAAAATATTCCAGCTGCGCATTGGCACCACGAAAAATACTTTCGGTTAAAAAATTCTTTTCACCACACTCCCAGGTGCCTTTGATAAATTGCACGATGGCCACTTTGTAGCCATGGCCAAGGCAACGCAATGCAGTACCAAAACCCGACGAACTTTTACCCTTTCCATCACCCGTTAACACAATCACCACACCGCGCTCTTCATCCGCACGTGCAATTGCAGCATCTACTATTTCCTTGCGTTGTTGCATGCGTTCTTTGTGGCGTTGGGCTTTGTCGTTATTAGGAGTGGCGTCGTTTGATGAAATATCGTCAGTCATGGTCATTCTCACTGGGGCACATAAACAAGAAATAAAAAGCGGGCAGCGCTTGCGCACTGCCCGCTCTAATTATCGCCACTTAGAAACGATAAGTCACGCTAACTTGTCCATTACGTTCTGGCTGCGGGTATTGGCCCCACACAGAATGGTAACCAGCATAAAGTTCATTAGTGATATTGTTAAGGCGCGCACTCAACTCCAGTTGACGATAGCCATATACCGCGGCCAGATTAAAGACCGTTAACGGATCCAGCTCGGCCTGGACATTATTTTCGTCATCACCTTTATAACGCGACCCCGTATAAACACTTTCCAATGAGAGGGTCAATGGCGATACTGGTGTAAACAATACAGTAAACGCTGCGCTATTTTCCGCAACGAATGGCACTTTTTTACCATCGTAAATACCTTCGACGACTTCAGCATCGGTATAGGTGTAGTTAAAGCGTAATGCTAATTCATCGCTTAAACGTGTATCCGCATCCAATGTAAATCCCTGGCGTTCTGAATCTGGCAGATTGATATTGGCATAGTTAATTGAGTCATACACAATTTCATCATTCAAACTCATTTTGTACAATGCATAAGAAACATGTGCATCGGCACCTTGCCATTCAACCCCCAACTCAGCAGAGTCGCCAGTTTGTGGTTTTAAAAATACAACATCAAACAGCACCGCATTATTTTCGTCAGCATTACCGAAACGGAAACTTTCAGCAAAACGTCCGTAACCACGCCACGTATCAGTGAATTGATAACTCAAACCAAATTCACTTGCGGTTAAATCATCTTCCTGAACCTTTTTCTTCAAATAATTTTTATCTTCAACTTCTGACTGGCGCGCGCCAATAGTAGCGGTTAGCTTGGGTAATAATGGGTACACCAACTGCGCATAATAACTCCGCTGTTCCTGATTGGAATTTACGGGTGACCACGTATTATTGCTCTCATAATCGCTATCAATATGGTCATAACCTACGGTTGCTATGGCAGTACCATTAGCGGTGTTGTATTCGCCGATTAAACGTGGAGTCAGGCTTTTTACACGTACAGAATATTCGGTTGGTGCTGGTGTAGCGCCACCCCAATAATCATCGTAAAAATAAATTCCTTCTTCATTGCGATCTGAATATTCTGCCAATAATTGCCAATGTTCTGACACATTAACGCCGCCACCAAAACGCCAGGTATCAGTATCCTGGTTACTATAATCATTTGGAGAATTCGTGTGGTGGCGATCAATTACCGCTTGAGCATCAGAAATCGAACCGGGCAAACGCAGCTCATCTTTAACTTGTTGTCCATCAGCAAATACAAATCCGAATTCAGAATCATAACGCACATTGGCCAATACATTTTCGTAAGCGGTGTCGTTATTATCACGGTAGTTATCTGCAGCGCGTTTCTGCGCAGAAATACTATAACTCAAACCATTTTCAAAACCCTGGCGCACACTAGCTGTGTAATCTTCAAGTCCGTCGCTGCCACGGGCAGCACTAATAGCACCATCAACTTCACCTGCAACTGCGCGCTTAGTGATAATGTTGATCACGCCACCCACCGCTTGATCACCATAAAGCACACCTGCACTGCCCTGCACAATTTCAATACGCTCGACATCTTTCAAAGAAACTGTATTTAACGCGGGTGCGGCTAACGATGGATTATTTAATTTGCGGCCATCAACCAATACTAAAACGTTGTTAGTACCGGACAAACCACGCATGGACGCTGTCACATTGCGCGCGCCGCTGCCATCGGAGTCAGTTAATTGAATCCCAGCCTGGGTGCGCAACACTTCGGATAACAATTTTGCACCGCTCACACGGATTTCTTCTGCGGAAATCACTTTAATTTGTGTGGCGACCGGTACTTGTGCCGTTTCACTACGGGTCGCACTGACATAAACAGTTTCAAGTTTTTTCCCGTCACTTTTTTGTGTCGCCGCAAAAGCAAGTGGAGAACCAATAATAGCTGCGCTTAATGCACTGATAACAAATGCGGTCGGCTTTATAGTTGGCCGAATAATAGTTGATGACCTAGACATGAGATTCCTCAATCCTGAATTAGGGATGAGGGAGGGAAAGCGGAAAAAAGATGTATGGGCTGAAGCCCAAAAAATACAGATTTCCACCGATGTAGCCCTCCGCGACATCGTGAACAATTAAGAGCATGGCTCTGGTATTGAGGCTGGTATCGGACTCATGGCGAAAAATAATCGCAGCATTTACCGTTGCGGGGGCAGCGTCGGGTTTGTATTACCGCTTTAACAAGCAATGGCCTGTAAAGGGTAAACGCACCGACTTCCCATTGACTCTGATCCGGGATGCATCCATCGGAATGGACTTGCACATCTATCAGACACCTCGGGCGCGCAAGTTACGGTGACACTGGTAACAAGTCAAGAAAATCAACCACCGCAAAAAGGCTTCACTTTTTATTTCGTTATAGTATAACATTGCCTGCAAGTTTCAGCGTTACCAGAATCTATCCAGAGGCAAGAATGAAAAAATCCCTGTTGTGGGCCGCACTGGTATTGGCAAGCCAATCCAGCCTGGCGCAAATCCAGGGCCAGGTTCGCGATGAGCTTGGCCAACCGATATCCAATGCAACTATCGAAGTCGTGGGTACCAAACTCAGTACCCAAACTAACGAGCGCGGCGAATTCACCTTGCCGACCCAACGCGATGGCCATGTGGAATTGCATGTTCGCGCGCCCGACTACACCCATAAAACCCTGCATGTGCACGATGGTGACGGCCCTGTTGAACTAGTTTTGGCGAGCAGCAGCATTGAGATCGTCAATGTGATCGGCCTGCCCTGGCATGCATCGACCATGGAATCCGCGCAGCCAATCAACGTACTTAGCGCCGATAAACTACGTGATCGCCAGGCATCAACCCTGGGCGAAACCCTCAAACATGAAGTCGGTGTGCACTCCAGTTATTACGGCCCTGTTGCGAGTAGCCCGATTATTCGCGGTCTCGATGGCCCGCGTGTATTAATCACCCAGAATGGCCTGGATGCGGGTGATGCATCCCGTGTTGGGCCTGACCATGCGGTGGCTACTGAAGCCTCAACCGCGCGGCAAATCGAAATCCTGCGCGGCCCCGCTACCCTTTTTTATGGCAGTGGCGCCATCGGTGGTGTGGTAAATATCGTCGATGACCGTGTTCCACAAAGCACTGAAACCAATGGTGAATGGCGGTTGGAACACGACTCGGTTGCCGATGACAAACTCGTTTCCGCCAGCGGCAATTCCGGTATTGGCAACCTGGGTTTGCATCTCGATGGATTCTGGCGCGATGCCGGTAATTACAAGATTCCCGGCCCGGCAGAAATTGAATCCGCCGAAGAGCACACTGAAGAAGGTCATCAACATGACAACAGCGGTCGCCTCGCCAATTCTTTTGCTGAAGCCAAAGGAATTAACCTGGGCGGCAGTTTTATTCTGGATGAAGGTTTTGTTGGGCTTTCTTACGGGCACCTCGAACGCCAGTACGGAATTCCCGGCCACAGCCACGGCGATGAGGATGTCGATGTGTATGCCGATTTAAAACAGGATCGCCTGCAATTTATCAGTGAATTAACACTCGACCATGATTTTTTCAGCGCAACCAAAACGCGTTTTGGTTTTACCGATTACGAACACAGTGAAGTTGAAAACGGTGTTATTGGAACAACTTTCCAAAACGAAACCGCTGAAGCGCGTTGGGAATTATTCCACCACCCGATTGCAGAATGGCGCGGCGCACTCAGCTTGCATTACAAGCACAGCAATTTTGAAGCCATCGGTGAGGAAGCCTTCACGCCCCCCAGCAAGACCGACACGCTTGCATTGGGATTAATGGAAGAACGTCACTTTGGCGATTGGCTGGTGCAATTAGGCGCGCGCGTTGAGCAGGTAACGATTTCGGCGAATGATATCCAACTGGATTTAAATGAACACGACCACGCTGATGAACATAACCACAGCGGCGAATTTATCCGTGTTTTCGATTTTGACCATGAGTCCACACCATTCAGCGCCTCCGCTGGCGTAGTGTGGGATTTCACCCGCGGTTACAACATCGGCCTTTCCCTCACTCACGCGGAGCGCACACCTTCTGCCGCTGAACTACTGGCGTTTGGCCCACACCTGGGTTCAGGGCTTTATGAAGTCGGGGCGATTTTACAACTGATCGAAGAAGAGGATCATTTCCATTTTGATTTGGCGCGCACAGACCTGGAATTGGAAACTTCCAATAACCTGGATTTATCGCTGCGTAAATTTGAAGGCGATTTTGGTTTTGTATTAAACGCGTTTTACAACCAGATTGATAACTATTATTACCTCGCTGAAACCAACGCGGTTTATGAAGTAGAACACGATCATGGTAAGGAGGAACATACCGATGGAGAACACGAACATGCAGCCGAATTACCGGTATTTATTTATCAAGCACGCGATGCCGAACTCTATGGCTTCGAAGGCGAATTTAATTGGCAAGTGAGCACGCCACTCAAATTAAGTTTCACTTCGGATTACACCCGCGCCCAATTAAAAGACGGCGGCGATTTGCCGCGCATTCCACCGTTGCGCATCGGGGCAAGTGCCGAATATGAAAGTGGAAAATGGCGCGCAGAGCTCAGTAGCCAACATTATTTCGAGCAGGATAAAACCGCGCCGCTTGAATCTTCCACCGGGGATTACACATTGGTCGACGCGCAGGTCAGTTACGCTATTAGCGATGGATTAAAAATCTATCTGAAAGGTAACAACCTTACCGATGAGTATGCTCGCGTACATGCGTCATTCCTTAAGGATAAAGCACCGCTACCTGCGCGTAGTTATGCACTGGGTATTAGCGGCAGTTTCTAATTAATTAACTGTAAACCAAACAATTACCGGCGTACTCATTTATTCGTTGAGTGACTTGTTACGCCTGAAAAATACTAATGATTCAAAGGTACTGACCATGTTGCAACCATTTTTTGGAAATCCATTAAAAATTTCACCGCTATTATTTGCATTTGCACTGCCTGTCGTACTCACCGGTTGCGGTGGTGGCGATACAAAAATTGTAGAGCGCGATCCAATTCCGATTGAAGATGACCACGACCATGATGACGAACCAACCAATCAAGGCCGCTTATTAGTAGCCATTAAAGATCAGCCCAAAGTGGGAATCTGGGATATTACTGAAGCAACCTTGCTCGAGGAATTCACACTGACTGAACCCGCCAGCGCACTTTATGCAAGCCCGGGTTATCGCTATGGTTTTGTTATCCAGCGCCTTGCCAATCGCGTGAACGTAATTGATAGCGGCTTATCGCAAGAAGACCATGGTGACCACAAACATGATTTGATTGAAGCGCCGCGCTGGTTGGCATTTGGCACCGATAAAGCGCGCCCGACACATTTCACCCTCACTGAAACCCAATCGGTTATTTTTTACGATGGCAACGGCGATACCACCACACCAGCGCAAGTCGGTGTATATACCGAAGAGAATATTAAAAATAACACTGCGGGAAATGTACTGGAGTACACAACCCATATGCACGGCGCAGCGCAAGCCCGTGGTGATTATTTGCTTTCAACAATTCGCGATCCATTAATTACCACCAGCACCCTGCCGGATAAAGTTGGCCTTTATAAAGCGAGTAATGGCATTTACACCGAGCAACAACTATTTAGCGAAAACTGCCCCGGTTTACATGGCAGCGCACAAAACAAAACCCAAATCGCTTTTGGCTGTACCGATGGTGTTCTGGTTATCACCCAGACTGGCGATAGTTTCAGTGCAAAAAAAATTGCCAATCCGGCAAGTTTTACTAGCACTACACGGATAGGAACCTTGTTTGGCGATGAACATCGCGCAGAATTTGTCGGTATCGCCGCGGGCCAGTTTTTTGCGATCAATACCGGTGCTGGCACTATCACGCCAATCAATTGGATTGACAGCGCAAGTACCACTACACCGACAGCACTGGCCTACGGTTTTGCCGATGACGGTGAATTGTTTGTTATTTTGGATAACCAGGGCAAAGTCCATTTATTGAATACCAATAACTGGAGTATTAGCACACGTATCCAGGCGATTACCAGCAACATCGCCGCCCTGCCTGCCGGAAGCCGTTTTGAATTGGCATTAACGCCTGGCCACACGATTTATGTAAGCGATCCTATTGCCAACCAAATTAAACAGATTGATCTGGATGAAGCAAACGTTAGCGGCAGCCTGCAGCTAACCGGTACACCGGCAAAAATTGCATGGCTTGGTATTGCCGAACCTGCGGGTGATCATCATCACTAAAGCGTACCAATAATTTAAATAAGAAAGCCGTTAAATCATTAACGGCTTTCTTCATGTGGAACGCAAAAAAACATCTATAAGAACGTAATACTATTCAGCAATTACAACCGATTTAACAGGGACTAGAGCGGCTGGTTCTGCAATTAGTTCAAGCACCCTGCGTTGATGGTTTTGCAATAATGCCAATCCCCATTGATAACGCGGAATACTATTAAACAATTCGTCAAAACTGCCATCAGCCAACGCCACGGTCAGGCCGGTTTCAAGACGTTCAGCCAATGCAGAATTATTTTTGTCTACAAAAAAATAAACGTCGTTGCGATAATGCAGCATTAATTCCTGCTCGATTTGTAACTCCAGTTCGGGATACAAATTTACTTCCGGCTGGATTTGATAAAGCCCGCGTGAAAAATAATCAAACCGGCCAGCGGCCAGCATTTTAAACAACTTGCCATAACCCACAGCTTCAACCAATGGCAAGTTATTTTGGCGCATCACTTTTGCATCGGCCCATTGCGCGCTCATACCACCCTTTAGCTTGCGTAAATCGTCAAGCGAATCCACTGCCGAAAAACGGGGCTGGTCACCATTGCGAATCAATAGCAGGCGGAAATTATTTAATTCTTTTAATAAGGAAATACGCACCGGCAACATTTGCTGTTCGAATTCGGCACTGTTGGACGACCACAACACATCGACCTTGCCTTGTATCAGCGCCGTGCGCAAGCGTTTATCAACCAGCCGCTGCTCCGCTTCTTCTATTTGAAAAGGCCCGTGAGTGGATTCGGTTTTTTCGAGAGCAAGCTTGAGCAATCGCGAAAAATAATAATCTTCGTGATTAATATTTTCCCTGGAACTGGTTTGGGGAATGATAATCCGCGCAAGCGTTGCAACAGCAGGCCCTTCAGCACCGGCAACAGAGCCCGACATAGTCACTACACATAGGGTAATTAACGGCGCTAGCAGGCTGGACATCAACCTTGGCATAACTCTCACCTTATTATTATGGGTTATGGCCCATAAGTATAAGAGCAGACTAGCGAGTTGCCAGCAAAGAATCCGTTTGAGCCGGATTATTCAAGGCGCGAACCAACTGTTGTGCCTTGTACCAATGGTGCATCAACAGCGGCAAGGTTTGTTCGGCATAACGACGCAGGTGGGGGTTTTCTGCCAGCATTGCTTTGCGCACAACCCGCACCATACGTTTCAATTCCGCAGTACGTTTACTGGCATAAGCCGTATCAAAGGTCTCGCCTTTGCGAATAAAAACATAAGCGGCTTGCGGTGGGCGCTCCAACATAACACCCTCCTGTTGAGCGAGGGATTCCAGGGAATCCAGCAATGCTGCCTGTTCATCCAGCCGATACCGCGCATAAGCCTGCACGGCGGGCGAATTTGATGTTTTCAAAGCGAGTTTTGCAGCCGCTACTTCACTCAGATTTTTAGCGAAAGCAAAGCGGATAAAATCAACCGTGACCAATTCTTCTGCCGTCACCTTGTGACTACCCGCGAAGGTCAGTAACCAGAATGCATATACGAGGAAAAATTTTGCTTTCGTCATTCTCACCAAATCCGCCATGGGTTTTTCTGCTGTTGGCACATGCATGGGAGAAATGATGCGGGAGAAGGAAAAAAGACGATATGCGTGGAATTACTCAAAGGGATGAGTAATAAATGTTTTAATCACCGGCAAATTGTTTTGCCAGATCCTCAGCGCGGAAATGCTGGACGATGAAATCCACAAATACACGGGTCTTCGCCGGTAGTAGCTTTGCGCTGGAAAAATAAATCGCCAGCGGACCGACATCGTTGTACCAGTCGGGAAGCAGGCGTATCAAACGGCCATCGGCCAGGAAAGGCAATGCATGAGGCATGGGCACCAGCGCGAGGCCAAGCCCCATGGCTGCTGCCTGGCACAGTGCGTCGGGATCATTTAATACAATCTGTACGTTCGGCTGCACATGGGCTTGCGCATTCTGCCGGGTCTGCAATTGCCAGGGCTGAATGCGCCCGCTATTGGAAGAGCGCCGGACAATACCCGGCCAACCTTGTATGTCAGCCGGTGATGTTGGCATATCGTGCGGAGACCGTAGATTGCGCGCCGACAAAAACCCGGGCGATGCCACTAGCACCAGATTTGGTCGCGCCAGCTCGCGCGCGACCACGCCGGGAGAAAACTCAATCCCGCCACCGATTGCAGCATCCAGGCCCTCATTAATCAGATCCACCTGCCGGTTATCAAAGCGCCAATCGGGTTGGATATCGGGGTAAAGCGCTAAAAACCGGGGCATTAGCGGCAACAGATAATTCAAACCAAATGCGTAAGCAACACTGACTTTCAACACACCGGCAGGTTTACCCTGATTCAAACTGGCATTTGCCAATGCCATTTGCACTGTTTCCAGGCCTGCACCAACCTCCGCTAAAAACCGCTCACCCGCTTCGGTCAAGGTTAACCGGCGCGTGCTGCGCTGGAACAAACGAATGCCCAACTGGCGTTCGAGCGTTGCCACATTTTTGCTAACGGCCGCAGGTGTTAACCCGAGTAACCGCGCCCCGGCTGAAAAGCTACCGGTTTCCGCACTGCGCACAAACGATTCAATACTGGCCAGGGTTTCCATAATCATCACTATCTTCAACTATTAGTTGAAAAAGATTGCCTCAATTACCCGCTAATTTCCATCTAATAAATAACAGACACTGGCTTCGTCGAAAAACATTACTGATTCCCACCCTTAAACGGAGCCTTATCATGACTACCCCAAATCCATTTGCTAATACCCACACTTCCACGCGTTTGCACGGCAAGGTCGCGCTGGTTACCGGCGGCTCACGTGGTATCGGCGCTGCCATCGCCAAACGCCTGGCCAGCGAAGGAGCTACGGTTGCGCTTACTTACGCAAGTAGTGCAGAAGCCGCCCAACAAGTTGTTAACGAGATTCGCCAGCACGGCGGCAAAGCCGTCGCGATTCACGCCGATAGCGCCAACGTGGAGCAGATCAGAACTGCGGTGGCAACTACCGCCGCCGAGCTGGGAGGCGTGGATATTCTGGTAAACAACGCCGGCACTTTAGGCCTCGGCAGCGTGGAAGATTTTGCCGAAGCCGAGTTTGATCGAATTCTGGCGATCAATGTCAAAGGCGTTTTTATCGCGACCCAGGAAGCACTTAAACATATGAAAAGCGGTGGGCGAATTATTAATATCGGCAGTATTAATGCCGATATTGTCCCCTTCCCCGGCATGGCAATTTACGCGTTGAGTAAGGGCGCGATTGCTACCTTCACGCGCGGCCTTGCCCGCGATTTAGGTCCACGTGGCATTACGGCGAACAACATCCAGCCCGGCCCGGTGGATACCGATATGAACCCTGCCAGCGGTGATTTCGCTGATACCTTGCGCGGCATTATGGCCCTGCCCCGCTATGGCAAAGCCGAAGAAATTGCCAGCCTGACTGCATTTCTCGCCAGCGAAGAAGCCGCCTATGTCACTGGCGCCAGTTGGAATATTGATGGTGGCTTTGGCCTTTAATTAACAACTGTGCGGCAAAAAAAACCGGAGCAAACTATTGCTCCGGTTTTTTCATCCATTGATATCGATACGTTCACCGCCGTTAACGATGCATTTTACCGAACACCGTTTTTAATTTACCTTCAGCCCAGATGAAAACAGCTGGTTGATACATCAACCAGCCACCGACAAAACCAATCACACTACCCAACACAATATCCAGCAACCGATTCGTTAAAAGTACATCAGGCAATAAAGTAGCAGATGAAACCTCAGCAAATAACACTGTTAACGGCGTTATAAAAATAACCGCCAAACCGTAATTGCGCACCACTAAAAACTCCACAATAAAATTAAGCAACATAATCAACAACGCTACTTCATAGGGATTCAACGGCAACTTAAAAATAAACGCGGCCAGGCTCAAACCAATCGCCGTCCCCACAATCCGATGCACCTTGCGCTGCCACACCATACGGAACGTCGCCCCTTGCATAATTGCCGCACACGAAATAGGTACCCAATAAGGATTTCCCAATCCTATCGACAACGCAATTCCATACGAGCCACCCACAAAAAAAGCAATCACCGCCGCTTCCAGCACCAGTGCGTATACACGCGATATTTCTACTGCATCCGGAATAACCATCGGCTGTTTGCGAATCGCCCATAAGCTATAAAAAAATGCCATCACGCAGGATAAAATTCCCCCAAGCGTAATTAAACCAACACGCACCGGAATCAACGCAGGGTCAAACTTTATATTCATTCCCATCACCGCCACCACAATAAAAAAGAAACTACCCGGCGGTGGAATGGCATAAAGGCGAGTGATGATGGTAGCGAAGAAGGCAACCAGGAACAGTGTTACGGCGGCAAGGTAATGATTAAAACCGGTGATTAACCCCAGCGCAAAGCACACAGAAAAACCGAAGGAACTGACAATCAAACGAACCATGCGTTGCGACATAGGAATTGGTTGGATATAGAGAAATACCATTGCCCCCATACATCCCAAAATTCCCATATCAAAATGTGAAAGGTAAGCACCCAGTAATGCCGGTACACCTATGGCCAGCGATGCCATAAACGGGATATGCCAGGGGCGAGTCGCCTTTTTTAAAACCAGTAATTGCTTGATATGGACCAAAAATTTATGCACAGCAATGTTCCTGTTTATTCAATTACTCTTATTCCACCGCTACCACTTAATCATTTACCCAATGAGATAAAGGTTGTGCAAGTGGCCAATAAAACCTCCCTGTCAGGCTGTTTTATTTAATCACGCGCGGCTCGGCCACCGGAACCAGCTTTCCATCGCGCAACTGGATGATTTGTGAAAAACCCATATTCGGCCAGAGTTTAATCTCATGGCCTTTTTGTGCCAGGGAGCTGCGCACCAACTCATGCATAGTAGGCTCCACAAATAATAAATCCGGGCTCCACTGTTCATGAATTCGCGGCTGTTTAATTGCGTCTTCCGCCGGCATATTAAATTCCAGCGTGTACAACAAATTTTGCACTACTTGCGAGATAATTGTTGGGCCACCAGCAGCACCCAATGTCATCACCGGTTGATTATCTTTAAACACAATGGTTGGGCTCATACTGGATAACGGCCGTTTTTTTGCGGCAATCGCGTTAGCTTCCGAGCCCACCAAACCAAACGCATTCGCAACACCCGCTTGTGCAGAAAAATCATCCATCTGGTTATTCATCACAATACCGGTACCGGGAATAACTACTTTACTTCCGAAAGTAGTATTTACCGTTGAGGTAATCGCCACCCAATTGCCATCCAGGTCCGCCGCCGCAATATGCGTCGTGTGCCTGTCCATCAAATGCGGAATATCCAGTTCGGGCTCACCATGAACAACATTGTTCACCGCTTTATCCACGTGTATTTTTTGGGCGATACTTTTGGCGTAGGTTTTATCCGTAAGCGAAAGCGGTACTTTGACAAAATCGGTATCGCCCAACCAATGCGCGCGATCAGCAAATGCAAATTTCATCGCTTCCGCCATCAAGTGGTAACGCTCGGAGCTGGTGGTTTTGTGCAGGTCAAAATTTTCCAGGATATTTAAAATTTGCGCGACGTGAATACCGCCGGAGCTGGGTGGCGGAAAACCATACAAGGTGTAACCCGCAAATTGGCTCACAATTGGTTCGCGTAATTTTATTTGATAATTTGCAAAATCAGCGCGCGTGATCACGCCATTATTTTTCTTCATCCAATCTGCGGTTTTATTCGCAAAATCGCCGCGATAAAAATAATCCGGCCCCAGGCGCGCCAGCTCGCGATAGGTATGCGCAAGATCCTTGTTGGTTATGATCGTATTCACCGCAAAGGGCTGCTGCGATTTATCCAGATAGATCGCCGCCGTGGCCGGAAATTTTTGCAACTCTTTGGCAGTGGTCACCATGCGATCAGCAACTATTGGTGATACCGCAAAACCTTTTTCGGCCAATTCGGCAGCCGGTAAAATCACATCGGCAAAATTCAGTTTTCCACCTTCACGTTGCAACTGATGAAGCGCCATTACCGAACCCGGTACCCCAATCGCCAGCGCCCCGGTACGACTTAACTCGGGATTTGCTTTACCATCTTGCACAAACATATCGCGCTGCGCCGCTGCCGGCGCCATTTCGCGGCCATCAATTGCTACTATGCGACCATCCGCCAGCCGGACCAGAATAAAACAGCCCCCGCCAATACCGGAGTTATGGGGATCAACAACGCCCAATGCAAAAGCGATGGCAATTGCTGCATCGACCGCATTGCCGCCGCGTTTCACCACATTCATCGCGATTGTAGTCGCATCCGGATTGACGCTTGCCGCAGCGACCTTGCCATCACCGGAAACCTGCGCATAACCGGTGGTCGGATATTGCGCATAACAAAACAGTGGTAACACCCAGGCGAGCAAGATAAATAGTGTTTTTTTCATGGCGATAATTACCAAATCAGTGAATTAAAAACATCACAACGATGACAGGCACGGAGTCTATTCGTATTTCACACCCAGGGCTATATCGGCGGGCAATTTCATCCTGATACTTTCGCAGCAACCGGACGTTAAATAAAATTCCCGTGATTATTGCGCAACGGGAAGCACAGTAGATTCCGCTAAAGGGCAATGGCATCCGCAATTCACTCACACCGGCAGCATTTTGCACAACCCGCGCGTCACACAGTCCGTGAAAAGAAATATTGAATGTGAGTGGCGTCGTTGGCAACACCGGGATTTTGCCGCCCGCGGCACAATTCCAACACCCCATCCACACCGAAAAAACCAGATCAGTTTCGCCTGCAGATGCATAGGCAGGCTCGGGGTTCCTGGTTTACACTTCAGCCATTCTTCATATCACCAACAATTCAGTAGCAGGAGTTTACGTATGCGAAATGCGACAAGGGCGTTTTTAATAGCGAGCGGGTTGACCATGGCCAGTCCGCTATTCGCCGCCGAAGGTATGTGGACACTCGATAACCTCCCCGTTGCCGATCTGGAAAAAAATTACCAATTCAAACCTACCGCTGAATGGATACAAAAATCCATGCGTAGCGCTGTGCGCCTCGCCGGTGGTTGTTCAGGATCTTTTGTATCGCCCGATGGATTGGTCTTAACCAATCATCACTGCGTTATTTCCTGCGTAGAGGATTTATCCAGCAAAGAACAGGATTTGGTTAATAAAGGCTTTCTCGCACAATCCCGCAGTGAAGAAAAACAATGTCCGGGCATGGAAGTCAACCGCCTCGACAAAACCGATGATGTGACTGCACGCATGCACAAGGTATTAACCGGCTTAACCGGCAAAGCATTTAGCGATGCCAAAAAAGCCGAGCAATCACGCATTGAAAAAGAATGCGTTGGCGACGCCGGTGATAAACGCCGCTGCGATATTGTAGAACTTTATGGCGGTGGCCAGTATCACGTTTACCAATACACCCGCTATCAAGATGTGCGCCTGGCATTTTCACCGGAATATGCGGCCGGATTTTTTGGTGGTGATCCGGACAATTTTAATTTCCCGCGTTACAACCTCGATATGAGTTTGCTGCGCGTTTACGAGGGCGGAAAACCCATCGCGAACAGCGACTGGTTTCCTATCAACCCCAAAGGCGCAAAAGAAAATGAGTTGGTAATGACACTGGGACATCCGGGCACAACACAACGCCTGCTCACCATGACCGAACTGGAAACCCAACGCGATCTGGTATTGCCGTTCCGTTTAATTTTTGCGTCGGAATATCGCGGCCTTTTGCTGCAATATTCGCGCGAAGGTGAAGAGCAAGCACGCATTGCCCAAACCGAGTTAACCTTGATTGAAAATGGCATCAAAGCGCGCACCGGTATGTTCCAGGCATTGCTATCACCAGCAGTCATGCAACAAAAACGCGCTGACGAAACCGCATTTCAGAATTGGGTCAGCGCCGATGCAAACCGCACTCAACAATACGGCAACCCATGGAAAACGATTAGTGATACACAAACCGCATGGCGCAATTTATACCTGGATTATGTGATGATCGAGCTGGGTCTGGGCTCCTTATCGCAACAGGTAACCTGGGCGAGGACATTGGTGCGCGGCACCACCGAACGTGAAAAACCGGATGCTGAACGCTTGCGCGAATTTTCCCAAGCCGCACTACCGGGCGTGCAAGCAGGTTTATTGGCAGAAACACCGCTTTACCCTGAATTTGAGCAGCTTAAATTGAGTTGGTCGCTGAGCAAATTGCGCGAAAAACTGGGGGTTGATAACCCGGTTGTTAAACGGATACTGGGCAAGGACTCACCCGAATCCCTCGCACAAAAAATTGTGAGCAAAAGCAAACTGGGTGATGCAAAACTGCGCAAACAATTATGGGAAGGTGGCGCCACAGCGGTCAAAAATAGTGCTGACCCCGCCATTCAACTGGCGCGCGTGCTGGACGAATACGGGCGCAAATTACGCGAACAATTTGATCATCAAATTGAACCGGCACAAAAAGCAGCTGCTGAACAACTTGCCAAAGCACGCTTTGCTTTCAAAGGCACAGCAGTGTATCCCGATGCGACCTTTTCGTTACGCCTGTCCCACGGTGTTATTCGTGGATGGGATGAACGCGGCACACCGGTAAAACCGTTTACCGATATTGGTGGCCTGTTTAACCGCGCGACTGAATACGATCCGTTCAAATTGGCGGACACCTGGGTAAGCGCACAGAAAAAAGTAGACCATAAAGCCCGTTTCAATCAGGTATCGACCAATGACATAGTCGGAGGCAATTCGGGTAGTCCATTAATTAATGCCAGGGGTGAATTGGTAGGCCTGATATTTGACGGCAATATCCAATCGCTAGGGGGAAGTTATTTCTACGATGAATCGGTGAATCGTGCAGTATCCGTACACACCGCTGCCATTAGCGAAGCATTAAAGAAAGTGTATAAAGCCGATGATTTAGTGAAAGAACTAAAACTGAAATAACACTAACAAAAAAATGCCCGGAAAATTCCGGGCATTTTTTTACGCTGAAAACCTTTCCACAACGGCGAAGCAGATTATTAATCAAACACCAGATTAATTTCTTCTGGCATGCGCCAAACGATTTACCACCGAAATGAATAAATCAATTTCTTCGCAGGTGTTATAAAACGCAAAGCTCGGACGCACGGTCGCTTCTACACCGAAACGACGTAAAATCGGTTGGGCACAATGGTGACCGGAACGCACCGCTATACCTTCACGATTTAATTCCGCCCCGACCTCTTCCGTTTTATAGCCAGCAAGAGTAAAGGACAACACGCTCGCTTTGTCAGCCGCCGTACCGATAATGCGCACACCGGGGATAGGACGCAAACGGTGGGTGGCATAATCCAGCAAATCATGTTCGTAACGGGCGATACGCTCTATACCTATACGATCCACATAATCCAACGCTGCACCCAGGCCTACCGCATCAGCAATATTCCCCGTACCGGCTTCAAAACGGTTGGGCGCGCCCTGGAATACCACGCGCTCAAAAGTAACATCCGCAATCATGTTACCGCCACCCTGCCACGGCTCCAGGTGTTGCAAATGTTCCGCTTTACCGTACACAACACCAATACCGGTTGGACCAAAAATTTTGTGCCCGGAGAACACAAAAAAATCTGCATCCAGAGCTTGCACATTCACTCGCATATGCGAAACCGATTGCGCACCATCCACAATAACCGGCACACCAAAGCTGTGGCCGATGTCGATAATTTCTTTAATCGGCGTAACGGTACCCAACGCATTCGATACTTGCGTAACCGAAATAATTTTGGTGCGGCTATTGATCAGTTTGCGATATTCATCCAACAGGATTTGGCCATTATCATCCACAGGAATAACACGGATTTTTGCACCGACGCGTTGCGCTAACAGATACCAAGGGACAATATTCGCATGGTGTTCGAGTTGCGACACAATAATTTCATCACCCTCGCCGACGCGTTGCTTGCCGAAGGTATTGGCAATCAGATTGATACCTTCTGTCGTTCCGCGCACGAAAATAATGTCGTCAGCCGAGCGCGCTCCGATAAATTTCGCAACTTTATTGCGCGCACCTTCATAGGCATCAGTAGCACGCGCCGCCAGTTCATGCGCAGCGCGATGAATGTTGGAATTTTCGTGTTCGTAAAAATAGCTGATGCGATCAATCACCGCTTTCGGTTTGTGCGTAGTTGCCGCATTATCAAACCATACCAACGGTTTGCCATTCACACGCTCCGACAGGATTGGAAAATCGCGCCGAATGGCATTGACATCAAAGCCCTGTTGTTCCGCTGCAAACACGTTGGTTTTAGGTGTATTGCCAAACACCGGTTGAGCGCCCGAATCGAGGAAGTAGAAACGCGAATCGGGTGCCGGGGTCGCCGCCGATGCCGGCGTATCAAACCGGGTGAAACTGAATTCTGCCGCGAGTAGCTGCTGCACATCGCGCTCACCGGGAAGGTGAGAAGGTTGCGCAGCAACACGGTCACTTCCAACCGCTTGTGGTTGATGGTAGTCACCAACACGCGACTCCAATGCGTGCGGAACTTTCAAATCCGGTGCAGAAGGTCGCGTTGCTGCTGCGGGCGCCTGGGTTACAAAACGATTTTCTCCCAATAGCTCGCGCAACTCAGCCTCGCCTGGCAAACCAAATGCCTGCGGGGAAACCTGTGTTGCCAGTTGCTCCACCTGAATGTTGGCAAGCGGATATTGATTGGCATTTTCCGCAAAATAATACGTAGGCGCGGCAGAAGCCTGACGCTCCACTGCCGGGCTGGTGACCGGTGGCGGTGCAGCAGTCACACCCGCTTGCGGGCGGGCAGCCGGATTAGTTGCCGATGCCGCTTGCAGTCCGGATATGCCTGCAAAAAACGGCGCTGCATTGGGCAATGCCTGGAACATTTCATTAGCCAATGAAGCAAGGTTTTCCAAATCAGGTAAACCGCTAGGTTCGGGATATTCACTCATAAACAATACTCGGAATTGTTTTCTGGATACTTTTTCGTAAGACAGAACTCAATACAAATGCAGCAAATTTAAACGATTATTTGCCGTGAATTATTGCTTATAAGTATCCGGGTAATCGTGATACTTGCTCACGTCCACATCTTCCAGAACCGCCACCGCATCTTCCGTCAAAATAGCGAGAGAGCAGTAGAGTGAAATCAGGTATGACGCAATCGCGTTACGACCAATTCCCATAAAACGAACAGACAAACCTGGACTTTGCTGGCCAGCCAGACCGGGTTGGTATAAACCAATTACGCCCTGGCGCTTGTCGCCAACGCGAATCAACAAAATCTTGGTTTTTCCATCTTCATCGATAGGCAATTTATCGGAAGGAATTAACGGCACACCACGCCAGGTGATGAATTGCGAACCGAACAGGCTAACTGTTGGCGGTGGCACACCGCGACGGGTACATTCGCGGCCGAATGCAGCAATTGCCAATGGATGCGCAAGGAAGAAGCCCGGCTCTTTCCATACTTTCACCAGCAATTCATCAAAATCGTCCGGCGTTGGGGCACCAGTCAATGTTGAAATACGCTGGGTTTCATCCACGTTCGCCAGTAGGCCGTACTCGGGGTTGTTGATCAATTCGCTTTCCTGACGCTCTTTGATGGTTTCAATGGTCAGGCGCAATTGTTCTTTAATTTGATCGTGCGGGCTGTTATACAAATCGGAAACGCGAGTGTGAACGTCCACCACACTGGTGACCGCATTTAAAAAATATTCGCGCGGTTTATCTTCGTAATCTACAAACGTCGGTTTGATTTCTGATTCATCGCGTTGCGAGCAAGTCACTGTAACGCGCGTCGGATTTTTCACACGGTTCAAGCGGAAAATACCGGCTTCAACCGGAACCCATTGCAGGAAGTGTACTAACCAGCGCGGTGTAATGGTTGATAATTGCGGGGTTGTTTTCGTCGCATTGGCAAGCTGGCGAGCTGCATTATCACCAAGTGCCAGTTGAACATCATTTTCGGTAGTCATGCCGAAGCTCCTTAAGAAATGTCGTAAAAACCCATAGAAGAAATCGTACTAAGCTAAGATCGCATTGATCTAAGAAGTGAACAACCTGCTATAGCCATCACCAAAAGAATAAAAAAGCATCACCCAATCCCGGCAAAAACATTTACCGGGAATTGGTTAAGGCTTAATTACAAAAATGGATTTTTCAGGACAACAAATGTTGGTTATTCAACACTTGCCAGTTCTGGTTGCGGCAGCTCGCTGTTCAATAAATTTTCGCTACGCGCAATCAGATCAGAGGTAGGAAGATTTAATGCAGTTGCTATTTTCGCGATAGTCGCAAGCGACGGGATGGCAACGCCGCGTTCCACTTCTCCCAGATAGGTACGGTTAAGGTCAGCGCGCTCGGCAAGCGCTTCTTGCGATAAACGACGGGTATCGCGTAGCTGTTTCACCACGCGGCCAAAATATACATTAATACTCATACATCGGCCTCCTGCGGCGCTTGGTGACGGGAACTTGCCTGGGTAATACTTGAACCGGGTGGAACACTGCGGGTCAGCCATACGTTTCCGCCAATGACTGATCCCTTACCGATGGTGATACGCCCAAGCACGGTGGCACCGGCGTAAATCACAACCTCATCTTCCACGATAGGGTGACGCGGCAGGCCTTTCTGCAAATGCCCTTTATCGTCAGTGGGAAATGTTTTTGCACCCAGGGTAACGGCTTGATAAATACGTACTCGCTCGCCGATAACTGCCGTTTCACCGATCACTACACCGGTTCCGTGATCAATAAAAAATCCGCTGCCAATTTCGGCCCCGGGGTGAATATCGATTCCTGTAAGCGAATGCGCCAGCTCGGCAACAATACGGGCCAGCAGAGGTACCCCTAATTGATAGAGGGTATGGGCTAAACGATGGTGGATAATGGCAAGCACGCCGGGATAACACAGCAACACTTCATCGACACTGCGCGCAGCCGGGTCGCCCTGAAATGCGGCCTGGATGTCTACATCAAGCGTGCGGCGCAACCCTGGTAAAGCGGCCGCAAACAAGCGGATTATTTGATTGGCCTGAACTTTTAAAGCTGCCTCATCCGCATCGGTATTATGCTGGCGGGCAAAATAAATTAACTCCAGTTGCACCTGGCGTAGCAACTCATTAAGTGCCGCATCAAGGGTATGTCCGACATAATAATCTTCAGTCTCTTCACGCAATTCCTGCGGCCCCAGGCGCATTGGAAACAAGGCACCACAGAGTTCACGGATAATTTGTTGTAAAGCATCGCGCGAGGGTAATTCACGCAAGCCCGGCTCACGGGAGCGGCCGCGCTGGGCACGCCAGTCATTGCGCGCATTACGCAATTCCTGCACGATTTTATCCAGCTCCCAATTTGCCGAATTTAATGGCGCATTGATCGGGGTAGCATGGATGTTAAGCAATTCCGATGGGTGATTAACACTCATAAAACAGTTAACTCATCAATTTATTGTTAATGATTTTTCCTTGAATTCCGGTTCATGAATCCTGAACCTGTTAGTCCTTATAATCCTGGCCAGGTTGTTAATCCTGAACCCAGGGCAATCCGCGCTGGCGCCAACCGCTTACAGCACCACGTTGTTGACGCTCATCAAGATCCCCTTCAAAACCTTCACGCACATTGAATACGCGGGTAAAACCAGCGTTTGTGGCCGCCGTTGCGGCGGCGGCAGAACGCTTGCCACTCCGGCATAAAAAGAGAATGACTGCATCCTTGGGCAATTTATTCTCCAGTTCACGCAGGAAGCGCGGGTTTTTGATCAATGCCGGACCGGTCTGCCAGGCGATATGAAGGGTATTGGGAACATGGCCAACAAACTTGCGCTCTTCAGCCGTCCGCACATCAATCAAATGCGCCTGTCCACCGACAAACAATTTCCATGCCTCTTCTGGCAAAACACCGCCGGCATAGGAAAGACCTGCGGCCTGTGCTTCCTGAGTGGCATTAAGCAATAACTCGGGTAACTCCTGAGCAACAGCTGGTGATGCGTTTTGAGCGGCAACTGCTGAGTTATCGGCAGCAGCATTTAGTTGGATTACTGTCATAGTTTCTCCTCAACAAAGTGTCTGTTTTCAAACACTTTCAGTGGCGCAGATCGTGATTACACAATCCGATCAACGAATGTTGAGGTCACTATAGTGACGGCTATAACCAATGGGAAAGAATATATCTCTATATCCTTATAATCAGAGTTATAAATAACAAGCTGTCGATAAAACCAAACCATAGGCTGTTATAAGCTAGGAATATTTAATTCTTTTATAAAATTTTTTTGCCTCATTATGATGCGTGCCTGGATAGATTTTATTGCAAGGCTGACGCTATGCCCCTCACCGAATTAATGAATTATTTTAACGACCAATTACAAACCCAGGCACGCCTGCGCGAACTGCCAAAAACCGGCTTTTATAAAGCCGACAATCAATATTGGGCGCGTTTTGGCAATCTGATTCTGGGCAGTCAATTTGCAGAAATATTAGCGGCAAAAGATGACCAATTAATTGGCCATTACGCCGATTTATTTGTACGTTCAAGTACCGGCAATTTATTAAATATTGACGATATTGTGAATGCGCTGGAAGACAAGGAAGAAGTCGTTCATTTGGACCGTTTGGTTAGAACACTCCACTCGCTCAATTACTTGCAACAACATGATGGCTTTAAAGGTTTGTTGGCCTTGCGTGTGCAGGCCCGCCATATTTTAAGTGTGGCCAATGAACACGGTAAAGCATTTGAAAAAATCCTGAGCGATTGCGGGCTTGGGCCCGAGCGTGTGGTGTTGCACACCAAACTGGTTGATGCGGCCAGCTTGCCCCATTTCCAGCAAGCACTGACCAATTATCGCGAACGCCAATACCGTATTGGAGTGAGTTTGCACGAATTAAATGATTGGGAATTATTGCGGCAATTTGATTTACAACCGGATTATATTTTTTCCAGTCCGGCCTTGGTCCAGCAGTTGATTGAGCAACCACATTACCCATTGGGCTCAACACGGATCCTGGTAGCGCCGGAAAAAGATTTTAGCCAGCATAAACTGGTGCAATTAGCGAACACACGCTTTGAAGGTTATGTACAATTGCCGGCAA
Organism: Gammaproteobacteria bacterium; assembly: GCA_021151835.1. GTDB lineage: Bacteria > Pseudomonadota > Gammaproteobacteria > Pseudomonadales > Cellvibrionaceae > Cellvibrio. Next base: position 72,835 of record JAGKWO010000001.1, read on the forward strand.
CGAGCAACCAAACCATTTTTAACAGTATCGATTCATCAACCGATGATTCGCAACGTTTAGCCAGTTAACACCCCCTGATTGCATGGGCAGAGGACATTGGAACAATTGCTATGTGCCAGTTATTAGGAATGAGTTGTAAGCAACCGGCAAGTATTGGTTTCTCCTTTGAAGGTTTTCGCGCACGCGGCGGACTCACGGATGAACACAAAGATGGCTGGGGTATCGCTTATTATCGCGATCAACAAGCGCAGGTAATTCTGGATGAATCACCTGCGGCTGAATCACACCTGGCAGAAGCCATCCAAAAAAATGGCTTGAAATCCAAAACGATTATTGCGCACATCCGCAAAGCAACCGTGGGTGAAGTCAAGCTTAATAATTGCCATCCATTCCAACGTAATTTGTGGGGCAGCGATTGGTTGTTTTGCCACAATGGCGATCTGAAAGGATTTAATCCATTTCTGGACGATGAATTCCAACCCGAAGGCGACACTGATAGCGAACAGGCATTTTGTTATTTATTGCAACAGCTGAAACGCCATGTACCCGGTGGCATTAATAACACCACCAGCTTATTCCAGTGGTTGAATCATTTCAGTGAAACGATTGCAGCGTTCGGAACTTTCAACATTATTTTGTCCAATGGCGAATGGCTGTATAGCTATTGCTCGACACACCTGGCTTATGTGGAGCGCAAGTTTCCGTTCAGCAAGGTGACGCTGATTGATCGCGAAATATCGCTGGATTTGAGCGAGCACAATAGCCATGAAGATCAGATGATTGTGATCGCGACCAAACCGTTAACCGCCAATGAAGACTGGAAAGTATTTCAACGGGGCGAAGCGCGTTTGTTTAAAGACGGGGAATTGCACCTGGAGCGATTAAGCGGAGAATAATAGCTCCGCTTTCATTTTGTTCGGCTCAATTGGGATGTACAGAAAAATTCAATCACACCCGACAATTAGGAAAATTGCCAGATCTTCAATACCCTAAATCCAGCACGGCTTCAGGTGCGGTAACAATTACTAACGCCAGCACAGCAGAAACCAGCACAATTAAAAATAATGCCAACCAGATTTTGGAGGATTCTATTGAACGCGCACCTTCAAAACCGTGGCGAGGTTTTTTACCGGTAATCATTGCCTTGATCAAATTCTCGCGCTTAACAAAAACATAGAAAAGCACTGCACCAACATGCACGCCCACAGCGGCAAGAATCCAGTAAAACAATTCTTTATGAATTCCAGTGAGCCTTAAACTCAATTCATTACTGATGTACCCGTACAACGGGCCTACATTAAAAATTTCATCATTGGCAAACAAGCCAGTCACTGCCTGGATTAACATCACCGTCAATAATAGCAACACCATCAAGGCACCCAGAGGGTTATGCCCGGGGTAGGATTTGGCTTTATTCGTGGCCAAATGTTTGGCGTAACGCAAGCTTTCGAGTGGATGACGAACAAAGTTGGCAAACTGTGCGTGGTGCGTACCAAAAATACCCCACAGGATACGAAAGCCCACCAATATCACCACAAAATAACCCGACCACAGGTGATAGGTAAAATAACTCACACCCGCCCAATTGCTTACATAAGCAACAATAAAAGAAGTCACTAATAACCAGTGAAATACGCGCGTGGGTAAATCCCAAACATGTAAATGCGGGTTTGTGGATACAGCGGGAGTTTCAACCTCCAGCCCTTGGGTAGGTTCAATAAACTGATCGGACATAATAAACACTGCGCAGTGGCGGGATTAACGGATATCGCCACCGGCAGTAATGCCGGTGGCGATATTAATAACAAACAGCGGACTATTTTTCCTTGTACTTGTCGTGACAGCCTTTGCAGCCTTCAGCAACAGCTTTAGCGGCATTTTTAAAAGCGTCAGACGCAGTAGATTCCTTGGCGGCAACTTGCGCCAGTGTTTTGGAGTTGGCTACAAATTCTTTCAACAACTTGTCGAAGTCTTCTTTTTTGGTAAAGGCTTCAGCTTTGGTTTTGGTTTGCGGCGCACCTACGTTGGATTCCGCCGGGAAAGTGCCATCCAACAATTCACTTAAAAAAGCAACGCGCTGTGCACGCTTCACAATTTCAGCTTGATTGTACGGCGCTTTACCTTGCAGTACTTCACCAATAGGTTTGAAGTTATTGGCAATCAACGTAAATGCTGCCTTGCGCACAGCAATCGCTTGCTTGGCCACATCAGCTGCCGGTGCCGCTTTTGCAGGTTCGTCAGCAGCAAACACGCTGGCACTACCAACCATCAGGCAAGCTGCGCCCAGAACTTTTAATGAGGTTACAACTTTGGCTACACGAGTCATTAACGATATTCTCCTAAGATCTATGTCTGTTGATTATTCATCAAGCTAACCGGTACGAGTATTTCAATTTGCACACTTGCTGCTTTATTCCACCACACGCGCCATCAATTTGCCGATTTTTCAATCGAACTTTCAACCGATTTGCCCATGCTATCCAGCATTTTGCAACGAACGTGCCGTTTAAAAAGCAACAAGTGCACTTATTAAAATTTTTTTATAACACTGATGCAACATTTTATAAAACCGGTGCAACTTTTTTATAAAAGCGGAAAAGAGTTGCCTGCACCAATTATCGAACCACCACCAAACCCGCCGTTATTCTCGGTGCAAATTTGTTCATAAGGCTCCAGAATTAATTCCTTGCCTTTGTGGTTCGCAATACCCAGTTGGTTATTCCAGCCATCCTCCGCAAAATTTTCCACGCGGCGGGCAGGAATTTCCAGCGTCCATGGTCGGGTAAAGACTGAGGGGTCCGTATAAGTGGCCGAGTATAAATAGCGCCCTGCCTTGTAATCAAAAATAAAACGTTCCTTAACAATGGTTTCCGTGCCAGAAAACTCCCCAGTGCGGCCAAACCGGGATTTGGAATTATTGTTTTTTACCTCTACATAAAGGGTATTACCTTCCCAATAACCACGGGAATCGCCGTTCCATAAGCGGATTTTTTGATCGAGATGGGGCTTGTTACCCTGCTCACTCTTCTTATCACCCTTTTTATAGAGGTGGATAATACGCGAGCCGGAATCAAACAAAAACACCAGGTAGCCCGGGAATTGGCGAATTTCATACCCGTGCCACATAAATGATTTGGAAGGGCCACCCGGAGCGCAACGCGCCAACGGCTCCACATACTCAGGCTTCACCGGATCATTGAAATTTTTCAAATACTCTTGCTGTAAAGCACGGGCCCAGGGTTGGTAGGGGATCTGCCCATCGGCAGGGTCCACTACCCTGCTCGGCGCACGGGATTCACGCGGCCCAAGTGGCGTACGTGGTGTTTCACCCGGTGTAGCGCCCTGGGGATCGGTAAAGTTGGTATGGTTGGAAATAGTATTGGACCACTGGCCTTGCACATCCGGCTGGCCATCCGATAACCGCGGTCCGCTCCATTTGCCGGGCTCTACGCGATAAACGGTTTTTTCCCGCTCGAACTTTGGCAGTTTTGCGCGCTCTGCTTCCCATTCCTCATAATTGGCGAATGCCGGTTGTACTAATAGAGCGGTTACGGTCAACACCGATAACAGTTTTACAGTGATTAATTTTTTTTGCATGACGACACCTGCTACTTAGCTTGCGCTTTGGGCGCGCGCTCAGCTGGATAAGGATAATACTGGTCGTAATCCAGTGTGAAACGGTAGTCCTCCACTAACTGGAAATTTTTCTCGCGATGGCGATGCAATATCACGCTGATATTCCACGGGCGGGTAAACACTTTTTCATCCTCGATGGTCGCCGTATAGTCGATCGTATTTGCATCGAGGAATTGCCAACGCTCCACAACATGTAACGCATCACTGTGATAATTTCCGGAGCGATCCAGCCAGGTTTCATCATTAAAATGTTTTACATCGACAACCAGTGTGTCACCGTCCCATTGTCCACGCGAATCACCTAACCACCAATCATTAGGGTCCTGTGGATGGCCGGTACCATTGGTATGGATGGTGCGCACTGAATGGCCAAATTGATGGATCAGGGTTATATCGCGCGCGCGCTGGAAAATCTGGAAAGGTTCCGGATAATAAATGCCACGCGGTACCCCCAGCGTCCAACCTTTTAAGCGCGGGTCAGCGTTAAAACGATTGTCAAAATTTTGCTTGCGTTTGGCTAAGGCCTCTGGCTTGTAAGGAATTTCACCGCCCTCCACTACCCCCGGGCCAGGCGGCGCATCAATGCGGGGCGAATGGGGTTCAAGGTCGTAATCGGCAGCACTGGTGGTTTGCCAAATGCCGGAAAAATCCGGCTTACCATTTAACCGGGGAATTTTTTCTGCTGCCTGGCTTTGCCAGCAAAAGGAAATCAGGGAGGCCAGGGATAAAATCCCGATAAACTTTTTCAAATTCATTGATCTGTGCAAACCTCAGTAATAGAAATTATTTAACAAAACGCGTTAGCAAAACAGCGGCGGCAAATGCACAATAAAATTAATTCGTCGCCCGTGGCGGAGTCGTTGGTGCATCTTGCGCACCACCGGTTTGGAACACCTTGCCATCCGGCAAAGTAATGCTGGTGGAATAACCAAAACTCTGGCCGTCTTTAGCTAAATAACCTTTCACCGTGACTTCTGTGCCCGCAGGTAAAGTGGCCTTGGTCAGGCCTTTTTGTTTCAGGGCAAACGGCGATCCAAATTCAAATCCCCAATTGGTCACGGTGCCATCTGCATTCTTCACATCCACATACACCCAACTGTGGGGATTTACCCATTTACCTTTGGTTACAACACCTTTTAATTCAAAGGGCTTTTGTGCATCAAATTCCGCAGAAAATGCATGGTGTGCAACAACCGGAATCGCCATCGGCACAATGGCTATAGCCATCACCCCGGAGATAAATGATTTTTTTACAACAGTTAACATACTAAATTCCCCGATTAACAACTGTTTAACCTACGGTTAACACCGAAAATGTCACCTGCTGTGCGCAGAGCAAACGCCAGGCCAACACTTTTTGTTTATTTTTGTACTTCAGTGTTTAAATACAAACTGACTAAAAATCAGCAAAGAAATGGAAAGAATTTGCGTGTAAAACGGAATTAGCGAGATGAATTTTCAACAAGAGCAGTAATTTTTAATGCGGGGTATGAACAAAAATTCAGGGAGGTGCAAAAGCCAAAATGTTTAATTAAGTACACTTGCCTTAAAAAAACCACCAAGTGGTTAAATATAAACAGAAAAAGTTATCAATCAGATCGCCATTACCAGCCAGAAATAAAAAGGCCAGCGTAAGCTGGCCAATAAAATTCACTACAAATAACAGGAATTTGTTATGCAAAACGATTACTTTGCAGTAATACCAAATGCACCGTTATTTTCTGCACAAATACGCTCGTAGTGTTCCAGTATTAATTCGCTACCAGCGTGTGTGGCAGGCTCCACTTCGAAGTGCCAGCCGTTAGGAGTATCTTTTTCGGTATAGCGTTTAGCGGGAATAGTTACTGTAAACGGACGGGTATAGACGGTAGGGTCAGTAATGGTGGCGACATAATTGTAACGAGTACGATCACTGTTAAAGATATAACGCTCCTCGATAGTTCCGTTCTCGCTAATAAATTCGCCCGAACGACCAAACAACGCTTTACCATTATGATTGCGGACACTCACCACCAAGGTGTTGCCTTCCCAATGCCCGCGCGAATCGCCATTCCATAATTTAATATTTTCCGGCAATGGCGCTTTGTTATCCAAATGGATAATGCGCGTGCCTGAATTAAATTGAAATAACACATAACCCGGATACTGGCTGATCTCATAACCATGCCAATAAAGGGATTTGGGCACCCCACCCGGCGCGCAACGCGCCAGTGGCTCGATGTATTCCTGCTTAACAGGGTTGTGGAAACCCACCTGGAATTCCTTAACTTTTTCCAATGCCCACGGCTGCAATGGAACCTGTCCATCCGCAGGATCGCTCACCCGGCTGGGTGCGCGGTTTTCACGTGGCCCCTGGTCAGCAGGACGCGGATTGGGATCATTCGGAATTCCCCCTTGCGGATCGGTAAAATTATTATGGTTGGCAATAGTATTGGACCAATGGCCTTGTACATCCGGTTGGCCGTCAGCCAAACGTGGGCCAGTCCACTCACCGGATTTAATTTCCGGAAAACTTTTCTCGATTGGAATACCACCCTGCGCAAAACTGACCGCAGACAAGCCCGTTAATATCACTGCCAATGCTGTTTTTCGTACCGAAAAAAATCGTGTTGCTAGTTGTTTCATATAAAGCCTCGTAAATATCCGAGTTGTATTTAAGCGCACTGCATGAGTATTAATTGCCAGCGGGTGGTTTGGGCGGATAAAACTCGTCGTACTCCAGCGTAAAACGATAATCCTCAATCAACTGGAAATCTTTTTCGCGATGGCGATGCAAAATCACACTCAGCGTCCAGGGGCGGCTAAATACTTTTTCATCAGTAACAGTTGCCTGGTATTCAATAGTATTCCGGTCAAGGAAAGTCCAGCGCTCCAATACTTGTAGCGCATCGCTGTGATAATTACCGGCGCTATCGAACCAGGTTTTATCGTTGAAATGACGCGCGTCTACCACCAGCGTATCGCCTTCCCATTTACCGCGTGAATCACCTAACCACCAATCATAGGGATCTTTCGGATGGTCTGTGTTGTTGGTAAAAATGGTACGCACGGAATGGCCAAATTGATGCACGATAAACAAATCTTTCTCGCGCTGGAAAATCTGGAACGGTGCCGGGTAATAAATTCCGCGCGGAACACCCAGGGTATAACCTTTTGACGCCGGGTCGAGTTTTTTGCGCTCGGCAAAATTCTTTTTCTTCTGCTCAAGGGCCTCAGGCAAATAAGGTAAATATTTTCCTTCCACTACGCCGGCACCTGGTGGAGCATCTTCACGATGGTTGTGTGGTTCCAGATCATAGTCGGCACCACTGGTGCTTTGCCAAATACCAGAGAAATCCGGTTTACCATTTGCCAAACGCGGAATATCTGTGGTTAACGATGATGTTTGCGGTGTTTGGGCGTTAGCCTCAGCAGTAGTTTGCTTATTGCACGCTTGCAACCCGAAAATACTCACTAAAAATAAACTGCCAGTCAGTAAATACCATTTCCATTGAATGGTTAATTGCAGTGGACGACTCAAAGGAATTTCCCCTCAATAATTAATTCTCGCAACCTGCAGGCAACGAGCGATTTAATAAAGAACAGCCAATAACAATAAGCACCTTAAAAATCAGGGTTTGGCAGCAGAGGATTTTTGCTGGCTTGCCGGCGCATCAGGTGCACCGCCGGTAGTAAATACACGGCCATCCGCCAGTGTGGCAGTTACCGCATACCCAAAATTCAATCCATTCTTTGCACGATACCCCTTAAGCGTGACCTGGGTACCGATTGGTAACGAGGCTTTTGTTAACCCTTTTTGTTTCAAACTAAATGGTGCACCAAATTCAAATCCCCAATTTTCAACTTTGCCATCGGCTTTCTTCACATCGAAATACAACCAGCTATGAGGGTTTACCAACTCCAATTTGGTCACTACGCCAGTCAATTCAATCGGCTGGTTAGCATCAAATTCGGCTGAAAAGGCATGGTGTGCATAGACACCGGAAGAGGAAATAGCCGAAGCCGCTATGGTGGTGACCAGTGCAAGTGGTTTTAGTAAGCGTTGTATTTCATTAGGAAAGAATTTCATAGCCAGCCTCGGTGTCAATGCAACCTGAAAACAGGATGTTCAATTGGGATGTTGATAGGGTTAAGAAAATAAAAATAAACGTTTTAGTTGTTAATGGCAGCGTTAATAACCTGTTTAACAACTTGCTTACCGACGAATAGCAATTAGCAGACCATTTCGATAGAAATGCGCCAGCTTTTGATATTTGCGCGCGCAATGTTTAAAAATAATCATTTTTTGATTAAATCCTGTGAAGGAAAATTAAAAATTGCTGCATAACCACCAAATTAACTAACAAGCAAAAAAGTAAACCTGAAAATTTTTATAGCAGCATCCAGGCTGACCTGTAAGGAACACAGCAAATACTGTTTTTAATTCAGCATTCCCGTACCCAATTCAACATTCAGTCAGTGGAATTCATCAAAATAAAAATAAATTGATAATGTGGTACAGGCATTGCTCTTGAGCAAAAGCCAGGAATTGAAAGCACAAACGCAGGCTTGTCTACATTCCATGTGCACAAGCGACATTGGGCGCGTTTAATGGATCATGTGAAAGTGAGTTAGCACGGGCTTCTATTTTTTTATTACTGCCAACAGGAAATGTCTTTATATGAAATCGATTATTCAAACGGGTTCAGGCCTCCCCTTCAAGGCCAGTCTGATTGTATTGGGCCTCAGCGTGAGCAGTGGACTCTATGCGGCCGAATCCGCACTCGAAGCGGCTTATAAAAAAGCAGGTGCTGACAAAGTTAAAACACTGGAATACACCGGCGCTGGCAAGTGGTATCAATTTGGCCAATCACCAGCGCCCGGCACTGCGTGGCCGGCGTTTGAAGTGAAAAGCTATAGTGCCAGCATTAATTTTGACAACCAATCAGCGCGCACCCAACAAACCCGTTTGCAAATCGTCGAGCCAAATCGCGAGCGTCCGGTTCCGGTTGAACAAAAGCCGGATCAATATGTAAATGGCTCCGTAGCCTGGAACCTCGCCGCACCGCAAGGTTCAGCACCGGGCACACCCGCTGTACCACAAGCGCAACCTGCCGCCGTGGAAGAGCGCCAGGCAGAAATCTGGACCACGCCCCAGGGCTTTTTGAAAGCAGCACAATCCAACCATGCCGTTACCAATAAAAAAGGTGACGCAACACTGGTTGAATTCAGCCAACAGAAATATAAATACCAGGGCCTGATTAATAGCAAAGGGGAATTGGAACAGGTAAAAACCTGGATTGATAACCCGATCCTTGGCGATACCCTGGTAGAAGTTAATTACAGCCAATATAAAGATTTTAACGGCACGCGCTTCCCGGGCAAGATCGTGAAAATCCAGGGTGGTTCACCGGTATTGGATATTACCGTTAACCAGGTGAAAACCAACCAGCCTGTTGACCTGGCGGTTCCTGCAGACATCAAAAATAATCCATCGCCAGCCGTTGCGGTGACCAGCACAGAACTCGCACCCGGCGTACATTATTTACAGGGCGGCACCCATCACAGCCTGGCCGTTGAGCAAAAAGATCACGTAGTGGTCATTGAAGCACCGCTAAATGAAGCACGTTCGGTAGCCGTTATCGCCAAGGTAAAAGAATTAATTCCCAACAAACCGATTACGCATTTAATCAATAGCCATCAACATTTCGACCACTCCGGTGGCCTGCGTACTTATGTTGATGCAGGAGCAACGATTGTTACTCACGAACTCAACAAACCTTTCTATGAAAAAGCCTGGCAGCAAGCGCGGACTATCAGCCCGGACAAATTGGCAAGCTCCAAAAAACCGGCCAAATTCCAAACGTTTAAAGACAAGCTGATACTGGACGATGGCCAACGCCCTATTGAAATTCATTCAATTGCCGGTAATGGCCACAATGATGCTTTCGCATTGATTTATTTACCGAAGGAAAAAATCCTGGTTGAGGCTGATGCATTTACCCCACCAGCACCAAATGCACCGGCACCAACCAGTGTGAATCCTTTCTCAAAAAACCTGTATGAAAATATTAATCGCTTGAAACTGGATGTTGCACAAATTGCACCGCTCCATGGTCGCCTGGTGCAATTGAAAGACCTGGAATCATTTATCAGCACCAACACCGCCAGCAATTAAATTTAATTGTGTTATCTACAGGGCGCTATTCAGGGAATAGCGCCCTTTTTTATTCTATGCGCGATTAATTTGGTTATGAGAGCTTATCAACAGAGTTGCTGTTTTTTATCCAACATTGATTAAATTTAAATATACAGTGTCGACGCATCACTCAACGAAAATTGTTTAAATTAAATTATTTTGCAATAAATCAAACACTTAAAGAGAAATTTACAAATAACACCAAGTTGGTATATCGCTTGCAATTTCAGCCGCGGGCAAAAATATATTTCCTGGAGTTATTAATGAAATCTAGTGATCAAAAAAACAATTTTTCTATTATGAAAAAAATCAATGGAAAAAAATTCTCTGCAAAACCTTTAAGTGTTATTTTAAGTGGCCTTATTTTTTTAAATGTTACGCAGGCATTTGCACAAGCAGAACAAACCCCACCGGAAGAAAAGGATGTGGATGTTAATGAAATCCTTGAATCTGAACCAACCAGTGCAGGTGGAAAGCGCAGCCCTGATGTACAGGAGTTACTCGTCAGGGGCATTAAGGAACAGGAAACAAAAAACCTGTTAAAAACCCGCGAAGAACCTTTTTCACAATCGATTATCTCCGGTGAAATATTAAACCGCGAACTGGGATTGGATTATGAATCCATTTCAAAACGGTTAGCTAACGTTACGTTTAACCAAAACAATACCCGCGGTGCATCACTGTCTATTCGCGGTGTAGGTAAGCGCGCATTCGCCGAAGTACAAGATCCAAGCGTATTGGTTATTCAGGACGGCGTTAGTTTTGGTTTAACTGCACTGGGTAACTTTGATTTTTATGACATCGAAACCGTAGAAGGTTTTCGTGGCCCGGTAGGAACCCTGGGCGGCAAAGGCGGCAGTTCCGGTGCAGTGTATGTCACTACAAAAAAACCAACCTTTGAGCCAAGCAGTGAACTCAGCATTGCCTACGGTGAGCGCGATACTGTTATTTTAAAAGGCGCTTATGGTGGCCCGGTGATTGATAACTTATTAGCATGGCGTGGCTCATTTATTGTGGATAAACAACGCGGCGCCTACGAAAGTCGTTACGATGAAAATTACAGTTTATACAATCGCAATCGTGTCAGTGGCCGTGTGCAATTTTTATTAACACCGACTGAAAAATTCAACGCTCATTTAAGTATTGATCTTGAACCGCGCGGTGCGCAATTGCAGAATGGATTAACATTTTATGTTGATCAACCCGAGCGCTATGACAATGCCAGCGCACTCGCTCCCAATGGCAGGCTCACTGACCCGAGTGGTACGGGTTCAAAAGCCAAGCTCGCTGGATTTTTGCAAGAATCCCTTACTCGTGATCCGGCAACCAATGCCATTACCAAAATCACAGAAACCTGGGTAGGCCCCCGCAGCTGGTTTGAAAACCGCAAATTCGTTAAAAACAATGTTTATAGCTATGAAGATTATCTTGCTAACGAAGACGATGAAACGGTTTATTTTAATGAAAACCAGGGGCAAACGGTTTCCAATAAAGGCGCATCGTTAAATCTGGATTACAAACTCGAAAATCACAAACTCAATTCTATTACTGCATGGCGTGCCTATACGTTTGATGCGCACAATGATGAAGGAACTCCGTTTGATATCAGCCTCGATGGCGGTGGTGGCGTTTTCTATAAACAGTACAGCCAGGAATTCAGTATTGAATCAGATAAAGGAGGTAGCTTTGATTATATTGCCGGTTTATTTTTCTTCCAGACTGAAGACACGATCACCTCTAAAACCGGTTGGGGTTCCGATGCCGGTGCCTGGTTTGCAACGACTGCGCAATACAACTCGCTGGAACGAAATGCCGGTGTGAATCGCGGCGCTGGCCTGGCATTATTGCGGGATTCACTGGATAACGCGCGTAAATACGGTGGTACCGATGTAGAAACTGAAAGCAATGCAATCTACGGTAACGCTAACTGGCATTGGCATGAATCAGCAACGTTTACGGCAGGTTTGCGTATTGGCACTGAAGACAGGACCACAACTGATATCGTCGAATTGCAAAACGATGGTTCAGGTAGTTGGTTAAATCCATCTTCAGTGCGCGGGATTAATTTAGGTGGCTTCGATGTTGTCGGAACCGCTGGCTCAATCCCTGCTGAATTGCGGGGCCAATTGGGTACCATCACCCAACAACGCGATCAATTCGGTAACGCCATCAGTTCAACTACTGTTCACACCAACGCCAACACCGACGCGCAAAAAAGTTTGGCAGATGCTGTCGCTAATAAATATTACGGCGTAGCAATTACCGGTGTACCCGGTGCGGCCTATAACAGTTTGACTGCGGCACAGAAAGCGCAAATTGCGAACGCGAAAGCATTGCGTGCAAGCCAGATTGGCCAGTTGATTCCCAAAGTCTCCAGCACTTATGACGATACACTCTACACCAGCTTTTTAAGCCAGGCTTATGAATTTAATGATCAGGTACGCGGTTATGTTACCTGGCAGTACGGCGAAAAATCCGGTACCGCTTTTAATATCAATGGTGAGCCAACTGGTGTAAAACCGGAAAAAACCAATTCCTATGAAGTGGGCGTGAAAACGACATTCTTCGATGATGAGTTGGTGTTTAACATCAACGTGTTCAGAATGGATATTGAAGACTACCAGCAAGCTATTCGCAAAGTGGACGAGTGGGCAACGCAAGACAATATCAACAATGGTATCGTGCCAGCGCTCGCTTATGTAACTGCCCAGGGCAACGTGGATGGTGTGCGCGTCGAGGGTGTGGAATTTGACGGTTACTATAGCGGTATCGAAAATTTCAGTTTTCGTTTGAGCGGTGCATTTAACGATGCGTATTACACCGATTTTAAAAACTCCCCCAAACCATCGGAATTAAATTACCTGGACGATCCATTTGTTGACCAAACCGGAAAGAATTTGCCCGGCGCAGCAAAATGGACTGTGAATCTCGGTGTAGAGTATCGCCAACCGATATTAAGCTCCGCCGAATTCCACGCAAGTTTCAATACCGCCTACACCAGCGATTATTTAAACAACGACGACTTATCTTCTTACTCGTATACGCCTGGTTACAGCCGTACTGATGCATCGATTGGTTTCGGTTCAATTGATGGAAACCTTGATGTGAGCTTAATCGTTAAAAACGCGTTTGATGATCGCACCCATGAACGCGGTTGGAACAGCTACGCACCCTGGCCTTATCCGCGCTGGGTAGGAGTAGTATTCACCGGAAAATTCTAATCGACTGGTAAAAATCCACGCAAGGAAACTGCACATCGTGATTATCTACACTTGAGTGCATTGCAGTAATCATGGATGATTCCCTCCCCTACTGGCGTGACAATTAAATAGCTCGCCTTATTTAATTGTCACGCCATTTTATTTTCCAAATATTACGAGTCTTGATTAATGAGCGACACGATTGTTGTTCCCTATGAAATATTGGTTAAAAAAGTGTATGAGCGATTAGTGCTTGCCGGTATTACACCAGAGCAAGCGTTGATTGAAGCGGAAATAATGTCGGAAGCAGATCTGCTCGGCGTTCCCTCCCATGGCGTGCGCATGTTGCCACCGCTACTTGAAGCAATTGCGGAAGGCCGTGTTACCCGCAATCCACAATTCACCAGCCTACGCCAATTCGGCGCTATTAGCGTACTGGATTGCAATAACGGTCCCGGTCGTTATGCATCACAACACGCGATGCAGCAAGCAACAACCCTCGCGCAGGAATTTGGTGTCGGTGTTTGCCTTGCCAAAAATACTACCCATTGGGGCCGCGCCCACGCCTATGCCAATCGTGCAGCACAAGCGGGCTTTATCGGTATTTGCACCACCAACGCCATTCCCACCATGGCGATTGGCGGCGCTAAAAAAGCCGTTATTGGTAACAACCCGTTAGCAATAGGAATCCCCGGCGCAACGCCAGCAGAACCTATTGTGCTGGATATGGCCATGAGCCAGGCTGCGGTGGGTAAAGTGGGAACCTGGTTGCGGGAAGGAAAAACCTTACCTGGTAATTGGGGAGTGGATGCCAATGGCAATCCCACCAACGATGCAAAAGCAATCCTGGGTGGCGCCGTATTGCCGATGGGCGAACACAAAGGCGCGGGGCTGGCAGTAATGTTTGAATTACTAACCGCGGCATTAGCAGGCGCTGCCTTCACCCAAGACATTCGCAACAATGATTCAAGTGGGCTGGACCCGCAAGCAAGTAAAATATTTATTGCACTTAACCCTGCCGGCTTTATTGAACCAGTGGCATTTCAGCAACACACAGCCGCATTTATTGCTTATTTAAAGAACGAGGCAGCGCCATTTTCCTATCCGGGCGAGCGCGGATGGGAAACCCGTAATAAGCAATTAGCGACAGGCGTTGAACTACACAGTGAAATTATCCAGCAGTTAAATAACGTAGATATTTATTTTTAACGAGAAATGTAGCGAGAGATGTTCCAGGCAGAAGTTATAAAGAGCGACGTGATGAAGTGATGAAGTGATGAAGTGATGAAGAAAAAAATAACGCGTCTTTAAGAAAAGAGATCATCAAAAAAAACAGAGCATCCCTGCCCCTACCATTCACCCTAACAGCGCTAAAATTCACCTTGGGGGCGATGTGAATTTTGCATGTTAGCCTTTTGCAATGCAGCGCAGTTTTACTGCGCTGCCAGTTTCTCCACCGCCGCCAAGGCTTGCTTGACGTTATCAGTTGGTGAAACACCGCTGATCGTTGAAGAAATTTTTCCATCTTCAGTAATAATGAACGTTGTACGCTCGGCAAAACCGTGATCAATTGATTTACCGCGACTGTCTACTTTACCTGGTGCTGCATCGCGCACATTCAACTCAAATGACTTGGCAACTTTACCTTCCGGATCAGACGCGACTGCCACTTTACCTGCACAATATTCCGGGTCAGAAGAAAAATCATTAAGACGCTCAATGCTGTCCAGGGAAACACCAATAACGGTTGCACCCGCTTTAGCAAACTTCTCACTGTTTACTGAAAAACTATGCGCTTGCAGATTACAACCATTAGTGTAAGCAGATGGATAAAAATACACGACAACAGGACCGGACTTTAATTTTTCCTTGAGTGAAAAATCAAATGCCTTACCGGCCAATGATGCTTTGAGCGCGAATTCCGGAGCAGTTTTTCCTGCTTCCAATGCGGCCATGGCCGGCAACACCAGGCCGCTGGCAAGCACACCCGCCAGCAATGTTTTTTGAATTGAAAATTTCATAATTTTTCCCTTAACAAAGATTTGGCTTAAAAAGGTTCGGTAAAAAAATTTTCCGCTTATTTTAATGCAGAGATGAAATCATTTAAGGCATTAATTTCTGCATCGGTTAAATTTTTTGTAACGCTATTCATGACACCATCCTGGCTATTAGTTCTGATCCCCGCTCGCCAGTCGCGCAATTGCTGATCCAGATAATGCCAATCCTGCCCACCAACAACCGGAATAAGTTCAGGGGCCAAATCCGGATATCCTTTCACCTGCTCACGTGTTCCCTTGCCGTCGCGGCCATGGCAGCTGGCGCAAGCTACTATACCGCGCTTTGCATCACCTTCCAGAAACAATTTTTCGCCCTGTGCACTACTTCCATGACTGCCAGTCATTGTCGGTTGGCTGGCATACCAGGCGAGGATATCGACCACATCCGCATCATCAAGATTGCGCGCCATGATCGCCATAAAATCATTTTTGCGCTCACCACTGCGAAAATCCTGAAACTGCTTTAGTAAGTAATCCGGACTTTGCCCCGCCAGCTTGGGAATTTTTGCCGATTCATTAACCGCATGAATGTTGCCATCCAGACCGTGACACTCCGAACAACGTTCGTCAGCCGCTTTCAATTTTCCATCTGCAGCATTACCTGCAAATTCGGCGGCCAACACTGGTTGGCATAACAATACCATGCTGAACAAAATACGATTTAACAGCGTAGACCTTCGCCATAAGGCCGGGCCCCATTGCAATGGACCCCGGAATGCTAATTTCACCATGCCCTAATCTTCTTTGTAAAAGTTATGGCAGGTTTTGCAGGTACGCGACAGCTCTGTTGCCGAGTGCGCGGCACTTTCGAAGTCACCCGCTTTTACCTGGCTAATAATATCGCCAGCTAACTTTTTACTTTTTTCCGACAATTTCACTGCTTCAGCAACATCGTTACCAGCAGCCAAATCTTTTTGATAGTGTTCAACTACCACCGCAAAAAGTTCATTCAATGTTTGGGCATCTGCTGTTGCAGCATCTGCATCTTCTAAAGAAACATTGGAAGTTAAACTATCATTTGTATCTTCAATCGTTTGCATCAAATCCATGTCCATCTCAGATTCTTCTGCAAAAGGAGCTGAAATAGCCAACAGATTAAGACCGAACAACAGTACAACGAAACGTAGAGCGACAACAAAATTACGCATAATTTCCCGGCAATGATTTCAACAAAAGAGGTAATAAAAATATCAAGTACATTTGCAATATGGAAATATCAATTTGATTGCAAAAATAAAAAACAGTAATAAGAAAAACAAAAACAAAACAGATCGAAATATGAAACTACAGATAAAAATGAGGCAGCAATGCTGCCTCCCAAATCACCCTAAACTAAATACTTTAATGCATTAATTTGGCTAACTTAAGCCAGGATATCCTTAATCACTTTACCGAACACCACTGTTGGACGCTCTGAGCGGCCATTGTTAATGAAGGTGGTTTTCAAGTGGTTCAAGCCAAGCAATTGCAATACAGTTGCATGCAAATCGTAAGTATCTACAGCGGTATCCTTATCGGCAACTTGCACACCGAGTTCATCAGTCGCACCATAAGTGAAACCGGCTTTCAAACCGCCACCGGCCATCCATTGGGTGTAACCCCATGGGTTGTGGTCACGACCAGTACCGCTCTCACCCCATGGGGTACGTGAGAATTCGGAAGTCCACACGACGAGCGTAGTTTCAAGCAGGCCGAGGGCTTTCAAATCTTCCAGCAAACCGGCAATTGGCTTATCAACCATTTTCGCCATCAGGCCATGGTTTTTATCCAGATCATCATGCGCATCCCAGCTGGTGATTTCAGTTTCACCATCCGGTGCACCACTCACTACCTGGATAAAACGCACACCGCGCTCCACCAGGCGGCGTGCACGCAGCAAGGTTGTGCCGTAGCTGCTGCTCACCGGATCATCAATACCGTACAGCTTTTTGGTCGCATCGCTTTCTTTAGTGAGATCCACTGCTTCCGGTGCAGCAACTTGCATACGATCTGCCAATTCATAAGAACGCAGGCGCGCTTTCAATTCGGTATCCAATGGACGATCACTTGCACCGATTTGATTGAGCTTGTTCAACAGATCCAGCGAATTACGTTGTTGCAGTGCAGAACGCAACTCAGGACGATCCAGGTAATAAATTGGTGATGCGCCCGGACGGAATGCAGTACCTTGATAAACGGCCGGCAAGAAACCTGAATGCCAGTTCACTGAACCCGCACGCGGTTCTGATGCACCGTTGTACAAAACAACATACGGTGGCAAATCCGGGTTAGCAGTACCCAGTGCATAGGAAACCCATGCACCCAATGATGGGCGGCCCGGGTTCAGATCACCGGTATTCAATTTCAGAATAGAAATATCGTGGGTTGCACCGATGGTCACACTTGATTTGATAAAGGTGAGTTTATCGGCATGGTTAGCAAGATTTGGCAACAGGTTAGAGAACCATGCACCGCTCTCGCCGTATTGTTTCCAGGTTCTTTCCTTGGAAACAAATAAACCATTCACACCACCCTGGGTACTGGTTTTAATTCCTTTCAGGAACGATTCCGGTACCGGCTTGCCGGCATTTTTTACCAGCTCTGGTTTGTAATCGTACAGGTCCAACGTACTTGGAGCGCCGTTTTGATGTAACCAGATTACCGATTTGATTTTTGCTGGAAAATGCGGCTCCTTGGGCGCTAACGGATCAGCAGGATCTACCAGATCAGCAGCCACAGCAGCATTCACACTCAAACCTGGAATAGCACCTGCCAGAGCCGCACCACCCACTCCCAGGCCGGTGTTCTTTAAAAAGTCGCGACGTGATTTATTATCCATTGCAGTAATCTCATTGTTTAATTAGTAAAGATAATTTTTAAATAACCGTAATTTTTTAACAGTAACGTCCCGCAACCATGCGTATCAGAAGCGATACGCAAAGTCATTGGAGTTAGCTACTGCGTGTACCAGGTCCACAAAAGCAGCGGCTTTAAAGGGATCCAGGTTTTTGGTGTCTTTCAAACCGGTTGGCACAGCAACTTCAAATTTGTCAGTCCAGGTTTTTGATTCCACTAATTTCTGTTGTTCTTTCAGGAAACCTTTCAGCGCTGATTTTTCTTTGCTGGTTGGTTTACGTGAGAACAGGATTTCGTACAACTTATCGATTTGCGCATTTTCGTTAGCACCCGCTTCGGAAATTACACGGCCCGCCAATGCTTGCGACCAACCGAATACCACATCGCTGTTAAACAGGGTTAATGCTTGCAGCGGAGTCGTTGTTACATCGCGTTTGTGATGCGGCTTGGATGGATCTGCCGGATCGAACGAGGCAGTCAATGGATACGGCAAACTGCGACGCACGAAGGTATAAATACTACGGCGCTTGTGATCGTTAGGATCTTTGGCTTCTTCCCACAACGCACCGCCCTGACCATTGTTCAAGGTATTACCCGCTACCAGGCTTGCAGGCACTTTCGGGAACACCGCCGGGCCACCAATAGTTTCATCCAGCTCACCTGATGCATAGAGCAAGGAATCGCGCAGCTCTTCTGCTTCAAGACGCTTGCGTGGATAAGCGGCCAACAGTTTGTTGTTTGGATCGACTTTCAACGCATCTGCGCGCTCATCGGACGATTGGCGGTAGACGGCGGACAAGACGATGTCGCGTTGCAATTGTTTTACATTCCAACCGTTTTTCGTAAAGTTGCTTGCCAAATAATCCAGCAATTCAGGATGCGTTGGTTTTTCACCCGCGCGACCGAAATCTTCCACGATGCCGGCAATACCTTTATTAAACAGTTGCGCCCAGACACGGTTTACATACACACGTGAAGTAAGCGGGTTTTGCGCATCGGCAATCCAGTTGGCCAATGCTGTGCGGCGACCGGTTGAGGTTGCAGTTGGAGTAATTTTCAGATCGTAATTTGCTGCCCAGAGTTTTGGCAAACCTGGTTCAACTGCTTCCAATGGGCGCTCATGAATACCGTTAAAGCGCACATGGGTTTCCGGTGCTTCGGTGCCCAATTCAGTTAATGCAGTGTAAGTTTTTGAACCACGGCGCGGACGCAGGTTGTCGAATTTCTTCAACTCTTCGTTCAAACGCTCGTACTCATTCCATAACTCCACATTCGCTGCAACATATTGCGGGTGGTCTTTATTGGACGTTGTTTCCTTCAAATAAGCGGCAATATCGCGCTCGGAAGCAACCGCATTCAAACGCGCATTTACCCATTTATCCAATGGATTCCATTGCTCTTTCGGTTTGAAAATCGCTTCGCGACTGTCTGTCAGATAACGTTCATTGTGATACTTGCGACCCGCCGTACGCACTTTGTCCAGAATCGCTTTTTGTTTATCAGTAATAGGTTTGATTGCCGCCTGGTAAGTAGCCTGGGCGGTTACGAAATCGATATCCCACTGGGTCTCAGTGCCTTTCGCCAATTCAAAACGTTCGTTATTGAAGGTATTCGCAAAGAATGCCTGCAGTTGGAAATATTCTTTTTGGCTGATCTTGTCGATTTTATGGTTGTGGCATCTTGCACAGCCAATAGTAGACGCAAGGAATGTTTCCCCCACCAAATCAGTCATATCAGTGGCAATTTGATAATGACGCTGCACCAGGTCACGCGAGTTAAAGTTATCGGGATAACCCGCTAATAATCCGGTTGCAATTTTTGCTTCCTGGCTGTCTGGCCACAACTCATCACCCGCAATTTGCTCACGAATAAACGTATCGAATGGCTTGTTGTCGTTAAACGCTTTGATTACATAATCGCGATAACGCCAGTTGTTCGGGCGAGTCTGGTCGTTTTGGAAACCGGCGCTGTCTGCGTAGCGAGCCAGGTCCAACCAGCGACGCGCTTGACGCTCGCCAAAGTGCGGCGATGCCAACAAGCGATCAACCAGCTTTTCATAGGCGTCAGGTGATTTGTCTTTTTCAAACGCTTCCACTTCGGCAGGTGTTGGCAACAAACCAACCAGGTCGAGAGTGACGCGGCGAATATAAGTAGCACGATCGGCTTCCGGCGCAGGCTTTAACCCATATTCATTCAGGCGCGCCAGGATAAAATTATCAATAGGTGAGCGAACCCATTTGCTATTACCTGCATCAGGTACAGCAACGTTAGCGTTAATTGGTTCATACGCCCAATCTCTGGAGGCAGTACTGGTAATGGGCTTTACTTTTTCAGCCTTGGCCGCTGCCGTTTTTTTAGCAGCGTCATCCTTAGCATCAGCAGCATAGGCCTGTCCCAAGCCAAATACCGACGCCGACAACCCCAGCACAACCGCCAGGTATAATTTCTTCTTGTTCATTAACTCGCTCCTACACATATGATGGTTGCTTGGGTGAACACCACCGGTTTTAACGCTTGGCTATCGATAATCGCTATAACGCTAGCAATATCAGTTATACAGCCATTGATTTAGCAACAGCTTGTTTAATCTCATACCGGTAATAGCAACTAGTGAGCCAGATTTGTAAAGATTTTGTAAAAACGAGTTTAATGAACGTCTATCTTTTTGATTGAAAAAGAAAAATATTTTTAGGGATATTTTTTTGTGCCACTAAAAACAGATTTTTCGTAGTCGTTAATCTGGTGGGATAAAAACAATTTTCTGCGCTACTGCTATGCAGCCAACAGCCATCAATATGGATTAAAAGCCAACGCGAAAATCTGCACTGCCAATGATGATTTTTCAACACAGTGTTTAACGCAAAAAAGCGCTGTAAAGAATCCAACAACGCACTCGCTGTAAAAAAAATAAAAATAATCAACCCATTGTATTAAAAGGATTTTATTTGCTTGATTAAAAACACTTGCCGCGTTGGAAAATTCCACTGGCATATTAATTGCCCAATTCCTCCTGACACATGAATTTATTGCCCAGGAGTTATTGAATGTCTTCCCGTACAAAAAAATCTGCACAAGAAAAAAATGTTCTTTTTGCAGCAATCCAAAAACCTTTTTCCATTAAACCTTTGGCGCTCTTTATTGCGTCTGTTGCCCTATCATCAGTATCTGCTGCGCAAACAGCACCGATCACCGAAGAACTGGTTGCTGAAAATTCAACTGTTGAAAGTGAAGCTGTTGAAAATAGCGCAACCCTTGCGCTTGCAGATAAAGACCGGCCGTTGGTGTTGCAAACCGTCGTGGTTCGCAGCCGTAACCGTATTGAAAAATTGCAGGATGTTCCGCTGTCTGTATCTGTGGTCCAGGGCAAGGAACTGGAGCGTTTGAACGCAACGGATATTGCTGCACTTACCCAACGCCTGGCGAATATTTCCTGGAACCAGGGCAACCAGCGTACCAGCAGCCTTTCCATTCGCGGTATTGGTAAACAAGGCCAAACGGAAGCACAAGATCCAGCAGTGGGTTTGATTGTGGATGGTGTTAACTACGCTTACAACGCGCTCTCATCCAGTTTTGATTTCACCGATGTTGAAACCGTAGAGGTAGCGCGTGGCCCGCAGGGAACCCTGTTGGGTAAAAATAGTAGTATCGGCGCGATCAACGTCACCACCAAACGCCCCTCTTTTGATTCAGATTTCTCCTACGCATTAACCTTCGGCGAATGGGATACCGTGCAAGGTCGCTTTGCGGGCGGCGGTGCGGTTGTTGATGATTTATTGGCATGGCGCGGCACCCTCAGTGTCTCCAAAGGCCAGGGCGATCTCAAAAATGCCTACAACACTGACGAAACCTACACCAATAAGGAACGTGTTTCCGGCCGGGTGCAATTTCTGTTAACGCCTACCGAAGATTTCAGTGCGCGACTTGCTTTGGATGTCCAACCGCGTTCTGGTGAGCGTACTAACGGCAGAACTATTCGCACGCCCACACCTACAACCTATTCAAACGGGTCTGCAAATCCATTATCAGAAGATGCGAAAACACGTCTCACCAGACGCTGGTTCACGCAAAGCCCAGCCTATAATTATGCGGATCAATACCTGGCAACCGATGAAGTCAACAATGACAGTGCTCGCCCGCTGATCACCGGCAGCAATGGCGCCACTCTTGATCTCAATTGGAAACTGGATAGCCATACCATCACCTCCATCACCGCCTACAAGGATTACCACTTCAACGCGGTCAACGACGAAGGCACACCCTTTGATATCCAGCGCAACTCCGGCGGCTTTTTTAACGATTACAAACAAGTCAGCCAGGAAATTCGCCTGAGTTCCCAGCAAGGCGGTTTTGTGGATTATCAAACGGGTTTGTATTACCTGGATGTGAACAACAAATCCGAGTACCAACGGATATGGGGCAATGATGCCGGTGCCTGGTTTGCGAGTAATGCGCAGTACACCACATTGGATAAAGATGGCGCCGGGCGCTATTTGCTCATCAACTCGCTGTCGGGCTTGGACATGGCCTGGAATAGCCCCGCAGGCTTCCAGGATATTAACAACGAAAGCATTGCCGCATTCGGCCAGGCCAACTGGAATTTTACTGATAAGTTTGTGCTGACCACCGGCTTGCGCTTTACCCGCGAAGAGCGTGACAACCGCACTTCAACACATATCATCGATTCCGGATTTGGCGCCGAGCTGAATCCATCCACAGTGAATGATGTAAACCTGGGCGGCTTCCACAGCGTGAACGCAACAACCGCTTTGAATGCAACGACTAACGTCGCAGCAGGAACCCTGGGGCGTGTAGTCACTACCGTTAACCCGGACGGCACCACCACCAAAACACTGGTAAACGACAACACCGTATCACAGTTAAAACTCGCCGACTTTTTAGCGAATAAATATTTTGGAACTGCAATCGCTGAAGCAACGCCAGGCTCGGCATACAACAGCTTGACCGCTGCGCAAAAAACACAAGTGGGTGCAGCCAAAGCATTGCGTCAATCGCAAATCGGGGTCGTATTTAACGAGTTTGATGTTGAACCCTACGAGAAAACACTCCCCGCATTTGTGATAAGCCCTACCTATAAATTCAATGAAAACCTGACCGCCTATTTCTCCTGGCAGCACGGCGAAAAGGCAGGTATCGCGCAAGCGACCAACGGCATTTCAAATCTGGTGAAAGAGGAGAAAAACGATGCGCTTGAATTGGGTGTGAAATCACTGCTGTTAGACAACACCTTGGTTTTCAACCTTGCGTTGTTCGAAATGAATATCAAGGATTATCAACAAACCAGCCGTATTTTCGATGAATACAGTACGACGCTTGCTCGCCAGGCTGATCCGAATGCACCGGATCGATTTACCAACGCTACAGCCAACATTCCCAAAGTCAGGTCGCGCGGGCTGGAGATTGACAGCATCTATTCCGGAATCCCGAACACTACCTTGCGTTTCGCGGGCGCCTACACAGATTCAATTTACGTGGAATTCCCTAACTCCGCCCAGCCTTCCGAGAATGGCTATACCGGTGCGCCCCCCTATCAGGATGTTAGCGGCGAGACCTTACCCGGCGCATCAAAAGTCAGCTTCAACCTGGGTGTGGATTACCGCCTACCGGTGTTTGACGGCAAAGAGTTCCATACAAGTTTGAATGCGCAGTACAACAGCAAATTCAACTCGGATAACTCGTTGTCATCCTACGGCTGGATTGAAGGCCGTACGCTTGTGGATTTCGGTATTGGCCTGGGCAACAGCAAGCAAACCTTCGATGTAAACCTGGTGGTAAAAAACCTGTTTGATGACGACACGCCAAGCACTCGTACCTGGAATAGTTACACACCGGCTACCCCGCGCTGGATTGGTGTGACCTTCAGTGGCCGTTTTTAATAGCGGCCGTTGTTAATTCAATAGAGTTAGTTAAATAGCCTTCATCAGGTCACAGTAAAAATTATTTTCGCCGCTGCGCAGCGGCGGCGAAAATTTTTAAGGAGCGCAGTTGTGATTGCATCATTGAAGAAAAAAATTATCCCGCCGTTACACCGTGTCATTTATCCGCTGGCCACCACAGCTATGGTTCTCGCGGCCAATCTGGCCCAGGCAATTCCCAGCGTATACCCTACCGGTACCACAATTTACGATCCCGCCAAAGCTTATAACTCCTACGTGTTATTTGCTGGCCAGGATAAGAAAACCCATTTGATTGATTTAAATGGCAATCTGGTCCACGAATGGAATTACAACGCATTTCCTCCCGTGTTGATTGATCCCGCATTGAACAATGGTAAACGCGGGCATGTATTGGTTCAGCTTGCCGGTGAAACCGGCGGTCGCGCCAATGCGACCGCGCAATCCATCGGCGAAGTGGATTGGAATGGCAAGGTGATATGGCAATGGGGTGGCGCCGGTGCGCAAGATGCTTATGCCAGTGCAGGTACCGCCACCGATGCCAGCGGTTACGGCACCAGCATTCGCCAACATCACGATTGGCATCGCTTGCCCAATGGCAACACGATTATCCTGGTGAATTATGTTATTCCGGTAAAAGGCTGGAAGGCCGAAAAATTATTGGAAGACGGCGTCTATGAAGTTAATCCAAAAGGTGAAGTAGTTTGGAAGTGGGCGGCGTTTGAACATCTGGATGAATTTGGATTTAGCGAAGCCTCACTGAAAATCCTGCGCGAAACATTAACGCGCAACGATAAAACCATTCCGTTTGATTATTTGCATTTCAACAATTTGTCCGTGGTGGGCCCCAACAAATGGTACGACGCCGGCGATCAACGTTTTCATCCGGATAATCTGGTGTTCGATGCACGCGAAGCCAATATCATAGGGATTATCGATAAAAAATCCGGAAAAATTGTGTGGCGTATCGGGCCGGATTACCCGCCATCGATTGGTCAATTCAAAGTACCGCGTCCGGTAGACCAGATTTCCGGCCAACACGATGCGCACATCATCCCCAAAGGCCTGCCAGGCGAAGGTAATTTGCTGGTATTTGATAACCAGGGCGCTGCGGGTTATCCGCCGGTGAATATCGGTACACAACCACGTTCGCGTGTGCTGGAAATTGACCCCACCAAAAAAGAAATTGTGTGGCAATACACGGGCGCGGATTCAGGCAAACCCGGTTACAGCTTTTACAGTTCCTATATCAGCAGTGCGCGCCGTTTGCCAAACGGTAATACATTGATTGATGAAGGGATGAACGGCCGTTTGTTCCAGATTACAGCCAAAGGCGAAATTGTATGGGAATACATTAGCCCGTATTTCAGTGCGCCGCGTGCAGAAGATCCACAACCATTTGCCAGCAATACCGTTTATCGCGCGCAACCGGTTCCTTACAACTGGGTGCCAGAAGGTACACCGCGCTCGGAAAAACCGGTGAAAGCGCCGGACATCACCCAATTCAGGGTTAACACGGTGAAGTAAATTTTAACTGTACGTTTTCTGAATTTTTTTGCATGGAACTGGTTAGCTTGCCAAAAAATTCAGAAATACCGGATTTTTTACTCTGGACTCTCAATAGACAAGGGATGTCTCCTTCTCTTGCCAGACTATTGCAACTGGCAGATTTTTATCCGGTTATACATTACCTACTTGCAGTTGCTGTTAACACCTGCAACCAACTCACGAGATGAATGATTAGTTATGGCTTCAATCAATAAACATCGCCGTCGTTTTATTGCCCGCGCATCAACAGTATCTGCAGCAACCCTTGCTGCTGGTGGATTATTTGGATCAGGTTTACTGCAAGCCAAACCCACCGAAAAACCCAACATCATTTTTATTCTTGCCGATGACCTGGGTTACGCCGATTTAAGTGTGTATGGCCAACGCGCATTCAAAACACCGGTGCTGGATAAACTCGCGCAAGACGGTTTGCGATTCACGCAGCACTATGCCAATTCCGCCGTTTGTTCCGCGACACGTTTCGGTTTAATCACTGGCCGTTATCAATATCGTTTGCCGGGAGGATTGGAAGAACCGCTTTCCAGTTCCGCGAATAATATCGGCCTGCCGCCTGAGCACCCGACCCTGCCATCGTTGTTGAAGAAACAAAATTATAAAACCGCGTTGTTTGGCAAATGGCATTTGGGTTCTCTGCCAACATTTGGTCCGCTAAAAAGTGGCTACGATACTTTCTTTGGCAATTATGGTGGCGCGCTGGATTATTTCACGCATAAAAGTAATGTCGGACCCGATGCAAAAGAAGGTTTGTATGAAGGCGAAGTACCGGTGGAAAAAGTGGGTTATTACACCGATTTGATTGCTGACCGCGCCGTGGATTACATCAAAGCACACGATAAAAAAGATCCGTTTTTTTTATCGCTGCATTTCACGGCACCGCACTGGCCATGGGAAGGGCCAGAAGACGAAGCCGTAGCACAACAAATCAAAAGCCTGTTCCATTACGAAGGCGGCAGCCTGGAAACCTACGGCAAAATGGTTGTTGCACTGGATACCGCAATTGGCCGGGTATTAAAAACATTGGATAAAGAAAAACTTAGCAAAAATACCATCGTGATATTTACCAGCGACAATGGCGGCGAACGATTCTCGGATACCTGGCCCTTCACCGGCCAAAAAACAGAATTGCTGGAAGGTGGAATTCGCGTGCCCGGTATTATCCGTTGGCCGGCAGCCATTAAAGGCGGGAAAGTGTCAGAACAAGTTGCCATCAGTATGGACTGGCTTCCCACCCTGGTGGCCGCAGCGGGTGGATCGCCAGATCCGGCTTACCCCAGCGATGGTGAAAACCTGTTGCCCATCCTGTTAGGCAGCGCGCCGGAAAAACCACGCACACTTTTCTGGCGCTACAAAGGCAATAGCCAGCGTGCTATTCGTTCCGGCGATTGGAAATATTTAAAAATTGCGAATAATGAATTTTTGTTCAACCTTAAAGACGATGTACGCGAACGTGCTAACTACGCGGAAACCCACCCCGATGTATTCAATCAATTGAAAGCCCGTTGGGATGAATGGAACAGTACCATGCTTGCACTCAGCGAGACATCGAGTACCCATGTAGTGGATGGCAAAAGCCAGGCTGATCGCCACGGTGTGATTAGCACCAGGAAGTGATTGACAGGCAACAATCTGTTCTAATCATTGCTGACCAGAAAACACTCTGTCATTTCGTTCACGACACGGATGTTGTCACCTCCCAAAAAACTGGCTTTTGTATTGCTGGTTTTCCATTAATTACCATCTCCACCCCCGCTTCGTTTCCCACAGTTCCTGTCAACATAAAAACAATCAACACAAAAAAATTTCAGAAAAAAGCACCGGCTATTCGGTTGCAAGCAGCAATTATTTTCCCGTGAAAAAAACAGCAAATTTTTCCGCCAGTGTTTATTACATGGTCTGTTACTTGCGATAGCCCCATTGCGCGTATTGAGGCAATGTCTCAATCAAAACAATGATTATGCTATTGGAAGGAGTAGTTCATGGTTCGGTTGCACCAGCTCGTGTTTTACCCGTATTTTATTAATGAGCGACGATTGCCCAGACTGATAATTCGCCTGGTGTTTGTCTGTGGCCTGATTTGCCCGGTACTGACAGTGTTTGCACAAACCAGTGGCGATAATGGAACGGCCGTTAATAACGGCAACCAAACCGCTGATAAAAAAAACGCCACGGTATTAAAAGCCGTTACGGTTCGCTCACGCAATCGCGTTGAGCAGATACAGGAAATCCCCGTATCCATTTCAACGGTCAGCGGCGCGGAACTCCAACGCTTTGAAACCAATAATTTCCAGGGCATCCTTAAAAAAATTGGCAATGTAAGGTGGGCTGGCGCTTCATCGCAACATCATCCCTTGCATACCTCACTGACTATTCGCGGCCTGGGTTATTTTAAAGCCGGTGCTGGCGGGTTGGACCCGGGTGTCGGTGTGAAAGTGGACGGCGTTAGTTATGCGTATTCAACACTGGCCGCCGGTGCGAGTTTTTATGATTTGGAAACCGTAGAAGTTGCACGCGGCCCCCAGGGTTCAACGGGCGGATTAAATGCAAACCTCGGCGTAATTTCCTTCGTTTCCAAAACCCCGCGTTTTACTCCCGAGGCTGAAGGTTCAGTGACTTTCGGGCAGCGCGATACATTAATTACCAAAGCAGTACTCGGCGGTGCCGTTATTGATGAATTATTAGCATGGCGCGGTACGTTTTATCGTGAAAGTGCCGACGGTGCATTCACCAACGCCTACAACAAAACGCAATCGTTCGGTAATAAAGATCGCACCTCTGCAAAAGTACAATTTTTATTAACACCGACGGACGATTTGCGTATTCGCACCAGCCTTGATTACATTCCCAAAGGTGGTGAGCTCGATGGCGGCACCAGTTTTGGATTAATTCCCAGGGCCACACCAACCCATTACGACACGCTCAATGACAAAGGCAATCCAATCGCGGTTGATAGAACTACCACGCCAGAGGGCAGACTGGAGCGCCCCTGGTTTAAGCAGGATGAAGCGAATAATTATCTTGGCTCGCCGGAGCACGTTAATATCAGCAGCACTTATCCCATAAAAAACCGCCAGCGCGGGGCGTTGGTTGATGTTGACTGGAATCTTGCCGGCGGCACTTTTTCGTCATTGACAGCCTGGCGGGATTTATTTTTTTATTGGGATGGAAAAGGCACGGATGATCGAACCATTTTTGATATCGTCGCCACACCCACCGCCGCGGACCAAACCCAGGAACAATTTAGCCAGGAATTTAAATTTGCCGCAAAACGGGATTCCATCAGTTATGAAACGGGCGTGTATTATCTGGACAAATCCATTCACAGCAACAGCATGAATCGCACCGGTTCCGATGCCGGTGCTTACTACGCCAACAATGAGCAATACAAATTGCTGGATACTGACACCAGCGGCAGACTGCTATTAACGAATTCTGCAAATCGTTTGCTACTGCGCAATCCGTTGGTGATTGATGGCGAGAGCCTCGCATTCTACGGCAATACCAAATGGCAACTTACGGAACCGTTTTCGATTGCCGCCGGGTTGCGCGTATCCCGGGAAAAACGCCACCAAAACAAAACTGCTCGTTACATCGCCAACAATGGTTACGGCGCAGAGCTTAACCCCGCGTCGGTAAACGATGTGCAACTCAATGGATTTAGCAGCGACAATAAAGGTGTGTTGGCGAATAACAATAACGCTGCCCAGATCGCACTGGCAAACGCAGTGGCCACAAAATATTTTGGTGTTTCTTCCTATTCTTTATTAACCGAAAAGCAAAGAACCCAAGTGGCCGCCGCAAAAGCGATTCGCCTGGCACGCCTCGGGGCTTTGCACATAGAAACCGATGCCGAGCCATACGACGATGATTTATTAGTCGGCAATATTAGCCCGGGTTACGACTTCAATGATAACCATACCGGTTATTTTTCTTACCAACATGGCGAAAAAGCCGGTGTATCGCAAATTGTGGGCGCGACCAAATACGGTGGTAAATCTGTTCCGGTAGATACTGAAAAAACCGATTCCTATGAGCTGGGATTAAAGTCACAATTTTTTAACGGGGCCGTTAGTTCAAATGTGGCGTTGTTCTATCAGGATATAAATAACTTTATCCAGCCTGTCTACTTTTATGATGTAGCACAAACCATCGCCAACAATAATGGACTGCTGGCGTATACCGAAGGTTTGGGGAATGTTCCTAAAGTCAGATCCAA
This sequence comes from Gammaproteobacteria bacterium, assembly GCA_021151835.1. Taxonomy (GTDB): domain Bacteria; phylum Pseudomonadota; class Gammaproteobacteria; order Pseudomonadales; family Cellvibrionaceae; genus Cellvibrio. The sequence continues at coordinate 102,435 of JAGKWO010000001.1, forward strand.
GGGCGTGGAACTGGACCTGGCTTATACCGATAGTCTCAACACCCTGCGCTTTGCCGGGGCTTACACCGATGCCCGCTACATCGAGTTTACCAATTTGGGTAAACCACCGGAGTTAGGTGGAAGCACGGTCGCCTACTACGATGTCAGCGGGCGCACGGTGCCGGGGGCATCCAGATTTACGTTCAATATTTTTGCTGAACATTCACAGCCTGTTTTCACTAATCGTAATTTCCATGTCAGTGCAAATTACAGTTACACCAGCAGCTACCTTAGCGAACCAACATTATCGCGTTATGCAAAAGTTGATGGCTATGGACTTACCGACATAGTGTTGGGTATCGGCACGGAAGATAAAAAATTCGACGTGTCGTTAATAGCAAAAAATGTCTTCGATGTAGATTACGGTAGTTTGTTTAACTGGAACTCTTACGCCCCTAGTGAACCGCGATGGGTAGGTGTAAGCATAAACGCCAAATTGTAGAGTGTATTTAGCATCACCAAATGGGCTATTAGCAACACTGCCCTTAAATTGCATGCTGGTATAATAACAGTCATTATTTTTAATAACGCAAGGATGCGCTTTCATGCAAATGACTTTTCAAACAACAAACTGTTTTAATTTAAAACCTCCTGTAACCAATAAAACAATCCCGCTTTGTTTTATACATTTTCTGTTAATAGAAAAACAGAATAATTTGTGTAACAGCCCCATTAGAAACATTCATTTTTTATTTATCAACAGTAGCTGACGCTTAAATTTTTTGTCGTTATCGGGGCAGGAAAAGTTGATTTATGGCCTGTTACTTGCGATAGCGGCACTGCATCCATCGAAACGTTTTCCCAATACTGACCGGCATTTTCAACGATCAATTGCATTGTTGAAAATGCCAGACAGCTTTCAAAAAAAACCAATATTTCGATAAATTCATTGTTAGCTTGCTGAAGGATTTTTTCATGATTCGTATACACCAATCCCCCCAAAACCGACGCTTGTCATTATTGGCTACCCAATGGTTGATTATTGCTGGACTTGCCCACACCGCCCTGCCGGTGCTTGCACAAACAAGCCAAAGCGAGCAGGACAATGCAGGTGCTCAGGCTATCGAAACCCTGCAACTCGCACAGGCATCGACCACTGGCGCGGCAACGGAAAAAAAGGCAGAGAAGCCAATTGTGTTGCAAGCGGTTACGGTGAGATCGCGCAACCGTATTGAAAAATTACAGGATGTGCCGTTATCCATTTCTGTGGTAACCGGCCAGGAACTGGAACGTTTACAAGCATTGGATGTAGCCTCTTTTAGTAAACGGGTTGGCAACGTAATCTGGAATCCCGGTAACCCGCGCCAGTTCAGTTTGTCAGTGCGCGGCATTGGTAAACAAGCGCAAACCGATGCGCAGGATCCCAGTGTGGGAATTATTGTAGATGGTGTTAATTATGCCTATAACCCACTCTCGTCCAGTGTGAATTTTACGGATATCGCCGCCGTAGAAGTTACACGTGGCCCGCAGGGCACATTACTCGGAAAAAATACCAGCCTCGGCGTAATTAATATCACCACACGTCGCCCCACTTTTACCCGGGAAGCCTATGCCACGGTGAGTTACGGTGATTACCATGATTTATTCGGCTCCGCTGTTTTGGGCGGTGCGGTCATTGATGATTTGCTCGCGTGGCGCGGCGTATTTACGGCGCAAAAAGCCAATGGTGATTTGGTTAATACCTATAACCAGGACCAGACTTATGCGAACAAGGATCGCCTGTCTGCACGTGTCCAATTTTTATTAACCCCGAGCGAGGACTTCAGTGCACGTATCAGTTTGGATGCACAACCAAAAGCCGGCGAAGCAACCAATGGCCGTTCTTTTAATAAACCAACACCAACTACCTATGCGAGTAATAACCTCAGTGGCCCCAACAAAGGCACTAACGTAAACCCGTTAAGTTCAGATGCAAAAACCCGTTTGAATCGCCGCTGGTTCCTGGATCAAAGTGATTACCGCTATGAAGAAGATTGGCTCGGTAACAGCAGCCGGGATCGAATTAATGCCGATAACTACAATCCGATTGTTACCGGCACTAATGGCGCATCGACCGAATTAAACTGGAAACTAAGCAATTATGAAGTAACATCAATTACCGCGTATAAAGATTATTATTTTGCCGCGCGCAATGATGAAGGCACACCATTTGATATCAGTAAAAATGGCGGCGGCCTCGTGGACTATAAACAATACAGCCAGGAACTTCGGTTAAGCTCCAAAACCGGTGGCTTTGTCGATTACCAAACCGGTTTATTTTGGCTGGCAACGGATATTGATCACGCTACCCGCGCCGGTTGGGGTTCCGATGCAGGCGCGTGGTTTGCAAGCAGCGCACAATATACAAGCCTTGATGCCACTAGCAGCGGACGCACGTTGCTTCAAGATTCCCTCAGCCGCCTGAATCGCGAACAAGCCAACAAATATGAGAATGAAAGTGCCGCACTGTTTGCACAAGCAAACTGGCATTTGTCCGAACCATTAACATTAACAACAGGCGTCCGTTTGACGCGTGAAGATCGCGACACGTCTGCCAGCGCGTTGATAACGGATAATGGTGCAGGCAGCTTGCTGAATCCTTCAGGCGTTAATGTTGTTAACAATGTAAATCTCGGTGGGTTTGATTCACTGAATGCCGCTTTCAAAATAAATGACACCACCACTATTCCCAAAGGTAGCCTCGGGCGACTTCAAAACAACCAGGGGGTACTGACGTTTGTTAATGACAACAGCGCTGAACAATTAGCCGTTGCCGATAAACTGGCAAACAAATATTTTGGCGCTGCCATTACGACACCGGGTGCGGCCTACAATAGTTTAACTAACGCGCAGAAAGCCCAGGTTGCCGATGCAAAAACCATTCGCCGGACACAAGCTGCGGCGTTATGGAATACGGTAGAAGCAGAAAGTTTTGAAGATACCCAACCTGCATTTGTAGTAAGCCCCACGTATAAATTTAATGACAAACTGACGGTGTATGCATCCTGGCAGTACGGCGAGAAAGCCGGTATTTCGCAAGTCGTTAATGGATACTCCTATTTAACCGATGCGGAAAAATCCAGTGCTTATGAGATCGGTGTAAAAACGGTTTTACTGGATAACACGCTCGTATTCAATGCGGATATTTTCCTCACTAATATAAAAGATTATCAACAGGCAGTACGTGCGGTCGATGAATATACCACCGACCAAAACACGATTAGTGGCGCACCTGAAATTGCTTACCTTTCCTACACCGGTAATGTGCCGAAAGTCCGCGCACAAGGTTTGGAAATTGATGGTATTTATTCCGGCATCCCCAACACCACAATTCGTTTCTCCGGTGCCTATAACGACGCTTACTATGTGGTTTTCCCGAACTCGGCGCAACCGGTAGAAAACGGTTACCAGGGCGCGCAACCGTCGCGCGACATTTCCGGTGAAACCTTACCGGGAGCGTTCAAATACAGTTTCAACCTGGGTATTGATTATCGTGTTCCGGTCTTCACCAACCATGAATTCCATACCAGCGTAAACACTTCCTATAACAGCAAATTCAATTCTGACAATGCCCTCTCCAGTTATGGCTGGGTCGACGGTTCTACCACTACCGATTTCGCGATTGGTATTGGAAAAAACAAAGGTGAATTCGATGTAAGCCTGGTAGTAAAAAACCTGTTCGAAGACGATACCTATCAAAACCAAACCTGGAACAGCTGGAGCCCGGCGTTGCCGCGCACGGCGAGTATTGTGTTGAGCGGGAAATTTTAATTATCAGCAGTAAACGGGCGAATAGCTGCAAGGACGCAGCAACTACCTTTAGTAGGACCTATTCCCTGTTCAAGGGAATTTTTGGTCAAGGCAGATAACAACTAGCGCAAGAAAAATCACGCAGAGAATTACCAACTACTGTAGTAAAAAATAACAGGTAATCAATCGTCAAAAAAGACGGCTCACGTTTCAATACAATTCCCAGGATAATTTTTTTAGACTATTTTCTTTCATCAGCAAACTATGTCTTTAGCGGTGAGCATACAATTGGTTAATTTAGAATATTTTTTATGGGGAACGATTCCCATTTTAATTAACATATCTTTAATGTTATCGATCAGAAAAAAATTATCGCTGCCGCCAGGAAGGTATTTATTATGCTGGTTATTGGTTGTGGAATTATTAGGTTCTCTTTTAGGCCCCAAATGCATGTGCAGTGATTACACAGAAGCTTTGGTTTCAACTTTTGGAGCTGCATTAGTGTATGGAGGCTTGATGTTTTTTATATATGTACTTTACAAACTATGGGGAAAAAAATTTTATAAAACATGAGTTTTTAAAAATGGGCTATCCAAGTATATTTAATCGGGTAGCTTATTTTCTTACTATAGGTCATTTTAGAAAGTAAACATATTGGCCAGCATGAAAGGATTTACATGCTGATCCCGGTATTCCTTTACAACCAAAATATTCATTGGCGGAGTTCTTACTCCGCCAATGTTTATTTACACTGGACTCGCAACCTCTATCAATAACTTGCCAAAATTTTTCCCTTGCAATAAACCAATAAACGCCTCCGGCGCATTTTCCAAACCCTGGATTTTATTTTCGCGCAATTTTACTTTTCCAGTACGAATCCATTTGTGCATTTCATGTGCAAATTCTTCATAGCGGGTAGCGAAGTGATCGAGAATAACAAAGCCTTCAACATGGATACGTTTTTGCAGGATTGCTGCCATTAACAACGGCACTTTATTAGGTGCTGCTGGTAGTGTTTTATCATTGTAATGGGCAATTAGACCACACACTGGAATACGCGCATAAAGATTAAGCAGTGGTAACACCGCATCAAACACTTCGCCACCCACATTTTCGAAATAAATATCAATGCCGTCCGGGCAGGCTTGTGCCAATACGTTGGCGAAGTCGGGATGATTGCGATCAATACAAATATCAAAACCCAATTCCTCTGTTGCGTAGCGACTTTTATCGGCACCACTCACCACACCAATCACGCGCAACCCTTTTAGTTTTGCAATTTGCCCGACCACTGCGCCCACAGCACCGGTTGCGGCAGCGACAACCAATGTTTCTCCGGGTTTTGGTTGGCCAATATCGAGCAGGCCAATGTAGGCGGTGAAACCAGGCATACCTAATCCACCCAATGCGAGTGAGGGCTCTGCCATATCGCCCAATTTCCTCAGGTCGCTGCCATCTGATAAAGAATAGTCTTGCCAGCCTGAATTGCCCAACACCAATTCACCAACCCGGAAATTTTCATTGCGCGATGAAACAACCTGATTCACCGTACCACCAACCATAGGCTCACCCAATTTAACGGCCGGCGCATAGACCGGGCCGATTTCGTCCATTAAATTGCGCATATACGGATCAAGTGAAAGATAAAGCGTGCGCAATAAAACCTGACCATCAGCGGGAGCCGGAACCAGAGTTTCGTGCAAGCGGAAATTTTCCACTACCGGTAAACCCTGCGGATGTGATGCAAGAAGAATTTGGCGATTGCTGGTTTTCGTTTGCATACTATTTTCCTTTTCGTATTTACATTCGCTGTTTAAAAATATCGTGTTAAACAACCGGTTAATTTGCATGGGTTTTGCGCGGACCAAACATCAATACTACAGCGACGCCAACAGTGATTGCGATTAGCGCAAATACAGGGCCACCTAACGCACCGATATGATCAACCAGCAACCCGCCACCAATTGCACCACTGGCAATCGCAATTTGAAATGCCGCTACTAATAAACCGCCAGCACCTTCGGCCTGATCTGGCGCGGCGCGCACAATCCATGTCTGGAAACCGATTGGGAATGCGCCAAATGCAAAACCCCATAAGGCGATAGAAAATGCTGCAACACTCGCATTACCGCCGCCAATAATTAATGTCAGCGCGAGGATGACAATCAGCGCACCACCACTGGCAATCGCAAAACGCTCACTGCGTTCGGCGATAAGCGCGCCGGCAAAATTACCGAAGAAACCACCAATCCCATAACCCAAAAGAACTGCGGAAATTGCACTGACCGGCAAATGGGTGATGTCTTCCAATAATGGGCGAATATATGTGAAGCCCGCAAAATGACCGGAGATAACCAGCAACACCGCCAGCAATGCAACACGCACGTGGGTGCGCCCAAGTAATTCAAACAGCGTGCGCAAATTGGGATTATCTTTTGGCGGCAATGCGGGAATCGCAAAAAATTGCGCGATGATAGTTACCAGGCTCAAACCACCGGCAACGATAAACGCACTGCGCCATCCCCACAAATCACCGATGTAAGCACCCAGGGGCGCGGCGCATACGGTTGCGACAGAAACACCGGTCAGAATTACCGACATCGCGCGCGCAAATAAATTGTCCGGCACCAGGCGCATGGCCAGGGCCGCAGACATCGACCAAAAACCACCAAGCGCAACACCCAGCAAAATGCGGGACACAAGCAACACCGCAAAATTTTCTGCCGTCGCGGCGAGCACATTGGAAATGACCAGCAATAGCGACAGAACCAGCAGCACCAGTTTGCGATCCAGATTACGGGTGATAACAGGAATGGTCGGAGCCGCAATCGCACCCACCAGCGCCGTTGCCGTAACAGCCTGACCGGCGGCGCCGGCGGAAATACCCAGGTCAGCGGCCATTGCGGTCAGCAAACTGGCCGGCAAAAACTCGGCGGTCACCAAACCAAATACACCCAGCGCAAGGCTGATAATTCCCGGCCAGTTGGCAACAGAAGCATCGGGAGGCGCGAGGGGAGGAAGCAAGGCGGGATTAGCGGGGGAAGTGGTATCGTTCATGGGCGGTCCTACGTAATTTGAGAAGAAGCTCGAAAATGTAGCCGCAGTGTAGGGTTAGAATTTTGGCTTTTCTATGATATAAAATCCGAAAGGCATGACTTTTTATCCAAACTGAGTAGCTGCTATGCGCGATACCTTGACCGAAATCCTGCTCGGCCTGCGCCTTGATGGTGTGGAATATGGCCGCTGCCTGCTAAGCCCGCCATGGGCGGTTGCCTTCCCCGCGCAAAAAATGGCGCGCTTTCACTTTGTCGCCCAGGGCGGTTGCTGGGTGCGCACGCGCACAACAGAGTGGGTGCAATTAAATCCGGGGGATGCCGTACTGTTCCCACGCGGCAGCTTCCATATATTGGCAAGCTCGCCCGATGTCCCCGCCATTGATATAGATTCCCTCGCCCGCCGCGCGGTAACGGAAAATATTTACCTGGTGAATGGCGATCTGGCCGACAGCGACAATCAACCGGATGTCATGTTTTGTGGGGCGATGCGTTTCAACCTCGACCCGCTTCATCCGCTGGTTGCAATGATGCCAGACATGATGCGCGCCGGTGACCTGGCGACCCGCGATCCATCGGTACCCGTTTTACTGGAGTCAATGGAACGCGAAATTACCCTCGCCCGCATCGGCGCCTGCGGCATACTCGCGCGCCTTGCCGATGTGTTGGCGGCCAGCATTATCCGCGCCTGGGTTGAGTGTGCATGCAGTAATTCGGATGGTTGGATTGCTGCTGTCCGCTGCCCGCAAATTGGCAAAGTATTGGCTGCAATCCACACCCAACCGGAACAGGATTGGACCGTCGCCAGCCTCGCGGCGGTAATGGGTGCATCGCGCTCAAGTTTTACCGACAAGTTCACGCGCACCCTCGGTGAATCGCCGGCCAAATATGTTGCGCGCGTGAAAATGTTCCAGGCCCGCCACTGGATTGCACAGGACGGCATGCGCATCGCGGTAGCAGCGAATCGCCTTGGTTATGATTCTGAAGCCGCGTTCAGCCGTGCGTTCAAGCGTATTATCGGCCACCCGCCAAGTGAAGAACGGCAAGTGGAACCCATTTAACGCCTATCGAACATCCGCGTCATTAACCAACACACAACCCATTCACTCCCGGTTCACATCCGGGAGTGAGAATGGACGCCTGAACCACCGTAATCCGGAAGAGTCTACTATCCAGTATTACCATCAAGAACAAACCTGCCATTTAAAAAACCGCTATCAACAAACTTGATAGTGATATCCAGAAAATGTTTTACCAGATAAGGAACAACACCATGATCAAAAGCACAGGCTTAATATCATTAATGGGTTTACTGGCAATCACCACATCGCTCCCACTTCTCGCGGACACATTAAAAGTCGATATGAAACCTGGTTTGTGGGAACACCGCATTAAATTAATCGGCGGCAATGATCTCGCGGCGCAAACCGAACAAATGCAACAAGCGATGGAAGAAGTAAAAAAACAAATGGCCGGTTTACCACCCGAACAACGCAAAATGATGGAAGATATGATGGCCCAACAGGGCATGAAATTTTCTGATCAAGGCGTAAGTATGCAGAACGATAAAGTGCAAATCAGTAAAGATGGCACTGTCGTTAAACAGTGTGTTACCCAGGCGCAAATCGATAAAGGTTATGTACCTGAAACCGGCGACGAATGCAAACCCACCATCACCCAAATCAGCAAGACAAAATTCAAAACCACTTACGCGTGCACCGGCCAACAAAGTGCAAAAGGTGAAGGTGAAATCGAGTTTGTATCACCAACACAATACAAAGGTAAAGCCTACTTCATTACCAACACCTATGGCCAATCACAACGCTACGACACAGAGCAAACGGGATCATGGTTAGCGAGTGATTGTGGGAATATAAAGCCGGAAGATTATTAGTAGATTATTTTTTGATAAGTAGGAACTACTCCTAAATTAAAACACTTTAAATATTTAGACATAAAACTGCACCTTAATCGGTTGGGCGGAGTATCCAACTTTTAGGGTGCAGTTCACACGCGTGCCTATATTCTCCGCAAGCAATCCCCACTCTTTTAATTCACCAATCCCACTGCCACACCAAACTGGCCTCGCGCCCGCGATTGGGTACTGCACCGATAATGCCTGCCCCCTGGGGGGGAGTGGCATAGGTTTTATCGAATAAATTCTTCGCCGCCAATGCGAGACTTTGAGTGTGATTGATCTGGTACCGCAGTTGGCTGTTCGCATACCAAAAGGAAGCTAAGGGTGCGCGTTGATTGGCGGAAAGTGCATAGTCGCGTTCATTATTGTAAATAGCGGAAATATTCCAGTTCCATTTTCCCTGTTGATAATTTAATCCAATTGAACTTAATTGATCAGCTTCACGAAAATAGGAATCCGGTAAGTTGCGTAAGCTGCTGTAGTGGCTACGTAACATCCAGCTATTATTTATTTGCCAATCAAAACGCAAACCTCCGCCGTAATTTTCCTGATCCACACCATTAATATAAGTGCGAATACCATTTTTAAATCCAGCCCCGATCGGATTTTCATATTTATTGTGATAAAACGTTGCCCCCAGGGTAATAGCATTCCAGGAACCCAACCATAAAAACTCACTGGTTTTAACCACTTCGCTGCCCAGATTGGGATTACCTGCTATCAGGGGATTATTCAGCAAACCGGTTTCAGAAAAACTGGGGGCTCGAAACGCTTCGCCGTACAATATTTTAACGGTGTGATGCGGATTTAATTGGTGCACAATGCCAATACGCGGGCTGGCGCGGCTGCCAATCATTTCATAATGGTCATAACGCACACCGGTCGTTAAACGGGTAGCGGGTGTGACATTATACAACCATTGACTGTAGATCCCGCTTATATTCCTTGAATCCCGCGCACCGCTTGCAGTCGCATGCTCAAAGTTACCGTAATAATTAATTGGAAATTGTTTGTGTACCAATTGCCCCATATCGTAATTGTTATAGGCTTGTGCCTCTGCTTCAGTTTCGCGTTGCCATTCAATACCAAATTGCGTGCTTAAGCGTGTATTAATTTCCAGGTCGCTCGCCAGGTTGAACTGATATGCCTCACCAAATAACCTCACTTTCGCCAGCATGGGTTCATTGCTGGCAGGTTGACTCAATTCAACCAGGTCGCCGGCGTCGAACAACATTGCATTAAAATATTGGCGCATATCCCGATAACTAATTGATGCGTTTATTTTCCAGTTAGCAGCCGGTACCAGGGCTTGCTCAAAGCGAAGCAAACGTGCCTCTTGCCGATAAAAATTAAAATCGTTGTTTATTTTTTCCAACACATAAAAATCGTCTGCATCTACCCGTGAAAAAAAAGCCTGTAATTTGCTACCGGCATAAGCCAGATTCCAGTCAATTACCGTTTCTTCACGCGGATCACGTGTGTCTGTGCCGTTGATGTTATAGGCCTGGCCGTCGTCTGCAGATAAACGGGTGTACAAATTAGTTTGCCAGTCGCCAGATTCATGTGACAGGTTGAGGTCTGCCGTGCGTTTATGGTTTTCTCCCAGGCCTACCCGTAAAGAACGCGCTTGTTTACGGCTGATGATGTTGATCACACCGGTAAATGCGCCTGAACCATAAATTGCGGAAGCCGGGCCCCGGATGATTTCCACTCGCTCGATATTAGCCAGCGGATAAAGCACAAGCGCACTGTCTGCACCGCCCGAGCGAGGATCAGTCATGGTACGGCCATCCACCAGTAGTAAAATTTCACGGGAACGTATGCCCTGGCGCCGCCCGCGAATACTGTAGGAATAATTTACCGGCGAGTCTGCGCTGCGATTCACCTGCATTCCCGGCACCATCGCTAATAATTCATGCAAATAATCGAGACCTGATGCATCCAGCTGCTGGCGAGTAAACACTGTGGTGTAGGAAGGCACCGTTTTAATAGATTCCTCGCGCAAGGTCGCACCGGTAATATTCACTTGCATCAGTTGTTCCAGGTTCATTTCAAGCAACGAATCCTCATTGGCATGCGTGACCATTGCGGGAATTACAAATATCAACGTGAGTATTTTTTTAACAAAAAAAATACTGCGAAAAATATCGTTACATAATGAAGTGATAAAAACTACCGGATAGGACATAGCGGATATCTTGAATAATTGTTTTTTCATTATTGGAACTGCCAGTTAATCTTGATGCTGGTTTCGCGCGCGCGATTCGGCACACCGCCAATTAACCCAGCCCCTTGCGCCGGGGTTGCGTAGCTTTTATCAAATACATTTTTTACTGCAAGCGCCACACTGGTTGATCGATGAAGTTGATAAAGCAATTGCGTATTGCCATACCAGTAAGCGTCCAGTTGCGCGCGCTGGTTTGCGTTGAGTTGGTAACCACGTTTACCCTGGTAAACTGCAGAAAAATTCCAATTCCATTGTTGGTATTGATAATTCACCCCCATGGAACCAAGGGAATCCGCTTCGCGGAAATAGGCATCGGGTAAATCGTGCAATGAATTTGCCTGGATGTTGAACATCCAATACTCATTAATTTGCCAGTTAATACGGCTGCTAACGCCATAATTTTTTTGTCTTGACCCATTAACATAAGTACGGGTGGTGCCCATGAAGCCGGCGGTGATGGGGTTTTCATATTGGTTGTGATAAACAGTTGCACCAACCGTTAATTGATCCCAGATTCCATACCATAATAATTCACTGGATTTTACCGTTTCACTCAGCAGGTTCGGGTTACCAACTAACACCGGGTTATTTAACAAATCCGTTTCACCAAATGTCGGCGCACGAAATGCTTCGCTGTAAAATAATTTGAGAGTGTGCCGTTCATTAAGTTGATGAACCAGTGCAAAGCGCGGACTGGTGCGGGTATCCAGTGATTCATAATGATCGTGGCGCAAACCGAGAGTTAAACGTGTCCCCTCCCCCAACTGATAAAGCCACTGCGCATAAATGCCTGATACAGCGCGCGACTTTTCCCCACCAACAATGGTTTCGTGCTCAATTTCGCCATACCAGGTAATCGGGTACTCGCGGCGTGCCCATTGCGCGAGATCGTAATTATTGTAGGAGCGCGCGCGTATTTCGCGCTGGTGTTGCCACTCCAATCCAAATTGGATACTTGATAATTCATTGATGTTCACATCATTGGCGACATTAAAGCGATAGGCTTCGCTTGCTAATAAACCCCGCGTTAATAAGGGGGCATTGCTGGCTGGTTGGCTGTTAGTTGCCAGTGATCCGGCAGGCAGGAGAGTGCCTTTTAATTCCTGTTCTGCGTACTCATGGCCCAGGGCCAGATTTATTTTCCAGGCATCGGTTGGATTTAATTCCTGGTCAGCGCGCAAGTGGCGATAAATTTGCCAGTAATTGTTGTAATCGTTATTGATTTTTTCCAGTGCATAAAAATCTTCTGCTTCCTGTTCAGAATAAAATGCCTGCACGCGGGTATTGCGGTATTTCAGATTCCAATCCACCAACGTTTCCCGGTGCGGATCGTAAGTATATTGATTACCGATGTGATAGCGCTGCCCATCATCAGTAGCGAGATGAGTGTAAAAATCCGTTTGCCATTCACCGGCGCTTCCAGAGAAATTAATATCCGCAATACGTTTGGCATGGTCACCCAGGCTGATTTTCAATTGCTTGATTTGTTGGCGGCTGACAATGTTAATAACGCCCGAGAACGCTCCCGAACCATATATGGCCGATGCCGGTCCGCGCATAATTTCCAGGCGTTCGATATTTGCTAACGGAAACATATGCAATGCTGATTCAATACCACCGGAACGCGGGTCGGTAAATACGCGGCCATCAACCAGCAACAATACTTCGCGCGATTGGCCGCCCTGGCGCCGGCCACGGACACTGAAAGAATAACTGCCGGGGCTATCGCCGGAACGGGTAACCTGGAAGCCGGGCACAAGGTTAAGTAATTCGTGCAGATAATCCAGCCCCAATGCCTCCAGTTGCGCGTGGGTATAAACCGTTGTTGACGAAGGCACGGTTTTGATTGATTCCTGGCGCAAAGTGGAACCGGTGATGCTGACTTGCAGCAACTGCTCCAGATCCATTTCAAGAATGGACTGCTCATTAGCAGAAACTGAGACGGCGACCAGTACAGCCAATGCAGTGAATAGTGTCGCTGTGAGCTTCGCCTGGATATGTTTTCTTTGGGCCATTGTTTTTTAGAGCGTTTTAAAATTGCCAATCCATACCGACGCTGGCTTCCCGGCCGCGATTGGGAACTCCGCCCAGAATTCCCACACCCAATGCCGGGCTGGAATAGGATTCATCCAATAAATTTTTCAGGCTTAACCTGAACCGTGTTTCAGGATTGAACCGATAACTCAATTGGCCGTTCACCAGCCAGTAATGATCAAGGTCACCGCGCTGATTGGCGGTGACCAAATATTGTCGCGCCCCTTGGTAACTGGCCGACAAAGTCCAGTTCCATTGCCCGCGCTGGTAATTAATTACCGCTGCCGCCAAATGCTCTGCTTCGGCAAATGCAGAATCGGGTAAATCATAAAGATGGGTGTAACTCGCACGCAGTAGCCAGCGGGAATTTAATTGATGATTAAGGTCGAGCGATGCGCCCCGGGATTCCTGATCAAGACCATTGATGTACACGCGCGTGCTGCCCTGGATATCTGCAAGTATGGGATTTTCATAGCGGCTAAAAAATCCTGCCAATTCCAGACTGGTACGTTTGCCTGCTGCAATCCACGCGAGATTCCAGGTTTTCACCAATTCATGGTCCAGATCGGGATTACCCACCAGGAATGGATTATTCAGTAACGCCACCTCCACAAAATTCGGCGCGCGAAACGCCTCACCGTAAAGCAATTTAAGGCTGTGGATAGTGTTGAGTTGATGCACCAATCCCAGGCGCGGGCTGACGTGATCGCCGATACTTTCGTAATAGTCGTAACGCCCCCCCAGGGTCATGCGCGTTGCTGGCGTGAGATCATAAATCCATTGCCCATAAAGGCCGGTAGTTGTGCGGGAAACTGCTTTTTCCACTACGGCGGAATAATCAAAATTCCCGTAATAATTAATGGGGCCTTGCCGGGCAATCAACTGGAGCAAATCGTAGTTGGTATGTCCGCGCGTTTCATCTTCCTCGGCCTTTTGCCAATCAATACCAAATTGCACATTGCCCTGCGTTTCCAAATCCACTTCATTGGCAAGCGATAATTGGGTTGCGCGCGCATTGAAACTCACTTTCGCCAACATGGGTTCGAGACTTGCCGGGCGACTAACGCGAACCAAGGCACCGGGGTCGGTTAGCGGCGCGTGGAAATGTTGCTCGCCATCGCGATACGCCAGTGTCAGTTTGGTGCTCCAGTTTGCTGTTGGCTGAAAGGATTGTTCCAGGCTCAGGTGCCGGAATTGCTGGCGATATTCATTAAAACCATTGCGCACTTTTTCCAATGTATAAAAATCATCGCCTTCAAGGCGGTACCAGGCAGCTTGTACGCGACTGGTATCATTGTGGATATCAACATCAACATCCAATTCACGGCGCGGGTCGCTGGTTTCGCGCTCGCCGGTGAGCTGATAACGCTGGCCATCATCGCCATAACTGTGAAAAAAAACATTGCTTTGCCAGTCACCCAACTGCTCTGACCAATGCCAATCCAGTTGATGGCGATTGTCGCTACCCAAACCGACTTTTACGCTGGTTTCACCTTGTCGGCTGATGATATTGATCACACCGGTGTAAGCGCCCGAGCCGTACAGCGCCGAACCCGGCCCCTGGATAATTTCCACCCGTTCAATTTGTTCGAGCGGAAATAAAGAGATACCGGTATCGGCACCCACCGCGCGTGGATTACCAAATAAACGCCCGTCTACCACTAACAAAATTTCCAACGCGCGATTTCCCAGGCGGCGGCCACCGGCACTGTAGGTGTAGTTGAATGGATTGTCGGCATTGCGACTGACCTGGAAGCCCGGAACCAAACGCAATAATTCATAGAGATAATCCAAACCGAGCCGGTCAATTTGATCGCGGGTAAACACAGTGACAACGGAGGGCACCGTTTTGAGCGATTCCTCGGTCAAGGTCGAGCCAGTGACCGGAACGTCCAGCAACTCTTCCAGGTTTAATTCGAGATAGGCGATGTCATTTTCGTCGGCGCGGCAAAAACTGGCATAGCAAAAGACCAGCATTCCGATAACCGGAGCATACAGTGAAAAGATTTTCCGAGTGTCCATCTGTCCTCCTTCGCGTTAACGAATACCGGCTTAAGGAATAGCGGTTTAAGAAATGCCACTCCATTGCTGCAACCAGGATTCAAATTGCGCAACAGGTAAAGGTTTGGAGAAATGATATCCCTGCATAAGGCTGCACCCCTGGTGTGAAAGCAGTTCGGATTCATCCAGGGTTTCCACACCTTCGGCAATGGTTTCCATACCCAGTGATTCAGCCAGGCGAATAATGGATGCAACTATGGCAAGCGATGCGCTATCGGTTTGCATATCGCGCACAAACGATTGATCAATTTTGAGAATGTTTACCGGCAAGCGGCGCAAATAATTCAAACACGAAAAACCGGTACCAAAATCGTCGATGGCAATGCGATAACCAAAATCGCGGAAGGCCTGTAATACCTGAATGGATACTTCCATATCGGACATCAACATACTTTCGGTGAGCTCCAATTCCAGTGAACTGGGTGCAGTGCCCGCCTGCTCCAGAATTCCCTGCACCTCGTTCAGGAAACCGGCCTGGTGGAACTGCAATGCCGAAATATTTACGCTCACGACTAAATCGCCAAAGCCGGCGGCATGCCAGCGTTTTACCTGGCGCGCCGCTTCGGCAATTACCCAGGCGCCGAGCGGAATAATCAAACCGATTTCTTCGGCGATGGGGATAAAATGATTGGGCGGCACCAACCCGCGCTCGGGGTGGCGCCAACGCACCAGCGCCTCCGCACCGTAAACGCGTTGGGTGCGCACATCGATTTGCGGTTGGTAATGCAATTCGAATTGCTGTTGATCCAGCGCAGAGCGCAAGTCATATTCAAGCTTGAGCCGGTCAAGCGTGCGCGCGTTGAGAATCGGGGTGTAGAACTGATAATTGTTGCGGCCTTTTTCTTTAGCGAGGTACATCGCCGCGTCGGCGTTTTTAATCAGCGTGCTGGGGGTATCGCCGTCATCCGGATACACCGCAATCCCGATACTCGGGCTTAAATGCAGCGGCATATCTTCCAGCGTATAGGGCTTTAGCAATTCCTCGCGCAATTTAATTGCCACTTCAGCGAGGCTGCGCTCGTCGCGCACACGCGGCAAGAGCACCACAAATTCATCGCCGCCCAACCGCGCGACTGTGTCATCGTTGCGCACCGCAGCACTCAGGCGGGCGGCAGTCTGGCGCAATATCTGGTCGCCGGCAGCATGGCCCAGTGAGTCATTAATATTTTTAAACCGATCAAGGTCAATAAATAAAATACCAACTTTTTCCTTGCGGCGTTTGGCGGTATTAATCGCCATTTCCAGGCGATCATTCAATAACGCGCGGTTGGGTAATTCGGTAAGGCTGTCGTGGTGGGCGAGAAAATCGATGCGTTCACGCGATTTTTTGCGCTCGGAGATATCGCTGAAAATAGCGATGTAATTTTCCGGTTGCCCTTCGGCATTTAACACCTGGCTGATGGAATACCAGGTAGGAAAGCGCTCGCCATTTTTGCGCCGGTTTATCAATTCGCCTTGCCAGTATCCGCGTTCCTTTAAGACCGACACCAGATTGCGGAAAAAACCATGCGAGTGAAGTTGTGCACCGATTTTGGCAGTATCGACACCCAACACTTCTGCTTCCGTAAAACCCATTATTTTTTCATAGGAGTTATTGACCAGCACAATACGCAATTTTGCATCGGTGATTAAAATCGCTTCATTGCTGCCTTCAAACACTTTGGCCCATAACCGCAGCTCGGCTTCCTGTTGCTTGCGCTGGGTGATATCGCGCACCACCATGACCACTTCATCGCGCTCGCGCAAAATCAAGCGCGCTTCCCAGGTGCGTAAATGGTCTTTTTGCGTCCAGTCAAATTCCGCCAGTTGTTCGCCCTGGCCGGCAAAGACGCGGCGAATGGAGGCAGCCAGTGTGCGATACACCGGCGCAGGTAAATGGCCTTCGCCGGTTTTGGGATCGTGAACCACCCACTCTTCCATGTCATTCACATAAGCGCCGACTTGCATATCAATCACTTGTCCATCGCGATCAATACGCAAAATAATATCGGGAATGCCGGCGAGCAGTGCGCGGGTTTTACCTTCGCTAATACTCACATCGCGAAACGCTCTGCTCGCGCGCAAAATAAACTGGATACGATAAGGCAAGGTGCCCCAACTGACCGGTTTGGTGATGAAATCCGTCGCGCCGGATTCATAGGCGCGGTGGATGGAATCAATATCATCGAGGCCGGTGACCATCGCGATCGGCAAATCTTTTCCACCGGGTGACGCGAGCAATTCCCGGCACAAGTGAAAACCGTCGCCATCGGGCAAGAGCACATCCAGCAACACAATATCAGGGCGGCGCTCACTGAATTTTGCACGCGCGCTGGCGCAATCGGCCGCTTCAATCACGTTATATCCCGCGCGTTCCAGGGTAATGCTGGTAGTCAGGCGTGCCGCTTCATCATCCTCTACCACCAGCACCCATTCACCGCCCGCTGCGCTGCCGAGGTTTATTTGCCGGGGATTGATCGCTATTCCAGTGCCGGATTGTTTCACTGACGTTGCTCCTCCTGCTCCAGCAGGATTAACGCCTGCAATGACAATTCATAAAGGTGTTGAATCATTTTCAGTTGGGTGTCAATTTTTTCCAGCACATTCTGGCGCGCACTGGCTTCGCATTCACGGCAAGCAGCAGCCAGTTCCACCAGCCCCAGGTTCGCTGCGCTGTTTTTAAAATTGTGTGCGGTTTTATAAATCGATTCAGCATCGCGCGCAGCAACCGCCGCCATCAGTTGTTGCAATAAACCGGGGCTGGTAGTGCGGAATAACTCGATAATTCGCAGCAGCAAACCTTCGCGCAATTCGCGCAACTGGCGAATAATTTGCTGATCGATTTCAATGACAGATCCAGTTGCATCAATTACCGCCGGTGCAGCAATTGCGTCGGCAGCCGCTTGCCAGCCATCGGCAAGTTGTTCTTCACGGGTCGGCAACCAGCGTGCGAGTAATTCGTGCAATTGTTGTTGGGAAAAGGGTTTGCTCAGGTAATCATCCATTCCGCGCGCAAGGCAATTTTCGCGATCACCGCTTATCGCATTTGCTGTCAGCGCAATAATCGGTGTCGGCGGCAAACCCAGTTCACGCTCCCGGGCGCGGATGCGCGCCGTTGCCTCAAAACCATCCATCACCGGCATCTGGCAATCCATCAAAATCAAATCGAAATTTTCGTCGCGGGAAATGTCTGCCGCTTCCTGCCCGTTGTTGGCGATTTTCATCGACACCCCAAGGCGTTGCAGCATGACGCTGGCGACCTCCTGGTTCACCAGGTTATCTTCCGCCAGCAACACACGGCCGGCGAGCCGTTGCAATTTATGTTCGCCGTTCGCCAATTCAATGGCGGCGGGCACACGCACAGTGAGATCACCGGCCAACACCTGCGCGATCAAATTATGCAATTCCGATTGCCGTACCGGTTTGAGTAGCAAAGGCGCGCGCCGCACAATTTCCGGGCGCACCGCCATACCGGCGGAGCTCAACACAATAATGGCCAGGTCGTTAAAGCGCGCGTCGCCCGCCAATGCATCCAGCAACTGGCCGCCGTCCATTTCCGGCATGGCCCAGTCAGTTAACATCAACTTAAACGGTTTGCCCGCTTGGTATTGCCGGTGCAATAAGGCAACAGCTTCCGGCGCCGAGGCCGCCATTACCGGCACCATCCCCCAGGACCTGAGCCAGTAATCCAGGATTTCACGATTGGTGGGGTTGTCATCCACTACCAGCGTGTGCAGTTTTTCGAAACCTTCGACGAGCTGGTAATCGCGCGGGTCTTCTACCCGTTGCACATCCAGCTCAAAATGAAACCGGCTACCGGCGCCCGCCGTGCTGCTTAGCTGGATCTCGGACCCCATCATTTGCACCAGCCGCTGGGAAATCGTCAGCCCCAGGCCGGTACCGCCGTATTTGCGTGCCATCGAAGAATCGGCCTGGGTGAACGATTGGAACAAGCGCGCTTGCTGTTCCTGGCTGATACCAATGCCGGTATCGCGCACGCAGAACCGCAAACGCACCCGGTCGCCCGCATCGGCAACCAAGCTGACCGCAATTTCTACTTCCCCGGACTCGGTAAATTTAATGGCATTGCTCAGGAGGTTGGTGATGACCTGCCCCAACCGCGCTGAGTCCCCCACTACCGATAAGGGTGGCAATGGCGTTTTGCAGAGCAACTCGAGATGCTTGCCCTGGGCAATCGGCGCATAGCGTTCGGCAATGTCCTCCACCAGCAGGTTGAGCTGGAACGGGCGATATTCGAGTTCGAGTTTGCCGGCTTCGATTTTGGAAAAATCCAGGATGTCATTGATGATCAACAGCAAGTCTTCACTGGAGCGGCGCGCCACACGGGCAAAGCGTTTTTGCTTGGAATCCAGTTCGGTATCCAGTAACAGCCCGGTCATTCCCATGATGCCGTTTAACGGCGTGCGGATCTCGTGGCTCATTACCGCCAGGAATTCGCTTTTGGCTTTGCTCGCCGCTTCGGCCTGGACGCGCGCGGTTTCCAGCTCCAGGGTACGGGCGATAACACGTTGCTCCAGGTGCTCGTGGTGCAAGCGCAATTCAGCATCCTGGGTTTCGATACGGTCCAGCATATTGTTGAAGCGCAGCGTGAGCCGGCCCACTTCATCCTGCGCGGCAGGTACGGGCGCACGCTCGTGGTAATTGCCCTCATGGCCAATTCGCTCGGCCAACTCACTCAATTTGCCCAGGGGACGTAACACCGAGGTGATCAATACCCGCGACAAAAACCCGCAGGTCAGGATTGCTGCCAGCGCAATCAACAGAATCCACACCAGTTGCCCGTAAAACTCATGCCGCAACGGTTCCTGGGTAACATCCAGCTCAAGCTGCCCCAGGTTTTCCCCTTCCCAGCCCACATTCACACTCACCTGGTTGTCCAGGGACATCACCGGACCTGAACTGCGGTATTCCGCCAGCAGTTGCCCATTGGCCAAATGCAAACGCGCCGCCAACACCTTGGATTCCACCCGCAGGGCTTTGAGGGTTTGGTTAGCCGCCTCGGCATCAACGAACATACTGGGCGCCCCCAGGTTAATCGCCGTTGCTTCCGCCAACACCTGCATCTGCTTATTAACCTGATCACAGGCATAGTTGTATTGTTGCCAACTGCTGGCAAGGCAGGCCCCGAGCACGGCGATACTGGTGAGCAACATGGTTAACAAACCAATGCTGCGCGCGAGCGAGGTGGATCGGCGGGAAATGAAACCGGGCATCAGCTGGCACCTCCCGGTTTTTTGGCCAACTTGAGCAATTGGCTACTCACTTTGACACCCGCTTGTTTAATGGCTGAATCGTTGATGGTGAACTCAATACGATCCTCACGGGTACGGGTCAACACGATTCCCGCCCGCAACTCCTCCTGTTTGGGATCATCGACAACCAGCAGCACGCCCTCGGGCATCACCCTTGGCAGTTGGATATCAGCACCGGTGACCGGGACATAGATCAAATGGCAGCGGCCAACATTTTGCTCAAGCTCACTGGCCTCATCGACAAAGAGCACGCGGATGGTGACCTTTTGGGTACTCTTGCTATCGATTTGCAGCAGGGATTGGCGGGCAGCATCCTGGGCTCCGATTGCACACAGGGTTAACTCATTGCCCTGGTTCGGCCATTCGATAAATTTGAGGAAGTTATAGACAAACGCCACACGCAACCCGGCCTCGGATGCCTGTGCCGATACACTCAGACTCTGTACCAGAAACATAAACCCCACACCGGACACCATGCATCGGCGCAAGCTGTTTATTAATCCTAACCACGCAACCAAACCCACCTCCCCTGAATCCCATCGCTGTTGTGGGATAAGGCGATACTCATCAATACCGAAGGAAACCGGCAGGGCGGCACCCGGGAACCACCTGCGAGCACAGACCTTATAAGAAGTAATAAACCCCATGGTTCATCAATCAGTTGAGAATAGACCAGAGATCCGTAGACGGCGAAAACAATCCACTGGGCAAACCCTGATCGCTAAGTGGTATCATGGCCGCCCTTCCGAATTACCCGAATGGTTTTGCTATGTTGTTGTTTGTCGATAACCTCACCAATGTCGATTTCAGTTTCCTTGACCCACAGCGCGGATTGCTGGGTGAAACCTGGCTGGCGAACGTGCGTCTGCTGGGTGAATTGGATGAGCAAGGCATGGTGTGCGATTTCGGTACGGTAAAGAAAATTACCCGTAAATGGCTGGATGACGAACTGGATCACCGCCTTGCGGTACCGGTGCGCTCGCCTAACATCCGCATTACTGAAGACAATGATTACCTCACCATCGAATGGAAATTCGGAGCCCGCGGCGAGTTTATCAGCACCCGCTCACCGCGCGACGCAATCGCCCTGGTTGATGCCGAAGTCCTGACACCGGAAACGGTTGCGGCCTGGTGTATTACCCAACTGAAACAACAATTTCCGGTCAGCGTGCGCCTGGAACTGGATTTCACTAACGAGCCCATCGACGGCGCTTACTATCACTACAGCCACGGCCTGAAAAAACACCTGGGCAATTGCCAGCGTATCGCCCATGGCCACCGGTCGCGCATTGATATCTGGGCCAACGGAAAAAAATCGCCATTACTGGAACAACATTGGGCCGATGCCTGGGAAGATATTTATATTGGTACGCGCGAGGATATCGTTGGCAGACCGCAGTTTGATGATATTGATTATTATCGTTTTGCTTACGATGCCCAACAGGGCCCGTTTGAAATTACCCTGCCCCAGCGCTGCTGCTATTTAATTGATACCGATAGCACCGTGGAATTTATTGCCTGGCACATCGCCCATAAAACCCGCCAGGCAAATCCGGAAACGTTTATTCGCGTTAAAGCGTTTGAAGGGATTGGCAAGGGTGCTATCGCCGAAGCTTAAATGTTTAATCCGCACAGGATTAACGTAACAACATTAAAAACGGCACCAGCGTTAAGGCCGTAACAAAAATAATTGCGCAGACCAATAATAAAAACCGGATAGGCTGCGCACGAAAATGTTGCCACAAGGTTGGTACCTGCCCGGCCTCCACCAATTGTGCATAATTTGCTTGCTCACGTGCAGCGCGTTGCTGTTGATAGTTTCGGATCAGCTCGCGCGCCGCCTCTTCTTGCGAATGATCGGCCAGCCAGATTGCATCCAGCCCGACACGGAAAAATCCCGCATCGGTTTCGTAATAGCGAATCCCGTTTTCATCCAGTAATGTACGGATTTCCTGCGCCTCATCAGCTGGAACCTGGGCGAGCTTGAATAATAATCTGGCCATGTCATCAATCACTAGTGTCGTGCGGGTCGCGCAGCATATCAGTATTAATCCGCCAATAAAAATTGGCGTTACCGCGTTCGCCAATCAATTATTGACTGATGGAGATCAAACCTCCTCCAATAAAAGTCATCGACGCGGGTGAACGGTTTCAATTTTTATTGTCATAAAGCTATGATCAGATAACGTCACTCTATCGCCCACACCGTACAGGAATATGCCTTGCTCTACCGGATCGAACAGGACGCTGGCCACACTGAATCCCGCTGTGAGTTATACCTCACGGGCGATTGGCATTTGGGCAAAACACCGGCGGCAGCCGAATTGATTACCGCGTTACCTGCACAATGCCGGGAAATAATTCTTAACACCCGCGAATTGAAACAATGGGATTCAAGCCTCGCCGTTGTGCTGTTGCAGCTAACGCGCCATTGCGAACAGCACGATATTAAACTCGATCTGCAACAAGCCGCCGATAGCTTGCAGGAATTGCTCAACCTCGCGACCAGTATTCCACCTTACCAATCAACCGACGCGGACAATAAATCGAGCCTGCGCCAGAAAATAGTCAAGGCATTACGTGTCCTGGGGCAATCCGTTGAAGTGACCCTGGGCTTTATCGGCGAAGTGGCCATCGCGTTGGGTAATTGGCTGCGCGGCACCGCCAAAACACGGCGCCAGGATATTTTATTTTTCGTTGAGCAATCCGGTCCACGCGCGTTGGCCATTGTGACCTTGATTGCATTGCTGGTCGGCATGATCCTCGCCTATCTGGGCTCAGTGCAATTGCGGCAATTGGGCGCGCAGGTTTATGTGGCCGATCTGGTCGCGATTGGCATGGTGCGCGAGATGGGCGCGCTGATGACCGCCGTTATTATGGCGGGTCGCACCGGTGCAGCCTATGCGGCGCAATTGGGCACCATGCAAGTCAACGAAGAAATCGATGCATTAAAAACCATGGGCATTTCCACCATGGAATTTTTAGTATTGCCCCGTTTGATTGCGCTGGTATTAGTCATGCCACTGTTGTGTATTTATGCCGATGCGATTGGTGTTGTTGGCGGTGCAATTGTAGCAACCAGTATGGATGTAAATTTCCTGCAATATATTTTGCAAACCCAGGGCGCCGTGGATTGGGTCGATATTTCAGTAGGCCTTAGCAAAAGTATTTTTTTTGGAATTTTGATTGCACTGGCCGGATGCCAGGCTGGCATTTATTGCGGCCGTAATTCCGATGCCGTGGGCATGGCGGCTACCAATGCGGTAGTGCGTGCGATTGTTTATCTGGTTGTCGCTGATGCGGCGTTTAATATCCTCTACGACAAACTGGGAATTTAGTTGTGGCCAATTCACCTGCTTTTATCAGCGTCCGCAATTTGAGCATTGGTTATGGCAACCGTGTGGTGCAAGAGCATTTGAATTTTGAAATTCAAAAAAACGATATATTTTTTATTATTGGTGGTAGCGGTTGCGGTAAAACAACCTTGTTAAAACATATGATCGGTTTGCTCGCACCCGCTAAAGGTGAAGTGCTTTATGAAGGGGTGAATTTTTATAAATCCGACGAGGAAACCCGGTTGCAATTAATGCAACGCTGGGGCATTACTTATCAATCAGGCGCACTCTTTTCCAGCATGACCCTCGCCGAGAATGTAGCCCTGCCCTTACAGTTATATACTGATTTATCTGAAGCACAAATTGCCGAAACAGTTGCCTATAAATTAGCGCTGGTGGGTTTGGCAGGGTATGAAAAATTCTATCCCGCCGAATTAAGCGGTGGCATGCATAAACGCGCCGGTCTCGCACGTGCTATTGCGCTGGACCCGCAGCTATTATTTTTTGACGAGCCCTCCGCCGGGCTGGACCCCATCAGTTCCCTGCGCCTGGACCAGTTAATCGTGCAAATCTGTAAAGCATTGAATTCCACCGTCATTATTGTGTCCCATGAATTACCGAGTATTTTATCCATAGGCACCAACTCTGTGTTCCTGGATGCACAGGCCAAAACCATGCTGGATTCCGGCGATCCGAAACAGTTGCTGGAACATAGCGAACAGGAAAAAGTACGACAGTTTTTAAGCCGCGCAGGTACGGCGAATTAATCAACAGAACAGTAAGGCAAACAGGAGTTTTATGGGAAAATCCAAGTCTGTTGTAATAGGTGCGTTTATTGCCGGTGCTATTTTGCTGGTATTTATTGCATTGCTATTTTTTTCCGGCGGCCAACTCTTTTCCCATAAAGAGCGGGTCATTATGTACTTTAGCGGATCAATACAAGGCTTGCAGGTTGGCGCACCGATTAAATTAAAAGGTGTGGTGCTGGGTGAAATCACCGAAATACAAATCAATTTCCAGAGCGATGATAAAAATGTACTCACTGCGGTCACAGCCGACCTCGCCCTGCAACGAATTAACCGTAAAGGCGGCGATGTAGACCGCGATTTTTTTGAGGAGGCCATCACGCGCGGATTGCGCGCCCAATTGAATTACCAAAGTTTCCTTACCGGCCTGCTTTATGTGGAACTGGATTTTTTCCCCGATACACCGGCACAAATTTACGGCTTCCAGCATACCCATCTGGAATTACCTACCGTGGGCACTGAATTCGAGGAAATCGCCAAAACCCTGCAAGACCTCAACATTAAAGGCGTTATCGATAACCTGGAAAAACTAAGCGCAAACATTGCCAAACTGGTGGAAAGCGGCGCGGTGGAAGAAACACTGGTCAGCGTAAAAAATGCAGCAGATTCTATTGACCAAACCGCAATCGTTCTACGCGCTGATGTTAACAATATCAGCCAGGGCCTGAATAAAACCACCGGCGAATTAACGGTGTTGTTGAAATCGCTTAACCAGCAAGCGCCGGCGATCACTGCTAATTTGAATCAAACATTAGTACTGCTCCAGCAAAGCCTGGATCAATTCAATAGCACCGCACAATCCATTGATACCACGTTTGCTGAGGATTCTCCCCTGGTGTACCAATTAAATCGCACCTTGAAAGATGTCAGCCGCTCGGCCGATGCCTTGCGCGATTTGAGCGATACCCTGGAACAACAACCGGAATCCTTGTTGCGCGGCAAAAAAATACTGGATGGGGAAAAATAATGCTCAACAAAATTGTATTATTGCTGATGATATCCGTACTTTGCGCCTGCAAAAATTCACCACCGCGCGAATATTTTGCATTGAGTGCGACGGAAGCCGATTTTAAAATCACGGCGCAAACACCGGTAAACCATATTATCGGTATAGGGCCGGTGACTATTCCGGAATATTTGCAGCACAATAAAATTGCGTTCTGGAAAACACCGCAGCAACTAATCCTGCTGGATAACAATTACTGGGCCGAGCCACTGGAACGAGGCATTACCCGCGTGCTGGCGCTGGAATTACAAGCGGCCCATCCCGACTGGCGGGTTTTACAATTCCCCTGGCCCAATAACCAGCGCCCGCAATACTCGCTTAAAATTGATGTCCAACGTTTCGACGCCTTCGCAGACTACGCGATCATTGAAGCCACTCTCGATTGGATAAACCTGCAAACAAAAACCGTCATCAGCAGCCAACGCATAAAACTACGGCACGATTCCAAAGCAAATTCAGCTGCCATCGCCCAGGTATTCAGTGCATTACTGCAACAATCCGCTCGTACCATCACCCCGCCATTATTGCCTGTTGGCAAATAATAACGTTGGTGCGCCCATTCTTTGATTAAGGTCTAGACTCTGTAGTCATGGCGATTGCAGAGTCTGTGAAATCGATTCAGGTGCTAAAAAAAGCGCTGGCACAATAAAGGAAACTCGCTTATGAAAGTTGCTGTTTTCAGTTGCAAAGCTTATGACCGTGAGTTTTTGAACGCTGCCAATGAAAACCTGGAAGACCCGTTGCAGCTGGTGTTTCATGAAGCACAACTCAACTGCAACTCCAGTTTATTGGCGCAAGGTTGTACCGCTGTATGCTGTTTTGTGAACGATCACCTGGATGCCATGGTATTGCAACAATTAGCTGCGCTGGGAGTAAAATTTATTGCCTTGCGCTGCGCCGGGTTTAATCAGGTCGATACGGAAGCAGCAGCAACGCTTGGAATTAGCGTTGCACGTGTTGCGGAATATTCCCCGCACGCCGTTGCAGAATATGCGCTGGCCTTAATCCTGATGTTGAATCGCCAATTGCATCGCGCGTACCGGCGCGTGCACGACAATGATTATTCGCTCAACGGTTTGCTCGGTTTTGATTTGGTCAATAAAACCGTGGGCGTTATCGGTACCGGGAAAATCGGCCAAACATTTGCGCGGATTATGCAAGGCATTGGCTGCGAGGTAATTGCCTACGATGTACAACCCGACCCTTCCCTGGCCGCCGCCGGTGTTACCTACGTTGCACTGGAAGATCTGTGGCCCGCTGCCGATATTATTTCACTCCACTGCCCGCTCAATAAAAATACGCAACATTTAGTCGGCACCAACGCCATTGAACAAATGAAAACCGGGGTCATGTTAATTAACACCAGCCGCGGCGCACTTATTGATACGCGCGCGGTCATCGCTGGCTTAAAAAGTAAAAAAATCGGTTACCTGGGTTTGGATGTTTACGAAGAAGAAGGCGATTTATTTTTTGAGGACTATTCCAACAATTTATTGCAGGACGATGTATTCGCGCGCCTGCAAACCTTTCCCAATGTAGTAACTACCGGCCACCAGGCATTTTTCACACGCGAGGCCCTGGCCACCATTGCGCAAGTGACACTCGACAACCTCCGTTATTTCGAACAAGGCGATTTTTCAAAAATAGTTTTAGTGATTTAGCCAATCAGTTTATTCAACGCCTTATTGGCGAAGGATGGATGCTATGCCGCAATTTGATCGTTCATTACCGGAAAACCTGCAAGAACTGCACGCACTGGCACTGGATTTACATTGGTGCTGGAACCATGCCAGTGATGAACTCTGGTGCCAGATCAACGCCAGCATCTGGAATTATTCCCACAATCCGATATTGGTATTGCAACTCACCAGCGATGAACATTTTGCCCAATTGGCGAATGATAAAAATTTCCTTTCCTTGCTCAATAAATTAATCGATGCGCGACAAAAATATTTGCAAGAACCTGCCTGGTACCAACGCCAGTATCCTGACGCCCCGGTGCGTTGTGTTGCCTATTTCAGCATGGAGTTCGGTATTTGCGATGCGCTGCCACTGTATGCCGGCGGTTTGGGAATGCTGGCTGGCGATTATTTAAAAACGGCGAGCGATCTGGGTTTGCCACTGGTGGGTGTGGGCTTGTTATACCAGGAAGGTTATTTTCGCCAGAGCATGAACCGGCAAGGCTGGCAACAGGAAACCTATTTGTATAACGACCCGGGCAGTTTGCCCTTGCAACCCTTGCGCGCGGCCGATGGCAGCTGGCTAATTATCAAAGCACATTTTCTGTGCCGCGAAGTTTGTTTCCGTGTGTGGCTCGCGCAAGTCGGCCGCGTCAAATTATATTTGCTCGACAGCAACGACCCACGCAATTTGCCGAGTGATCGCGGCATCACCAGCAAGCTTTATGGCGGTGGTAGCGAATTGCGCATGGTGCAGGAAATTGTGCTGGGAATTTGTGGCTGGCGGCTCTTGGAAAAATTAAATCTCGAGGTCGATATTTGCCACTTGAATGAAGGCCACGCGGCTTTCGCTACGCTCGAACGTATCCGCCATTATTGCAAACGCCACGGTTGCGATTTCTGGCAAGGGTTGTGGGCAACGCGCATGGGCAATTTATTTACCACGCATACACCGGTGGAAGCCGGGTTTGATCGCTACCCCGCGGAATTATTACGGCGCTACGCCGATAACAGCGGAGCGGAAATGGGCATTACCGTAGAAGATGTCATCGCCCTGGGCCGCGCCAATCCAAAAGATGAAAACGAACCGTTTAATATGGCGTGGCTCGCGATGCGCACCTGTGCCCACAGCAATGGCGTGAGTGCACTGCACGGCGCCGTTAGCCGCCGCATTTTCCAGCCACTGTATCCGCGCTGGCCCGAGTGGGAAGTCCCGGTGGGGCATGTCACCAACGGTGTACATATTCCTACCTGGGATTCCGCCCTCGCCGATCAACTCTGGACCCAGGTGTATGGCAAGGATCGCTGGCGCAAAGACCCGGCGCAGCTCAACCCGAAACGCCTGGATGAAGTCAGCGACCAGCAACTCTGGCAAGTGGCCAACGAAGGACGCAGCAGCCTTGTCGATTACGCACGCTTGCGCCTGCTCCACCAGTGGCGGAAGGAATCCACGCTCTCCGAACATTGCGATCTGGCGCAGGAGATGCCACTCGATCCGAGTATCCTGACGCTCGGTTTTGCGCGGCGTTTTGCGGAATACAAACGCCCCGATTTATTGTTGTTTGATCCGGATCGGCTTGAACGCATCCTGTGCAATCCGCGTCATCCGGTGCAATTGCTCGTCGCTGGCAAAGCGCATCCCGCGGATAATATCGGCAAGGAAAAATTGCAACGCTGGCAAGAATTTTTGCACCGCGATGTCGTGCGCAAGCACCTGGTCTTCCTGGAAGATTACGACATCGATTTAGCGCAACATTTAATCCAGGGTGTGGATGTCTGGATCAATACGCCGCGTCGCCCATGGGAAGCGAGCGGCACTAGCGGGATGAAAGTGCTGGTAAATGGCGGATTGAATTTATCGAGCCTGGACGGCTGGTGGGTTGAAGCATTCCAACCGGAGTTGGGCTGGGCGATCGGCGACGGGCAAGAGCATCCACCAGAGGCCGATGGGCGTGAGGCAGGAGAACTTTACCAACGCTTGGAAGAAGAAATCATTCCCCGTTTTTATCAACGCGATAATGAGGACTTGCCGCGCCAATGGCTCGCCATGATGCGGACCAGTATGGCGCAACTGACACCGCGTTTTAGCAGCAACCGCATGTTGCGCGAATACCTGGAAAATTATTATTTGCCGGCGGCGCGCGGCTACGATCAACGCAAAACCGGAACCCCCCAACTGGTGGGTGAGTTGCGCCGCTGGCAATTGCATTTACAACAGCATTGGCATGAGGTGCATTTGGGGGAATTACAGCTAGAAGAAACCCAGTTATCGCTGCGGGTGAACCTGGGTGGATTGCAACCCGATGAGATTGCGGTGCAACTGGTCGCCAATCCGTTCACTGATGCTAACGGGCACAAAATTCCGACAAGTATCCTGAAAATGGAAATGCAATACAGCCTGGGGACTGACGCCCATGCGTGGCGTTATACCGCAGCGATACCAAAGGATCGCGCCTTGAGCGATTTTACCGCGCGGGTGATACCGGCCCATGCAGGGGTTTTGGTACCTGCAGAAATACAATTGATCACTTGGCAAGACAAAGGCTAAAAAGCGCGCAACACCCCGGAAAGGCTTGCACAAAAAAGAAATATTGGCGATCTTAGCCAACCAATTTCAGTTGCCGGTGTTACCGCACCGCTTATTAAGGATTCGATAAATTGCCTTTCCCTTCTTGTGCCGACCTGCGCTGTGGTAGCGCACTGGTATTGTTCTTATGTTGTAACCTGGCTGTTGCAGTTGATAACCCGGTAGCAAGCACATCGGATGTACAACGCACCATCACTATCGCCACCGGCGAATATCCTCCCTGGACCGGCGCTGGATTACCCGACAACGGCCAGGTAAATCAGGTCATCCAGGCAGCGTTTGCGAGCGAAAATATCGCCGTGAAATTTTTCTACCTGCCATGGAAACGTGCATTTGAAGAAACCCGCCAGGGGCGATTTGATGCAAGCTCCTATTGGTACGACAGCACTGAACGACGCACCTTTATGTTGTTCAGCGATCCGCTGGTAATTAATCGCACCGTATTTTTCCAGCGCAGTGAAGATCCACCGATCCAGTGGCAAACCTTCGCCGACCTCAGCAACTACAAACTCAGTGCAACTGTCGGCTTTACCTATACCGAAGCGTTTTACCAGGCGGTGGATAGCAAAGTCATCGATCCATTGATGGTTCCCTCGGATACCCAGAACATTAAATTGCTTATCGCCAAACGTACGGATTTATTTGCTACGGAAGAAATGAGTGGCTTTTATATGGCGGCACAACTGCACATAGACCCGCGCAAATTACGCGTGATTGAACCGGCATTAAGCACTCCGACGGGGTATTTATTGATCAGCAAGGTTCATCCTGAAGGGGAACACATCATGGCGCTGTTTAACCGCGGGTTAAAAACCATCAAAGCCAATGGCACTTATCAAAAAATTCTCGCACGGGTTGATGACACCAGCTTTTATGATCCGGCCAAAATCGATAAAGCGCCAAAATAGGAAAGCCGAACCGTTAACCCGGTTAGCAATCGCTTTACAAAACATCACCTTAACCAGCACCGCAAACTGTTATAGTGAAAACCGCTTTAAGCCTATCTGCAGTATTTGTCGTCCATGACTTTTGGGTTATGGAACGACACCTTCGATTAAAAGCCAGTGCTGATTGAGAACCCCCTATGTCTGTACCCGAATTATCCGCTAATGAACGCAATTCCCACGCTCTGCCCGGTTTTGCCGAACAACTTTCCACTCGCTTCGCATTTTTAATTACCGGCCTTGCCATGTCTGCCTGGGCGCCCCTGGTTCCCTTCGCCCAGGAGCGATTAGGCGTAAATGAGGCCACGCTCGGTGCACTCCTGCTCTGCCTCGGTGGCGGCTCACTGGTTGCAATGCCGCTGACCGGCCCGCTGGTGAACCGTTTTGGCTGCCGCAAATTTATTACGCTGAGCCTGCTACTAATGTGTAGCAGCCTGGTATTTCTCGGCGTGGCAGCCACCATTCCCACCCTCGCCCTGACGCTGTTGATTTTTGGTATGGCGCTCGGCGCAACCGATGTGGCCATGAACATGCAAGCGGTGATCGTGGAAAAAGCCAGTGGGCGCAGCATGATGTCGGGCTTCCACGGTTTTTATAGTTTGGGCGGGATTTTCGGCGCGGTGATTATCAGTGGGTTACTGTGGCTTTCGCTTTCACCCTTTCAATCATTAGTAGCGCTTACCATCCTTCTCCTGGCGATGTTGATTTACACCGTCCCCAAATTATTGCCTTATGGCAATAGTATGGATGGCAAACGCGAACCGTTTTTTGTATTGCCGCGCGGCAAAGTGCTTTTACTGGGTGCGTTATGTTTTATCGTTTTTCTGGCGGAGGGATCGGTACTGGATTGGAGCGCGGTATTCCTTACCCGGGTGCGCGCAGTAGATCCGGTACAAGCCGGCCTTGGTTTTGCCTGCTTCTCCGTCGCTATGACTATTGCACGCTTGTTGGGTGATCGCATCGTGCAGCATTTGGGTGGCAAACGCATTTTATTATGGGGCGGAAGCTGTACGGCACTGGGCTTCGCGATTGTGGTTTTTGTACCGAGTACTATTGCTGCCTACATAGGTTTTACGCTGATTGGTTTGGGGGCATCCAATATTGTTCCGGTGTTGTTTACTGCTGCCGGCAATCAAAAATCCATGCCTATGGGCCTGGCGATTTCGGCAGTGGTAAGCATGGGCTATGCGGGATTACTGGCGGGGCCAGCCCTGATTGGTTTTATTGCGGAACTCAGCAGCCTCTCTATTTCATTTTTACTGGTCGCTGCCGGAATGCTGCTCCTGGCCGCCTGTGCAATAAAAGTGACCAACGCTGAATAACATTTGATAAACGTTAAAAAAAGCCCATGGGATAATTCGTCCCATGGGCTTTTTAATTGGGCAAGGTGATTTCGCTACACAAGCTCCGTTGCCGTGCTTGCCGGTGCCGCGTGTGGCACATCTTTTTTGCGAATAATAAAATTATCAATCACCAGGAAATCAATTTTGGTACGCAAGAAAGTTTTCAGCGCATCTTCCGGGCTGCACACAATCGGTTCGCGGTCATTAAATGACGTGTTCAATAACAATGGAACACCGGTCAACGCCTTGAATGCCGAAATCAATGCATGATATTTCGGATTGGATTCAGCACTCACCAATTGGATGCGGCTGGTGCCATCAACATGTACCACCGCTGGAATCAACGCGCGCTGCTCCGGTTTTACCGGATAAGCCATCAACATATAGTGCGCAGCATCGGCATCTTTCTTGATGTCAAACCATTGCTTCGCATCGTCCTTCAACACGCTCGGGCAAAACGGGCGATGATCTTCGCGATGTTTCACCAGCAGATTCATGCGTTTAACCATATCCGGATCGCGCGGATCGGCCAACAAACTGCGATTGCCCAAGGCACGTGGACCAAACTCCATCCGCCCCTGGAACCATCCCACTACTTTGCCCGTTGCAATTAATGCAGCGACTTCAGCCGCAACATTGTCGGAGCGCTCGTACAGCAGGTCAAACATTCCCAAACTGGCGAGCACTTCCTCTTCCGAATAGCCGGGCCCCAGGTAAGTGTCTTTTGCTTCAAACGCCGGGTTTTTGTGGCCATAGAAAATATTGTGGTAAGCATATAGCGCAGCACCCAATGCAGTACCCGCATCATTTGCCGCCGGTTGGATATAAATATTTTCAAACGGACCCTGCTCAAAAATCGCCGTGTTGGCAACACAATTCAATGCCACACCGCCAGCAAGGCACAAATTTTTGGACGGATACAATTGCGCCGTATGCTTGACAATATTGAGCAAAATTTCACTGGTTAATTCTTGCAATGCG
The DNA here is from genome assembly GCA_021151835.1 of Gammaproteobacteria bacterium. Lineage (GTDB taxonomy): Bacteria > Pseudomonadota > Gammaproteobacteria > Pseudomonadales > Cellvibrionaceae > Cellvibrio. The sequence goes on from JAGKWO010000001.1 coordinate 135,429, forward strand.
GCTGCCAGATCCATGTAATCGCGCGTAATGGCCGCGCGATCCTGCAAAGCTGGCAAACCAAATACCTGCTCAAATGATGCAAAATTGTTTGCACGGAATTGGCATACATTGATATCCATTTCAAAACCATCTTCATTGACCTTAACAAACTGATGGAATTGATGAATAAATCGTGCAGGATCACCAAAGGAAGCGAGGCTCATTACCTTGCACGCATCATATTCGCTCATTCCCATAAACATGGAGACCTTTTCCCATAACAACCCCAGTGAATTGGGATAATTGATTTCCTTCAGGGAAAATAATTTTCCGTCGCGCGCACCACCAATCGTGACAGATTCGGATTCACCAATACCATCTACCGATATCACTGCCGCTTCTTTAAATGGCGATGGATAATAAGCGGATGCCGAATGCGCAACACAATGATCCACCCACATAAATTGGCCATTGAAACCCAACGCACGAATTTGCTCGGGAATACCAATCAGTTTTTTATAGAATTTCTTCTCGCCTTCCGTTGTACCCCATTCACCATCAATACATTGCTCATTCAAATTCAGGTTGTTATGCAAACGTTTTAACGGGTTGAACGAGAAAGCAATAATGTCGATATCTGACAATAATAAATTTCCCATCTCCAGGCAGGTATTAATCGCCTGCCAGGGAATATCGTTCGGGTTTCCGGTTAATGCCGGCTTGGCATGCTTGACACGGTTCAAGCGCTCTTCTTCAATTGCTGCAATTAATTGGTTATCGCGAATTAATGCCACAGCGGATTCGTGGTAGGCACAATTCAGGCCGAGAATATTAATAGTCATGGCTCCCTCTCTTAAAAATGTGTAATACCCGGATGGGCAGACCTAACTGACATGCAGTTCTATTTGGTTCCCAACGGGGTTTCCCAGGGTTCATAAATTTTGGGAGTGAAGGAAATCTGCAAGTCAGGCGCAGTATTTTTTCGATAGCGCAGGATGCACATGTGCAAATGGGTAATGCCGTTTGCTGCCGCTTCGGCTTTCATCGCATCGATGACTGATGGATCCTGGCCAAAAATACCCACAAAGCGGTCCACAAAAGCGGCGTAGGTAATGGGAGCCAAATCGCAAATAATTTCTGTCGCACCCCGGGGCAGATATTTTTTTACGGCATCGACCAACATGCCCGGAATTTCCTTATCACCCGGAGCCATAGTCACAATTTGCAACACGCCCTGGTCTGCCAACTGTGCATCGGCGCCTTTCAACAAATTTTCAACGAAGGTAAAACCATAAATTCCCGCAGCGGAATTCAGGTAATAATCCATACCGGGAGGTGTTGGTTCAAAGGGAGGGTTGGAAATAATCAGATCAAATTGTTGATCTTGCACCGGCGCAAAAATGGATTGCACGTCGCCATCGCGAATGTGCAGGCGATCACTGACACCATTGATCAATGCGTTAAATCCGGCATAAATCTTGGCCCTGGGGTTAATCTCCAGGCCAGTCACCGTTGCCGCACCTTGCTGCAAGGCAAAAATACTCAATACACCCGAGCCCAGGCCAACCTCAAGCACTTTTGCATCGTGTAAATCAGCAGGTACAAGGTAATCCATCATGAAATATTGCTCAGGTTGCATGGGAATAACCTGGTCAACACCCTGGTAATCAAATGGATCGGTAATAACACTCAGCTGTGATCCGGACTGCTTTGCAGCAAGCACATGCTGCAACCAGTCAACGCCAACAAACTGCGCATTTTGTTCAGAAAATGAATAATTGTTGATTTCGCCTTTCAGGCTATAAATCTGCACATCTACAACATGGCTCATCGCAGTTCCTCAATCAGTCCTCGCTTTGTTCAGGCGAAGAGACTTATTGTTCAGGCTTACTCCGAGCTGTTCGTGGTGGGTTTTAAATAATATTTATAGTTTGCTTTGCAACATTATTGCTGCTTTTTACAAGATGCTATTGAGTTCAAAGCATTTTATTAATTCAAAATCTCTTGAATAAAACACTTCCCTATCCCAAGCAGATTGATCATAAACAACGTTATTTTCAAAATTGTATTTTTTTGTATCGTTGCATCTACTCGAATTGCATTTGATGCAATAACTACAATATGAATTTCGTTGCCAAACATTATTGCAAATTTAATTTTTGCACGATACAGAAATTTTATTTAAAAAATATTACTGGCAATCGCCTGTCACCTAAAACAACATTGATTCGAAATTTAATCAATTTGATGCGCACAAGGTAAACTGCCAATCAGCAATTAACCATTTTTTTCACCATGAAAATGGATGACAAATCACAGTTTCATAAAAACATTAAACTTTTATGTTATGGTCAGATAACAAATATGCATAATCTGCTCGCTAAAAAATTTTTACGAGTTATTACAAATTATTTCGTGGCGCAAGATTTCTATCTTCAAACTAGCGGTATATGATTGCCACGAATTTTATTAAAACTATCAAAAAAATATTCCACCACCCTGCTTACAGATCAAAAGAGAACCACTTTATTTACATAAGGTGATGTTTTGATTTTATTAATTGATTTGTAAAACCGCGTATTGCGCACAAATCAGCCAATTAGCGTAAGCACGGAGTCTGGAATATGAATAGTGTTAATGTCCTGGCCCCCAGCGCCAGTTTTCATGAAGGTGAGATCCCCCTCAGGTATACCCAGGACAACAATGTCCTCGGCGTAGTGTCATACATTCCCGATGACCAATACTCGCAATCAACAGACCTCCCGCATTTGCAAGTCCAGATTCCATCGGAACACAGAATTATCCTGTCCGAGATCTGGCGCAGTGCCACCCATGTTACCCGCGGGCGTTGGGAAGCGATTGATTTTAGCCACGACGGGGAATTGCTGTTTGGTTCAATCAGTTACGATGTTGATGATGGCTTGATTCACGCGAATCAAACAGAAAAAAACTTTCGCAATATTTTCCGTTTAATTAATGAACAGGGATACCCGCACTTATTCCGTATGTGGAGTTATATTCCCGGCCTTAACCAGGACAATAGTGACAATGTAGAAATCTATAAGGATTTTTGCTACGGCCGATCAGTGGCATTTTCCGCAGAGTTTTCACGTTCGCTGGCCCAGGTTTTACCGGCCGCCACCGGTATAGGGTCTTGCGCGCGGAAAGTAGCGGTCTATTTCCTCGCCAAAAAAACAGCCGATTTAATTCATATCGAAAATCCTATCCAGATTCCCGCCTACAAATATCCACCGCGCTATGGCGTTAAAGCACCGTCATTCGCACGCGCCACTTATGTGCCCTTTGGCAACGGCGAATACCGTATGTATTTATCGGGCACAGCGAGTGTAGTTGGCCACAGCTCACATCACCCGGATTCGATCGAAAAACAATGCGAAACAACTTTACTCAACATCCAGCGTTTGATTGATGCAGACAACCTGAAAAATTACGGCATCGCGCATGCGGTCAACCTGAGTGACCTCGACATGATCAAAGTCTATATCCGTCATCGCAATGATTTTGCCGCAGTCCAACGCATTTGTTCAGCCTTCTTTAAACCGGGAACCTCGGTGATTTATTTGCATGCGGATATTTGCCGCAAAGATTTGCTGATTGAGCTGGAAGGTATTTTCAGCGGCAACCGATTCGCTAACTGATCAACCACCTTATTACGCGCTCCACTAAATACGCTGCCACCCGGCACATTGGCCAATGAAGCAGCGTGTTATTTATCAAAGCATTTTTTATACGAGCATTGTCATGTTAATCACTGAAAAAATTCTCGCGAATCGCCAACTATTCACTAACAAACCATTATTTATTGTATTGGACAGCAACGGACAACAAAGCAACGCTATAAGCTATTCCGATTTTATCGATCAAACCCTGGCATTAGCCGCATGGCTCAATGAACAAGGTTACGAAAAAGCAATTTTATCTTATGGTCCGGGGCTTGATTTTATAATCAGTTTTTATGCCTGTTTGTTTGCCGGGGTTATCGCAGTTCCCCTGCCTGAAATTACTGAAGGCAAGCTCGCGGAAGACCTGCAAAAATTAAACGCCATCAGTGCCGATATCGATACATGTGCAGTATTAACCGATCACCAGATCCATCAATTATTGCTGCCACAAGCAGGGCTGCATACGAATATCAGTCATATTATTGATACCACTGCTTTATCTGTACGCGCGCCACAGCAGGCATTACCACCACTCAAGCAGGATGATATTGCCTGTTTACTCTATACCTCAGGTTCAACAGGCGCGCCCAAAGGAGTGATCATTCGCCACAAGGATTTTTATTACAACGCAGTATCACTGGCTGACGCTACCGCATTTAGCGCGACCAGCGTTGGTGTGAGCTGGATGCCGCAGTATCACTCATTTGCGCTGGTGTTCAATGCACTGTTACCTGTCTACGCGGCAGGCACCATGATTTTGCTCGCACCTTACGCATTTGTTGCCCAGCCCTATCGCTGGATACAGGCAATATCAGAATATCGCGCGACTCACAGCGCAGCACCAACTTTTGGCTATTTACAAGCAGCGAGAAATTGCACGGATGAGCAGTTGGAAAATATTGATTTATCCAGTTGGCAAGTGGGATTAATTGCTGCCGAACCAATTAAGTCTTTTGTTTTCGATACTTTTTTTAAACGCTTCGCATCGAATGGCCTGGAAACGGAATTTATGAAACCGTTGTATGGCCTTTCCGAAACCGGCCCGATTAGTTGTGTGAACTATCAGCAAGCTCCGTTTTTCAAATCCGAAAATACCCGCGCACAATCCTTAAGCAATGCCTGCCTGGGCAGCGCATTTCCCGATACCACAATTGTTTGTGTGAATCCGGATACCAGGAAAATTTGTGCAGACCTGGAAGTGGGGGAAATATGGGTAAGCGGTCCCTCGGTCAGTTCCGGTTATTGGCGCAATGATGAAATTAATGCACAGGTGTTTCACCAGTCTCTCGCTCGCATCCCGGGCGAATTCTTTCGCACGGGCGACCTTGGTTATATCTGGAATAATGAGCTTTACATTACCGGACGGCTCAAGGAAATATTGATTATCAATGGAAAAAATCACGCGCCACAAGAAATAGAATGGGCAGTTCAACAAGTTTCGCCCTTATTGGCGAGCAATGCTACTGCCGCATTCTCAGTGGCAACACGCGAAGGTGAGAAAATTATAGTCGCCCAGGAAATTGCTACAGACATTGCGGACACACCAAGCAATATAGACACCATTTACCGGGCGATATTGCAAGCGGCCTACCGCGTCCACAACATTCAATTGGCAAGTGTGGTTTTTGTACCGGTCGGCGCAATTCCACGCACAGCGGGCGGAAAAATTCGCCGGAGTTACTGCAAGGAATTATTCGAACAACAGCAATTACCAATACTCGCACTGCGCACAAAAGATGATGCCGTTGTGGTGAATATTGCTGCATCGCAGCCATTACAGCCTTCGGGAAACCCATTGGAAGACCAGCTCTACGCCCTCTTCCTGAAAAAATTATCACTGGATTTATTACCGCACGACCTTGAACTGGATGCGATTAACCTCGATTCCTTGCAAGTGGCAGAACTGGCAGCGTCGATTGAATCCACATTTAAAATTTCATTTCCGCCAACGCTGCTATTCAAATACAAAAATTTTCACGCTATCTACAACTACATCGAAGCGCGCATTTAATTGCGCGCTGTTTTATTGATCGCATTTGATTGCGATTAACGCGCTGGATTCCAGATATCGGGCTTGATTCTGACAGCCATCCTCATAACCTGTTTTTACTATTCATTGAAACAGGTAATTGACTAGCAATACAAAAGGCAAATTACCATGCTGAACGAATACCCATCGGACAACACCCAAGTATTTCCTCTTTCCCATCCGCAACAACGCATCTGGTTGGCGGAAATGATCAATCCGCACAGCGGTGTGGGGAACCTGGTTGGCCATTCAGAACTGCAAGAGCCGATTAATAGCAAACTACTTGAGCAGGCAATCAATGAGTTGATCAAATCGGCGGATACCTTACGTTTATGTATCCAGACGACTCAGGATGGAGTTATGCAGTATGTTGCCGATTATGAAGCGATTGCGCTGACCGAGCGGGAATTTTCCAGTGAAGAACAATTCAAACAGCACATCGATACATTGATTCGCTACCCCTTCGCTGCGGATCATAGCGCATTATATTATTTTGAATTGATCAGGGTTAAAGGCCAACCGGCCCGTCTGGTGTATTGCTTCCACCACGTGATTATGGATGCAGCCAGCATGAAAATTACCATAGATGCTATCTACGATAATTATCGCCAGCTCGGCCGCGGACGTTCATGTATACCGCTGGATAACCAGGATTATCGCCATTACCTGCAGCATGAGGCCGATTATCTGTCGTCGGAAAAATGTAACCAGGATAAGCAATTCTGGGCAGTAAAACTGGATACCTTCGAAGAAACAGCGCGAATCAAATCCGTTAATAAAGTGGTCTCCGTACAGGCAGACAGAATCGAATATGATTTTGACCAGACATTTAACCGGAACGTCACCGAATTCTGTAAACGCGAAAAAACATCGGCTTATCGTTTATTAATTGCCGCGTATTATGTTTATTCAAGCCGCCTGTCTGGCCGCAGGGATGCCGTTATTGGAACTGTTTTCCACAATCGTTTTAATCTGGAGTTTTGCGACAAGATAGGTATGTTTGTCAGCACAACGCCGGTACGTCTGGAGATAAATGAAACAGCCGCGTTTAGTTTTCGAGAGCTATTATCACTCGTTGATACGGAAGTTGAACTTGCCCAACATCACCAGGATTATCCATTTGATTTACTGGTGCAAGACCGAAAAAAAATCGGCCTGGATACACCGTTATTTGAAACCGCTATAAGCTATCAAAATTCTTCTTTTATATTGCCAACGCAATTCCATTTCCAGAAAGCGCAAGAATTCCCATTGGTAATTCATCTCTCCCACCGCGGCGAGAACAATCAATTAAAACTTGAGCTGGATTATCAAACCGATTATTTTTCAAGCAGCGAAGTCACTGCAATTTGCGCGCACTTGCTCAGTGTTCTTGAATCGGCTATCGCCAATCCACAGGCGGATATAGAAGACCTCACCATCTTGACCCCGGCCGAACAAGAAACGTTGCTGGATACTAAAAACGGCAATCAATTCATACCGCAATACACAATCACCCAATTATTTGCACAACAAGTTAACCGCAATCCCGCTGCTGTAGCGGTGGTAGATGCAGGGAAAGCAATTACCTATACCACGCTTAACCAGCAAGCGGGTCAACTCGCTGCAACATTACAATCGCTGGACGTCAAACGCGAAACCCTCGTTGCTATTTTATTGCCTCGCTCCAGCGCGCTGATTACTGCCATGCTCGGTGTTATTAAAGCCGGTGGCGCTTATGTGCCAATCGATCCGGATTATCCACAGGATCGTATTGAATTTATGCTGCAGGACAGCGGAGTTTCACTGCTGATTACCACCGCAGATTTGGCAAACAACAACCAATTACCCTGTAACACTCTGCTAATCGATAAATTACCGGAAATAAATGGGGCTCCGGCTGGAACGATTGAATATCATCCCATTAACGGGAAACCGGAAGATTTGTTTTATGTAATTTACACCTCGGGCTCGACCGGCCGCCCCAAAGGCGTCGCGGTTGAACACGCCAGTTTTGAAAATCTTGTTTATACCCATCGCCGGATTTATTCCGAAGGGCCTGGTGAACGCGTGAGCCAGGTCGCCAGCGTTAGCTTTGATGCGATGGCATTTGAAGTCTGGCCGTGCCTCGCCAGCGGTGCAACACTTTATATTGTGGACGATGAAACCCGCCTGGATCCAACGGCGTTAAAACAATGGTTGATAGATAATAAAATTACCTTAAGTTTCCAATCGACGCTGATGGCTGAGCGCTTACTGGAAGAAGAATGGCCAGCAGCAACAGCGTTACGTTTCCTGCGTACGGCTGGCGATAAGCTCAATCGCTTTCCTGCACGCAAATTACCGTTTGCAGTACACAATCTCTACGGCCCTACCGAAGATACGGTGTGGACCACCCTGGCTGATGTGTCCTGGTCGGAACATAACAACGCTACGCCCGATATCGGTTTTGCCCTGGACAACAAACAGGTTTTTATTTTGTCCAAACGCAACCAGCTTTTACCACAAGGTTGGATTGGTGAATTATGCATTGCCGGCGCGGGCCTGGCGCGCGGCTATCTCAATCAACCGGAATTAACGGCACAGCGATTTATCTCGTTACAACTTACAGGAGATAACAAGAGCCTGCGCGTTTACAAAACCGGCGATCTGGCGCGCATCAAGGAAAATGGCGCACTCGAATTTATTGGCCGGAATGATAACCAGGTAAAAATTCGCGGGTTCCGGATTGAATTGGGTGAAATTGAGCAACAATTAATTAAGTTACGCGCGGTCCAGGAGGTTGCTGTAATTTCCCTTAGGGATAACAGCGGTAGTCATTACCTGTGTGCATATTTCACTGCAACGGAAAAATTATCGGTTGCTAATATTAAAAAAATACTTGGCCAGTCCCTGCCCGATTACATGGTGCCCGCCGTATTTTTACAAATCGACGCAATGCCATTAACCCGTAACGGAAAAATTGATCGCCGTGCATTGCCGGTCCCGCAGCACGAAATAACACCCACACACTTGCCAACGCCGATGACAGCATTGGAATTACAACTGGGTGACATCTGGCGGTCATTATTGCCGGTTAGCCATATCACCCGGGAAGATAACTTCTTTACTCTTGGCGGGCATTCATTTAAAGCCGTGGCGATGGTTTCTTTAATTCGCCAACAACTCAAACGGGATATTTCCGTAAAAACCGTTTTCGCCAACCCTACCCTGGGTGCGCTGGCTGCTGCAATTGAAAGCACTGGCACTGAAACCTATGCCAACATTCCGGCTGCTACAGCGAAAAAATATTATCCGGCGTCATCAGCACAAAAACGCTTGTTTGCATTGGGCCAGCTTAACCCTGAACAAATTACCTATATTATTCCTGCGGTGTATAACATCCTGGGACCATTGGATTACCTGAAACTGCAAGATGCGTTAAACCAATTGATCCAGCGCCATGAATCCTTGCGCACATCATTAGCATTTATTGATGGCGAGGTGATGCAAACGATTCACAGCCCGGTTCATACCGGCACGACTATTGAATTTTTTTCCGGTACCACAGAGCTCATCAATAATTGTATTGCCAATTTTATTCGCCCTTTTGAGTTAAATCGCCCTCCCTTGCTACGCCTGGGTGTTTTTTCTGTCGATGAATACCAGCATGTGCTGATAATGAATGTTCATCACGCTATTGCGGATGGTATGTCGCTCAGTATCTATCTGCAGGAGTTGGCTGCCCTTTATCAGGGAACAGGTTTGCCACCTTTACGCTTGCAACATAAAGATTACAGTGAATGGGAACTAAGTGAAGACTACGCCGCGATTAGCAATCAGCAACGCGATTTCTGGTTATCATTATTGCCGGATAATTTACCGCTGCTGGATCTGCCAACAGATTATCCACGCCCGGCAAAACCATCTTACTGCGGCAAAAGTTTATCGGTGGAACTCGCTCCGGCACTGACCGAAAAATTGCGCACGGCGACCCAACAGCAAGGTTACACGCTGTACATGGTTACCCTGGCCGCCTTCGGGATTTTGTTACATAAATATTCACGGCAACAGGATTTGATTATCGGTACGCCAGCTATGGGGCGTCAGCACCCGGATCTGCAAACCATAACGGGAATGCTGGTGAACACCCTTGCATTGCGTTTAACGCCGTCGGCTGATACGGCGGTAAAAAATTACCTTGACCAGATCCGGCAAATGGTTATTGACGCTGTCGATAATCAGGCGTTTCTCTTTGAAGAATTGCTCAACTATTTAAATCCGGTAACCGATAATTCACGCAATCCGGTATTCGATGTATTTTTTTCGCTAGTGACTGAAGAGCTGGGGCAATTCTCGTTGTCCGGCACACAAACGACACGGCGTGAGTTCGAGTTCCCGGTCGCTAAATTCGATCTGTCGCTTACGGTTTATGAACGAGCGAAAGGACTCGATATTGTCCTCGAATATGCAACGGATTTATTCAAACCGGACACTGCACAAACATTATTGCAGCATTACCAAATGACTCTCAAACACATTGGTAATTGGTTATCCGTTTCCGGGATTCAGCAAACATCCATGCGGATCGGTGAAATAAACCTTGTTGATGATAATGAAAAACGGTTATTGCTCAATGAATTCAATAACACGGCGAAAGAATATCCATTAGAACAAACACTAAACCGCGTATTTGAAACACAAGCGCGCAAAACGCCCGATAATATCGCCGTCGCCTTTGCCGATAACCATTTAACCTACAAGCAACTGAATGCACGCGCAAACCAGCTGGCGCGCCAATTGCGCGAACGAGGTGTAGGTCGCGATAACATCGTTGCGGTAGTGCTGGAACGCAGCCTCGAATTACCCATTGTGCTTTTCGCTATTTTAAAAGCGGGAGGAGCCTATTTACCGGTTGGCCCAAGCTTGCCGCAAGACCGAATCGATTACATGCTTGATGACAGCCAAGCGCAATTGGTCATTAGCCACAGTCAATTTTCATCGCAGCTGGAAAGTTTCAATGGCCCGCAATTATTGATCGACCAATGGCTAACACACGCTAATTTATCCAGTATTGATAACAGCGATCTCGATGCGCACAGTGGTCCGGATGACCTTGCTTATATTATTTACACTTCAGGTTCCACCGGGCGCCCCAAAGGCGCAATGATCGAACACCGCGCCGTCTTGAATCGAATTTTCTGGATGCAGGATCAATACCCGCTGGCGGAACACGATGTGATCCTGCAAAAAACGCCCTACACGTTTGACGTATCGGTATGGGAATTATTCTGGTGGTCATTTGCCGGTGCGTCCGTTTACTTCCTTGCACCGGATGCCGAAAAAGATCCGCAGGCTATTTTTGATTGTATTGATAAACAAAAAATTTCCGTTATGCATTTTGTGCCCTCCATGCTCAATGCGTCACTGGAATATCTGGCGGCAACCTTCCAGCCCCATAACCTTGCAAGTTTGCGTAACATATTTGCCAGTGGTGAAGCACTAAGCCCGGCACAGGTAGAAAATTTCAACCGGCTGATCCACGCAAATTCCGAGGCACAGCTGATCAATTTATATGGCCCCACTGAAGCGGCTATTGATGTGACCTGGTTCGATTGCCCGGTCTCTGGCCCTATTACACGAATTCCTATCGGCAAACCAATCAACAATATCCAGCTTTACATCCTGGATGAACAGCAACACTTAGTTCCCCGGGGGATCGCTGGCGAACTTTATATTTCCGGGACCGGTGTTGGTCGCGGTTATATAAATAAACCGGAGTTGAGTAACGAAAAATTTATTCCCGATCCATTTGCCACTTGTTCTTCTGATCATCGCACAACAGCGCCGCGTATGTATCGCACTGGTGATTTATGCCGCTGGCTGGAGGATGGCAACATTGAATACCTGGGGCGCCTTGACCATCAGGTAAAAATTCGCGGCTACCGGATTGAATTGGGCGAAATTGAAACCCGTCTGCTCAGCCATTCACGTATTCGCGATGCTGTGGTGATGGCACGGTACGATGCACAACATGAAAATTACCTTTGTGCCTATGTGGTGGATCGTGCACCAGCAAGCGAGCCAACCGAGTTAACCACTGAATTACGCACTTACCTCGCGCAATGGTTGCCGGAATATATGGTTCCCGCCAGTATCCAGGTGCTGGATGCAATGCCATTAAATCCCAGCGGAAAAGTTGATCGCCATGCATTACCTGAACCGGATCAACAAGCTGCCACTGCCAACGCGAATTACTGCGCGCCCGAAACACCCCTTGAAAAACAGATGGTGCAACTTTGGGAAACTGCGCTGGGGCGCTCACCTATCGGGCTTGACGATGATTTCTTTGCGCTGGGGGGAAGTTCTTTATCATTAATCCGCTTGTTATCGCTAATCACCAATACTTTTGGTGTGTCATTACCGCTTGCAACATTTTTTGAAACACCAATATTGCGCGATATTGCAACTATTGTTGCCGCTGCCGGCGACCATTCGGCACAGGTCGCCATTCCGGTTGCACCGGAAAAAACCTGGTATAAAACATCTGCCAGCCAGCAACGCATGTACATCCTCGACCAATTTGAGGAGGCATCACGCAGCTACCTGATTACCGCGCTATTCCGGATTCAGGGAAAACTGGACATCGCAAAACTGGAATCCAGTTTTCAGCAATTAATTAATTTGCATGAAGCGTTGCGCACGCGTTTTAGTGTGCAGGACAACAGTATTATGCAAACGATTGAACCTGTGGTCAGCTTCTCACTGGAAAAAATGACCTTGCCAAACCGCGAACCAAGGGTTCCGGGAAAGCCGTTGGACACTATTATCAACGATTGCCTGCAACCATTGGATTTATCATGCGCACCGCTGATGCGCGCTTCCCTTATTGAAGAGTTCCCCGATAATTATTGCCTGGTTATTCATTGGCATCACATTATTGTCGACGGTGTTTCTATAAACCTGTTGTTAAAAGATCTCGCTGATTTATACAACGGCCAAATGCCCGATAACAACGGCATCACCTTTAAAGATTATGCCGAATGGGAACAAAGCGATGACTATGCGGCACTGATTGAAGAAGATAAACATTATTGGCTTGCTGAATTCCAGCGTGAAATTCCTGTACTTGCATTGGCCACAGATTTTAAACGGCCAACGCAACGCAGCTTTGCCGGCGACCGTATCAAGCGCGAAATTCCAGCGTCATTGATGGCTGCGGCGCAACAATTTTCCGAACAACAGGGTTACACCTTGTTTATGACGTTGCTTGCCGCACTCAATATAGTGCTCCATAAACATACGCAGCAGGATGAAATTATTATCGGCACTCCGGTAGCCGGTAGAAGCCTGGGGCACTGCGATGAAATTTGCGGAATGTTTGTCAATACCTTGCCATTGCTGTGCCCTATTGATAGTCGTCAAACATTTTCTGATTACTGTGAGCAGGTAAAGCAAAAAGTGGTGTTGGCGCTGGAGCACCAGCAATATCCATTTGACCACCTGGTAGAACAGCTGGATATTCCGCGCGATACCAGCCGCAACCCGATGTTTGATGTTATGTTCGCGTTGCAGAATCATGGTGAGCAACAACTTTTGCTGGACCAACTGCAAACATCACCGTTGATTTGTCCATTGCCAATCGCAAAATTTGATTTAACCGTCACCCTGTTCCAATTAACCAGCAGTATTGTGTGCGATTTTGAATTCTGCACCGATTTATTTGATGCGCGCACGATTGAAAAGTTTGCCGACCAATACCTTTATACGCTGGAAAAATTGGTAACAACCCCGGCGTTGATTATTGATGAGTTTTATTTCGCTGCGCCTTTAGCGAACAATGCCTTGCCACTTGTTATCGATAGTAGTAGCAAGAGCCTACCATCCCCCAAAACGGTTCATCAGTTATTTGAAGAACAAACCGTCCTGACGCCCAATGCGATAGCGCTGGCTTTTCAGGACAAATTGATTACGTATGCCGAACTGGATGCGCAAGCGGAGCAAATCTGTGCACAACTGATTAGCTCGGGTGCCGCTGCTGAACAATGGGTCGGGGTGATGTTGGGCCGTAGCCCTGAATTAATCGCGAGCCTGTTGGGAGTCCTTAAATCCGGTGCCGGTTATTTACCGATTGATCCGGAGTACCCGCCGGAGCGCAAAGCCTATCAATTACAAGATAGCCGCTGCGCGTTAGTGATCAGCCAATCCGGCATTGAAATCCCGCAAGATTGGGCAGGTAAATTATTACTGCTCGACAATATTTTTTCAGCCAGTACAGGAAAAGAAAAACCAGCTGCGGGTAAAAAACCAGGATATGTGTCGAATGTTATTAAACCGGAAAATGCGGCCTATTGTATCTATACATCGGGGTCAACCGGTACGCCCAAGGGTGTGGTTATCGAGCATCGCAACCTGGTCAATGTAATTCATGCGCAACGCGAATTTTACGGGATCACAGCCGAAGAAAAAGTATTGCTGTTCGCCGCGCCGGTGTTTGACGCCTCACTGGAGCAACTATTTGTAGCACTTACCTCAGGGGCAACCCTGGTGGTGGTCGACGATGACACTATTCGCGATCATGTGCTGATGCAACATATTATTGCAGAACAAAAAATCACTCACCTTAATGCGGTACCTGCATTTTTGAATTTGCTGGAACCACAAGCCCTGCCCGCCCTGAAACGTGTGGTATGCGGGGCTGATATTTGTTCACCGGAACTTGCACGCAAATGGTCTGCACATTGCCAATTTATCAATGTGTATGGCCCTACCGAAGCGGCAATATCCAGCACGGTGCACAGTGTTGATGCCAACAGTTTTATCTTGCCATCAATTCCCATAGGCCGGCCCATCGCCCACGCAACAACCTATGCAGTGGATAATAAACTCAGGCCGCTACCCGATGGCATCCCCGGGGAATTGTGCATCGGCGGTGCGGGTGTCGCGCGTGGTTATTTAAACAATCCGGACTTAACCCGCGAAAAATTTATTGTTTCCCCGCTGGATAATACTGACCGCTGGTATCGCACTGGCGACCTGGTGCGCCGCAATTTGCAGGGCGAACTTGAGTATCTCGGACGTATCGACGCACAGGTAAAAATTCGCGGCTTCCGTATTGAGCCCGGCGAGATTGAAGCAGTGTTAGCTACCTACCCCGGAATACTCCAGGCAACAGTCGCAGTAAAAGAAGATACGCATCGCGGTAAATTCCTTTGCGCTTATTATATTGCGGAGCAGGAATTTCCCGCGCAGCAGCTACAGGATTTTCTTGCCGGTCACCTGCCCCATTACATGGTGCCCGGCTGGTATTTGCGCCTTGCCGCATTGCCACTCACTGCCGGTGGGAAAATTAATCGCCATGCATTGCCGGTCCCTGATCGCACCTTGGCAACACAGAGCAAGGTTCATATTGAATCAAGCGCGATAGAACATCACAGCGTACTTGAAACGTATTTACTGGATTTATGGAAAAGCCACCTGGGAGTTACCGTCCTTGGAGTTGAAGATAATTTCTTCCAGGCCGGAGGGCATTCCATTACCGCGACGTTGATCTGCGCCAATATCCAGAAAACCTATGCCATTAAAATTCCACTCAAGGACTTTTTCCGCCTTGCCACTGTGCGCAAACTCGCGGGTTATTTATCGAATAGAGTGGAAAGCCCTGCCGGACAACACGATGATGCAGCGACAGCACAAGTAAAAGGCTTGGTATCTGCACCGGCACAAGCGCATTATCCGCTCTCAAAACAGCAGCAAGGGATTTATGTATTATCCGTGTTTAATCCGGACGCCACCCATTACAACATTCCGTCGGCTTACCAGATCCGTGGCGCACTCGATATCGCGCGGTTGGAACAAGCGCTTAATAGCCTTCTGCAACGGCATAATGTATTACGCAGCAACTTCAGGTTAATTGATGGAGAGCCGGTTTGTGTTGTGCACCCCTGGGAAAAAATTTCCCTGCACAAGGAAACCCTGGCCACGCCAGACCAACAACAAATCCTGGCGCGAATCGAAAAATTTATAACACCATTTGATCTTGCCAACGATTCGTTATTCCGCTGTTTATTACTGCGTTGCGCAGAAAACCTGCACATCCTTGTGCTTGATGTGCATCATATTATTGCTGACGGTACCAGTTTCCAATTGTTGTTAACGGAATTACACGCGGCTTACACCGGCGGTCACTTGCCAGCAGTTGAATTCCACTACACCGATTACGCGGTGTGGCAAACCAGTGAAGTTGCAAGGAATTTGCTGGACGCGCAGGAACATTACTGGCTGGCGAAATTAAATGATTTACCGCCGCTGGAGTTAACGGCAGATTACCCACGGCCGCAGGTGCAAAGCTTTGATGGTAACTACGTAGAATTTGAATGGGACCGGGAAGAATCCGCACAAATACAAGCCGTCGCCCGGCAGCTGCAAGTAACACCCTATACGCTGTTCTGTGCGGCTTTCGCATTATTACTGCAAAAATACACCCGTCAATCACACATACTACTGGGTACCGTTACAGCGGGCCGCGAAGACCATGATTTACAAAATATCTGGGGCATGTTTGTAAATACCCTGGTGCTCAAGTTTCATGTAAATAACAAACTCTCATTTGCCGATTATCTGCAAACCGTACAAGCGGAAATATTGGAAAGTTTTGCGCACCAGCAATACCCGTTTGACCAATTGGTGCAAAAGCTGGACATCCCGCGCGATACCAGCAGGAATCCGATTGTTGATGTGATGTTTACTTACCTGGTTATGGATACGCCGGACACACTGTTAGGCATGGAAGAATTTGCACCGCTTAAAACCGGGCACACCTCAGCCAAAAATGATTTGTCGCTCAATGGTTATGAACTTGATGGAAAAATCCAGTTTAACCTTGAGTATTGCACGCGTATTTTTTCCCATACACGGATCGAACGCATGGCCGGTCATTTTAAAAATCTGGTGCGCCAGATTATTGGCCAACCAAATGACGCACTGCAAAAACTATCGCTATTGGATAAAGATGAATATGCACAGCTGGTACATGGTTTTAACCAGACAGCGGCTGAGTATCCGCGTGAAAAAACCCTCGCACAGGTTTTCCGCGCGCAAGTAATTAAAACACCGGATGACCTTGCCTGCTATTACGAAGGCCGTGCGCAAAGTTACACAGAGCTGGATAATACCAGTGAGCAACTAGCTCAGCACTTGCACAACCATTTCAGGATTGGCCCCGGCAGCATAGTGGGATTGTTGTTCAAACGATCATTGAAAATCCCGCAAACTATTTTTGCGGTGCTTAAAACCGGTGCGGCCTATTTGCCGCTGGACCCGGATTATCCCGCTGAACGAATTCGCGAAATACTGGAGAGTTCTGCAACGGATTTGTTATTGACTGATGATCAATCCCTGGCAGGACATAACCTCAGCACTGTCAATATATTCAATGTGGACCAACTGGATACAGGCTCCGCTATTCTCCATCCAGCGGTTTCATTACCTGTCCCCGCTGCAACTGACCCCGCCTATATTATTTATACCTCCGGCTCCACCGGAAAGCCCAAAGGCGTAGTCATTAACCAACGCGCAGTGCTTAATCTTGCCCAATGGTTTAGCCACACCCACGATTTGCACAATAACCGTCGCGTATTACAGATGACGAATTATTGTTTCGATGTATCCGTTGAAGAAATTATTATTCCACTGCTTTACGGTGCGGCTATTTTTATACCGGCGGATCACATTCGCCTGGATAAATCGCAGCTGCTGGATTTTATTCGCCAGCACCATATCAACATCGCGGAATTTGTGCCGGGTTTACTGCACGATTATTTGCTTGATAGTCCGTTCATCAGCTGCCTGAAGCGGGTTATCACGGGCGCCGAACGTTTAGACCCGGTATTGAAAGATGCAGTGATCGCCAGGGGTTACTCGCTGTTCAATAGTTATGGTCCAACAGAGACCACGGTAAATGCGTGTGGCACACTGTGCATTCCCGGACGCGATATTATTGGTAAACCTATAGCCAATACGCGCATTTACATTCTCGATTCCCACAATCAACCTGCACCGGTTGGCGTACCCGGCGAACTTTGTATTGCGGGTGATTTGTTGGCGAACGGTTATTTACATGATACCGCAATGACCGCAGCGAAATTTGTAGATAATCCCTTTGAGGAAAAGGGAATAATGTATCGCACTGGCGATCTCTGTTGTTTCCTCGACGATGGCAATATTGAATTTATTGGCCGCATTGATAACCAGGTAAAACTGCGCGGTTTCCGCATCGAGTTGGGCGAAATTGAATCCCGTTTGCTCGCGAGTGAATTAATCAGCAATGCCAGTGTGTTAATCCGTGAAGACAATAACAACGCACGCCTGTGTGCTTACGTAACGGCGGCAAACGATGTTGCCCCGGAATTATTACGTGAGCAATTAAAAGCACAGTTACGTAATCAATTACCTGCGTACATGATTCCGGAGCATTTCTTTGTCCTGGATAAATTGCCATTAAATCGTAATGGCAAAATAGATAAGCCAGGATTGCTGGCGCTGCCGTTAAATCGAGAAGCGGGGTATTCAGCCACTCAATCACTCAACGCGACAGAGCAGCAATTGGCTGAACTCTGGAAAAAAGTATTGTCTGTTGATTATGTTGAGGTAAACAGTAACTTTTTCGAGCTGGGTGGTAACTCGCTGCTTATTATCAAATTGCATGCCTTGATCAAGGATCAGGTTGCGCAGGATATTCCGGTTGCCAAACTGTTCCAGTACGCCAGCATTCGCGAATTTGCCGCTTATCTCAATGAACAACACACGATCACCGGCAGCAATAGTAATCACGCCATTACTCCCAGCGCACAGGAAATAGCAATTATCGGTATGGCGGGCCGTTTCCCGGCGGCACGCAACCTGGAGCAATTCTGGGAGAATTTGCAAGCAGGACGGGAGTGCGTAAGTTTCTTTTCTGCGGAAGAGTTATTGCCATTAGGATTTGCGCAGGAATTACTGGATAACCCCGAGTTTGTTGCGGCCAAAGCCATTATTGATGATGCCAGTGCGTTTGATCCCGATTTTTTTAATTACCATCGCCGCGATGCATTATTGATGGACCCGCAATTGCGGGTATTTCATGAAGTGGTTTACCAGGGGCTTGAACACTCTGGCAATAATCCTTTTACCACGCAGGAAAAAATTGGCTTGTTTGCCGGGGCATCGAGTAATCCCGAATGGCAACGGCGAATTAAAATGCATTGCCAATCGCCGGGTGAACAATTTGCGGCTGACCTGGTAAGTGATAAGGATTTCCTCACTACCCGTATTGCCTACAGCCTGAATTTGCGCGGGCCAGCACTCAATGTGCAAACCGCGTGTTCCACCTCACTGGTTGCGGTGGACCTCGCTTGCCAGGCACTGTTAACCAGCAAATGTTCTATTGCTGTTGCCGGTGGTGTCAGCCTCGGGTATCCGCACAAAAGTGGTTATCTCTACCAGGAAGGCATGGTGATGTCACCCGACGGGCATTGCCGCGCGTTTGATGCCGATGCACGCGGTACAACCGCAGGCGAAGGTGCAGGTGTTGTGGTGTTGAAACGCCTTGAAGACGCTATCGCGGCGGGCGATAACATTTACGCAGTGATTAAAGGCAGCGCCACCAATAATGATGGCCAGCAAAAAATGGGATTCACGGCACCGGGCATTGACGGACAAGCCGATGTTATTCGTAGCGCACTCGCGGCTGCAAAAATTCCTGCGGACACTATTCATTATATTGAAGCCCACGGCACCGGTACGGTGTTAGGTGATCCACTGGAAATTGCCGCATTGACAGACGCATTTAATAGCACCCGTGCTAATTGCAGAATCGGCTCAGTGAAAACCAATATCGGTCATTTGGATGCCGCCGCGGGCATTGCAGGCTTATTAAAAACGGTATTGGCGTTGCATCACAAGCAATTACCGCCGTCAATTAACTACACAACGCCCAATCCAAAAATTGAATTTGAACAAACACCATTCAAGGTACAAACACAACTGGAAGATTGGCCAGCGCAAGATTACCCACGCCGTGCCGGTGTGAGTTCATTTGGCATTGGCGGTACCAACGCCCATGTTATCCTGGAGGAATTTGTTGAAGTTCCTCTACACAAAACCATTGTTAATACCAGGGATACCAATGCAACTGCCGAGCGCTGGTTAATTCCATTAGCCGCACATTCGGAAGATGCGTTCCGGAGTAATTGTGCGAACCTGAAACAATGGATTAAACAAACCAATCCGGAATTGCCAGACCTTGCCACAACACTGGCAGGGGTGCGCAGCCATTTTATCTGGCGCGCCGCGTTAGTTGTTCAATCAACGGCGGAATTGCTTGCAGCGCTGGATGAAACCATTTCGCCCGTTAAAGTAGAAAGAAAAGCAACTACGCCCCGGATTGCTGCCAATAACACTGGCAATAAAAATGAACTTGTAGAACAGTTGAAATTACATTGGTTGGCTGGCGGCGATATTGATTGGCAAAAAATCTATTCCCCACAATATCACCGCAAACTATCGCTACCGGCCTATGCATTCGCGCGTGAAATATTTGAATTGCCCAACAGCAACACCACTAAAGCCGCTGCCGCTGCCAATGCACAACTTGACCAGGATAAAAATAACGTTCTGTTAAAACAACCATTGGCACAGTGGTTTTATACCGATAGCTGGCGCAGCTGGTTTTTCACTAACAGACCTCATCTGGCGCAACGATCAAACCGCCCTGTCCTTGCCTTCACAGATGATTCATCATTCGCGCGCGAATTACTCATTACACTTAACACTGAAGGCGTCGATATTATTCAGGTTAACGCAGGGGATAGTTACCGCCAGCTTGATAAGCGTCACTATCAAATTGATATTAACAATGAGCACTCCTATCGGGAATTATTTAACCAGGTACTAGCTGAACAGCCGCAGCAATTATTGTATTTCTGCGCGGCACAAGATGACGTTATTGATATCACTCAAAACCCTGAGTTAACGATCAATAATGTCAACATCAATATCAACAAGGGGCTTGCCTTTGCACAAGCCCTCGCTGTTACCGGAATTAATTACCCGGTAAATCTATCCTTAATTGGCTCGGGATTATTTGCAGTCACTGGTGAGGAAGTGATTGATCCGGTTGCGGTGGCGATTAGCGGATTCCTTTCCGTACTTGCGGAAGAAATTCCATTATTGACTGTTAAAATTCTGGATACTGTTAGCAATAACAATCCACAGCACGGCCTTGCGAAAATGGTTGCAAGGGATTTGTTCAACGCCGAATTACCGGAAGTAATGGCTTATCGCGGCAAACACGCATTTGTCCGTGAGCTACAACCTGTGGCACTGGCAGAACCAATCAACACGCCTGCCAATATTCCGCTTAAACAGCAGGGTACTTACCTGATCACCGGCGGCTTCGGCGGTATAGGTTCAACGCTGGCCACCTATCTCGCTGATCAATGGCAAGCAAATTTACTATTAGTGGGTCGCACGGCCTTGCCCGAGCGGAATCTCTGGAATCATTTTATATCCGGCAAACCGGCAGACGATAAAATTGTTCGTGCAATCGAGCTTATCAAACAGCTCGAACAAAAAGGTTCGCGTGTAGTTTATTTTGCGGCCGATATCGGTGATTACGAGGCAATCCGGCAGGTCATCCAAATAGCTGAACACACCCTGGGTGAAATCCACGGTGTGATCCATGCTGCCGGTACTGCAGATGGCGCGTTGGCAACACAGCGAACGCAAGTTAAAAATGATGCAGTGTTACACGCGAAAGTTCGCGGCACCCTGGTGTTGGATGCGGTGTTTGCTAATAAACCGCTGGATTTCATGGTGTATTGTTCTTCGCTCAACAGCCTGTTACCACAAGCGGGGCAACTGGCTTACGTAGCAGCAAATCGTTTCCAAAATGCTGTTGCCCGCTCGCAACACGCCAGCAGATTTACGCTCGCAATAAATTGGGATACATGGACCGACGTGGGAATGGCAGCGGAATACCATCAGCTTATTGCAACACGCGATGGCATTTCATCCCTGCCAGCCTTGCCGGGAATTACACCGGCAGAAGGCATTCATGTGTTTGAACGGGCGTTGGAAATCGCTTTGCCTGAACTGTTAATCTCCACAGTTTCTTTAACAGATTATTTGCAACAACAAAAAACCCACCGGGAAGTGAAACAATTGTCCTTTATCGCCAACAAGGACATCAATGTCGAGCAAGCTGTGGTAACTACCGAATCGCTTGAAGGAAAAATCATTAACATCTGGAGCGATCATTTCAATCAAAATGATATCGATGTGCACACAGATTTTTTCACCCTGGGCGATTCTATCGATGCAATCCAGATCCTGGAGCACATCAACAAGACGCTGGATATTAAACTCGCTAGCGGCGCATTGATGGATTTTCCCACCATCCGGAAATTAACCGCACATATTGAGTCGCTCAATCAAAAATTAACACCTGAAAAAGAAGCTCCCGGATTAATTACCCAATTGAAAAGCGCCAGTGCAAAAGCGAAAAAAATATTCCTGGTCCACCCGGTTGGTGGCACTACCTATTTTTATCGCGCCCTTGCCGATGCATTTACCAATGATACGGCGGTGTATGCCATCCACGCCCAGGGTATTAATGATGATTTACCACCGCTAACCAGTATTGATGCCATGGTTTCACGTTATTTACGTGAAATTCGCCGTATCCAGCCCCACGGGCCTTACATTTTTGGCGGTGCGTCATTTGGTGGTGTGGTTGTATTTGAAATGGCGCAACAGTTGAACAAACAAGGTGAAAAAATTGAATTGATCTTTATGATTGATACCCCCAACCCATTAACCATTACCGATGTCACGGAAGAAGATTATGAAATTATGGCCGGGAGCCTGGTAGATAATTTCGCTGACAAGGAAACATTGAATGCAATGATTGCAACATTGCGCAATATGGGGGAAGAGCAGCGCTATGAATATGTTAGCAATCAACTAAGGGATCGCATGGGCACCGGCGACAGCACGATCCAGACACCTACTGCAGCGGCTGTCCCTGCCGATAGCCAGTACCTGAAAACCTTGATGACTATCCATCAAATCAATAATGCTGCCATGTTGCGTTACAAGCCGGGGGTATACCAGGGTCAAGCGATGTATTTCCGGCCCTCCCAAAAATCCCTGGATCACCTTGGTCTGCATATGGACCTGGATTGGCAACCCCATGTGCAAAATCCGATTATCAGCCACACCATCCACGGTAATCATTTCACCATGAACGAAGGCCAGGGCGCGATTATGATTGCCCATCATCTTGAAAAATATTTATTCACCAGCAATGAAAAAAATATTATTGCGGAGGCATTGGAATAATTATGGCCAGTATGCCGATATCGCCCTTGCATCCCGATCCGAACACGCCCTACCCGTGCGAGTTTGCGGGCAATTCAATTGGATTTTTGAAAAACCTGGTTAACAATCCACTGATCAGCATTGGTGATTTTACTTATTACCACGGTGATGCCGTTGCTCAATTCCAGGAAAAAAATGTGCTGTACCATTACCCGCATTGCGGCGATAAATTAGTGATCGGGCGTTTTTGCCAGATCGCCAATGGAACGCAATTTATTATGAACGGGGCAATTCACCCGCTGCACGGTGTGAGCACATTTCCATTTGATTTATTTGGCGGCGAATGGACTCGTATCGGAATGGAAAACTTCCAGCCACCAAACAAGGGGGATACCCGTGTTGGCAATGATGTATGGTTCGGTAAAAGTGCAGTGGTGCTGCCGGGAATAACTATTGGTAATGGTGCTGTGATTGCCGCGCATTCGGTCGTAACAAAAAATGTTCCCGACTATGCCATCGTTGGCGGAAATCCTGCGCGGGTCCTGCGTATGCGCTATTCAGATGAGGATATTAAACGCTTGCAGGATATTGCCTGGTGGGATTGGCCCGTCGAAAAAATAACCCGGCATATTCACGATCTTATGCAAGGTAATATCGATCAATTGGAACAAGCACACTAACCCTTACAAAAAATGAGAAATAAGAAATAAAAAGACAACTGCAACATCGCTGCTTGCAGTTGCCTTTTTATTTAAGTAAAGAGTTTTTTATTCATTCAAAGGGATTGGTGCGTTGGGACTAGCGCGAAAAAACAACCGTTTTGGTTCCATTCAACAAGACCCGGTGCTCCGCGTGCCAGCGCACCGCACGGTTCAATACTACCGCTTCGGTATCGCGCCCGATTTCCGCCATTTCATCGGGCGAATTTACGTGGGAAACACGTTCAACCGATTGCTCGATAATGGGACCTTCATCCAGGTCTGCCGTCACAAAATGCGCCGTTGCCCCAATCAGTTTTACACCGCGATCAAACGCTTGATGATAAGGTTTTGCACCTTTGAATCCCGGTAAAAATGAATGGTGGATGTTAATCGCACGGCCATTTAATTTGCTACACAGATCATCGGACAGGATTTGCATGTAACGCGCAAGCACTAAAAAGTCAGCCTGTAAATCCTGCATCAATTGCCATAACTGCGCTTCTTGTTGCGGTTTGGTATCGGCGGTGATGGGCAAATAATGGAAAGGCAATTGATACCATTCGGTTAAATCGCGCATCACATTGTGATTGGAAACTATACCGACGATATCAATCGGCAGGGAACCGTTTTTCCAGCTATTCAACAAGGCATTCAAACAGTGCCCCCATTGGGAAACCGCAATCAATACGCGCGGTTTACTGGCGCTATCAAAAATATTCCAGTCCATTTGGTATTGTTCGCCCAGGGGTTTAAACAGCGAACGGATTTGCCCTATGTTGTAGCCATTGGGGCACTCGAAAACGGTGCGCATAAAAAAGCGATTGCTGGTTACATCTTCAAACTGGGATGACTCTTTAATATTGAACCCCAGGGTTGCAAACAAAGTCGCAACGGCAGCTACCAGGCCTTTTGAATCCTGGCAACTAAAGGTTAAAACGATTTCTTTGACAGCGGACATTACGCGAATTCCTGTTGGCTACACCAGAATGCTGGTTATCGATAAAAACAGCCGCCAAGCCTACGGGATTGCGCAGGGGTAATTCAAGCATTCCCCTTTACCATCATCCCTGGATTGTTGCCAAGCCTCCGGATTTGCCCTGCAGGTCACATTTAAGCGAATGAATAACAATTGATATTTATTATCAATTAGCAATACTTTACAATGGCGTATAATTCTTCACTCCAGGAGCTATCGCCACATGCACACACCGAGCAAAAAAATTAACACCTTCCCCAAAACCGCCCTGG
Organism: Gammaproteobacteria bacterium; assembly: GCA_021151835.1. Taxonomy (GTDB): domain Bacteria; phylum Pseudomonadota; class Gammaproteobacteria; order Pseudomonadales; family Cellvibrionaceae; genus Cellvibrio. The sequence goes on from JAGKWO010000001.1 coordinate 160,385, forward strand.
CGCTTCTCACAGCATTGGGCCTGTCCCCTGCCCTGGCAGCGGAGCAAGCAAGCCCCGCCATCACCGAACAACAAGCGCGCGCAGCGGCTACCCCCCAACAGGGCAAGATACGTACAGTTACTGTGGTCGGCCAGGTGGAAGAAGTGGTTTACACCGGCAAAAATGCCAGTGCGTCGACCAAGCTAAACCTGGGAATCAAGGATACGCCCCAATCCGTTTCAGTCGTCACCCGCAAGCAAATTGAAGATATGGGCGCTACCAACCTCGGGCAATTGTTGCTGCAAACCACCGGTATTATTTTGACCGGTGACAACTCCGAGCGAACCAACTTTTCCATCCGCGGCTTCAATATGGGCGATGGCTGGAACTCCAACTTGCTGCAATACGATGGTATCCCGTTGAACGTATCCAACGTTGCTGCTTCAAAACCGGATATGGCATTAGTGGAAAGTATTGAAGTCCTGCGTGGCGCGGCCGGTTTGATGCAGGGTTCGGGGGAGCCTTCGGGGGCCGTTAATATTATCCGCAAAAAACCTACTGTCGATTTCCAGGCAAATGCGGCGGTTACCTACGGTTCGTGGGATATGTATCGCGCTGAAGCCGATGTATCCAATCGCCTGAATGAAAGCGGTTCGATTCGCGGTCGCGCAGTTGTTGCTTATCAGGATGCAAATTCCTACATGGATGCCGTTGAGCGCAATACCCGCCTTGTGTACGGCATTGTGAGTGCTGACATTACCGAACACACTGAATTGAATATCAGCTATAAAAACCAGAGTGAAGATTCAATCGGCGCACACAATTTACCGCGCAATCCGAAAACCGGTGAAGATTTAAAATTGAGCCGCGATAACTGCAGTTGTAACGAAAATGATTTTTGGGACAAGGAAAACGAAGATTTTTTTATCGGTGTTGAACACCGGTTCAACGAAGATTGGTCAGTAAAAGGAACTTACGTGCGCGCCAACATCACTATGGACATGGTGTTCACCAGCCTGGCCCCGGTTGCTGCCGCCGTGTTTGATCCTGCAAATCCCAAAGGCAATCTCAACAAATATGCTTACCAATATGATCAAACCCTGGATGTGTATGACGTATTCACCAAGGGCAGGTTTGATTTATTGGGCAGAAACCATGAAGTGGTATTTGGATTCAATTCGCAGGAAAGTGATATTCCGGGCCGTTGGTCAAGTTGGGATGCGGTGTTGGATGATTACACCTTGTGGAATCGTGTTGGCACGGCTCCCAAACCGTTATTGGCAGTTGATCTGAATACTTACAGCCCCTATGACCTTCCCTACATCGCACCGCGCTATGATTTGGATGGAGGCCAGTCATTTGAGGATCGCAAACAAACCGGTACATATATCGCAACGCGTTTCAATCTTGCTGATCCGCTGAATTTAATTATCGGTGTCAGGCAAAGTGATTTTGAATTTGAGTCACGCTATAAAAGCAACGTAACCAATCAATTCGTTGAAAGTCGCAGGACCGCTTATGAAAAGAATGACGTTACAACCCCCTACGTTGGTTTAACCTATGCCATTAATGAAACCTATACCACCTATGCCAGTTTTACCGATTCTTTCGTAGTGCAAAATGCAAAAGGCAGCAATGAAAAACTGTTGGACCCGATCCAGGGGAATGTTTATGAAGCAGGTATTAAAGGTAGCTTCAACGAAGACAAAATAATTGCGTCCCTGGCCGTATTTAAAACCAACCAGATTAACCGTTCCATCCGCGATGAGAGCACTAAAGGCCAATGCGGTTTTAACGGTGGTGAGGGCTACTGCAATATTTCTGCCGGTGAAGTTATTAGCGAAGGTGTAGAAGCGGAATTGCGCGGTGAAATTATTGAAGGATTGAATGTATCGCTCGGTTACACGCATAACACGACCGAATATGAAAAAGATCCGGTGAATGGTGGCCGCGTATTTAACGAGACTACACCGGAAGATATCGTGCGTACGTTCGCGACTTATCGCTTCGGCAACCAGTTAACCATCGGTGGCGGCGCCAATTACCAAAGCGAATGGCTCGTTGGCCGTTACGGCAGCTTGTCTGCAACACAGGAAGCTTATTGGCTGGTTAACTTGATGGCGAGCTATCCGATTAACGATACCTTGACAGTAACGTTCAATGCCGACAATGCACTGGATGAAAAATACTACTCATACCTTTCAACCACATCAAATCGCTACGGCGAACCGCGTAACCTGAAGCTCAGTGTACGCGCGACCTTCTAAGGTAAATAAAAAATAAAAAGCAGGTTTTAAACCTGCTTTTTATTGGGTAAACACCACACTATTCAAAAAAACAGTGTCGACGTTCGTAATCACGGCATTTCCACTTGCATTAAATCTTCAAGACTCAAATCAAACAGATCCACAAACCGGGATTCACCAAAGTGAGCCAATTGTTTTTTCCATTCCGGGTCGTTGCGCAAACTGATGATGGTGCGGTTTAGCTGAGCCAGTGCTGGTTTAAATTCAGCATCAAGTAATACGAAACGCGGAAAGCTATCGATTGCGGGCTCCAGAAAGGCAATTTCCTTGTCGAGAAGAGGAGTATAGGTAGTAAATAAATTACTTTTTTCCATCTGGATAAAATCAACAGCATTTGCTTTCAGTAATTCGACACACTCCTCTACCCGCTCGCGCTCAACTATTTTCACGCTGCCATTGGCAATATATTTTTCCAGCGCCAAATAACGATGGCCATATAAAGCACAGAATGTTTTAGTAAAAATAGCATCAGGAAAACTGCCGGTTAACGGGCGTTTTACATTGAAAACCAACACATCGGCATCCCACAAAATGGGTTCACTGACCAATAAATCCGGCGCATTTCCAAACCATTGCGGGCGACTCCACAAAATTGCGCCGCGTTGGCCCTGTTCACGCAAATGATTAAGTTGTGCACGCGTTAACGGAATAAGTTGCCAATGATAATGGGTGTTTTGGTTGAGGTGCTGGATAAATACATCACTCAGATCAGGCTTATCATTAATCACAAACGGGGGGAATTGATAATAGACATAAACAGGAATGGCCTGCTTATTAATCGTTGCGCAACCTGCGATCAACAAACTGATTGCCGCTAATACATAAAACGTCTTTCGCATAGCTTTTTATACTCGATAACAACATCAGGCTTGCCTCATTTCCTGTTAGCACGGCCATTTTCACGGGAATTCCAACGGTGTGCATCAAGGATAGCCTATAAAATGCGAGCAGTTACCGGTAATAGCGAGCGGTTGCAACATTGCAACCAGCGGAGCATTGTGCAAAACCGCCGCTAGTGTTAAATGTCCTGACTCACCACTTGCCTGAATGCAGCAGAGAGACGCTGGTAAACAGGACCGGGGCAAGCAGGTAGCGCGCGGCCATCGACATGGCCTACCGGAATTAATTCAGCACCGGTACCGGTGAGGAAACATTCGTCAGCCGTAAATAAATCGTAGGGAGCGAGCGGGATTTCGCGGGCGTTAATCTCCAGTGTTTGCGCGAGTTCCAATACAACTTGCCGTGTAATTCCATCCAGCGCGCCCTCAATAACTGGCGGTGTTAACAGTTCGCCTTTTTTCACAATAAAAATATTATCGGCGCTGCCCTCTGCAATTCGTCCGGCGTTATTTAATAAAATCGCTTCATCAGCGCCGGCATGTGTAGCTTCCATACGCGCGAGGATATGGTTGAGATAATTCAAACTTTTTATACGCGGGTCGAGTCCATCAGCCCCCAACCGGCGAGTTGCCGCGATGATGACTTTCGCCCCTTCATGGCGTACGCGTTCACTTACCAATTGCAACCGGTCTGCAATCACAAACACCTGCGGCGAATGGCAACGGGATGGATCTATACCAAGTGGCCCAGGGCCGCGCGTTACCACTAACCGCAAATAACCATTCGGCTCCGGTGCTGCGGCAATAGTGTCCACCACTGCCCCGGTAAGCGCTGCGATGCTGTACGGAATGTCCAGTGCAATGGCACGCGCGGAAAGGAACAGGCGTTCCAGGTGTGCGTGCAATCGGAATGCTTTACCGTTATAGAAACGAATACCTTCAAACACGCCATCGCCATACAAAAGGCCATGATCAAAAACGGAGATCGTTGCTTGCTCGGGCGCAACCAGTTTTCCATTTAGCCAACAAACCGGCGCGGCGTGCGCCAATGGATTTGCAATTGCCGGATTAGCCATGGAATTCTCCCGTAAGCATGGTGTGGGCTTTGCCAGTGAGATACACCCGCTCCCCCGCCCATTCGATTGTCAACAAACCGGTGCGCGCCGATGCCTGGAACGCTCGCAGACGCGCCTTGCCCAGGCGTTGCGCCCAATAAACGGCGAGCAGGCAGTGCGCCGAGCCGGTAACAGAGTCTTCGGAGATGCCGACGCGCGGGGCAAAAAAGCGCGAAACAATATCCAGCCCCGATTCATCTGCCGGAGCAGTGACGATAAGCCCGCGTTCGGTGAATGAACCAACCAGCTCATCATCAGCGCGAATGCGCCGCACCTGTTCGGCAGTTTCCAGCACCACCAGGTGATCGTCGCGGCCACGGCCAAACCAGGCCGGCTGTCCACCGATAAGTTGTACCAGGCCCTCCGGGACTTTCCGGACCGTGGTGGGGGAATCAGCCGGGAAATCCAGACGGATATTGCTGCCATCGCGCACGGCTTCCAGCAGGCCGCTACGGGTACGGAATTTCAGCTCGGCGGCCTTTTCCCCTGCTTCATGCCACAACGCATGGGCCGCTGCCAGAGTCGCATGGCCGCATAGGCTGACCTCAGTCTTGGGGGTAAACCAGCGTAACCCCCAGGTGTCCGGCGCTTGCTTGAGCAAGAAGGCGGTTTCTGCCTGATTCATTTCGGCAGCGACTTTTTGCATCCAGTTGGATGATCGTTCTTCTTTCAACAAGCAGACACCGGCCGGGTTGCCACTGAATAGGCCACTTACAAATGCATCTACCAGGTAAAGCGGTTGCCCCATGATTTCGTTCCTCAACAAACCAGTTAAAGAGTGTTAGCCAGTGTATTTTTTTGATCACATACATTACAGTTTCAAAAATAGATAATTGATACGGTACAGATTGATGATTAAAAATCTGTACCTATACAATTCCAATCAATCTGTACCTATGGTGGTGAATACTGTGGATCTACTGTACCGAAAACTTGCCGATGAACTGGCCGGCCTCATTAACAATGGCGGCTTTCAATCCGGTGATCGCTTGCCGGGAGTACGCCACCAGGCGCAATTGCGCGGTTTAAGCATTGCCACTGTAATTACGGCTTATCGCCAATTGGAAGATTGGGGGTTATTGGAAGTGCGGAACCGCTCCGGCTTTTATGTCAAAGCCAAGTCCGCGGCAGCAGTGCAGCCCCCACGAATTGTAGTGACCACTATGCGCCCCGCCCCGGTAACCGGGCAAGATATGGTATTGCAGCTGATTAAAGCCGCAACCAACCCCGCTATTGTCCAATTGGGCGCTGCGGTGCCGGCGCCCGAGTTTTTACCCACGCGCGCAGTGGAGCAAGCGATCACCAAAGTGCTACGCCAGCAACGTGTCCGCGCCAATAATTACGAATTTTCCACGGGCGCGCTGGAATTGCGCCGCCAGCTCAGCCGCCGCCTGGCCGATTCCGGATGCGCCGTACACCCGGATAACCTGGTTATCACCAACGGCTGCCAGGAAGCACTGAGCCTGGCATTACGCGCCCTCACCCAACCGGGGGATGTAGTCGCCATTGAATCGCCCACTTTTTACGGGTTGCTACAAGTGGTCGAATCCCTTGGATTGGAAGCATTGGAAATACCAACCAACCCGCGCTCCGGAATGTCGCTCGAAGCGCTGGAATTGGCCCTCAGCCGCTGGCAGGTAAAGGCTTGCGTGGTCACCCCCAACTTCAGTAATCCATTGGGTTGCTGCATACCGGAAGACAATAAACGGAAACTGGTTAGCATGCTGAAAGAGCGGCAGATTCCATTGATAGAAGACGATATCTACGGCGACCTGAGTTTCAGCCATGCGCGCCCGTCATTGCTCAAAGGGCTGGATGACAACGTCATTTTATGCAGCTCAGTATCCAAAACCCTGTCGCCGGGGTTGCGCGTTGGCTGGATTGCAGCTGGCGCTTACCAGGACAAAATTGAATACATGAAATATGTGCTCAACCTGGCTACCTCAACCATTCCGCAGCTGGCGGTGGCGGAGTTGCTGGAAAATGGCCAATACGAACGGCATTTGCGCCGGGTGCGCGGTGATTATGCACAGGCCGTAGCGCGCATGACTGAAGCAGTAATCCACTATTTCCCGGAGGGCACCAAAATTACCCGCCCTGAAGGCGGCTTTGTTATCTGGCTGGAATTACCGGGCGAGATCGATACCTTTGTGCTGGCGCACAAGGCGTTGGAATCGGGGATCAGTATTGCACCCGGACCTATTTTTTCGGCCAGCCAAAAATACCGGCAATTTATCCGGCTCTCATGCGCTTGTGCGTGGGGAAATCGGGTTGAACGGGCGCTGGTGACCCTGGCGGGATTGATCCAACAGGGAAGCAATCCCGCCTGATTTTTTATGAATAGCGATTAAAAGCGAAAAGTGCCGGTCAGGGAGACCAGGTCTGCCTCCTGGGTGTCGAAATAGATCCGCCGCACCCCCAGGCCAAGGCCGAATTGTTCCTGGACAGGCAGTTCAAAACGAACACCGACAACCGGATCTTCGCCGCGGTCACGCTTGATGGATATCACATCGTTTTCCACATCCACCTCGCTGCGCCAGATAAAAATCCCTATTTCGCCAATGATGCGAAATTTATCTGCCGGATTGAGAGTTAACCCTTGTACCAGCGTAAAGCCCTCCGGGCTCAATGGATATTCCTGGCCGATATGCCAGGGAATAGTCCCCAGGTTAGTTTCGCCCGCCACGGTGAGATCCACCTCTACTTTGCCAAGGTCAAGGTAACCAATTTCCGTGGATGCATGCTGGTCCCACTGGTAACCCAGCGCCAGTTGGTAACCCGTGCGATTGGTATCGTAACGGTAAACGATCAGGTCGTAATTCGCCGCCGCCAGCGCGGCGGTGAAATCTTCTTCCCGTTGGCTGCTGGAAACATTGGCAACATCTACCCGCACATAGGGACCAGTCGCTGCCTGGGTGGCAATGCTCGCCAGAACTGTTGCAACGCCAAGTAGCACAGCAATCATTTTCCCGGCCTTTCCTTTTGTAAATACGCGTTTAACCATCAGTAATCCTCCCAATAACAATACCCACAACCCCTGGATCGAACCGCCACCACCGTCGGTTTTGATCTCGACCGGCGGTTTTGGCGGCTCCGGTGGTTCAGGGATTTCCAGTGCAACACTGACCGCGCCCGGATCAACTACCGCAGAGTTCACCAAACCGTCATCGTCGTTGGGCCCACCGTCTTTGATGGTCAACTGCACACACAAGTGGCCGGCAGTAAGCCCGGGGGTCCAATCATCACTGCCCGGTGGCGGGCAATAGCCCGGGTTGCCGGCCGCCGAATGAATCGTGTTGTCGGCATCCACAACAAAGCTTACCCAGCGACCGCGCTGGAACTTACGGTAAGTCGCATTGGCCGGAATGGCCGCGCGCTGCGGCACCACTACACGTACCGCCTGGCCGGGGGTTGGCAAGTCGCGGATAGCAAAATCAAAAACACCGCCAACAGGTTCGAACACTTTGTCCAGCTCAATGTTCGGGATGGTACCCAGCTCATCATTCAGTATTTGTACACCGCCGGAAGTGCTGGTACGGGCAAAGAGGCCAAGACCGCAACGAACGCCGGGATCACACTCAATCAGGTAGGAATTGGTGGTGTTGCCCTGCTGCGGCAGGATGTTTGTTGATGGCATGTTATCCAGATAATCCGGAATACCGTTGTCATCGCTGTCGCCCGTGCCTTCCAGGTCATCGTCGATACCGTCCTGGTCAGTGTCAGTATTTGGACTCAATACCGGCAGTACGCTGACTACACGGAAATAAGCCGATGCCTGCACACTCGCACCACCAGAATCGGTAACTGTCACTTTCACCTGATTGCTGCCATTCAATCCAGCCGGGCTAAACACCCTGACTGCGTTGGTCGGGTTGCCATCGGTATCAGCCAATCCGGTTGTCGCGGACCAATCGAAGCTATGGGTATCGCCCGGATTCAAATCGGTCACGGTAGCGGTCACTGTCACCGGACCACCGGATGGGGTAATCAGGCTGGTGTTAAATCCACCCTGGGTAATGCTCAGGGTCACGATGGGCGGCACATTACCCTGGCGGATATCAATCACATGGCGCTTGCTGGCACCGGCGTTGATTCCATCGCCCAGGGCTACAACCAGTTGGCTATCGCTGAAGCCGGTCACCGCTGCCAAGCTTACCGGTACAACGACTTCTACCTGACCGGGCTGGGTAAAGGTTGCCGTGCCGGAAACCAGATTGTGTTCCTGGGTAGTAGCCGTGCTGGAAGCATCAACTACGTAAGGAATACTCAATGGATAAACCGGTGACGGACCATTCAGCAACACCCGGAACTCCACAGTGCTGCCACGAACCGCCACTTGCGATTTGCTCAGGGAAACCAGGGGTTTCACATTGACAACCTGGCTGGCTTCGCCAGTCACACCGGCAGCATTGGTCGCTTTCCATTTCAGGAGATGGTGACCCGGACGCACCAGCAGTACGTTACCCGGTTGCAACCCCTCTGCCATGACGGTGCAGCAGTTATTGCCGTTAACGCCGTCTGCTGCCAGCGACTTCAATGCCTGGTCGACCTGTGCCTGGGTTGCAGTAGCAGCTAAACCCAGTAATTGCCGCAAGCTGATCGGCGTGAACAAGGCCGTGGCATTGACGTTGATCGCCGCAGGAGCAGTCACTATTGGTTGCAGTGGGTCTACGGTTGAAACCACCTCAAGGTTAAATGCCGGCAATGAAGCGCTCAGAGTACCGTCGCTGACACTGATTACGATACCAGTAGTCACACCTGAATCCGTACCGGCCGGAGTACCTGTGAGGGCACCGGTTGCAGTATCGAAACTTGCCCAGGTTGGTTTATTGGTGATGCTAAAGGTCAGCACATCACTCACATCAACATCGCTGGCAGTCGGGATAAAGCTATAGGCAACGTCCTGATTCACACTGGTAATTGGTGTACCGCTAATTACCGGCGCATCGTTAACGTTGGTCACTTCCAGATTGAAGGCGGCAAGGCTCGCGCTCAAGGTTCCATCGCTCACACTAATGACGATATCAGTTGTGGTACCTGTATCCGTGTTAGTCGGCGTGCCTGTCAGTGCACCCGTTGCGGTATTGAAGCTTGCCCAGGTTGGTTTGTTAGTGATGCTGAAGGTCAATACATCACCCACATCAACATCACTGGCAGTCGGGATAAAGCTATAGGCAACGTCCTGCGCTACCGTGGTAGCGGGAGTTCCGCTGATCACCGGCGCTTCGTTGACATTGGTTACTACGATATTGAATGCAGCGAGGCTGACCGTCGCGGTTCCGTCATTCACGCTGATCACAATACCGGTGGTAGTACCTACATCCGCATTGGTCGGGGTACCGGTCAACATCCCGGTTGCTGTGTCAAAGCTCGCCCAGCTCGGCTTATTGGTAATACTGAACGTCATTACATCGCCAATATCCTCATCAGTGACGGTAGGCATAAAGCTATAGGCCGCATCCTGTGCTACCGACGTGGTGGGCGTGCCACTGATAACGGGGGCGTCATTGACATTGGTTACGGTCAGATTAAATGCCGCCAGGCTAGCGCTTAAGGAACCGTCGCTTACGCTGATGACGATACCGGTTGTGGTACCTACATCCGCGTTAGTCGGCGTGCCGGTCAAGGCACCCGTTGCGGCATTAAAGCTGGCCCATGACGGTTTATTGGTGATGCCAAATGTCAGCACATCGCCGACCGAATCATTCGCGGTCGGAGTGAAGCTGTAAGCCGTCCCTTCCGCCACGCTGGTAGCAGGTGTGCCACCGATTACCGGAGGAGCATTCGGAGCAACAAAATTCGATGCGGCTGATGCCAATCCGGTACCTACCGAGTTGGTGGCAGTCACGCTGAAGGTATAGCCGGTGCCATTATTCAGGCCGGCAACAGTAATCGGTGAACCTACCCCGCTTGCTGTTGCACCACCTGGATTTGCAGTGACTGTATAACTGGTAATAGCTGCCCCGCCCGTAAAGGCAGGTGCAGTGAAAGTCACACTCGCTTGGGCATTGCCAGCAGTCGCCGTACCGATTGTCGGTGCGCCGGGTACTACTGCATTCACCGCAAAGCTGCGAGTCACCTGGGTTGCGGCCAGATAGCTGCCATTGCCCGGCTGATCAGCATTGATGGTACAGGTTCCTGCGGTCACAAAGGTCACTGCCCCGCCACTGGTAATCGTACAAACACCGGTTGTGGAAGAGGTAAAGGTCGGCTGTAAACCGGAATCCGAGTTAGCGGAAAATGTCGGCGTAGTACCAAAGTTTTGCGGACCGGGATTATTAAAGGTAACCGTTTGTGTCGCTTTGGGTGTTGCGGAATTGGAGGCACTCGAAGCCGGTCCGGTGCCTGCCACGTTATCGGCAGTCACAGTGAAGGTATAAGGCTGTCCATTGGTTAAACCGGTCACCACAATCGGAGATGATGCACCATTAACCGGCGCTACATCAGCCGGATTAACCGTAACGGTATAACCGGTGATGGTCGCGCCACCATTATCGGTTGGTGCCGTAAAGGCCACGCTCACCTGGGTATCGCCAGCGGTTGCGGTGCCGATAGTTGGGGCGCCGGCAACCACAGGATTTACGGTAAAGGAACGGCTTACCTGGGTTGCTGGCAGGAAGGAAGAGTCGCCCGCTTGATCAGCATTGATGGTACAGGTACCAGCAGTTACAAAGGTCAGGACCCCGCCACTGGTGATGGTACACACACCGGTTGTGGAAGAAGTGAATGTAACCGTCAAGCCCGAAGTCGACGAAGCCCCTCCCCCCAACACCGACAAGTTCGGCGCAGTATTGTAGGTCTGTGTACCGGGATTAGCGAAAGTGATAGTTTGCGGCGCTTTCGGGGTAACCGAATTCGACGCCGCTGAAGCCGCACCCGTTAACGGTGCTGCGTTAGTGGCTGTCACTGTAAAGGTATAGGGAACACCATTGGTTAAACCCGTTACCGTAATAGGCGAACCGGCACCTGTTCCGGTTAACCCACCGGGGTTAGCCGTAACGGTATAACCGGTGATGCTGGTACCGCCATTACTCGCAGGCGCAGTGAAAGTCACAGTCGCCGCAGTATTTCCGGCAGTTGCAGTCCCTATAGTCGGCGCACCGGGTGCGATGGCATTCACAGTAAAGGTACGGCTTACGGTACTCGCCGCGTTCCAGACACTATCCCCCGCCTGGTCCGCATCAATCGTACAGGAGCCCGCCGTCACAAAGGTCAGAGCACCTCCGGAGGTAATCGTACACACACCGGTAGTCGATGAACTGAAGCTGACGGTCAAACTTGAAGTCGCAGTGGCGCTCAGGGTTGGCGTAGTTCCAAAGTTTTGCGGACCGGGGTTGGTAAATGTGATCGTCTGGTTACCCATGGGGATAGCTGAACCTGAGGCACCTGATGCATTACTGGTACCTATGGCATTGGTTGCCGTTACTGTAAAGGTGTAAGCCTGGCCATTGGTCAGACCAGTGACTGTTATCGGCGATGTAGTAAATCCATTACCGCCAGCAGTGATGCCAGCAGGATTGGAGGTTACGGTATATCCGGTAATTGCCGAGCCGCCATTATTGACCGGGGCGGTAAAAGACACAGAGACCTGCCCATCACCCGCAACAACGGCACCAATTGTTGGTGCACCAGGCGGGGTTGGAATAGCAACAGTATGAGTCGTGCCGCTGGTGTAGGCGGCGGGGCTGGAGTTGCCCGCCGCATCTTGAATGTTAGTGGCTCCATTCAGGTTTAATTTGATACTACCGTTGCCAGTAATGCCGCTGACGGTAACGGTCACGCTGGAACCCGAAGAAGCTGAAACACTGGCAATTGTGCCCGCCGCAGTGCCAGTTGTTCCCAACGCAAAATCATCGGTAGAAATATTGCTGACTGTCTCGCTGAAATTCACAGTGAAATTAACACTTGTGTCTGCGGATACAGCTCCACCTGCCGGGGCAGTGCTGGAGACGGAAGGAACAACACCATCCACCACCAGCGCCTTATTTGCCCCCAGCGAATTTGCAGCACCGGGTGATGCAAGGGTGAGTGTTGCATTATTACCAGCTGCATCGCGAATAGTTCCACCATTCAGAGCCAGGGAACTGGTAGCGACGTAATCCAGGTCAGCATTGAGATCACCAGATTGCACTGTGTAATTAAACGTCAATGTGCTGGTGCCACTGCCGCTTGAGTAATTGACAACCCGGTCAGTTGCACCGGTTTCCAATGTTAATTGCGGTGTGCCGCCACCGGTGTTTACCGTTACTGTCTCACTGAAATTTACCTGGACACTGATAACGTCGCCGATTTTGTAAGTGCCATTCGCCGTGGTCGATGTAACACCGGAAACGGTTGGCGCAGTGCTATCAACCAGTACGTTGGTTGTGGAGCCAACAGAGTTCAACGTAAGCGTCATATCATTGTTAGCGGCATCTTTTAAAGTTCCGCCGTTTAAACCTAATGCACCAACAGCAATACCGTCCGAATCGAGCAAATCACTTTCAACCGTGTAGCTGAACACCAGCGCCGAACTTCCAGAACCGGATGAATATGTTGCGTATTTGGTTGTGGCTCCAATAGTTAACGCAATACGAGGGGTGCCCCCTCCAGTGGTAACAAGAACGTTTTCGCTGGTGTTTACGGTGAAACTCAGTGTATTGCCTGTGATGTAGGTTGAATTGGCAGGAACGCTTACACTGGTGACAGTGGGTGGGGTGGTGTCTGGTACCGTATTAAACACAAAGCTGTCAAATATGTCGTAAAAACCACCCGGATTCGAAGTGATAATTACCCTATCAACATTGTCAAACGGGGTATTATTTGGTGTTATTGTAAATGTGCCGCTGGCTTGACCGAAGCCTGTTCCGCTAGTTTGGGTTCCAACAGAGAGTCCGTTTCTAAAACCTTGAATTGAGACAAACCCACCGCCAAATGCGTTGATATAAAAACTGGCGAAATCAAATTCATTACCAGACGTTGTTTCTATCGTAATTGTTTCAACACCGCTAAAAACACCGGCAAATAAAGCTGCGGAAGATCCTTCCCCATCATCAGTATCCTGAAACCAGTTACCTGCGCTGTAGGTTATTTTAAAATCGCCTTGCGTAAAAACATTTGATCCATGATCCGCAGTTTCAACAAAACCGGAGGAGTTGAAATTGATGGTGACGTTAGAAGGAATTGAAGCTGCATAGCTCCATGTGCTTATGAAAATAATTGCTGCAAAACACAGATGGAAAAACCATTTCATTCCCGCAGCTATGTACGCGGACCTTCGCAGCGGAGTGTGATATTGATGACCTGTTTTGCAGCGAGACATAAAAGCTCCTTTACCAGCTGTGTGCGAACTAATTTGATTTAATTCAGGGAGAAAAAAAACCAATAACTCGGGAGGTACTAATATCACCCAAGTTATCGGAGTTCAGTACAAGCATGTCCCCAGTTAATTACGCGACGGAAAAATACCTTGAAGCGCAATAATATAATTCACACCAAGGTAGGGATTGCGAATTCCAATCGGCTGGCTACCGCCAACAGGATTCACTGTAACTGTGCCAGTAGGTGTTACATTGCCGTGAAGACCACCCAGATTTGCCTTAGTTGAATCTGGAGCCGTGTCGGTAAACAAACCATTAATTACCACATTGGCAGGACCAGCTTTAGCCGTAGTTGCCGACAAGTAAGTGGTAGCTCCCGCCGCTGGCGGTACCATTGCCGCTGTAGTGGTTGTTGCAACATCAAGTGTTCCGGTCACACCACTCGCATTCCCCGTAAAGGTTGCTGTGGGTGCATGAATTGGCAACTGTTGTGTCGTGAGAGTAACACTCTCGCTTCCTGACACTTCCCCTAAGGCAATATTGCTTAATCCAGGTCCCTGCCCCGGGCTAACAGGCGCACGCCCACGCAAATCCGGTAACGCAAATGTAGTAGTGCCATTACCGCCATAGGTAGTGCCTAATATAGAAAACAGCGCCGTGTTTTGTGCGATAGACAAGATTTGACCATTGCAGAAAGCCCAATATTTCGGTGCAAAATTACCTGCAAACATACGAATTTCACCAATAAATTGTTCAGACATCTTTTTCTCCTTAATAATTTTAAGATTTATTTCAAATACAAAAATGATCCCTAGGTTTTAACAAGCCTGATTATTAATTAATCCAGACTAATCAAAAGCGGTACAACTCCAGAATAAATACTTCGCTCGCCCACGAAAAACATCATTCAACTCTAGGCGATATTCTATAAAACACCAGTTGATTCTTTATACAAACAGCCCAGTAAAATGATCCCTATTCCAGTCTATAAACCTCATCAATGGAATCCAATTACGCGTCATAACACAGCAAAGTTTTAATTCCACAGCAAAGTGTCATGAGTTGCAGATGATTCGATGGGAACAAATCCAAGCTCCAGGTACAATTTTTTTGCGCGACTGTTCTGCTGATCAACGGCAAGGCGCACAGGCCGCGACTGTTGGATGGCGACCTTTTTTAATGCGCGTAATATTGCTGAGCCAAAGCCTTTGCCGCGCACATTGGTCATTAATGCGATGTCAATTACATGAAGGCTTTCGCGAGTGTTGTTCACTATAATTTTGCCCACCGGGGTGGAATGAAGCGCAACAATAAAGGTTTCAGCCGAGGGAAACGCAGCCGCGTATGAGGTCTGCTGCAGCAGGAATTGTTGCTTGATTAGAAAGTCAATTTGCGATTTTGGTACCGGCATCTGGTAAAGATATTCGCGGGTTGAGGCAAATAAAATCTCGGTGAACTCCAGGTCTTGTGACTTTACCGCGCACAAAGCCAGTCCGAATGGTAACGAAATATCAGTAAACATTTATAACCATCCCAAGGTTTTTTTGTGCTGACTTGTTTAATTGATTATATGCAAATGCTAATTGAGTATGGATTCTCGCCTGCTCTGCCGATGTAAAGCAGTTTCGTTTTTTTTCTTTATCAAGCACAAATACCTGACCCGGCGATTTTGAATGAAATCGCATCCGCTCTTGTATTTTTAAAAAACCATGCTCATTTAACCCGCACCCAAAAAAATCCAATACCAGCGTCAGACTTTGCTCATCCCAATACTGATAATCAACTACCATGACCTTGGCCAGAGTGGATTTTTCGCTCATCGCTAACAATAAACTGCGCAGTACCTGAATTTGCCAATCCAGCCAGCTACCGTCGCTATGCCGGTTTGCAAACACCGGATGAAGCTTGGCCAATGTCGGATCACCAGCCATATGCCGCCCGCTTGAACGCTGGTGGGAAGCCAGTATTTCTATCGGATCACGCACCAGAAAAATGGCTGGCACATCCGGATAAATAGTCCGGATGGTCTTCCACCGAAAAATATCCCAGGCATTCCATTTGATAATTATTTGTGGGCGTTCGGAAAATGCAGCGCCCTGCAAATTAATAAAGCAACGAAGGAAATCTTGTTGTTCTACCACAGGTAAACTGTCATCCAATAACAACTCGGTCAGCAGTGGCGATTCGGAAAATACGCAGGTCGTTTCCAACTCGGAAAGGCAACCGGAAATAAGGGTGGAACCACAGCGTGATAAATGGAAAATGAAACCGGCAGGTTGTGTATCAACAAGTTGTTTTGCCTGCTGCTGCGCAACAGTGAGTGATGTGCACGGCTGAATAATTTGATTCAATAATAATTGGCGATAACGGCAAATTGTTTCGTCCTGAAATGGTTCGGTAGCGTGTCCCGTGGGCAATAACCAATTTACGATGCGCTGTTGTGGTTGGTAACGATAAGGCAACCATCTTCCCGCCAGAGTGACTTCCTGCGAATTGATAGGCGTTTGGTTCAAGAGGAAAATTTCACGGAGCAAATCGTCATCGCTGACGGTCGGACATTCCCACAATTTTTTTATACATGCCAATAGCTCCGCCACTGAAGAGGCCGCGCGGCAATAATCCAACTGGGCCTGCGAACTAATTAATGCGCAGTATTGCAAAAAATAATTGCTCACGCGGCACCTGCCAGAATTTTTTCGCGCAACCAATCATTAACCACGCAATCAATCACCAGGTTAATGCGATCTTCATCGCCACGGTTATAAACTTCATGAATCCGGTCAGCGTTGAAATACCACAACTCACCGGCACTCATGGGAATTCGTTGTTTATCGACAAGGAAGCTCACGGCGTCACTGGTATGAATGGGCACATGCAAACGGGCCTCGCCGAATTCCATCCCCAAGCCATGGTCGCGATGGGGTTTGATTTCCGCACCCGCCGCCAAACGCATCAGGCGCGCTGCTTTTACCGGACACTGTAATTGCACAAATATGGATTTAATGTGCGGGCACTGTTCCAGTACCGGCAGGTTTTCCCAATGATCGCCCGCCGCGATAGAAAAACCTTGCAGGATGGGATGTGCATCGACGAACTGCTGCTGGCAACGCAAGGGTAATACATCCCATCTGCCCACATAATCTTGCCGGTTAACATGATCAACCCAGGGTTGCTGCCCGGTTAACACCAATAATTGCCCGACTTCATTACACAATTGGTCAATGGCGATGTCACACATAACGCGTGCGAAAGGAATGGAATTTTCGTTGTTATTCTTTGTTGGGTCTGGAAAATATTTCAAAGACTAGCCTCGGTTCGCCATTACGATTAATATCCCTTAAAACCTTTCCCTCAAACATTTCCCAATAACATCAGGCTTTCAATGTCCACACTCGATAAACCATTAAATTGCCCACCCTGTGTATTCTGGTTTACCGGTTTAAGCGGGTCGGGAAAATCGACCACGGCATTAGCGTTGCAAGCGGCGCTACAAGCTAACCATTGCAAAACTTATTTACTGGATGGCGATGTTCTGCGCACCGGTTTATGCAAGGATCTCGGTTTTACTATGGCGGACCGCCACGAAAATATCCGGCGCGTCGGTGAAGTAGCAAAACTGATGGTCGATGCGGGCATTGTAGTAATTACTGCCACCATCTCGCCGTTACGAAAAATGCGCGATGATATCCGCGCGCGCTTTTCCCCTGCGGAATTCATTGAAATTTTTATCGATACGCCCCTGGAAATCTGCGAACAACGCGACCCCAAAGGTTTATACCGCAAAGCGCGCGCCGGAAAAATTGCCGAGTTCACCGGTATCGATTCCGCGTACGAAGCGCCGATAGCGCCCGAGCTGCATCTCTATACCCTTACCCAAACCCCGGAAGAAAACGCACAGGAAATTTTGCGGTATTTACACCAAACCGGTTACTTTTTACCCGGAAAATTTACAAAATAACCAGCAATAAAAATGGCAGGCCGAGGAATGCAACAAGTGTAGACACTAATACCATTGCTGCAACTTCTTCCGGCTTGTGGCCATAACGCAACGCCAACAGATAGTTAAATACTGCTATAGGCATGGCAGATTGCAATAACACCACATTACGCGACACCCCGGTCAGGCCCATCAATTCGCATACAATAAATCCAAAAAATAAACCGCCACCCACCCGTACCAGGCTAAAAAACAAACTGCGTTTCCAGAAATTAATTTTCAATGTGGCGAGCGACACACCAAGCGCGATGGTCATTAACGGAATAGCAATGCCGCCCAGCAAATCCAGTGTATTGCTGATCCAGCGCGGCAAATCGGTATCGGTAACCAATAAAATAACGGCGATTAACATGGAATAAATCACTGGCTGCCGGGCAATGGATTCCATGCGTTTTAGTATTCCACCATCGCTCGTGGTAACGATTAACAAACCCACGGTGAAGGTCGCGACCATCATCACCATAAACGAACCCAATGCGAGTGCGAGCCCGGTTTGGCCATATGCAAACAGGCACAGTGGTAAACCCATATTGCCGTTATTGGGGAAAACCAACGGTGGCAAGTAAGTGGCAATTTCCAGTTTCATCCAGCGCAATAGCGCCCAGCCGAATAATCCCATCGCCGTCATGGTAATTGCGGTTGCCAATGCGACTTGCCCCATTACATCCGGTTGCACTTCCACTTTGGCCATTACGCCGACAATCAAACAGGGCGTGCCGATATTCATCACAATGCGCGAAATAAAATCCGCGGGAAAATCGGTGCCGGTTTTACCCCAGATAAAACCGGCACCCACAGAAATTACAATAGGCGCAAGAATTGCGAGCAGTTCGCTCAACATAGGAAATCCAGTCATTACCGTTGGAAGCAGGTATCTTACCGGCAAGCAATGCACAGGTGATAGCGAATACGAGGGACTTGATTTGCAATAGATTTTATTGGGCTATTTCACCATTGATGAATTAGTAATCCTCAATGCCTATTGTGCGGTGAAATAATCCGCTTCTCACGCGGAACTCATGGCGAGTGAGTTCCGCGTGATGCATGTGTCATAATCAAGCAGCTGCATCAAAACGCGATTACTTGATACTACGACATTATTACTTATGCAAAACCCCTTATTCGGCGATCAGGAAACTACGCTGGTGAAAAAATCCGGCCGCCATATAGAGCCAGTCACGCCCGATCCTGACTGGATCGAATTAGCAAACGCGTTGCCAGGGCACCTGCGGCTCGGTACTTCATCATGGAATTACCAGGGTTGGGATGGCCTGGTATGGAATGGGAAGTACGCCGAAACAAACCTTTCCCGTTACGGTTTAACTGCATATGCCAGGCACCCGCTCTTTCGTACGGTCAGTATCGACCGCAGTTTTTACCGGCCATTAAATGTTGCGCAGTTTGCGGAATATGCATCGCAAGTCGGGCCTGACTTTCGCTTTGTCGTGAAAGCCCCCAGCCTGGTGACCGATGCATTGGTACGCGACGAATCCGGCCGCGGTATGCGGCCCAATAGCCATTTTCTCAATGCGCAAGAAGCGGTGCAGATGTTTGTCGAACCGGCGCTGGAAGGCCTGGGCCATAAGCTCGGTGCATTGGTATTCCAGATCAGCCCCCTGCCCGGTGCCTGGCTCGCACAAATGCCCAAATTGATTGACCGATTGCATAAATTATTAACAGCGATTCCCGATTTAAAAAGCATCGCACCCGATGGCGTCGTCGCCGTGGAGGTGCGCGATCCGCAATGGCTCACCCCGCAATTTGTAAATGCATTACGGGATACCGGTGCAACTTACTGTATGGGCCTGCACGCGAAAATGCCGCATATCACCGAACAACTTCCCATCTTGCGCGCACTCTGGCCGGGGCCGTTGGTGTGCCGCTGGAATTTAAATCCGGTGCACGGCGCATTTGGTTATGAAGATGCGCGCGATGCGTATGAACCCTACGATAAAATTATCGACCCCGATCCGGAAACTCGCGCCGCATTGGTTCGGGTAATTGCCGGTACAGCCAACGCTGGCCAAAATGTTTTTGTAACCTTGAGCAATAAAGCGGAAGGTTCAGCGCCGCTGTCAGTGATTGAGTTGGCGCGCGCGATTCGACTTAACACTAAAAACCAACAACCATGAATCAGCTTTAGGGAAAATATAAACAGGAAAATAACTTCAATACCCTTCATCCAATTCTGTTACACAGCAACACGAATCATTCACCAAAATGTATCGAAAGTTGTATTACAATGATTATGTTGCATTGCTTATTATGATTAATTGATAGCTTGGAAAAATCCGCTGGATTGAGACCATAAAAACGGCTCGGGTAACGATTACTGTAAACAGGAATATTCATTATGTCGCTGCTTCCGCCTCCATCCCACATCGCCAGCTCGTTGCCTGAAGGCGCAAGCGAAATACTGCGCGCAGATAATCCGCGCATTGCCGATCTCAAGCAACGGTATGCCTCGCTCGAAAACGCCTCGGCGCACCATACCGGATGGACTGACGAGCACGTATCCACTCAGATAGAGTGGCCTTACTTTCGCGGTGACAACGCTTACATCTGGCAATTGCGCGATGCGAATGAGCATGATAATTATCAAATCACCGCCGATTATATAAAAAGCAGGGATCGGCTCGGATTATTGGATAAATTAACGGAAGACGGGGCTTTCGGTGTTTACCAATATCACACAGACGAACCCAAAGCCGTCAGCCGGGATTTGCTGGACTCCATTACGGAAATTTATTTTCTTGAGGATCAACTGGGCCTGAGTAATTGGCCAGATATAAACATTCTTGATATCGGTGCGGGTTACGGAAGGCTTGCACACCGCCTGGCAACAGCAATGCCCCATATTGGTCAATATTTCTGTGTTGATGCTGTTGCGGAGTCAACATTCTTGTCAGACTATTACCTCAACTATCGGCAAATTACGCACAAAGCCCAGGTTGTGGCGCTTGATGAGGTAGAAAATTTTTTCCACAAAAATCACATTGACCTAGCGATTAATATTCACAGTTTTTCTGAGTGCGCACTAGCGTCTATTGAGTGGTGGATAAAGCTGGTCAGGAAAAATCAGGTTAAATATTTTATGATTGTGCCTAATTGTGGAAAAAATCAAGGCCAGGAATTAACATCGATTGAAAGCGATAGGACCGAGCGCCTTTATGATCATCTCCTTGCCGACAATAATTATGAATTGATTTGTCGACAACCAAAGTTCCTCGACCCAAAAGTTCAAGCCTGCGGTGTTTCACCCACCTATTATTATCTATACAAATTGGTAATTTGATCGCTTTGTGTGCCGCAGTGTTAACCAATCAGTTAGCTCAGGCGACTGGCCAGCCAGTCGCTTTGCAATAAGCCCAAGCGGATATCATCAACAAAGCGCCCGCCAAGCCAGAAATTTTGCCGCAATATTTCTTCCTGTACAAAACCTTGCCGCGTCAATAACCGCACACTGGCAGTATTTCCGTGAGTCACTGTCGCCGTGACTTTATGATAGCCATATTGGTCAAACGCCCGCGTCAACATTAACTGTAAAGCTGCTGCTGCAATGCCCCTGCCCCGTGCAGCAGGTAATAACATAAACCCGACCTCAACTTGCCGACTAGCCCAATCACTTTGCAAACCAATCAACCCGACAGCCTGCTGCTCTGCGGTCAGGATTACCTCGGACATAAAATGATTCGCATACACCGTCCAGGGCAGTAAGCTGCCATCAAACCGACTGCGGATCTGCGCCTCATCCTGTATATCACAAATAAAGCGCTGGACAGAATCATCCTGGTGCAACGCCAGAAATAAAGGCCAGTCAGTTACTTGTAAGGGGCGCAAGGAAATATTGGGTAAAGCCGATTGCATTCTCACCTCGATAATTCAATCCAGCCGGCGGTAAAAACGAGAACCGCCGCTGCAACACATTAAATATCTGATCCGAACTCAAAAGGTAAAAACCTTTTTTGGAACCCCTGTCAAATCAATTATTTTTCCCGCCATTAAAACCTGATTTCCATACTTTTCATGCAAATGAAAAAATGATCTTTGAAGTTTTTCAGCGACGGTCCACAAAATATCTTCTCGCTCAAAAATATAGAATTCTTTTTCATTTTCTGGCCGGAAATCAATCAATGCTTCTTGACACAATTGACAAGAAATATCATCGCAAGCAGGAAAATTAGATGCTTCTTTTTTAATGATTGGCAATAATGTTCGCTCGGCCTCCTGTGCATCAATTATTTTTACAACAGCCTCACCCAAAGTTGTTTCAGAAACAAGCCTGGATAAGCACGGTTTTAATTTTTTAAAGCCAGCGGAGCACCCTCCTCCCGCAACCCATGAAAGCTCATTATCACCACTTTTCACCCATCTCATTAGCATTTGGCTTCCCGCTTTTTCTTTAATAGAGTGAATTAGCGTCATTTTATCGATATCAACCCCTATCAATATAACTTTTCCATTAAGCTCCACCAGTTTTCTGAGCGGTTGATAAAAATGATTTCCCCCCCAAACAATTTCTTCTGCTTTTGGACCAATTGCACAAAAAGATCCCAGCGGATTATTGCTTCTTTTTCGGGCCGGGTGTTGCGCCAGGTAAGATGAGAAAAAACCTAATTCCTTATCAGATTTTGTGTAATAAACATCAAAAATATCTTCAGAAGAAGATTTCCTATTATTTCGAAAATCCCATTGTCGTTCATAAAAAGATTTGTGTTTATTATTATATGAAATACTGTTTTTTTCAGCATGCAATAAAAAATTCCAACTATGGGTGGGCGCCATAATTGTACAATTATGGGCAACAAAGGTATCAATTAATAAATCCAAACCACCGTCTATCGCGCCCAATGAGCGAATTGCAATGTGAATTGCAAGCACCTGATCTTCTAATTTATTTTCGTTAATAAAATTAACAATATCTTGTTTTCCAAGCATTTATACCGCTCCCAAGCATAAACCCGTAATGTTTTATTGTTGGTGTTTCCGAAGCAGGTAACCGTTTTTCAACATTATTAATCAGTAACGCAACTACAAACGATCTAGTTTACCGCCACCTGTTCTTCAACTGGAAAATTGCAGATTGCCATCATCTGGTCACGGCCTGCATAAAAATTGGCAATTATTGCGTGGATCGTTTCTATATCGATTAACCTGGTTGGATAATTGACTCGTAACTCCAAACCAGACGTGCTTCTTTCAAAAAATTGAAAATCCAGCAAATAGTACATTAACGATTCAGGATCAAAATCAAATTTACACTCAGCCTCGATCTCTTGAATTGTTAAATCTTTAGCGCGGATATGAAAAACTTCATTGTCGTTATAAATATTGTGGTTTTCATAGGCAAATCTGATTCGCTGGGGACAACCGGAAAATGAATGCATTGCATAGTTCACTAACCAACCAAAACTACACCCCCCTTTTGGCATAGCGTTATATTGTTTTTTGATAGCGGCAATTTGTTCGATAAAATCTGTTTGATGCGGGGTTTGTAGATATAATGGTGCGCTAGTCGAGAACCATCCTACCGCAGAATTAACATCTACACATCCGGCGAGAGGGGCCCTGCCATTAACGTCCATACTTAAACAAAACTCTGACTCCCCCAACCAGCTTCCAACTGCTTTAGCAACACAGGCCATTGAGAAATCAAAGATCGTTAAACCATGCAACGAAAGGGTCTCCCTAACTATGCGCAGCTGTTCAGCACTAAAAAAATCAAGCTTCAATAACTTTTGATACCGCACCTGATTCAAGCCAATATTATTCTCGATTTCAATCAGTTTTTTATTTTTTACGCTCGTTGCCCTGGACCAATAGGGAAAATCCTCTTCGAACTCTTTGTTCAGGGTTTTCCCCAAAAGTTGCTTTTGCCAAATAAATAATTGCTGATCAATAGTGCGGTCAAATGTTTTTGGATTAGCCAGCAATTGGTTAATTGAGTTTGTTATAACCAACAAGGAAACGTCGTCAACCAGAAGATGATTAACAAAAACACCTATTTCCTGATGATCGCCTTTTTCATACAGAACAACTGACCATGGTTGTGTTGCTACATTCATTTCTTTGCGAAGGTTAGCCGCCTGATTACGCTTCCAGGTTTCGTAAGTAACATCAGAAGGCGCAACAAGCGTTTTGAAATAAACATGATCGCATAAAAAAACTTTTTCACCAAAATGCAAGGTAAGGGCGGGATGTTTTCTAATAATAATGCGCACCACCCTTTCCAATTTCCTGGATGAGATGGTCCCCGAAACCATCAGATTAAGTTCGAGTACCCATTGGTTAATCCCCGCAAACCCTAACATGCCGCGCTTGTTTGGCATCAACGTATTAATGGCTTCATCGGTGACTTTGACTCGGGCATCCTGACCTGAGCGGATGGATAAATTTTCAATTTTAGTCGGGCCTAGCAGCTCCGCCATATCCAGGGACAACTGATGGGATTTTAACTGTAAAGCAACTGCAATTGCCAAAATGGAATCGCCACCTAACTGGGTAAAACTCAATTGGTTATTCAGTGAATCAACACCGATCACTTGTTGCAGTATGCTGGTTAAAAGAGCTTTTGGTGTTGCATTTTTATCAACCGCAATTACTTTATTTTTAATTTGCATTTTCAATGAATTGCGATCTATCTTGCCGATCGGCGTCTTGGGTAGCACCTCCAATTTCTTTATAAAATGCGGAATGCAAAAATGCGGTAAGCGATCCTTTAATTTATGTTTAATTTCTTCTGCACTAAATTGATCAGCACTGGACACCACAAAAGCATGGATTGTCTGGCCAACCACAACCACTGCCGCATCAGAGAGATGATCAATAGCCAATAAATTCGCTTCGATTTCTTCAAGCTCGATTCTCTTGCCATAGATTTGAATTTGATTATCGCTACGCCCTAAAAATGTATACTCCCCCCATTCGTTAACGTTGCAAATGTCACCCGTTCGATAATAAATTGATTCTTTATTATCAATGACCAATTTTTTAAATCTATCACTGGTTTTTTCTACATCGTTGTAATAGCCATTGCTGACGCCATTTCCACACAACCACAACTCGCCACTTAGACCCGCACCAACCAGTTCATAGCGCTCATTTAAGATAATTGCCCCTGTATCTATTGTTGGCCTACCGATTGGTACCCTGGGCTTACTTAAGTCTCCTTCACTTAATATATGTACAAGGGAAGTGATGGTTACTTCTGAAGGACCATATTCATTAATGAGTTGGCACTTGTTAAACAGATCAAACTCGGCCCACCTCAACAAGATGTTTTTGTTCAGCTCTTCACCACCCAGCACCAAATAACGCAAGCTGGTTTTATGCCACTGAACCCTGGCCTGATCAATTTCCAGTAGCGTCAGGCAAAAGCTGGGAGGCAAATCCGTGAATGTAATACTGTTATTCTGACAAAACTTTAGAAAACGGTCCGGATCAAGGATAGCGTCATCGGCAAAATAAATGGTGGCGCCAGATATGAGGCTGATAAAGACTTGCTGAAGGTAGGTATCTGTTGCCGCACTCAGCATGCACAAGGTGCGATCATGGTTATTTAACTTATAAAATTTTTTGGAAGTGGCAATTTTGGCAGCGATATTGGCCCTGTTAACTTCAATCGCTTTCGGATTTCCCGTAGTGCCCGATGTGTAGACAATGTAAGCGGCATCAGGATTGAACTGTTTCGGGTTGCCGGCCAAAACCGTTACACATGCATCATCTGTCACCACCAAATTGGCATCGCTATGGCTTAGCATAAACTGCTTGCGCGCATCGGGTAGTTTTACATCAATCACCAAAAAACTGATTCCTGCCAACAGCGAAGCAATTATTGTACTGATAATCACCAATGGATCACTGGCCAGTATTGCTATACGGTACTCCCGGCTTTTGCCGTCAGTTATCGCTACCAATTGTTTTCCAAGTGATTCCATCTGGTCAATTAATTCAAGGTAGCTTATCTCACGATTCACTGTACGCAAGGCTGGATGCCGGTAGTCATAAATGCTGGATAGTAGCCGGGCAATATCGGCGTCATTATTTTTCACATCCCCAGCGACACTTAGTAACCATTTGCGCTCTTCGATAGACATCATATCTATCGAATCAATTGTGCCGCTATGCGATATTGAGGATTCAATTTTTGATAAGCGCTGGTGCTGCCATTGCAAGCTGGCGTTGTTGGCATCAACGCAATGGAAATTTTTTACATCCAGATAATATGTGGTGTCATCGAATGCTATTGTTAGCGCTTCATCTGCCAGAGAAAATTGATTAGCAAAATCAATCAAATGCTGAATGGTTGATTCGAGTTTTATTTTCAGGCTTTTTTCACGGCTTGATACAAAAATAAAACTCGAATCATTATTCATTTTTGCCAGCATAATGAATAAGGCAGCCAATTTGTTATTAAAACTCGACATCCAGCACCTCCAGGAAGCGGCCACTGCTTATGGCCACCACATTCTTATATGTGAACAGCAGCCTCTAGCGAAAATGCGTCTAAAGATGCCTGATCTTTAGCAACAAGATAATCACCGATTGCCAGGTAATCTATATTTGTTCTTAGTACGGTTTTTATTGCATCTTTAGGGGTGCAAACAACAGGTTCGCGATCATTAAATGAGGTATTCAATACCAGAGGAATCCCGGTTAGCTTGTGGAATTCTGATATCAACCGATGATATTTTGGATTTGTTCGGGAATCGACCCGCTGAATACGGGAAGTACCATCAACATGGACAACAGCAGGAATCCTGGCAATTTTATCTTTCTTAACCGGATAGGCCATCAACATATAGCGAGCAGCTTCAGCTTCCTTTTTAATATCAAACCATTCACCAGCATATTCAGTTAACACTGACGGACAAAATGGCCGATGATCCTCGCGGTGCTTCACTAACGAATTCAAGTATCTAACCATATCCGCATTACGCGGGTCGGCGAGCAAGGACCGGTTACCTAATGCCCTTGGCCCAAACTCCATTGCGCCCTGAAACCAACCAATCACCTTGCCCCGGGCGATTAACCTGGCAACTTCAACTTCTATATTGTCCAACTTGATATGGAAAGCATTCGAGTTTTTGATTTCACTTAATATCTGGTCGTTATCAAATGAAGAACCTAAATAGGTGTGTTCCTGCTTTTGAGTTTCAATGGATTCAGGCTGCATAATCAAATTATATGCATAGAATGCGCAGCCCAGGGCTGTTCCCGCGTCATTTGCCGCGGGTTGGATAAAAATGTTTTCAAACGGCCCTTGTTCAAACAAAATGGTGTTCGCAACACAATTTAACGCAACACCCCCTGCCATACATAAATTTTTACTTTTAGTTTGTGCATAAACAGTCTCACACAGGTGGAGCAAAATTTTTGTGGTCACCCGTTGTAACGCAGCCGCAATATTATAATGCGCCTCCAATAGCGGTTCATCGGCGTTTCTTTTCTTGATATTGAATAATGATTCGAGGGCGGAATAATTTTCAAATCTGAAGTTTAATGTTTTCGCGTCGAGTAAAAATCCGTTTCCGCTGACATGCGCCAGATCCTCAAACTGCCGGGCATATATTTCCGGATCACCAAATGAAGCAACACTCATCACCTTGCAAGCATCGTATTCCGAAAACCCTAAAAACTTGGAAAATTTTTCCCACAGAAACCCAATTGAATTGGGATAGTCGACAATAGAATTAAAGTGAATGTTTCTCTTGTTACCCTCCCCCAATGAGGCGGATTCGAACTCACCAATACCATCGATCGAAATAATGGCAGCATGGTCAAAACCGCTAGGATAGAAGGCCGAAGCGGCATGAGCCATTTCATGATCAACCCACATGAATTGCCCGGCAAAGCCTTGTTCTGTTAGCTGGCGCGGAATCGTCATAATACGATCAAAAAATTTCTGCTCACCTGTTTCCGTACCCCAACCTTCAGGCTCACAGGCCTCAGTCAAATTACGATGCCTGACCAATCGCTTGATGGGATTAAACGAAACAGCAATCACATCCACTTGCTCTAACCTAATACCAGCCTTAGCCAGGCACTCATTAATTGCAAGATGCGGCAATAGATGGGGATTATCCAGGTTAGCCGGTTTAGCATGCTTAACCCTGTTCAAGCGTTCTTCTTCAATTGCAAATAACAATTTACCATCAACAACAATAGCGGCTGACGATTCGTGGTAAACCGAATTCACACCTAACACTATCAGTCCTGCATTGGTATTATTCATATCCTGGCCTTGATTATTCAATTAGAGATTGTTCTTTTCCCAGTGGAGTAGTCCAGTTCTCATAAAGTTTTTTACTGTGCCTGTATTGAATAGAGCCATTTTTCCCTTTTTCAAAACAGATCATCACCATGAAAATATCTGTCACCTGATCTTTACTCGCCTGCACTTTCATTTTCTCCACCTGAGCGGGATCCATATCAAAAATGTCGACAAAGCGATCTACAAATTGGTTATAGCCAATCGGCTGATGATCCAAATCGACAATGATCTCTTGATTAGGAAAATATTGTTCCAGCATTCGCGTGAGCAGGAATGGTTCTTTTTTATTACCGGGTGCCATGGTAACAATCTGTACAAAACCATTTTCATTGAGATGATTAGTTAAATCGTTAAAAAGCGCATGCAAAAAATCCAACCCATAAATACCTGCTGCGCTATTGAGGTAATAATTTTCGTTTTCCGGTGTCGGTTCAAATGGCGGATTGGAAATAATATAATCAAACTTTTCATTTTTAACGGGTTGGTAAATGTCATCCACGCAACCACTGCGTATATCCACGATATCCTGAACATTATTGATGACCACATTGAAGCCACCAATCGCCCTTGCTCGCGGATTAATATCCAGCGCAACAACTGACTTTGCCCCCAGCTTTGCCGCCTTGATAGATAAAATACCGGACCCCAAACCTATCTCAAGCACATGTTTGTTGTGCAAGCGTTCTTTTTCGAAGTAATCGTAAAAGAAAACCTGTTCAGGCTGTATTGGAATAACCTGGTCCCAACCTTTATATTCAAACCTATCGGTTAATACCGTGACATGCTCCGGCTTTATTTGACTGGCAAGCGTAGTAAGGAGTGTTCTCTCATTGACATCAATGCGAGCATCGTTATGTTCAAAACCATCATTGCTGGATAGCTCAAAAATGGAAAAATTTGCCATATATCTTCTCGTAGTGATTTTGTTGATCTGATATTTTTTAAAACCAAATTCCATTGTTTATTTAAGGTCATCAACAAAGTTAACCCTCATCATCAGATATCGCTTTATCCTACTGGTATAACTAATGACTGGTTGTTAAGTTATCTTGCATAATTCATTGCAAACAATTAATAACCGCCCGCAACGCTTTCATATTCAATGCCAAGAAGTTTTCCATTGTGCGCGCTGAATACATGGACGACGCATAAGACCAATGAATTGATAACATTCCCTCTGTGTAATAACCAATTGTTGAATAGGGTGGAAATGAATAAGTGCTGCCATCTGACGCAGGCGGGACATCATCACCAGAGTATTCCCTGGCTACCATAAAACCCTTTTGTTCAGGACGGGGAGTTAAACCAAAGACATTAAGGTTGAGCAATGGCTCAGGCAATTGTTGCATTTTTTCCCTGGCTTCGATGGAAGGATGCTGGTTGCGTAAAATGAGGAAATTTGCCTCCTTCCCTCTTAATTCATCGTACTGTTGCTTAACCGAGTAAACTATTTCTTTCAAACCGATATTATCAGGCAACTCAAAAAATACCCTCGGTTGCACCGGCAGTAAACCTACTGTACGCGAAAGATCAACCGGCTCATGCGCAAGCGATGAACGCCCATGATTGGTAACGGACATAAATAACACCCTGGAGCCGGACCACTCTGCATAAGCGAGCAATAGCGCGGTTAAACAAATATCCAACAAGGAAACATTTTCTGTACGTGGGATTACCTCAAGTAATGCGGTTTCTTCTTCTGTTAATGAATCCGTCAGCGTACATTGGTCAGCATCCGCCGTTAGTGCTTCAGCGTTTGTTTCTTTAGGTAAAGCCTGATATTTGTGCCAGGGTTTATTGAGCCAATAAACGAGATCATTATCCAGATCAGGGTGATTCGCATAACGCTCATAGGCTTCAGCCAGAGTTTTCAGGGAAGTGGTTTTTGGCGGTAAATTAATTGGCATACCCGCATGCAATCGATCACAAGACCGTTCAAAATCACTAAAGAATATCTTCAATGAATAATTATCAATTAGATAATGATGAAATAGGAAAAACAGGCGTGAGTTTCTGCCAGCACCAAAATCAAAAAAGATTACCTTGAATAATATGCTGGATAAGTCCAGCGAAAATTGTGCTTCCGAACACAGGCGTTCAACCTCTTTACTCGCCGCTTCTTCCGGGATATCAGACAAATCAACCACTTGCCACCAGGGCAACATTTCATCCGGAGACTGGAAATATTGATACCATTCGTTATTTTCCTTGCGCCATAAACTGCGCACACCATCATGATGGTTTACTACACCGACAGCCGCTTTATACAAAGTATCGCGACTGTAAGGCACTAATAACTCGCGTATGTGAGATACATTCCAATGCGATGTTACCCAGGTAGAGAACATATTGAGTATATTGGGGAGCAACGGCGCTTTACCTGTCACCAGAGCATAATCGCCCGCTGTTTCAACAGATACCTTTTCATTAGCGCGTGAACAGGTAGCAAATTCAAGCAGCTCGCGAATAGTAGGCGCTTCGTATATTTTTTCCGGCGCAAGCTTCACTCCGGCAAGCCCCAAATCTGCCACGGCATAAATAACCAATATCGAATTTCCCCCCAACTGGAAGAAATTATCCGTAACGCCTACACGTGGAACACCTAAAACATCTTGCCAAACCGTGCAAAAAATCCGCTCAATGTCTGTCTGAGGTTCAATGTATTCTTGCCGTTTGGTTATTGATACGTCCGGATCAGGTAATGCCTTGCGATCCACTTTTCCATTAGGCGTTAGCGGAATGCCAGATAAAAAAGTAATCGCGCCGGGAACCATGTAGTCCGGTAAATGGGCCTGTAAATGCCCTGCTATAGTTGCGATTTGATCCGATACATTTTTTGGCTCTGCCGCCCCAGTGTCGCCATCCGCTTTTTTAACGATGTAGGCCGCCAGAATTTTATGTTGTATATCGGTTCCATGCGCAACGACCACAGCTTCAGCTACTGTTGGATGTTGCAACAAACAATTTTCTATTTCGCCAAGCTCTACACGAAATCCACGAATTTTAATTTGATGATCAATTCGACCTAAAAATTCAATATTGCCATCATCAAGCCAACGAACAAGATCACCGGTTTTGTAAACCCGGATTACGCCAATATCCGGGAAATTTTTGTGGACAAATTTTGCTGCTGTTAACTCGGGCTGGTTTAAATAACCAACCGCAAGGCCAACGCCACTAATTAATAGCTCGCCAGCAACACCAACCGGTTGCAATTGATCATAATCATTAACGACATAAAGCTGCGTATTACTCATCGGCTTACCGATATGCAATATCGATTGACCGGGAGTATACAAACCCATGCTCGCACATACCGTTGTTTCAGTAGGGCCATAGGCATTGATGAAACGCCGCCCGAATGACCATTTATCCGCTTGCGCCTGGGCGCAGGCTTCACCGGCAACAGCCAGGGTTTCAACCGATTGCCAATCCTCGATATTCATAAGCGGCAATAACACGGGTGGCAAG
Organism: Gammaproteobacteria bacterium; assembly: GCA_021151835.1. Lineage (GTDB taxonomy): Bacteria > Pseudomonadota > Gammaproteobacteria > Pseudomonadales > Cellvibrionaceae > Cellvibrio. Next base: position 191,664 of record JAGKWO010000001.1, read on the forward strand.
GTAACGTGAGTAATTGCGGTTGACTTGATAACCTTGTTTAGCTTTTCTGCTGACTGGGTTACCTCTTTCTTGATAAGCACCAGTGCCGCACCGGCGCAAAGTGCCATGGCACATTCCGAAATTGCGGCATCGAATGAAATTGAAGCAAACTGCAAAACCTTGCTAGCGGGTTTTACCGCAAACATTTCGATTTGCGCCAGCGCCAGGTTGTATAAGCCGGAATGCAGGATTAATGTCCCTTTCGGTTTACCCGTCGAGCCTGATGTATAAATAATATAAGCGAGGCTCTCTACTGATAGATTGACCGTTGCTGTATCAAGATTTTGTTTTGGGTGTTGTGCAATTTTTTCAGCAACTGAAGCCTCATCCAAACAAATAGTTGTGTATTGATTATCTTTATTGAATGCGAGTGCCAGGTCAGATGAGGTCAGGATAATATCTACGCCAGAATCATTTAACATATATTCCAGTCGCGAAGCGGGATAACCCGGATCCAATGGAACATAGGCGGCACCGGCCTTAAAGATAGCCAATAGCCCAACCACCATGTCAATACTGCGATCCATACACAGCCCGACAAAGGCACCCGTCTGGATTGGCAGTTGTACCAGGTAATGCGCTAACTGATTGGCTTTTTCGTTGAGCTCTTGATAAGTGAGCGATGTGCTTTCAAACATCAATGCTATTGCTGCGGGATACTTGCGCGCATTTAATTCAAATAATTCATGCATGCAAAGATGTTTGGCATATTCAACCCTGGTGGCATTCCATGAATGTAAAACGAGTTGTTTCTCATCAGGAGTCAATAACGGTAAGACGCCGATTTTTGTGGTGCTTTGTATTCCGGATTGCGCCAGTAATGTTAAAAATTGCGTGGAAATGCGTTCAATCAATACCGAACTAATACGGTCAGCGTTGTACGTCCATGTACAACGAGTGCCGTCGTTCGCAATAAGTAAATGGATTAAAGCATCATTGGTAACACGTGGAGCTTCGTCGCCAATAGAAACAACGATGGGCCACCGTTGCATCGATGGAAATCTGGACAAATTGCGCAATGATGGATTGCGCATAACCATATCGCGTGCATAGGTGCCTTTTTCACTGAGTAACCGGCGTGCCTGGCTGACCTGGGCCACCACCTCAACCACACTGGTATCCAAACTCAATGACAACTGGAGTGGCACTATTTCAGCAAAAAATGTCGCGAAATCCGCGCTATCTTTATGCAGGTTCGCATCGTGCAGGCCAACATTCAGCTCACCATCACCGTTAATACGAGCCAGATAAATCGCAAATACACCCAATAACCAATCAATGGCATTGCAACTATCTTCTAACGCACTGAATACATGAGCCGGCACATCAAAAGCATGATCTGCTTTTTTGTTTGACTGCTGCTTAAATCCAGCCTCACTTACGTAAGCCAAACCGGTGGGGTGTTTTTCATGCTGTAAAACATTTGCCCAATAGGTTTCACAGGGAGCATGTCGGCTACACAAATTCATCAAGGCGGATGACTGTGCTGGGGTTGGTATCGGGAGCTGTTGGTGTACCGCCAATGAGAATAATGCAGGCAGGGTTGAAACCGACAGGGGCTTTCCATCCAATGTGCGCAGTGAGCTTAAGGCTACATCATTGGTTTTTGTTGCTATTGAAAAAAAATCATAGGCACAATTCAGGATGGTGCCTGGCTCGGCCCAGTCAGACTGGGTATCAAGTATTTTAAGCTCACCCACAATAATAAATTGATTGCCAATTTGTAATTTGGGCAATCCCAGTGGATTGTGAAAGACCCCAAAATGTAAACTGCGTACTAATGCCGACAGTTCTTGGGCGGTTTTATTCCATAGTAAAACGCAGCCGGCTGGCGGACGTTGGTGAAGAGGAAAAAAACTACGATTTTCCGCTGCTTGCGGTTTTGGTACAACTCTCGTGTTTTGTAACTCATCAATTAAAATAGTAAACGCGCGCAAGGCCGCATCCTGGCATTTCAAATTCAATGTCAAGGATGTTTCATTGCTGTCAATTGCAACAAATTCCTGTTGAAGAATAGCGCCGGCATCAACACGAGGCTCCATCAAATGCCAGCTAATTGCATGGGTAGACTCGCCAGCCATTAATGCCCATGCAGTGGCATGAGTACCGGCGTAGCGGGGCAAAGGTGAATCGTGGTAATTAATAGCGGCAATCCTGGCGAGCGATAAAATATTCGCGTCCAATATGAACGGATTCACCACACTAAAAATAAAGTCGCACCCTGCCCCATCCAACAAATGAGTTAGTGATCGGGGCGACCTGGCATTAGGTATTGATTCTTGTTGTGCGCGTTGCAGCAAGTTTTCATCGGTAGAAATGATCGCAATGATGCTTGCGCCGCATTGGTTTAACAGCGTTGCGCAAGCCAGGGCCAGACTTCCCTGACCAATAATGACGCATGCTGCACCTGTTGTTAATGTCAGGCGCCGATTTATCTTTACGTTATTTTCTTCGCGCTCAATCACATCAATTGACATGCTACAACCCCAACCCTAATTTGATTTTTTCCATAACCCGCTACCGATGAGTTAATTAAAACTCCACATGATCGGTCCAACCACGATTATCCTCTGCCACTTTTTGCCATAGGCAGATATTCGAATACTCTGGTGTATCAACAGCAACATAGTCCGGTCTATTGGCTGCTATGTATTTAATGATGGCTGGCATTGCAGGTAATTCTTTATCCGGCATCATGATATAACCACCCATCTCGGTTAGATGACTGGCGTAAGTAAAATCAATAAAGAAGTCTTCAAACCGGCATCCGCCCGCCACAAAGGTAAACTGGAATTTTTCTTCCAGGTCGCACAACTTTGGCAAGGCAATATGGGATAAACTTTTTAATAAACGCAGCCGATCAAAGCAACCAATTGCTTTTAGATTATCGGGCCCTTTCGTACAGTAAATAAGTGAGTCAATCGCAGTGTGCTTTTCGCCCGTTGCTGTGAGTATTGCCATGGCAGAAGCGCCCTCACCCAGGCCGATTTCCAACGTGCGAGTAATTTTATGTTTGGCGAGAAACTCAAAGATATAATGGCAATTCAGCAATTCCATCGCCATGTATCCCAAATCCATTTTTTGATAAAATTCGGTAATCCTGTTATCCGGTGAGTTAAATCCAAGCAGGGTAAATTCTTCAATTTTCAAGCGTGACTCACCGCCTTCTTGCGGAAAAGCAACGTAAAAAGAAAAGTTCAGCACCTCTTCATGCTCACTGATGAATTTACCTTTATCATCAACGAATTCTTCCAATGAAATAATTACACTCACCAAGTCGCGTGCAGCGGGCTGGGTGCAGCTGTAAATTCGCTTATCACCGGTCGCCACATGCACGGTTTCCATTTTTAATATCAAGCCCGCTCCATGACTCACGCAATAACGCAATGCCAACTGATGGGACGCAAAGACTTTCGCCGATATGCCGCTTTTATAAATAGCGCTATTGATACTCACCCAAGGCCAATCGTCACCGTGACGGGCAACCTGGTGCACAACGACATCCACTATCGATTGCCCGGCACGGGAAGTAATTAAACTGCCTGCATCAGGAGCAGAAACCCCGGAACCAAAAGCATCACAAAATGACAACCAATTACCATTTTTTAAAATGTTATAACTATCCATCATCAAGTTACCCAACAAAAAGCATTAAATAGTTTCGAGCCTGAGAGCGACGATTGATTCGAAAGGCTCAATCTCAAACTGAACACAATTCCCCACTACACGAAAATCAAGCTCTTTTGCGCCTTGACTCACAAAGTTACAACGACGCCCATCCGTTATTTCAGCAGTCAACGTCAGCGGATGTAATTTGATAGAACTGTAAGGATCAACAGATCGCAAAAGAAATTCGTAACGCGACCCACCATCCTCATAATCCTGATGCCACTTCAAATTGATTGAACTAGCTGCAGCTGCCCGATGGTATTTCACGGCATTGGCAAAGGTGGTAATCCAGACTTGCTTATCGAGGGTTTTTATTGACTCTAACAGAGCGATAAAGGTTTGCAGATGCAGCGCGTCATACATTTCCTTATCCAATGCATTTTCTTCATCATAAAACCCGTGAAAAACCATAGGAACCAGACCATTTTTTGTCATAACACGCTGCATCAACCGTTTGATATGCTCCGGCGTCACATCATCATTCACCCTGAATTGACTGACAGAAAAATAATCTTCCTCACTCCTGGCAAAGTCATAAAAAAATTTATCGGCGTAATAATCCAGATGTTCCGGCCATTTACCGATTCCCTTGGGCATTCCTGGTACAAACGCTCTCGCCCCTATATGTCCGAGCCTGACCTGTTCAACAGCATCGCTATTAAAACGTCCATGTGGATAAGCGAACGTTTCTACCGGCGTGCCCTTCAAATGGCTATCAAGAATTTTTTTAGCTTCATTAATTTCGTAAATGCATTGGTTCACAGGAGCCTGAGTGAGATCCGGATGCGTCATCGTATGATTGCCTATCTCATAACCCAGGTCCTTCAACTGTTGTAATCTCTCCCAGTGACCATAACTGGGGCGCATTTGCATATTGTGTAAAGTCACATAGATGGTAGCTGGCAACCCCATTCGAATGAGTGCATCCACCCCGAGCATCGCCTGTCCAGGAGTCCAGTCATCCAACGTGATTGCGATTGCCGCAGACTTTCCCTTGAACCACTTTTCCAGTTTAACGTCAGGAGCACCCATAAAAAATTTCCACCACCTATACGAATATCAATAGCATTTGCCTTACTCGACCAACCTATTCCTTAATGTAGAATTTATTGTCAATTACAAATCCATCAAGCCCAACTTGACGGGCGTATTTGACAACATCAGAAGTTCGGTTGATAAATCCGGTCGATAAGAAATTTAATGATGTATTACACAAAACAGCAGTTCCGGTTTTTTCCCTGAAGGCAACCAGGAGTTCATACATCCTTTCATTTTGGTCTTTGCGTACGGTCTGTACTCGCGCGGTATCATCAACATGGGTTACTGCTTGCAATTGATCGGGGTTCCTCACTTTTTGGAAGTGCAGCATGTAGGGAGACTCACCTTCCCATTCAAAGTAGTCACTCACATTTTCTTCAAGGCATACGGGTGCAATGGGGCGATAGCCTTCGCGCTTTTTAATCAGGTTCAAACGTTCCTGCATAGCTTTATGGAACGGCGCACCAATCAAAGAGCGATGGCATAATGCACGCGGCCCGATTTCACACGCGCCCTGCACCCAGGCAATAACACGATTATCGCTCGCCAAAAAATCCGCAAGAAATGTGTAGTCAAGCGCTGTTTCCCGAAAGCCTGACAGATCAACATCTTCATGCACGAAAGGTTGTCCGGCATAAGGTGACCAGGTAATTTTCGATTTACCCGTATGGAAATATTGCGCTTCCGCTGCCAAACCAATCGCAAGACCGGAATCGTTAGTGCAAGGCGGGACAAAAATATCAGTGAATAAACCGGATGACTTCCAATCGCTGTTCCAATCGCAATTCAAACCACAACCGCCGCCAATAACCAATGGCAACTTTTCAGTCAGATTTTCTTTGGCGTAATTGCAAAAGGTGTCATAGATTCTGGTTTGCACCAGGTGCGCAAAATCTTTAAATGCGGGTGATTGAACGCCTTCCCTCAGGAAATTAAAATCGTCAAAATAAGGGTCCTGCGGCTCAAGTTCCATACATCTGAATGGATACTCATTGGAAAAGATTTTATCAAGTGCTTTTAACGTAGCGGCATCCGGCTTTTTATTATTCTTACGTCCATAAGCCGCCAACGCCATCACTTTGCCCGCTAGCGAAATATCCCATAGTTGTTCCTTGTCGCGCGTTGCCAGGTAAAACAGGGATCCATAAACCCAACCCGGCCCCCACATTACCGTCCCATGTTCAGCATTCTGGTTTGGTGTTGGAGTAATTACCATGTTTTCATCAACACGATAAAAGTTACCGAGCATACCTTCCCATATCAACGCATAAAATGGTGTTCCTTCCGGGAACGGCGACATAGACCAGGATGAAAATATATGGGCTCTGGCATGGGTGGACTCATAGGTAGAGATTTTGCGATCAAATACCGTAAAATCTTCTGCCTTGGTAAAGGAATTACAAATACCTTTATATAAATATCCATCATGGCTGGTGTGCTCATTGAGCGATACATACGCAAGCACATCCACCGGCGGGCAATTAAACAACAGACGTAAAAGATCACTATAATCTTTACAGGTGTTGAAGCGCGGCTTTGAATCCTTTTCTGCTTCATACGAGAAAACCAGCTTCTGATCTTCGATCAAAGCGATGCCACCATCGTGATGATTTCTAATACCTAAAAAGCGCATACAATCCTACCTTTAAAAAAAACCGATAATTAACATGCTACTACTGACAGCTATCTGTTCTTAACCAGAAAAAACTCCCAACCGATATTCGCATGCTCCTTGTTCTGACCTTACTGATCTGATTCAGCTTTTTCCAACCTGCTCGACCAGGAGGAAAACGATGTACCTATAACAGGAAAATGGTCGCCTTTTATCTCTTCATGTAAACGTAAATCCAGCTTGTATCCATATTTTGGTTCGTGAAAAAATTTGCCTTTTACTATATGAAATGCCAACGCTCGCCTTGGTCTTTCACTAAAATTGGGGCCTGATCCGTGCCACGCCAAATTATGGTGGAAATGCACATGCCCCTTAGGCACGATGCAACTCTCAACATCTATTCGATTTCCGTTATAAAATTCTTCCAATGGCAAATACTGTGTTAGTGCGCGCAAATAATCGGTTGCGGCACCCCACTGATGCGAACCAGGCACCATGCGCATACAACCATTGCTTTCATCGACGTCATCCAATGCTAACCAGGCGGTAACCTCGGTATAGGGCTCGCGAAACGGCCAAAATTCAACATCCTGGTGCCAACAATTTACTCCGCCTATGCGCTCGGGTTTAAATTGCAATTGATCGTGGTAAAGACGATAGGTGTCATTACCGAATAGTCCTTTCAAGATGGTATCCAATTCCGATGAGCGAAGTATTTCCGCTATTTCATCTACGCCGTACCACACATTACACATCTGTAAAATCACAGAGTTTTTATCATTTCCCATAACAGAAACGTCTTCTGCATTTTTCGCTCTTTGGATCGCAAGGTACTTTTCAATCTTTTCGTTAAGCAAATCAATAGAAGCATCACTGAGCAATTTCCCGCCTAGAACGAATCCCTTTTTATTAAAGGTTTGCGCCATTTGTTGCAGATCCCATTGCCCTGTATTTTCAAATTCAATCATTTCAATACGCTCCGAACTTATTGCTGCTGACCTACATCAATTTCCGTATCCACACGAGTCAATTACAAAACAACACCACTCACCTCTAACGCTTTTTGTTTTAGTTTATCTAATGCACTTTTATCAATTTCCCTTGCAGATCCGTTCTCAACCAAAAAAATTCTATTTGCCATACGAATCGTTTCCGGGCGATGCGCAATAACAATTGTGGTGATACCAAGGCGACGCACTGCATCATTCACAAGCGCTTCATTGGAAACATCAAGGTGACTGGTTGCCTCATCGAGAAAAAGGACTTTCGGTTTCTTGTAAAGTGCCCGTGCCAACAACAGACGTTGCTTTTGTCCACCCGAAAGCCATGTACCCATATCACCCACCAGCGTGTGATAACCCAAGGGCATGGCTTCAATCTCGTTACTAATGGCTGCAAACTGCGCACAATGTTTAATGTGCTCAAAGTCAGGATTGTCAGTAAAGAAAGCAATATTTTCTGCAATTGAACCGGACAGCAATTGATCATCCTGAAGTACAACGCCGATCAGTTCGCGATAGGCTCGTGTACCAATCTGTGACAATTCGATACCACCATACAAAATTCTTCCGGACTCGGGTTCGTGGGCACCAATCATCAATTTCAGCAAGGTACTTTTCCCACAACCGGAAGCACCCACAATTGCAATGCTTTCCCCTTGTTTGACATCCAATGAACATTGGTTAAGGATTAATTCATCCTTTTTGTCATACCTGAAACAAATATTCTCTACAGTAAAAGTTGCAGGGAGAGACTCGGTATCAATTCGCGAGGGGTATTCTTGCTCTGCGGGCTCAAGCACAATTTCAGAAAGCCGTTCCACTTGAATACTGAGCATTTTGAATTCGATGATTTTGTCGACTACACCAATCGAGCGCTCAACAAACTGCGCAGCATAAGCATAAAACGCCAAAAACATACCAACGGTCCAGGCACCATCGATAACACTCAACGCACCCAACGCGAGAATTGCAATCCGCTCTGCGCCAAACAACGTCCAGTTACAGGATTCAATAATGATGGATTGGCGCTGCATTCGCAGACCGGCATTGCGCTCCGCAATCAATCGATTGGCCCAGCGAACCTTCCGACTTTCAGCTCCATTAAATAAACGGATAGTGCTGATGCTGCGTAGCGTTTCCAGAAACAGCGTGTGCTGTTGCGCAGAAAGAACAACATTTTCTTCAGTGGCTCGACGCTGTGTCCGATACCACATCAATCGAATCAAGAAATACAACAGCACACTGCCCAACACAATGAATGCCAGTTTTGCGTTGTAAACAAAGAGGATAACCAAGGCTCCAACCGACATCAGGCCATCCAGGCCTACCTCAATTGAACGCGTGGTAACCATACCTTGAATCGCATGAACGGCTTCGAAGCGGGAACTGACATCGCCGATGTGGCGCTTTTCAAACCAGGCGATGGGTAAACGCACAAGATGCGAGAAAACGTTAGTAATCCATTGGAGATTTAATGTTGCGCTCAGAATCATTACTGACCAGGCACGCAAGGTATTTAATGCAACACGCGTAAGCTCCAGGAAAATCATGCCCAATACCACCAGCGTCAACAAGTCGGTATCGGCAGTTACAATGACCTGGTCAAACGTTAACTGGGTTGCCAACGGCAACAGCAGCGCGAGGGCTTCCATCGCCAGGGCCAACAGGGTTATTTGAAATAATGATCGTTTGATTCCGCTAGTGCTGCCGATAAGGCGACGCCAGGAAAAACGATTTTTCTTTTCTTCCGCCGCGGATTTCCTGGTAATAGTTTTGTAGTATTTATTAATTTGCTCCCGCTTATGACTGTTCCTGGCGTCAACAAAATCAATTAACGGAAAAACCTCAATAGCAGCCCCACGATAAGAGTGTGATAACTCTTCGGGTGTAACATATTTAACCTCTCCCGCAGGATCATAAATATGAAATTTGCCATTTTCGATTTTATTCAATACAACAAAATGATTAAAATCCCATTGCAAGACACAAGGCAGTTCAAGTTCATGGAGATTTTCTGCCGCTACATTAACAATCCGCGCTTCCAGCATCAGCTGCAAGCCGAGTTCAACCATTGAATCGATTGTGATTCCGCGCCGGGAAATATCGACTGTGTGCCTTATTTGCGTATAGTCGACATCGCCTTGATGATAGCCAACCAACATAGCCAGGCACGCTAAACCGCTCTCTGCCGGGTCCGCCTGCAAAATAAGAGAAAGATCTTTTCCGAATTTAAATTTTAATTTATCTGAAACACGCATTATCATTTTCTCGCCATACTCATCAGTGGTTCGAACAACCACTCATACAGCCTTCTTTTATCGATCAAAACCGCCGCATCAATTTCCATTCCCGCTTGCAATGGCTGCTTTTGCCCGTAGGCAATCATATGCTGCTCTGGCAACGCGACAGTTATTTTATAAATGGAGTTAACTGATAATGTCCCGCTAGCACCGTACAATGGCGCCCGGGAAATGTGTTTAACCACACCTGTGTGTAACCCGAATTTTTGATAGGGAAAGGCGCGGTAACGCAACTGCACCTTATCGCCCGGAGTTACAAAACCAATTGCATTACCAGGCACATAAAGCTCAGCATAGAGTTGTGAGTTTGCAGGTATTATCGTCAGCAACGCTGAGGCAGGATCAACATGTTGACCTAACTTTGCAGAGATATTGGCTACCGTGCCATCACTGGGGGCAATAACATAAATATACTCAGTCGAGTTATATTCCAGCAGCTTGTTTTTGGCCTCATCCAATTTGCGCGTTAAGTCTGCCAGTTGGTTTTGCCCGTTTAACTCTTCTATTAAAATTGCTTCATTGGCAATCGCAACATTTCGCTCACCTATTTTAAGCTCGCTTTCGAGCTGGATTTTTTGTGATCGTATATCGAGATAATCGATATGCTTTTCTTTGGCCTGTATTCTTGAAAAAAGATTTTGCTCGGCAAGCTTTTCATAACGGGCCAAATTGTCTTTGGCAATAACTTCTTTTTCAATAAGCAATAATAATTTTTTTCTAACAACCAATAAGTCGGATTGCAAACCATTCAATTCCTGACGCTTATTCCGCAGGGTATCCTGATTAATATCTTTCAAGCGGGCAACATCATCCTGCAAACTCTTTTCCACAGAAGCAAGGCGGGCGCGCCGTTCGGACCTGATGGCATCCGTTTCGGAAATCGCCTGATCGCTGAGAATTTTATAAAGCAATTGCCCGGCTTTTACCGTCTGCCCATGCGTAACTTCCATGCCCGCAATTTGCCCGGCACTGGGGGTAATCACGTTTACCAATCCCTTATCTGGCACCAGCACACCTTCAGCATTGTGCTTTTGAGTGTATTGCACAAAATACAGCAGCGAACATATCGCCACGGTAATAGCAGTCAATATAGCGGTCCAAATCGACAAACTAATAGGACGGGTAATTAAAATACTGTAACTCAACGAGGACATGCCCGAACTCTATGATAATAGTGGTGCAGAAATAGGATTAACCGCGTGTCATCCAGGATTTTGCCTTGCCGAAAATTTCATCACAAAAACCGGTGACGTTAGGGCGCCACAAAAACAACTCAAACAAGGAGTTGTAATAGGTTGAACGAAAAATATCCCTGGCACCTTTGCGCAATTGTTCCGGGAGTTGTTTTTGATACAGTAAAAACATGCTAACGGATAAAAATGTTGATAGCCCAATCAGGCCGAATACCCACCACTGCTGAAACACTACGGCCAGGACAGGCAAAGCACATAACGTTGGCGGCAACAAGCTAAGGACATACAACATAAAGAAAGGAATTAAAAACAGGGCACGCCGGGGCGAAGTTGAAATCGCTGCGCGATAAGCTTCTACACGCCCTCTTGCCCAGCGACGACGCTGCTTGAAAAGACACTTGGGATTGGTTGGTGCATAGGTGTAGGCCACAGCCTCTGGAGCATATCCCGTAGTATAACCGCTGGCCAAAGCCTTCCATGTCCAGGCTATATCTTCAACAATCCAACTGCCCCAACCGCCAATTTCGCGGATTACCGACATGCGGTGTACCACAAAGGCGCCCGCCATAATCGATACAAAACCAAATGCGTCCTGTGCACTTTTAACGGCAGGGTAAATACCAATATGCTCAAAATACTGTAATTTCTCCCACAAGTTGGTGTGTTTATTCGCTGGAACAAGGAACCCGCATACCGCAGCACACTTTTCATCTTGCCACATGCGCTCTACCACCTTACGCACGCTTTGTGGCTCAAGAAATGTATCACTATCAACTACGACCAATGCTTCCACCGATTCAGGAACATTCGGCAAAGCCGCATCCATATTTTTGCCTTTGCTGCCGTTATTTTGCTCAAACCTTATAGAGATATAATTTTGCTTCCTGGGTAATTTAAACCACTCGGCCAAATGACTTTGAATACCATTTGTTGATCCATCATCCGCCAAAATAACAGTGATCTGGCCGGGGTAATCTTGCGCTTCAATCGAGTTCAATGCTTGAAACAAATATTCCGGCTTTTCATTGAAATGAGGAACCATGATTGCCACTTCAGGATACCGCTCCAGTACCTTGGGCTTTTTACGGATTAATGGGTGCACAATCAACCAAATACACAGTAGCAGCATCCATATACTACTGGTGAATAATGGAATTGCTAGAAATACAAATAGGTACCACATTGATAACACCCCTGTGTTTAAATTGCCGCATACTGTTTGATTGGATAAGCAGAAGTGGTCAGTCAGACTATTTCAAAAAAATGAATTTCTTTTTCAATTTGTTCGCAGCAGCGAAGCGGTCAGGCAGACTATTTAAAAATTAAATTTTCCTTTTTATCCGTGGCAGGCAAAGAAATGACTATTGGTAATAGTGGCGGCATGATGGGTAATCGGGGAATGCAGCGTAAATACAACTTTCGATACATTTTTCATATCACGCAATCTGAACCACAGATCATCTGTGAATGAATATGCATTTTTGGATACATTTTGGGATAGAAGTAGAAATTAAAAGCGAGTACACTTCATTTAAATTTATAAACACAAAAAAATCATACGAAAGGACCACTTCTGCGCATTAAAAAAACGATGGATAACGAATCTTTTTAAGCGCAATGAAAACAAGTAACGAAAAAAACAATTTGATATTGTTTTTAAAAAAGTACAATTTGCTTTACTCAAGGATAGCACCGCAGGGTAATACCCCCAACAATGTCCCGCGGATGCAGTGTCTTCATCGCCTATCTGACCCTCATTGGCAGACAGCATTTATTGTTGCACCAGCCGGATTTGGGAAATCCAACGTGTTACAGCAATATGTTTGCAATCAAAAAAAAACCTGTTGTTGGATATCACTCAGCGCGGATGAAAATGACATCTACCGATTTAGCTATTATTTAATAGCCGCCGTAAAGTCGGTCAATTCTGCTTTTGATGGGTTTGATAGTCTGGCCAAAGGGTTGGATGAAAGTATTGAGGGGTTCAAAACCAATTTCATTAATGAGTTAGTAACTGTTGAAACCCCATTGGTAATGGTGATTGAGGATTTTCACTGTATTGAAAACCCCCAGGTAAAAGACCTTGTCAAGCACCTGGTCAATCACCTTCCCAGCCATATAAAAATAATGTTGAGCAGCAGAAAATCTATTTCGCTGAATATTGCAAAGCGCAGGCTTGAAGGAAAAATTGTTGAAATACATCCAACTGATTTACGCTTCACTCGCAATGAAATTGCATTTATGTTTCTTAAATACAGCGCAATCAGCCTATGTGAAGCTGAACTAAAAAAAATTGAGCGAAGAACTGAAGGATGGCCTGCAGCATTACAACTTGTGTATATGCTGGAGAGAGATGAAGGACTTCATAACAACACCCCACCCCATTTTAATAGCACTTACATTCAAGAGTATATTCGGGAAGAAATTCTGGATTACTACCCTGATAGCGCGAAGGATTTTTTATTGAAGTGTTCCATTCTCACAAGCTTGACGTCTGCATTATGTAAAACCATTACCGGTCTCCATAATGCCGGTGAAATACTCACTGAGCTACAAAAACCAAATACATTTATTATCTCGCTAGATAATAATGACAAGTGGTTCAGATTCCATCATATCTTTGGTGATGTTTTGCACCAGGAGTTTACCGCCAGCTATTCAGATAAAGAGCGGTCGTTGATTCATAAAAAGGCCAGCCAATGGTATGAAGATAACGGACATCTCCAAGAGGCCATCAATCATGCAATCAATTCAAAGGATTATGTTTTTATCGATGAGTTTTTAGACAGGAATGTGGAAAGGCTTATTCTCCTGGGGCAGTTTGATCAATTGGCCTTATGGTTTAATAAACTGGAAGAACGAAAAATTTCATCCCCAATGGCGAAAATATGGATTGTGTGGCTGAAATTATTTTCCCTGAATATTGACCGGCCAGCTATTGATTACCTTATTGACTGTGCAAATCAGGGATATATAAACCAACAGCAGAAAAACGATGAACACTCAACAATACCAGTTCACATTGCGGCAATCCGGGGGCTTATCGCGGTTTTTGATGAAAACTACCACACCAGCATTCAACTATCTATGGACGCACTGCAAATGCTGCGCACAACCACAACAATTAACAAATTTCTGGAAGGCACTATTTTTTTCAATCTGGCACGCGCGCACCTATCATTGAGCAACCTCACAAAAGCCATTCACTATGCACTAGAGGCAGCACAACTGGGATTCTCCGCCAGAAATTATTATGGAGCAATCGCCTCGGTTAATTTAAGGGCGCAGGCGATGATTCAAATGCTTGACATTGATGGTGCTGAAAAACTGTATTTGGAGACACTCAGATTTTCACTGAATAATAATCTGGCAGACCAGCCCTTTGCAGCATACCTATACAATGGTTTGGGAGAAATTGAATACCTTCGCAATAAATTTGACAAGGCTACGGCTTATTTAAAAAAATCTGTTGAACTAAGTTCACGTGGCAAGGAAATGAACAGCCTTGTTAAGGCGCACCAATTATTAGCAACCATTTATTTTGCGCAGAAAAACAAACGAAGGCTGCACTTTCATATAAGGAAGCTTGATGAGCTCGCATTAAAAATTTCAGCCAAAAACTACCTGCGCGATATCAACATATTTAAAACTCATATTAGCTTTTTCGAAAAGGATATTCTGCACACGAGTCATTCCGGAACAATCTCTAGTTACTGCACTATAGAGGATTTTACTGACACCACAGAATATGAGATGTTTATTCATACCAGCAAATTAATGATAGAAAAACAGCCGGAAGAAACACTGAAGGTTATCCATCATTATAAGGAGCTAGCAGAAAAATTAAACCGCAAACTGAGTCTGTTAAATTTTCAGTTTTCAGAAGCCAGAGCATTAGCCCAACTGGAGCGAAGAACAGAATCGATTAAGGTATTGATTACCGCCATAGAATCGAGCTTGGTATCGGGTGTCGATATATTTTTTGTGCAAGCAAAAAAATGGCTGCCATTTAACTTACCAGCGAACGCCACCCCTGCGATAGCATTGGGTATGCTGCAATCCATGGATGAAGCAGAAAGCGATTATGCGCATGTAGCTGATTTGTATAAAAGCGCACTAACGAAACGTGAACTGGAAGTCATGGGTAAAATGAAGAAAGGGTTATCCAATAAACAAATTGCTGCCAATATGTGTATTTCCGAGGGAACCGTTAAACGCCACGCACACAATATTTTTTCCAAGCTAAATGTTAAAAACCGGGTAGCTGCCATTCAATACTAGCCACCCCGGCTTCATCTTAATTCACTAGGAATGGCGGGTAATTGTGTTGGCAGGTAAGCGCTTTGGTTAAAACAAACTCTTCGCCACCACCCGAATTTCCTGGATATTACTCATCACAATATCCAACCCGCCAGCAATGACTTTGTTATTCGGTTCTTCCAGTTTTTGATAAGCCGTTAATTCCTGGATCGGTGGCAAATCTGTTTTGGTGTAACTGAGTTTGAGGGCGTGGTACAAACCGAGGTTGATAAGGTCAGTAAGGTTGGCGGGGCCAGGGTTTGCGCCAGTCCAATGGCCAATGTCCTGAATTGCTTTTACGTATTGTTCACCTACTTGCCACTGTTTGAGTGTAATCACCCCCAGGGATTTGGCATATTCACGGCAGAGTGCCACATAGGCAGGAAGGTCCGGGGTTTCTTCACTATTTTTGAAAGCGGAAAGCACCGCAAGTGTACCCACTTCACTTAATAATGCGGCCATCAATACATTATCCGGCAGCACATTTTTCAAATGCATTTGTTTGGCGATATAAGTGCTTAAACTTGCTTTCAACGCGAGGCGACGCCAGGCCTCCATAAATAATCGTTTGTGTTTAACCGAGTGCACAGAAAATAAACTTTTGATTGAGTGCACCATGGTAATGCGCTCAACCTGGTTCATCCCCAACAAACGCACAACATCCAATAGATTTTGTGGTGGTGTCTGGCTACCTACCAGCGGACTGGATGCATATTTAAGCAGCACGGCTGACAACGCCGGATCCCTAGCGAGCAATCTGCTCAGGTCAACCATGGACAAATCCTGCTGATCCATCGCCTTGCGAATTTCAAAAGTAATTGTCGGCAAGCTGGGCAATTGCTCCTTGCCATTTAACAGGTCGCTAATCACGCTGCGATAGACGGAATAATCTGGTTGAACCGATTGCACGCTGGAATCCATATAACGGTAAAAAGTAAATTAATTTTGTTGAGCCAATAAATTGGCTTTAGTGACCAAAGGGTAGCAGATTTCACTGTCGCCGTAATAAATGCATGTGCTTCATACCCGCAGATTAGCGTGCAGGTTAATTCCTGCTCACCCGCAGCCGCTGTTACCAAATCTTCAAAAAACTGTAGTCGAACTGACACAAAGCGTCGCTTTAATCGTTGCCAACCTTTCATCCCTTATGACAACAACAGGAAGCAACCGATGACCGACCATACCGTTTATGAAATCGACAATTCCGGCATTGAGCCGATGTCCAACACTTCCAGCAACCCGACCTTTGGGGAAATACTGGCGCACCGTCGCCAGTTTTTAAAAGGAAGTTTGAGCACTGCTGTTGCGGCGTTTATGGGCACTACCCTGGCGGCTTGTGGTGGCGATGATCACAACAAAACCCCTTCCGGTTCATCATCATCCAATTCATCTTCCAGCAGTTCTTCCAGTACTCCGGCATCATCAAGCAGTTCCAGCTCCTCCTCTGTTGCACCACTGCTTGGTTTCGCGGCAATTGCCACCAACCGCAACGATACAATCACTGTACCCGCCGGTTACACCGCAACACCATTCGTGCCCTGGGGCACGCCATTGACTGGTAACTTGCCAGCCTATAAAACGGATGCCACCAACACCGGCGCCGAGCAGGAACAACAAGTCGGTGCGCACCATGACGGCGTTTATTTTTTCCCGATTGATGCCAAAACTACCCATACCAGCTCCACCGAAGGCTTGCTGGTAATGAACCATGAATACATCGACGAAAAATTATTGCACAAGAATGGACCAACCCTCGGCGCTACCCGCCCTGCCGATGAAGTGCGTAAGGAAATTGCAGCGCACGGTGTGAGTGTGATCCATATCCGTAAAAACGGTAGCACCTGGGAAGTGGTAACCGGTAGCCCGTTTAATCGCCGCGTCACCAGCGGTACACCGATGGATATCCGCGGCCCGGCAGCTGGCGATGCCAAACTCGCTACCAAATACAGCCCCAACGGTACTGCCACCCGCGGCACCATCAATAACTGCGGTATGGGCGCTACCCCGTGGAATACTTACCTGACTGCGGAAGAAAACTGGGCCGGTTATTTTGTTAACAAGGATGCAACCCAACCGCGCGAACACAAGCGTTATGGCGTATCGAGCAAGAATGGCCGTTACTACTGGGAACTGGCCGATTCCGGTGCTGACGAGTACGTACGTTTTGATGCATCGACCAAAGGCGCAACAGCACTTGATGATTATCGCAACGAACCCAACACCTTTGGCTGGATGGTGGAGATTGACCCGTTCGATCCGGAAGGTCGTCCGCAAAAACGCACCGCACTGGGCCGCTTTGGCCACGAAGGCGTGATCTTCGCTCCTGCAGTCGAGGGCAAGCCAGTAGTGTGTTATTCCGGTGATGACTCGCAAAACGAATACATCTACAAATTTGTGTCTGCCGAGCCATTCCACAAAGCAACGGCGGGTGGCTGGTTGTTGAACACCGGCACTTTGTATGTAGCTAAATTCAATGCCGACGGCACCGGTGAGTGGCTAGCGCTGGATGTGACCAATAGCACCTTCACCGCCAAAGCAGCAACTGCCGGCGTAAGCTTTGCCAACCAGGCCGACTTGCTGATCAACACCCGCACTGCCGCAGACGCAGCCGGTGCGACCAAAATGGATCGTCCCGAATGGGGCGCCGTACATCCAACCACTGGCGAGGTTTATTTCACCCTCACCAACAACACCAGCCGTTCCGAGGCCACTGTGGATGCGGCCAACCCGCGCGCCAACAACACTGACGGCCATATTATTCGCTGGCGCGAAGATGCCGACAAAACCACGTTTAAATGGGACATTTTCCTGTTGGGCGGCAACGTCGGTACAACCACCGGTACTGGCACCAGCGCAGTAACCCTGACTGCGGATAACCACTTCGCCAGCCCGGACGGTTTGCTGATTGATACCCGCGGTGTGGCCTGGATCCAAACCGACATGAGCGGCAGCCAACAAGGCAGCGGCCCTTATGGCAACAACCAGATGCTGGCTGCCGACCCGGTGACCAAACAAGTGAAGCGCTTCTTCGTTGGCCCAATTGATGCCGAAGTCACTGGCGTAACCGTAACGCCCGACCTGAAAACCATGTTTGTGAATATCCAGCATCCGGGTGATCGCTCTACGTCAACGGCTTTCACCAGCAATTGGCCGGAAGGTAACGGCGCGCGCCCGCGTTCGGCGACAGTAATTGTTACCAAAAACGATGGTGGCATTATTGGTACCTGAGAATCGAGCTTGATAAGGAAGTGATGCGCAATGATGAAGCAGTACCAGGTTCACAAAACGGCCCACTTCATCATCTGTTAACCGGATTTTAATCAAACTGTAACCCGCTCCTATCACTATAAGAATGCAGGGAACGTAAAAGCCGCAAGGAGGCAGACAAGGAGGTCTCGCAAGATCTCGTCAGAAGGGGCTCCGGCCCCTTTTTTCATTGACAGAAAAATAACAACACCGGCATAAAGCCGGTGTTGTTATTTGATTAACCTGACTATCGATTATTAACGTAATACACCGACCACTGAGTAGGTGCCGATACAAGTAGAAACATCAGCAGCGTTGCGGGTCCAGGTCAAACTGTATTTTTCAGTGTAAGTTCCGGTGATAACATGATTTTCGCCTTCGTTGTAAGTTGCGTCCAATGTATCCCAAAACTCTTCAAAGAAACCGGGATGATTTGGAACCGGTTTAACCCCCTCATGTGAATCAAAACTGAGTTTTTTAGTGGAAGGATTATAAGTCGCAGGGACTGTTGAAACCCAGGTCCTACGATTTGGATTGCTACCCAATACCCAACTTTCATTTACTGTTTCTATGTCGCCAATGCTGGGCGGGGAATCAAGGTCGCACTGCATGGTGCCATTATCACGCTGGTATTTTGTCCCTTGGGAATATTCATTTAATGTCAGGGTCAATTCCAGTTTCAAATGAATATCGCCATCCGGCACACCGTTAATACGCTCAAAATACGTCGGTGACTCTTCACCTTGATCAATCGTATCCGCCTCACTGATAAAGGTCAGCGTATCGCCAGTGACAGTAAAGGTTTGGACAATATCGCGCCCGCCAGGACCACAGCTCAAATCGTTGGACTCTTCATGATCAAGCACCGCACACGGGTGAGAGGCGCCCCACTGGCCATTGGTATCCAGTTCGGTATCAACCACAAACGCATTGGTTTCGGTATTGTGGGTGTAAGTACCCAGCTCGACACCGGGATGGCCAACTTCATCCGCTTCAGATTCTTGCCCCATAAAGTAATGGGTATCGGTAAAAGCAAAGAACACCTGAACCTCTTCGTTGATAATCGACCAACCGCCCTTCAATGGACTGTTCGCAGTGGCTTTCAAGCGCGTTAATACAAAATCTTCATCGGCATCACTCAAGGTCAGGGTGTCGCCATCCAGCACTAAAGTATTGTTGTTAGCCATAGGTGGAACTGCATCCAGGCCACTTTCAGTTTCAGAGGTCGGGGTGACAGTCACTTTGCCAGTTACCTGATCCCAGGAATAAGTACCGATTTCCAACGCAGCGCCATTGGCAATACTTGAATCATGGTCAATCGCGGCGTAATGGCTGTCATCGATAATGAACAGTACATAGTCATATACACCGGCGTCGCCCTGGCCATGGATATACCAGGTTCCAACCAGTGAGCTGGTTTTCACTTGCGCGATGGATTCTTCCAAATGCGCGACAGCAGCAGTATCGCTGACAACTGTTTTGGAGTTATCAGAATGCTGGACAACCGGGAGGACTTCCGCAGCAAACGCCGAGTATGACTGGGTGAAATCTACATTTTGGGTAGCGGCGGTAACAGCGGCAGCAGGAATGGTAATGCCGTTAGCGGGGTTGCCGTCAGCATCCAGTGATTGCAGGAGCACGGCAATATTAACGACAACCGGATCGGTTGCACTGCCGGATGCCGCCATATCAACTGGCGTCACCACGCCTTTTGCGACCACCTCCGGGAATTTGATTTCGCCAATCGAGAACACCACCGTATCCCCTTCGGCGTACCGGTACTGGCCAGTGGCCGACGTAACACCACTGAAGCCGCCCGGGCTGGTTTCATAGCTAACACCGGCTACGGCACTGTCCACAAACACACCGGTTTGCGCCACCGCGACGACGGAACTGGATGATGAAGAAACTGATGAAAGACTGCTTGATGATTCAGCAGACGAAGAGCTGCTGGACAATTCAACCGAGGAGGACGAAGAACTGTTTGCCAAGGAACTGCTCGATACCGCCACCACAGTGGAAGAAGAGCTGCTCGATAAAGAACTTGACGATGAACTCAATGGAGCACTGCTCGATACAGCAACACTGGAACTCACCGCGCTACTACTCACAGGCGCGCTTGAACTGGCTTTGGAGCCGCCGCCAGATGATCCGCCACCACATGCCGCCAATACCAGCGCCAGCGAACAGATTGTAAAGTGCGATAAACAACGCTTCATACTCAACCCTCCCAAGATTTAGGTCTTTAGTCTTTAAAATGACAAAAAAAGGCATTTCACATGCCATTGGGAGCCAGTCTAGTTGAAATATGCATTACGCCTCATATTTTTTATAACTAATTTAAAGTGGATATCGTCAAAAAGGAAATATGTACCCGAAGGGCGCAAAAAGGCGACGGTTAACGCCCTGGATGCACAAAAAGAGAGCCGTTTGTATTCGATTCCACCAAACACAATATGTAGTCATATTTGGTTGCCTCTTCTATGAGAAAAAAATCTAAATCCCTTGAAAAACTGTCATTAAAGGAATGAGTCGCTATAAACACTGGTTTTACCGTGGTTGGCGCGTCAATTACGGTGTTTCCCCCAGTTTTTCCAACCCTAACGCACACCTTATCCACAGGTTTTCAAGCTTGCATTAAACCCATGACCGCATTATCTTGTAGCCCATCCACGATTTACCCCTAGATATAGGTATAAACAGGGTTTTAGGCCCTAGACCTGATGTGGTAAGTCGTCAAGTGTTTTTTTGATCCCATTGAACACAATTTTGACGTCATTCACAGCTTTTGGCTTGGATCGCATCGCAAATTGTGGCTTGCACAAACAACGGCAAGGTTGGCAGGTATTAACAGCAGGGGCACACAGGTGAATTTGTCTGACCACAACATATAGTGGTCGCCAAAAACGCAAAATGATTGTGTTCTGAACTGTTTTTAACAACAGACATTGGTGAACGCAGCCAGTGCAAACGGATCAAAGTTGTAACAATTTTTCAATTAATCCAGTTATCAATCAGGAAGACCTCACGCGGGAGACGTCTATGCATACTGACATTGAACAAACCACCGGCACTACCAACGTCCAACACGACATTCACGGCGGATCAGCCAACCTTACGGCTACAGCGCCGGGACAATTGCGCGTCATCAAGCGCAACGGAACCGTGGTTCCTTTCGATGCCAGCAAAATCGCCATCGCCATGACCAAGGCTTTCCTCGCCGTTGAAGGCGGCAAAGCCGCTGCCTCTACGCGCGTGCGCGAGATGGTCGATAACCTGACCCAGCAAATCACCGCCACCTTTAAACGTCGTATGCCGTCGGGTGGCACTATCCATATTGAAGAGATCCAGGACCAGGTTGAACTGATCCTGATGCGCTCCGGCGAGCAAAAAGTCGCCCGCGATTACGTGCTCTACCGCGAAGAGCACGCCCGCTTGCGCGCCCAGAAACAACCGGCTTCGCAAGAGCCGGACCCGGATTACCCAAGCCTGAACGTAATACTGGACAACGGCACCCGCGCGCCGCTGAACATTGCCCGCATGCGCACCATCGTGCATGAAGCCTGTGCCGGTTTGGCCGGTGTGGAAGAGAAAGCAATCCTCGATGAAGCCATGCGCAACCTGTATGACGGTGTTGCCGAGAAAGACGTAAACACCTCACTGGTGATCACTGCGCGTACCCTGGTGGAGAAAGAGCCAAACTATTCATTCGTTACCGCCCGCTTGCTGATGGACAAACTGCGCGCTGAAGCCCTCAGCTTCTTCGGCATTGCCGATTCAGCCACCCAGGCCGATATGGAAACCCTCTACGCCCAAACCCTGCCAGTCTATTTGAAGAAAAGTGTTGAGCTGGAACTGGTATCGCCAGAGCTGCTCAATTTCGACCTGGAAAAGCTGGGCAAGGCATTGATCGCCGAGCGCGACCTGCAATTCACCTACCTCGGCCTGCAAACCCTGTACGACCGCTACTTCATCCACAGCAACAACACTCGCATTGAATTGCCACAAATTTTCTTCATGCGCGTGGCGATGGGCCTTGCGATCCAGGAAGAGCAAAAAGAAGACCGCGCGATCGAGTTCTATCGCCTGCTCTCTTCGTTCGATTACATGAGTTCCACCCCGACCCTGTTCAACTCCGGCACCTTGCGTCCACAGTTATCCTCTTGCTACCTGACCACCGTCCCGGACGACCTGCACGGCATTTA
The DNA here is from genome assembly GCA_021151835.1 of Gammaproteobacteria bacterium. GTDB lineage: Bacteria > Pseudomonadota > Gammaproteobacteria > Pseudomonadales > Cellvibrionaceae > Cellvibrio. The sequence continues at coordinate 214,266 of JAGKWO010000001.1, forward strand.
CGGCGCCATGCAAGACAACGCCATGCTCAGCAAATTTGCCGGCGGCTTGGGTAACGACTGGACGCCGGTGCGCGCACTCGGCGCCTACATCAAAGGCACCAACGGTAAATCACAAGGTGTGGTTCCCTTCCTGAAAGTGGCCAACGACACTGCCGTCGCGGTAAACCAGGGCGGCAAGCGCAAAGGCGCGGTATGTGCCTACCTGGAAACCTGGCATATGGATGTCGAGGAATTCCTCGAACTGCGTAAAAACACCGGTGATGACCGTCGCCGCACCCATGACATGAATACCGCCAACTGGGTGCCCGATGCATTCATGAAACGCGTATTCGATGACAAAGAGTGGACCCTTTTCTCCCCGAACGATGTACCGGACCTGCACGACCTGTACGGTAAAGCCTTCGAAGAGCGCTACGAGCATTACGAGCGCGAAGCCGCGCAAGGCAAAATCAAAGTCTTCAAAACCGTGCGCGCACTGGATTTGTGGAGAAAGATGCTGGGTATGCTGTTTGAAACCGGCCACCCATGGATCACCTTCAAAGACCCGTGCAACCTGCGCAGCCCGCAGCAGCATGCCGGTGTGGTGCACTCGTCCAACCTGTGTACCGAAATTACCTTGAACACCAAAGCCAACGACGAAATCGCCGTATGTAACCTCGGTTCCGTGAACCTGGCGCAACACATTGTTGATGGCAAACTCGATCAGACAAAACTGGAGCGCACCATTAAAACCGCGATCCGCATGCTGGATAACGTGATCGATATTAACTACTACGCCGTTGCGACCTCCAAAGCGTCCAACCTGCGTCACCGTCCAATCGGCCTCGGCATCATGGGCTTCCAGGATGCGCTGTACGAACAACGCATCGCTTACAGCTCGCAACAAGCCGTGGATTTTGCCGATACCTCCATGGAAGCCGTGAGCTACTACGCGATCAAAGCCTCCAGCGAACTGGCCGCCGAGCGCGGCAAGTATTCAACTTTTGAAGGTTCGTTGTGGAGCAAAGGCGTATTGCCCATCGACTCGATTGAAATCCTCGCGCAAAACCGCGGCGAGAATTACATCAAAGTGGATCGCAGCAAAACCTTCGATTGGGACACTTTGCGTGCACAAGTGAAAACCCAGGGTATGCGTAACTCCAACGTGATGGCGATTGCACCGACCGCAACGATTTCCAACATCACTGGTGTGACGCAATCCATCGAGCCGACCTACCAGAACCTGTACGTGAAATCCAACCTCTCCGGTGAATTCACCGTGGTTAACCCACACCTCGTTCACGATTTAAAAGCGCGTGGCTTGTGGGATGCGGTAATGGTTAACGACCTGAAATATTACGAAGGTTCGCTGCAAAAAATTGATCGCATTCCCGCCGACCTGAAAGCGATTTATGCCACCGCTTTTGAAGTGGAACCACGCTGGATTGTTGAAGCTGCCAGCCGCCGTCAAAAGTGGATCGACCAGGCACAAAGTTTGAACCTGTACATCGCTGGCGCGAACGGCAAAAAACTGGACATCACCTATCGCATGGCTTGGTACAGCGGTTTGAAAACCACTTATTACCTGCGCGCGTTAGCGGCAACCACCACAGAAAAATCCACCATTAACACCGGTGCATTGAACGCCGTGTCAGCGAGCGGCGCGAGCGCATTAAGCGCAGCACCGGCAGTAGCAAAACCCGTGGTATCAGCAATTGAAGAAGCGAGCTTCGCCGAAGCGGCACCAGTGCCATTGGCTTGCTCGATAGACAATCCGGATTGTGAGGCTTGCCAATAATTTTTGGCTTAATAATAGGGAAAAATGGAAATAATTATGAATGCTTATAAATACGTTATCGCTGTAGGTCTGTTGTTAGCAAGCCAGGTTACATTTGCCAGCGGTGGTACTTCTGCCGGTCAAATTACCGCGATAACAGTGTATGAAGGACACACAGGGATACTGATCAATCACACCAACCAAATTGATCCGGATCAATGCGGGCGGAGGGATTATTTTATCCTTCCGCAAACGCATCCTCATTACAAAGAGGCTTATGCGTTACTGTTGGCAACTCATACCGCCGGGAAAAAAGTTTTCCTAACGGTAGAAGGATGCCACCAGGGTATTCCGGCGATAAAACATATCCAGACCGCCCAATAACATTTCAACCAAATTTATAACGCGTCAATTGCCCGCTCTTTGAGTGAAGTGGCAAATGACAAAAGAAACCGAGAGGAACAACATGCTTAGTTGGGATGATTTCGAAACCGAAGAAGCAGCAAAAGAAACAGCGCGTCAGGAAGCGATTACCGCAAACCTGAACAAGCCTGCTGTAGCTGCACCACAAGCACAACCAGCGCCTATCGCACAAGCGCAAGCAACACCTGCCCCGCAATCAAACATTGCAGCAAACAGCGCCTTTGCTGAAGCCGCAAAAGAATCCGGCATCAGCCCTGAACTCGCCAAAGCACGCGCGAGCCTCGCGGCACTCGACCCGGCTCCCGGTCTGGAAGAATTGGAAATGGGTGCCGCCCGTATCCAGGTTGATGAAAAGCGCATGATCAACTGCCGCGCTGACCTGAACCAACTCGTCCCGTTCAAATACGATTGGGCATGGCAAAAATATTTAGATGGTTGCTCTAACCACTGGATGCCACAAGAAGTGAACATGACTGCCGACATCGCCACCTGGCGCAGTAAAGACGGCCTCACCGATGACGAACGCCGCATCGTCATGCGCAGCCTCGGTTACTTCTCTACGGCTGACTCCTTGGTAGCAAACAACCTTGTACTCGCGATTTACCGCTTGATCACCAACCCCGAATGCCGCCAATACATTTTGCGTCAATCATTCGAAGAAGCGATCCACACCCACGCATACCAATACTGCATTGAATCGCTGGGCATGGATGAAGGCGAAATCTTCAACATGTACCGCGAATTGCCATCCGTTGCGAACAAAGCCGCCTGGAGTTTGAAACACACCCAAACCCTGGGCGACCCGACCTTCCAAACCGGCACACCGGAAACCGATCAGGAATTGCTGCGCAACCTCGTTGCATTCTACGTAGTCACCGAAGGTATTTTCTTCTACTGCGGCTTCAGCCAAATCCTCAGCATGGGCCGCCGCAACAAAATGACCGGCGTTGCCGAACAATTCCAATACATCCTGCGCGATGAATCCATGCATTTGAATTTTGGTATCGACGTCATCAACCAAATCAAATTGGAAAACCCGCACCTGTGGACCGCCGAATTCCAACAAGAAGTTCTGCAAATGATCCTGGAAGGCACCGAGCTGGAAATCCAATACGCCCGCGACTCCATGCCCCGCGGCGTCCTCGGCATGAACGCCGCCATGATGGAAGAATACCTCCACTTCATCGCCAACCGCCGCTGCGCGCAGCTTGGTTTGAAAGAACAATTCCCTGGTGCGCAGAATCCGTTTCCGTGGATGAGTGAGATTATGGATTTAAGGAAGGAGAAGAATTTCTTTGAAACGCGCGTAATCGAATATCAAACAGGTGGAGCGCTTTCTTGGGATTAATTTGTAATCCCGCGTAATTGGAGTAAGCATCAAAACCAAGTAAAAACGCCCTTTTAGCGGGCGTTTTTTAATACAAACGGATTACATATTCCGGAGTGAATAAACCTAACCGCTATTGAGTTGTATCAGATGTATTTCTGGTGGGGCTTGGTAGCGGTTTTTTAATATTAGAAATTTACGGAATATTATTTAATGAAACTCAAACTTTATAAAGAATGGCAAAACAAGGCCGAATTTGAAAATCTATTATTTTTCTCCCAGCGCTTGGATGAATTGTTTTTTGATTACACATTAGACACATACAAACCTGCTGCTTTGAATTCAACATATTTATGCAAAGAAGCAATAGCACTTATTGAAGACATAGAAAATAATTTAATCGATCAAACAAATCTCGAACATGTCATTCAAGAGCTAGAATGGTCATTAAGCACAGATTTAGTTGCAAAAAAAATGCTCAATGCGCCATCTGAGAAATTCTTGCTATATGGAAAAGATGTAAAGTTAACAGATACAAAAATCCGCCTAGAAGTACTGGAAAAAATATTAAACCCACTAAGATATTTTGAAATATGTCGAGCAGAGCTAAAATTAGAAATCAAAGGAGGATCCAAGAAAAACATACAAAAATTAACAGAGTTGTTGGCATCCACACTGATAAACAAGGGAATAAGTAAACAGCACCTATACGATAGCACTCAAGAATTTTTCTTCTATGGCGATGAAATAGGGAGCATCGAAGAGCTAGATAAATTTTTTTATCAAATTTCACCAACCATTCATGGTTTTGAAATATATTTCATCACCTCCAAACTTATCAATCAAGTTAAAGATACCATAGACAACTTCGATTTAAACATTATTGAATCCCTACCAGAGCACTTAGTGGAATTTGCAAATTCATCCGGATTAACACCCAATGAAAATGAAGTATGGGTTGAAATTAAAAATACTGAAGCATTTGATAGACACTCAGCAAGAAAACAAGCAGAAACGAGACTGGAGCTAACTAGAGACTTATTTTTACTCTTCTCTCACAAAAACAGAATAGAATGGCGAGAAGAAGCAATTATCACGCAATGTTGTAATGAAGCGCCAGTCCTTACAAAACGCCCTAAAAACTCAATGGAAAAATGCTTCGATCTCAGAACACAAGATGCGTCAAAAAGATTAAATATGATGATTCGCAATATTGGATTAACAGGAAGCGCTTTTTCTAAATTTCATAGAGTAGTAGATCTTCATGCGATCAGCACTACAAATGAGCTTCCAGAAAATCAATTACTGAATATATGGATTGCATTAGAGACTCTAGTTCCCTCACATGTACACGGAGGAGGAAAAGTTTCAAAAATAAGCAATGGGCTGATGCCAATCCTACTAAAGAACTATATACAAAGACTAATTGAACGACTAGCAGGGGATCTTGTACGTTGGAACAGATCAAAAATCAGCAAAATTTTTAGAAAAATTCCAGATTCAAAAAATAAAAATTTATACCAAAAAACACTAGAACTTGTTGCATTACCAGAGAACAGCAATCATCTTAAATCTCTTTATGCTGAGCTGAATAGTTTTCCATTGCTACGATTTAGATTGTTTGAAATAAGTGAAATGCTAAAGAAGCCGGAAAATATAACAAAAAGAATTGAGCTACACGAAAAAAAAGTCGAATGGCAGATCAGAAGAATATACAGAACGAGAAACTTAATAGTTCATTCAGGAAGGTCATTGGCATACATTGACACATTAATTGAAAATGCTCATGACTATCTTGACCAAGCGATAAACAATGTAATTCAATATAGCTGCGGAATATTAGATGCCACAACGCTGGAACAAACTTTTGATATGGCGAAAATAGATTACGAGATTTATATTAAAAAATTAAAGAACATAACAAATATTGACAATTCAAACGTAGAGATACTAATTTAAAATTAATACGCTGATTGGGATGAGCTGGCGAACTCAAACAATAGTCAATAATAGCACGTAGGTTGTGCTTAATGTAGGTTGCTGGTGAACTTGCGAACCGCAACATTCGTAATCACAAACAGCACATTGTTTTGTTAATGCGAAAAACCAATTAACGGCACATGCATTTTGGTGATTGTGGGTGTATGGTTATGTTGCGGTTCGTTCCTCACCACCAAACGCAGTTAAATTAAAACTCAAGTCATTACAACATTTAGGGGGATAAATTTAAAATGGACGTAATTACTGAAAAGGGAATTACAGCACTACTTCTTGCACTGATAGGATTAGCAATAAAGTTTATTGGGTATCTTTTGAATGTTAATGGAGATAAGGACAAAACCTCGATAAGTAAGATTGAATTATTAAAGTCAACACTACAAATAGAAAACTCATTACACGTCAATGAATATAAGCTTCTGTATGAGGAGTTATTTTCACTAATATACAAAGAACCGCTGCACTTTCATGAAATAAAAGAACTCCTTTTAACAAGATCACCCAGAATGGCGATCAGCAAATATTTAAAGGCATCGCCGTATGTTGGAATAAAAAGCACCGGTGGATTCGAATACAAAAAAACAAACCGAATAAGAATTAATCAATTCTCCAAACGTGCACCCATTTATAGAGGAACACTTGTTATTGCATATTTTTTTCTATTAATAACTTCATTAACGGTTTTCTCTACTTTAACTAATAATCCAGAAACTATTATTCCACCCTATGGAAATTTATTTTTGGATAGCATAAATTTTTTCGGCACTGTATTAGCATGCGCAATTTTTATAGCATTGGGAATAAAATGCCTCATGAAAGCTCTCACTATTCCTTCAAAATCCGAATTAGAAGAGGCATTGGGCTCAATACATGATAAAGAAACAGTTTGGAATCTACGTTATATAATCATGCTGGGATTGATAGCGATAGGTTGCATTTTATACTTTTCATTAAGCATGTAGGTTGTGTTTGATGTAGGTTGCTGGTGAGGAACGAACCGCAACATTCATAATCGCAAACCGCACAATATTTTGCGAATACGAAAAACCAATTAGCGGCACATGCATTTTGGTTTTGGCGGTTGCGGATATATGGTCATGTTGCGGTTCGTTCCTCAGGCTACGCGCCCCGCCACAACCTACAAGTACCAATTAAAAAGGCGGCCAATCGGCCGCCCTACTTCACTTCCCCAAACCGTCACACACCTTCCTCATTTGAAGCATCACCTCCGCCAATCCTGCGATAGCCATGGGTGGTAATTCTATTGATTCGTCGATATTGCAAAACAAAGCAAACAATAACGAAATCTGTTCGCGCAAACGGCAGAAATTTTCGTCGTTCAAGCTTTTCTGTGGGGAATGACCAATAGATTCCAAACACTTTCCATCTGGATCAAGGATTTTAATGTAGGTCTTTTGATAGAAAGCGTATTGGGAAGGGCTTAACTGAATAATGCGGGAGCGCTCTGGGTCAAACGCAAGTGGATCGATATTATCCATAATAGAACCTCGAAGTTTGGTTGGGATTCCACCACCATGAGGTTGCAATTCATGGGGGCGGACTGAACGAGGTTGCAACCACCGGACCAAACCACACCGGCCCGCCCTAAGGCGGCCTCGTCCAGCCGCCATAACAACAGGCGTAGCTGTACGAGGACACAAAGACTCACGTCTTTTGTGCCAGTTTGGCTAAACGGGGGTTGCAATCCCGGCAACGGATTTACGCTGCGCAGGCAGAGTAAAAGATGGGCTCGTACCTGTCAATCAATGGATTTTCGTTGTACATTTGGCGGGCAGGAAAATAGCGTTGCGCGCGAGTTAATTGTAAATTCTTATTTTCAATTTTTTGACCATCTCAAGGAGTGTTTATGTCGAGAGTGCTTTATCACTACACAAGTCAAGCAGGTTACGAAGGCATACTGAAAACGAGTAAACTTTTGCCCTCTTTAAAAGCAAACAATCCGAAAGATGCACGTTTTGGTGAGGGTCAATATCTGAGCGATATAGTGCCGAACACAAAGCGACCAGCACAATTATCAATGATATTTTTTGGTATTCCATGGGCGGGAAAACGTTTCTCTCATCATATTGATATAAATGTAGACAATCTAAATGTGATGTATGGCCGTCAATATGTTTACGTAATCCAAAACAGTGAACCATTAGATATATCCAATCGCTTAGTTGGCCACGGCCGCAACATATAGGATCTTTTTATGAGTACGTATATTTATTCAAAATGGAAAAATAATCCCCCAGACAGTCCGGCAGAGTTTTACAGCGAACTGGACCCAAATCGCTATGAAACCCGCAAAGTAGAAATATTTAACAATGGCAAAATGGGTTACGCCTCAAGCCATACCGCAACCCCTGGAACACGGCTAGGCATTACCCCCGTCCCTCAAATTAGTGAGATTCGAAGCCAACCAGAATTTGATATAAAGGAGATCACTAAAAATGATTTTGAAAAAAAATGGAATGAAGCAACCAAAAAATGAAAATCAATTATTTAATTGGTGATGCAACAAACCCACATGTAGACGGGGACAAGATTATTGTTCATATCTGCAATGATATCGGAAAATGGGGGAAAGGATTCGTGCTTGCAATTAGCAAACGCTGGAAATCACCCGAAAAAACATATAAAGAAGCATTCTCCGGTTTAAGCAAACCATCGCTGGGAGAAGTCCAATTTATTCCCGTAGAGCCTGATATTTATATCGCTAATATTATCGGCCAAAGCGGCATTCGATCACCAAAAAGCAACTCACCTGCCCCGATTCGCTATGATGCAGTACGTACTGGTTTAACTGTGGTTGCGGAATTTGCACTTAAGCATAACGCGTCAGTTCATATGCCCCGTATTGGATGTGGTCTGGCAGGAGGAAGTTGGGAAGAAATTGAACCAATCATTGAGCAAACGCTGATACAAGCTAATATTCCAACGACAGTTTATGACTTCAATTAATTAGATGAAAGTATTCCGCTTAATTAATGACACATTTAATTGCCATGAAGCGTTCATTGACTTTAAAGCAATGCACCGACAATTTAATGATGTGAAAGTCTGGTTGAGCTTGCGAACCGCAACATTCGCAATCAAAAACAGCACATTTTTTGTTAATGCAAAAAACTAATTAACGGTACATGTATTATGGTTTTGGTGATTGCGGAGATATGGTCATGTTGCGGTTCGTTCCTCACCAGCAACCTACCAATAATGCAGAAGATCATCAACACTACCTTCTAACTGTTACAGAAAGAATGTTGGCCACTCAATTAGCACAAAAACTCTTATGGATAGCAGATAGAATGACAGTTATAAGAAATGCGGAGCGCGCACTATGATTCAATTTAAACGATATCCGCATGTGAAAGATTTAATTATTCATTACGCCACCACATTAAACGAGCCAGCTGTTTTATTGATACTGAAACAAGGCATTAAAGGTGAACAGGATGCAACCAAATTTGCGCAATTTATTTGGCAAATGGTTGGGCAAATGGGGACAGATAGTGAAGAGGGCATAAGCGTACTAGGCAGAATAGATAATACAGACACGGTACCGGATATTGATTATGAAATAAGTTTGCATTTGGCGAACATTGGCTATGCGGAAATTTGGGATAAAATTTGCGATGACCAATAACCAGGCTAGATAAATGAGCATCTCCTTAATCGACCTACCCTATTTGATCGAACTTGTTTCAAAAGATATTAAAAACCTTGAAGAGGCAATTAACAATCCTGACACGCCAGATGGGATCAGAGATAGCTCTGGCGAACTATTAATAGTTGCATCCAGAACAGCAGCAAATCTTCAATATTTATATCAACAGGAATGGAAAGCAGGTAATAACCTTCCCAGCTATAAAGATTTAATAAAAGATATTCAGGAAAGACTTTAAGGCAATGCAGCAACCATTTTTTAAAGAAAACCTTGCTCAAATATTTCCAAAAAATAAATAAACATGATTGCGTACAAATATCTCCATGAAAAAGAATTAATGCATTGTTATGCTAAAACGCTGAAAAATATTAACGCGAAGGAAATCCTTAAAAAAGATGGCATACAATGCCAGAAAGATGCCAGAGCATTAGCCGGTTTTTTCTGGAAGCTAGTCGATCAAACCGTTATAGATGGCAAAAATAATCTCGTAATTGCAGGATGCAAAAATCTGGAAAGCTGCTGCGAGGATATTATGCAAATCCTGAGGTCTCACTTTTTGGCAACAGGATATGTAGAGATTTGGGAAGCTGTATCGGACAAAGCCTGAATTATACCGTGCGGCACCAGCCACATGGCATGACGCATTTAGCGTGTGAGATGTCTATTACTAAAGCAAATCGATTTTATTGTAAGTCTGGCTAACAAACGCAAAGTAATCACGAAAAACAACCCAAGGTCGTGTAGGAAAACAATTGAAAAAAGCACTTCTAAAAATATTCGCCATCGCACTCAGCTCGGTCATAGGTGGAGGTTTATTTTTCCTATACACAATGAATAACGATTCTTTTTTTCGGTTATACCATTATGTAAAAACGGACATTAATGGTAGTACTAAAGGAGAAATAACCAGCGCAAAATTAGTGCGCTATAAGAGAGCAAAACGTGATCATATACAACATGAAATTTATTACACATATACAGTAAATGAGCGACTCTACTCCTCAAACTGGGTAAGCTTTAAAAAAAATGACTTCCACACTGCACACACGGCCGTTGACCGCTATCCCAGAGGAAAAGAAGTCATTGTTTGGTTTGATAAGGATGCACCAGAGATAGGTCTGCTGGAAAAAACCGGTCCTGATCCCGATTTGTTTTTTGACATACTAATGATTGTTTCAATTTCTTGTTTCGGTTTTTTTATAAATCCGATCTTATGGATAGCATTTAAAAAAAATTAAAGCATACTCATTAGCGCGTAGGTTGGGCAGCAATGCCCAACACATTAAATCGACACACGTGAAAAAAGTCACAATGTAATTTAATAGCGCTGGGTTACTTTATTAATTTCGGATTGATCGGAAACATGGGCATGTTGGGCATTGCTGCCCAACCTACGTGGATGAATTATTTATTTTACCCAGCCAAAGCGGCGGCGGAACAAAACAATAATTGCAAAAGCCCACAACATAAAAGATGAAGGTTCAGGTACTGACGCATAGGTGTAAGTTAAATCATCAATGATTGCGCCTGATACGCGGTGCTGTTGCGAGGCGGATATTTCAATTTGCGCAATGCCCGTGGCAGATTCAAAGAACACGTATTCCCAACCGCTATCTTCTTTTTCATGAGAAGCGAAAAAACCCGATGGACCGTATACGTTCGTATAAAGCACGCCTAAAGGATCTCCACCTAAATACATACCAACATAGGTTGGCAAATTACCCACAAATGACAAAGTCATCGAACTGCCGCTTGCGCCTGCTAATAAGTAATTTACTCCCGAAATAATTGCGTCACCCTCAGCGTAAGGAAGTAAATAGGCATTACTTATTAATAACCCCTGGGATTGATATTGGTTATCGAGCGGAAAATCACCGAAGGAAGGAAACTCTGGATCAATTGGTACATAAGTGAGATCGTCAAAATCAATCACTACCGCCTGCGTCTGGGCGGAAAAAACAACAGCTAAGATCATAGCGGCAAAGCATGCGGAAATTTTTCTTACAGTACGAGGTAATAAGCTATTCATAATCAACTCCTTTGCGACAATGATGAAGGGGAACGCCTGAAAGGAACCAAGAGTAAAACGGAAGAGCCACTAACAATAGAAGTCTGAAATTTTAAAGTCCAGCAGCCAGTTTTGTTTGAATGAGAGGGAGTCTACAAAGTCAATAAGTTGGCATCGCAGTCATTGTTTAATACAAAAATTTGAGCCGCCAAATAGGTATTGGGTCGTTAATAAGGAGCCTGCCAATCGCCCTGATTCATTTCACCGTCACACACTCCCCTCGCCTGAACATCATTTCCGCCAGTCCTGCCATAGGTGATTTTCCACACTTCATTCATATTGCAAAACAAAACCATGTTGGCGCCAGATGCTTAATGATTGAAATTCAGGACAGGATTTCATAAGTCGCGACGATTTAAATGAAAATCTCGCGGAATACATTCCAGGATAAAACCAAGATACGCTTTTTTTTGGCGAGTTATGCTATAAGCAGCCTTAAGTGCAACCCACGTTTGGATAAAAGGAGGCTTCATGAAATTCATTAATACTGTATTGCTGGTTTTAGCGCTATTGCCTTACAGCAAAAGCCAGGCGCTAGTGATTACCGATGTGATTGAGTTCGATGCTAAAGTTAAAGGTGATTACACGTTTAACTTTGATTTGATAAAACAAGGATTTAATCCCGCAACGGATACTATCAACACCATCATTTTCAGTTTTGACGTGAAGGAAATTATTGAAGATGCTTTCGAGGATGACGCAACGATGGAGGACGTGCGGGAGTACGTAGTTATCAGGGATTATTTTTATTTTTTTAGGGGCATGCTGGCCGATGTGGATACCGGCGTTTTTATCGGGCGAACACATTGGGAATCATTAGGGGAATGCTGGTATTTCTATGACAACAAATGCCAGTTTCAACCGGATAAAGATGGCCAATTCTTTTCCAGCTGGCAGGTCTACACTGATAATTTATGGTTAAACTCAATAAGTATAGGGATTGAGGTCACTAGAATCAGCGAGGTTGATGAACCATCATCATGGATACTACTGATCAGTTTTTTAATGCTATTAATACCTAGATTAAAAGCACTCTCAAAACCGGAAACGAATAGCTATTTTAAAAGTCCAAAAATTAATCGCATTTAAATTTCCAAGGCTTACGCCGAAATAAACAGCTGATTCCGGTAAAATCAAAATTGTTTGTAACTTGTAGGTTGGGCAGCAATGCCCAACACATTAAATTGACACACGTCAAAAATGACACAATGTAATTTAATAGCACCGGATTAATTTATTAATTTTTGCATTAATCGGAAACATGGGGTTGTTGGGCATTGCTGCCCAACCTACATGAAGGCAGCAAACCAGCTGCCCTGCTTTATTCCCCAAACCCTCATATCACTTCCTCATCGTATGAAGCTCCATAGGTGGAAGCCCGCAATGAATTTGGCCAGGTGTGCAACAAAATATGGAGGTACATCTGTCAATCAATGTATTTTCATTGTACATTTGGCACCTAAAATTACAGTCAATATCAGCTGGAATTGTACCCCCTTATAACTGGAATTAATCCTGAAGGGGTGTCCAGCCAACGCTATCAACGCATTACCAATATTTAGGAGATCCCACCACGAACTATTTACGGAAAAATTGATGCCCCAATCAAAACAGCCACGAGTACATCAACCTTCACCAACAATTTGGTTTTAATTTTTATTCAGGAAGACTTTCATGTTGATAATCGCGTTACTTAAAAACATAAAATTAACACCCATCGCTATGCTATTGCTGATGTTAAGCGCTAACCTCTACGCAGCAGATTCAAATCTTATACCGGATGCTGATGTGGAAAAATTCCGCCAGGATTTCTCCAATGCAGAAATCGATGTGCGCGAAGAAGCCCTGGTGAAACTTCAGTGGGCAGGAATTTCAGATGAAAGAGTGTTTGACCCCATTGTAGAAAAATTACAAGCTAATAAAAAAATGGCTAAAAAATACGCCAGGATTTACCTCGCCGCACTGGTTTACTCAGGCAATCCTAAATACCATGCTTTCGTTGACAACCTCATTAACGACAAAACCTATAAAGAGGACATCAGAAACCTTGCTGCAAAATACAAACCTCAATTTGAGCAGTATCAATCCATTTCAACCGTGATGAATGAAAATAATAGCGCTACCAACAGTGAAGAATTCTGGGCCAAACGCTATGAAAAGGGTCTCAGGGTTGCTGATAATGTAAGGGTTCGTTGGGCCGCCAGAGATCTTTATTTGTTTGGTTTGAACGAAACCAGCTATGAAGTTGCCAGGAAATTTCTGGCGGAAACGTATAACACAACATCAGATGATTCTTATCTTATTGATGCCATGTCGTTCCTTTGCAAGGCGTTAGGTGTATCTAGAAATTTAAAGAGCAAGGATGTATTGGTTGAGGTTGCGAATAACACGCCGAACAAAAAACTGGCCAAGTATGCCGAACGCTCCGTTCAATATTTTGATCAGACATTTAAATCGAGTAATCGAGTCCTGAAGGAATAAGCAGGCTGGCTATCAATTAGCCCAATTTCAGAATGGCAATAGTAAATAGATCAAATGGAAAAAGGCGGCCAACTGGCCGCCTTTTTCATTTCAAAAAATATTCACAACTGTTAATAGTGATCAATGCAATGAAATCAATGAACCCAAAAACAACACCGCAATACTAAAGATCGCCGCTATGTTTTCACCGGGTGTCAGGTCAGGCTCATAGGTATTTTTGCGTTGCCCTGTGAAGAGCAGGAAAAAAATTCGCACGACATTAATACTGTTAATTGCCAGCGCAAGTACGCATAAAATAGTTGCCAGGGGAAACAATACAAAACTTTGTTCCAGTATTCCCTCAATCGCCGAAAACCCTAGTGTTAACGGAAATCCGACACTGGCAAATCCCAGCAATAAACAGGCAATTGCCATTTTTGGTGTATGCGCATAATTGCCACTACCGGTATTTAAATTTAAACGTCCCCGGCGTATTTCTATGCTATGCAACATGGCAGCGAACCCAAGGGTAGCAATAGCCATGCTGTACCAGCTAAGCAGCAAAGCGGATGAAACATTGCCTGAAGATATCCAGGCAAATACCATAAAACCGGATTGGCTCAATAATAAGTAACTCAACGACCTGCGCCCTTTTACCTGGGTCAATCCAATTAACGATGCGAACACACTGGTGACGCTTGCAGCTATAGCCAGGCCGAATGCAAATGCGTTGTTATGTGCATTTACTCCAGTAATTAAAAATGCCGATGTTCCCAAATGCAGAATGCCAAATAACAAACCGGGACCAAAAGGCGCTTTTTCCAGAAAATGCGTGTAGGCACTATTAAACGGTAATATACCCTGGCGAACCATGATGGAAAGGAAAACCAGGCCAATACCTGCCTCCGGTAATTGGGCAAGCTTGATCAAACATAATCCCGCAACCAACAACAATAGGCCCGAATATTGGTAAAGCGAAAATATTCTGGATTCCTGTTTGCAGCCTGTTTGGAAACACCACACCACCGCGAGGGTTCCGCCAATATTTGCCAACAACTTTATAGCAAATATTTCTGTTGAAAATTGGCAGTGTGTGCAAGCCATTAAAAAAAGGATTGCACTAAATATTTTTACCGGATGGTCTTTTAATGACGCAAATGATAATGAAACCGTCAGCACCAGACACAAAAACAAATCCAGGAAAGGCACGGGATTGGCTAATAAAAAACCCTGCCCGAAAAATGTAATATTTGATACGCCGAGCCGGGTTAACACCACACTTGTAACGGCAGCTAACAGCAACAGCCAGCTACAGTGGATACTGAATTGCTTGGCTTGGGCGGTTTCCTTTAGCTTCTGCACATACAATGCGGCAAGCAACAACGCCCCACCAATAACAATATGGCTGATATAAAACATAACCTTATCCTTTCACACGTTTTGAGGTTTTATTAATAAAGCCGATCCATTGTTGATCCAGTTTTTCGAACCATCCCAACACATTGGTGACCGGCAGAAACAACCCATTGCGAATAATCGCTTCAGCAAAGCCCCGATCCAGGCTTTGCCGGTACAGCCAGTAGTGCAATGATTTGGGAACCAGTGTTTCCAAATGCTTTGCTTTGGCAGGAATTTGGGAGCCCAGTGCTTCTTCAAGGTGCTGGTGATCATGAAGGGCGCTGGGCGACTTAAGGATCTGCAAGCTACGCACCGCGCCATGCCCGATCATATGCAATACAGCCAACGCATAAAAACCCAATGCAATTTCAATCCAGATCACACTGACCTGGGTGAGTGATGCGTAAGCCAATGAGCTTTTAATATCGGTTTGTACACGGCCAATTAATGTGCTGTGGATGGCGGTGATGAATGCAATAACAATGATTACCGCTTTCAATATGGCAGACTCTTCGATCAACGCAGCACATCTCAACAATAAAAATGCCCCGAGGTGAACGGAAATAGCACCATAAAAAATAGCCGACGAGGGCGTTGGCCCCTCCATCGCGCGCGGCAGCCAACCGGAAAAAGGAAGCTGGGCTGACTTGCCCGCAGCCGCCCATACCAGCGCCAGCCCTACCGCAAATACCAAACCCGAACCGGGTGGTAATCCCAGCGTTTGCATAGCGGGATTGCTATTCAGGTTAAACCAGGCAGAACTGTGTGTAGTGTGCAAAAGCAATAAAGCAATCACGAACCCTACATCACAGACCCGATAGGTAAAAAAAGCCCTCAAGCCATGCTCAACCGGTTTATTTCGTTCATAGAAAAAGGAAATCAGCATTGCAGATGCGACTCCCACCAGCTCCCACCCAACAATCAATAATCCCAGACTGCTGGCGATTAAAATTGTCTGCACCCCCGCGCCGAACAGATTCAGGAAAAAATAAAAACGGAAATAACCGGGATCGCGATGGAGATATCGACGCGAGAAAACTGCTATCAAACCAATCAGCAAGCAATAAAATATAACCAGGATGCCGGAATAAATATCCAGGGCAATAGCGAATGGCCAGCTTTTTTGTTCGCGCATGTTGTCGGAAAGGAAATGAAAACTGCTCCATACATCGCTTAATAAATTAGCGCCCAATAACAGTGCGAAGGCAACTATGTTGAACACAAATACCAATACCGTGATACGCGAATAAAAAATTTCACTTTGGTATCGTTTAATCCACATCAATATCCCCAATATTGCACAACTCAAAAAGGGCAACACAAATAAAATAGCTAATAGGTAGTTCATGACTTTTTACCCTTATACCATCGCGGAACGAATTTGCGCCGGTGCCAGGAAATTCCGCTGGCCCGCATAGTAATCAGCGGATCGCTCGCAGGATGTTAACGAGGTGGTTAGCGGAGACCGGGCAACAAACCCCTGCGCAGTAAATAAAAAACATTGCGCAGATTCAGGGTCCAGCGCAGCAAGTTGAATCCAGCGATTTTTTATCAGCGGCACCAGGGCGGGAGTGGTATCCAGGATTTGTTGCAATTGCGCCGGCGTACTTTCAACTACCACCAGCAGCCTCACCGGTTCATGGATTTCCACCATTTGCCATGGCAATCCGGTACGTAAATCAGTGGCGTGCCCATCCATGACACCAATCAAGCCGGTGATGTTATGTGGCAATTTGGTTCCGCAACCGTATTTATTGGGATCGACAAAACTAAAATAATATTCGAGGTTGATGCCCGCCCCCACTGGACCAACCGCCATTAAAATATTTTTTAATAAATGGCCATTGGTGTCCGCGAAGTGATCGTAAGACACAAGGAAAGCGCGCCGGTCCAAAAATAAACCACGGCTGCGAACCCTGCGGCCGACGATACAAATCGAATTGGTGGCATGGCCATATTCCGGCCGCGGTTCAGCAAGGTCATTTGCGTGGATCTGCGCATATTCCAGTGCTTCATCCGGCGATACTGGCATAGGCGTAGTTTCAAAACGGCGACAACGCTCATGCGCATCCATTACGCAAGCCTGGTTGAATGCAGCTTTTATCGTGTGGTAATCACTACTGAGTTGATGCGGAAGTAAATCCTCATCGTAATAGGTCATCGCATCATCACAAGTATTGTGATAAGCGCCGATAAACCAGGTGGTATCCGGAATATCAATGCCCCGTGCGATCAACGCCTGGCGTACTAAAGGGTGATTAGCCATCGCGGCAAACGTGCGCGCATTGGGTCCACCTCGCCCGCCACCTGTAGCACCGCAATCATGTGCGGCTTCGTGCGGGTTGTTAAGGCTGCAAGAACCGTGACCAATAAAAAGGACCAGCTTGCTTATAGTGGGAATGATGTTGAGGGTTTTTAATGTGCTCTCAACAATGTCGGTCATTTCTTTAATGGAATAACCGGTTTTTAACGGTTCTTCATGTTCATGTTCACGCTCTATCAATAAACGGCTTTCAGGCGATTCACCAAACGGCGTGTGAAACAAATGCTCCAGCGTTAAATACAGGCGTGGGGAAATACTGCGCAAAATAAGCGCTGGAATACTTAACCAACCCAGTAATGCGGTGTAAATGGAACCGCGCGTTAATGTTTTACTGGATACTTCTTTATGATATTTAAATCGCCCGAGCCTTTTTTGAGACATTTTATAACGCTGGTGGGCCGCATCATTTTGTGCAACTTCCTTGATAAAATGTTTGGGTGTAATCACCACCGGGCACAACGGCTTCGAGCGAATATCATTTAATCCCTGATACTGGATAGCGGCGCCAAAAAATCCGGCAAAGCCGAAGGTTTCGCAGTCAGGCAGCAGTTCTTCAAGATGCCTGCGCAAAGACTCCTCGCGATCATCAATACAAAAAACCGCCTGAACCGCTGGCCGTTGTTGTTTTTGCGGCGCCGATAAAACATCACGGCTGTGTATCTGCAACGCATCCAGGGTTTGGTTGCGGTGAAACCCTTCAAACGCCAGGTGCAGCAAGCGCCTGCGCAATACATCGTTTAATTGATAAATATTTTTTATCCAGGTTTCCGCATATTTTTTTTGCATCAGCAATGCGGGGTCGACAGGAAGTGCCTGTGCGGTAATAAAGGCTTCATAACACAACTTTATTTTTTCGGGATAATTATCGTATTGGCTGTGGATATTTTCACAACGGCTTTTCAGGTCCTGTAAATCAAGATCCGCCCTGAAATGCTCTTGCATGGTTTGATTACCAACCACCACTTCGAGCACCAGACGTATGGCCAAAAAATCATTTAGCTCCGCGTTTGGGGCTTGTACTGGTGCCCTGTCCGGCCGCAGTTCAACATGCTGGATCATCCCTGCCCATCCGCGCAACGCTAATAAGGTATGAAGCAAAAATTCAGCCTTTTCTGCTTCCATAACATTCAGCCTTGTCAACGCCCAGTCAATAGCCTCCAGTGAAGAGGCATTTTTTAATACAGGGGAATTTAATAATTCCTTTAACTTTTTAATATGATGATTTGGTGGACTCAGTGATAAACCATACAGCGATTTGAAACACTCCCAGAGTCCCCGGTCGCGTTGCGGCATAGGCCAATGCGAAATTCCCTGATCCAGGAAGGCAGCACAAAGGCGAATCAGGATAGGATGAATCCATTCATCGATATCCATTCGGGTAAGTGTTAATAAATAATCGCGTAAGCGCCTTGGGGTATTAACATGGCTGACATAATCAAGATTGCATTGGTTAAAAACGTGCCATAGATCCTGCAGGAACCTGCGCACAGCAGATGCCGTTGATGGTTCATCGCTATAAGTAATTGCATAATCGGTGAGTTCTTTTGCGCGATCAGGCGCAACCTCTTTTGCAATTTTTTTTAAACAATCAGTTTCGGTCAGGAAAAATCCGATAGTGGCAGCCTCCGGGACTGCAATGAATTTTCCAAGCCGGTGAAAATAAAAATCCCGGGTGTCCAGATTAAGCACTGCGCCGCGCACCCGCTCCTGGTCAGCAAAATATTCTGTTATTGCGGCAGAAATGTTGTCCCTGGTAAAGCGTCCCCTGGCAAAATGCTGGTGATAATCAAATTCGCTAAGAAAAGGTTCAGCCTGATACAGTTTCCCCGCTTCTACAACCGCATCTTCAAAACCGAGATGTTCAAAATTGTGCAAGGTATTGTGGTGTACAAACGCATGTAACGGCGGCTGGCTGGGCAAATAATGCCCCAGCTCGTGAATCAGGTGGGTAAGCGCTTCCGTACGGCTATTGGCTTGCGCAGCGGATTGTTTATTCAACGCGTTCATGAATACACCTTGACCTTGGTGGCATGCGGATGCTGGCTCAGTGATCTCAGCTCACCCAATCCCTCCAGCCGGAAATTCAATGCGGGCCATTCTTGCCTGAGCGTATCCAGGTAACTTAAAAAGGTATGGTCAATTAAATTGGAATTGGAAAAGTTGATGATGACATTATCAACCAGGTGGCAGCCCTGCTGGATAGTTCGACGTAAGGGAAGTATGGAGCTGAACGTTGCTGCGCTTTCTATCGTGATATAAAGATCGCGCTGTTTAATGTGCGACTGGATTTTGGGATAAAAAATGGATTTAAACGGAACCCCCCTCAGCAAATGCAACGCCAGCTTTAATAAAATACCGACACCTACACCCACCAACAAATCTGTCGCCAGGGTAACGAACAACGTTGAACTGAACAGCACCAGTTGATCGACACCAATTTTTTTGATGTGCAACAATTGGGAAAATGACGCTAACCGGGCACCGGTAAATACCAGCATCGCCGCCAATACCGCCAACGGAATCTGATTAAGTAGCGAAGGGATCAATGCCACAAATAACAATAAAAAAGCGCCGTGGAAAAAGTTTGACCACCGCGACTGCGCACCGGCATCAATGTTAGCTTTGCTACGTACTATTTCAGAGATCATCGGCAAGC
The DNA here is from genome assembly GCA_021151835.1 of Gammaproteobacteria bacterium. GTDB lineage: Bacteria > Pseudomonadota > Gammaproteobacteria > Pseudomonadales > Cellvibrionaceae > Cellvibrio. The sequence continues at coordinate 234,345 of JAGKWO010000001.1, forward strand.
CGCCCAATAATGAACTCAGTAAATTGCCCAACCCGGTGGCAAAAAGATCCTTATTTAAATGGGTAGAACCTTTGTTCGGGTCCATGGAATCAACCGCTAGCGCACTTAAAGTGGATTCAATTGTTCCGATAAGCGCAAACATGATGATGTATTTAATGGATGCAGCCGTTAACAAATGCGAAAAATCAGGGAAAGTGAAAATATTTAACAATGATGCAGGAAGCTGAACCAGGTATTCGGGCCCAAGATGATATTGCTGGTTAGCAAAGAGGTAATCATGCGGTGACTGGATATTCATGGCCAATGCAATAGGAATTGTCACTAACAGCACCCAGATTTGGGCCGGCAACGCTTTTAGTGCTTTCCATGGAAGCCTGGGCAACATAAATAAAATAACCAGCGAAATGATCCCGAGTAACAACACGTACGGATTGCTGTGGCCGATGTTTTGAGGAATTTGCGCTAATAATTCCAGCGGCTCTTTGCTAACCGGTTTAACGCCCATCATGACGTACGACTGCTTGGCAATAATGATGACACCAATTGCCGCCAACATACCGTGAACCACCGAAGGTGACATGATGACACCCAGAGTTGCCGCGCGAATAAATGAAAATACAATTTGGATAATCGCCGCCGCGACACCTACCGCCAAAGTGCGTTCGTAACCCAATTGCATATCGCCCTGCCCCAATTCCATAACGGAGCCAATGGCGATCACAATCAAACCTGCCGCCGGGCCTTTAATCGTTAGCTTGGCTCCGCCCGTAAATGTTGACAGCATTCCACCAATAATTGCTGTGAGTATGCCGGCCGCCGGTGGAAATCCACTGGCAATTGAAATACCCAGGCACAAAGGCAATGCGATTAAAAAAACAAGGAAGCCGGATTTCAGATCAACCAACGAAGGTTGGCCTAATTGACGAAAATAAGAAGACACGATAAATCCCTCTCTAAAAAAAGAATAAAGAAATCCATATGCCCCGCCAACGGATAATTAATCCCGGGACATAATCAGATCGATTGTTGTGGCACCAGGCCACGGCATAACCTAGACGAGAAAATAAACAGGAGGCGCGCGCGAATTACGGGTACTGAGATGAAAACGGGGAATCAACAGCGGATTATATTTGATACGTTTGAAAGCAATATTTTTCAGGAGCGGAAAATAAGACAGCGGGTTATAACCATCATCGCCACTTTCGATATCGCTATTTTTGGTGTCATCAGTATCGCAATCCTGAACCGCGATTACTGTGGATTTAAAACCATCTTGCTCAACAAAAAAAACGTCCTGATGGAAAGGTTTAAAACAGTTTGCTATTGAAACAACAAAGAACCCAAGCACTAATAACATCAGCGCCCAACGAAAATATTTTATTTCAAAATATCTCAGGTTCATTGTATAGATGGTGATTGTTGTGCGAACAGGAATAGTCGCGAAAAATATCAAGGCAAATACGTGGCGTGGTGAATCCGCATTTACCCACTCATATGACCGGGAAGCCGGCGGATCATAGAGGGGTTATTTACTTATATCAATAACAGCAAATTTAAAAAGTCGTCGAAATTAGCACATTGGGGATAAACCGGATTTTTTAATTAATGTCGAGCTGATTAAGATGTGTTTAAGCGGTATAAAATTTAAATTCCTGTTAATTGTTACAACAATATGAATGATGCTTAATGTTGGCTGGGACGATAAATATAACTTCAAATTAAGATAATTAAGAAAAATACCACTTTAAAAATTAACACTGCAAAAAAATGACGTATTGCTCATGGTGCCTTTTGGCAGGCTACCGGTATTAAATCCAACATGAAATATGTCACCCTTGCAATCGTTTGATTATCCCCTTTTTGTTAGCCACCCATTACCTGATTAGTCATCCACCAGCTATCAACTGGCCGCGACCAACCGCACGCAGCCACGCCTGAAAGAAAACTTGCTCGACGACGCTTGGTGCAGGGTAATTGAGATTGCGAACCAAACGTAATATTCACACTCAAAACAGCAATATTCAACACGATGAGGCGCACAGATGAATAGCTCAAAACACCTTCCGGTAGTGCTATCAATATTGGTATTAACAGCTTGTGGCGATAAAGCAGCCTCCCCGGCCGCTACGGAAATTGTATCCAGTGAAAATGTCGCGAGCTCAGCAACGGCATCGAGCGAAAGCACTGCCATACCGGTAGCCACATCGTCAGCACAAACCGATGCCTGGATAGGCAAATGGAATGGACCAGAGGGAACATCCATTGAAATCTCAGGTGCCAAGGGTAGCTATATCATCAGTATCGAAGATCTCGATAGTGTGAAGCAGTACACGGGCACCAGTAACGGCACCCAAATTACATTCGAGCGCGATGGCAATACTGAAATACTCCAGGCCAGCAATGGTGCGGACACTGGCATGAAATGGCTTGCAGAGAAATCCAATTGTTTGCGAGTGCGTTTGGGTGAAGGCTGGTGCAGGGATTGATATTGAATTTCCCGCAATTTCGATGCTCATACCAATATCAGTTTTAAACGGATCACAACCATGAAAACTTTCATATTGGGTATTGCATTATTGCTGGTCAGTTGCGGTGGCGGCAAACCGGAGAACATAACACCGGTCCAGCCTTTTGATGTACAGCGTTACCTGGGAACATGGTATGAAATAGCGCGCCTTGATCATCGCTTTGAGCGCGGCTTAAGCCATGTCACGGCGGAATATAGTTTGCGGGACGACGGCGGCGTAACGGTGGTTAATAAAGGTTATTCACAAAAAGACAGCACATGGGATACCGCTAAAGGCAAAGCGTATTTTGTAAACGATAAAAACACCGGATTTTTAAAAGTTTCTTTTTGGGGGCCTTTTTACAGTTCCTATGTCGTCTTTGAGCTGGACACCAATTATCAATACGCCTTGATTAGTGGTGAAAATAAGGATTACTTCTGGATACTGTCCCGCCAGCCAACAATGGAACCCGCCCTATTGGATAAATTGATTGAGAAAGCTGGCTCACTGGGTTTTGATACTAAAAAAATAATTAGAGTGGATCATACGATTATTACCAACCAGCAAATAAGCGCGCAGTAAAAAGCGGCTTATTCACTATTTTTTGCTTAATATAGATTCGCACGAAACCCTGTGCGAATCCATTTCACAATCCTTACTTCGGTAATCCGCAATACCACTGCCTCACGCGGTTGGGTAACAATGCCCAACTTTTGCCCGCACCTACCTTCGCTGCCCTATTATTGCCCTCTGCGTTCCAATTTTCTTTAACCATGTAATAACCATATTTTCAGGCCGACCATGAAATTCTTTTATTTTCGAGATAACCAATTAATCCTTTAATAAAAGCAAACAAAAACACTGTAAATATTTACCCGGTAAATTTGCATCAGCCATTGACATTTTCGCGATAAAAATATCATTTACTTTTGGCCTGTCATTTGCAGAATTTCTGCTATACCTACTGTAAAATAGCAGACACTAAAACCCAAATAAAAAACCAGGCAAAACCCCGCATGACAACCCCTATTTTTAATCTCAACGATATCATCCTGATTCTTGCTATTGGTTTAAGCACAGTACTGGCCTTGTATTTATTAGCCTTACCGGCTAAAAAGCGCCTTCCCAAATTATTGCTGACTACGTTCTTTATCAGTATTTCATTGGCGGATGTCGGGGTAATGCTGATCTGGAATGAATACATTCCACAAGTCACCCTGACCAATACACTGGTTCCCTATTTTTATTGCACCGCCTTATTATTAAAAGCACCATTGCTATTGTTATATGTGCGCAGCATTACCGAAGAGAATTTCCATTTAAAACGCATCCATCTATTGCACCTGATTCCGGCGCTGATCGCTGTTGGTGTAATTGCCAGCTTTGGTATTGATATAAATCGCTTGAAGCTCGATACATTCGGTATGGATGCAGTGCTTTATACGGTAATAGATAGCTTGTGGTATTCGTTAAAAATTATTCCATTGGTTTATTTTTCGGCGGCGTCCATTACCGTATGGCGTTATCATAAAATGCTCCGCCAACAACACTCGGACGTTAACGAAACGGCACTCTGGTGGCTCTATTACCTGACCCTTGGGTTTGTATTTGCGGGGGTATGGACACTATCCCTGAGCTTGCTTGCGTATTTTTATCGCTTGCCCTTTGGCGTGACCGATAATTACCTGAATTTTATTTTACTGATTGCGTTGTTTTATTACAGCATTTCCCATGCCCAAAACCTGACAACTACCAAAGAGGATGAAGAGTTTGAGCTGACCGAAAAATTTGAGTTACAGAAAGACACAACACCCGGTCCCGATGCCAAACCGCTGGATTCGACCATCGATAAAATTATGGATGGTATTGCGCGCCAGAAACTTTATTTAAACCAAAGCCTGAACGTCGAACAATTTTCCGCAAAAATCGGTGTGCCCTACCGCGATGTATCCTATGCCATCAATAAAACCTTTGGCACCAATTTTTTTGAATTTATTAATTCCTACCGAATTGAAGAATCCAAACGTTATCTCGCCGATGAGAAATATAAAGATATGACGATAATGGATATCCTGCTGGAATCAGGCTTTAACAGTAAATCCGCATTCCAGCGCTTTTTCAAACGCCTCACCGGGATTTCACCCACGGAGTTCCGGCGCGAGGCCTTGCGCACTGCGCATTTTGCGCAAGAACAAAACCCGGATGACGATAAGGAGTAAAACGAACAAACTGACTATCGGTGTTTGAAGAAATTATTCATTGGGTAGTAAGCAAGCCCGCATCAGTCAGTATTTGTATTACCGGGGCCAAATGATCGGAATAGCGCTGCCATTGGCCAATACCGGACGTGGTAATCGGTTGCCGGACTTGTACAGCACTGGCAGTCGCGACTGGCTTGTCATTTTTCTCGATATGCAAACAAGCCTCTTCCCATGATAACCCACAGAAGGTCAATAGCTTCCTTATCTCAACTTCCGGGTTTGAAACCAGTGTTTCGTAATTCACCCGATAAAAATTATCAGGATATAAATTTAATAACAAATCAGCCAGCTTCCTGAATTCAATATAATAATGCGCTGCTTTTTCAAGGTTCAGTGAATAAGCAAAAGTGGAATCCTGAAAGCTGAATAACTGGCGATAATTACTGACAATAGTATCCAGCGGGTTACGGTCCAGGCAAATTACTTTGGCTGCAGGTAAGGCAGCCATCACCAGACCGGCGTACAAAATATTTAATGGTAATTTATCTACAAGAAAGCATTTATTATTCGCAAGGTAATCCGTACTTTCGATATAGGCTTTGCCCAGCGCATCAAGATCAACGCGCGTAAAGTGTTCGATAAAATCAGCGGCAATAAATTCTCTGCTAACGCTGCCGATCAATCGTTTAAGTGCAATGGAAAAATTAAACAATTCGCCACCGGAGGCCACTTCACTGTGGTTGGAAATAATACGTTCAACCAATGTTGTACCTGTCCGCGGCATACCCGTAATAAAAATGGGGCGATTGCTGGTGAATCCTTTTTGGGATCGCACGGCTCCAGCTGAATAACACTGCGTTAGCTGGCTAAAAATGGTTTGGTCGCGCGAAAAATCGTAATTCAGTTGAACGGCTTTCTGCTGCTTCGCACGATCCAGCACGGCTATCGCAGCATCCCATTGCTGTAAAGCTTCCAGCTCTTTGGATAATGCATGGGCAATACACAAACTATCGTCGGGATTCGCGGTTTTATCCAACAGCTCGCGCAAGCGCGCGATGTGGTTGTGTTCTGCGGTAATCCCGCCCAGGCTGGTTAACGCGGCATGCGCCTTGAAATAGTCCGGTTTTAATGCGATTGCACGCTCATAGGCAGAGCGTGCGCCGACAAAATCCCCGCAAAATTTTAATGTTGATGCAAGGTTAAAAAATACCCCGGGGTTGGAATCATTGCACCGGATTGATTTTTCAAAGCAATTAGCAGCCTGTTCATACATGCATAAGCGGTTGTAAGTGACCCCCATCAAATCATGCACTTCGGCAGTGTGGCCCGCGAGATGCTCAGCCCGTGTTAACAACTCATGCGCATAAGCGCTATTGCCAACTAACACCTGTGCGCGGGCAAGGTAAACAATAAATTCCAGATTATCCGGTTCCAAATGGTGCGCCGCGAGCAACATCTCAACCTCCTTGAGGTGATTTCTAAAATCATAGGCAATGCGGCCTAACAGGAAATAGGCCCGCGCAAATTGCGGGAAGCGCTGCAGTGCATCAGTTAATAGCTGATATGCCTGTTGATGCTTACCTTGAAGTAATGCAAGCCGCGCTGCATCTTCTATTGATTGTTCTGTCGCACTCATGCCCATGTCTCTGTAAATTCACAGCGGAATTAATTTTTTCCAGCCTCAATCACTACAACCGTTCGCCGCCCCTATACCCACATCCAAAAACTTGTCATAGATAAACCAGGTGGAACCAACAATTTCAATATTGTCTTTCCAGGGTTTATCAATTGCATCGTATTGCGCTTTCCAGGATTTAAATGCTTGCTGGTGCGGATTTTTTTCCAACCAGCATCCCATGAATGGCGCATCGTAGGTATTTTTTGGACCCTCGCTGGAAAATATAGGGGCTACTTTAACTTTGCGACTCGCTGCTGCCATCCATTCAAGGCGTTCGATTCCAAAATTAATGATATTAATGTCATTCGGGCGGTAGTAATGGACCAGGATACGATCAGTAACATTTGCCAAACTCACCGCCTCAGTCGCATCGACCCAACCAATATAGATTTCAGTCGTCAACCGGTTCGCCAAAGCAACTGTTTTAAAACGCTCCAGCATGGAAATAGTAGTAGCAAATTCGGTTTTGCGATTCGGTTTATTCCAGAATTCGTATTCAACATTTAATACATCAATACGTTCGGATGCCGGCCTGCCCTGATTGTAAGCAACCACTGTATCCGCCTCACTGGCATCACCCAATGCAGCACCCACTTCCGTCACGCCGGTAGTCAATTTAGCGCGACTCACCAGCGACGCAAACTGTTGTGCTTTTACCGATGCAGGTGCCATACCTTCCAATTCATAAAAAATAAGATAGGTGAAACCACCGTCGCGAATAAATTTAAGGAATTGTTCTTCTCGCTGCGCATTACCAAGCAATTGGTCACTTCTGCCCATGTGCAATGAAACATACAGGCCGTAAAAACTTGCTGTTGCTTCATTGGCAATTGCTGATGATGAAGCGCCTGACGAAACCCTGGCAGAGCTTACCGATGACACACCGGCAGAGCTTGATGCAACACTGGATGTGCTGGCGGAAACATAACTGCCGCCGTTATTTTTGATAGCACCGGAACCACCACCGCATGCTGCAAGAAAAATAACACTGCTGAAAATAATTACATGACGTAACATAACCGGGAACCTTGTTGGCTAAATTGAAATTGGCAACCATTCATTAATCAAGCATGGCCGTAGCACTGGCGATGGAATTCAAACGGCTACGCAGCAATATCGATGCGCTACCAATTTCAATATCCTGCCGGTAACTTGCCCAGCTTTTGCCCTGGTCACGACTGTATTCAATCGCAAGGCCTGGCAACGATGTGTTAGCTTTGAGCTTATTATTGATACGCACCGCGCCCGGTGGTGGCAAATAAAATGCGGCACCGGACTGCTCCAGTTTCGGCAACTCTTTTTCCACCAGTGTAGTGATAAATTCCCGCCATTCCTGGTCGCGTACCGGAATATTGGGCACATCGCCTTCCCATTCCGCTTTAAACCAGGCGCGTTCTGCCAGCGCAATAACGCGCGGGAAAATCATGGTTTGCAATTGTTGTTTGGTACGAATGGTTTCGCTCCACACTTGCCCTTGCATACCGAGTACATGCTCGGGTTTTTCAAGCGGAGGAAGAACACGGCCAACCAAACCGTTCAAATTGGTAATTTCAGCACCGATAAATGTTCTATCGGCATTGGCGTAAAGGTTGTCCGGCATAAAACCAAATACTTTGGCGAGATCGGTGTAGCGTGTTGCCCAGTGGTAACCGCGTTCACCTGCACTCGCTTCGTGGGGATGATCAAAATATAAATGTGTGGAACCGGAAATAACCACATCGTAACCGTTGTTAGCCAAACGGTGCGCACGATCAGCGACACCCGCTTCCCAAATATTGTCCCAGGCATTTGCGATAATGCGTTTATTCACCAATTGTGTACGGTTAAATGTATTGTTCGGGTCGTACATCAAACCGTCTTCCCAACCCATAATATCCAGGCCGCGTTTATGAGTAATTTCTGCAATGCGCTGTACAAAATAGGGTTTTAGATCGGCCACACCGGACACGCCGCGATCATTATTGGCAAATAATTGATCGCATGCCGGCGATGCAGTCCACGAACCTTTACCCACTTCATCGCCGCCCATATGAAACACGTTCAGCTTTTGGCCGGCGTTACGGTACATTTGCTGCAATTCATAAGTGACTTTTTCAATAAATGCATAAGTCGATGGCAAGCATACATTCACGGAGTTATCGGAATAGCTTTGCACTGTCAGGTATTGCGATTTGTCCTGCGGATCACTCAACAGATATTGTTCAGCCGCTGCTTTTTTACCGGCAGCCATCAATTTTTTATAACGCGCTTCCATCGATTTGATTGCGGCGCGTGAGTGCCCCGGCATATCTATTTCCGGGATTACTTCAATATGGCGTTGTGCCGCAAATTTAACAATGTCGGTAAAGTCTGCTGCCGTTAAATAACCATTACCTGCCGCGTTTTTATCGGGACCATTACCTAATTGCGGCATCAGGCATTTTGTTTCGGTGAGGTCGAAACAGCGGAATGCTCCGACGTCGGTTAATTCAGGCAGACCGGGAATTTCAATGCGCCAGCCTTCATCTTCGGTCATATGCAAATGCAGTTTGTTAAGTTTGTAGCGGCCCATTTGCTCGGCGAGTTCCAATACTGAATCCTTGCCATGGAAATTGCGCGCGAGATCATAGTGCATACCACGCCAGGGCGCGCGCGGCTCGTCGAACACCCGTAAAGCCGGAACTGCCTGGACCTTGGCCTTTTGCGCTGGCAACAAACTCAGGAAACTTTGCACACCATAAAATATGCCCGTTGCACCGCCAGCTGAAATAACGATTCGCTCGCCAGTAATATTGAGTTCATAAGCCTCACTATTGGTAAACTTTTTATCGATACTGAGTTCGATAACCTGCTTCCTTGGAGCGCTGGCAGAATTTTTTTGTTCAAGCACTTTTTTATTTACAAGCAGGCCTGATTCACGCAACCGCTGTTGCAAATAGTCCGTTTCAAAAGCAAGGCCACCCACATCGATAATGGTCCAACTGCTGTCAATTTGCGCACTACCTTTGCTATAGGTAACGTTTTTCGGTGTCGGAATTATTCTTACATTTTCGCTCGTTGCATCTATCTGGTTAATTGCCACATTGGCGTGGTAGCGGCTATTTGTTGTTACCACAGGATATAAATCTGTTGGGGTATCAAACCGCAACAACTGTTCGGGCCGGACAAAAGGATCAACAAATTGTTCCAGGTTTTCAGTATCAGTATTGGCAAATACCGCTGAATCCCCTGCACTGGTGGCAATAAATGCACGCGGCATATAATCGCTGTAACTCACAATATGACCGCGCGCTTTATACGGAAATTGCAATGAACTCCCGGAGGCCAGGCCGGAAAAGGCATTTGTCGGCGCAATTTCGTAAAGATCGCCCTGCAAACGCTTGAACGTAAATTCAGTGGAACTGGTTGAGAGAATGCGTTTCACTGAATGGATATAGATTTTCCAATTCGTTTTCCCTTTTGGAAGTGCAATTGCAGAATGGTTATTGAGTGTCACCATTGCATCAAAGGTTCCATCCTGGCCGAAATTGCTTACCGTACCAAAACGCAGTTCAGCTTTGCTACCAAAATTGTTTAAATCAGCAGCCGATAAATTAGCAAATGCCTGGCTGGCCGATAGCGCTAGCCATAAACACACGCCAGTTTTTATACAGATGGATTTTTTTAAACTTATTTTTTTTAAACTTAATTGTTTTGAAATAAATCGCTTCAACATTATTTTTTACCTCAACAACAGCTCCCTGTAACCAACAGGGAGCCCATACATACAGGAAAAACCAATCAGTTAACGCTGAAAATCGTTAATGAAACTGGAAAATAGTTAATAAACTTCCAATTCATACAATGAGAAGCCAAACGCTGGCAGCGCTTTGGTTGTACCATTAATGCGAATGTAGCGACCTGATCCGCTTAAACCGGTATTGTCATTCACGAGGCTGGTATTGCCGGTAATCGAGCGGAGCGTTGTCCAATTATTACCATCGGTGGACATAAGGATTTGATAATCGATAGCGTAAGCCGGGTCCCAGGTTAATTTCACACGGCTTATGGCTGTGGCTGAACCCAGGTCTACCTGAATCCATTGCGTGCCCGAATAAGCGCTGGCCCAACGAGTGGTTGTGGTATTGCCATCCACAACATTTGCCGGTTCATAACCGGCAGCAACAAACGACGATGCAGTCACCGTTTTATTCAATGCTTTATTAACGTTTGACGCTGCTTGCCCATACACTTCAAATTCAAATAACGAGAAGCCCCAGGCCGGTAATGCTTTTGCGGTGCCGTTAATGCGCACATAGCGCGCTGTACCGGTTAACGCAGTATTGTCATTAACCAGTGCGGTATTGCCAGTAATGGAACGCAATGTTGTCCAATTACTGCCATCGCTGGATGCAAGGATTTGATACTCGGTAGCATAGGCGGCTTCCCAGGTTAATTTCACACGATCTATGCTGTAGCTCGCCCCCAGATCAACCTGAATCCATTGCGAGCCCGAATAAGCACTCGCCCAGCGCGTAGTAGTGGTATCGCCATCAACAACTTTTGCAGGCTCATAACCACTGGCAACAAAAGAAGAGGCAGTAACCGTTTTATTCAGCGCGAGATTATTGCTTGAACCACCGCAACTTGCAGTAGCGGTCAAGGTTGCTGCGGTTGATGTGAAACTGGTGGGATTTGCTGAATCGTAACTGATCACGCGCGCGGCATAATTGGCAAAATCCTGTGTGGTGATATTGGCAATAGTTAAAGATGCAGTGCGTGCACCGGAAATATTTCCCCCATCAGCCAGACACTTTCCATTTTTTAACCAACAATAGGTTTTGGTTGTTGCCGAGCTGGCAACAGTAAATGTACGCGTTTGACCAGTGCATGCCGTTTGATTGGCGGGGTTACTGGTAATATGGTTGGGCTTTGCCGCATAGATTGCCGGAAAATGATTGTAGAGAAACCAGTTGGAACCAATGACGTCGATATTATTTTTCCAGCTCGCAGTAAGCGCATTATAACCAGCGATCCAGCTTTTAAAGGCTTTATCATTGGGATTGGTTGCTAACCAATTGCCCATAAAATAAGTTTCTGCATCATCAGTAGTCGATGGTCCTTCATTGGAAAAAATCGGAATGACTTTGACTTTCCTGCTCGCGCCGGCAAGGTATTGCAAACGTTCTATGCCGTAATTAACGATATCAGTATCATTTTGGCGGTAGAAATGTACCAGCACGCGATCAACTGCATCGCCCAGACGCGTACCTTCAGTGGCAGTAATCCAGCCAATATAAATTTCCGTGGTCAAATTATTAGCGGTGCCCACATTTTTAAAATAGTTCAGCACATTGATGGTTGCATCAAACTCGGCTGCACGATTAGTAGTTGAACGCCAGAATTCGCGTTCCACATTTAATACATCAATTCGTTCGTTGGTGGCATGGCTATTGTTGTAAGCAACAATGTTGTCGGCGAATTGCGATTCAGCCAGGGCAGCACCAACCTGTTGCACGCCGTATTGGGTTTTTGCGCGGGAAATTAGTGATGCCAGCTGCGTCGCGCGCGTGGAATTGGCAACCAGGCCTTGCAGGTCGTACATGATTAAATAATTAATGCCGTTATCGCGCGCGAATTTAAGCAGGGTATTTTCTGCGGCGGTATCCCCGAGCACACCGGCAATACGTGTGGTTGCATCAAGTTTTACGTACATGGCATTCAATTCAGTGCAGACATTACCGACAAATGCAGTGCAGGTCTGCTGGGCCTTTACCACCGTGCCAAACAGCAATGTGGAAAAAAGTAGAAATGATATTTTCAACAACCGATGAGCGAATAAATTTTTCATATAACACCTTTATCGGATAAGCAAAAAATTATTGTGTGAGTTGACGTTATCTACAGCAAAGATGTGATCCATTACGGGTTAAATCCTGTCGACTATTACATTCGGCAACCATAAGTTTTTAAAAGCGTAAATTTTTAAAACGGTAAATTCAAAAAGCTATAATTCGGACAAAAGGATAAAAAGGCCCGGCCGAAACCGGGCAAAAGAAAGTCACGACGGGAGTCACGACGAGAGTAAAAAACTAGAACTTGGCGCGCACACCGAAGGTGTAGAGTGCACCTGTGTCTTCAAAACCAATGAACTGGTTTTTGTAACGGCCATATTTGTTGACCGTTTCACCGGTGACGTTGCTACCTTCTACGAACAAAGTAACCTTGTCAGTCAGGTCGTAACTGGCACTGACATCAAACGCGCCGTAAGCGTCGTAGTGAACGGGCTCACTACTTGGTCCGTTAGATACCCGGCCGAGGAATTCAGTCCGATAGTTGTAGGCAACACGCAATTGCAGCCCATTTTTATCGTAGAAAACGGTAGCATTTCCGGTGTCACTGATACCTGGCAATGCAAATGTCTGGATTGCACCCGCTGCACTGAGTGAAGCGTTGCTGTTCACAAACGTGTAGTTACCGGAGAAACCGAAACCATTTTCAAACACATGGGTCCAGTTAAGTTCAGCGCCTTCAATCGTGGCTGATTCACCGTTTTGGGGGCGCGTAACAGTGAAGGTTTTCCAATCAGGATCTTCAACGTCAACAATGCTCTCAAACGTTTCCGGCAAACTCATCGTCACGATGTAATCATCGATTTCTTTTTTGTACAAAGCCACAGCAAACATATTGGCATCGCCGTAGTAGTACTCAAATGACAAGTCCAGATTTTGCGATAAAAATGGTTTGAGGTTCGGATTGTTACCGCGCGCGGTGCGAACCGAGGTAGTCGTATTACCGTATGACGTGTAGGGAGCCAACGCAGTCAATGTTGGACGAGTCAATGTCTCGCTGAATGCAGCGCGAATATAAAAATCATTGGTGACTTCAAGGCGTGCATTGAGTGATGGCAGCCAGTTGTCGTACTCATTTTTCATCGCAACCGCAGTACCGGCTTCATCGGCGAATTGCTGCACCAACCAGGGTGATGGTGGCCTGCCCGGTTCAGCTGCTTCACGCTCAAGGCCGATCAATACTTGTGTGGTACCTGATGATGTTAATGCGGTCTCGGTGTAACGCACACCACCCGACAAATGCAACGGCATTGAGAAAACTTCAGTATCAGCTGTAGCATCTATGTAGAAAGAGGTCACGTCTTCTTCGATAGTGGAAGAGTCGTTGGATTTAACTGCATCCCAACTATTACCATTTGCAATGAAGGCTGCTTTTGATGCAATACCAGCCGGTGTATTCGCACGGGTACGACCATCAATGTTTTCTGCCATCCAATTGCGGTAGGCAACCGGGTCAATCATATAAACATCGCCGTTGAGGCCACCGAATACGTTACCCGGCTTTAAAACACCTTTAATAATGGCATCGGTATCCATGACTTGTTGTGTTGCCAAGCTGTGATACATACGACGAATCAAATCCGGTGTTGACCAGTATTCGGTAGTTTTTTCTGCAACCGTATTGTTCGCACCAAATTTTACTTTGGTGAGGAAAGAGTCAGCCGGTGCCCATTCGAAATCCAGTTTGAATTCGTGGTTGTTGGCTTTGTTGTAAGTACCGTCGTTGGAATTAATACGTGCACGCAAATCGCGCATGTTGGCGCTGCCCATTTCCGGTGTGATCGCCGCCGGATCTGCGTATTCCAAGGTAGGAATACCACCATTGGACGTCATGATATATCCGGGCCTATCCAAAAATTCCACGATGTACATACGATCCAAACCGCGGTTATTTTGAATTGCATCGGACATGGAAATATCAGCGATCATTTTCCATTCGTCAGAAATATCCCAGGCCGCGTTTAACCCGCCCACGTTCGATTCAGTCGGACGCTCGGTAGTATTCAGTAAATGTGCATAACCGGTGATGTTGTAGCCAGCATCGTAACCGTGGTTGATCACATTGTAGAAACCGTGCTCATCAACATGGTTCAACGGCGATAAAGTTGGCGCCCACATGTAAGAGCCGGTGGAATATTTTTTCGTGGAAGTATCGTACTTCGAATGAATAATATCGGCCGTCAATACCAGATCATCGGTAGCTTGTAATTGCAGTACCAGATTGCCGCCAATACGCTCACGTGTTTCGTTGGTAATACCGGCATACAAACTTTGGATACGATAAGTATCTTCTTCCAGATCATCACCCGAGTAAGCGTAACCGCCCGCCCAACCTTGTGAAGGATTGGCGAAATTTAAAAATGGCTCTTCGGTAGTTTTGGAGATATGTTCGTTTTCAACGGTGTATTTAGCACTGGAACGCTCCTGGTAAGTCAAAGAAGCAAGGACACCGAATTTGGCATCGTTGAAAGTATTACTGATAACCAGGGAGCCTTGCGGGCTGGTATCCTCACTGTTCTCTTCATAAATACCTTTGATACTACCGGCCGCATGAAAGCCATTAAAATCAAAAGGACGTGCGGTTACGATATTAATAGTGCCGCCCAAACCACCCTCTTTCAGCGCAGCATTGGAGGTTTTGAATACATCAACCGTACGCACCAACTCAGATGCGAGGGTATCGAAACTAAAGGCGCGATCCTCGTTTTCAGTTGCGGGCGACCGGCCGTTAATTGACACCGCCGTGAAATCGGGGCCGAGACCACGGATGCTCACAAAACGACCTTCGCCACCCGAGCGGTCAATCGCTACCCCGGGAATACGTTGTAACGAGTCAGCGACATTGTTGTCAGGAAACTTGCCCAGGTCCTCAGCGGTGATACTGTCACTCACCAGATCGGAATCGCGTTTTTTATCAATGCTGCGGCTTAAGCTGGCTGCGATACCGGTAATCACAATTTCTTCCAGGTTGTCACCGGCATCCGTTTCTGCGGCCTGTGCACTACCAAGTGCCAATGTCGATGTCATAGCGGCAATCACCGCCATCGACATTCTTGATTTCATGAACATAACACCGTCCTCCTCGGACCTTTTCTAGTTGGTTAGCTCTTGTAATTAATTGTCTTTTTTTGCTGGTAGTGGTCTTGTTGTTGGAGCTGCTGAACCAACCTACAGGTCTCCTAGCCAGTGTAGGCAGTACGAATACATAGCTCCGGAATATTCCTTTCAATTTGTGTAGCCGGGCGTCACCCATTCGCTAGCTAGCGCCGGCCGGTAGCTGTTTCCGATATCAGTGGGGCCATACTTACGCGGCCCTGAAACGCCGTCGCTTCACTTTGGCGCCACACGCAAAATGCTCCGGTTCAGTTTCGGCAGAAAAGTGAGCCGCTTTTTCAAGCGTATGATTTTTATGGTTTTTTTGATTAGTGCAGTATTGAAAACACCACCAGGAATTATCGAAAAAGATTAAAAAGCGCAGAATCAAAATGACTACAAATGATGAATTCCGGATTGATAACCCACCTGAAGCAAGCGCTGGATCAAACGTTATCGTTATGAATTACCAGTTAAGTACAACACGCGGTAGGTAGCAGCGGCATTACAAGGGATGAAGCGAGAGCAGCGACATTTCGTGGCACAACGCAAATATTGATCGTGTTGGGTCGTGATCCCTACGCTATCCGGTCCCGGTCACCGGTATAATCGCTAACTTTTTGGGCATCCCGACTCCATGACCGCTACGGCTTTATATACTGACCTTTCCGGTTATTACGATTTAATGTGCGCGGATATCGATTACCGCGAGCAATCCGAACAGGTGCGCAGGCTGCATCAACTTTTTGGGAACGGCGGGAATGAGTACCTGGATCTGGCCTGCGGGACCGGGCCGCACATCCGGCATTTTATTGATTTCGGGTATAGCGCCAGCGGTGTGGATATTAACCAGCCAATGTTGGATATTGCCCGGTTACGTTGCCCCGCAGCGCGGTTTTTCCAGCAGGACATGAGCGTGTTGCAGGTTGAGTCGCCGCTGGATTTGATCAGTTGCTTTTTATACTCCATCCACTACAACCAAAGTATTGCGCAGCTCAAAGCTTGTATAAAAAACGTGCATGCTGCGTTAGCCCCTGGCGGGATCTTCTGTTTTAACTCGGTAAGTAAAAATTTAATCGATAATCGACCCGGCATAAAACGTAACCTGAAACAGGGGGATAGTGAGTTTTGCTTTCAATCCAACTGGTACTATCCGGGCGACGGCGAGCACCAGCAGCTACAACTCTGTATTGAGAAAACAACTCACGGCCAGACTGAAACCTGGCGAGACCAGCATCCGATGGTGGCCCTGGATTTCCAGCAAATGCAGCAGTTGCTTGAGCCCTACTTTGACGTGCATATTTTTGAACACAACTACCGGACGATTCTGCCGTGGAATCAATTATCGGGGAATGCGATTTTCCTGGGGATAAAAAAATAGCCGTTATTGCAATGCCATTAAAAAATATCACTTACAGCTACCAGCTAATTTAAGGGTCACGCATTATGCCTGCACTATTCACCACCATAATTAACGGCTTCTTTGTCCTCACACTAATCGCCTTCGCCTGGTTGCAACTCAATGACCCCGACCCCGTCGTCTGGACAACATTTTATTTAATCTGCGCGGCTGTACCATTGCTGGAGCTGACCAAGAGGCGCAATCGTTATGTCTTCTGGATTGCAGTAGCACTATGTATCATCGATTTGGGAATCTACACCCATGGTGCTTACACTTATTATTTGCATAGCAACGAAGAAGCCTTGATGCAGTCAATGAATCCCGACAAACCCTATATTGAAGAGGCGCGGGAATTTTTAGGAACCTTGATCGCGTTGGTCATGGTTAGTATCAGTTACTGGCTTGGGGCGAGAAAGAATAATTAGCCTTAGCGTCACCAGACAATAATTGCATCTAGTGAATTTATCCCTGCTTAATAAATTGGAGCCTTGTTATGGATTACTTATTTTCCAATATTCTCATTGCGTTAATCGCACTTTTGCATGTGTACATATTGGTACTGGAAATGTTCCTATGGGAAAAACCCGCCGGCTTGCGTGCATTTCGCAACACGCCAGAAAAGGCAGCCATGACGCGCGTGTTGGCAGCCAACCAGGGGCTTTATAATGGCTTTCTTGCTGCCGGTCTGTTATGGGGATTATGGCTTGGCGAGGATGGAAAACCGATCGAATTATTCTTTTTAATCTGTATAGCGATTGCTGGTGTTTTTGGTGCAGCGACAGCAGCGAGGAAAATTCTTTACATCCAGACGCTACCCGCGTTGATTGCGATCAGTTGTTTGTGGATGGGAGTGTAAATCGGGAACCACGACCGCGATCAGATTCCAAAATGAACTTTCAATAAAGTTTTTATAAAGGATTTGGAATTTACACGCGGTACCTTTATTTCCATTATTTACCTAATGAATCAATACATCTTTCTGATTTTTCTGGTGTTGCATCGGGATTTTAAAACAAGGCGCAATACAAAAAGATGCCGTTGTATCACATACCACGACACCCTTTAGGCTTGGTTGATCTTCTAGATGCCGACCGGCTCTACCCAGGATAAAAATGCACTATGAATGCAAATGGAATAAATAACGCGGATAGGAGAATTAAAATCGTCAACACATTCTCGCCCACACTGTCTTTTTGGGAATTGGCGTGAGCGAGTTCATGAAGGTCATGGTGAGCTTCGGTTTTCATATCATCGATCCTACAGTCAAAATTGACGTGCATACATACTGGACGAACTACCCAATATTTTTCTAGACCAACTAAACCCAGTCCTTCACTAACAGATTAGCAAACCCCCATCCGCGAAGCATTGACTTCTATAGACTTAATTTATATTAAAAGCGACGCCAAAATAAAAATTCAAACCGCCCTCTTTCCAACCTCGCAAAACGTTATCAACTTCCCGAAACAAAAACAAAAGTGCGATCACATTGTGAACCACGCAGCAAATTAATCATTAGATCTAAATAAATGTCGTTCAAATAATTTTCCTTCTATTGTCGAATGAAAACGCCGAGATAAGCTGGATACATGCTTTTTTTAAATAAAAGCAGTGTCGTTATACCCGAAACAAAAAAGCAATAAAAAAATACGAACAACAAAAAAACACAGGTCAAATTATTAACAGGGGAACACACAGTGTTGAAAAACAGCTATGTACAATTAATAAGAAAGGAAGATTTAAATACTGATGTTTGCGTTTCCATGATGATCAGTATGTATTTCGGGATCGAAATGCAATCAGCCCTCCAATGGTCCAACGAGCATCGCTATACCGAATTAATCAAAGCCCAGGTAATGATAGATCAGGGTAAATCCGAAATGCTCCTCGCCAAACTCTACACCGGCACTCCCATTGGCATGATTATTTATACTGAAGCGGACGACAGCCCGGTGCGTCGCATCGATGCGCTCATTGTGAGCCGTCGTTTTCGTGGTAACGGGATTGGAAAGATGTTGCTACGCGCCGCCAAAGGGGATAAGGATCTCCATACTTTTGCACCGCCCATCGCCGTCGATTGGTATCTTAAACATGGGTTCCGGGTGTTGAATAAACAAACCAATGGCACCATCGAAATGACTACCATTTCCCAACACGCAGACTTGCACCTGAATTATCCGCTACCGGTTTTTGATCAGGTGGATTTGCAAATACTGCACAATTTCAAACAATTGCAATAACGCTACATCATTCATTTCCATTCGATGTGGAGCCTGCAAATGTATTGCAGGCTTTGACATCGCCAGTTTCCATTCCGCGTTTAAACCACTCCATACGCTGTTTTGAAGTGCCGTGCGTAAACGCTTCAGGGCGAATGCGCCCCTGGGCTTGCTCTTGTAAATGATCATCGCCAATCGCCGATGCCGCATTCAATGCTTCTTCAAGATCACCCTCTTCAATCATGCGAAAATCTTTATTGGCGTAATGCCCCCAGATTCCGGCAAAACAATCCGCCTGTAATTCCTGTTTTACCGACAAGCGATTAACTGCCGCCTGATCCTTGCCTTGCTGCAACTGATTTACTTTAGCAGCAATACCCAGCAAATTTTGCACGTGATGCCCTACTTCATGCGCAATCACATAAGCTTGGGCAAAATCACCGGGCGCACCCAATTTATTTTTCATTTCCTGATAGAACGATAAATCAATATAAAGTTTGTTATCGCCGGGGCAATAGAACGGACCCATTGCTGATTGCGCAAAACCGCACGCAGAGGACACACCATTGCGAAATAAAACCAGTTTTGGTTTTTGGTATTGACGCCCCATTTGCTGGAATAACGTCGTCCATATATCTTCGGTGTTGCCAAGTACGACTGACACAAAATCCACCAGTTCTTTATCTTCCGCCGATATTGGTTGCGTTGCTGATTTATCTACCGGGGGCGCGGCCAGGTTCAACACATCAATACCAATTGCCCGTAATCCAAAATACCCCAGCACACCGACTACCAATAATCCGCGCCCGAATTTTGTTTGCAATAGAAACGGAACAAAACGCAAGAGCAACCCCAGGCCTGCACCGGCACCCGCCGCAGAATAATCACGCCTGTCTTCAATATTGTCGCTACGGCGACCGCCTTTCCAATCCATAACCTTTACCTTTTTATGGTACTCGTGCTGTTAATTAGCGAATAAAGCGATCAAACAATATTACGTCCACCATTTCACCTTCTGCTACGGTTCCACGCTCTGCTTCCACACGAATGTAACAATTTGCCTTAGCCATTCCACTGAGTACTCCGGAACTTTGCAGGCCTGCACTGCTAACAACATTAATACCATTGTTTGCCGAAAAAATTCCGCGCTGGAAATCCAGCCGCCCCGGTTGCTTTTTCAATGTCTTGGCAGCGATAGCTTTAATCACTAAGGGTTCGCCAGGGTTTTCACCTGCCAGATAACGCACCGCTGGCACCACCAATTGATGATAAGTCACAGCCGTTGACACCGGATTACCCGGCAAACCGCAAAACCAGCAGCCGGTTGTACGCAACGCGTTTCCCGATTCATTTTCCCCCAATAAACCAAATGCAAATGGCTTGCCGGGTTTCATTGCAATTTTCCAGAAATTTATTTCACCAAGCTCGGCGAGAATATCTTTGGTGTAATCTGCATCGCCCACCGATACACCACCTGTTGATATCACTATGTCCGCGCATTGTTGCGCGGCCAAAAACGCAGTACGCAACGCGTGCGGATTATCTGGAACTATACCGAGATCATGTACCTCCACCGGCAACCGTTTTAACAATGCCTGCAATAATGGCCGGTTACTGTCGTAAATTTTGCCCGCGTGATAAGCAGCGCCGGGCGCCAGTAACTCATCGCCTGTGGTAAGCAACGCAATTTTGATGCGCCGAAAAACATTAAGCCGGTTAATACCCAACGAAGCGAGCAAACCTATATCCAGCGCCGAAAGCAAATGGCCGGTGGATAACACCAGTGATCCCAGTGCGATGTCTTCACCGGCACGGCGAATGTTTTCGCCAATATCAGGTATGGTGTTGATAAGGATTTTATTCCCGTTGCGCGTTACATTTTCCTGCATCACCACAGTGTCAGCACCAACCGGTACCAAACCACCCGTCATAATCCGCACCGCTTGCCCGGCACCAATCTCACCGGAAAAAGGATGGCCGGCAAATGCATCCCCGATAACATTTAATTCTTGTCGGGCATCGCAGTGGCGTAACGCATAGCCGTCCATTGCAGAATTATCGCCGCCAGGCACATTGATGGGCGCGATAATATTTTCTGCCAGCACCCGATCAAGGCTGTCAGCTAGCGCGATATTTTCAGTCACCGTTATTGGTTTTAACGCACCGATGATACGTGCAAGTGCTTCATGCACTGGCAGCAAACCCGGTTGAACACATCCATCCATCGTTAACTGCCCCTGTATTGTTCATGGTAATTCAAAACCGCAGAGTAAAATTTAAACCTGCGGGCGCACCTTGCGCTTTTTCTTGGGAGGATAAAGGCTGGGCTCCCCTTCAGGCCGTGTTTTAAAACGGCGATGCACCCAGAGATATTGATCCGGCGCCTGACGCACTGCATCTTCGATAATTTTATTAACGCGCGTGGCATCAACCAAATCATCACCGCTGGGGAAATTATCCAGCGCCGGTTGGATTTCCAGGCGATAACGGCCCTTGGGTTCGCGAAAGCAAAAAAATGGAATCACCGCACAACCGGACATTTTTGCAATACGTGCGGTGGCAACAACCGTTGCTGCCTGTACACCAAAAAACGGTGCAAAAATACTGTGCGCCGGGCCATAATCCTGATCCGGCGCATACCAGACAATGTGACCGGCGCGCAGGTTTTTAATCAATTGGCGAGTATCGCTGCGATGGATGGCACCATCATTCACACGGTTGCGTGCGGTAGCAATCGCGTAGGACATTAACGGATTGGGATCGGGCCGGTAAAGCACATCCGCCACAATGTGATAGGCCATGATACGACCGCTGATATCAATGGTCGTAAGGTGGCTGCCGCACAATAAGACACCTTTGCCTTCTGCACGGGCTTTCTCAATATGCTCCAGGCCAGTGATGCTGTAGCGATTGCGCATTTTGTTTTCCTGGCCCCACAACCCCATGGCGGTCTCGGAAATACTCAACCCGCAAGAGGTGATTACGCCGCGCACCATGTTGGCCTGGGCTTTGGCATCCAGGTCGGGAAAACACAGGGCAATATTAATCTCGGCGTAACGTTTGCGCGATTTGGCCAGGTGATACAACAAAAAGCCTAAAAAACGACCTACAAGCTGGTTCAAACGCACCGGCAAGCGGGCAATCAGCCAGAAAAAACCCAGCGCTAACCAGGTTGGCCAGAAACGCGGTTTTAAAAAACTACGATGGAATTGGGGAGATTTCGATTTATCCAAGGGAGGACTCTCTTCTATAAGGGCACGCTGGAGATTTCTATAACGGACATTTCTATAAAAGACACTTCTATCACGCAAATGTGCCAATACCGTATGGGGCGGGATTATAGCTTGCACGGGGATACCAACCCAAGGAGTTGGTGCGACTCAATCCCCGGGGTTACCCCCGGGGATTGATAAACCCGGGGGACTTGCGTCACCCTGACATCATGCAGATAATCAGTGCCGATAATAAATTCGCCCCAGGCGATTTCATCCGCGCACTACCAAGGTGATTCTATGCAATTACAACAAAAACTGGGTTATGGTTTTATCTTCTTTGGCTTGTTATTGATTGTTGGTCTTTATTTCGTTGCAGATGGAGGGGCTTATGTGTTCTCGTCCCTGCTCGGGTTATTGGCCATTGTATTTGGCGGATTCCAGCTTATGCTCGCCAAACAATTACCTGCACGGGCTGAAAAACACACGGGCAAACATAAAAGTAAAAAAGCACGCAGATAACACTGCATTACCTGGAAAAAATAGCGGTTAGCGAAAAAAAAATGCGCGAAAATATTCGCGCATTTTTTATTCATCTGCCACAGCCAATTGGTTGCGCCCACGATCTTTTGCGCGATACAACGCCTTGTCCGCCCGCGTGATCCAATCACCCGCCGATTCGCCCGCACGTAACTCCGCAACGCCAAGGCTAATTGTTACCGGGCTTTCCAAACCAAAATCAGCAGCGCAAACCGCGAGGCGCAATTTTTCCGCTACGCTGGCAGCGGCAACCAAATGGATTTGCGGCAGCAGGATTAAAAACTCTTCACCACCCCAGCGCCCGAGTGAATCGGATTGGCGCAAACTGGCCGCGAGGATCGCGCTGACTTGCTGCAACACTTTATCGCCCACCGGATGGCCGTAATGATCATTGACGGTTTTAAAATGATCGATATCAAGAATCACAATTGACATTGGTTGGTGATAACGTTGCGCGCGCTCCACCTCATCATGTACCAGGGTATCCATCTGGCGGCGATTGAATGTCCGTGTTAGTGAATCCGTAATTGCCAATACATGTGCCGCAGCAAGCGCATCCTGCAATGCTTGCGTACGTTCGCCAACGCGCGCTTCCAAATGCGTTTGGTAGTCATAGCTATCCTCTAAAATAATTCCCATTAGCAGCATCGGCGTACCGAGTGCGAGCATAATCAGTGCCCAGCGACTGAATGCATCAACACCCTCGCCCATGTGCAATGGATCTTGCCCGAGAGCAACCATAACGACCACGCAACTGCCGGCAATAAACATTGCCAACGCAGCGCCGACAAAACGCAGACGGATAATAATCACCGCGACCAATGGAAATAATAATGCGGCAAGCGATGGCTCAAGCCTCGCCGATAGCAACGGCAATGGCACCGCAACAGCGCTTGCTATAAGCGGATAATTAATTAAATTACCGCGCGCGCGACGCATTGCCAGCCACAAGGGAACCAATAAAAATAATCCTTGCAAATCTGCAAGTGCCATCATGGTAAAACGCGTTATAAATTCGGCAGGCTCAATCAATCCCAAGAGCAAATGCAGGTTGGCCATCAATAAAATGCTGAAAGTCACGGCCCCGGCAATAGCCATTAAAAACCGCTGGAATCCCAAACGGCTCAACCGCGGTTCACGGTCCAAACGCCATAAACGCCAGGCCAGGAAACTCTGGAGTGCATCCAGCAATGGACTGAAAATAATAAGTAGTGCTGTGACGACTGCGCCATTCTCGGATAGTTGTCGCCAGGCATAAGGGCCGTTCACCAGCAGCGACGCCAGGAACACCAAAAAAAATGCACGCTTGCCGAACAGGCAAAACATAATCAGGCCGATACCCGAGGGTAGCCAGACCTGGGCAAAAAAAGTACCGGGGAAAGCCGCGTAATAAATCCCCAGGTACCCTAATAGAACATAAAGCAGCATTAACACAGCCGCTTTTTGCCAGTTCAAGGTCACCCGGTCGACACTCAAGGAAACACCTGACACATTTACGTCTCCAGTGATGGAAAATTTTTAATATCAGGAATCTGTGCAGTATAGCGATGAATGGCGCGAAAAGCTTCGCCCGCAACAGCTGTTTAGTGTGGATTATGGCAATGCTATTTAGATAGTCGCGCGCGGTTATTAACATGCTTCTTTTAATAGATTCATCTATAAAAAAGCGACACTGTCGAAAATTATTACACCTCCGGATTGAAATGCTGTTGTCATGTGTGAAGGATAAAATCCGGTTTATCGCACGCTATCCCGAACATAGATCATGACCAGCACATTACTCCAACTCGCCAAATACGGCCATCAATTGGATGGTGTTCTCAATCGCTACAAAGCGGCGCTTTACCCGCAACGGGTTATGGATTACCGCCGCTGGCTCAAGCAACAAAATACCGCTATTCCCGACCATCAGCCCCTTGTGGTATTTGATTTCCGCGACTCGCGCATCGATGGTCCGCAAGGGCGCCGCTTTTATTGCCTGTTTATTTTTTTTATTCGTGCCGGTTTTTATCCTATACTGCGCGAAAATTATTTTTTCCTGGGAAATATCCAGGATAAGTACAAAAAGCTATGCCTGCAGGAAAAATTTTCTGTATTGCACCAACCGGATTTATTATCCACTGATTATGTGTTGGTGACCGACAAATGGTATTCAGGCCTGGCGCGCGCAGCAACAAAAATTATTTCACTAAATTACCGGGCAGATTATTCACCTGAGTCCAATTGCTTCCCTATGCCCTTCCCTATGTTCCCGCCGGTATATGCTCATCGACAGGATTTGCAATTAGCGAACTATCGCCAACAGGCGCGGCCATGGAATATATTTTTTGGTGGCGATGCCGAACCGGAGAAATACAACAAAAATTCTATTCGCGATATTTATGCAAAACTTAGCCGCGCCCGCATTTTGGACACATTGGCTAGCAAGCTCGCTCAAAACAATTGCTATCGCGTATTACCCAGCAATGCCGATCTGGATAACGCCGTGCAGGAAAATATTCACGGGCTGGTCGTTATGAATACCCGTCAATGCAAAGTAGCGCCAATCAATTGGCTTGGCACAGTGGCGAATAGTAATTTTTTTCTTGCCTGCCCCGGCGTGCGCTATCCGATGTCGCATAATTTAATTGAAGCCCTGGCAGTAGGTAGTATTCCCATTACACAGTACCCGGAAATGTTTTTCCCGGCGCTGGAAGATGGAAAAAATTGCCTGGTATTTACCAGCGAAACGGAGTTGCTGGAAAAAGTTCATCAAGCGATGACAATGCCCGCTGAGCAATTAAGTTCCATGCGTTATGCTGCACAATACTATTACGATACCTACCTTGCCCCTGTTGCTTGTATCAACCAACTTCTGGAGCATCACCCGCATAAAATAAGTTTGCGCCTGCTACCTTTTTTGAAAGCGGGCGGCGGGTTTGCGTAATTAGCATTTCACTGCGTTAATTAACAAAAGCTTTCGATTTATATTTTTTAGAATCGCTAGACTGGCGGCCTCAACCAATAACCGGGAGGTCATCATGCGCATTATTTTATTATCTGTCTTATTAATAACATCGCTCACCACCGCCGCTGCGGATAAAGCAACTATCAAACGCCATCAACTGAACGAATGGGAAAAGGATATTGGCTACAGCGCTGTAGTAGAGGTCAACAACCAGCTGTTTATTTCCGGCATTGCGTGCCCGGGCAAAACCATGGAAGAAGCCGTTAAATATTGCTACACCAGTGTTCAGGACATACTCAAAAAATTTAATTCCAGCAGTGACCAGATCATTAAAGAAACTGTTTATACCACTGACATTGACGCCTTAATCAAAGCCATTCCGACCCGCAAGAGCTTTTTCAACCAGGGCCACTATCCCGCCGCCACCTGGGTGCAAATCAGCCGCCTCTATTCCCCTGAAGTTTTATTGGAAGTGGAATTGATTGTTCAACGTAAATAGCGGAAGCTAGGGGTCCATACCCGAGATGGTCATACCTACAACAACCATCTATAACTGGCTGCCTGTAACCAGGCAACGTTAAGCTAACAATCCAGCAATAAAACAATGGAGTAACGCAATGAATATTTTAGCGATTGGCGGTAGTTTGCGAAAAAAATCAACCAATATGGGACTGCTGCGTTGTGCACAAGCCCATGCTCCGGCCGGTAGTACCATCACTATCGCCGATTTATCCGCAGTCCCTTTTTATAACGCTGACATCACTGAAAAACCGGAGGCCGTAAAACAATTGCTGCAACAAATTGAAGCCGCTGATGCGCTGGTTTTTGGTTGCCCGGAATATAATTATTCAATTGCTCCAGCATTAAAAAATGCACTCGATTGGGCCTCACGTGAGCCTGATAATAAATTACTCACCGGTAAAGCCGTAGCGATTATGGGTGCCGGCGGTGGTATGGGAACATCGCGTGCGCAATACCATTTGCGCCAGGTATGCGTGTATTTAAATCTGCACCCGCTTAACAGACCGGAAGTATTTGCCAATGCATTCACCAATTCGTTCGATGCTGACGGCAATCTGGTGGATGAAAAAATACAAGGCAATATCGAGAGTCAATTGGCTGCGTTAGTGGATTGGGCCAATCAGCTTAAGAAGTAAACGCCAGGAAGTTATCGGATGGTTAAACCCCATCTGGTAACTTTTTTCCAGCAAATTTACCCCCTCACCATTGATTACATCCTTCCACAATTACACGTTATTACCGTGCGCAAGCCTTATTAGAACTGATGGATAATGGCGCCACATCCCAACCTTAAAATTCTTTGCGCTTTTTTGTGGCATTAATCCCGGCCTGATCTATAGTGAGAAAACTTGTGTTGAATAAAGCGCCGGGCGCATATCATTTCATTCCGGTGTATTTTATTAGTAAATCCCAGGCACAAATAACTGATTTATCGATTAACCGGCAGCAGGGAGGTAAAACCACTTATTTTTGATAGGAAAGCAGCATGCTTGATAGTGAACAGCATCATTATTGTTTAAACCTGATTGAAGTTAATAAGAAACAACCCGTCACCGCTAACCAACCCATACTGAATCACCAGGGTGTACTCTTGCTGGCCCAGGGCTCACCACTGGATGAGAAGCGCTCACATATCCTGTTGCAACACAAATTATTAAAACCGCTTGAGCACTGTGTGGGTATTGCCGAGAGTATGGATGCCCAGCGCCTTTTTGATTACGTGAATAAATTCGCCCGCAACCTCCCCGGCCTTTATGCGGTTACCAACAATGAGGGCTATCAAAAAAGCTTGCGCCTCGCCTGCTTGTTTTATGAAAAATTTCCATTGTTGCGTCAAAACCTTACCGTCCTTGCCTTGCGTGCAAAACATATTTATTTCCAGGGTATTTTCAGTGCATTGGCCGGGATTGCTATTGCGCGCAAACTCAATTTAAGCGTGCAGGAGATCCAGGCTACCTTTATTGCCGGTTTATTTCATGATGTGGGTTTTTTATATTTACCCCCCGAATTGCGCGAAAAAGACCAGGGCTTCTCGGCGGCCGAATGGAAAGCCTTGCAAGCGCACCCCTTAATTGCCCAACGCTTTTTGGATATGGTCCCCGCTTTACCGAAAGATATTGGCCAGGCTATTGTTGATCACCATGAACGGATTGATGGCACCGGTTATCCGCGCCATTTATTCGGCGATAAAATTTCCCTGGTCAGCCAAATTATTGCCGCGACCGATACCATCATTTACAACCACAGCCGCTATGTGGATTACGGTGCGCACGCGCACACCATGTTGCTATTGGCATTAAAGTTGAGTGATAACATTTATTTTGAATCCGTATACGACGCTGCCAGTATTTTATTTAAAGAAGCCGCGTTACCGACTGATGCCATCCAGCAATTACCATCCGCACAAAACCTGTTGGCCCGGCAAAAGAATTTACGCAGCCAATTTGGCCTGGCCAAACAACTTGCTTACCAATTGGTAGCACAACTGAATAGCCCTTTTACCCGGTCTATTAGCGCAGCAATGGGCAGGCTGGCCATTTCGGTGGTGCGCAGTGGAATATTACAACCGGAACAGGAGGAGTGGCTGGAGCATTTTAATGAGCACAATAATACCGGCGCCGTGGCGCTGATTGAAATTAGTGTCATGCAGGACCAGATTTATGATCAATTAATCCATTTAAAAAACCTGATGGAACGTTTGCTTGAATCCCTCGATAATCAACATGAACATTTCGAACGCTTTTCCAGCAGTTTGCAGACAATTGACTTGCAAGACATAGCGCTGGTGTAACCGCAACAGTTCTTGCGGTATACTCGGGGCAATTTCCTGCCCGAGGTATTCCCATGAATTTCGATGCCCTGACCAATAACTCCCCTGAAGATCGCGCAGCTTTTTACCAATGGTTAACCGATCAAACGGTGGCCGAATTCCAGGCCGCACGCGATAACGAAGCAGGTTTACACAACGCCGTGGGCAATTACGTAAAACATGCACTCGCCGCCCATTTAACCTTTGAAGAAATTGAAGACCTGCTCGGCATCAGCGAACCTTGTATTATGGACCTTGCGCAATTATCCGAAGCAGACGAGGAAGCAATCGTTGATGCGTTTGAAGATATGTGCAACCAATAGAACTATTCGTTAAAAATACCAACGGATGTAGCGATAAATCAGCATCACTTTTTAAAAGACGATAAGGACATTTTTAACAGGAATTTTTTCATAATCCCGCTAGCTGGCTGTATCAACCAATGGAGAATGCGCTATGAATCCCTATCATCAAAGCCTGATTTTAATTGGAATGCCCGGTGCAGGAAAAAGCACTATCGGTTTATTGCTCGCCAAACATCTGGCTAAGGATTTTGTCGATACGGATTTGCTTATCCAGCTTGAGCACCGCAAAACCTTGCAGGATATTTTGCACGAGCAAGGTTATCTGGCGCTGCGCGAACATGAAGAAAAAATATTGCTTGATATCAACTCTTCCAATCACATTATTGCTACTGGTGGCAGCGTCGTCTACAGCGAACCGGCAATGCAGCACTTGAAAAAATTGGGTCCGATTATTTTTCTGGATGTCGCTATTCATGAACTGGAGCAGCGCATTAACAACTTAAGCACACGCGGCATCGCCAGTGCACCAGGGCAAACTTTTGCGGAGATTTACCTGGAACGGCGTCCACTGTATTTACGCTTTGCCGATATAATCATTGATTGCAATGGGAAGACCCAGGAGCAATTAGTTGATGAAGTGATATGCCACGAAGCAGAAGATTTTGCCGCCGCACAAGATGCATAAACCCAGCAACAGGTGGCGTTAAAATATCGCTACCTTATAGCCAGCCATCATCCAACGTCAAAATAATTCTATTTTACTATCGAAATTTTCCACTTCTTGCTCATGCTCCTGTGGTGCCTGGAGCAGATTGGAAGCCTCATCCAATTGCTGCAACAAACTACGAAAATGCACTTCAATCGCTGTGGTTGCCTCCTGCAAACCTTCGAGTGAATTCAGTGCTTTTTCCGATAAATGCAGCAGTTGCGATTCCTGTTCCATATTCAAATCAAAACCGGTAGCCATCGTCCGCAATGAATCTGATAACTCCGTCATGATTGTTTTAACAGCGGTGCGATTATCCACTGCCGCCATTTCCAATAACATCATTACCATGCGCGCATTGTCCTGCTGGATTTTTAACAGCGTGTTCACTTTCAACGTTTTCGCACGCGCTTCCGCAATTGAAACCACATGTGCCAACACGTCACGCAACCGGCCATAACGCTCCTGGTCAAGGTGTGGCGCATTGCTCACTAATAATTGCACATGCTCAAAACTGAATAATAAAAACCGACCGTGGGAAATAATGCGCGTTTCGGATTCATTGGCACTTTGCAACAAGCGCAAATAAGAGACAGGAACATCAACAGGAAAAATAGTAATGTCGTTTTCAAAAATAAATTGCACAATGCAATCAAGCCCCAAGTCGCCAAGGCACACTTGAATCAGGTTCGCCAAACGATGCAGCTCCATACAGGACTGTACCTTTTCAGCAAATACCGCAACGGTTCCCATTTCCGATGCCGATGACATTGCCGTAAATGCAATGGCGGAGAAATTTTTTAATTCGTCCAACAGGTTGTTGATGGATTTTTTTTCTTCATGAATCTTTTGCAGCACCACTTCAAAATCCGGCTGGGTCATGGAGACCGAAATATAACCATCCACACCAGTGACTGTCAGCTGCAGGCGCGCTTCAGGCGTACTGGCTTCGTACAAAAATCCCACTTTGGGAAAACGTGCCGGAATTTGTTCCAGCCATTGTTTGTTCAAGGGCCCACTACCTGCAACCAGGATAACAATATCCACCTGTTCAAACAGCGCAACGAATTCCACTGCACTTAATTCCCGATCAGTTTTATTCACCAGGAAAGCATCTGCACCCTCAACTAAATTACCGCGCCTATCAACAATAATCCTGCGTTCCGGCACACGATAACAGCGATCCGGTCCAGCCAATAACCAAAGAGCATCCATAAGGTCTTCCTCGACAATAATTACCTGACATAGGTGTGTTTAAAATATAGGCAGATTTACCTACTTCGTCATAAAAAAACTGAATAACGAACATGAAAATGAGCAAAAGATGAAATTTGGACCCTATCAGCGTAGAGTTGCCGCACGCTCAATCGCCCCGAGAGAAGATTATGGAAACTACAGACGTCCCAACCGAAGAATCAGCCATGCTCAATGCGATGGAGGCCCGGGTACTCGGTGCCCTGATGGAAAAACAGCTCACCACCCCGGACCAATACCCGTTAACCCTGAATAGCCTGCAATTAGCATGTAACCAGAAGACCAGCCGCGAACCTGTAAGCAATTACGACTCGGGCCCGCTTCAGCGTTGCGTTAGTGAATTGCAGGACCGCCAGTTAATCGCCGTGGATTATGGCTCCCGCGCCTCACGTTACGACCAGCGCCTCACGCGCGTATTGAGTGTAGATAAACCCACGCAAGCGATATTGACGGTCCTGTTATTGCGCGGTGCGCAAACAGTTGCAGAGATTCTGACCCGTACCCAGCGCATGTCTGACTTCGGTTCACTGCAAGCATTGGAAGAAAAACTGCAAAGCCTGTGCGCAAAAACCAAACCATTGATCGTCCATATCCCGCGCCAACCCGGCCAACGCGAGGATCGCTACACCCATTTACTGTGCGGGCAACCGGACCTGAGCGCTATTGCAGCGCTGCAAGGTAGTGGCAGCCCAGGCAGAAGCCATGCCGGTAACGATGAGCAGGTCACCCAGCTGGAACAAAAAATACAGCAATTGGAAGGCCGCATTGAATTGCTGGAAAAACAGGTAGCCACCTTGATGGATTTGAATGGCGTTAGTAATGCCGATTTAACTTGACTCAACTTGCAGTACAAATAGCAAATCGTAATTTTTAGTGTAATCAAAAGGTATGTCCCATGACCGCAACAAATAACGCAAACCCCGGCAAAGCTCCCCAGCGCAGTAAACGTTTGCGTAAGAAATTATTTCAGGATGAATTCGCCACCTTTGGCTTCGAATTGGAATGCGAATTCAAAGACGATATTACTGAAGAAGTGATCAGCCAGTTTGTCGACAACTTTTTTATCGATGCGATTAACGCTCAGGGCCTGGCATTTGGCGGTGGATTATCCAGCAAACGCCTATCCGGTTTTGTCGGCTCAAACAAACGTTACGGGTCCACTACCGAAGCTGACAAGGCAAAATTACTCGCCTGGATTAAAGCCCAACCGCAAGTGGCAAGCGTGACACTCGGTGAAATCATTGATGCAAATTACTATATCTAATATTGATTCATAGCCTTCGCACAATACAGCGATGGTGTCAGCAAAAATAAAAAGCCCCGCACCAGATCGTACGGGGCTTTTTATTGGAACAACCAAAAACTATTCGGCCAGGCAGTCACTTCTGCGCTCAACACCAAGGCGTAAGTGGACCCATCCAATACCACCACACCCTTACTAAACAGTTACGTTGAATTGCAATAAAAGCCGGTATTGATTAACGCGCGTGGCAACCAATAATAAATTTTCAGCGACAAAACTAACGAGCTGTTGTTACGGAAACATAACCACCTGATGACAACACTGCCCCTGATAGAATCCTGAAAAAGAACAAAAACCAAACAGAAAATACAGGCTAAAAATCGCTTGTTAAGAAAAAAATAAAAAAATTTTAGAAAATCCGGTGCATATACTCCTTATCACTGTTTAAAAATCAACAGTCAGAAAATGTTAATTTGCTGATGGATTCTGGTGTGGGCGGAAGCCACTACACCCAACTGTTCACAAATAAACACCTCGTAGAATTCCGGTTATAAGGATATAAAATTAAATTATTTTTATCCTGCGAAACGCTATTTATATACTCGCTGCAACTTGTCATAACAAGTACTAATGAGTTGTAAGCCATACACCATTTTATAAATAGCTGAGCACCGCATGACCAAGAAGATTTCTCCGCAGCTGGTTCCTTTTGCACCAGTCCCACTTTACAACCAATTGAAAGAATTATTACGCGCACAAATTCTGGATGGCACCTACCCCGCCGAAAGCCGTATGCCATCGGAAAGTGAATTGGGCGATCAATTTCAGGTAAGCCGTATTACCGTGCGGCAAGCATTGGGGGACCTGCAGAAAGAAGGATTGATTTTCAAAATTCATGGCAAGGGTACGTTTGTCGCCAAACCAAAAGCGTTTCAAAACGTCAGCACATTGCAAGGCCTGGCTGAATCCTTATCGCAATTGGGTCATGAAGTGATTAACCAATTGCTCGGGGTGAAATTTATTGCCGCTGATACGCGTATTGCCGAGCGATTGCAACTCAATGAAGGCGATAGGGTTGCGGAAATAACGCGCGTGCGCCTTATTAATCGCGAACCGGTATCGCTGGAAATCTCGTATGTATTAGCCGACATTGGGGAAAAATTGCAAAAAGCTGACCTGATTACGCGCGATATTTTCCTGATCCTTGAAAACGATTTGCAACTCAACCTCGGCCACGCTGACCTGGCGATTGATGCGGTGTTAGCCGATAGCGAATTAACCAACGCCCTGAATGTTGAAGAAGGTGCGCCCATTATGCGTATCGAGCGGTTAACGCACACCGCTGCGGGCCAGCCAATTGATTTTGAATTCCTTTATTACCGTGGCGATGCGTTCCAGTATCGTTTCCGTATTGATCGCCAACGCCTCGACAACCCCAAAATTTAAGCGGAGAAAAGCCCGATGACCTGGGAAAATTTCAACAATATCGATGCTGTGCAACACATCGAACAGGAATACGACATCGTTGTTGTCGGTGGCGGTACTGCTGGCCCGATGGCGGCAATTAAAGCCAAGGAAAAAAATCCGGCATTGAAAATTTTGTTACTGGATAAAGCCAATGTAAAACGTTCCGGTGCGATCAGCATGGGCATGGATGGTTTAAATAATGCCGTAATCCCCGGCCATGCCACACCTGAGCAATACACGAAAGAAATCACCATTGCGAATGACGGCATCGTGAATCAGGCGGCAGTCTATGCCTATGCGAAAAACAGTTTTGCCACTATCGAACAGCTGGATCGCTGGGGTGTGAAATTTGAAAAAGATGAAACCGGTGATTACGCGGTAAAAAAAGTCCATCACATGGGCTCTTATGTATTGCCCATGCCGGAAGGCCACGACATTAAAAAAGTGCTTTATCGCCAATTAAAGCGCGCAAAAATTGCCATCACCAATCGCATCGTTAGCACCCGCCTGTTAACAGATACCGAAGGTGCGGTGAATGGTGTCTTAGGGTTTGATTGCCGCACGGGAGACTTCCATATTATCCGCGCAAAAGCCGTGGTTCTCTGTTGCGGCGCTGCCGGTCGTTTAGGCTTGCCGGCATCCGGGTATTTAATGGGTACTTATGAAAACCCAACCAATGCCGGTGATGGTTATGCGATGGCGTATCACGCTGGTGCTGAATTGGCGAACCTGGAATGTTTTCAAATCAATCCATTGATTAAGGATTATAACGGCCCTGCATGCGCCTATGTCACCGGTCCGCTCGGTGGTTATACCGCCAATAATAAAGGCGAACGCTTTATTGAATGCGATTACTGGAGCGGGCAAATGATGTGGGAGTTCTACCAGGAATTGGAAGGCGGTAACGGTCCGGTATTTTTAAAACTGGATCACCTTGCCGAAGAAACTATCCAGAATATTGAAACCATTTTGCACAGTAATGAACGCCCCAGTCGCGGCCAGTTCCATGCAAACCGCGGAACCAATTACCGCGAAAAAATGGTGGAAATGCATATTTCTGAAATCGGTTTTTGCTCCGGCCATAGCGCTTCCGGTGTATGGGTAAATGAACACGCGGAAACCTCGGTCAAAGGTTTGTATTCTGCAGGCGATATGGCGGCTGTCCCACACAACTATATGCTAGGTGCGTTTACCTATGGCTGGTTTGCCGGCGTAAATGCCGCTGATTATGTGGCTGAACGTACATTCAGCGATTTGGATGCAACGCAAATTGCTAAAGAAAAACAACGCGTTTACGCCCCGCTGCTGCGCGAACATGGATTACCGCCCGCACAAGTCGAATACAAATTGCGTCGTTTTGTAAACGATTATCTACAGCCACCGAAAGTAACAAAAAAAATGGAAATTGGTTTGGAGCGTTTTGCAATGATCGAACAGGATATCGAGCAAATTAAAGCCAATAATCCACATGAATTAATGCGCGCAATGGAAGTGAGTGTAATTCGTGATTGCGCCGAAATGGCAGCGCGCGCGTCATTGTTTCGCAAGGAAAGTCGCTGGGGGTTGTATCACTATCGGGTGGATTACCCGAAGCGCAATGACAACGAATGGTTTTATCACTGCCATTTAAAGAAAGACGCACAAGGCAATATGGTCAGTTTTAAACGCGCTGTTGAGCCTTACCTGATTCACTTAAATGCGCAAGAAGAAGTCGCCTACCAGGGCTTGCGTTTAAAAGTGGCCAACCGCTAGGAGAAACTTCATGGCCCAGCAACAACAAAGTATTTTTTTTCGCAGTAATGCACCGGTCACCGTCGATGAAGAAAAATGCATCGCGCACAAAGGTTGTACTGTTTGTGTGGAGGTTTGCCCTATGGATTTATTAGCCATTCATCCGGAAACCAACAAAGCATTCATGCAATTTGATGAATGCTGGTACTGCATGCCATGCGAAACCGATTGCCCAACCGGCGCCGTGAAAGTGGAAATCCCGTATTTATTGCGCTGAATCCAATTGATCACCTGATTTAAAAATATGCGCTACCTGAATTTACCTTCAGATGCCTTTTAACCAAATAACCTCTCGTTGCCTACCTCTACCCGGGGAGAAAACGATACGCACTTGGAATTGTGGAGAGGAAAATGCGTTTTACAACTCGCTTGGCCCTGACCTTATCGCTGGTGTTAGCTAATGTAACTACCCATGCAGAAACCATTCGTGTTGCCATAGGCACACAAGACACCACCATTAATTGCGCCACCGGTGGTTTATTAATTCGCGAATTAAAACTGTTGGAAAAATATTTACCTAAAGAAGGTAAATACAAGGATGCACAATATGAAATTGAATGGAAAAACTTCACCAGCGGTGCGCCGCTGACCAATGAAATGGTTGCCGGCAAACTGGACTTTGGCGCGATGGCAGATTTTCCTGGCTCATTCAACGGCGTGGCCCATGAAGCAGCTGGCAAGCGCAGTATTTTTATCAGTGTGTTGTCCGGCAGTATTAAAGGCAGTGGTAACGGCATTGTGGTTCCCGCCGCATCGCCGGTGCAATCGCTTGCCGAATTGAAAGGAAAAACAATCTCCGTACCTTTTGCTTCCACCGCGCATGGCATGTTATTGCGCGCAGTGAAAGCACAAGGTTGGGATCTGGATAAAGATGTGCGCATTATTGCCCAGGCACCCGAGATCGCCGGCTCGGCATTAAAAAGTAATCGCATTGATGCCCACGCCGACTTCGTGCCTTTTGCTGAATTATTTCCCAACCGTGGCTTCGCACGCAAAATTTACGATGGCTCGCAAGCTAATGCACCCACCTATCACGGTACTCTGGTAGATGAAGCTTATGCCAAAAAATATCCGGAAATTGTAGTGGCATATTTACGTGCAGCGATTGAAGCCGATCGGCTGATTGCTGCCGAACCGGAAAAATACAGCGAACTGATTGAAAAATTAACCGGCATTGAAGCCGAAGTGAATTACCTGTTCCACGGCCCGCTCGGCTTGCAAACCCGCGATCTGACCTGGAAACCGGAGTATCGCCAGGCAACATCAACAGCAATAGAAACATTAAAACTATTGAAAAGAACGGACAAAGGTTTGGATGTCTCCACGTTTATCAACGATAAATATGTGCGCGAGGCTTTTAAACAATCCGGCCGTGATTATGAAGCTGCCTTAAAAAATTATTCACCACTGGCACTCAATGCCAACGATGCGGTGAGCGGAAAAGCGATTACCGATTTCAAACACCTCGCGCAAATCTGGGTGCGCGGTGAACCCCTGGTGCGTCATTACGCGTCTTTCAACGATGCTTTAACTGCGTTGCAAAAACTGGAAGAAGCCGGCACTGATATTCGCGCGATTTATGCGCAAGCATCCGACAGCGGTATTAAATTGCTCGCGAACCAGGCCTGGTTTGTCCAAAGCAGCAGCGGCCAGCTGGATGCATTTTTGTTAAAAGAACACGCTGAAACTTTTGCAAAACAACACGGTGGCAAAGCGTTGGCATTCAGCGCACTGCGTGAACAGACTATCAGTGCACTGAATGAGCAATCAGCAACATTACGTTGAGAATTATTATGGCCAGTTTTAAAAAGACCAATGCCTTGCCGTCTCGTGTCACCACGGCGAGCATGCAACTGGGTTCAGTTGCCGCCTGTATATTGTTGTGGCACTTTGCATCTACATTGCGCATTGATTTGGGAATAATCACCTTCTCGAATGTGCCTACACCGCAAGCAGTGATCAGTGCAATCTGGCAGCTACTGCAATCCAACGCGCTGCTACCGCATTTGGGTAGCAGCCTTGCACGGGTATTTAGCGGTTACTTAATGGCCGCTGTAGTGGGTGTTACCCTGGGGTTGGTGATTGGCCGCTCGCGCAAGGCGGAAAACTGGTTAATGCCACCACTGGAATTGTTGCGCCCTATTCCGGCAGTCGCCTGGATTCCATTGGCGATATTGATGTTTCCTTCCTCAGAAGCGTCGATGATTTTTATTACCTTTACCGGTGCACTGTTTCCTATTTTGCTCAATACGATTCATGGTGTTGAAGCGGTTGATCCACGGTTGATCGCATCGTCGCGCAGCCTGGGGGCATCGCCGCGTGCAATTTTACGTGAAGTGGTTTTGCCCGGTGCATTGCCGAGCATTTTTACCGGGCTATCAATTGGCATGGGTACATCCTGGTTTTGCCTGGTCACGGCGGAAATGATTTCCGGCCAATGGGGAATCGGTTATTACACATGGTCTTCCTACGTGATTCAAAATTACGCCGATATTGTTGTTGGAATGTTGTTAATCGGTTTGCTCGGCATGGGCAGTAGCTGGTTAATAAAACGCATTGGCGATTGGTTGACACCCTGGTATCGACTGCAAGGAAAATCATGATGACTATTTTTGAAAAACAATCGTCGGGTTATGAACACTCATCAAAAGACACCAGCGGGAAAAATCTTGCGGTAGCATTGGGTGAAATTAACGCGTCGCAATTATCGATTCGCCTTGGCACAGGTGACAGTGAATTTGAAGCGGTGCAAGCAGTGGATTTCAATATCCAGCCCGGTGAGTTTGTATGTTTGCTTGGTCCTTCCGGGTGCGGGAAATCCACATTACTGGGCGCATTGGCCGGCCACATTATTCCTGCACATGGTGTACTTGAGGTTGATGGAAATAACATTGCCGGGCCCTCACCGGAGCGCGGCATGGTATTCCAGCATCACACCTTATTTCCCTGGTTGAATGTGGTGGACAATGTTGCCTTCGGTTTAAAAATGCGCGGGGTTAAAAAAGCAGAACGGCACGCGCAGGCCCTCGAAATGTTGCAGCAAGTAGGCCTGCACGATGTCGCCACCCGTTGGCCCAGCCAACTTTCCGGTGGAATGCAACAGCGTGTGGAAATTGCGCGCGTGTTAATTAATAAACCGCGCTTGCTGTTAATGGACGAACCCTTCGGTGCGCTGGACGCACAAACACGTCTAAAGATGCAGCAGTTGTTGCTCGATATCTGGGGGCGCATCCGCACTACATTGGTGTTTGTAACCCATGATATTGACGAAGCACTGTTCCTTGCTGACCGCATTCTGGTCATGAGCCCGCGTCCGGGCCGGATTATTGAAAACCTGTCGGTAAATTTTGCGCGGCCGCGCACAACAGAATTGGTCACCACACCGGAATTTATGCATTTGAAACGTCACTGCCTGGATTTATTAAACCACGAAGAAGGCCGTCAATTACCGCGACTTTCCCCCTTGGGTTTACCGCCGGAAACACGCATTGCTGTTTAACGTAACTTACTGGAAATAAACATTCCCAAAAGCACTGAAGAATTGAAAATATGACGACGCAACCGATCACAGATAATCCCGCTATTTTGGTTTTGCAACCACGCTTGCAAGACAGCGACGCCAGCACCCGCCGTATTGCATTAATTGAACTCGCCGACCTTGAAGACGAGGATGCCCTGCCATGGCTTACCTATGCATTAACCACCGATACCAATGCGCACGTTCGCGCTGAAGCAGCGCGCCTGCTGGAAGGCTGGGAGGACGCCGGAGTGGTTGAAGCATTAAGCAGCGCCCTTACTGATGCGGATGAATCCGTGAGCGAAATTGCGGCGCAGAGTTTAAGCCAATTAAAAACGGCTGAACTCGGCCACATTATTTTGCGCCGGGTAAAAAACGAGAATGCCAATGTGCGTAAACACGCGTGGCGGGCGCTGCGTGAATTGCGCTTGCCAGCATCCGCCCCCGCTGCGCTCGTTGCATTGCACGATGAAAATGCTAATGTACGCCGCGAAGCGGTTGGCGTACTGGGCTGGTTAAAACATATCGATGCATTACCGGAGCTTGCACGCCTCGCCAGTAATGATTCCGCTCTTGAAGTGCGCCGTGCAGCCACCGGCGCATTGGGTTTAGCCAACAATGACAGTGTGCTTCCCGCATTACGCAGCGCGCTTTCCGACGCAGAATGGCAAGTACGCGAGGAGGCTGCCAATACCCTGGGGAAATTGCGTTTGCAAACCAGCGGTGACTATTTAATAACGGCGCTGGCGGATTCCTATTGGCAAGTGCGTTTGCAAGCCGTGCGCGCATTGGGGAAATTACGCTTTACCGCTGCCACTGATCCGCTGCTGCAATTACTCACCCACAGCATCAGTAATTTACGCAAAGAAACCGCATTGGCATTAGGGGAGCTGGGCAATCCTGATGCATTACCTGCCTTACGCGACGCCGAAAATGATCCCGACCCCGAAGTGCGCAAAGCGGTACGAATTGCCCTGGCGCAATTGCAACAATAATTGGAGAGAAACGATGAACCAGGCTGCACCGCTTTCCTTAAGCAATTCAAAAAAAAATAAACAGGTGGTGGTGAAATGGTCAGACGCGGACATAAAAATACTAAGCCACCAACGCTTGCGCGGCGCTTGCCCTTGTGCCAAATGCCGTGCGGCGCGCATCCAGGGAAAAATTTCATTAGTGGATGCCGATGTGGAATTAATCGCAATGAACCCGATGGGATATGGATTGCAAATGGTATTCAGCGATGGCCATGATCGCGGTATTTATCCATGGAGTTACCTGCAGGAATTAGGTACATAAACCAAGGCCACATCATTTCCATTGGTACACACCACCTTTAGCAACGCAGTACCGGGCAAGTACTGCAAATTCCCACCGATCAAAATTCTCCGCCACCTCGCACTGCTTTTACCCCACCGACCATTGCACCAAATCAATGCGCAAGCACCAACATAAAGTATGCGCTGCACCAATAATGGCCACAGCGAACCTGTGTAATTTCCAATCATCGCTACCTGCCAACCGAATGTGAACTGGCACACATTCTGCCTCACCCCTGATACAACAAATAAACGTTTTATCCCACTACAACTACTACAACACTCTAGAAACAGGTGAAGAAGACCTATGCATTTACACAGTGACTCAATGCAATTGTCACCCGCGGAGCGAGGCTGGCTGAACTGGTCAGGAAAAACCGGAAAATTATCCATGGGCTGGGCGTGTTGGCGTAACCGCAACCGCTATGCGGTTATGGAGCAAACCTTTGACAGTATCGCCAATACCCGCACCAAGCTGTTACAGCAATGGGTCAAACGCCAATGGACCCAACTTGAATCCTGCCGCAGCCAGCTGCAATTGCTGGATGACTCCGCTGAAAATATTTTGCGCAAATGCTGGCAAGTGATGGGAGATTGCACTGAATTATTTTTAATCGATGAACAAGGTGTGGTTATTACATCCACCTATACGCGGCGTATCGGCAAACAGGATTTGCATTCACACGCGGTTAACGCCGGATTTTCTGCGCCTTTTTTGCATGGCCCCTATAAAGACCCGCAAACATTGGCAATAGGTAAACGCAGCTCTGCATTCCATGACCAGATTACACTGATGTTTTATTTGCCCGTTGAATTAACACCGGGCAATAAAGGTTGCTTGTGCGCACGCATTCCAAATGATGTATTGGGTGATTTGATACAACGCGAAGCCGGACATATTTTTAGCGAATCCGGTGATAATTATTTGTTTATGGTGAAATCGGTTTTTGACCCACAGATTAAAAGCGGCACGGCCTTATCGCGCTCACGTTTTGAAGATGCGACCTTTACCCACGGTGAAAATTTAAAATCCGGGGTAAACACCGAATGGGGTGTAGTCAAAATCCAGCAACACACCGAGTTTGAAATTCGCTTTACCGATCCCGCCACCAATGAATTACATCCGGGTGTGCGCGAAACAATTCGCAAGGGCAGCAATTTGTTTGTCACCTACCCCGGCTATTCCGACTACCGGCATATTCCTGTGGTAGGCAAAGGCGTGACCTTTAGTTTGCAGGGATCACCGGATACCTGGGGTATGATGTGCGAAGCGGACCTGGAAGAAGTTTATCGCCATCGTTCGCTCAGTTTTAAATTTATGAATATCTATACTGCCTGCGTTGGTAGTGCGTTTTTATTAAATGCCAGCCTGCATGAATTTACCGATTGGTCGAATACATTAATTAATTTACTAACCCTGCTTGCATTAATTATTGGTGGCAAAATTTTCCAACAACGCGGACCACGGCGCCTCGCCCGGCGGCTGGGAAAAATGACGGAAGTGATTCATACCATCGCCGAAGGTGGCGGCAATTTGCAACAGCGTTTGGATACCCGCAAACTGGCCAATGATGAAACCGGTGATCTGGGAAAATGGACAAATAGTTTTATCGATAACCTTGATCATATTGTCGGGGAAGTGATTCGCGCCGCAGACGAGGTGATGAAAAATAGTGACACCTTGCTCAAGCGAAACACGGAAGCCAACCAATCATCGAACCACGTTTCCAATTCCATGGAGAAAATGCTGGAGTTAATGCATAACCAGTTACAGGAAATCAGCAATGCGTCGGGCACTGCCAGCGATATGAAAAAGGTAATGGAAAATGTAGTCGAACAAGCGCGCAGCCAGTTTGAATCCGTGCGCACCGGCACCCAAAGTATTCGCGATGTGGTAGAAACTTCGGCGCGCACAATTCACACCTTGAATAGCCGTACCGCTGAAATTGGCAATATGGTTTCGCTAATTAGTGATATCACCAGCCAAACTAATTTGCTCGCACTAAATGCCGCAATCGAAGCAGCGCGAGCGGGCGAACATGGTCGTGGTTTTTCAGTCGTAGCCGAAGAGGTACGCAACCTGGCCAGCCGCACCGCAATGGTTGCGCAGGAGATTGGTGAAAAAATTGAAGCCATCCGCCAGGAATCACAAACAGCAGCCACTTATATGGAAACCAGCGTAGCCAATGTGGATCGCGGTTTACGTTTAGCGGAAGAGGCATCGACAGATAATTCGCAACTGCACCAAATTGTAGAACGTATGTTCGATATTATTCACCACATCGATAGCAACAGCCAACAGCATGGGCACCATGTGCGCGAAGTGGCAAGTGCAAGCCAAACGATGAACAAGGTAGTGCGTGCGCTGCACACCAGCTCTGATCGGTTAAAAAATACTGCTACCAAATTGCATCAGCTGGCGGGGGTATTTCAGGTTACATCGCGGTGATACAAAAAAACATGTCGCGTGCGATAGCTAATCACACGCGACATTTTTTAAATAGTGCCCATCCACGCATTAAATTAGAGAAATTTATTGCGCTGGCGCTGGCGGCCAACCCACAACCCAAGCAGTGCCACCATAAGCAATCCAAAAGCATTACTTTCAGGAACTTTTGCGGGTTCAGTTTGCGATCCAGTCACCGAGGTAATTTTTAACGAATCAAACGTGATATAGGCTACATCTGCGTGTACGTTGTAACCTGCCGAACTGCCATTGGCAAATACATTGTACTTTTGCCCACGTGAGGCCGCCAATGCCGCAGCATCTGTTATATCGAGGTTGAGATTATCCAAACCAGTGCCGGAAAGCCAATCAACACCGGGCAATAACACTTCCAGATAAAACGAATAAAAATTGGAAGTATAATTAAAGGCGGAATCCTGTATAAATTCAGAGTCAGAATCAGACACCTTTAAAAAGTCTTCAAATGCCCCGTTATATTCGTATGCTGCATCATTAACATCCACGAAATCTACCGACTTGCCAATCGCCGAACTGTGATAACCGGAAATTAAATTGTGCTCATCGTCAGCCGCATAGTAATTAGCAACATTCGCTGAGGGGGTATTGACACCAAGTGCTTTCGTTAAATCAATTTTCACATGCCCGGAGACCAACTCACCAACAGAATGGCCCAAACCATTCCCCTCAGTGCCAGAAACATACCCGGTATAGTTGATATTGATAACCGCCGCACTGGCGATGGAAGGAAAAAGAACTGCAGCTAACGCAAAAGACAATAGTGGCTTAATCATGTTAAATCCTTTCAGTAGTCAATTATTAGAGGATCGCTGCTACAACATAAAATCAGCCAGCCAAATGCTACGGACTTAACGGGGAATAGCAATACCATTTATTGGAAGAAAAAAAATTCCACACCGATTTGCGTGAAAATTCATTTATTAATAAAAAATGGCAGCCAATTGGCTGCCATTTTTTTACACGTGAAAAATTACTGGTATACGCGCACGTAATCCACATACATACGTTGCGGGAATACGCTGCTCGCGTTAGGGCTACCCGGCCAGGTGCCACCCACGGCTACGTTCAGCAACAGGAAGAACGGTTGATCAAATACCCAGGTACCATAGTTCTGCACTTGCGCGCGCGTGACAGAATAAAACTGGATATTATCGCGGAACCAGCGAATGCCATTCGTATCCCACTCCACCGCGTACACATGATAATTCACATCCACATATTCACCGAGGTTGTGGGTTCCCATGATCGGGGTGTTACCAGAATAACCCGGACCGTGCAAAGCACCAT
Organism: Gammaproteobacteria bacterium; assembly: GCA_021151835.1. Lineage (GTDB taxonomy): Bacteria > Pseudomonadota > Gammaproteobacteria > Pseudomonadales > Cellvibrionaceae > Cellvibrio. The sequence goes on from JAGKWO010000001.1 coordinate 278,155, forward strand.
GGGTCGTCGTCGGTTCAAAACCGACGTGTTCCATAATATCGATCTCGCCTGATTGCGGCCAACCCACTTGCCCGAGGTTACTACCCAACATCCAGAATGCCGGCCAGATGCCTTGTGTTTGCGGCAATTTCAACCGCGCTTCAATGCGACCATATTTAAAGGTTTTTTTATCGCGCGTGATCATACGCGTGGACGTGTAAGTACAAGTGCCGTACCAGCAACCGTAGTTGGACGGATTGTTGCGGCGCGCTTCTATCACCAAGACGTTTCCACCCGCTTGCGGATCATTCTGGATAAATGCATTTTGCCCATTGGTGTAATACTGCAACTCATTATTACCCCAGCCACCGCCACCGGTTTCAAATGTCCAGTTAGCCGTGTTGATGCTATTGAATTCATCCGACCACACCAGCGTGCGCCCCGGGTTGGTGGTGTTGGGAACAATTTCAATCCAGTTGAAATTCCAGTCAGCGGATTGTGCAAATACACCAAGGTTATAAGTGCCCGCATTTAAATTTACGGTGCGTGTCACCGTGGTCCAATTTTGCCAGCCACCAGTGGCGGGAATAGCAAAATTCCCCAGTGGGATCGAACCCGCATTTAAATCCACCGATGCCGTTGCGCCATTGGGCGATGCCACACGCAAACGCACGGTGTAGCTACCGGTCGTGGGAATAGTTAATCCATTAAACGCAAGCCACTCGCCCTGCGCTATCCAACCTACGTTGTAACCGCCACCGCTATCAGTGGTATATTCAATATCCACTGCATCGCCGCGAAAAACACCGCCACTGTTGCCGGGAGTTGTATCGTAAAACGCGTTGTAATTTTCTGCCTGGTAAACCACTGCATGGGCAACCGACGCAATACCGGCGCACGCCAATAACGCAACCTTCAGTAAGTGCATTGTTGCGGATTTTTTATTATTCATAACGGATTCCTTTAAATAAGGTATTGAAGTAAGTGTATGAGCAGCTCATACGCCATTTCGAGAATCACAAAAAATATTCTGCGATTCTTTAGCACTGGCCATTTTTTTATAGTGTTTATTTTTAGTATTCCCCCTCGGTAAAAAACCTGTGCGATAAAAAATCGCACAGGTTGTTTTTATTGTTCCTTCAATAAAATTTTTTCGAACTGGTAATTCCAATTAACGTGGACAATAAAAGGTCACTTCGTAAACCAGGTTGGTCGCTGCCGGGCAACTGGAAAGCCCTACACCATCGTCATACGCGTAGGCGTAAGTGTCGCAATGTGAATGCACCATATTGCGATATTTGGTGCGGTCCGCAGGGCCCGCCATGCATTGCTCGGGAGAAACAGGCGGTGTCGGGCAGGTATACATTTGCGCTTGCGGATCAGCCGGGTTGTAAACCGGTGTGGACGACGGCCATTGGCGATACGTCAACTTCGCCGCCGGTGAATAACAACCTGCTTGCGCCCCCGTGATTGGATTGGTTGCAATTAAATTCACGTTGGCGAGCGCGGGGTAGCGGCCATCGGTGCTGAGGTTTTCGTTGGTTGGGCAATCCGAAATACGGATAGTTGAGCAATCGATAATTCCACCGGGTGGACCACCGGGGCCAAATACAGGCGCAGGTTGCGGACCAACCGGGCAATTACCTTTCACGATGACTTTCATCGGCGTGGTGTAACCATCCACAAAACTATTGTTCCACCAATCGCCGCGACCTAATGGTGTGCCCGGTGCAGAAGGGTTTTGTACACACTGCGCATCCGTCACACCAGGGATGCAACCGAATGACGCTTCAAATTTGGAATCGATGGGTGGTGCACATCCACCCGCCGGGCAGGTAAAGCCCAAATTTGCAGGGCCACCGCTCGCCCCTACGCGACAGTTATGGCCGTTCGCATCGCAACCAAAACCGGGCCAGAAGCGCATGCTCGGCAAACCTTTATCGGGAATATCGTATTCAATAAAACTATTGAGGCTCGCGAGGCGATGGCGATTCGGGCCGCTGAAATTAATTCCCGGCGCGGTCAACCATTGCACCCACATCGGATCGCCGCAACCGTTAATAATTTTTAACCGTTTGTGTGTACCATTTGCAGTACCCGGTGTTCCCGGATTGGTGGTATTGGTTGCACGCACAATAATCGAGCTGGCTGCATCGTTGAAATTGTCATTCACGAGACAATCATCATTGGCCGATTTGGTAACGGATGTACCCCCAAAATTATCATTCTGGTAAAGCACAATTTCGTAACCGCTGTTTACTTGCACCGAGGAAATATCATCGTTGCGCACACCCAACGCTTGCAATTGCGACAAGGTGTAATTCCCCGCAGCCAAACCCACTGCCGTTCCCCCGTAACTGCAATGCTGGTAAACCCGCGCAACACCGCCGGGCTGCGGATTGGTCGTACCCGTTAAGGTGAATTGCACCCAGGCCGTATCGTTAGCACCACCGGAATTGTTGCCGATAGTGTAGAAATAACGAATCACCGAATTGGTAGCCGCATTCAGAATATATTCGTGATTGGTACCGCTCGCCGTCATGCGAATATTTTGCTGGTTCGCGCCGTTAATCGTGTAGTGCACATCGGCCCAGGGAGCATCGGTTACATAAAACTTCACGCTGGTAGCGGATAACACGGTATGGCCGGAAGCGGCCCAGGCTGATTGGATTGAAAACAGAGAAAGCAATAAACAACACCACATCACCATTGTGGATTTAATTGCCCTTATTTTTTTTGCACTGGTGTTAATGACCGTTTTTTTTATAGACATGGTTTTCTCCAGATAAAGGCTCTCCATGGCATGGACAAAGGTCCATACCGACAGGAAAGATCAGATGATTAAACCGAAAATATGCCCAGTGTCTTTGTTATTTTTGGATACCATCGCTGTGGCACGGACAGGAGTATAAAAAAACGCAATCAAAACTCAAAGAATCAAACGAAGCAAAAAACCTTTATAAATCAGCCAATTCCAGCTAAAAATCGCGCGCAGGAAAAACTCGAACCTCGTACACACTACTTCCCACTTTCGCGAGCGTAATCTGCAACCCATTTCTCGCTTTTGTGCGAAATATGGTTACAACAATTGTGAAGGTATTAACGTGCAGTGCGGATTTGGGTAACAGATTGAAGTGGGTAAATGTGAATGGATGAAGGAAACGTCAATCAGTGAGAAATGTGAAGTAGTGAGTGTGCCATGTTGCGTTTGATATGAATCGGCACTTATGAGCGTAGCTCATTAAGTGAATTTTTTTCAAAAATACGTAAAAGCAGCACACTGATAGCTGCAACAAATGCATACATGCTAGACATTGCTACTGCAATCCATATAAATCGGTCTATATACCCAGAGTGAATGAGACAGCCTATTTGAAAAATTGCCACAGAAATAATCGTCGCTCCTGCAACTGCTTTTCCAATTCCCGGTAGAAGAAATGCCATACAAGGGAAGAGATTAATGTTATACCCGCGAGTACTGCTATTCCTGCCTGACCTTCATTCATGGTGAGTTTCTGTTTACTGAGATATGCCAGTTTCTCTTTAAAAAATATCTAACCTTCTCAGGCATTCCACCACTCCAAAGCCCATCAGAGTTATACCAGCAGGCATGCCTCTATCTATATGAGTATTAATAATAACAATACTCACCTTTCTCGTTTTTCTTCAATCTTGGATACTGACTTGGTTTGTAGAGCCATTGATCCAATTTGAATGCAGTAGCCACACAACTCCAATCAGAACCTACTGTCACGATTTTGATTGCAAGGTAATCGGCACCAACAGTATTCGCATCGGAAACCGACAGCTTTTTTGTCTCAATTAAGTAACTCTGATTTTCAACTCCGGGCATACCCGCATGACTAAACAATGCGAGCCTGATCGTTTTTTTAAGCTCACTTGATGAAACTGGAGTAACCTCATAAATGTAGTAGGAGCTCCAATTCATACATGGTACGGTTTTATCTTCGCCGCAACCTGACGGGGGCAAAAACTCACTTATTGGATTTTGACCATAGGAACCAACCAAGAAATAAGACGTTTCATTTTTTACATTTTCGAGCAAGTAATTATTTCTCACAATCCTCATCACAACCCGACTTTCAGCCTCTTCGCTCTTATTTTTCTTCTGGGGAAAATGTGTACATCCACCCAAAACCAAGACAAGCAACATGCAAATTATTGACACGGCCCCGCTAAAAAATAAATTACTTATCACTTTGACTAGCCTTTAATAAATACAACCGCGAATAAGGTTCACCAAATTTTAGATGTCCCGCATCTAAAATTGATAAAAAGTCTAGAATATCTACTTCATCTGCTGATGCTGGCGTAAAACCTATCGAATTTTGATTGCAGAAAAGAACATAAATAGATTGCTCTGGAGATAGGTTCCGCAAATATACTTTAAGAGCAAAAAGGGACTTTTTTGAAAGAGCATCAAATTCGGTTCCAGTATTTGTAACATCCCATCCGCAACCACAGCCAGTATGGGGAGCCAAATAATAGATATAGTTAGTATTCAATGCTGCCATTAGATTAGAGTATTCGTCATCAGATGGGGATATTTGCTCAACACTAAAAACGTCACTCTCAACCTGCGGAAGACTTAAGTTAACCCCCATGTATATTTGAGAACAATTCATAATTATTTGCTTTAGCTTGTGGAATACGCATGGCATTAACCTTCGTGGCCTGACGCCTCACTTAAAACCCTGTCATACCCGGATTTTTTCAAAAAAGCCGTTATTGACTGCAATACCTTTTCAGACCAAAACTCATAACCTTCTGGCCATGGACACTCTTCACGCTGTTGAAGTTCTACAGCCAAATCAATCATTTTCCAGAAAAAAACACTGATTCTTTTAGCATCGTCATGAGTGATAGGAGTTGAGCTGTCCAACAAGGAAGGTATGGATTGATCACCAATTTTTTCGGAGAAAAACAAAATAAATGCTTTTTCTTCTGGGAACTTATAGGAAATCATAATGATTTAACTCCATTTCTGATAATTGTCATTCTATGTGCTAAAAGCTTCAACTTCGAAATAAGAGTGGTAAGCAACATTAGTTCTGTAACGGTAAGAAAGTAGTGTTCCGGGTTATCCTTATCAGGAACAAATTTAAGTCCATGCGGAATATCCGCTTTCTCAATAATCCAATATATGTTGAGAGTTTTTTTTAGGGTTGAAGCGTTTCTTCATGTCATAAACGAGACTCAAGTTCGCAATTGATGCTGAAAACGAAAGCCCCATTTGGTCGTGAGGTTTAACCCATTTATGATCCTCAGAAAGAAACCAATCTTTAACCCGCACACCTTTAATAATCTGCTCTTTTTTACCTGCATCACGTTTTCTATATAAAGTCGGATGACTCAAACTTAACGTGGGACGCATTAACACTGACTCGTATTCTTTTATTAATTCAGTGATGTCATTTAAAGTTTTAAATTGTGTAATCATTATTTCCTTGCCTTAATTGATTTCCTAAAAAGCCAAAATAGGATCTGGCGACATTATCGTACCCGTCATAGCCATGCGAATTATTGCAACTGTAATTGAGATTGTCACTTTTATTGACAGCTCCTCTCCCGTCCACTAACCTGCCCCCGCTGCGGTAAAACCCGTAGTCGGGATTGCAACCCCCGGAAGTTCCCATATTGGCACAATGCGTTTTTGCGCATGTCGTGTCCTCGCACAGCTATGTCTGTTGTTATGGCGCATAATCAAACTCGATCAAGTTCAATTTGCGTCCTATCAACAAAACAAGATTGAAATTCAATCGCCCGAAGGAATGTGCCTTACGCGCGTCGGTGAAGAAATAAATCGCCAGCGCGATGAAGATTTGCATTTCCAATTATTGGAGCAAGTTGCGCTGCTGGAAGTATTGTTTGAACAAGTGAATGACGATATTAAATTACCCGCCCGCGCCGTTACCGGCCTTGCGGATTTGATGAGTCGAATTAATGAATTTTTAATGAAACGATAAAATAAAAAACTGCACCTTAATCCATTGGACAATCCAACGTTTGGGGTGCAGTTTTTAGTAGTTGCTAAATGTTATTTGATAATGATCGATCTGAACACCGGGCGATCCTGACGATAGAAACGCACCGCATGCGGTTCATTTTTCGGTAAACCTTTTACGATCTTGTTGTAATCTGCAACGGATTTGATATCGCTGAATGCCAATTGCGTGATGATATCGCCCGTTTGCAAACCGGCTTCGGCAGCGGGGCTATTGGGTTTAACGTCTTTTACGATTACACCGGCCTCTGCGCCACCGCGAGTAGAACGCTCCAGTGGAGTCACTACCAAACCGAGAGCATCTACCGAATTTTCCGTTTTAGGTGCGCTGGTGTGGCGCTCTACAGCTTCTTCCGGTGATACCGGTAAAATTCCTACCGTAACATTAAGCGTTTGCTCTTTGCCTTTGCGCATAATCACTACAGGCACTTTGGATTTCGGTGCAGTTCTGCCGACTAAATACGGCAAGTCACTGGATGTATGAACATCCTGGCCGTTGAATTTAATAATCAAATCGCCTGCTTTCAAACCGGATTTGGTTGCAGGGCCTTCCGGGTCGGCTTCGCTAATCAGCGCGCCCATGGGTTTATCAATGCCCAATGAGCTGGCGAGGTCTTTGTCCACATCTTGAATCATTACACCCAACCAACCGCGATCCACACGGCCCTTGTCTTTTAATTGTGCAACAACATCAAGCGCAAGACTGGAGGGAATTGCAAATGAAAGACCAACGGAGCCACCGGACGGCGAATAAATTTGTGAGTTGATGCCAACAACTTCGCCATCCAGATTGAACAACGGGCCACCGGAATTACCGGGATTAATGGCCACGTCTGTTTGGATAAACGGAACGTAAGTGCTTTCAGTGCGCGCCGATGGAATGCTGCGACCAATCGCACTAACAATACCGGCCGTAGCTGAATAATCCAAACCAAAAGGTGAACCAATTGCAACAACCCATTGGCCAACTTTTAATGCTTCACCTTTCGCCAGGGTGAGCGTGGGTAAATCTTTCGCATCGATTTTTAACAACGCCAGATCCGAGCGCTCATCGCTGCCCACCAATTTGGCAGAGTATTCGCGCTGGTCGTTGAGGATCACAGTGACGTTATCCATTTGTTCTACAACGTGATTATTCGTTAACACATAACCATCAGCAGAAATAATAAAACCCGAGCCCATGGAACCGCGATCACGCGGAACCTGGCGGCGCTCTAACAGCTCGCGGAAAATATCGGGGAGGCCTTGCATATCAGGCGGTAATTGTTGTTGGTCCAGACGCGCGTTTGACGCTTTGGAAATCGCAGTAATTTTCACCACTGCCGGTGAATGCTTTTCAATTAACTGCGTAAAATCAGGCAGCTCTACTGCAAAAGTGTTGAGGGAAAAACAGGCCAGACAGAGAACAATTGCGTTCATCCATTGGCGGGGTAATGCTTGCATAGGTAACTCCTTGGTTATCAGGTTGCTAGTGCGGTACACCACCCGGGTACCGCAACATGCACTCGCAGCTTGAGACTAATCGGTTTGCAAAAAATTCCAACCCGATTGTAATTTTCGGGTTAAGAAATTTTGGGGAATTATGCTAAAAAAATGCAAGTGCGGGAGAATAATTATCAATAACGGGATGTGCAACCCGTTCCGATAAGGCCAGGTACCCTCAACACTAACGTGGCAAACCCGCTTCCGGTTGTTTGCCATTCAGTAAGTTTTGTTGCTCGGTTAAATCTTCCAGTTGCCTGGCGTCTATTGCCGGCACGGATTTTTCGCGTTCAGAACTGTTTACTTTTTCTGCCGCCGCCTTTTCTTCAGCCGCTTTAATGGCCGCCACTTTCTTTTCCATCTCCTTACGCGTTTCCGCATTCTCCAAACGCACCGTAACGCGGCGATTTTTTGCCTGGCCTGCTTTGGTTTTGTTATCGGCAATCGGGAATTTATCGCCGTGCGCACGCGTAGTAATCGTGTCAGCCGGAATACCTTTTTCCACCAGATAGGCTGTTACCCATTCTGCTTCACGTTTTGCTAACGCTTCGCCCTGTTCAGGTTTAGGCAGTTTATCGCTATGGGCATCGACAATAATGCCCAGCACCTGCTTATCCGCTTTTACGTAGCGCACAATTTTATCCAGCTCCGCTTTGGATTTTGGGCTCAACTCATCCGCGTCCGGCTCATAACTCAATATTGTGTGCGAGAGCTGTTTAAAGGTGTAAGGGATCAAGTTTTTCACACAGTTTTTATAGGTATTAAAGGCCGGCCCAAAATTGCGCGCCGCCAACCCCACATGCAAGCTGTTACCACTGAATATCACATTAGTCCCCTGCTCCAGGCTGGCGGTAATCGCAGCGATTTGTGCTCCGCTCACTTTCAGGGTTTTGTTATTCGCCTGGGCTTGCCCCAGGGTCCTGGGGGTTACATCACTTAGCCATGCAGGTGCGATGGCCTCCACCTTGAAGGTACCGGAACCCAGTGCCAGCGACTTGCCACTGAGTTCAAGGCTCTCGCCGGCTCCTGCTTTGCGGGCCAAGCGCGCATTACCGAAACCGGGAATCTCATGGTTAAGGCCGCAAGCAAAATCGCCGGATTCAGCCTTCCATTGGGCATCCGAAAAGGAGGCGATATAGGTTTGGGCACTGGCTTGACCGCCGGCCAGAAGGCCGGAAACCAGCAATATCACCGAAGAGAGCAAGCGTTTGCAGGAGTTCGCAGGAGGAAAAACCACATTCATTGGAAAAACCGCACGGCTATACAAAGGAATTTACCGAGTATAGCCAGCCTCACCCAAAATGCCCGCTTGCGGATAAGGCTGCGGAGGGGCCGCGATTTTGGTAGCATGCCGACCAATTCGCGTGTTTTGATGTACTGCTACGGAATCCCCACTCCATGACCCAACAAATTACCCTGCTCCGCCCTGATGATTGGCATATCCACCTGCGCGACGGCGCTTCGCTAACCCGCACAGTGACGGATGCCGCCCGGCAGTTTGCCCGTGCCATCGTTATGCCCAACCTGGTGCCGCCCGTGATGAACACTGAACAGGCCCTGGCGTACAAAACGCGGATTCAAGGGGCGCGCCCGGCCGGTGATAACTTTGAGCCACTAATGGTCTTGTACCTGACCGATAACACCGACCCGGCCGAAATCGCCAAAGCCAAAGCCGCAGGCATCACCGCCTGTAAACTGTATCCGGCGGGCGCTACGACCAACTCGGCTTCCGGCGTGACTGATTTGCAAAAAATCTACCCGGTGCTGGAAGCGATGGAAAAAGCGGGAATGCATTTTTTATTGCACGGTGAAGTGACTGATTCGGCGATTGATATTTTTGATCGCGAAAAAGTATTCCTGGATCGCACCTTCAGCCAGGTTGTGAAAAATTTTCCGGATTTAAAGATGGTGCTGGAACATATCACCACGGCTGATGCCGCTGAATTTGTCGCGGCTGCACCGGCCAATGTTGCCGCAACTATCACCGCGCACCATTTGCTCTACAACCGCAACCATATGCTCGCCGGTGGTATTCGCCCACATTATTATTGTTTGCCAATTTTAAAACGTGGTACACACCAGCAAGCGCTTATCAAAGCGGCAACGAGCGGCAGCCCGAAATTCTTTCTGGGAACCGATTCAGCACCACATGCCAAAGATAAAAAAGAAGCCGCATGCGGTTGTGCTGGAAGCTACACCGCTTTCGCAGCAATCGAACTGTATGCCGAAGCCTTTGAAGACGCGCATGCGCTCGATAAACTCGAAGCCTTTGCCAGCCATTTTGGTGCTGATTTTTATGGTTTGCCACGCAATACTGACACCATCACACTGGTGAGAAAGGAATGGCAAGTGCCTGACTCGTTGAGTTTTGGCGATCAACCGCTGGTGCCGTTGCGCGCGGGCGAAACTTTACGCTGGCAGTTACAAACTGCTTAAGGGACTCCAGTGAATCCACCTGAAAATACCCGCGATCCAAACTCACCACTGGCACAACGCTTTCGTGGTTTTTTGCCCGTGATTGTCGATGTGGAAACCGGCGGTTTTAATTCGCAAACCGATGCGTTATTGGAAATTGCCGCCGTCACCATTCGCATGGATGACGACGGTAATTTGCATCGCCATGAAACGTTCGCGTTTCATGTTGAGCCTTTTGAAGGCGCGAACATTGAACAAGCGGCACTGGATTTTACCGGTATCGACCTGGATAACCCGGATCGCCTGGCTGAACCGGAATTAATGGTGATGACCGATTTACTCACTGCCGTGCGCCGCTCGGTAAAAGAAAATGGTTGCACCCGCGCAGTGATTGTCGGCCATAACGCGCATTTCGATTTGAATTTTGTTAACGCAGTCATTGAACGCTGCAATATCAAACGCAGCCCGTTCCATCCTTTTTCCGTATTTGATACGGCAACGCTCGCTGGCCTTGCATTTGGCCAGACCGTTTTGGCCAAAGCCTGCCAGGTTGCAGGGATTGAGTTCAGTAATTCTGCTGCGCATTCCGCCGCTTACGATGCTGAAAAAACTGCCGACTTATTTTGCCTGATTGTAAATCGCTGGAAAGAATTGGGCGGCTGGTTACCTGTTGACGGCGACGTCGATGAAGAGACGGAATAATTTACTGCTGTAAATTACCCTGAGCAAAACATGGCATTCAATATCAAAAAATACTTGCTTGATAAACCCGAAGCCAAAGAGGACTTCCCCTTTGGCCCACAGGTTGCCGTGTATAAAGTGCGCGATAAAATGTTTGCCCTGATCGGCACCGAAGATAAAGAAATACGCATCAATTTAAAATGCGACCCGGTAGAAGCAGAACAGTTGCGCATGGTTTTTGATGCAGTGATTCCCGGCTACCACATGAATAAAAAACACTGGAACACCGTTATTATCAACGGCTCAATTCCTGACGCAGAAGTAAAAAGAATGATCGATAACTCTTACGCGCTAGTAGTAAAAAAACTTGGCAAATCAGCCGCACACCCGCTTTTACAATAAAAATCCACCAGGAGCTTTTATGACAAGGTTGAAATACTGTTTTCTATTTATGATTTTTTGCCACGCCAGTATTGTTTTATCGGCAGATGGATTGGAAGGAATTACAGAGCCGAAACAAATCCCTGCAGAAAACTTCTTTAAGGAAAACACCGAATACAGTTACCGCATCTCACCTGACGGTAAGCAATTGGCATTTATTAGAAAATACACACAAACCTACAACATCGTCATCACGGATTTAGATAAATTCGTAGAGGTACACGAATTTGCCGTTTCCAAGATCTCCCCCGAACAGCTCACCTGGATAAGCAACAATCGATTGGTATTTGGCATAGGTGGTGTAATTTATTCGGTCAATCGGGACGGAGCAGACCTGCGGGTTTTGATTAGCAATATCTACGACGTGGACAAAGTCAAAGGCTATACTTCCTTTGTCAACAATCTACGTTACTGGTCACTGTTGAAGCGCCCAAGAGGCAATGAAGAAGATGTTTTATTCCTCTCCTACAATATTGATGGGCATGCAAATGTTCATAAAATCAATATATACACCGGTGAAAAAACCGATTTGTACGATGCAAAAAAACTTAAAGCTGATGACCTTTACACTGATCGCGACGGAAAAGTCATTCTGGTTGAAAAAATCAAAAAGGAACAACATTCATTTTATCGTTTGGTAAACGACCAGAATGATATGGAACTGGCAAGCCTCGACATTGCCAACCAAAGCTACCAGCTCAATTATGATGCAAAGTCGTATTTAAACCGATCAGTTGTGGTAAATGAGATCGGCTATGACAAGGACACTATGTACATTTCTGAAAAAACATCGGGAGATAGGTATCAACTTGTAAAATATAACTATGTCACCAATACCAAAGAAGTTATTGGTAGCGACCCGGTCTACGATGTCGGTAGCCCTGATGAAAAGGTATCCCTTCACTACGACTACAAAAATAAAAAATTAGTAGGTTTTAGCTACAATGCAGACAAACGTAAAACCGTATGGCTGGATGATCGATTCAAAAAATATCAGCAGGCCATTGATAATAGATATCCGGGACACGTCAACCAAATTTACGACTGGAATGAAACGGCAGACAAATTATTAGTCACCAGTAGCGATGCTAAAACAAAGGGTAAAGTTATTGTTTTCGATGCAATCAAAAACAAGTCCATAGTTCAAACCGATTACTCCACAATGTTAATTCCTTCGCAGATGAAGGATACCGAAGTTTATAAATACAAAACACAAGATGGAACCACAATCACGTCGTACCTGACACCGCCGGTTATAACAACCAATCAAAAGTGGCCATTGATTGTAATGCCGCACGGAGGTCCTTTTTCACGCAGCTATTATGGTTACGATGGTCATATGCAATACTTTTCTACCCGTGGGTATGCAGTATTGGAACCTAACTTCAGGGGCTCTACCGGCTACGGAGTTCAACACCTGCTTGCAGGCAAACAGCAAATTGCCGATTTAATGCTCGCTGATATAGCAGATGGTGTTCGAACACTGATCAAAGAAAACAAAGTAGATCCCAGCCAGGTTTATATTCTTGGTTTCAGTTATGGTGGCTACGCAGCAATCATGAGTGCAATTAAATATCCTGAACTATATAGCGCTGCTGTTTCTGCAGCGGCTCCGTTAGATTTGAATGAACAGCTGAAGCATTACAAAAAAGAAGAACTCTGGTTTGCTTATGAGTTTTGGCAAGACTTGATTGGTGTTAAGCAGCAAGGCAAAAAATTTGTGGAGTCTATTTCACCGTATCAACGCGTAGATGACATCAAAATCCCGCTTCTGATTTTTCATGGAGACCGGGACAATATAATCCCTAAAAAACAGGCTGAAGATTTTAAAAAATTAGTTGAGAAGAAAAAATTAAACATTCCTGTTCGAATTATCCAATCGGAGGGTCACGGATGGGATTTAGTCAGCAGCAACACCTATTTTGTTGAGAAATCAGTAGAGCTGTTTCAGGCCAATAAAAAAGCAAGCCCATAAAAATTAGTTCAAATACGCCCCTCCAGACTATCCACGAGGGGCGCATGTTGTTAATCCTTACGATGAATAATATTCATATCCGGGTTCAACACTTTCCAATCTGACACGCGCTCATTGATCACCCCGGCAGCACGATAAGCCTGCGTAATCACACCCTCTTCACGCAGCAGCAGCAACCCTTTTTCAATCGCGCGGTAAGCATCCGCCCCTGCCGGATGAGTCATGCTAATAACCCAGCCGCGACTGCCCGCCAGTTTTACCTTCACGCCCTGAACGGGCATCAGGGTTATTCCCATCGCCCGGTAACCTAAATCCTCATGTGCGGTAAAACCAATTAGCATAAAGTCCACGCGCCGGGTATGGACCATTTTCATCATGCTCTCCCAATGCACATTATCGTGCAATTTTGCCAGGCCTAACTGCTGCAACGCATTCCAGTCCGGGCGCCATTGTTTACTCGATACAGCGGTGAGCTTTTGCACATCCGCCAGGGTTCTGGTGGATTGCAATTTGGGATTGTGCGGGCTCATGTAAATCCCGGTTTCCATCTCGCCAAAGCGCAACAAGGGTGATGAGACCTTTAACTGACGATCATCATCCGGAATATCTTCACGCCAAATACCGTTGCTGAACACAGCGGCATGGCCTGACCGCAACCGGAGAACCATTCGATCATAACTCACGTCATACCAGGGCTCGATGATAATCGGCAAGGTATTTCCCCCTAATACCAGGGCACGTCGCAGCAATAAATAATCGATGAGATCGCGGTAACTTCCCGCGCGGGAAAAATCAGTGAACGTCTCCGGTGTTTCATTGGGGTGTAAGAAAGTTTTAGCGTTTTCAAGCACCGATGGCGGGACCAAAATAACGATAGATGCTGGTTGCGAAGAGGCGGACGAGGAAGAGGCGTCAGCCGCGTATAGCGGCGAGATAAACATCGAGACTATTACAATAAAATATTGAAAGGTTTTCATTGCAATAGCGCTCGGTGCGGCGACAGTGATTGAAAATTAAAAATAGTGAAGATGAATATCTTGCAAGTGTAGATGATGAAATCGGGGTAATGCATGGAAATATTATTTACCCAAGCGTAATAGCAGGTAACACCCCAATTTCCAGACGCTGTTTTTGTGCTGGTGCAATTACTTCAGCGACGCCTTTGGCAATCAACTTTCCATCCTGGTTGTGAGCCTCGCACTCCAGCGTGACCAATTTGATTTTCTCTTTGATTTCACTGACCCTGAGCGTCACAGTCACAGTATCGCCCGGCTTCACCGGATGCTTGAAATTGAGGCTTTGGCTGCGATAAACCGAACCGGGTCCGGGCAATCGCATTGCTATAGCGGCGGATACCAGCGAGCCAGTCCACATGCCGTGGCCAATAGGTTCGCCAAACGGTGTTGTCGCTGCGTAATCTTTATCTAAATGCACGGGATTGACATCGCCTGAACAGGCGGCGAACAGAATCACATCGGTTGGCGTCAGGGTTTTACTGTAAGTTGCTGACTGGCCGACGCTGATTTCATTAATGGGATAATTTTCAAGCACGCTCATACAAGGTTCCAATGATCCTGAAAAAAGACGCGCAGTGTAATCTATTGCAAGAGCTAAAAAAAATCCGGCAATCAGCGATTGCCGGATTTTTGTCACGGAGTGAATCAACCTTAACGCATGGAATTGCCAATCACACGAATCAATTCCCCATCGGCAGTATCGCCGCTTAACTCCCAGAAGAAAGTTCCAGCCAAACCTTGTTGATGAACATAATCCATTTTCCCTACCAGGGTTTGTGGAGTGTCGTAACTCCACCAGTTGTTGCCACAGAAGGCATAGGCACTGCCGCCAACGGTACCATTTGCAGGACATTTGGTTTTCAACACTTTGTAATCATCAATACCGGCTTCGTAAGTGCCTGCTGCAGCGCCAGTAGCAGAACCGCCAGGAGCCGCTTGCGTTACACCAGTCCAACCACGACCGTAGAAACCAACGCCCAACAGAATTTTGCTCGCGGGAATACCTTTGGATTTCAGCAACTGGATCGCATTGTCAGAGTTGTAACCGGCAATTGGGATACCAGCGTAATCATAAAGTGCTGAATGCGGAGCGGTTGGTCCGGTTTTATCCCAGGCACCGAAGAAGTCGTAGGTCATTGGCATATAGAAATCGAGATATGGCGCTGCACCGGCATAATCTGCGGCGTTAATTTTTGCAGTGCCGGCGCCAATTGCCGAAGTAATCAATGCACTGCTGCCGAAGCGTGCACGCAATGCTTGTATCAGATTTTTATATCCGGAGAAGCCGCTGGTGGTATCGCATTTCAAACCACATTCGTTTGGATATTCCCAATCGATATCAATACCGTCAAACACATCGGCCCAACGTGCATCTTCAACCAATGCATAGCAAGACTCTGCAAATGCAGCGGGATTTTGTGCCGCTTGCGGGAAACCATCAGACCAGGTCCAGCCACCGAATGACCAAATCACTTTTAAATTCGGATTCAGTTTTTTCAATTTGCGTAATTGGTTGAAGTTACCGCGCAGTGGCTGGTCCCATGCATCGGCAACGCCATCCACACTGCCGGCAGCGTCATAGGCTTTATCGTAAGCCGCATAGGAGTCACCAATCGTACATTTACCGTTTTGCACGTTACCGAATGAATAAAGGATGTGAGTTAATTGCGCGGCAGAACCACTGGTCGCAATATTTTTCACATGGTAGTTACGGCCATAAATACCCCACTCGGCAAAATAACCGACCACTTTTTTACCGCCTACAGTGGCAACAGAACTTGAACTGCTGGATACAACCGCGCTGGATTTTGAACTGGCAACAGAGCTAGCTATTGAGCTACTCACTACCGAGCTGCTAACTGCACTGCTACTAACAGAAGTTGCCACTGAACTGGCTACAGAACTTTTTGACGAGCTGCTGGAACTAACAGCGATTGAACTGGCAACAGAAGATGCTGATGAAGCCGCGCCGCAATTGCCTTTGTTTGCCCACACATCGTATGCGCCGGAATTATTAAGCGGGTCTTGCCCCTGGGTCCACCATTTTGCCTGGTACAGTGCGCCACTGCGGCTAACTTGCGCATTACCCGAATAAGCCGCTGCTGCACTCCACTCGGCAACACCATTACAACCGGTCGTGGACGTTACCACGGATGAAACGGCACTGCTTGCAACTGAGCTTTTCACCGAGCTCGCTACCGATGTCACGCTGGAAGCAGCAGATGAGGTTGTTGTACCCGAACATGCCCCCAAACTCGACCAGGCATTGCTCCACGCCCAACCTACACCGGGTTCATAAGGTCCGCCGACCGAGCACCAACCGCCAACGGTACAAGAATAAGCATTGCCACCGTTTTGTACGATGGCACCATTAGCATAAGTACCTTGTTGATAATTCGGTACGCCACTGCAATTGTAGGCTTGTGCTTCGGCAGTCATTAAACCGGCTGCCGATAACAACATAATTAATTTAAGCGATTTCATTGGTTTTTCCTCGGAATCATTTTTGTTTTTATTGCATCGCCTGATGCACGAATCTATTACAAAAAATCTGTTGTAATAAATTTATGCAGCTGCATGCAATCTCCCAGTCTCACAAACGATGCTCGCGCGCAAATAGATGTAGTAAATAACCCGCACCCTTTGTGGCAGCATTCGGCAAGCCCGTTTCTCACCTTTTCCATTTGTTATTTTTTTGTCCGCGAGTACCTGGTTTCCGTTTTATTACCATCCGGAACAGCATGGCAATCCGGTTTTTAACTCACTATTTTCCCAAGTTCTTTTTCATGTTTTGCGCGGGAATTTCCATGGCACACAAATTCCAGGCAAAGCGAGGCCCTGGGTAATTACCCGATTGTTGAAAAAGAAATTTGGAATAAAACGTACCGCTAACCCTATGAAGACAGGGTTAAAAACTACGTCCTGGAAGATGTGAATGAAAGAACAAAAGGCCCGCAGGGAAATTTGTTTTTCACCGTCGGTCCTTGGTTGAACGGAGTGTTGTTATTGTTAAATAGTGTAAAACCAGAAAACGATTCAAACATACACCCTCACCGACAACGTTGTCAACGATTTGTCAGAATAATGTTTAAGGCGTCACAATTGGATTCAGAGGGGGATTAATTGACGATAGAGCGATGGACTGCTGTTTATAAATTTAAACCTTAAAACCAACCAAAACCGGGCGGAATTTCATTTCAAACTTATAAGCAGCGTATAAAAACCATTACCGGCGGGATTTTTTAATCAGGTCATACGCAGCCTGGATTTCTTGCGAACGTTCGGTGGCCGCTTTAATCATATCCTCCGGCATCCCTTGGCCGATGAGTTTATCGGGATGGTACTCACTCATCAGTTTGCGATACGCCTTTTTCAAATCGCTATCGGAGATATCCTTCTCAACCCCAAGGGCCTCATATGCCAGGCTGAGTTCATCGGCACGCGGTTGTTGATAACCGCCCTGCTGGTAGCCGCCCTGGTGTTCACGATTAAATGCATTCTGTGCATTCAGCATTCGCAGTAATTGTTCAAAGGCAAAGCGTGAGAAACCAAGATAATCTGCAACCTGGCGCAATACCTGCGCCTCTTGCTCATCCAGAATCCCGTCGGCCATCGACAGGTTTACCAGATTCACCAGGAGCATATTATTTAAATTACCGCTCGCCCCGCAGATACGCTTGTACTCTGCAAGCGCAGAATCCAGATTGAACTCCGCCGAGGCGCCAACCTTGAATAACCGGATCGCTTCGCGACGATGGTCTGCGCTTAGTCCCATTTTGCTCATCAACGATTCGGTAAGCTGGATTTCCGTTTCACTGACACGACCATCGGCCTTGGCTAAATGACCCGATACGGTAAATACGGTGGTAAAGAAGTTTTCCTGTATTGCATGTAGTTGCTCAGGCGGGATTTTGAGCCTTGCACGGCGCGGTTTATCGATAAAATAATGCCCCAATATCGCGCCAATAATTGCTGTAAAAGGATTCAGTAGCGCGAGGCCAATAAAAAAACCAATAATTTTTCCAATCATAATGTTCTACTGCAAAGAAATAATCAGGAACTACAAGATAACATGGAGCAACCAGCCTTATGCCGCGCCCAATCAGGACGTTTGGCAAAATAATCCTGATACTCCGGTTGCTCGTCATAGGGGTTGCGCAAAATATGCAGGAGTTTTTCTACTTCGGAATAATCGCCCGCCGTCGCTTTATCAATCGCCTGCTGCGCCAGGTAGTTGCGCAATACATATTTCGGGTTCACTGCATTCATGCGCGCCGTTTTTTGCTCGTGGGTATTGCCGGTCAATACATAATCCTGTTGCAAGCGTTGCGCATACTGGCGTATCCAGCCAGCAAATTGTGCTTCAGTATTTTCATCCGCTGAGGAATAAAAACTCTCACGCACAATATCAACACATTGGTTGTCTGCATAATGAGGAATATCATCAGCATTGAGCTGTGCAAGCTTACGATAAAAAATGGTCATATCGGTTTCAATTAACTGGAAACATTGCAATAAATTTTCATTCAGTGCTTGATCCCGGGCCGGATCAAACTGGCTTAAGCCCAGTTTCGCGGCCGCATCGCGCTGCGCACAACGCTCGTATTCCACCCGATAATTTTCCAGCGCTGCTTGTAATGGTTCTACGTCATCAATCAACGGATAAATCGCATTGGCCAGTTGTGCAAGATTCCATAATGCCACGCGCGGCTGGTTACCATAACGATAGCGCCGCCCCTGGGCATCGGTAGTATTGGGAGTCCAATCCTGGTCGTATCCCTCCAGCCAACCGTATGGACCGTAATCGATAGTTAAACCAAGTATCGACATATTGTCCGTGTTCATCACACCGTGCACAAAACCCACACGCATCCAGTGAGCCATTAATTGTGCGGTGCGCATGCCAATTTCATTAAACCAACGCAGATAATCGGCCCTGGTAAATTCAGCCGGCGAAGCGGGAAATAAATCCGGAAAATCTGTGCGCAAGGTAAAATTGGTAAATTGTTTTAACAATGCAATATCATTACGTGCAGAAAAAATTTCGAAATTACCAAAGCGGGTAAATGTAGGCGCAACACGGCAAACAATTGCACCGGGCTCCAGTTGCGGATTGCCATCGTAAAACATATCACGCCTGACCAATTCGCCACTGCTCACCAGACTTAATGCCCGTGTGGTAGGAACACCTAAATGATACATGGCTTCGCTGCATAAAAATTCGCGCACCGATGAACGCAACACAGCAAGCCCATCCGCCGTGCGCGAATAAGGGGTTGGCCCGGCGCCTTTAAGTTGCAAAGTCCAGTGTTCACCGCGCCGGTTTTTTACTTCGCCCAGATTAATTGCACGGCCATCACCCAACTGCCCGGCCCAATTTCCAAATTGATGGCCACCATAAACACAGGCATGCGGCTCCATTCCTGCCAGCAGTGTATTGCCACCAAAAACTTGTGCGAATTGCGGGTCCGTAAAAATGGTGGGGGGTAAATCAATTAATGCAGCCACTTCGCTAGCGCCGGCAATTAATTGCGGGTTTGCTACGGGTGTCGGTGTTACTCGTGAATACACAGCATTCGCCACCTGGCGGCGATAATTATCCGGCTCGGGATCAGCCGGCAGTTCACGCACCAGCCGATTGTCAAACACGAGTTCCTGCAAAGGGGAAGTCATTAGTTGATACCTAACAATTCGATCTTATAACCATCAGGATCTTCCACAAAAGCAAGGATAGTTGTGCCATGCATCATTGGCCCCGGCTCGCGCGTAATTTTTCCCCCGGCAGCGCGAATTTTTTCGCAAGTCGCATACACATCATCACAACCCAATGCGATATGACCGTAGCCTTTACCCAAATCATAGGACTCCACACCATAATTGTAGGTAAGTTCAATTACTGTATTGGTTGCTTCATCGCCGTAGCCAATAAATGCCAATGTAAATTTTCCTTCGGGGTAATCATGCTGCCGCAACAATTTCATACCCAGCACCCCGGTGTAAAAATTGATGGATTTTTGCAGGTTACCGACCCGCAACATCGTATGAAGGATTCGCATAGTGACCCTGTGTGTAAAGTAAATTGAATGGTGATCCAGTAAATGGGATCCGGCAAAAATACCAACGCATTTTACAATACGCCAGTCTTGGGAGGGTTGAAATTTAGTAAATGACAAGCACCTTTACCTGGCGCCGCCAACACTTTCCAATGCTGGCAATTCCGCTCGTATAACCCGCGCGGCCAGGTAAATGTTGTAATCAGAATTTCTGCTGTGCACCAATGGTGAGTTGATATTTATCGACACTGTCCTTGGCAGCCAGTGGCGTAGCTATATCAACATGCACCACATTACCAATACGCACTTTACTGGAGCTTAAACGCAAACCGAAGCCCACGTTACTCAGCGTCGGGCTATATCCATACTGCTCCAGCCCCCAGGCCTTACCCACATCAAAAAACGCCACTGCCCCCAAACGCAATATATTAAATATGTGGATATCGGAAAAATAACGGCGCTCTATGGTGAATACATAACTTTTTTCACCGCGCTGGAAATCCGTTGGATAACCGCGTAAACCGGTCATATCGCCAACGGTCAACTCCTCATACTGGGCCAAGTCCTGCCCCATACTGTAGTTGAGGCCCAGATACCAACGGCGCTTGTCATCGTCAAAATAATTGTACGCAACGCTGCCCGTTATCACCGCACTATTACTTCCGGAAAGGTGATTAAGATGGCGACCGTCCAGGGTAACCGAGGTCTCCAGAACATGTCGCGCATCAAAATCGAGGATGTAGCTGTATTTACCAATGTAGCGATAGATATCATCCGGATTATCAAAACTTTTGCCCGCGTAACCAAAACGGAAGACCAGGTTATGCCCCAGTGCCACGTCTTCCGGCCGCTGGATTTGATTGATGTTTTTAAAGACACCGTAACGATTTTGCAAATACTGATATTCAATCCAGGGATAAACCAACTTGCGTGGCCCGGGAATTGGCATCAGGGTTTCATCCGTAGGATAAAAATTATCTTCTTCATTGGAAATCCCCACTACCCAACGCTGGGTGTGGGTTTCCTGCACATCCGTCGCTACACCAAAAAAAATCCGGTTCGACATACTCTGGTGGCGAAACTCATTAATTTCTTCATCCATGTGACGAATAGGTAATTCCTGGCTCACGTCCTGGGTATAAAACCCGGCGGACCAGGGTGTTTCGAGCGAATAAAAAGGATGCGAAATATCGACAATAACATCGCGGCCATCGCTGGTATCCGCAAAATATAATTTGGTTGCAATTTGCGAATTAAAAATATGCGGATTACTGAATTCATACGACACCAGATTGCGCTGGGTATTTTCTTCGTAACCAATAGTGAGGTTAGTGCCGGTACCGAATACATTACCGTCGGAAATCGCGAGACCTGAATTGGTTCCTTCGGATTCTTTGCTTACCGAAAATTGCGGTTCCAGAGCCCAGGAATCCTGGGTAACGACCATCACATCCACCTGATCATCGCACACCGTAGCGGGCAAGATATACGCATTGGTCAAATAGGAACGCTTGCGCAGAATACGTTCACTCTCCTGGATTTTATGGATATCCAGCAAATCGTTTTCCTTGAATAATAATTGCGCTTCGATGGTTCCGGGGCGAGTATTAACGTGCAGCTTATTTAAGAATAAATAGAGGGAATTGTTTTCGTCGGGATCATCTTTGTTGAAAACAGAAATAGTGTTGTATTCGATGTGGCGAATTTTTTTCCCCGCCAATGAATCAAACGCTTTTGAATCTATGCGCGTATTTTTCAGGTTATCAATTTTTTCACGATAACCACCATAGGGTTTACAACTGGGATCAGTTTCCTGCACCTCTTCCGCTTGCGCACCTAGAGTGAACATAAATAGAGTGAGTGCACCGCCAAACAGTGTGAATAATCCTTTTGGTAGCCCGGAATACGGGAGTTTAATCATAAAACGCGTCTCAAATATTTACTCGAAAATTAGCGGACAATCTCTTCACACGACGTTGGACAGAATAAATTCAGTTGAGTTTCAAGTTTAGCAGGCGCGCAACTTACCACGCGCGCGCAAATTCGCATAGCGGTCAGTTGTTAAGAGTTTTTCCGATTAATGTTGGTGATTTACTGAGCTGGATGTTGCACTGTGAGTGGTTTCAATTTGATCTGAAACTGTTTGCGAATGCGCCACATGCTCGTGGTGCATATGGGCATGGTCCATTTGCGAATGGTCTGCGTTGCTGTGATCAACATTATTTATTTCGCCATGGTTACTGTGTTGATGTGCGGCATCATGCACTTCTGTATTGGATGAACCATGATGGCTATGATCATGGCCTGTGTGCCCGCCCCCCCAGATTGTCCAACAACCAAACAGGATAATTGCTGCTGCCAATGGCCACCGAACCTGCGGCTTACGCAACCACTTACCCAATTGTTGTGCAACCAGGCCGGTCGCCAATACTGAAGGCAAAGTTCCTGCACCAAATGCCAACATAACCATACCGGCGTTGGCTGCCTGCCCTTGGGCCATTGCATAAGCCAATGCGGAATAAACCAGGCCGCAGGGTAACCAACCCCAGACCAACCCCAGCAAAACCGCTTTGGAAATTGAATCTACCGGCATTAATCGTTTTCCCAGTGGCTGGATATAAGCCCACAAGTAACGACCAGCGGTTTCAAGGTGCGTGAGGCCGCGCCACCAATCAGCCAGATAAAGCCCCATCGCTATCAGCAATAACCCGGCAACCCAACGCAACCAGGATGCAGCACCAAGCTGCGCCAATTGACTCGCCATAGCACCGGCCAACAAGCCAATCAACCCATAACTGGCAATACGCCCGATGTTATAGAAAAGCAGAATCCACCAGCGGCGCGCCCTGGCTTGCGCCGGGATAGCCATGCTTAACGCCCCCATAATGCCGCCGCACATGCCTACGCAATGGGCGCTGCTAAAGAGACCAAGCAGAAATGCAGCAATCAGGGGAGACCAATCAGACATACTCAGGAATTCTTGGGGTCAGATTCCTGCGTGGAATCAGCAGCAGGAGGCACTTTGGATTTTTTGGATTTTTCGGCATCAAATAAAATGCGATGGGCTTCGGTATCAAGGTTGTCGTACTGGCCATTATTAATGGCCCAGAATAGAACCTTGATCGCTAAACCAATAAAAATCAGGGCACAGGGAACCAGAAAATAAAGGCTTTCCACAGGATTAATCTACCAGACGTAACGCGTTGAAAATCACGATCAGGGAACTGGCCGTCATACCTATCGCTGCCAGCCATGGCGGAATCATACCAGCCGCCGCCAGTGGCAGGGCGAGTAAATTGTACAGCAACGAAAAACGTAAATTTTGCCGGATAACCGCTTTGGTGCGCCGCGCGATAATTAACGCCTCGGCGATTACGGCTAATTGGTTATTCAACAACACCGCATCAGCACGGGTTTGTGCCAGATCCGACGCTGACGCCATGGCCACCGATACATCGGCACCGGCGAGCACTGGCACATCATTGATGCCATCGCCAATCATCAATACTTTATCACCTGCCGCCTGCCGGGCACTCATGTGTGACAATTTGTCGCCCGGAGTTGCACCAGCAGTGAAGGTATCAATCCCTAATTGCTGTGCCAAATGGCTCACCGCCGCAGGCTGGTCTCCACTCAACAGTTCGATGGCAATTCCCTGCTTTTTCAAACTCTGGATCAACATTGGCGCATCAGGCCGGATTTCATCGGCCAGGCCAATCCATGCCAATGGATGCTTTTCATCTGCGAGTAACAACCAGGTCTGATGATTCCCTTGGAGTAAAACCTCTTGCGGCAACGCCAGTGCGTCAGTGGTATCAAACCATTCGGTAATAAAAGAAATCGTGCCCAGGCGGTACGTAGTATTGTCAATCCGGCCTTCCACACCCGCGGCGGTAACTTGCCGAATATCCGAAGCATTTACCCTGTCCCGCCATGCGTTGAATGCTGCCGCCAACGGATGGTTGGAACCGGCTTCGAGCGCTGCGGCAAGCGCGAGCAATTCATCGCGCGATAATATTGTCGACGACAATGGAATAACATTTTCAACCACAAATTGGCCACGGGTGAGGGTTCCGGTTTTATCAAAAATCACGCGGGTAATATCATTTAACCCTTCGATCACATGGCCACGCGCCACCAAAAAACCGCGCTTGCGTAAATTCGCCGTGGCCGCTGATAACGCGGCAGGCATCGCCAGTGCCAGCGCACAGGGACAAGTGACCACCAGGACCGATAACGTAATCCAGAAAGCATCCTCCGGTCGATACCACATCCAGAATGCAAACACCGCGCTACACACTATTAATAACCGCGCGATAAAAAACCGTGCAGTGCGATCAGCAGCCAATACTTGTTGCGGTTTTTCTTCTGCGGCGCGCGTCGCCATACGTTCAATTGCCGACAACTGTGTTTGTCCGGCAACCGCATTGACTTCAACTTTTAGCGGACTGTGCTGATTCATAGTGCCCGCAATAACCCGGTCACCCACCGCTTTTGTTACCGGATTGGATTCGCCCGTCAGCAGTGCTTCCACGACTGCACTTTGTCCGGCAATAACGCGACCGTCACAGGGAAACGTTTCGCCCGGTTTTACCAAAATCAGATCGCCGGGTTTTAGTACGGCCAATGGCAAATTGTGTTCAACTTCGCAGCCATTTTCTTCACGCAAACAACAGGCCGTTAGCGGCATCAATTGCGCCAGGTTGCCAAACGCCAAGCGGTTGCGATGGCGCGCACGCAATTCCACGTAGCGCCCCAACAACAGAAAAAAAGTGAACATGGAAACGGATTCGAAATACACTTCACCGGTGCTGGTGATGGTAGCCCATACGCTCGCGAGGTAAGCCAGGCCTATTGCCAATGCGACCGGAACATCCATTACCAGATGCCGCATTTTTACGCTGCGCCATGCGGCTTGAAAAAATGGCCATGCTGAAAAAAATACCACCGGTGTCGCTACCAGCATTGATAGCCAACGCAAAAAATCGAGCCAGAAATCGGTTGCGCCCGTGTACATTCCCACCGCAACCATCATCGCTTGCATCATGCCAAAACCGGCAACACCAATGCGAAACAGCGCAATGCGATTTTCTTTTTTAATGAGTTGCTGTTGCTGATCATCCGTGGCAGGGCGCGGCATGTAGCCAATGGTTACCAGGGAACGAAAAATTTCCGCAAGCGATTCACGCGCGTCCCATACAATCGCACACCGATGGGTGCTGACATTCACTGTGACCGATTGTATCGCAGGATTTTTTTTAAGATGGGTTTCAATTAACCAGCTGCATGCCGCGCAGGTAATGCCTTCCAATAATAAATTGGCTTGCTTGAATGAGGCATCAAAAGGAATAACAAATTCGGATTGAACTTCAGGTAAATCGTAGATAGCAAACCGTTGGTCGCCGTGCGGATTGGTATCAGGGCGATCATTCGCCACTGTGCGGAATTGGTAAAAATTTTCCAACCCACCATCGACAATTGCCGTTGCAACTGCCTGGCAACCCGGGCAACACATTAACTGTTCCTGCCCCTGAATTCGCACCGGATAATAACTGGCGTCAGGAACAGGTAACCCGCAGTGATAACATGCCAGTGATTGGATGGGTGCTGCGATGCGTTCACTCATCGGGTTAGTTTTTTACTCGCGGCACAAGTTGCGTGGCATCGCCTTGCTGGAAATTAATTTCCCCACTTAACGTCCAGGGCGCATCGTTGCGCCGGGCAATATCATTAATCGGGTAAAGCGTTAAATACCAGGCGTACTCCGGTTTTTCCAACAATTCACCACGATAATAACCGGGCGAAATATATTTGAGTGCAATTAATTGGTCTTTTGCTGCTTTAACCGGATGCCCCATCATTAGCAATAATTCTTGTGGCATTAATGTTTCATCGGTGGGTGCATTGGCAATTTTCAACACAATATCACCCGTGGCAAGATCAAAACGCAAATCGCCACTCAAACCCAATTCGCTGGCACGTTTATCCTGTTCGAGTGCCTGATTAATCATGCGGCCTTCTTTGTAATAATTATCGATGATTACATCATCTGCACCTTTCAAGGCAATGGAAACGGTGAAGCCACACATAATGATGATAAAAATTAACGGGCCAAATACGAACCAGAACCAGAACTGGCGATACCAGGGTTTGAGACTTTCATCGTTTGGATCAACCATAGCTGCATCTCTCATTTGCACAACAATTTCCCCGATCACGGACCAATAAAAGTAGTGGTATTGGTCGCCGTAATTTCCGGATTCTCACGCGCACGAATACGGAAATGGATTTCTGTTTTGGTCGTTGCCAGTTCGGACGCCTTCACTGAAACACGGACCGGTACCGTCAACACTTCCCCTTCCAAAGCGGGAACAACTTTATAGCCCTGGATAACGAATGGATAATCACCTTCCACCTCAAGATCATAGGTATGGGTACCGCGATCCATATTGCTAATTTTCAAGGTGTAAACATTCTGGATGGTGTCTTCCACTTCGCGGTACATACGCACGCCGCGATCGCGTTGCGCTTCCAGGCCAACCGGTACGCGGGTCGCAATTGAATAAATAAAGAGCGAGATCATAATGCCCAGCATCAAGCCATAACCGA
Source organism: Gammaproteobacteria bacterium (assembly GCA_021151835.1). Classification (GTDB taxonomy): domain Bacteria; phylum Pseudomonadota; class Gammaproteobacteria; order Pseudomonadales; family Cellvibrionaceae; genus Cellvibrio. The sequence goes on from JAGKWO010000001.1 coordinate 304,831, forward strand.
TTAAACGCGGGCGGAATATCTTGGTGTGGCCGGTGCTAATTGCATCCTCGGTAGTGAAGCTGATCAGACCGCGTGGATAGCCCATTTTATCCATGACGGTATTGCATGCATCCACGCATAAACCGCAATCAATACACTCGGCTTGCAAACCGTTGCGGATATCAATGTCTACCGGGCAAACCTGCACACACCACGAACAATCAATGCAATCGCCCATGCCCTTGGCTTTGTAATCTTCGCCCGGCTTGCGTGGGCCACGCTGTTCACCGCGCAAACTGTTGTATGAAACAGTGAGGGTATCCTTGTCGTACATCACCGCCTGGAAACGCGCATATGGGCAAATATATTTACAGAATTGTTCGCGCATAAAACCGGCATTCATGTAGGTTGCGCCTAAAAACAGCAGCACCCAGAACAGCGGTACGAGGTCGAGGTTAAACGTAAAAAATCCGCTCACCAGCTCGCGCACTGGCATGAAGTAGCCAACAAATGTCAGCGAGGTCACCAGGCTAATAACAATCCAGATAAATTGTTTGGCCGATTTACGCCAGATTTTTTCAAAATTCCAAGGCTGGGCATCCAGTTTGATGCGCTTGTTGCGATCACCTTCACACACGTGCTCGGCCCAGATAAACATTTGCGTCCATACGGTTTGCGGACAAGTAAAACCACACCACACGCGCCCGACCAATACCGTAACGGTAAACAACATAAAGGCGGCAATCACCAGCAACCACGCCAGATACATCGCATCTTGCGGCCAGAAGGTCAGCCACAGGATATGGAACTTGCGCGCCGGCAAATCAAACAATACGGCCGGGCGTTCATCGATAACCAACCACGGCAGCAACAGAAAACCCAACATTAACGGCAGACCGGTATAACGGCGCAAACGCTGGTAAAAACCGGTAATGCGACGCGTATAGATCTTGTCATCCGCCTCGTAAAGGCTTACGTAACGAATACCAGTATCTGATGATGCCGGCTTTTGCTCTGATGAAGGTTTTTCAGCCACAGCGTTACCTCGTTGTTCGAGCCTTTTTGACCCGTTAGCTTTTGACCTGAAAATGGCCAGGATGGCTAATTACACGCGAAAAAAAAGGCAGGCCTTCGCCTGCCTTCCTTGCGTCAGGAATCAGTTAGATTCCAATGACAGACTGTACACGTAAGCAGCCAGTAAATGGATGCGATCTTCTTTCAGCAGTTCCTGTTGCGCTGGCATCACGCCATTGCGGCCATCGCGAATGGTTTGGCGGATAGTGGCGGCTTTACCACCGTACAACCAGATTTTATCGGTCAGGTTAGGTGCACCTACCAATTGATTGCCTTTCCCATCAGCACCGTGACACGCCACGCAATTGGCAGTGAATACTTTCGCACCCGCCTCTGCTTTGGCAGCATCATGCTCATTGCCGGAAATTTGCAGTACGTATTCAGCAACATTTACCACACCTTCCTCACCAATTACCCCACCCCAAGCAGGCATCGCCGCTTTACGGCCATGGGTAATAGTTTCCAGGATCTTTTCCGGGGTACCACCGTAGAGCCAATCCTTGTCGGTCAGGTTCGGGAAGCCGGGGTTACCACCGCCGTCTGCACCGTGGCAAACTGCACAGTTGTTGGCAAACAAACGGAAACCCATTTTCAATGCATCAGGATTTTTAGCGACTTCTTCAATAGACTGCCTGGAATAAACCCCATAGGTTTCTGCATAAATCGTTTCAGCTTCTTTTTGATGGCCGCGCAACTCGCCAACGGAGGTCCAGGCACCGCTATCTTTCCATTTAACTCCTTCGTATGAACCCATGCCCGGGAACACCACCAGGTATCCGATAGAAAATACAAACGTCAAAATGAACATCCAGAACCACCAACGCGGCAGAGGATTATCGTATTCCTCAATACCATCGTATTCATGACCAGTCGTTTTGGCTTCCGTGCTTTCGTCACCTTTCACCGCTATTTTGCGGTTGGCCATAAGAATCCAGAACAACAGCACCAGGTTGGTGGATGTCAGGATAATGATCCAAAAACTCCAAAAAGTACTCATAGTTAAATCCGCCCTAATCGATGATTACTTGCGATCATCGTCATCTGTCTGATTGTCTTTTGCCTGGGGTTCGGCCGGCTTTTGCTCATCATCATCGGCAAAAGGTAACTTCGCATCCTCTTCAAAGCGCTTTTTCAATTTGGGCGAAAATGCCCAAAAGCACACACCGAAGAAGGCGATGGTTACCAATACCGTTGAAATTGCGCCGACTGTACCTGCGTCCATTAGCGTTTCTCTTTCAGTAATACGCCAAGGTTTTGCAGGTACGCTACCAATGCATCCATTTCAGTCGTGCCTTTTACTGCACGCTCTGCACCGGCCATATCCTCTTCAGTGTATGGAACACCCACTTTGGCTAACGCACGCATTTTGTCTGCGGTGTGTTTACCATCGAGTTTGTTGTCATACAGCCATGGATAAGCAGGCATGATGGATTCAGGTACAACAATACGCGGATTGAACAGGTGCACTTTGTGCCAGTCATCCGAATAGCGACCACCTACACGGGCCAGATCCGGGCCGGTACGTTTGGAGCCCCACAGGAACGGGTGCTCATAAACAGATTCACCGGCAACCGAGTAATGGCCATAACGCTCAACTTCTGCACGTAACGGGCGCACCATTTGGGTGTGGCAAACGTGGCAGCCTTCACGGATGTACACATCACGACCTTCCAGTTGCAATGCGGTCAGAGGCTTCAAGCCTTCTATTGGTGTTGTGGTTTGCTTGAGGAAAAACTGCGGAACTATCTCTACCAAACCCCCAAAGCTAATGGCGATAACCATAAATACAGTCATCAGGCCGATATTCTTTTCTACTATTTCATGACCTTTCACGGCTTTCCCCTTACACAGCTGGCGCCTGGACAGGCTGGTTAGTAGCAGCAGCTTCGTTGGCTGCCTTAACAGTACGATACGTGTTGTACGCCATTACCAGCATACCGGTCAGGAAGAACGCACCACCAATAAAACGCATGATGTAACCGCCCTTACTGAACACCACAACTTCGATAAAGCTGTAAGTCAATGAACCATCCGGGTTGAATGCACGCCACATCAAACCCTGGCCAATACCGTTGATCCACATAGCAACTACATACAGTACGGTACCGACAGTCGCCAGCCAGAAGTGCATGTTGATCAACTTCACGCTGAACATTTCTTCGCGGTTAAACAGTTTCGGCAGCATGTGGTAAACAGCACCGATAGAAATCATCGCAACCCAACCCAGGGCACCGGAGTGAACGTGACCTACAGTCCAGTCAGTGTTGTGGGATAAGGCGTTTACGTTTTTGATCGCCATCATCGGGCCTTCGAAGGTAGACATACCGTAGAAGGACAAGGCTACAACCAGGAAGCGCAAGGTTGGGTCAGTGCGCAGTTTGTGCCATGCGCCCGACAGAGTCATGATGCCGTTGATCATACCGCCCCAGCTCGGCGCCAGCAGGATCAGGGACATCACCATACCTAGCGATTGGGTCCAGTCAGGCAATGCGGAGTAATGCAAGTGGTGAGAACCAGCCCAGATGTACAGGGAGATCAACGCCCAGAAGTGAACGATCGACAACTGGTATGAATAAACCGGACGACCCGCTTGCTTGGGTACGAAGTAATACATCATGCCCAGGAAGCCTGCCGTCAGGAAGAAACCCACTGCGTTGTGACCATACCACCATTGCACCATCGCGTCGGCAGCACCGGCATAGGCAGAATAGGATTTGGTCAGGGTAACCGGGATAGCTGCGCTGTTAACAATGTGGAGTACCGCAACAGTTACGATAAAGCCACCGTAGAACCAGTTGGCAACATAGATGTGCGAAGTTCTGCGCTTGACGATCGTCCCGAAGAACACAATCGCATAGGAGATCCACACCAATGCCAACAGGATATCAATCGGCCACTCCAGCTCGGCATACTCTTTGGCAGAGGTAATACCTTGCGGCAAGGTGATCGCCGCCAGAACGATAACGGCTTGCCAACCCCAGAACGTAAACGGAACCAGCCAGCCACCGAACAACGGCGCCTGGCAGGTACGCTGAACAACATAATAAGAAGTAGCAAAGAGCGCACAACCACCGAACGCAAAGATTACCGCGTTAGTGTGCAATGGGCGCAAACGGCCAAACCCGGTATACGGTTGCAGCAGGTCGTTCAGACCAGGCCACACCAATTCCGCCGCAATAAATACGCCCACTCCCATTCCGAATATGCCCCATACAATGGTCATAATGGAGAATTTGCGCACTATATCGAAGTCGTATGCTGGTGGATCTCCAGCAACTGTTGCATGACTACCCATAGGACTTTCCTATAACTTAAGAGAAATAAAAACTTTTTGTCTCTGACAGCACCAAACTTGTCTCTCAGAACTAACGGCAATCATCAAACCTATACCCCTACTTTCGGTGCGGCATTTTGCCCTAAGCGTGGCATTTTGTCTCACCTAACCGGTATGAGGATTGATATTTATCAAATTATTTATGCGCGTTTAACCGGTTTGTAGAATAGTCCATTATTGGATATTTTCTGTACAAACCGGTATTTCGGCATTTGTTGTTTTTACTTAAGGGCACGTCCTTTTTTATTTAAGAGTACGTCCTTTATTAGCTGCGATACGCATACGCAAGGCGTTCAGCTTGATGAAGCCTTCCGCATCCTTTTGGTTGTATGCACCGGCATCATCTTCAAAAGTTGCGATTTTTTCGTCAAACAGACTGTCTGCTGAACGACGGCCAACGACTTGTACGGAACCTTTGTAAAGCTTCACCCGCACCTCACCGTTAACATGAACCTGTGACTGGTCAATCATTGCCTGCATCATCAGACGCTCGGGGCTCCACCAGTAACCGTTGTAAATCATGTCTGCATATTTGGGGATCAAGCTGTCCTTTAAGTGGGCAACTTCGCGATCCAGGGTAATAGATTCAATCGCACGGTGGGCACGCATCATGATGGTGCCGCCAGGAGTTTCGTAGCAGCCACGGGATTTCATACCTACGTAGCGGTTTTCTACGATATCCAGACGACCAACACCGTTCTCGCCACCGACCTTGTTCAAGTAAGCCAGTACAGTAGCAGGTGACATAGGCTTGCCGTCGATAGCAACGATGTCGCCTTTTTCGTAGGTCAATTCAAGATAGGTTGCTTTATCCGGAGCTGCTTCAGGAGCAACAGTCCAGCGCCACATGTCTTCTTCCGCTTCAGCCCATGGGTTCTCCAGAACCTTGCCTTCGTAAGAAATGTGCAACAGGTTGGCATCCATTGAGTAAGGGGATTTTTTCTTCTTGGTGTAATCAACCGGAATATTGTGCTTTTCGCAGTATTCCATCAGGGTTTCGCGCGAGGTCAGGTCCCATTCGCGCCATGGAGCAATCACTTTGATCCCCGGCTTCAACGCATAAGCACCCAGCTCGAAACGCACCTGGTCATTACCTTTACCGGTAGCGCCGTGGGAAATTGCATCGGCGCCCACTTCGTTGGCGATTTCAATCAAACGCTTGGCGATCAATGGACGGGCAATTGATGTACCCAACAGGTATTCGCCTTCATAAATGGTGTTCGCGCGGAACATCGGGAATACGAAATCGCGGACAAATTCTTCGCGCAGGTCATCGATATAAATTTGCTTCACACCCAGTGCCTGGGCTTTGGCGCGCGCGGGTTCTACTTCTTCGCCCTGACCTATGTCAGCGGTAAAGGTGATCACTTCACAGTTGTAGTTTTCTTGCAGCCATTTAACGATCACGGAGGTGTCCAGGCCGCCGGAATAGGCCAGAACCACTTTCTTGATAGAAGACATAGGGGGGCTCCCACTAAAATTCGTTGACGATCCACTTGGGGCAGGTGCTTATTCGGGCGCGGAATTGTACTCGCCCGCCGCCAAAATTCCCACACTTCTTGTAGCTAAATGCACGCTTTTATTGCAGTTAAACTGGCTTCCACCAGGCAAATGTAAATAGCTATCAACAGCCATCCCATAAAAAAAGCAGCTATACAGCTGCTTTTCAACAATCGGAAAGAAGTAACAATTAAAGACGGAAACTGGACACTTTATCATTCAGGCCCAATGCCAGGTCCTGCAGGCTTTTTGCACGCATTTCACCTTGACTGGCATCAGCCGCGGCTTCATTCGCCACGCGCTGGATGGCCGTGATGTTACCCAACACTTCCTTCACAACATGGCTCTGCTCTTCCGCAGCAGTTGCAATCTGCACCGCCATCCCGCTGATAGCCCCCACGGCTGTATTAATTTTATCCAGCGATTGCGACGCATTATCGGCATTCTGCACGCTGCCACTCGCTAGATGGCTCCCCTCCTCCATAATCGCTACGGCGTTTTGTGCAGTCGATTGCAACGCTGCAATCATCGCCTGGATTTCTTCAGTGCTGGCATGTGTACGCTGGGACAGTACCCGCACCTCATCCGCAACCACCGCAAACCCCCTGCCCTGCTCACCGGCTCGCGCCGCTTCAATTGCCGCATTGAGCGCGAGCAAATTTGTCTGCTCTGCAATACCTTTAATGGTGGCAAGGATGCCGCTGATATTTTGCGCGTTGTTGTTCAGTGTGGAAATAACCGTTCCGGCCTGGTCAACTTTCTTTGCCAGCACCACGATGGAGTCGCGGGTTTTATCCACCTGATGCTTACCCGCTTCCGCGCTGCTCACTGATTCGCGCACCGAGTCCGCAGTATGTTCTGCATGATGGGCGATCTCATGGGTAGCATTGGTCATTTCATTCATGGCCTGTGCAACCATACCAATTTGCTGTTGCTGCTCCTGTAATTCACGTACCGATTTCACCGCCGAATCCGCCATGGCTCGCGCATTATCTTGCAGATCATTCGCTTGCGCCCGAATATGACGGACCAGATCATTCATATGATCGACAAATGAATTGAAATTTTCCGCCAGCAAACCCACTTCATCGTTGGATGTTATTGACAAACGCCGTGACAAATCCCCGCCGCCGGAGGCAATTTGCGAGAGCGATTCAGACACATTGTGTAACGGCTGCAACAACACACCATTAAGCCAATTAAGGGCGAGAATTGTAGCAACGAGCAATACCAGGATTGCTGCCAATTGCCCCAGCAGCGTGGACTGCACCGGCCCCACCAATAAATCGCGCTCGGACAACATCACCAGGGTTAAATCTGTTTTGGGAATTGCGGAAGCAAAAACCTGCATGGATCTACCGTCAACCTGAATTAAATGCAGATCGTCTTGCGTGCGTATCACTTGCTCAAGTTTGGCGGGGGTAAGGTCGGCAGAAATATCGACTAACGATTTGCTCAATAAATTTTTATCGGCGTGCGCAAATACTTTACCGTTGCGCACGATAAACATATAACCGTTGCCCGGTAAATCAATATCGCGCAATTGCTGGACAATATCATCAATCACCACATCCACACCGAGAATCGCTTTGATGCTGCCATCACCATCCAGCACAGCGCGCCCCAGCGACACCACATTTTTACCAGTGGCTGATGCCACTGACGGATTATCAATATAGGTTTGGCGCGGGTTCTTATTCGCGGCGATATACCATCCCCACACGCGCGGATCGTCATTGCCCGCCGCCATAACCAGATTATTAGCGTTATAGAGTTTGCCATCGGCAAAAGCGAGGAAGCTGTTGTCAACATCGGCCGAAATTTTCACCTGGGTTAAATGCGCGTTGTAATTTTCTTCAGTGGCACTGGCGGGAAAGCCTTCAAGCGCTTTGCCTTTTAGTGCAAACCAATCGCTCACGTATTTACTAAACGTTGCAGAAATACCGGCGATCTGGCGGTTAATGTTAACTTCCATCGCCTTCATGGCCGAGGAATAGGAAAGATACGACACAGCGCAGCCGACTAATAAAAGCGAAACCGCAACCGACGCACTGATTTTTTTGCGTAGTGACCAACGAGTTGCCATTGACTGGACTCCAGAGTAGTGGTTGACCTTGTACCGGCGAGTTATGGTTATGGTGCTATATGCTTTGGTCCCGCCGGGTTGATAACCATCCATGGAACAGTGTTGTTATAAATTTATCTATTTAATGATGAGTTATTGCGTTTGTAACGCGTCGGCATAAGCCTGCAGGTTCCTGAGCAATAATTGTTGTTGCTCACTAAGACTAGCATCGGCCGCAAGCTGCGCCAGTCGAGCATAAAACTCCGGGAGGGTGAGGCTGGATTGCGCCTCTTTGTTGGTCAGGCGCCATTGGCAAAATGCTTTCCAGCGCGCTTGTTCGTCGGGAGTAAGGCTCGCGGGAAAATTACGCGCACGGTAGCGAAATAGGATTTCTGCCAAACGCGCATCGCGAAATTCAAACGAACCATTGGCCAGGGTCTCAGCATCCGCTTGTCGCACACGGTTTATTAACCGCTTATCCTGATCATCAAAAAAACCGCTATAAAGCATCTGCTCGGGATCGGTTTTTTCGGCAAAATTATTTTCGCGATAAAGTTGGAACAACGTCTGTTGCAATTGTTGTTGCTCGATCAAGGTCAAATTGCGCAGCCAATTCCAATGTTGTTCACACAGCGATTTATCGATCTGCAACCGTTGTGCAGTTGCATCATCCAGCATGTTTGCCGGCAACAGCATCGGCGTTTTATTGAAATGAATTTCCTTCAACGACAAACGTTCGACGCCTTCGGGTAAATCTTCCGTGCGGGTATATAAACGCACGCGCAATTCGTCAACGGACAACGATAACAATGCGCCGGGGTCAGTCGCTAAATTAAATGCAATGACCGAATTTTTATTGGTGGGATGCATCGCCAGCGGCAACACCAGCGCCGCATTGCCATTTTCGGATGGAAAGCGCGATGAAATATGCAGCAGCGGTTTGTGATTATCAATATCAATCATGCTTGCGACAAAACGTTTATCACGCAATTTATACGCGTAATCATACAGTTTTGGCTGGCGGGTTTTGATCAGTTTGGCAACGGCGATAGTGGCGTAAACATCCGAGAGCGCATCGTGCGCTGCCGCATGAATCAAGCCATTTGCTTTAGTCAGCATTTCCAATTTAAAACAGGGGCGACCATCGTCGTAATTGGGCCATTCAATTCCGTCAGGGCGCAGCGCGCGCGTCATGCGCACCATATCGATAATATCCCAGCGCGAATTACCGTTGCGCCACTCGCGCTCATAAGGATCGTAAAAATTGCGGTACAGCGTATAACGGGTTACTTCATCATCAAATCGAATAGAATTAAACCCGACGCCGCAGGTGCCGGGGCGGGATAATTCAGCGTGAATGCGGGCGATAAACTGGTACTCCGGCAGCCCTTTTTCCTCCGCCACCCCGGGTAATAAACCGGTGATTAAACAAGCTTCCGGTTTAGGCAATACATCGGGCGCGGGCTTGCAATAAATCATCAATGGCTCGCCGATAATATTCAGGTCTTCATCGGTGCGCACCCCGGCAAATTGCGAGGGGCGGTCTATCGCAGGCACTTCGCCCCAGGTTTCGTAGTCGTGCCAATAGAGTGTGTTTTGTTGTTCGCCCTTGGTCATTGTTATATCCACCACTAGAAAATAATTCGCCATCACTGCTGGAACAAAAGCTGCAATGTAACACCCATGGGGCGCTTTCCCCTATACTGCCGACCCAAATCGAGTTAAACCTGAAGAAAGCGACCCCAACAACATTCGTTACAAGAGAGATTGGAGCCTGCCATGAGCGATCTAGAGAGTCTGTTTGCCGCCAACCTGAAATGGGCTGAAGACATCAAACGGGAAGACCCCGAGTTTTTTTCCACCCTGGCCAAACAACAAGCCCCCGAATATTTATGGATCGGCTGTTCCGACAGCCGCGTACCAGCCAACCAGATTCTCAATCTGGCACCAGGCGAGATTTTTGTGCACCGCAATGTGGCAAACGTAGTAATCCATACCGACCTGAATTGCATGACGGTATTGAATTACGCGGTAGAGTTTTTAAAAGTGAAGCATGTGATGGTCACCGGTCACTACGGTTGCGGCGGTGTACGAGCGGCACTGGAAAATCGCAAATTGGGGTTGATTGATTATTGGCTGCGCAATATCCGCGATGTGTATTACAACAACAAAGAAGTTGTCGATCAATTGACTGATATGGATGAGCGCGTCAATCGCTTGTGTGAACTCAATGTAATCCAGCAAGTGGATAATATTTCGCGCAGCAACATCGTGCAAAATGCATGGTCGCGCGGGCAGGAATTAACCATCCATGGCTGGATTTACGATATCCATGACGGCATCCTGCACAAGCTGACACCGCCAATCGACTCCATTGAACAAATCCCCGAACAATATCGCCTTTACTAAGCGGTTGGTTAGCCTTTCAAATCTGCTGCAAACCGGGCATTAAACAACTGCCCGGTTTTTGCGGCCATAATCGTGTCATTTTCGTGCAAACCTTTGATTTTGTGCGTCCACCAACTCACTTTTACTTTACCCCATTCGGTTAATAGCGCCGGGTGATGCCCGTACTCTTCCGCCAATGCACCCACAGCCTGGGTAAACGCCATCGCCTGCACAAAATTTTTGAACTGAAACGTTTGCGCTAATTGATTGACACCGCCAACCACCTCAATTGTCCAGCCAGGCAATTCATTCAAGGCGAGTTCCAGTTCTTGTTGGCTCAACAGCGGCGAATCGCCCCGGCACGCGCTACAGTTTTTTTCACTTAGCATAAATTTTTACTCCTTCAGGGGATGGTGATTTTCACTGTGCAGATCACACAAGCGCAGTGTCAGGTGACATAGCAAACAACTCACACTCGCGCGCCTGATGCCGAAGAATAAAATCCAGGCAAATTGTGTTGCACAGTAATACTAGCGCAGGTGCAATCGCTACCCGGCAGATTCTATATGCTGCCGGGCATCACTGGGAAGTAACCTTACCTGCGCCGCTTATTACGGGTTCGTTAAATTAATGTGCGCGGAACGCTGTGCTAAGCGCAGCAATAAATAAAAAGTTCAGCGTCGGCAGTTTATTTCAACTTGCTGCGGCTCAATAACGAAACGACAGTGGAACAAATCTCCCCTCGCGTAATTTGCTGTAACTGCAATACGCATCACCACCGGTTAGACTTTTAAACGACAGATCGGGCCGGGCGATATGAAGAAAGACCAATATAGAAAGACCAAAAGCCTGTTCTATACTCAAAACAGTTTTATATCCTGCGCGGCACTTTCGTAGCCCGCACCCACCATTATCCATTCTACCGGGGCGCCCGATGCAAGAGTTACCGCAAGACCAGTTCGCGCCAAACGAACCCGCCAATGAATGGACACTTACCCAGGAACAGGTTAATTCGCTTTACCACAGTTTGCCGGTATCGCTGCTTTCATCAATTGTAATTGCGCTCATCCTCAGCTTGTCGCATTGGAAAATTATCGGGCAAGCAGAAATTATCCTGTGGAATTTATTATTGGGCGGCACACTGCTCGCACGCCTGACGCTATGGATATTCTGGCAAAACACCTGGCAACTTTATTCCGCGCGCTTTTGGTTGTGGTGCTTCCGTATTGGAGTCTGGCTGACGGGCGCCGCCTGGGGCACCACCGCCCTGTTACTATTTGCCGATGACAATGCGATTTACCAGGCTTTACTTGCTTTCTCCCTCGCTGGCGTCGCTGCCGGCTCAATGACGTCGCTCAATGCCGATAAATATTCCTCGCTCGGATTTGTGATCCTGGCGATATCCCCCCTCAGTGTGTTTATTTTTTTAGAAGAGGGACCAACAGCAATAGCAATGTCGAGTATGACGTTGTTATTTATTTTCTTTGTGATTGCCAGCAGCACGCGCACGCGCCGCAATATAGAAGAGCAAATCCAGAAGAACCAGCATTTGCTGAAGCTCACCACTGAACTTAACTACAAACAGCAGCTGGAAAAAATTATTAACAATGCCCAATCAATTTTTATCAGCGAAAACGATATTAAATCTGCCCTGCAAAATTTACTCTGGGAAACATTACCGGCGTGTGGCAGCGAATTGGGTTTTATCGGCTTGGTCGACCGGGATGCCAACGGAAAACCGTTTATGCGCGCACTGGTATTTGGCAGTACGCAAAGGGATAACCGCAGCCTGGAAAATTTTCGCACTACCAGCCTTCCGGAAAATGGTGAGTATCGCAACCTGAATAATTTATTTGGTACGATCATGCACTCGGATCGCCCTGTGATCAGCGCCAATCTCGCACGCGACATGCGTGCAGGTCCTCTGCCCGAAGGGCACCCGAAGATCAATAATTTTATGGGCATTCCGATTTTTAGCGGGCGTGAACAAATTGCAATCCTTGGCCTGGCCAACTCACCCACACCCTATCAGCCAGATGACGCCACCAAACTGGAACCCATCCTGAAAACCATCGCCCAGTTTGTGCAAACCATGAACCATGAACAACGCCATGCCCAGGACCGCGCGGCACTGGAAGCCAGCACCCAACACACGCAAACTATTTTGAATGATATTGCCGACGGCATTATCACCATCGATAAACGCGGCCTGATCCAATCGTTCAACCATGCAGCGGAAACAATTTTTGGTTATCGCGCCCGGCAGATCATAGGCAAAAATATTAGCGAATTAATGCCCGAGCCTTACCAATCCATGCACGAGGAATATATCCGCAGCCATCTGTTAACGGGTAAAAAAAATATCCTGGGTATTGGACGGGAAGTGGTTGGCTTACGCCGCAATGGCAACCAGTTTCCAATGGATTTAATGGTATCGCGCGTATTCCAGAATGGCGACCCGGTATTTATCGGGATTGTGCGCGACATTACCGATAAAAAACATGCCGATGAATTGCGCAACCAGTTTATTAACAGCGCCAGCAAGGAAATTCTCGGACCGCTCAACCTGATCGGCGAAGCCATATTGCGCTTGAAAAATAAAGAGCAACGTAACTTGCCCGATTCAATAAAGCATGTCGTGGATATTGCACACACCAACAGCCTGCGCCTGCAACAACTTATGCACGATTTGATAGAAATTCAAAACATATCAAAAAATGATACCGGTTTTCACTTTGAAACAACGCCTGCACTATCACTGGTTGAGGAAGTGGTCAGGCGCAACAAAACCTTTGGTGATATTTATCAAAACAAAGCGTCTATTATCACCAGCACAGATGACCTGACTATCCGTATCGATATCACACGCTTTTACCAATCCTTTGCCCAACTGCTTCAATACGCTTTTAAAAACTCCCCACCAGACACTGAGCTTGCGATTCGTATTAGCGAAGAGCGAAGCAGGGTTAATATCAGTATTCATTTCAATAATCGCAGTATGTCCGAAGAGCAACGCAAAAATCTCTGCGAGCACTTTGGCAGCGCCACTGAAAGCAGTAGCCGGGATAAAATAGAATTGGGTGATTTGGGAATTGCGATTGCAAAGGAAATTATCGAGAAAATGCACGGAAAAGTTCATGTCGAAAACAACGAGGAATTTTGCTACTTCCAGGTGGATTTTCCGCGCGCCGTTAACCAGTTTTAACGGCGATAACTAACTACCATTACAACCGATTACCGCTGCCTAGCGCTTTTATTTTATCCAGCAAGACCTGGCCCATTTTTTCCAACGAAACGGTTTGATCAACACCACCCAGCGCGACCGCCTCCTTGGGCATGCCATAAACCACGCAACTGGCTTCATCCTGTGCGATGGTATAACCGCCCTGGTTGCGAATGGCGAGCATACCTTTGGCACCATCTTTTCCCATGCCGGTGAGCAATACACCGATGACATTTTTGCCGCCGATTTGTGCTACCGACTCCATCATAATATCCACAGCGGGACGGTGACGATGAACCGGATCGGCATCCGAAAGTTTTACCCGATAATCTGCACCGGAGCGAACAACAACCAGATGATGTCCGCCCGGTGCCAAAAAGGCATGCCCGGGTAAAATGCGTTCACCGCCTTTTGCTTCGACTACATGCAAGCGAGTATTTTTATTTAACCGCTCAGCAAAAGTACGGGTAAAACCCGGGGGCATATGTTGTGTCATTACGATACCAGGAACCGCCGCCGGTAACTGCACCAACAAATCCTTAATCGCTTCGGTCCCTCCTGTTGAAGCACCTATTGCGATAATTTTTTCCGTGCCCTGCAAACCCGCCGATGTCGATAATTTTTGCTCGTTATTAAATTCCGGGCGATTTTTTTTCACTAACGGTTTTACTTTGACCGACGCAGCAGCACGAATTTTATCAACAATAATTTCTGCGTATTCACGGATACCGCTAGTTACACCCAGTTTTGGCTTGGGAATAAAATCCAGTGCACCCAACTCCAATGCGCGCAAGGTCGCATCGGCTCCCTCTTCCGTCAGGGTGGAAATCATTACTACCGGCGTCGGGCGTGCGGCCATCAGTTTTTCCAAAAAGGCCAACCCATCCATGCGTGGCATTTCTATATCCAGGGTGATTACATCTGGCACAAATTGATTCACCATATCACGCGCCACATAAGCATCCGGAGCGGCACCCACCAAGGTCATATCCGGCGTGTCGCGAATGATCTCTGCCAACAGGCTGCGCACCAAAGCAGAATCATCTACTACAAGAACCTTGATCGCCATAATGGGTAACTCCGTTCAAAAAAGCACACCGATACTGTTCAATCAAACAATTCCACATCGCCACTTTTAGGCGTAAATTTCACCCGCATCCGATACTCACTCTCGCGATCTGAAATAGTACTGTTATGCAGCGTTTTTATTTTTTTTACCAATACCTGGCCAGTATCTGGAAAAAAATATACCTTGCGTGGAAATTCGCCCAACAGATCTTGCGCAACAATAGGGATTTGCTCTGTTTGAAGATAATCCAACACGAATTCAGCATTACGCTGGCCAACATTGTTCACTGTCATGCCGCGCAATACATTACCACCACCAAAAATCTTGGCCTCAAAGCGCGCGCGGGACGTTCCCATTTTTAGCAAATGGTTTACCAATAACTCCATCGCATACACACCGTAACGCGCCGATTCAGTCAGGAGACCCGCCTCATTGGAGCTATCATTGGGCAATAAAAAATGATTCATACCGCCAACGCCCGTCATTTTATCGCGCAGGCATACCGCAACACAGGAACCCAATACTGTCACAATCAATTTATCGCCTGAAGTAACAAAGTATTCACCCGGTAAAATTTTAACGGCCTGCCGTTCGAAGTGCCGGTCATAATACACATTGGGGGCGAGATGAACGTTATTATCGTAATTCATCGGCTGTTATCCTCTTTTCCATGAGCAGCCAATTGATAGGTCGTTTTGCCAACCAGATGAACCAGGTGAGTCGCGTGAGAGAAACTTTCCGAATGCCCGGCAATGTATAAACCATCCGGTGTTAACAACTGGACCATGCGCTCCAGTAATTTCAATTGCGTTGGCTTGTCAAAATAAATCATCACATTGCGACAAAAAATAACATCAAACTTGCCGCTGATTGGCCAATGTTTATCCAGCAAATTTATTTGCTGGAAATCAATTAATTTTCGCAGTTCAGCGATCACTTTTGCTTTGCCATTGTTTACGCCTTTCCCGCGCAAGAAAAAATGTTTTTTTTGCTCAAGGCTTAACGCGGATAATCGCTCCAATGTATAAATTCCGGCTGCCGCCGTATCCAGCACCTGGCTATCAATATCTGAAGCAACAATTTCCACCGGTGGCTGATAACTTCCATAAGCCTCGATCAAGGTCATTGCAATAGAATAAGGTTCCTCGCCGGTGCTGGACGCCGTACACCAGACACGGCAAGGTTTATTGCGACGGTGTTTTTTTATAAATTCGGCGAGCATATCGAAATGATGGCTTTCGCGGAAAAACGCAGTGAGATTAGTGGTTAACGCATTGATAAATTCTTGCAATTCTGCAGGCGTTGCTTCGAGGTAATCCAGGTAAGCACCAAAGCTATCGAGATGAAGTACACGCAAGCGGCGCGCAAGGCGGCTATAAACCAGTTGCTTTTTACTATCGGCAAGATTAATACCCGCCTTGCGATATATAGCTGCTTTTACGCGTGCGAAATCAGCATCAGCATATTCAAATTCGCGTACCGAATTCTCTGTCACTCTGTTCTTCCCGGTTCAACAATCCATTTAACAGCGATTGGAGTGGCAACAACGTTACCACTCATTGTTGGAGATTCAGTCGATTTAGAATTGCTCCCATTCATCCTCTGCCGACGAGCCGGGCGGCGTTAACTTTTTACCTGCTTGCGGGGCCTTGTGCGCCGTAGTTTTCGCCGGCGCCCTTGCGGGTACCCTTGCCGCCGTTTTAGGTGCGGCCAACCGGGTGCTGGTCGCCGGCTGTTCATAATTTTCATCGAGACGGAATTGCCCTACATTGCGATTTAATTGATCCGCTTGCGACTGCAAACTTTCCGCCGCTGCTGCTGCCTGCTCAACCAGCGCCGCATTTTGCTGGGTCATTTCATCCATCTGTGATACCGCCGTAGACACTTC
Organism: Gammaproteobacteria bacterium; assembly: GCA_021151835.1. Classification (GTDB taxonomy): domain Bacteria; phylum Pseudomonadota; class Gammaproteobacteria; order Pseudomonadales; family Cellvibrionaceae; genus Cellvibrio. The sequence continues at coordinate 321,351 of JAGKWO010000001.1, forward strand.
TTCTATGCCGGTAGATTGCTCAGCCGATGCAGCGGCAATCTCTGCCATAATATCGTTCACACGTTTAATGGCATTCACAATTTCTTTCATGGTATCGCCCGATTTTCCCACCAGGCTGTTGCCGCTATCAATCTTTTGCACTGAATCAGAAATCAACGATTTGATATCTTTTGCCGCATTGGCGGAACGTTGCGCGAGTGTACGCACTTCAGACGCAACCACCGCAAAACCGCGCCCCTGATCACCGGCACGCGCTGCTTCCACGGCGGCATTGAGCGCAAGGATGTTGGTTTGGAACGCGATACCATCGATAACCCCGATGATGTCGGAAATTTTGCGCGCCGACTCATTAATCGCATTCATCGTAGTCACTACTTGCTGGATCAGGGTGCCGCCATCAACAGCAACAGTAGATGCCTGCTCGGCTAATACATTGGCCTGTTTGGCATTATCTGCATTCAATTTCACCGTGGACGTTAGCTCTTCCATTGATGAAGCCGTTTCTTCCAGATTGGCGGCTTGCTGTTCTGTCCTGCTGGATAAATCCGCATTGCCCTGTGCGATTTCGCTCGACGCCGTGAAAATCATATCGGCTGCACTGCGAATATCGCTTAACATTTTGGTCAGGCTTTCCGTTGTTTCATTGCAATAATTTTTTAAATCGCCAAAGGTCCCGGTGTAATCGGCATGAATACGCTCGGTGAGATCCCCTTTTGCAATAGCACCAAGTACACGCGCAACATCATTCAGCCCTTTGTCGGCGGTAGTCACCAGGCTATTTAGTCCCTCCGCTAATTTCAGGAAGAAACCTTCTTTACCTTCCACACTAATTCGCTCGCTGAAATTACCCGCGGCGGCAGCACCAACAAGTGCGCTCACTTCAGATTCAACACCGACCTCTATGGTTCTGTCTTGCCACTCCACCACAGAACCCAAACGGGTTCCACCTTTATTAAAAATAGGATTGGCGACTAACCGGAAGTGACGTTTGCCCACCACAATATTTGAAGTATAAGTCGTCGTCAGATTTTCCAGCAATTTCATTTGGTGCATGGGATTTTTATGGAAAATATCCATATTGCTACCCACAATTTTATCCACAGAAAAATGTGGTAACACGGAGCGTATATCTGCCTCGGCACCGCGCAACATACTTTCTACCGATTTATTCATGTAAATAATTTTTCGATCAACATCAGCAATCATGACGTTGGTTGTTGTCGTTTCCAACGCTCCCAAAATGCGGCTTAGTTCATGCTCGGATGCAACTTCCCTGGTGCGGTCAACCCACTCGACCACCGTACCCAGCCGCTCGCCGGAATCCGCAAAAATCGGATTTACGATCAGCCGGAACACAATACCTGCAACGGTAATTTCGCTGGTATATGTTTCTTTCAAGCTTGCCAGCAATTGCATTTGGTGTACGGGATTGCGATGAAAAATATCGATATTACTGCCAATCACTTTATCTACTGCAAAATGAGGCAATGCTTTTCGTAATTCCGGTTCCACTGCTCGCAGCATCTTTTCAACGGACTTGTTCATATAAATAATATTGCGGCTGGGATCGGCCACCATAACGTTGGATGATGTGGAGTCAAGTGCGCCCAAAATGCGGCTCATTTGATGCGCGGCAGCCACTTCTTTGGTACGGTCAATCCATTCAACTACAGTACCCAAACGTTCGTTTGTTTCTGAAAAAATTGGATTAACCACCAGGCGGAATACAATTCCGGCCACGGTAATTTCACCCGTATAGGTATCATGCAAATTAGCCAGGAGTTGCATTTGATGTGCGGGGTTTTTATGGAAAATATCAATATTACTACCGATGATTTTATCCACTGAAAAATGCGGCAATGCCTTGCGCAATTCCGGTTCGGCAACGCGCAACATTTTTTCCACAGCGCGATTCATATAAACAATTTTTCGCTCCGGATCGGCAACCATGACATTGGATGAGGTTGAATCCAATGCACCGATAATTTGTTGCATCCTCCGTTCAATATTTAATTTTTTTATTGCATCGGCGGTAATATCCGTAGCGTACTTCACCACTTTAAACGGGCGACCATCCGGCCCCAGGATCGGGTTATAGCTTGCCTGGATCCAGACTTCCTTGCCATTTTTGCCAATACGCTTATATTGGCCGGCTTCAAATTCACCGCGCCCCAGGCGATCCCAAAACAATCGGTACTCCTGGCTCGAACGAAAAGTGGAATCAACAAAAAGACTATGGTGCCGGCCTTTTATTTCATCGAGGTTATAACCCATTACGTCGAGAAAATTCTGGTTTGCAGCCAGGATGGTTCCATCCAGTGCAAATTCAATAACCGCCTGCACCCGGTTGATTGCTGCCAGTTGGCCGCGCATATTGTCAAACTCACGCTCATCCACTTTAATTTGCCTACCAGCGGAATGGGTGTTAAACAAACTGATAATATTCATTGTGGTTTCTCCTTATACGCTAACGCCGGTTGCTTCAGGTTTATCAAACAAGCCGAGTTCTTCACTCGATATAAGCTCATTGATATCGACCAAAATAATCATTTGCTCATTTACAGTTGCCAGTCCCAACAAATAACGGCTATTAAAAGCCACGCCAAAATCCGGCGGGGGTCGCAATTGTTCTTTGTGTAAACTCACTACATCGGAAACACCATCCACCACTATGCCTACAATTCGATTATGGATATGCAGGACTATCACAATAGTGAATTCGTCGTAGGTCACATTACCTACATCAAATTTAATTCGCAGGTCGACAATGGGCACAATGTCCCCGCGTAAATTAATAACCCCCTTGATAAAGGATGGCGCATTCGCGATTTTTGTTACCGATTCGTAACCGCGAATTTCTTTTACAGTGAGAATATCGATCGCATAATTTTCGTCGCCCAGGGTAAAAGTTAAAAATTCCTGTGCGATAGTGGTTGCTGTACCCGTTTCGTCCATAATGCCTACCTGCTCAAAAAATAATTCACCCTGGCAAATTAAACCGCAGTAGCCAGATTTACATTGTGGTTAACGCTTAACGCCAGCGACTCAACATCCAGGATCAGCGCCACACTGCCGTCCCCCATGATGGTCGCACCAGCAATTCCGTGCACACGTTTGTAATGTTGCTCAAGACTTTTAATAACAACCTGCTGTTGTCCAACCAGCGCATCTACAAATAAAGCAAAACGATATTTAGTGGTTTCAATTAACACTACAATGCCTTTGCTGGCATCGCTAAATTGCGCGTCCAGCTGCATGACTTTATAAAGAGGTAAAATTGGCCAGTACTCATTGCGCACATGCAGTAATTGATCATCCCCCGCAAGTGTTTTGATATCTTTAGCGGCGGGCTGCATGGACTCCACGATATGAACCAATGGAACAATAAACGTTTGATTACCAACGGCGACACACATACCATCGACAATGGCAAGCGTTAACGGTAAATGAATAGTAAATGTTGCCCCCTGCCCGGCGCGCGACTCGATATCAATTCGCCCGCCCAGGCTTTGCACATTGCGCTTTACAACATCCATACCCACCCCGCGACCGGATACATCCGTGACTTCCGCAGCGGTAGAAAATCCGGGCGCAAAAATTAATTGCCAGACATCTTCATCGCGCGGGTTATCGCCGATAGGAATATTATTTTCACGCGCTTTAGCCAGGATTCTTTCGCGATTTAAGCCTCCACCATCATCGCTAATGCTGATCACAATATTTCCGCCCTGCTGCGCCGCGCGTAGCACCACGGTGCCGGTCGCGCTTTTGCCGCGCTGCACCCTGGCCTCCGCCGATTCAATACCGTGATCAATACTATTGCGTACCAAATGTGTTAATGGATCAACCAGCTTTTCGGTGAGGCCTTTATCAAGTTCTGTTTCGCCGCCTTCAATAATCAATTCAATTTGCTTGCCCAGCTTATTCGATAAATCGCGCACAACGCGTGGAAAACGGTTAAACACAAACGAGACCGGCAACATGCGAATAGACATCACTGCCTCCTGGATTTCGCGGGTGTTGCGCTCCAGTTCATTCGCGACTGTCTGGAATTTTTCTGCCAAAGCGCCTTCCAGGCTTTTCCCCAATAAATTCATCATGGATTGGGTAATAACAATTTCACCCACCAAATTGATTAATTGATCTACCTTCGCTACGTCAACACGAATAGATGAGCTTTCTACGCTCACATGATCACCGGATTTTTGTTTTGGCGAAGATTGCTTTTGCTCAACAATATTTGTCACTGGCGCAACAACTGGCTCCGGGAATTTTTTTATTTCGCTGGCACCGGTTTGTGATACTGAAGCATTGTGATTTGCTGGTGCGATTTCCGGAGGATTCGACTCAACTGCTTTGGCCGGTTCCAGCAGTTCCTCGAAAAAGCCAAAAACTGCTTCGCTCGCGTTCTGTACCAAATTCTGGCCTGCTCCAACGGCTGAAACAGCTGGCGCTGGTAAATCATCAAAAAAACCGAAACTGTCATCAGCAACCGGCTCAGCAAAAAACCCAAAACTGTTATCTTCAACCGGTTGTTCAAAAAAACCGTATGCTTCACCGGGAATTTCAGGTTCAGTTTTTGGAAAAAAACCGTAACCTTGCTTTTTTTCCTGTTCGGCAACATCAGGTTGCTTCCCCGCCGTTACCAATTCGAGTTGCCGGGTAAGCTGATGGACACTGGCCCAATCAATTGCTTCACTGGTGCGATAGGAGTGTAAAATATCTTTTAATTGGTCAACGGAACTTAAAAATAAATCAACCATAGTGGCTGCGATTGGCATTTGGCCTTTGCGAATCTTGTCGAGCAGGTTTTCCATAATATGGGTAACACTGCCTAACGCATCAAAACCAAAAATACCGCTGCCGCCCTTTATGGAGTGTGCAGCACGAAAAATACTGTTGAGCATTTCCGGGTCTGGATTATCAACATCCAGCTCCAGTAACAGTTGTTCCATTTCTTCGAGGTGCTCCTGGCTTTCCTCAAAGAAAACAGCATGAAATTGTTGCATGTCGATAGACATATTCACGTCCTTCGAAATTACCGGAGCCACTTTCGTTGCGATTTGGCGCCGGTTTTTATGAGTAACTAGCCCATTACTTTTTTTGCAATTTCCAACAGCTTGGTCGGATCAAAGGGCTTCACCATCCAGCCTGTCGCACCGGCGGCGCGCCCCTGGGCTTTCATCGCATCGCTGGCCTCGGTCGTTAACACTACAATCGGTGTGCGCAGGTGTGCGGGTAATGCGCGCGTCGATTTTATAAATGTAAGTCCATCCATGTTCGGCATATTTTGATCGGTTAAAATAAAATCAAAGCTGCGCGTCTTACAGATATTGAATGCTTCAAGACCATCTTTTGCAGCAGTCACTATGTAACCTGCTGATTTCAAGGTAGCCTCTACCATCTGCCGGACCGACACCGAATCATCCACGATTAATACTTGCTTGCTCATAAATGTTTTCCTGAACGATTTATATCAACTGGTACTAATTACCGCTTCTATACGATTTCCCGGTGGGAATATCTCAACATGCCTGGAAAGGTTTTTTATCATTCGCAGACCGCGCCCCGACAACAAGTCATCGCGTTGCAACCATGCATCGGCATAGCCGAAGCCAGTGCCCGTATCCTCGACGCTGATAATCAATTGTGCACCTGATGGTTTTGGTTCCCAGCGCAACTTCAATTCAATAGCGTCGGCATTGGTTAACCGGGCAAGGCGCGCTTCACGTTCCTGGAAATAGCGGGAAAAACCTTCCAGCTCTTCCTTCATGTGCGAGTCCAAACGTAAAATCCCATGATCCAGTGCATTGCTTACCATTTCGCTGACAATTAAAAAAACAATCTGGCAGAAGCTCTGTTTTACTCCAAGGTGTTGTAAAAATTTATTGCATAAGGGCGGCAACTCGCAGTTGGATAATTTTTTTCCACTAATACGTACTTGCCAAAAAAAATCTGACAGTTCTTCCTCTATATTTCCATGGCTGGATTTTTCATCCTGCAGGTAATAATTTACAGCCGGAATTAAAGCCGGGGTCAAAATACAAATAGATACATCATCGCTATAAGATTGTTTTCCTGAATATAATGCGAGCGCCGCAATAATTTCATCCTGCAAATTATCCGGTTCGGAACGAATAATATCGAGCAAGCGTTCTTTGGAAAAACATTCACCCTCGGCATTGGCTTGTTCTAGTAACCCGTCGCTGCAAGCAAAAAAAACACCATCATTTTCCATGCTCCAGGTTTCGACATTTGCATCAAATTGTTCATCCTCCAGTATCCCTAACGCCATATGCCGCGATTTGAATTGTTGGACAATTTCACCATTGGCTATCCAATACGCTGTTGGCATACCGCCATTCCATATATGTATTTCATTGCGCTGTTTTTCTATCTGGACAGCTATAGTTGCCACAAAGCGATCATGGGGGGTGTCGCGCACCAATTTGCGATTCATTTCAATAATGATTGGCTGCAGATCAAATCCTTTGGTTACCATCGTATTAAAAATAGATACCACCGGCATTACCGTAATAGCAGCAGATAAACCATGACCCGTTGCATCGGCTAACAAAAAAAATAAATCCCCACCGGGTGAAATTTTTGCAATTGCAATATCGCCACTGAATGATGTGGATGGTTTTAACCACAGGTTTACACCATCAATAACCTGGCTGTTATGCCGTAAAAGGTATTCGTACGTAAATTTAGCAATCGCTTCCTCACGTTCAGCCTCCTGTTTAAAACGGGCGAGTTCAATATTTTGCAAACTGATCAAGCGCTGCAATGCCACAGACCGGATAAGTGCACTTACTTTTAACGCAAGCAACGAGAGATTTACCGGTTTGATCACATAATCTGCGACACCCGCTTCGAAACAACTCTCCAGAAAAACCGGATCTTCATTAGTGCTCACCATAATAACGGGCGGCATGTTGTTGTCGGAAACCTGTTTTAATCGCGCCAGGAAATCCAGGCCGGTTCCATCGCCAAGGTTGTAGTCCAATAAAATAAGATCAGTTGTTTTTTCCGTTTCGATAACGTTAACGGCTTCGCCCAAACTATTCGCACTGTGGGTGATAAAACCTTTACTTTGTAAAAAGTGACAAAACAATTCGTTAAGGAATAGATCGTCATCCACCACGAAGATGCTGTTGGATAAACTTGCCTGAAGCCCATCAATTATCATAACCGCTACTATCGAACTTAAATAAATTCAAAAATGCGCTGCATATTGGCCATTTCAAGTATTTGGGCAGTTGCACCCCTGGCACCTTTAATTGACATTTTTTTACCGGCCGCCGCCGCCCGGCGCTGCCACATCAACATCATTCCCAGAGCAGCACTGTCAACATACTCAACACGGCTGAAATCAAAAATCACACCTGTTACCGCGGTATTTTCAATATGTTCTGTGCATTGCCGCTGGAAATCCTTGTGATAACCATAATCAAATCGACTCGGTAATATAACGGTTGCCATCTCTGCCATAGTTAAATCCACCTGTTGCCCCACTCATTTGTAATGATGCGGATTAATGGATGTCGATAATTTTTTGCAAATTCGCCAAGTGAAGAATTTCCTTCGGCGCCGTTTTCAAATTAATCATCACTAATTTTGAGTTTCGCGATTGCGCTTTTTTTTGCGACATCACCAGCAAGCCAATACCGGCGCTATCAATATATTCAAGGTCTATGCAATCCAGGGTGATTGTTCCCGGCTGTTCCAACGCATTGGCAATTGCGCTGTTAAATTCACCGCTGGAAGAATAATCAAATCGTTTTGGCATTCTTATTACTGCAGAACTGCTCATGAAATACTCCGATAGTCGTTATCAAAAAAGATCTACACTTCCACTCGCTACCGATGTAGCAGAAACCGGATTATGCTGGTTGCGTAATTCATTCGTTTTATAACGTTCCAACGCAGCGCCCAGCCGGGAAAATTCAGTTGATGAATCCGTTAGCAAATCACTGACAGGCAAAAGTTCGTCGAGACGCTGGATCATGTAGCGCATATTTTGGGTAGACATGTCTTCAAATTGCATTGCACGCATGGCTTTGTGCAAAGCGTCAACCAGGCTGGTTATTTGCTGCTCCATCGCTTCGGTAATCACCTGATCTTTATCAGCTTTGTGGATCAGGTTACCGCTGATTTTTTGCATTTCAGCTTTCGCTTGCAGCACGTAAGTCATATCTTGCGATGCAACCTCGCCGACCGTTTTGGTTAAATCATCTATAGCCGCTGCAATCGCACGTAATTGTTGCTGGATATCCAGGCTGAACCCGGCGGAACGTGTTGACAGTGCACGCACTTCATCGGCGACAACCGCAAAACCTCTTCCGCTTTCACCGGCGCGCGCAGCTTCAATAGCGGCATTCAACGCGAGCAGATTGGTTTGCGATGCAATTTGATCAATGTCTTTCAATGCTTTCAGAACTTTCGGCATCTGCTCGGCAATCGCGCCGACTTTTTCCACTAGTTCCATGGAAGAGGCGCTCATATTGACCGTGGTATCGACAAACCGGTTGAGCAGGTTATAAGTGTTTTCCGCAAACAAACTCATTCGTGCAGAAATAGTGTCTGCACTTTGGTCATCCTCAACTTCATACAACAAACGTTTAACATCGCGCTGCTGCGCTTCGAGTAACTCTTTTATTTGTTGAAATGCATTGGTAAGCGTATTCACTGCATCGGTTTGAATACCGATTTGTGCTTGCAAGTTTTCTTTACTCTCCTGCAACACCTGATTGAAAAGAGCACTGGCTTCTTGCAGCGGCGGAATTAAATTAACTGTACCGGAGGGATTATTATCCTGGACTGCAGCACCCTCCCCAACTGCGGAGAACTCTTTTAGCGCCAGGATAATGCATGTGACAACAGGCCCGGCCAGCGGGGAAGCGAAGTAAGCAACGAGGCAGCCACCAACACCGGCAACCAGAAAAAACGAGACCCGTTTAGCCTGCATACGCGCATTCAACTCCATGATTCCATCGCAATTAATGTGATAGCTACCAGACGCTGTCACTCAGGAATGATTTAAAAGTAGCAGGTTTATTCTTTAATGCTGTATTTGGAGGGAATTTGGTAAAAAATTTTTATCGCGTTCAAACTAACCGGGATTTTTTTCAGAACCTCTGCGGGAAATTCATCTAGTGAATTATTTTTTATTCGCTCCTTTTATAAAGGTAAATTTTTCTGCATAAAAAAAGCGGCAGTTATTAACTGCCGCTTTTTAAAAGGGAATTGAGTCGACGCTCTATTGGACTTCTACTACACCCTCCTCGATTTTGGCTTTCCAGATTTTAGGGCCGGTGGTGTGTACTGATTCACCGCGAGAATCGACGGCTACCGTAACGGGCATGTCTTTCACATCAAATTCGTAGATAGCTTCCATACCCAACTCCGGGAAACCAAGCACTTTAGACGACTTGATCGCTTGCGCCACCAGGTAAGCAGCTCCACCAACAGCCATCAGGTACACGGATTTATTATCGCGAATTGCCTCAATAGCAATTGGGCCACGCTCGGATTTACCAATCATGCCTAACAAACCGGTTTGCTCCAGCATGGTGCGGGTGAATTTATCCATGCGAGTTGCCGTGGTGGGGCCTGCCGGGCCAACAACTTCGTCGCGCACCGGATCAACCGGACCCACGTAATAAATGAAGCGACCTTTTAAATCCACTGGCAGGGATTCCCCCCTGGCTAACAGGTCGGTCATTTTTTTATGTGCAGCGTCGCGGCCGGTTAACATTTTTCCGGATAGCAAAATCGTTTCGCCGGTTTTCCACTCCAGCACATCTTCAGGGGTTACGGTATCCAGATTTACACGGCGCACGCTGTCACCGACTTCCCAGGTGATGTCCGGATAATCTTCCAATGCGGGCGGAGTCTGGAATGCCGGGCCGGAACCGTCCAATACAAAATGCGCATGGCGAGTTGCGGCGCAGTTGGGAATAATCGCAATGGCTTTGTTAGCAGCGTGGGTCGGGTAATCCTTGATCTTGATATCCACGACGGTCGTTAAACCTCCAAGGCCTTGCGCGCCGATCCCAAGGCGATTGACTTTGTCGAATAATTCGATGCGCAATTCTTCGTAACGATCATTTGCACCGCGCTCTTTTAATTCCTGGATATCAACCGGATCAAGCAATGCCTCCTTGGCGAGCAACATCGCTTTTTCTGCAGTGCCGCCAATACCAATTCCGAGCATTCCCGGCGGGCACCAACCTGCCCCCATTTCCGGAACCACTTTCAATACCCAGTCAACAACCGAATCCGATGGATTCAACATAGCGAATTTGGTTTTTGCTTCCGAGCCGCCACCTTTTGCGGCGACATGCACATCCACCGTGTTGCCCGGGACAATGTTGTAGTGAATGACTGCCGGTGTGTTATCGCCGGTGTTTTTACGCGCACCGTCGGGGTCAGACAAAATCGATGCCCGCAATACGTTGTCCGGATGATTGTAAGCGCGACGCACGCCTTCGTTAACCATATCGGTGAGGCTCATTTGTGCATCCCATTGCACATCCATACCCACCGTTACAAATACCGTTACGATGCCGGTGTCCTGGCAAATCGGGCGGTGCCCCATGGCACACATACGCGAGTTAATCAGGATTTGCGCCATTGCATCCTTGGCCGCTTTGTTTTGCTCGCGCTCGTAGGCTTTGTGAATAGCCTGGATAAAATCAACGGGGTGATAGTAGGAAATAAATTGCAGTGCATCGGCGACGCTGTCGATAAGGTCTTGTTGGCGAATCACGGTTGGCATAATTTTTTCTCGTCTTGCTGAAGAAAGTACAACTTGATAAACGTACTAAACACATTCAAAAAATGTAGAGTAAAAACAAAAGCGCTGTAGAGGTAAAACGCTCGCCAGGTGGCGAGCGTGTTTTAAGGGCAGATAATTATTTTGGCGCAGTGCCTAATTGTTGTTTGATTTGCAGGATTTCACGATTGGTACTACGACGGAAATCGTCGATAGCTGAAATGGCTTCTTCATTGTTTTTGGTGCGCGACGCGAGGCTGTCCAGCGCCGTCAGCTCCAGCGCCATTTTATCCAGCTCTTCTTTCATGTTTTGTGTACGTTGTGTTTGCTGGCTAACGCTGGTGGTCATGCCATCAATTTTAGCGATTGCAGCATCCGCCACCGTTTTGTTGGTGGATACCTCTTGCTTGAGCGCCGCCAAACCGGTTTTTGCATCGGCAATTGCCTTTTGTGCGCTGGCAGTGTCACGGCCAACCGCTGAAATTTTTTCAGCATTGGCAGCCAGGCTTTTTTGATGTTCTTCCACTACGCCCGCAATACGGCGTACTTCACCATCCAGCTTTTTCAAATTGGATTGCAAACCGACCACCGATGCGCTCGATTCCTCCGAAGTCAAACTCAGTTGTTGTTCCAAACCCTTGATACGTTCATCAGCCTGCTTGAGGTGATCCTGCGCCTGAAGCAATTGCCATCCCAAAAAGCCTGCACCACCAACCCCGAGCAGGGCAACAACCAATGCTATCGCGGGTAAATTACTCGGTGGTTGTGCAGCATAAGCTGCGGTAGCGGCAGGTGTGGGCCTGCGTACCTGACGGGCGGTGGGTATATCGTGATCGTCGTGATCAGGCCCCGGGGATTGTTGACGGCGCGGCTCGGGCTGCTCGGATATTCCGCCGGTGGACAGTGTGGGTTCTCTGCGTTCCATAACAACAATACCTTAAACAATTCGGTGGTCAGGGTGGGATAAACAGTGTGCGCGCATTTTATAGCAGCGGCCAGTACAAACATAGGCCAGTAGCAGTAATAACCCCTATAGAAAAGCCATAAAAAAACGGGCGTAAGCCCGTTTTTTGTGATCACACCTCAACCTTGTCAGGTTATTACATGGTGCCTTTTTACTTTGCAAAATTGGCGTTCACAAATTCCCAGTTAACTAATGACCAGAAAGCACCAATATAGTTTGGACGCGAATTACGGTAATCAATGTAATAAGCGTGTTCCCACAGGTCGAGGGTCAGGATCGGGGTTACAGAAGAATCGGTCAACGGAGTAGCCGCATTGCTGGTATTTACAATCGCTACGCCACCGTCGGCTTTTTTCACCAGCCAGGTCCAGGAAGAACCAAAGTTGTTGATGGCAGAATTGGTGAAATCTTCTTTGAATTTATCAAACGAACCAAATGCTTTGGTGATAGCTTCTGCAACAGCACCGGTTGGTGCGCCGCCGCCGTTAGGGCTCAGGCTGTTCCAAAAGAAAGTGTGGTTCCAGATTTGTGCAGCATTATTGAACACCGGGCCGGTAGAAGACTTGATAATTTCTTCAAGGCTTTTGCCTTCAAACTCGGTACCAGGAACCAGGGTGTTCAGTTTATCTACATACGCTTTGTGGTGTTTGCCGTGGTGGTAATCCAGAGTCTCGGCAGAGATGTGTGGTGCCAGAGCGTCTTTGGCATAAGGAAGTGCTGGTAATTCAAAAGCCATGATGGTTCTCCTAAATTCACGGTTGGAAAAAACGTTGCCGATTGTATCCGCTAAAAATAGATTTGTTATCTAATTGCCATTAATTTTTCATTTCCGGGGAGCGCAATTTATTACCCCCCGGGTTTTGCGCCGGGATTGATCGCCCCGGGATTTATTAGACCCTAAAACAGGAAGGGCGCGATAATTCGCGCCCTTCCGAGTTGCATGATTACATCATGCCGCCAAAGCCGCCACCGTGGCCATGGTCATCGTGGTGCGCTGCCGGTTTTGCATCTTCCGGCAAATCAGCAACAACTGCTTCTGCAGTAATCAACAAGCCAGCGATAGAACCTGCTGCTTGCAACGCACTGCGAGTCACTTTGGCTGGATCGAGGATACCGAATTCGATCAAGTCACCGTATTCGCTGGTTGCTGCGTTAAAGCCAAAGTTACCGCTGCCTTGTTTCACTTTATCAGCAACTACTGATGGTTCTTCACCAGCATTGGCTACGATTTGACGCAAAGGCGCTTCCAATGCACGACGAGCAATATTGATACCAGCATCCTGGTCATCGTTATCGCCACGCAGGTTGGCAATCGCCTGAACTGCACGAATCAACGCAGTACCACCGCCAGGAACCACACCTTCCTCCACCGCCGCGCGAGTTGCGTGCAATGCGTCTTCAACGCGTGCTTTTTTCTCTTTCAATTCAACTTCAGTTGCTGCGCCCACTTTGATTACTGCAACACCGCCCGCCAGCTTGGCTACGCGCTCTTGCAGTTTTTCACGGTCGTAATCAGATGAAGTTTCTTCGATTTGTACACGGATTTGTTGTACGCGCGCTTTGATTTCTTCCGCGTTACCAGCACCGTCAACGATAACAGTGTTGTCTTTGTTGATGGTTACACGCTTCGCGGTACCCAGGTGTTCCAAAGTGGCGCTTTCCAGATCCAGGCCAACTTCTTCAGAAATAACAGTACCGCCAGTCAATACCGCGATATCTTGCAACATCGCCTTACGGCGATCACCGAAGCCTGGAGCCTTCACGCCCGCCACTTTTACGATGCCACGAATGTTGTTCACAACCAGCGTTGCCAATGCTTCGCCTTCAACATCTTCCGCAACAATGATCAGTGGCTTGCCAGACTTGGCAACGCCTTCCAGTACGGGAAGCAATTCGCGAATGTTGGAGATTTTCTTGTCAACCAACAGGATGAATGGGTGATCGTGTTCAACGCTCATGCTGTCCTGGTTGTTGATGAAGTAAGGAGACAGGTAACCGCGGTCAAACTGCATACCTTCTACTACATCCAGCTCGTTTTCCAGGCTGGTGCCTTCCTCTACCGTGATAACACCTTCTTTACCCACTTTTTCCATGGCTTCCGCAATCAGGCTGCCGATGGAAGTATCGCTGTTAGCAGAGATAGTACCTACCTGCGCGATAGATTTGCTGTCAGCACAAGGTACAGCGATAGATTTGATGTGCTTGACCGCTTCCACGATCGCTTTATCAATACCGCGCTTCAAATCCTGCGGATTGAAACCGGCTGCAACAGATTTCAAACCTTCGTTCACAATCGCTTGTGCCAGAACGGTTGCAGTCGTAGTACCGTCACCGGCATCGTCAGAAGCTCTGGAAGCAACTTCTTTTACCAGTTGTGCGCCCAGGTTTTCGAATTTGTCTTTCAGGGTGATTTCTTTCGCAACAGACACACCGTCTTTCGTTACGGTAGGAGCACCGAATGAACGCTCCAGGATTACGTTACGACCTTTCGGGCCGAGTGTTGCTTTAACCGCGTCCGCCAGGATGTTTACACCGACCAACAGGCGTTGACGTGCGTTATCACCAAACTTTACATCTTTTGCTGCCATGATTTATACCTTTAAAGAATTCGTTTTCGTCAGAAATTCAGGGAAGTTACGGCTGTGGAAATTATTCCAGCACAGCCTTGATGTCTGATTCGCTCAGGATTACCAGCTCTTCGCCGTCAACGGTGATGGTGTCGCTCCCGGCGTATTTGCCGAAAACGACTACGTCGCCCACTTTCACATCCAGTGGACGCAATTCACCGCTGGTCAATACGCGGCCATTACCTACAGCAACCACTTCACCTTGATTTGGCTTCTCTTTGGCAGAACCGGACAGAATGATGCCACCGGCAGTTTTGGTTTCTTCTTCTTTGCGGCGAACCACAACGCGATCATGCAATGGACGAATTTTCATGAAGCTATGTCTCCTAACAATCGCTGGCTTTGGGGATTTCAACGGGGAGAATGAAAAAATCCTGAATTAAGGCTTTTTAGAATCGAATGGGTCGGAATTATCCTGCGATGGGGACTTTTCCTGCTCAATTAACACTCCACCATGCCGGTTATCGGCATCGGTTCGCGCAGATCCGTCATGGTCGTAAACGTTTCCGGCAGCGAAAGGATCGCGCCCAAAGGGTGACTGCTGATTGGCAAAGCCGGCCGCACGAATCGTCATTTTCGCCACCCAACGCTTGATCAACAGGCGCCGGAACCAGGGGATAAAGCACACCAATGCCAGCGCGTCGCTAATAAATCCGGGAATAATCAACAGGATCGCGCCGATGGCCTTGAACAAACCCTCAGCGATGGCAACACCGGGCAATTCACCGGTGCGCGCACCTTGCGCTGCCTTCAGCATGCTCGCCGCGCCCAGGTAACGCAGCAAATTCACGCCGATGACGATCATCGCTACCAGCCACAGAATAACTGCCAACGCCCCGACTTCATCGCCAATCACAATCATCAGCCAGAGTTCAAGGAAAGGAAACACTAACAGGGGTAAAAGACGCATCGGCAATCAATCCACAACAATACGGGATGGCTAGTCTACCACTTGTAACTTACGCCCAGCGACATGCGGGTATCCGCACTCTTACGCGTGGGTTGCGGTTCGTTGTCGAGCCAGTAATCGATTTTAAATTCTGAATAAATACGCTTGAGGATCATCGAGCTAAGGCCCGTTGACGTTTTCAAGCGCCAGTTCGGTTGATCTTCTGTGGATTGCAATACTTCATTATTGTGGAAAAACCCCACTCCCCAGGGCATGGAATAACGAAAATCCGTGGCGAGGCGAAACGCCATAAATTCATCGCCGGCGGCAAATTCCCCGGCGAGATCGTGCGGCACAAGATATTGTTCATCCATATAGGCAGCCCCGGTTTTTAACGAAAGCGCCGATTTTTGATTTTCAAAAAATTGATAACCGGCACCTGACCCCAGGCTGCGATAACTATCCATGCCGCGCTGTGGATCAGCACCGGCAAGCAAGCTGTTATACCAAAACCAGTGTTCGGCCAAAAACCAATCGAGTGAATAGCGGCTGTTCCAGCGATCTTGCGCCGGTGCATGGTTCCAGGATGCGCGCGCAAACTCACCGCCAATCACGTGGCGAACATCGCTACGGCGCAACTCCACTTCAGTCTGCAAATTCCACTCATCGCGCACTTCATTACCGCGCGAATAGGCACCCCACAAATTAAAACGACCGCGATGGACGAAGGCGCCCTTTTTGTAATCCTCATAAGGCATGAGTGTTTTAACTGTTAGCAATGATGAATGACGAATACGGGGCGAGTTTTCACACTGGTACACCAGATTTTCGCCTTCCATATTGTGCAACTGACAGGCGGCTTTGCTGCCATTGATTTTCAATGGGCGCTCTGATTGGATATTTTTGATTTTCGCCTTTGCGATCCATTGCTCACCAAAATTGCTGGATTTCCACACCACATGCTCAGCATCCAGGCGAACCAATTCGCCCTCAAGCCGATCGCCATTGATTAGTTCGATCATTCCCGCCTGTACACTGAGCGCAAACAACCAGCCGAATACAATGACAAAATGCTTCACAATTAACCTGCCGGTTTTACCTGGGTGGAGATATTCATTAAAGTAACCGGCATCCGGCACTGCAATGTCAGAAATGTTAATAGTGTAAATATTGGTTAGGCTGGCGTTTAGGCAAGTTAATACCGATCAATTTTCCGCATGTTGGTAACGCTATGAAAAAAACAGCAACCGCAGCAGCAAAAGTAGTTGATGCAGCAGAACCATCCGCTGACACCGCATTCGCGCGCAACAAAGCCGCTATTTATCTTGCCTTGATGACTATTCCGCGAGGAAAGGTCATTGCCTATGGTCAACTGGCACAGCTGGCTGGTTTGCCGGGCAATGCACGCCTTGCGGGAAAAGTACTTTCCGGTTTGCCCAAAAATACCGAATTGCCATGGCACAGGGTCATTAATTCGCAAGGGAAAATTTCATTACCGGAAGATTCGCCCGGCTATAAAGAACAAAAGCGTCGCCTGGAAGCTGAAGGGGTTGTATTTAAAAACAATAAAATCAGCCTGCGTATTTATGCTTACAATAACTAATCATCCACTGTAACCAATCACCGATAATAAAAGCATCCGCCCTATGACCGATAACAACGAAAACACTTACAAAGGCTGGAGCGGAATAAAACGTGCATTTGCCACGCCGTCTGCACTCACGTTATTTTGCCTTGGGCTGGGTTCTGGCCTGCCGTTTTTATTAGTGGGGGGAATGACACTTTCGACCTGGCTGCGCGATGTCGGATTTGAATTAAGTTTGATTGGTTTGATCAGCTTCGCCGGTTTTTTTTATGTGCTCAAATTTTTATGGGCACCGCTAATTGATCGATACAGTTTGCCTTTCCTGGGGCGCCGCAAAGGCTGGCTGGTGGTATCGCTCATAGTGCTAATTGTTTCACTATTGGCAATTGCATTGCAGGACCCCACATCATCGCTGGGTTTGTTTATTGTTTTAGTTGGCCTGGCTGCATTTGCCGGCGCAACACTGGATACAGTCATTGACGCTTATCGAATTGAAATTGCGCCCATAGAGTTTCAGGCCGCGTTGGCGTCAACTTATATTTTAGGTTATCGAATCGCGCTGATTTTATCCGGGGCAGTTGCTTTCTATATCGCTGAACTGTTTAGCTGGACCAGCGCCTATTTAACCATGGCGCTCTTTCTGCTCGTTCCGTTGATTGCCGCCATCATCTGTAAAGAACCAGACACCGGGCAGGCACTTGAGGTGCGCGATGTGCGGATCATCGATGCATTTATAAAACCCTTCCAGGAATTTTTTTCACGCAATGGCATTATGCTGGCATTGGCATTATTACTTTTTGTCGGCTTGTTTAAATTGCCCGATCAAATGATAGGAGTAATGGCCGGACCCTTTTATCTGGATTCGGGTTACACCAAAGCAGATATAGCAACGGTATCAAAATTATTTGGAGTGTGGGTGGGAATCGCCGGCGCATTTCTAGGCGGGGTTTGCATCGCCGCATTCAGTATGCGTAGCATGTTGGTAGTGGCCGCCATCATCGTTTCACTGTCGAACATCGCCTATTTATTGATGGCAAATAACCCCGGCCAGGAGTGGGCATTTTTTGCCACCATCAGTGCCGATAATATTTCACAAGGATTTGCCGGTGTCGTGCTGGTGGCATTTATGTCCAGCCTGACCAACCAGAATTTCACCGCGACGCAATATGCATTACTCGCCTCCCTGGCGAATTTACCGGGAAAATTTATTGGTGGGCTTTCCGGTTATATTGTTGAAGCAACCAGTTATTCCTGGTTTTATATTTTTAGCAGCCTGTCAGTAATTCCCACCTTATTAATTTTGGCCTGGCTCTGGAACCGGCTGCACAAATCCTGATTGCTCGGGTAGCCTGTATGGAGCTTGCGCAATACGGGAGTGTGATGAAAAATCGGCAATGCAGTCTGATGACAACCCCGTAATACGCTTTACTCCTTACGGGCTACGGTTGAAAGAAAAAAACCTGTTCAATGAACAGGTTTTTTTATGGCAAGTGCGAACTGAAAATTAATCGCGGAAGTTTTCAAACTGCATTGGCATGCCCAATTCAGCAGCACGCAATGCGGCGATACATTCTTGCAAATCATCGCGCTTTTTACCGGTCACCCGAACTTGTTCACCCTGGATACTGGCTTGCACTTTTAATTTCTTGTCTTTTACCAACGCAACAATTTTCTTGGCCAGATCTTTATCAATACCGGTGCGCACAGTGACTTCACGCTTCACTTGCTTGCCTGCACTTTTTACCTGGCCAATTTCCAGGCAGCTCACATCAATACCATTCTTCGCCATGGCCGGCCGCAGAATATCCAGCATTTGGTCAAGTTGCATTTCAGCATCAGCCGTAATGGTAATGTCGTATTCCTTAAGTTCGAAACTTGCATTCACGCCTTTAAAGTCAAAACGATTGGTAATCAAACGCTGGGCCTGATCAACCGAATTGGTGAGCGCGTGTTTATCAACTTCCGAAACCACATCAAACGATGGCATAACTAACCTCAATCTCTTTTAAATTAATGCGTAACCATTAAACAATCAGCGTGGCAAATGCGATGGCACATACCCAAAACAACAAGGCGCGCGTATAAAGCGGCACACTGGATTTAATCAATGCGAAGGAATATGCAGGCTCCGAGTGGGTAGTAATCACATCGCCAGTCAGGTCTTCGATAATATCCTGGGTTTCCTCATCCATCTCTGCTTGCATTTCCACTTTTTGTTCGGGATTCAATGTGGCCAACTCTTGCGCAGAACATTCTGTCGGCGCACCCAATGCCCCGCGCAAACACTCATTCAATACATGTTCTGATGAGCTTTGCACATCCAGTAAATTATTGCGTAGCGGACAGGTTTCAAAATTACCAACAAATGCCCAGGTCACTCCCATCAACCGTACGGACGGAAACTCCAGCAGCCACAGCCATTTGCTGGCCATCTGCGCAGCATCACTGCCCGGCTCGGAAAAATCGCGATACAACACACTCAAACGGTATAACAACGCTCCAAACGGCCCCGCAATAAAAAACCAGAACAGCACTGCAAACGTACGCTCAAAGCCGCGATAGGCAATTATTTTCAACGCTTCTGTGTGCAAGGTACGCCAATCCGAAACATCACCCACGACCGGGTCTACATCACTGTTACCGCGCAAGCGATCCAGCAATTGGGCCGCCGCCACAGAATCGCCGCGCGTCGCCAGCTCAATATATTCTTTAACGTCCGCCACTATATTGCCGCGCCCCAGGCTATACAGCAGCACAATGGAATACAGGATAAATAACCAAAACCAGGGCTTATCAAATGCCTGGTTGATGATCACAAATAAAACGACTATTACCGCCAACGGAATCACTAATGAAAGTGCCAGTGGCAAGCCGGGTACCGAGGAGAAGCCAGGCACTTTTTGCAGGCGATTAATTAGCCAGCGGAACCAACCGTCGTAGTGCAATACACTGGCCGATCCCAACCAATACACAATCCCAAGTACCACGACCAAACTAAGAAAAATCATAATGGTTAACTCTTGATGTTTAACGCCTGATATTTAACGCTTAAGTGACATGTGAATCAGGAATGGCGAATCAGGTTCACAGCGATGCGGAAAAACGCGGCCAGTCAAATGCGGGACCCGGATCTGTTTTGCGCCCGGGGGCAATATGCTCATGGCCAGTAATGCGCTCAGGTGTAAGTGTAGGATAAGTCAGCAACAACTGGCGAGTCACTTTCGCAAGTGCAGCGTATTGTTCATCCGTGTAAGCCAGCGTATCGGTACCTTCCAATTCGATGCCGATCGAATAATCGTTACAGTTAGCCACGCCATCGTAACTGGAGGTTCCCGCATGCCAGGCTCGCTGGTCAAAGCCGACAAATTGCGTCACGTTACCGTCGCGTTCGATGAATAAATGCGCAGAAACCTGCACGGCAGCAATAGTTGCAAAATAAGGATGCCGGTTGGCATCCAGGCGATTTTGAAAAAACTGCTGCACATAACCACCACCAAATTCACCTGGCGGCAAACTGATATTGTGGATAACGAGCAAACTGACCGGCGTATTTTGCGGGCGCTGGTTAAAATTGGGCGATGGCACTTTATGCGCAATATTTAACCAATGATCAACTATGGCGATTTCTTGCTCATGCGTGGAGGTCATGCGTTAAACCCGGTTTTGCGCTCCCGGTAACGGGAGCGCGCGATAAAAGATTACGCGGGAATTGTGCGGTCTTCAGCCCAAACACGCAACTGTGAGATCTGCTCGGACATCACCACCGACAATGGACTGGTCGCCGCAATTTCACGTAACAATGTTTCAGTACTCAGAGGTTTCCCCTCCGCCGAGGCCGAATAAAGCGCAGCAATAACTGCCTGCTCTATTTCCGAACCGGAAAAACCGTGTGTTGCAACGCTTAATTTTTCCAGGTCAAAATTCGGCAACGGGCAATCGCGCTTGCGCAAATGGATTGCAAAAATATCTTTGCGTACCGCTGGCTCCGGCAAATCCACAAAAAATATTTCATCGAGTCGTCCTTTGCGAATTAATTCCGGCGGCAAGCGCGAGATGTCATTACTGGTGGCAACGATAAATACGCGCGTGCGGCGCTCGGCCATCCAGGTTAGCAAGGTACCCAGCAAGCGCTGTGACACACCATTATCGTTGCCATCCTGGGCCATGCCTTTTTCAATTTCATCCAACCATAACACGCAGGGCGACATTGCATCGGCCAACCTCAACGCTTCACGTAAATTGCGTTCGGTTTCACCATGGAATTTATTGTAGAGCGCACCGACATCCATACGCATCAATGGCAACCCCCACAAACCGGCAACTGCTTTGGCAGCAAGGCTTTTACCTCCACCTTGAACACCGAGTAACAAAATACCTTTGGGCCTATCCAATTTGGAATCGTCATCATTAAACGCCTCGCGGCGCGTTAGCAACCAGCGTTTTAAATTGTGTAAACCACCGACGTTGGAAAAATCTTCTGTTTGCTGTTCAAAGCTGACCACGCCTTCCATATCGAGCAAGGCAAATTTTGCTTTATTGATGCGCGGCAAATCATCTTCATTTAAAGAACCATCATTCCAGATAGCACCGCGCACCAACCGGCGTACATCGCTGGCATTCATGCCCTGTAAATTATTCACAAGTTTTTTAAGCGTAATATTGTCCGTTTTTACGCGCGCGCCCACATGGCGATCAGACCAGTCTTTCGCTTCCTCGCGGATAATCTCCATGATTTTTTCGTCATCGGGCAAGGTCAACGCATAGCTTGCACTGTAGCGCGATAATTCAGCGGGCAAACGCAATTGATGGCTCAGAAAGACCAGCGTGTGCGGAACCGCGAAATGATTCAGCGCGATGTCTTTTAACAGGCGGACGATCTGTGGTTGATCGACGAGGAAGGGGTGTATATCGCACAACGCGTAAATACCCGGTTGCATTTGCTGCTTGATATGGCGGAGCATTGTCTCCGCTTCATTCAATTCCGAACCTTTCGGAACCAGTTGCGGCCCGAAATTGAGGCGCGACAAACCATCAGTTACTGACCAGCGATGTAAATCCTTGCTGTGCTTGTTCGCAACTTTGAGTAATACATCCAGCGCTTTCTTTTCTTCGTAGGTTTCGATCACCAGCAAGGGAATGCGGGAATCCAGCAACAATTTGATTTCATCAACATCGTGCACGCTTGTCTCCTTTCGATCCGACAATTTTATTGTCCAACAGCTGTTATAGTTGCAGGAAACAAGCATGCAGCGACTACCGCGTCCTTGCAATAGCTTTTTAAGCAAACTATCAAGGTGCTATGACGTCGATCATTTGTTGCACACGGATATCATTACTGGCCGACCCGATTTGAATCTCATAGCGCCCCGGATCAACCCTGTAGGATTTTTTCTGTTCATCATAAATCAACATATCCTTATCCGGCTGCAAGGTAAAATGTAATGTGCGCGCTTCACCTTTACGCAAGGTTACTCGCTGCACAGCGCGCAATTCTTTTAACGCACGGGTTCGTATGGGTTGCAGTGGTTTGATATACACTTGCACGACTTCATCGCCGGCAAATTTCCCGGTATTTTTCACCTGCAATTGCAGATTCAATTTCTGCTGCGCGGTAATGCGGGTTTGATCCAGGGTTAATCCCGAATAGGTAAACCGGGTATAGGACAATCCATAACCAAACGGATACAGCGCTTCGCCAGTAAAATAACGGTAAGTGCGATTCACCATGGAGTAATCATCAAATGGTGGTAATTTTTCATCTGCTTTATAAAAAGTAATTGGCAAACGCCCGGCGGGATTTACATCACCAAACAACACCTCTGCAACCGCATTACCGCCGCGCTGGCCGGGATACCAACCCATCAAAATTGCCGGCAGGTTTTTATCCGCCCAATCGATTGCCATCGCCGAACCACCGGTCAACACCATCACGATTGGTTTACCGGTTTTATGCAAGGCTTCCAGCAATTTTTGCTGTATGGCAGGCAAGCGGATATCGGTGCGGTCACCACCGGCAAAGCCCGGATAATTCACTTTCATTTCTTCGCCTTCAACATCACCCGTTAATCCACCGACGAAGATAACAACTTCCGCATTTTCTGCTGCGACGATTGCCTCATCAAACGATGCTTTGGCACCGGGCAACCGCCAGGCGAGGCGCACTTCGGCATCGCGGATATCCTCAAAATATTCCAGGGTAATGTCGTAGGCTTTGCCCGCTTCCAACTCAATCGACGCGCTGTGGCTGCGTAAACGTTCAGCCAACTGCCATGAATCAATTATTGTATTACCCGCGATTTTTAAGCGCACGCCGTCATTGGCACTCACATTGATTTCATAGATTCCGGAGGTTGGTGGTAATAATTGGCCAGTCCAGCGCACACTGAAATTATCGCCGGGTAAACCGGCCGCGGCAGCAATTTCACCGCGCGCGACCAAGGAATCGGTGGGCGCACCGCGATCCCAGCGAAATGCAATACGTGAATCAACACGCGTCAATAATGGTGTTCCAGCGAGCTCAACACCCTTGAAATATTCACCGCGCAAGCCCTGTTCGGTTGAGTTTGCTGCGGGGCGTAAATAAGCGGGATCAATCACCGCCGCTGCGCGCGGATCTTCCCGCCCTTCCACCAAATCAACACCACGCGCATACACAACCTGTGTAGTGGGCGAAACCGCCGCACGAATACCTTGCAAAATAGTCACCGGCGCGGCGGGTGTACCGTAATAATTACCAAGCAATGACATGACTTCATCCGCCGTCGGGCCGATCACTGCGATATTTTTTAGCGATTTTTTTAGCGGCAAAATGCCATTGTTTTTCAACAACACAATCGATTGTTGCGCTGCTTTGCGTGCAAGTTGATCATGCGCGGCAGATTGATTTACCGAGTAGGGAATTTGCGCCCAGGGCACATCGGCAACGGGATCAAACATTCCCAGGCGGAGACGCGTTAACAACAAACGACGCAACGAGTCATCGATTTCCGCTTCGGAAATCAATCCTTGTTTAACAGCGTTCACCAACGCGTGATATGTTTTTCCACAATTCAATTCAGTGCCTTTTTTTACACCGAGGGCAGCAGCCTGTTCCGCTGTTTTAACAATGTTGTGGTGCAGGAAAATATCTTCAATGGAATCACAATCCGAAACCACGTAGCCGGTAAAGCCCCAATCCTTGCGCAAAATATCAATTAATAAACGCTGGCTAGCGGATGCCGATTCACCCCCGACGCGATTATATGCTCCCATCACAGACGCCACATTTCCCTCTTGTACGAGCGCTTTAAACGCGGGCAGATAGGTTTCGTATAAATCGCGTTCGCTGGGCGCCACATCAAAATGATGACGATCGGCTTCCGGGCCGGAGTGCACCGCAAAATGTTTGGCGGTTGCATCGGTTTTACGATATTTGGTGGTGGGCGCGTCGGCGTAATCGCCCTGCAAACCTTTTACAAATTCCACGCCCATCCGGCTGGTGAGATAGGGGTCTTCACCGTAAGTTTCCTGGCCACGGCCCCAACGCGGGTCGCGGAAGATATTGATATTGGGCGACCAGAACGTCAGCCCCTGATAGCGCAAACGCTGGTCGCGTCGAATAAATTCGTGGTGCTTTGCACGGCCTTCATCGCTAATCACGCGCGCGACTTCACCGATCAACGCCGGGTCAAAGGTCGCCGCCAAACCGATTGCCTGCGGAAATACGGTGGCGTCACCAGCGCGCGCCACGCCGTGCAACGCTTCGTTCCACCATTCGTATCCAGGCACGCCCAAACGCGGGATAGCCGGAGCATCGTTGAGCATTTGCGCCACTTTTTCTTCCAGGGTCATACGCGCTACCAGGTCAGCCGCGCGCATCTCAAATGTCCGTGAAGTATCTTTGTAAATGGCCGTTTGGGTTTGGGCAGGTTGCTGCCCGGCATTTACTGTTAGCGGCAAACCAGCGAGCGCCAATGCCACCAAAAAATGACGCAAGGAAAAAGAAAACGACATGGAAAGGATCCCCGATAGCCCGAAAAATTTATTATTTTTTGACTATAGTCATGGCACCACTTGTATACAAGTAAATTAGGGTTAAGCCCGTGCGGGATTTCTGCTTTAATAACGCATCTTTTGCGGAGAAACGATTATGTCCCGGCACCTTAGCCTTATCGACAATTTCATCATCAATGCTGACCGCGCACTGCGCACCCTGGCCGCGGGTAGCGATATGACCTGTGAGCGCCCCTCCCCCGCCCTGCCACTTGATGAAGCCGATCTGGATGATAGCGAGCGCAGACACGCGGCCGCACTCATGCGTGTTAACCATACCGGCGAAGTCTGCGCCCAGGCGCTTTACCAGGGTCAGGCGCTCACCGCAAAATTGCCGCAGGTGCGCAATGAAATGGAACACGCTGCGGAAGAAGAAATTGATCATCTGGTGTGGTGCCAGGAACGAATCGATGCACTGGGAAGCCACACCAGTTATCTCAATCCGGTTTGGTATGGGCTGTCTTTTGCAATTGGGGCTGGTGCCGGTTTGGTAAGCGACAAAATCAGTTTGGGATTTGTTGCGGCGACAGAGGATCAGGTTTGCAAACACCTGCAAAGCCATCTGCAACAACTACCGGTTACCGATTTGCGCAGCCGCGCGGTAGTTGAACAAATGCTGGCAGACGAAGCACGCCATGCGGATATGGCATTGAGCGCAGGTGGATACAACTTTCCTGCGTCGGTGAAAGGAATAATGACGCTGGTTTCCAAAGCAATGACACAAACCAGTTACTACATTTAGACATTTACGCTATCGGTAGTAGCGAATTGCCGCTGCCGCAGTTGTTTTACAACAACGGCGGCGCTGCGAAAACCAGTTGGAAAAAACCACCAATCAAGCCTCGCGAAGCTCATAGGAGTGAGTAATTTCAACTCCTCCCGCTTCCAGCATAATTGACGCCGAGCAATATTTGGTCGCCGACAATTCCACCGCGCGTTTAACCTGGGCTTCCTTCAATTCCTTGCCGGTTACCAAAAATTTCATATGGATTTTAGTGAATGGCGATGGCACACCTTCCGCGCGCTCTGCCTCCAACTCGCAACGGCAATCGGTCACTTGCTGGCGAGCCTTGGTCAAAATACTCATTACATCAAATGATGAACAACCACCCAATCCCAATAACAACATTTCCATCGGCCGCACACCGGTATTGCGACCACCATGATCTGGAGGACCATCCATTAATACGGCGTGGCCGCTACCGGATTCACCCAGAAACTGGGCGCCATCAACCCACTTCACAACTGCTTGCATAATTCATCCACCTGGCATTTACCGTTCATTCGAGAAGGCGCGTAGCCTACCATATTAAAAGTGCAAAGCCGAAATGTCGCATTATTCAACATTAACAGTTAATAAAATCATTTTTTCTAGACAATTCAATTAACTAGGCTTATAACTGCATCACAAATTTTCAGGATGTTACGGCCGCTCTATAGCCGCCGAGCGCCCTTGTCGTCATAATAAATTTCATATGTAAATTAATCATATAAAAATCCTCTCAACCATTACAAAAATCAGGAGCCACACCTTGGTCGCTGTCTCGCTAACGCCGCACATTAAGAATGTGGAAGAGTTTCTAGTTCATTGTCACCGTCGCCGTTATCCCGCCAAAAGCACCATTATTTACGCGGGCGACAAGAGTGACTCCCTGTACTACATAGTCAAAGGATCAGTGACCGTACTGATTGAGGATGACGAAGGCCACGAAATGATCGTTGCCTATTTGAACGATGGCGACTTCTTTGGGGAGATGGGCCTGTTCGACGAAAAAGATTCCCGTAGTGCGTGGGTGCGCGCTAAATCCGAATGTGAAGTTGCTGAAATCAGTTACGCTAAATTCCAGGAAATTTCCGAATCCCATCCTGAATTCCTGTTTGCATTGGGCAGCCAGATGGCGCGTCGTTTGCGCGCGACCACACGTAAAGTGGGCGACCTCGCCTTCCTCGATGTAACTGGTCGTGTTGCGCGTACACTACTGGAACTTTGCAAAGAACCTGATGCAATGACTCATCCCGATGGTATGCAAATCAAGATTACTCGCCAGGAAATTGGTCGTATTGTTGGCTGCTCACGTGAGATGGTTGGTCGCGTACTCAAGACATTGGAAGATCAAGGCCTTGTGTTAGTGAAAGGTAAAACGATGGTAGTTTACGGCACGCGTTAATTGCCTTGACCAGAATAAAAAAATAAAGCCCGCACATGCGAGCTTTATTTTTTGCGCGGAGAAAATCAGGCAAAGAATTCCGCTAGCGCCTGCCCCGGTTCTGCTGCCCGCATAAACGCTTCGCCAACCAGAAATGCATGCACATTTTTATCGCGCATGGCTTTTACATCTGCCGGAGCGAGAATGCCGCTTTCGGTAACGACAATACGGTCATTACCAATTTTATCCAGCAGTTGATAGGTTGTATCCAGTGTTACATCAAACGTATGCAGGTTGCGATTGTTAATACCGATTAATTTGTTAGGTAATTCCAATGCGATATCCAGTTCACGTTCGTCATGCACTTCTACCAGCACATCCAGGCCGATTTCATGGGCCAGTGAATTAAGCTCTTTCAGCTTGGCCGTTTCCAATGCGGAAACAATTAACAGCACGCAATCCGCACCCAACGCACGCGCTTCGTAAATGTGATATTCATCGACCAGAAAATCCTTGCGGATTACCGGCAAACTCACCGCAGCACGCGCTTGTTGTAGATAACTATCAGCGCCCTGGAAAAAATCCACATCTGTTAATATCGATAAGCACGCTGCACCACCTTTTTCATAGGAACGCGCAATTTCATCCGGTACAAAATGCTCACGGATAACACCTTTACTGGGCGATGCTTTTTTAATTTCCGCAATCACTCCGGCTTTACCCTGGGCAAGCTTGGTTTCAATCGCGTTGACAAAGCCACGTGCAGGCAATTGAGCCGCTGCACGGCTTTTTAATTCATCAAGCGAAACACGCGCTTTGCGTTCAGCGATTTCTTCCCACTTACGGGCGATAATTTTGCGCAATACGGTTGGTGTATCAGACATGGAATTTTCCAATTAACATTTATAAAAGTTCGATCATTCAAGATACTGGGTAAACGCCGCCAGCTCGCGAATTTTTTCTCCAGCAAGACTGCTACCGATAGCATCGCGCGCCATTTCCACACCGTCAGACAAGCTGCTGGCAACACCGCTGACATAAATAGCAGCGCCGGCATTAAGCGCGATAATATCCGCCGCTTTTTCAGCGTATTGGCCGCGGCGATTACCCAGCGCGTCACGAATTAATAACAGCGAATCTTCCGCATTAGTTACACTCAAACCGATCAGGCTCTTGGATTGCATGCCAAAATCTTCCGGTTTGATAATGTATTCACGAATTTCGCCATTTTTTAATTCTGCCACCTGGGTTTCAGTAGCGAGGCTAATTTCGTCCAGCCCATCTTTAGCGTGAACAACCATCACATGCTCACTGCCCAAACGACCGAGAACTTCGGCCATAGGTTTGCACAGCTCACCGTTAAATACACCGATCACCTGGCGTTTTACGTTGGCTGGATTGGTCATTGGGCCAAGCATATTAAAAATGGTGCGCATACCCAATTCTTTGCGCGGACCAATGGCGTGGCGCATAGCGCTGTGGTGCGCCGGCGCGAACATAAAACCCACACCGATTTCTTTTACGCAACGCGCCACTTGCTCAGAGGTGATATCCAGTTTTATTCCGGCAGCTTCCAATACATCGGCACTGCCAGTAGAGCTGGACACCGAACGATTACCGTGTTTGGCAACACGTCCGCCTGCGGCGGCAACAACAAATGCACTCGCGGTAGAAACATTAAACAGATTGGCACCGTCGCCACCGGTGCCACAGGTGTCCACCAGATAATCAACATCAATACTGACTGGTGTGGCCAATTCGCGCATCACCATCGCCGCACCGGTAATTTCATCGAGCGTCTCGCTTTTCATCCGCAACGCCACCAGAAAACCGCCAATTTGTGCTGGCGTTGCGCCGCCGGTCATCACCTGGCGCATCACTGAAATCATTTCTTCTGTGGTTAGATCCAGCTGCGCAACCAGTTTTGTTAACGCTTGTTTTATATCCATTGCCCGTTACCTTTTTTGTTAGTTGCCCGGTCCAGGAACCGGCCTCTAGAGTGTTGTGTCAGGTTGATTCCAAAGTTTAATAGGCTGTTACTGATTTACTAAATGGTACTAATAAGCTGTTAAAAAATTGCGCAGCATGTCATGGCCATGTTCAGTCAAAATCGATTCCGGATGAAACTGTACGCCCTCAACGGCGAGGGTTTTGTGTTTCACCCCCATAATTTCGGCCATGCTGCCATCGTCATTTTGTGTCCAGGCAGTAATTTCCAAACAATCAGGGATGGATTCCTTTTCGATAACCAGTGAATGATAACGCGTGGCCTGGAAGGGATTTTTTAATCCTTTAAACACACCGGTGTTGTTGTGATACACCGGCGATGTTTTTCCATGCATCACAAAAGGCGCGCGAATCACTTTGCCACCAAATGCCTGGCCAATACTCTGATGCCCGAGGCAAACACCGAGCAAAGGAATTTTGCCGGCAAATGTTTGGAGCGTTTCAATCGATACGCCCGCCTCATTAGGTGTGCATGGCCCCGGGGAAATAACAATTTTTTCCGGTGCCAGCGCAGCAATTTCGGCCACCGTGATTTCATCGTTGCGTACGACCTTTATTTCTGCACCCAACTCACCAAAATATTGCACCAGGTTGTAGGTGAAGGAGTCGTAGTTATCAATCATTAAAATCATTTTGCACCACCTTTTACTGCTGCTTCACCGACCATATCTACCGCTTTGAAAATCGCGCGCGCTTTATTCATGGTTTCTTTCCACTCCAACGCAGGAATCGAATCGGCCACTACGCCGGCACCGGCTTGTACATAGAGCTTGCCGTTTTTAATTACCGCCGTACGAATCGCAATCGCGGTGTCCATATTGCCGTTCCAGGAAATATAGCCAACAGCGCCACCATAGATACCGCGTTTTTCGCTTTCCAATTCGTCGATAATTTCCATCGCACGAATTTTCGGTGCGCCGCTCAAGGTTCCCGCAGGTAATGCCGCACGCAGCACATCCATTGCACGCAAGCCGTCATTCAATTTTCCAGTGACGTTGGAAGTGATATGCATAACGTGAGAGTAACGTTCTACCACCATTTTATCGGTCAGTTTTACACTGCCCACCTTGGCAACACGGCCCACATCGTTACGCCCCAAATCAATCAGCATTAAATGCTCGGCAATTTCTTTGGGATCATTGACCAATTCAACTTCCAGGGCTTTATCTTCTTCCACCGTGCGGCCGCGACGGCGGGTTCCGGCGATGGGACGCACCGTCACTTCACCATCTTCCAGACGCGCAAGAATTTCCGGGCTTGAACCAACTACGTGGTGATCACCCAGATTCATAAAATACATATAGGGTGACGGATTCAAATTGCGCAGTGCGCGATAAAGATTGATTGGTTCACCACTAAAATCAATCGACATGCGTTGCGCAACCACCACTTGCATAGTGTCGCCGGCGAGAATGTAGTCCTTGATTTTATCAACGTAGCGATGGAAATTTTCTTCGCCACAATTAGAAGTAAACAGCGGTTCGCTATTGCCGTTGTTGCCCAACGATAAAGCGGGCGTTGCTGGTGTTTCGCCGCGCAGTTTTTTCTCCAGTTCATCCAAACGCGCATTGGCTTTGGCAAACGCGTTTTCAATTTCCGGATTAGCGTGGATCACAAAAATCAATTTGCCGGCGAGATTATCGAACACCAGCACTTCGTCGGAAACGCTCAATAAAATATCCGGGGTGCCAATAACATCTTCAGGAGTGCTGGCTTTTAAATGCGGCTCGACATAACGCACGCAATCGTAACCAAAATATCCGACTAATCCGCCGGTAAAACGTGGCAAGCCGGGCAATTCCGGTGCGCGGTAACGCTCTTTAAATGCTTCGACAAATGCCAATGCATCTGCACATTGGTGCGTCTCCACAACCTCGCCATCGCGCTCGACAGTGATCTTTTCCCCGAATGCTTTCAACACTGTGCGGGCAGGCAAACCGATCATGGAGTAACGCCCCCATTTTTCACCGCCTTGTACAGATTCAAATAAATAGGAATAGGGGCCAGCGGCCAGTTTCAGGTAGGAGGATAAGGGGGTATCCAGATCGGCCAATACTTCACGCATGACCGGAATACGGTTATAGCCTTGCGCGGCTAATTCGATAAATTGTTCGGAATTCATGGCATTACCTTTGGGCTCACCCGGCTCTTGTTTGAAGCGGCAAGCTGTTTCATATTATTGAAATCGGTTCAGGCTCCCGTTGCGTCCACGACTAACTAAATTTATAGCGCAACAGAGAAAGGCGGACTTTGCTCTGAAACAGGATGTTCCGGCAAAGCGATAGAAACTAGCGACGCCATCGGGCGACGAGGTGGGTAGCGCACTCTGTAGTGGTGAAAGTTGCGTGTGTCACGAGGAGTTTTCCTGTTTGAACTGAGGGCCAGTGTACTGAATTATTCAGCGACTGCCTACCCTCAGTTTAGATCCCGGTTTACCGAACCATAGCCAGTTGTGCGCGCATCTCGGCGATGGTTGCTGCGTAGTCGGGTGAATTGAAAATCGCTGAACCGGAAACAAATGTGTCGGCCCCTGCTTCGGCAACAGCCCGGATATTATTCACCCCTACCCCGCCATCCACTTCAAGGCGAACAGGCAAGCCGCTGGCATCAATCAAGGTACGTGCCTCGCGTAATTTATCGAGCACATAAGGGATAAATTTCTGCCCGCCAAAGCCTGGATTCACGGACATCAACAGCAGCATATCCAGCTTATCCATTACGTATTTAATATTGTCGAGGGAGCTAGCGGGATTAAGGACCAGCCCTGCTTTACAGCCTTTATCTTTAATAAGTTGCAGGGAGCGATCCACATGGCGCGATGCTTCCGGATGGAAGGTAATAAAAGTCGCCCCGGCATCGGCAAACTGGACGATCAGGTCATCCACCGGCTCGACCATTAAATGCACGTCCATGGGTGCGGTGATGCCGTAGTTACGCAAGGCCTTGCATACCATTGGCCCGAGGGTCAGGTTGGGTACATAGTGATTGTCCATTACATCGAAATGGATGATATCTGCCCCCGCCGCCAATACCGCATCGACCTCGGCCCCGAGGCGCGCGAAATCGGCAGAAAGAATGGAGGGCGCGATTTTGTAATCCCGTTTAAAGTTCTGCATAAGCTAAAGTTCTTTGTGAATGTCCCGATATTTGTAGTAGCTGGCGCAGGTTGATATTGATGGAGCGCCATTTATCAGATCATTTTACGTGATAAGGTTCATTACCAACACCCGATAAGATGCCAGAATGCAGCCAATCAAGCGTTTAATCCCAATAAAAAGCCTTAATACCTTCATTAATTATGCCTGTGTGCTTACTGCGGGTTTGATTTTTAGCCTGGCAGTGGTTGCGCAAGGGCCATCACAGGAACCGCCAAAGGAGCCACCACAGGAACCACCACCACAACCTGCCGCAGCAAACGATAATGCCCAATCCAGTACATCTTCTTCGGAAGTCCCGCTTTATGAATCGCGCGCTATGCGCGATAAAACCCTGATCGCCAATGCCGCCGGGGAACAGGCCCAATGGCTGGATACCGAATATGGCAAGTTGCTGGCGTTTTATCGTCCGACTGAAGCCAAACAAACCCATGGCGTATTGGTTCTATTCCATTCCGCAGAAGATCCCCAAACCTGGCCTCCAATTCTGGAAAACCTGCGCGCTAACCTGCCCCGTTATGGCTGGGAAACACTGGCGGTAACGCTGCCGCAGAAGTACCCGCAACCGGTCCCGGCCCGCGCCAGCTCGGCCAGCGCCAGTTCAACCAGCACTGAGGCAGCCCCCGGTGCTGAAGCACCGGTACCCGCAGGAAATACCGAACCTGCAGCAGCCCAGGTTTCATCCTCTTCGTCCTCACAAGTATCCCGAGACACATTGGTTGCCGCTTATGTACAGGCTGCACTCCAATTCCTGCAAGACAAAGGTCAATTCAATGCCGTATTTTTAGTCGATAACAGTTCGGCTGACCTGGTATTACAGCAATTGCTGCCACAAATTAAGGAGAACCCCAAGGACCCGGAAACTATCGATGGCCCGATCCAGGCATTGGTGATTACCAACTTGCAGAGCCAGGAGCAACTTACCACCGCTGAATTAACATCGATTTTCGCCAACAAACAATTGCCGGTCCTGGACGTATTTTTTAATCCGGATGATGCGGAGCAAGACAAAGCCCGCGATTTGCACCGCGCCGTAGCAATGCGGCAGAAGCTGGACAACTACATCCAGGCCGCCCTCGACAGCCAGCCCAAAATTGTGGAGACAGACCCGCGCAGTTTTCTCGCCGCGCGAGTGCGCGGCTTTATGCAAAAGCATGCGAGCGGAACGGAGTTAAAAGGTGCTGACAATAAGAAAACCGAACGGCAAACAACGCCCTAAAGAAAAACGGGATCAATCGTGAAGATTGATCCCGTTTTGTTGATTGCCCATCGTGCGTCCTGCACCGATCGGCGTCTCCCTCTTGCATGACGTTAAAACAGGGCGAGCAAAGAATTAGGCGCTTCCCTTGACCCTTCGTGGTCAACCTACCTTCCCTGACGACCTCCTTGTTAGAAGCCATTGTCTAGTAAAGGCGTTTACGACGATAGTCGCAAAACTCGATGAATTTTGTAGGAAATTCGCCATTACCATTGTGGTAATTGCCTTATAACCAGACCGCCATAGCGGCAACCCGGAGAGTACTAACCGATCCAACCTTACTCACCAATTACCTGCGCAAGGCGCGTATGCAACTCACCTTCCTGTGGTGGTACACATGCTCGGGTGGCCAGGTAATGCAGATTAAATAATTGAAAATAATCCAGCAGCACTTCACTTGCGGTGAGCTCATTGGCCATTTGCAAACAGAGCGCTGCCGCTTCTGCGGTGGATAAATAATTATCCTGGTGCGATTTGCGCACGGCATAACCACGCCCGTCAGTTTCGGGTAATACAACGCAGGAAAATGCATCCAGCCAGCGGCTTAAATGAAACATACGGCCACTTTGCTTCCAGGTTCCATCGAGCAAAATAAACGTATTGATTCGCGCATCAACCGGTAATTCGCTGACCAGTTCGCGCGAATTTTCTGCAGCTTCATTGGCCTCTTCAGGAAACACAATCAGGCAACGCCGTTGCGGGTCGCGCAATAATTTCATCAACGCTTCATCGGGTTCAGTGCGGCTCCAGCAAAACACATGGGTATGTGCCGGCAATACATCGGCAATTAAACGGCCGGTGTTTGTCGGTTTTAATACTTCATCGCGGTGCATCAACAGAATAAATTCACAGCGGACTGCCAATGTTGGTCGCCACCGGCAAATGCAGGCATAAGCCGCGAGTTGGCAATCTTCACAGCGAATGACTGATTTGCCGCGCGCCAGGAATTCGCGCGTTGCTTCAGCAAGGCGGCGGGAACGAAGGGATAGAAACTGGTTTCGATGGATGGTGTTAGTCATAAATCCGGAGCAAAGCGGTGAAAACGCGCATTATCGGCCAAGCGCGAAGTAAAAGCATCTCGCAACGCCTGCAAAAAAATCGCGTAGAATTGGCGGCAGTTTTTTTGACTTCGGATACCATCATGACTTCTGCGTTAACCCCAACCCTGCAACTCGCTATTGATTTGATTCGCTGCCGCTCGGTAACCCCTGAGGATGATGGCTGCCAAACCCTGATGATCCAGCGCCTAAATGCTATTGGATTTAAAACTGAACGCTTGCGCTTTGGCGACGTGGATAACTTCTGGGCCGTGCGCAATGGAGCAGATGGCGATAGCGGACCCATATTGGCCTTTGCCGGCCACACCGATGTAGTGCCCACCGGACCGGAGGCCAATTGGAGCAATTCACCGTTTGAGCCCCAAATTATTGACGGCATGTTGCATGGCCGCGGTGCTGCCGACATGAAAGGTTCACTGGCCAGCATGGTAATCGCCTGCGAAAACTTTGTAGCCAAATATCCCAACCACAAAGGCCGTATCGCGTTCCTCATCACCAGCGATGAAGAAGGCCCATCAATTAACGGTACGGTAAAAGTGGTGGAATGGCTCGAAGCCCGCAATACCAAAATGACCTGGTGCATTGTCGGTGAACCATCCAGCACCAGGGTTGTTGGCGACGTGATCAAAAACGGCCGTCGCGGTTCGCTGGGCGCCGTGTTAACGGTAAAAGGAATTCAGGGCCATGTGGCTTATCCTCACCTTGCCGATAATCCAATCCATAAACTCGCACCAGCCCTGGCAGAATTGGCGGCGGAACATTGGGATAACGGCAACGAATTTTTTCCAGCCACCAGTTTCCAGGTCTCCAATATTAATGGCGGCACCGGCGCTACCAACGTCATTCCGGGTGAAGTCGTGGTGGTATTTAATTTCCGCTTTTCGACTGAATTAACCGAGCAAATCCTGCGCGAGCGCACACACGCCATTCTGGATAAACACGGATTGAAATACGATTTGCAATGGACCTTGAGTGGCCAACCGTTTCTCACTGCCCGTGGTGATCTGGTCAATGCAGTAGTCGAGGCGATCAAAACTGAAACGGGATTGGATACTGAATTATCGACGTCAGGCGGCACTTCCGATGGACGCTTTATCGCCCCCACCGGTGCCCAGGTTGTGGAGCTGGGCCCGATCAATGCCACTATCCATAAAGTAAATGAATGCATTAGCGCCGATGATTTAAATAAGCTAACGGCTATCTACGAAAAAACGCTGGAAAATTTATTAGCCTGATCCGCTTTGCCACGCTTGAATAAAAATAAAGCCCCGCGCGGGGCTTTATTTTTTGGCGGGAAAAAATGCTCCCATCTTCCGGAAATCCGCTAGCCCATAACACCCAAACGTTGCCGGTTTGTTTTACACAATTATTCAATACTTATCGTCCGCAAAATATTTTGCATGGTCACTCATTAAAAAATTTAGCTAATTTCACTGAATAATGTTTTTGGCGACAAATATCATCGACAACGCTAGATGAAAGAGGCGACGCATTTAATCGTTATTTAATTGGCGATTCGCAGACTGGTTTTACTAAACGCCAAAATCATGGCTTCATCGCTTGACAAATTCTGCAGTTTTCTTTGCAAACCTTTTGAAATCATTAACAAATCCAGACTTGTCATAGTTCTTGCTCATGCTTGCTTGACCGCGCTGAGTGTCGATTTTTTGGACGCTCTTCACGCGCGGTATCAAGCCCATCTTTTGCTATTCAGCAATTTTTTGTCATTCAGAATTTGAAAGGAAAATGAATATGACCAACTCTTTTTTCAGCGAAGTATTGCGCATCCCCGGTACCAAAGTCTTAAGTCGCGAAGAAGCCGCTTTTCAATACGGTGCAGACACTGGAGCAAGCCAGCGTTTGCCTGCCGGAGCCATTATCGTTAAGGAAGTTGATGCCGTAGAAGCGATCCTGGCATTGGCTAACGAATTTAAAGTTCCACTCTGGCCTATCAGCGGCGGGCGCAATTTTGGTTACGGTACTTCGCTGCCAGTCGATGTGCGCAGTTTTATCCTTGACTTATCACAATTGCGCCGTGTCTACATTGATGTCCATTCATCCACGGCATTGATTGAACCCGGTGTTACCCAAAGTGATTTGCATGCGGCGATAAAAAAATCCGGTGCGAATTTATTGGTCCCCACCACCGGCGTTGGCCCTAACGGCAATATTTTGGGCAATGCATTGGACGGCGGCTACGGGTTAACACCCATCGCCGATCACTTCAATGCAATTTGCGAACTGGAAGGGTTTTGGGGCAATGGCACCGAGTTTCGTCACACCTACCAGGATTTGGGTTGCGCTGAAATGGCCAAGCGCTGGAATGCCGGCACCGGTTATTCCTGGGCGGGATTATTGCGGCAAGGCAATTTCGGTATAGTCACCAAAGCGCGCGTGCAATTAGCGCGTGCACCGGAAGCAACGCGCATTCTGGTATTTGAATGGAAGTCCAATGATGCATTTGTTGCGAGCCAGGCAGAGTTAAATAAATTAACCGAAGATATTCCCGGTATCGGCGGCATTATTATGATGAACGATTGCCGTATTCTTTCCACGCAAGTTGATACTCCACTCGCGTCGCCGTTAAAAGGTGAAGCGCGCGCAAATTATTTGCGTGGACTGGCAGCACAGCGAAAAATTTCAGCGTGGACCGGGCTGGGGACGCTGTATGGTTCGCGCGCTGCCGTGGCAGGCTCCGTAAAAGATATTCGTCGTCGCTTGAAAAATTGCCGTGTATGGAGTTTCAGCCCGGAACAGATTAAACAATTACAAAAAATCCAGGATTACTTACCTAAATGGGGCTTTTCCGCACTTCGCCGTCACTTTGGTGCACTGACAAACACCTTGGGAACTGTCGAAGGTTATCCAATCGTTGCGTTCCTGAAAATTGCTTATGCGCTTGATCCCACCGCTAAA
The DNA here is from genome assembly GCA_021151835.1 of Gammaproteobacteria bacterium. Lineage (GTDB taxonomy): Bacteria > Pseudomonadota > Gammaproteobacteria > Pseudomonadales > Cellvibrionaceae > Cellvibrio. Next base: position 358,768 of record JAGKWO010000001.1, read on the forward strand.
AAACTCGATTTGAATTCCCATCCCGCTAAAGATGGTGCTGGTATTTTGTGGTACGCGCCGTTGGTCCCATTTACCAACGATGAAGTGGAACGCTATCGCACCGTAATGAGTCAATGTTTAACCGCCCATGGCTTTGATCCGCTGCTCGCGGTGACTTCGCGGTCGTCGCGTACCTTATCGGGCACCATTCCATTGTTATTTGATCGCAAAAATGCAGACGATGTAGCGCGCGCAAAAAATTGTTACCGCGCCCTGGTAAAAACCGGTTTGGAAAATGGTTGGCCACCCTATCGTTTGGGTGTGGATTATATGGACCTGATCGCCTGCCCCGCCGATTCACCCAGTGCGCAAGTGCAACAGCTATTGAAAAAAGCATTGGATGAAAATGAAGTGATTGGTTCCGGTCGCTATGAACATGCCAAACCGGTGGCACCTTTTATTCCCGCTCTACACCCGGTACCCGCAGAAGCAGAAAATACATTGTTGCACGATGTATTGGAGAGCGCGTTTGATACTGCGAGCTACACCAGAATGTTTGCCCGCAATAACAAGGGAGAGTCAGTGGAAATCCAGTAAGCACACTGACTCAACACCATCACAATAAATGATGTAAGAAGGATTTTTTATGAACAGAATAATTGCACTTTTGCATCAAGGACGATGCCTGGATTTCTGCACATACATTTATTAATTGATTGGTATTAACTGATGGCTTTGATTTTCGCCGCCGTCCAAATAGTTAACAAGCCGACTGCACAAGCACCGTAGCCAACCCAGTCATAATGGAGTATTTCACCCGCATCACCTTTCACCAGAATTAATCCGGCTACAAATGCAGCCAATCCGGAACCCAGGTTTTGCATCGCCGAATTAAACGCCATTACCCGACCGCGAAAACGTGGTTCGCAAGACGCGGTAACCATTGCCGAACAGGGAATAAAACGGCCGCTGACAAAAATAAAAAATAACGCTGCCATTACTAAATGCCACAGCAGTCCGACTTGCAAGGTATGGGTCACCAGAATGATGGGAATAAAACTGAGCAGCACCAAACCGGTAAACACGTGCGCGTGACGATAAGTGTCCGTCAGTCTGGCAATATAGGGACGCGTAAATAAGGTAACCGCACCGCCAACAAGATAAATGTAAGGCAAATCGCCATTGCCCAGTTCGGTATTGGCAACCAATGCCGGTGCAATGTAGGGAATCACCATAAACCCGCCAAACAAAACCAGCGACGAGGTAATAAATCCCCACCAGTGATTAGGTACGCTGAGCAATTCTTTATAACTCTGCCACATCGCCACCTGGGTTTGTTGCAAATGGGAACGCACCGGCGGCACCACAAACCAACTCAGTACAAATACCAATGAACAAAGTACGACTAAAAATAAAAATGGTGTCTGCCAGTGATAATGGTTGGCAATAAATAATCCCAAGGGCACACCGGCAATTGCCGCAAGTGAAAATGCGAGCATTACAATACCCATGGCATGGCCGCGCCGTTGTGGCGGAATCACATCGCCGACAATCGCCAATGCAACAGCACTCATCACACCGCCAAAAAACCCGGCCAATAGGCGTGCGATCAACAACCACTGAAATGACTCCGCCAGGCCACACGCCAGCGTGGCGACAGTTAACCCGAGATAACAAAGCAGGAGCGAATGGCGCCGGTCAAACCGGTCTGCAAATGCAGAGGCAAGCAACGCCGATACACCGGCTGCAATTGAATAGGACGATACCAGCAAACCAAAACCGGCAGGCTGGATGGCAAACGCATCCATAAGTTGTGCGGACAACGGCATCATGATCATAAAATCCACGATCACGGTAAATTGCAATGCCATCAAGGTATAAAGCAAGGCGCGCTCGCGCGCCGGGGATAACAACACAGCAGAATCAGAACTATTCATCACCAGCGCTCATAAACAGGAGCTTGCCAGTCTAGTCATTCACATCGGATGTTGCTAATGAACTTTGTAATAGTTGACGAATTAACTATTTAATTGCACCACCAGCAAGCTGCCGGTGAAACGTTTGGGTTCCAGGCAATACCAGGTCAACATTTCGCTGTCCCATCGTTCGCATTTATCGACCAGGTCCAAAAATGGCTGGCGTCCCGGATCTGCCAATATCAGTTTTTTTACTCCGGCGTTGGCGGCGCGTTTCAACAACGAAAACCATTCGTCAGTCAATTCTGGCCAAAAACAAATATCTCCGCCGACGATAACATCGAATTTACTTAAATCGGCTTTCTTCATGGAATCCATCGCGCCCTGGCGGGTTTTGACTTCGACGTTATTCAAATCAGCTTGCAGCTGTAAAAAACCAAACACCTGCTCATCAATATCAAGCCCTGTTACCTTATGCCCCTGGTTGGCCAGGTAAATGGATGTCGGCCCCCAACCGCAACCCACATCAAGCACACGACTTTTTTTCTTGAGCGGGTTATGAGTGAAATAATCCATCAATAAATAACTGGAATCCCAATGACGATCGCCATGGGCACTGGGTGCAGATTCTTTCTTCACTCGTTTAATCGCCGGACTTTTTTCCTTGTACAACCAGATACCGTAAGCCGGGAAAGTATTTTTTGCGGGGGGAACAAATAACTCAGGCACGATAAATCCTCACTATTTCCAGATTGGGGTGAAGGGCGATTGCCCGCCGATTCTATGACAGAATTAAGACACTAATGTGACGGCGTATCACAAACCGGATTTTACAGCGCGCTTCTTTCCACGCATCCTGCCAGTTCCACGCGCCCTGACGGAAAACAGCAGGATTACCTGAAAATGTTCACCCGGTTCCGCCTGTAAATTTCCAGCAAGATAATTTTTAAAAGCCGTTGACAGGAAAATTTTTCGGCGTATTATCGCGCCCAATTTTCAGGGCGGCGATTTTTCGTAAGCCTCATGTTCAACCCGCAAGTTTTCTTGCACCAACATTCACAGGAGTACTCACTATGATTTACGCAGGTTACCACAACGTATAACACCTTCTGAGTACTCGTGCCTGGAAGGTTTTTAAATACCTTTCAGGTCAGGCATAAAAGCCCTGATCGGGAAACTGATCAGGGCTTTTTGTTTTCCAGCTTGTAAAACCAGGCAACAGTCTGCCCACCGGAAGGTTCTGTCGAATTTTTCGCGCATACATTAATGCGCGCAAGGGATTTTTATGCCTGTAAAAATTGAATTGAACAAAAACGCCAGCACTGGTTTGAAGCCGGTAAAGATTTACACCAGCGATATTGAAAACCAGGCGTTAACGCAATTGAAACAAATTGCGCAGCTACCGATTATCCATTCACACATTGCTGCCATGCCGGATGTGCATACGGGAATCGGTGCGACGGTAGGATCGGTAATTACCACCCTTAACGCGATTATTCCTGCGGCGGTCGGTGTAGACATCGGTTGCGGGATGAGCGCCGTGCGGTTATCGGTTAAATCCTCACAACTGCCCGACAATCTCGCGGCGATGCGCAGCGCGATTGAACGAGCTGTACCCGTGGGGTTGGCCGCGCACAAAACCATTAATGTGCGCACCAGTAGCTGCAACAAACTGGCGTATGGCGTGGAGTGGCTTTTTGAAAAACATCCCACCGTGATGAAGATGTTAAAACAACCGCAAACCATTTGGACCAAGCAGTTGGGAACCCTGGGGAGCGGCAACCATTTCATCGAAGTTTGTGTGGATGAAAGCAAGGATATATGGGTAATGCTGCATTCCGGCAGTCGCGGCATCGGCAATGCGATTGGCCAATACTTTATCCAACTGGCAAAAAAAGATATGGGTAAACATATCCATCATTTGCCCGACAAAGATCTCGCCTACTTCACCGAAGGCAGTGAGCATTTTAGGGATTACGTAACAGCCGTTAATTGGGCACAGGAATATGCACGCATTAATCGCGAGGAAATGATGGGCTTGGTATTGCGGGCAATTACGCCGTTCCTGCCAACATTCCATGCTGATCGGCACGCGATAAATTGCCATCACAATTACGTTAGCCGCGAACACCATTTCGGGGCGGATGTAATGGTGACACGCAAAGGTGCAATCAGTGCCCGCACCGGGGAATTGGGAATTATCCCCGGCAGTATGGGTGCCAAGTCATTTATTGTGCGCGGTAAAGGTAACCCGGATTCATTCTGCTCCTGCTCGCACGGTGCAGGCAGGCGGATGAGCCGCACCGCAGCGCGTAACCTGTTTAGCAAAGAAGATTTAATCGGCCAAACCAAAGGCGTGGAATGCCGTAAAGACAAACAGGTTATCGACGAAATTCCCGCTGCTTACAAGGACATTGATGAAGTCATGGAGAACCAATCGGACTTGATTGAAGTGGTTCATACGCTCAAACAAGTGTTGTGCATTAAAGGGTAAGGAGAAAATGATGGAAGCCGCATTAGTGGATGAAGTGCTGGCCTGTTTGCCAACGAATCGCACATTGTTTCGTTATTGCAAGGATCAATATGCGACCTATTTATTGCAGCGAGTGCTCAATAAAAATGGTCCATTGAGCGTGCAACAACTCAAGCAATCATCGTACAAACAGCTGTTGGAAAAACCGTTTGTAAGGGAAATTTTACAAACAACAGGAAAGCAGAAAGTGGAAGCATGGCATTTGGAAAATGCCATGGTGACGGATATGCACCATTACGTTTTAACCTTGGGAAAATGGGGAAACCGTTATGGTGGCGTACAAACGTCGAGACCGGGGCATAATCTGGTATTGCAATTAAACCTGCCGGAAAGCCTGGATGCCGAGTTTCAGCGGATTACCGGTAATGCGATGAATGAATTTACATCGCACAACCATCCGCAAAGCAAAAAGCGGACAGCAACGTTGGCTTGGGCGAGATTGGATATCAATTTTGAATCCGATGAAGTATTGATTGAAGAAATCCAGTCAGATCTGATTCGTTTACTGGAACAAATGAAAGTACGGGCACAAACTGACAAACACAATGGCAGCAGTCACTTTAACTGGCGAGGCAACACAATACCTTGCCAACCAATGTTGAATTATTGTGAGAAGGTTGCCAGCGCCCAGAAAAAAATCTGGGCAGAAGCGATGCTATCGGCATGTTTATGGTTCATTCACAGCGAGCTGGGAATCAGCAAAGTATTTTACAATCGCTTTGAAACGGGCAATCAAATGAAAAATATTGATTGGTGTTTACCACCGCGCTCGCTCTACACCGATTTACCCGAGAAGTTTTGCTTTGATTTAACAGGAGCGGCACCGGATTTTATACGCGAGGATCGCAAAGCAAGGAAAAAGTTACACAAGATTCAAAACCCCCAATGGTATTTACTGACTATTTAACAGGAGCATTACATGCCACAGAAAAAAGAAAGCCGTAACGGTCATGCATTCCACCCGATAATGCGTAAGGGGGGCGTGCATGAAAAAACCAATAAGGCAAAACGTAAAACTGATCGCCAGGAAATGGCGAAAAAAGTGAAGGATTATTTAACCAAAGGCAACAATAAAAAAGCCGCGGAGGATTCCGCGGCTTTTTTTCCTACTGCATTCCTTGCCTAACAGGAAACACGACGACGAGTGCAGTAAATCGAGAACAAACCAATCACCAACAACAACGCAATATTAGGCTCCGGCAAACGAATATTCGGTTGGCCAGACCCGAACAAAAACATATTGGATAACCCACCGCCTTTACCACTAACCCGCTCATAACTAAAAAAGCCCGACGTCTCGCCCGGAGTGATCATCCATGCAAACGCATCCGGATCACCGCCACCCTGGCCGACATGCATGGTAATAATGGCGCGGCCGTAGGTATCCCAGAACGACTCATCGATAGACCAGGTTCCCGTTACATCCGTGCCCCAGGAATCAGTATCCGCAGAAAATAAATCATTGGTTCCTTCTGCGGTTAGTTCGCCCTCTTTGATCCAATCGTAATCCGTTGCAAAGAGCGCATTGAGATCATCCGAATCATTCAGATTGATTGAATTTTGCGTTCTGCATTCAATCGCATCTCCCAGCGTAGCTACGCGCTGGTTGTAAGGTTCACACGTAATAAGACCCGCGTTAGCGGCAGATGCACATACTGCAACTAATGCACTGACAAGGTTGATTTTCCATGAGTTAGACATAGCTTTTTCTCCTACGCCTGAGTTGACATACGTCCCATCAGGTAAAGCAAAGCTGATGCCGTCGCCAAAATCATCACCAAAAACAATTGCTTAAAAATAAACATCGCGCTGATTAGGCGTATAAAAACACCAAAATGTCATTTTTTTCGACTTTTTGGCGCCTTAAATTCGTCAAAACCTTGCCACCCAAAATCATTAATAAGGTGAGTCGGGGGTGCAGACACACGGTCGGCGTGGTAACTTGCGACCTTTCGTCCAGTCAATAATTGCCGTTATGAAACCATCCATTTCCTTTGTGTTCTGGCCCGTATTTTTCTTGTGCCAATTGCTGGCGCTTGCGCTGGTTAGCTGGCATTTGCTAGCCCAATTTCATTTTGCCTACCCGTTGGGATATAAGTTGTTAGGGCTGGATAAGCACATTGCCGAATACGCGCCCCTTAATCGCAATAAAAAAGATTTTGAATTTACCTCACCGGCAGAGCATTGGCGTTTGTTTGGCGAGATCACTGATGCGGTACAAGACAGCGGCCGCGGTCTGCAAAATATCAGTTACCCATTACGCAACGGCCAGACAACCGGATTGATGCATGAAGCAGAAATTATTCATTTGCAGGATGTGGCCAATTTAATCGACCGGTTTTATCAGGTAGGGCAAACAGGTTTAGCGCTATGGATCGGTTTGATTGCCTTCGCGCTCTGGAAAAAATGGTTGCCACCTTCCAATAAAAAAGTATTGCTTACTTTTGTTGCCGGTATTGCTGTAGTTGCCATCGTTGTTTTAGCACTGGGCGCCAAGGATGTTTTTTATTGGTTGCACGTACAAATTTTTCCACCGGGTCATGAATGGTTTTTTTATTATCAGGATTCACTCATGACCACCCTGATGAAAGCGCCGGATATTTTTGCATTTATCAGTGTATTTTTATTAGTGATTTTAGTTGCGCTCTGGTGCCTTGCCTTACTGCTGTTAAAGCAGGCGATTAATCATCGTTTAAAAAAATAGCTCGCCATTTTTAATTAATAAAAATAACAACCCGTTCTTCTTTCTGCATCGCCACACACACACAAATAACCTGGTGGCCAGTGTATTCCGCTTTTGATAGAGTCCTGCACCAGCGGGATTCGTCGATTGAATTCCCTTCGTGTTATCACATTCCAATAAAAGAGCTAACAACCATGAAGATGTATTTCAAACTCTTTGCTGCATTTTTGTTATGCAGCCAACTGCTTGCCTGCAGTACCACCAACAGCACCGCTACTAAAATTACTCCCGCACAAGCACCCGGTCAAAATCACGGTTTCACCGGTGCACAGCAATCTGCCGATGAATGGTGGAATATCCCCTACCCGCAATCATTCGATGCAAAAAAACTCGAACGCAAACAAAGCCTGATTAAAGTGCAAGGCAAAGGTTTTGCAACAGAAGATGGCAAAGCGTTTATTTTTCGCGGTGTGAATATCGCAGACCCCGGCAAATTGTATCAACAAGGCCGTTGGAACAAGGCATTGTTTGCAGAAGTTCAGCGCTGGGGGGCCAACACGATTCGCATTCCTATCCATCCATTATCCTGGCGCAAATACGGTAACGAGTGGTTCTTTGAACGGCTCGACGAAGCAGTGCTCTGGGCCAATAGCCTGGATATGTATTTGATTGTGGACTGGCACTCCATCGGCAACCTGGAAGCCGAAATGTACCAACATGTTATGTACGAAACTACACAGAAAGAAACGGCCGATTTCTGGCGTAAAATCGCGTTGCGTTACCGCACAGTTCCCACCATCGCAGTGTATGAAATTTTCAATGAGCCAACACACAATTACATCGGCACGGGCGATTTTTCCTTGGGCAAAGCCAGTTGGGAAACCTGGCGTAACCTGCTGGAAGACAATATCGATTTGATTCGCCTCTACAACAAAAATGCGATCCCCCTAGTTGCCGGTTACAACTGGGCATATGATTTATCGCCTATCGCCACTGCACCGGTTCGCCGCGATAATATTGCCTACGCCATTCACCCCTATCCGCAAAAAGCCAAACCGCAAGATCCAACCAAGGCAAATTTTTTTGCGATGTGGGAAAAAAGCTGGGGCTATGTCGCCGATAAGTATCCGCTGATCGCTACCGAACTGGGGTGGGCGAGGGAAATCGATTACGGGGCGCACGTACCGGTGATTAATAACGATGGCACCTACGGCCCCAATATTGTGGAATACATGGCAAAAAAAGGCGTTTCTTACACAGTCTGGGTATTTGACCCGGATTGGTCACCGGTAATGATTAAAGACTGGAATTTCACACCGTCCGAGCAAGGCGAGTTTTTCAAAAAAGAAATGTTGAAAGCTGCACACTAACCGGCAATTATCGCTCCGGGCTGCACCTCATAGGCCCGGAGTTTTTCAACCGATCCCGCCTCCTTATCCCCTTCACACCCTGCCGGTATCAACACCGGTCTTTCCGGTGCGGAAAAATACCATTTCTACACGAAATTCTATCGCCCCCGATAACAAGTAATCTCAAATGAGATTAGAATGCGCGCGGATTCGAATACCTTTCGTTAGTACCCATCATCAAATTTCGTGGCAAGGAAATATAATGCGTAAAAATCTTTTTCCCCTGTTGCTGGGCAGTTTGTTCAGCTTGTCGGTCCAGGCCGACGAGAACCTTTTTGGCTATATCAAAGGTTCTGAAGTATTACCCGATGGCGCCTGGGAGTTTTACCAGGTTGTAACCCAACGGGCCGATAAAGGTGTGGGTAAATACACTGCCTACAATACTGAAACCGAACTTGAATACGGCGTTTCTGACCGTTTTACTGTGAAAGGCGAAATCAAGGGCCAGTCTATCGATACCTCCGGCCTGTTGATTGATGGCTATATGCCCGGGGATGAAAAGTACGGTTTGAAATTTCAAGGCGGAGAAATATCAGGTAAATACAATTTTTTAAGCCCCGCCCTGGATGACTTTGGTTTATCCATGACCGCCGGCTTGGATTACCTGGTATTGGACCCTCATTCCGGCCGCGACAAAGACACCATCAGCATTGACCTGGAAGTTGAACTGCAAAAATACTTTCTCGAAGGTCAATTGATTTGGGCAGCAAACTTCGGTACTGAAGCTACACGGGCTACCCGCAAACCTATCGATAATTTACCTGAAGATTTTGAATGGCCCACCGGTATGGAAGTGGAAATCGAGTTTTGGGCGGGTACGGGTTTAAGCTATCGTTTTGTACCCAATTGGTTCATCGGCGTTGAAACGTTATACGAAACCGAATATGAAACCGAAGTCGCGATGGAGCGCAACTCGTTATTCGCTGGCCCAACTTTGCATTATGGTGGTGAAGATTATTGGTTCACCCTCACTTATTTTGACCAGGTGCGCGGCGGCGGCGAAACGTTTGAAGGACAACCGAGCGGATTGCATTTGATCGAAAAAACCGAGCAGGAAATTCGTTTTAAAGTGGGTTTGAATTTTTAATTTCTGCTACTCATTGCACAGATCAAATTTCAGCAATCAATACACCCGGCGATGTCGGGTGTTTACGAGCACAATGATATGCGTAACATTCCCGGATTTATCGCCCTGCCCTTTGCGTTCATCGCCCCTGCGATGGTTGTGAGTAACGCCCACGCTGAAGATTACCTAACCATCGCCCAAGCACAAAAATTATTATTTCCCGATGCTAAAATTTTTTTAGATGCCGCCATTCATCTAACCGATGAACAGCGCGACCACATTAAAAAAATTGCCGGCGTGCGCCAACGTACCGAAGTGCAGCAAAACTGGCGTGCTGAGCAAGATGGGAAATTACTGGGTTATTTTCTGGTTGATGAAGTCATCGGCAAACATGAGTTTATTACTTACGCTACCGCGATTTCCCCCGATGGCAAAGTAATCGGTATCGAAATATTAAGCTATCGCGAAACTCACGGTGGGCAAATTCGCAAGCCGGAATGGCGAGCCAACTTTAACGGCAAAACCCTGGATGACCAGTTCAAGCTCAATAAGGATATTCCCAATATTAGCGGCGCAACACTGTCATGCCGCAACGTTACTGATGGTGTAAAACGTTTGCTTGCGATACATAAAATTGCGCTCGGCCAATCATAATTTATGATCAAACGTTTGCGACCACTGCTCGGCACTTTTGTCGAAATCGTTATCGCCGACCCGGGCTGCCTGCCGGAATCCCAAATACAACAGGCGATTAATGCTGCGTTTTCCGGCATCGAAAAAATTCAGCAACAACTCAGTTTTCATCATTCCGATAGCGATTTAACACGGTTGAATTGCGCAAACGGAAAGCGCGTTACATTCAACTCGCCTGGAATTTATTGCCTGAAGCTGGCACGCGCCCTGATGCGCATTAACACTGCATTTAATTGCACACTTGGCAAAGCGATGGTTGACCACCAGGCGTTACCTGCACCGGCAACCACAGCATCGGCAGTAGAAGACATTGGCACCTGGGACGATATAGACATTCATCAACACCAGGTGCGTTTGCGTCGCCCGTTATGGATTACGCTGGATGGTATTGCCAAAGGTTTTGCTATTGATCAGGGTATTAAAATCTTGCGGCGATCCGGTATTGCTGCAGCCTGGATCAACGCCGGTGGCGATATTCGCGTGTATGGTTCAGTGATTATGCCAGTCAGCATCCGCGATCATCAGGGCCGGGACCATCCCATGGGGGGTTTACAAAATGCAGCTATCGCAACCTCAACCAGTCATTACACTACAGATTGCCCGGGTTTATTACTTAACCCCGGTACACTAATCGCGGGCCCCCAAAAACCTGCACCAACCTTGATTCCTTCCGGCACCTGGACAGTGATAGCAAAGAGCGCATGGCGTGCGGATGCGTTGACTAAAGTTGCGGCAAATACTCCTGCCGGGGAACGCCAGGAAACGATAAGGAAATTGGGAGGCAATTGGATTGCGCTGGATTAGTTAGCGCAATTTGATAACAGGCTCTATATTTTCGCGTCCGGCCGGTTAAAATGGCGCACCGCTTTAAGCCTTACTCAATAGCCCGGCTCAATGAAAAAATCACGCATCGGTATCTGGATTATCCTGTTGGCAACAGCTATCACCGGCGTTGCGTTATTTTGGCTGGCACCAGCCAGTGAAGACGACTTCCCACACCCGCTTAACGGCTTGTTTCGTGAACTGCACGGTGCCAGCGCCATGCTCGCGGTATTCATGTTCGGTTATTTATTTGCTGACCATGTGCAAAAAAAATTACACAAAAAAAAGCATCACTGGGATGGTTATTTACATTTGGTATTGTGGTCATTGCTGGTCATTAGCGGCCTGCTGCTGTATTACCCGCAAGACAGTTTGCAATTATTGAATGTAAACAGCGTGCATTGGTATTTAGGCCTTGGACTGTGCGCGCTGTTTCCACTGCATTTCTGGCGAAAAGCCATTATCAAATACAGCCAGCGCACGAACTCCCATAAATCCCGATTGCCCTGATCGCAAAAATTTTACAGCACCAACCGCTTTATCACCGCTGTTGCATATTTATCCAGATTCTGTTCATTGGCCACCGATACAAATTCGCGAATTTGTTCATAATGCTCAACCGTATCGAATAATTGTTGCCAATGGACCACAGTTGCTTCGCCCAGGTTTTCAAATTCCAGCGTTAAAATAAAATGATGGCCGGTTAGATGTTCAATCACAATCCGTTTATTTTCACTCACCTCTAAAAAACGGCTTTCATTTTCATAATCCGTGCCATCAGGTCCATGCATAGTGTGGCGCCACTGCCCACCGGCGCGAAAATCGAAGTTATGAAAAGTATTGGTAAAGCCCACCGGCCCCCACCATTGCGCCAGACTTTCTGCATCGCGAAATGCAGCGAATACGTGTGCAACCGGTGCGTCAATACGCCGGCTTTTTACATCGGCACGCAATTGTTCCGTTTCTCCAGTCATGAGGAAACTCCCCTTTATCTATTCAACAGGTCCGTTCATTCAGCTTATCAACAACCAAACGATTTTGTTCGTCAAAAACCCAGACTTCTTCGTAATCCACTTCAAACAAATGGCCATCCGGGTCTTTAAAATACCCTGCAATTCCCCAGGGCGTACGCGTTGCCGGTTTTACCAAAGTGCCGCCCGCTTCTACGGCTTTGGCGAGAATCGCTGGTACTTCTTGCGGTGTTTTTGCCAAATATACAAAACCCACGCCATTAAAACCGGCGGGTTCGGTGGTGTCTGCCAGGGAATCGGCAGCCAATCCTGCGCGCGATAATAAACACAACGCGTAACCACCCAAATCAAATTTCACAAATTCATCGTGGCCGGTGGGTGATTTTTTCCATCCCAGGGCTTCGTAAAATTTTTTGGATTGCGCAATATCATTCACCCCCAACAAAATAAGGTGCATACGTTGGCTGGGTGAAATAGCCGGAAATTCGGCGGTAGAAAATTGATGTCCATTAGCGTTATCTAACATAGTTGTACTCTTTGTGTGGCCAAGTTTTGTGTGGTCAGGTTTTGATTATTATGATTTTCACAGTGTGGATTAAGGAGTTGCCAACACTTGTCAGTACACCGACGCGGTGTGATGAAAATCGCAAACGAAATGTAACTTCAGCAACATGCCCTGTCGAATAAATTGACGCCGAAAACAACCAACTTTTGCAAACCCATGAAAATTCGATCAAATTTATTTGGTCCATTTTTTGCTCCGCTAACATCAGCGGGTTTCCGCTATACGGACTCATTCTTAATAAATCAACTGGAGATGTTCATGAAATCCATCAGAAACTTATTGGGTTTAGCGGCCCTGGCGCTACTGCCCCTTCAGGCCAGCGCCACGATTATTATTGATAACTCAACCGCTGGCCTCTACAACAATTTGGGCGATCTTGCTGCTATTGATGGCCCCGGCGGTTTTCTCCTCGGCGCGAATGTCAGTGAAGGTGACCCCAGCTATCAATTGGCTAGCGATCCAAACATTCCATTCACCGCCGCGTTTGGCACTAACTGGCTGGCCGGAAATTATTCCGGTGGTACCTGGTCAGCAGGTCCGGTTGCGATCCCGTCGGCCTGGGCAGTCAACAGCGAAGCGGCGATTGTGTATGACTTCAGTCTGGCAACTGCATCCAGCCTGCATATTGATGTCGGTGTAGATAATGGTTTGCTGGTGTGGTTAAACGGCAATTTCTTGTTTGGTGCGACTGCCAGCGGCGGAGCCAACATCAACGAATACGATATTGACGTTGCATCACTGGGTGCAGGTTCACATTCCTTGCAAATCCTGCTCGCCGATCACGGTGGTGCTACCGGATATGCAATTGCCGTTGATGCAAATGCATTGCCGGTATCGGTACCCGAGCCAACCGGTTTGCTGTTACTGGCCAGTTCCCTGTTCGGTCTGGGATTGGTTCGTTACCGCAAAAAGTGCTCATAAAAAAATAAGCGCTTTTAAATAACAAAAGCAATGCAGATAACACTGCATTGCTTTTTTTTCAGCGCAACAAATTATTTTTTTAATTACAAGTCGTTTTAATATCGTTCAGCGGCCCGCGGTTCATTCCCGAACGGGATGTTAACTCTGCCGGGCAAGCAACTTCCTTGTATTTCAATGCCGGATTGTCTGCGGCTTCAAACCAGTTGGCGTACCAGGTGCAGGCTTGTTGCAACTCGGTTAATCCACGCGAACCAAACACACTATTGCAGCGGTTGGTCAAACAACTTTTGTATTGCGCCAGACTCGCGTTGTAACCCAACTCCTGTTTACAAGCGGCGAGGAAACCACCGTACTGCGCACCCAATTCAGAATTGGCAACACCCCACTGCGCAGAGCACGCATTGAACGCACCTACGCCGCCACCGGGAACCAGAATATCGAATTGGCCACCACCCACGTCGTAACCGATATTCGTTGCCTGGACAATCATCACTTTTCCGGCGAGCGCTGACGAACCCGGATCACCCGGTGAGTTGTGGGATTGCCCCGTGAATTCCAATTGATAACAACGGCCGCACACATCGCCACTCGCCGTAGCCGCATAGCCGTAAGCTAATTTATCGCTCACCGCAAATGGTGCCATGCCCCAACACATGTGCGCACTGCCACCGCCATTACCACATGCACTGCCCGCATTCACATCGGTTAAACGCGAATTGTTGCTGCCACATGCCGGTAGCGGATTAACAACGGAAGGCACATTGGCGGTCCAACTGCAATGTGCTTTGCAACAATCCCAATAACGCGTTGCGTAGCCGTTACAGGTCGCGCCCAAAACGATGCTGCTGGTAGAAGAATTACTCACCGATGAACGCATCGAAGAGCTGGACGATGACACAACCACCACACTGCTTGATGAGCTACGACTCGCTACCACTACGCTGGATGAACCCCCGGAATTCACTATTCCGTACGGCGCCGGTTGCGCGCTACAGGTTGAGCGGGCCACACAACTTTTTCCATTTTCGTAACCCCAACCGCTGGTCGTATTGGCGCACAATGGCGTAACAGTTCCATACCAGTTACACGCTTGCCCGCCAGTTGTTATCGAACTGGATGATGATGACCGCACAGACGATGAAGGGATGCTGGACGATATCCGCGATGAAGAAACCGGAATTACCGAAGAGCCGGGACGCGACGAACTTGAAATCGCTACGCTTGATGCTGCAACACTGGAAGTGACCACTGTATTGCAGACCGCACCGGTAATCGCCGGCACTTGCGCCTTGCTCGCGCCATTGTTGCCCTGGATACCAAATTCAATACTTGAATTAACCGCGATATTGCCGTTCCAGTTTAACGGTGTCGCGGTGTAGGGATTGGAACCGGACAGCGTTGCGTTCCAGCTGCTGGTTACCCGCGAGCCATCGCTATAATTCCAACCGATATTCCAGCCGGAAATGGCATTGGTGCCATTATTGGTGATACGAATTGTTGCGGTAAACCCGCTGCCCCAATCATTCGCAATAATATATTCACATTTTGCAGCCTGTGCGTGACCGGTTTGCATTACAGCTAACAGCAAGGTCGCACTAACCATACTTTTTTTTATGGACGATGTTTTTGAGGTCAACGTTGTTAAAGAAAAATTTTTGATGGCCATTTTTTTTAACACAGCCGTTTTTTCCAAAGCCGAGAGTAGTTTCATTTCGTTCCTCCGGGAGTAGCAAAAAAACAATAAGCAGCAACGCTAACTACGGTAGCAGTTAGTTTTGCACGGATGTGAGGAAGTTCCCGAACCACTAAATCGAATACAACCGGGAAGCACCAAAGGTTGATAACAACTGGAGAGATTTGAATTTTATTTTTGTGGTGACAAGCCTAGCGCAGTGAAGTGAATTTACAACGTTGGGTTTACCAATCTGTGACTGGATTAACCTGAATATCGCGCGGGAAAATTTATCAATAAAAAACGGCAACCGAAGTTGCCGTTTTATTTCATCAATAATGTTATTTTCAAAATTTCAATTAAAAATTACTGGCAACTACGCACCAGCGCCCAGGCATTTGTCCACGCCCAACCGACACCCGGCTCATAAGGTCCGCCCACAGTACACCAGCCGCCAACAGTGCAACGATATTCGTTACCACCATTGCGCACTAACGCACCTGTCGCATAAGTCGCACCATTAACATAAGCGGGCGAGGTACAACTACCGGTTGACACCGATGAACTGGAACTACTGGCCACCACCGAAGAACTGCGCGATGACGATGATGGGGCTGCCGAAGAGGAACCGCCGGAACCGTTGCAATCGCCCAAATCCAGCCAGTAGTTATATTGGCCGGAAGTGAGTTCAGGATTATTACCCTGCGTCCAGTAATTCGCCTGGTAACGCTTGTTGTTGTATTTCACTTGTTGCGGTTTGTTATACACAGTGCCTGCATCCCATGTCGGCAATCCGGCGCAGGTATCGCTGCCAACACTACTGCTGCTCGACGAAATTGATGAAGGCTGTTGCACACTGGAGCTAGACGACGCAGAACTGGGGTTATCGCCGTAGACCACATCAATACATTGATAAAATCCCTCGGGCGCATCGGCATAATCCCGTTGCCAGATACTGTAAACAACGTGCCGCCCGGTGCGCGGCGGTAAATTCACCTGATGGCGCGAAACCGCCTCCTGCCCGGTTGGGGCTGATTGATGAATTTGTTCCAGATCAGACCACTTCAATGGCTGGTTGGGGTTGTAACCCTGTTTGGTGATGTAATAACGGAAATACATGCTGCGATGCTGCGCGGTATTGGTCCATACAAATTCGCGCACACCGGCTTGCACCTGGGTTGCCGGCCAATCGCTGCGCGCCAGATCCAGACCCGCATAATCACCTATCCCCACACTACACAACTTGCCATCGGGAATAACGGATTGATGGTTGTCGCGCACCCCGCCTATCGCAATACTTTGCGGCGAATAAAATCCCACATTCCCCGCTGCTTTCGCAGCGATACACGCAGGATGGGTTGGATTCTCAATATTATTTTCCTTACACACAATCACCCTGGATTTGGGTGATGATACGTAGCCATGCGCGCTTGCATCGACAGCACCCAACAATGCAGCCGCTGCAACAACAGCAGAAAAACCAAAACCTCTAACACGGGAAATTGCGGAACGCTTCTGGATAGTTTGCACTTTCACTTTCTCCTTGAATCGGCAACAAGCGATGCTTGCAGCTCTTGTTAGTTGAATAGCTTTTCCTGCCACCAACAAACCGGAAATACGGTTTATAGCAGGCAAAAAAATCCTAGAACCCGGCGCGATGAAAGGCGAGTACGAGTTTTGGTTTGGAGGTTCGACTTTGGGGAAGAATGTCCCGCTTTAAGCGGGACCTATAAGAAAAATGTACGGCCTTATATTTAGGCGCCAATCATTACACCAAAATCACTGATAATGTGTAGCGGCACAATGAGCAGGCAACGGCGTATATCAACTAAACTGCCAGTTAAGTCCAGTTCAAAGTTATTACTACCATAATGGCAAGTTGCGCCAGGTGTTGGCGCGCTAGATACATCATCCTCTTCCTTCAGGTTTTTAGTCACTGCTATCGAGTCATTAACTCTGCGCTACTATTAATTCTTTAACAATCGCGCTGCATGCCTGGTTGGAAACCTGGATTTTCAGCAATTCCATACCAGTAAAATAAAAAATAAAACAGTTCTTCTTATCAGCACCACCCACCAGGCGTTTTATATCTACCGCACTTACCACCTGGTAATCATAGTCGGCATCCGGTGAGTTTTTGGCGATATTAAGTTTTACATAACCTTTGCCAATCGCCTCTACACTTTCAACACTTTCCGGCATACGGCCGGCAAAAGCCGAACAGGAAAAACCCAGCAGTGCCAATAAAACAAGAAACTTTTTCATAACTAACTCCGACTAGAGAAAAAATTGGGTTAGTTACTACCCAATTTATAACTGGATTAATTTTTTTTGCTTCGCGCTTTCTTCTGCGGCAAGCAATATTTCCACACCTAATAAAGATTGCTGTGGCAAAAATGCGAGCGCGGCAGTGCCTGTTATCGCATCAACAATATTTTGATAGTAATGTTCGTAATAACCGCGCTGCCCCGGAATAATCCGGCGATTGGCTTCACCGTTATTGTGCGTATGCAGCACACCATAATTATCGTCACCCGGTTGCGCCCAACCCGGTGCACCCGGAATCAGGCCGCGCATCATTTGGCTTTCCTGTACATCCTGTCCGAATTTCAGGAATGACCCTTTATCACCGTGGATAGCAACCGTTGCGCCTTTTTCACTGACGTAGGTGCTGGAGCGCAAAATCACACGCATATCGTCGTAGTAAAAAATGGTATTGAAATAATCGGTAGAACCTTCAGCACGGCGCAGGCTGCGCATATCAGCGTAGACCGCGTTGGGTTTACCAAATAAACACAACATGGAATCCACCATATGGATTCCCAAATCAAACCAGGTACCGGAACCCGGCAAATTATCTTCCTTCCATTTTTTGTGAGTAACATTGGTGCGATAGCGGTCGTAATGCCATTCCACTTCAACAATTCGCCCCAATTCACCTGACTGGATTATTTGTTGCGCATCCAGGTAATCACTTTCCAAGCGTTTGTTTTGAAATACCGAAAGAATCCGCTTTTGTTGCTGCGCCAGCGCAATTAATTCCTTACCTTCACCCAGGCTCAATGTAAATGGTTTTTCTACCACAACATGTTTACCCGCGAGCAGCGCCGCTTTAGCCATGGGGTAATGGTGTTCATTGGGTGTATTTACAACGACCAGTTGAATATCCGGATTGGCAATTAATTCGTCAAAGCTTTTTACGATATTTAACTGCGGATAATCAGCCAGCGCCGCCGGTTCACTACGTTGCAAAACACTGTGGAGGTTCAAGCGCGGTTCGGCAGTAATCAGCGGTGCGTGAAAAACCTTGCCGGACATACCATAAGAACAAAGGGCAACATTTAACATGGCGATAATATTTCTCCCATTAATCGTTTTTTAATTCGTCCGGTTCTGTGAATTCCGGTTCTTCATTAGTGCGCGCACGCGGTTTTAATTTGATGTACACGCGGCGTTTTACCCGTGCAACCAATTGCTCATTATCATCTTTAATTTCCACCAGAAATTCCGGTATGTATTTTTCACCGTTGGCGGTTTTTGCACGAATGTCGGCGAGGGTTTCGTCGGTAATTTTAAACCGGGCGTGAACATGGGTTTTGCCGGGGGAGATATAATCTATCTCCGCGTGTTTGTCCCACACAAAATAATCGCGCCCGAGAATGTTCATTATCATCAACATATACCAGGGGTCAGTCATGGACATCAAACTGCCACCGTACTGGGTGCCGACATAATTTTTATTAAACCACCGGAGTTTTAACGTTACGCGCGCTTCTTTGTAATCAGCCGCGAGATAGGTGAGCTTGATGCCCGCAAAGAACAGCGGCGGCCAGAGATTTACCATGGATTTAAATAGACCTGCTTTCATATTGGTGTTCCATAAGCAGCGTTTTTTGTCAGATCCCGGCTGGATCTTCCCCGATAATTTTTTACACACCAACCACGCGTGCGCGCGGCCCAATATTAAAGTAGCCGCTGGCGCGGGATAATAACTACACCGTCGTCACGACATTCCACGTAAGCACTGATGCCGTAAACCTGCTGCAAATTTTCTGTGGTGAGCACATTAGCCGGTTGGCCATCAGCAACAATTTTACCGTGATGAATCAATACCAGGCGCGAACAAAAGCGCGCCGCCAGACTTAAATCGTGCAAGGCCGCAAACACTGTCCCGCCCTGCTGTGCATGCTCCGCCAATAATTCCATCATATGCAATTGATGGTAAGGGTCGAGTGCGGCAATGGGTTCGTCTGCCAGGATAATTTCCGGTTCGCCGGCAAATACACGGGCCAGTAATGCACGCTGTAATTCACCACCGGAAAGTGTAGTCACGATTCGCTGACGGAAATGGGTTAGCTCGGTAATTTGCAATGCACGCTCTATGGCTTGCGCATCGCGCGCTGATTTACCGCTCAGCGGTTTGTGCCAGGGCGCGCGCCCAAGCCCGACCAGGTGTTCGACTTGTAGCGGCCAGGCCGGTGTTTCCTGCTGCGGCAAATAGGCCAGCAATTGCGCGCGTTCGCGGTCCGGTAACTGCTGCAATAAAGTATCGCGCTCGCTAGCACTAATAGTCACTTGCCCCGTATCCGCTTTATGCAATCCGGCCAGAACACGCAAGAGCGAACTCTTGCCCGCACCATTAGGACCAATCAGGCCAACAAATTCTCCCGGCGCTAATTGCACATCAACATCATCGATAATCCTGTTGTTATCGCGAATAACCGTGATGCTTTGGGCTTTCAGTGTTGTTGTCATCATGCCCACCGTGAACGCGTTTTTAAAATCAGCAATAGAAAAAATGGAGCGCCGATTAAGGAGGTAACCACACCAATTTTTAATTCGCGGGCGCTGTCAAACTGGCGCACCAGAATATCGGCCAACACTAATAACAATGCTCCGCCCAGTGCGCTGGCAATCATTAATCGGCCGGGGCGATAACCAACAAAAGGCCGCAGCAAATGCGGAATTACCAAACCGATAAAACCAATCGCGCCGCTGACTGCGACACAAGCGCCAACACCAATGGAAATTCCTGCCAATAAAATCCAGCGCTCACGCTGATTATTAAAACCGAGTGAACGCGCGCTGTCTTCACCCAGGCTGAGCGCGTCGAGAAAACGACTGCGGCTTAACATCATCAACCAGCTGATAACCGCAAGCGGTAACGCGATGCTGACATGATCAAAATGGCGGTTGGCCAATGAACCCAGCATCCAGAAAACAATTTCCTGCATTGCATATAAACTGGGCGCAAAGTTCAACGCTACTGCAATCAATGCCACCATAATTGAACTCATCGCCGTACCCGCGAGAATCAGCGCGAGCATACTGCTGTGCAAACCGGCCAGCACATACACCATAAACAAGGTAAACAACGCACCAACAATGGCTGCACCGGGCAACCAATACCAGGCACTGGCAGCAAGTCCAAAATACAATGTGCAAATCGCACCAAAAGCTGCACCGCTACTCACCCCCAACACACCGGGATCTGCAAGTGGATTACGCAATAACCCTTGCATAGCCGCGCCCGACATTCCCAGGGTTGCACCAATAACCAGCGCGAGAATTAAACGCGGCAAGCGTATTTGCCCGACCACATTGGCCGCGAGGCTTTGCTCGCCCGTAAAAAAATCCTGCAAACCTGCAACCACCTCAATGTCAGCAAGACCGGTATTCAGCGCAATCACGCAGGCAAGAATAAGCGCAATTACTAATGAGCCACTTAAAGTGGCGAATGAAATAGTCGTTTTCAACATACATTCCAGTTAAACATTATTTCGTTAATTCCTGTTTCAGGGTTGATGCCACATCGCCAATTACTGATGCGGCACAACCCGATAAACCTGCCGGTAAATTAATTACTTTGAAATCGGCATGTTGTAACGCGGGGTGCGACAAGTATTCGCGCGCGAGTGAAAATGCATCATCACTGCCCTCTTCAACAATCAGGATTTGTGGCTTTGCACTCAGCAATAATTCCAGGTCAAGTTGATTGAAACCGAACATGCCGCGCTCAGCTGCCAGATTGCGCAAACCGGCAAGCTGCATAAATTCATGCTCTAAAGTGCCAGCGCCAATTACCACACCATTGGAGGAATACCAGAATGCAGTCAGCGGTGTTTTCCCGGCACTTGCCGCTTTTAGTTCTGCGATTTGGGTATTAATATTTGCCACCATGTGTTGTGCTTTGGATTGCGCGCCAATCATATTGGCGAGCTGAAAAATTTGTTCGTTAATATCATCCAGCTTGCGCGGTAAGGGTAAGCGTTCGACACGGGCACCTAATTTCTGCAATAACTCTATTGCGTTGGGTGCATCAAACTCCCCGGCAAAAATCACCTCAGGTTTTAACGGAACAATTTCTTCTGCCAGGCCATGATTCAATGGCATTCCCCGCACCTGGTGTGCAATCGGCGACCAGATGGGATCAGCGGTGAGGTAACTGATTGAAACCAGGCGTTCGTGCGGTACCAGTTCCCACAATAATTGATCGATACAAATATTGAGCGATGCAATGCGTTGGGGGATGGGTTGCGTTGCCGTCTGGGCAACAGTATTGATTGCGCAAATAAAAAATAAAAAGCCCATCAAAAAACAGATGGGCTTTTTAATCTGCAACATGATGGGTGCCTTACACAATTGGATTCAACCAGGCCGCGCCACGCACGCCGCTGGAGTCGCCGTGCACCGCTTGTACAATCGGCGTATCACACTCGCGGCCAAATACATAATGCGGCAATAGTTTAGGCACTTCGGTATAAATTGCCGCAATATTGGACGCGCCGCCGCCCAACACGATTACGTCCGGGTCCACCGCGTTAATGATAGTTGCCAACCCGCGTGCAAGTTGATCGAAATAATTCGCAAGCACTTCTTTGGCAACTGCATCGCCCTGCTCTGCCAGAGCCACAATTTCATGGCCTTTGAGTTTTTCGCCAGTGAGTAATTGATAGGAAAGGCAGAGGCCGGTACCGGATAAAAATGTTTCCTGGCAACCCGCTTTACCACAATAACAAGGGCGCGCATTCAAATCTGCTTCGGCGGTCCAGGCGAGCGGATTGTGCCCCCATTCACCGGCAACGCCATTGGGGCCAATGATTGGCTGGCCTTTGTAAGCCACCCCCGCACCACAACCAGTGCCGATAATGCCGGCAAATACCAGGTCATAACCGCGACCGGCACCATCGGTAGCTTCGGATACCGCAAGGCAATTGGCATCATTGGTGACTTTTACATCGCGCTGGAGGTGTTGTGATAAATCTTTCTGGAAAGGTTTGCCATTCAACCAGGTAGAGTTGGCGTTCTTTACAAACCCGGTTTTGCGCGAAACGGTACCGGGAATACCAATCCCGACCGGCAAATTGGCTTGACCTGCTGCCGCTTCCGCCTGGGCTACCAGCCCGGCGATATCGCGCAGGGTCGCCGCATAGTCGTCGCGCACAGTGGGAATGCGGGTGCGAAAAAGCTCCTGGCTAGCGCCGTTGAGCAGGATTACCTCGGTTTTAGTGCCGCCGAGGTCGATACCGATACGAAAATCTGTCATAGGAATCAATCTGTTAGCTTTATGATCAATCGGATAAAAACGGGCGGGATTATAGGCGTTGGCCGTAACCACAGGCAAATGCCTATGGCGAAACGGCCAGCGCGGGCTACACTGATGAGCATTACCTACTGCAGTGATTTACAAACCGATTATGACGAATACAACAAAAACAGCAGGCGCCAACGAGCGCCGCAAATTCAGCCGAATTCTTTTTGATGCCCATGTAGAACTTGCACAGGGCGAATACCACTGGCGAGCAAGTTTGCTCGATATCTCCCTGCGGGGCTTGTTGATCCAACAGCAACTTCCCGCCGATGTAAAAAGGGATCAACCGATCCTGGTAAAAATCCTGTTATCAGACAGTACCTGTATTGCCATGACGGTCAGTGTTGCGCATCAGCATCACAACCAGACCGGATTGATGTGCACCACCATCGATATCGACAGTGTAAGCCACCTGCGTCGGCTGATTGAATTAAACCTGGGCGATGCAAATGCGGCCGAACGTGAACTCAATGAATTGATGAGCGATTATTAATGTTTATGCCTGATATCTGGCCAGCGACAGACGTTTAGCTACAGAACAATTTATTACAACCACTTTGCTACAAACGATCAATGCGGCGGAGCCCACAAATAGAATGATTGAGCCAACAACTGCCAATGATTTTTCAGCAGCGGACAAACGCCGGCATCCGCGTTTCCCGTTGCGAGCGGTGGCGGAATTGCAATACTCCACCAAAAGTTGGGAGGCTCAGGTTACTGATATTTCCGAATCCGGTGCGCGGCTGGTAATTCTGAGCGAGCACCTGTTGCAAAAAGGCGATGCATTGCGTGTACATATCCAACTGGATGATGTAAACCTGATTGCTTCCAGCAAAAAACTACTAAACCTGCATGGCCGGTTAATCCATGTGCGCGAGCAACACCTCGGGTTTGAATTTCAACCGGATACCCCCGCCGATAGAACGCTGCTCTACGAACTATTAACGTTAATAGAAAACGATCACTAAACCTGCCCCTATGCGGCCACATTATTTTTTCCACGCCGGACACAGCCTCATTATTTTCATCCTGTTCGTTGCGGGCTTGTCGGCTAATGCAGGGCAACCATTGTCGTTAACCATTCCTGCACCCGGTTCGCTTGAACCGGAAGCTACCGGTATTTATTTTGAAAAAGTATTGCGGCTTGCATTAAGTAAAACAACCACACATGACGCAGCCGCAACCACACAAGAACCCGCGTACAATATTGTTTATCACCAACAAATTATTGGTCGCGAACGCTTTCGCTTGCTAGTTAAACAAGGTGTTGTTGATGTTATGTGGAGCAGCAGTACCAAACAGCGGGAAGAAGAATTTGCAGCGGTGAAATTTAATTTGCTGCACGGCATCAACGAGTACCGCGCGCTACTAATTCGCGCGGGTGATCAACCGCGTTTTGATAACGTCAAAACAATCGAGGACTTGCGCCAATTCAAAATCGGTTCCGGCATTCACTGGAGCGATACGCAAATCTACAATTTTAATAGTTTGCCAACCGTCACATCCTATTCATTTGATACGATGTTTCGCATGCTGGCCGCCAAACGCTTTGATTATATGGCGCGCAGCCTGCAGGAAATTGAGCAGGAAAGGGAACTTTATGCAAAGCTGGGTTTAACCGTGGAAAAAAATTTGCTGATTCATTATCCCCAGCCCATTTATTTTTTCCTGAACAAAAAAAATGATGCACTGGCCCGGCGTATTGAGCGCGGATTATTGCTTGCGCAAGCTGACGGAAGCCTTGATGAAATTTTCCGGAGCATTCCCAGCTTCGGTAACGCGCAAGAAAAAATTCGCCATATAGACCGCAGGGTCATTGAGTTACACAGCGAAAATTAATGACCGGCCTCAGAGCGCGTTTAATGCTTCTTGCAAGTTTTTTACCGCCACTACGTCAATACCCGGATTTTTTTCGCGCGGGGCATTAGCAAAAGGGACTATCGCCCGCTTGAATCCATGTTTTGCAGCTTCACGCAAACGCTCTTGCCCGCTCGGTACCGGACGAATTTCACCCGACAGGCCAACTTCACCAAATACAATTAAATCCTGCGGCAAAACCCGATCGCGAAAGCTCGACACAATAGCCAGCAGCACCGCGAGGTCTGCGCTGGTTTCCATCACCCGGACACCACCCACCACATTCACAAATACATCCTGATCGCCCACCATAATACCGCCATGGCGATGCAATACGGCAAGCAGCATCGCTACACGGTTTTGTTCAAGGCCGACAGCAACACGGCGCGGATTGCCCAGATGGCTGTCATCGACAAGGGCTTGAATTTCAATGAGCAGCGGACGTGTACCCTCCCACATCACCATCACCACTGAACCGGGCGCTGCATCTTCTGCGCGTTGTAAAAAAATCGCTGAAGGATTATTCACTTCGCGCATGCCCTGCTCGGTCATCGCAAAAACGCCCAATTCATTTACCGCACCAAAACGATTTTTATTCCCGCGCAAGGTGCGAAAGCGGGAGTCATTATCGCCATCCAGCAAAATGGAACAGTCGATCATATGTTCCAGTACTTTGGGACCCGCAAGCGAACCGTCTTTGGTGACATGGCCAACCAGAATCAATACCGTCCCTGTTTGTTTGGCAAAGCGCGTGAGGTAAGCCGCGCTCTCGCGTACTTGCGAAACGGAACCGGGGGCGGAAGCGATATCTTCCATGTGCATCACCTGGATGGAGTCAATTACCATCACTTTGGGTGCGACCTGCTGGGCGATAGCGCAAATACTTTCCACGCTGGTTTCGCTCAGCATTTGCAATTGGTCCGTCGGTAACCCCAGGCGCTGGGCGCGCATCGCAACCTGTTGCAAAGATTCTTCGCCGGTGATGTAAAGCGCGGGCATAGTACGCGCAAGGTTACATAAAGTTTGCAGCAGTAAGGTGGATTTGCCCGCACCGGGATTACCACCAATCAACACTACCGAACCGGGGACAAAACCACCGCCAAGCACACGGTCAAATTCGCCAGTACCGCTGCTAAAGCGCGGTACATCATTCAAGGCGATTTCTGCCAGCGTCTGGATTTTATTCCCCGAGGCTCCCCCCGCGTAACCTTCAAATTTCGCTGAGCGATTCGACGGTGTTGGGCCAAGGCGCACTTCAGTGATGGAGTTCCAGGCTCCACACTCCGTGCATTGGCCTTGCCATTTTTTATAATCAGCACCGCAGTCATTGCATACAAATGCGGTTTTATTTTTTGTACTCACAGAAAGTTTCCGTTGCTGCTGCGATGATTTTTGAGAATCCAGTTTTAACCGTTACTTTTTTTCGCTGGTTAATTTCAGATACGCACCCAAACCAACCAATAATGCCACCGCGGCAAATAACATCAACACCGCCGAATTTAAATGGGTAGCATCGCCTAACAAGGATTTAAACATCAGCAACAATGATTCGATTGACACGGCGATCACAATGGCCGACATAAAGCGTGAAATCGTGCGGCGGGTTGAACCGGTGTGGTGAACATCTTTATGCAGCAACACCTCTTCTTCCAGAATCGTTTTTCCCAAATCAAAAATTGCCAGGCCCAACGTCACCAGAATAACCAGGTGGAATGCCTGTGTTGCCGTATTGGTATGTTCATGCACCACTTCGAACAGGGAACTACCCGCCGAGAAAAGTAATAACCCGGCAACCAGTACCAGCATCCCACCGATAATGCCGTAAACCACCTGGAAAAATGGATGCACCGCACGGCGCAGACTGTCGCCATTTAAAAACGTAATTAATTTTTCCAGGTTAAAATTAATGACCAGGTAACATACCGCATTATTGTTATCGATAAAGCGCTGTACGGCCGAAATTGCCAATTGGTGTGTTGCACTGGATAAATAGGGCTGGGTTACCGTCGCCGTTGCTTCATTATTACGTGCAAGCATGTAGTAAACGCGCTTGCTGCGATCAGAACCCAAACCGGGTTCACGACGCTTGGGGTCGGGAACCGTGGGCGACGCGGCCGACTCGGTAGTCTGCACACCTTTATCATCCAGGCAATAAAGCAATTCCACAAATGGATAGGAATCGTGCAAACGCTTAATCACTTCCTTGAGGTGATCAACATCAGTTTCCAATTTATTGGGCGACAACGACGTCACAATTGATTCAAGTAAACGTGCAATTTGCGCCTGGTACTCATCATATTTTTTCAACAGGTATAAATAATTGCGTGGGGTCATAGGAGTAACTCTTTATCAAAAATAGCTGCTGTAGTTTGCGCGGCAGTTTACATCATTCATCAAGCAGTTATTGCGCCAGCCTGTAATAAATCAGCGTGGGCACAATTACAATGTACAAAAAATAAACCCCGGACAAGCCGGGGTTTATAACCGCTGATTAAAACTTAATTCGTCGTCAGGTCAATGTTGCCAGGAGCTGCGCCGCCTATGGATACATTGCCGTTATTCAATACAAAAGTAACCACCTGGGTTTGCAACTCAGCAGTCACCTGCGGCGCACCGCCTTCAGGACGCAATAACGACGAATGGCCACCCGCTGTGAGTTTTACATAACCACGCCCCAATTGGGTGCTGCCCAGCCCCAATTGTGTTGTGTTCAGCAAACTCGCCATTGCCCTGGTCCCCACCAGGGGGGCACTGGCGGCACTATTGGGAATTACCGCGTCATTGTTAATTTGCTGTACCAATGCGGGCACACCCAACTTCGCCAGGGTTTCCATAAAATTGACCGGATCACCGGAATCCATTGCGGTCTGCGCCGCGTAGAGGAACCGCTCGTAGTTGGTAGTGCCGACATTTACACCACTGTTACCCAGGCCGCCGTTGATGATCGGAGCAAAAGTCGCGGAATTAACCAGCACTTGCGCCACCTGGGTACCCGCCCCGCTGGTCACCAGGCCCCGAATTGGTGTGAGGTTGGAGGTGAGCCCTGCCTGGGTATCGTTGGTAATGGCAATCTGGTTAACGGTAGTAAATACACTCCCCAAAATACCGCCAAGCGATACGCCCACCACATATACGCGGTTCAAATCCAGACCGGTATTAACCGATTTGCGGATTTCAGTATGGACGTTGCCAAGACTCGCATTGAGGTTCAATAAATCCATCACCGCCTGGCGATTGTTATCGCGGGTGTTGGTTAAATAGCCGAGGTTAATAAATTGCGCCCCTGAACCATCGGTAGCACCCGGACTGGTGAAATTCATGGGCGCCGGCGCCCCGCCGGAACCTGCCACGTTAAAATGACGCTCATGGGGGGCATTGGCCCCATAAAGTGTGGCGAACGGAATTAACTTACTTTTCTCGACGTTCAGTGCATTCACAAACGCACTGTTAGCGGGTACACCGTGGACCGGTAAATCAATTGCTACCGTAGCAATGCAGCGGCTGGCGAGCGTATGGCCAAGCGCGACAACCGATGTCCGGTCACTGGTAATACCGTGCACATAGATCACAGTTGGATAACCACTTGCCGCATAAATTTGCCCGCAATTAGCAACGCCCGCATAGCCCGGAACCCAATTATCCTGTGGCAATGTCACTTGCAAGGGTACGGATTCATCGCCCGTTTTGGCTGCGAATGGATAGCGGTAAGTAACGTTGTAGCTACCATCCACGTCAGCCGGAACAGTTTTTCCCAAGGCGGCAGCAAGCGTTAAATCTGGCTTCCAATTGCGCTTCAGATATTCGCCAAACGCCAGCCCTGTTGCTGCCGTCTGGTAATACGGCAGCTTGATATAGCCGGTGTACAACTTGCCCACATTGGCCGCGAGCGCGCTGCTGAAATTATTAAAGTCGACCCCGGTTAAACCGGAAATTCCCAGCTCACGCGGTTTGGGAGTGGGTAATAAATTGAGCGAGTCCAATTGCTGTGCATTCGCGACTGCCGCTGAGGGCGCAGCGCCCGCCTGGATCTGGATACTGGCAATGGCCGCACGCGGTGCCGCCATGGCGACCAACGGTGATATTGGATCCGTAGTGGTAAAGGTATAGGTCAATACCAGCTTTTCTTTTGCTGCCGCTTCGGTCCATTGTCCGCCGCTCGCCGCTGCCAGGAATTTACTGGCAATGGTCTCCCAACCGACAATCGCATTACGAACCGGCACCAACGCCGTCAAGGTTTCATAGGCTGGATCGCGCAATGCGTTGTAAGTCCAGGAGCGGGTCAAGGCCGCGCCGGTGCCATCTTTTAAATCGTTGGTCAAAATCACCAGGTACTTGGTTTTGGATTTGAGTGGTTTGGTGGGGCGAATACGCAGTGTGTTGTTGGTGCCGCCATCGAGCGAAACGACTTGTACATCAAAATTGGCCAGCCCGGTTACACCCACGATATTAGCGGGGTCGAGTGCATCCTTGCCGTTGGTATTCAGTTCCACCAAAAATACGGTTTTTCCGGCAATCGCACTGGCCGGTGCAATACTGCCGCTGATGAGCACATCAAAAAATGCCGAGGAGGAAAAACCGTCCATTTGGTTTATTGTCGCCCGCACCGGGTCAGTGGCAGCGCCCAAATCGGCGGTGCCATCGGTTTCCTTCGCTTTGGCAAAAATCAGATCGGTATTAAACGGAAGGTCGGAAACAATAGGATCAAAGCGGGGATAAGTTCCCACCTGGTAAATATCCGGGCCGGATGGCTCCGGGGCTTTCTCGGTATCGCTTCCACCACCACAACCTTGCAGCGTCAGCAAGGCGAGCGTTAATGATGACAACAGGAACAGATTAGATTTATTTTTCATAGTAATTCCCTGGACGATTGTATTAAGGCTTCATCAAGTTTAGACAGGATTCGGTGACCTGCGAACAATTTTTCCACGCCTCAATTGACCGTTGCGGCCAGGCATAATTCACCGTGGGTGTGGTAACTTTCAATTGCCAATCAATAGCTTGGCCTCGCAACTTCACTAGCGACAATGAGCCTGAAAACGACTGGCAGCGAGCGCTGTAAAGTGAAATGCATGACAAGTAAAAAAATATTAATCGAAAAAATTGGCATTCAAATGCCTATAAAATTTTTAACGTTGCGTGCATTGGTTAACCCAGGCAATAGAAATATCAGGGGCACGCATAATAAAAAGAAATAGCGCCGGATCATGCATAACAGCAGGTGCGGGACCAATCCTTGTTAATCAATTTTTTAGAAGATTTGATTGGTTTCCGACAAATCCCGTCATTATAAAAATCGCCGCGTGACGGTTCATCGCAATAAATTAACGCATCATTAATGCAATCCGGTGCAATCGCTATCCCGGGTTTACTGAACCCGTATGATGCACCAAAAAAAGCAGGTATACTGTATATAACAACAGTAAGACTTATGCAGCAGGATCTGCGCTATCACTGGATCCGCACAGACATTAACAATGAACAACACCCCTAACCGCCCCGTTGACCTCGCGCCCGATTATTACCTGAATAATTTTCGCTTTTTGCTGGATTGGGTACATCAACGTTACGCGGATTTATTAAACGGGCAAGAACAGCGATTTATACAAACGTTTTATACGCTGGAACACGGTGCGCAGTGTTTGCTGGTGCGTTTGTCCAGTCGCAAAGGCCCGTTATTCCGGCGCGATAAACTGGATTACGCCGAAATTGCCAATCTGGATTCAAGCGCACAACAACTTGTTGAGGCCGGCCTGTTACATCGCGATTGCGCGATTAGCCTTGAAACATTAGCGAATACCTTAACCAAACCGGAATTATTAACCTTATTCAGCGCTCAACTCGCTGGCCTGAAGCAAGCGCGCAAGGAAGTGTTGATTCAGGAACTGCAAACTCAATTTACCGGGCCACAGTGCTGGCATCTATGGACAAGCAATCAATTCGGCGACGCGTATTACCTGGATAACCAAGCTATTATCCAAACATTATTATTGTTATTTTTTGGCAACGCCTATCAGGATCTCACCGAATTTGTATTGCAGGATTTAGGATTATTCCGTTACGAAAGTTATTCCATTGATCATCAGCATCGTTTATTTAAAAGCCGCGCTGAATTGGACCAGTATCAACAGTTGATACACTTACGCGAACAACTGGAGCTTGATAATAGTATTGAGACGCTGATTCAAATCGCAGCGCAGTTGCAATTACCTGGCACGAGCACCAATGAAAAACTACAACGCCGCCGAGCCAAACTGAGCAATTATATTGCCTATGAACTGGAGCGTGCCGGTGAGCATTTGCTAGCACGCCAATTGTACGAGCAAAGTCATTTATCTCCCGCACGCGAGCGACGCATTCGGCTGCTGGAAAAGCAGGAAGACTTTTCTTCTGCCTGGACCTTACTCACTGAATTACTCGAACAACCGCACGATGAACAGGAACTTCAGGTCGCCCACCGGATGGCCCCACGGCTCGCCAAAAAACTGGGCATTGCCTTTCCCAAAAAAACCGCTGCGGCTATTTGCGAACAACACGTGAATCTACCGCCCATAATCGACGAGCAGGGTAATGCGTTACGTGTTGAAGAAGTGGTGCGGCTTTCGCTGGATAGTGAAATTGCCCCCTGCGTCTATGCGGAAAATGCATTGATCGGCGGCTTATTCGGGTTATGGTTGTGGCCCGAAATGTTTCGCGGCATTGAAGGCGCTTTTGCCAATCCCTTCCAGGCTGCACCACTGGATTTATACCAGGAAAATTTTATCGCCAATCGCCCCGGCATCAATGCGCTGCGCGCATTATTGGGCACCGGCCAATATCAGGCACACATCCTTCATCACTGGGAAACCAAATCCGGCATTGCCAATCATTTTGTAAACTGGTCGTTTTTAAGTAAGGAATTGCTTGAGCTCGCATTGCAATGTATTCCGGCAACGCATCTCGCGGTAATTTTTGAGCGACTGCTATTCGATATAAAAAATAATCGCAGCGGCTTTCCGGATTTAATCCAGTTTTTTCCGGAGCAAAAAACCTATCGCATGATTGAAGTCAAAGGCCCCGGCGACCGCATCCAGGATAACCAGGCGCGCTGGCTGGATTATTTTTCCCGGCACAATATTCCGGCGGAGGTCTGTTATGTCCGCTGGTCATAAAGCCGAATCGATTACGGAAAAAAATCCCGCTGCAAAAAAAATAAAATCGGTAGCGATTAAAACGCTAGTGGAATTTGCCGCAAAAACCGGTAGCCTGGACCGGCGCTTTACTCCCGCCCCCACCGGGCTGGAAGGTATTGAAGGCCATAAAAAAGTTACCTCGACACGGCCAGAAGGTTACCAGAGCGAAGTCAGTTTAAGCATCACATACGGCAATATCACTTTCCGTGGCCGCGCCGACGGCTATGATCCCGATGCGCATTGCATTGACGAAATAAAAACCTTTTACGGCGATGTGGATCGCATTCCCGAGAACCACCGCGCCCTGCACTGGGCACAAGCCAGATGCTATGGCTGGATGTATTGTGCACAGCATGGGTGCGACGAAATAAATCTGGCGTTGATTTATTTTGAGCTGGCAACAGAAACTGAATACTTATTCGATGAAAACTGGCAAGCCAGCGAGCTGCAAGATTATTTCGAACAGCTCGCCAAAAAATATTGTGCATGGCAAGCGCAATTAAACCATCGCCAGCAACAATTACACCAATGGCTCGAGCAATTGCAATTTCCGTATGGAGAAATGCATGCGTCACAACGAGTCATGGCGGAAGCCGTTTATAAAGCCGCCGCCACTGGCCGGGTCGTCCTGGCGGAAGCACCAACCGGCACCGGCAAAACCCTGGCCGCACTCTTTCCTGCGTTAAAATCCATACCGCGCACGCCGGTAGATAAAATTTTTTACCTCACAGCCAAAACAACAGGCAAACAATTAGCATTGGAAAATATCCAGCTTATCGCCAGCGATGCAACCGCACCATTACGCACACTGGAATTAACCGCGCAGGAAAAATCCTGCCTCGAACCCGACAAAAAATGCCGTGGCGATTCCTGCCCTTATGCACAGGATTTCTACAACAAACTGGAAGCGGCCCGGCTGGCCGCTTTTGCGATTCCAATCCTAAACAAGCACACACTTAACCAGCTTGCCGCTCAATTTGAAATCTGCCCGTTTTATTTAAGTATGGAGATGAGCCGCTGGGTCGATATAGTAGTCGCGGACGTCAATTATTATTTTGACGGCGCGCCGCTACTATTAGGATTAACCAACGAATTCGAATGGAATCCTTACCTGCTGGTCGATGAAAGCCACAATTTGATTGATCGCGCACGCAGTATGTACACCGCAGAACTCAACCGCGCCGATCTGCTATCGGCAAAAAAAAATTCCCCAGCTGCAATTAAAAAGTCATTGGAGAAAATCAACAAAGCCTGGTCGGCAGTCGTCAAAACACTTCCGGAGTTTCCGGCAGAATTAGAGCATCTCTCAATCCTGCCAGAAAAACTTGGCCATACACTAGTGGACTTTACCAACACCTATACCGAATTCCTGCAACAAAACCCGGAACACCCTATCCAGGAAACAATTGCACAGGATTTTTTCTTTGCCGCGTTGAATTACCAGCGTATCGCAGAACTATTTGATGAAGATTTTTGTATCGATCTACAAGCGCCCGGCAGCAAAGCCGATATATTAACCTTACGTAATTTAATTCCGGCACGTCAATTGTACGCACGCTTAAACTTCGCACACTGCGCCTGCTTTTTCTCTGCGACGCTTCACCCTGCATATTATTATCAAGCCCTATTAGGATTACCTGATGACACCGTACACATCCAGGTACCATCGCCGTTTGCGGCC
The DNA here is from genome assembly GCA_021151835.1 of Gammaproteobacteria bacterium. GTDB lineage: Bacteria > Pseudomonadota > Gammaproteobacteria > Pseudomonadales > Cellvibrionaceae > Cellvibrio. The sequence goes on from JAGKWO010000001.1 coordinate 392,296, forward strand.
ACGCAACTTACCGTAAAAATCGCGGCAAACATCTCCACCCGCTATAAAGATCGCCACGCCGCTGTTGACCCGCTGTGCCATATCATCCGGCAACAACTTTCAGAAAGACCGGGTAATGCATTGGTATTTTTCTCCAGCTACGAATTTCTCCAGCAAACAGAAACTCAATTACGCAGATACTTAGCTAATGAAGATATTCAATTGGTGGTGCAATCTCGCCGCATGAGCGAAACAGACAGGGAAGCATTTATTGCGCAGTTTAACCAACACAATAATTTATTAGGATTGGCTGTGCTCGGCGGCGCCTTCAGTGAAGGCGTCGACCTGGCCGGAGACGCATTAAAAGGCGCATTTATCGCCACGCTCGGTTTACCGCAAGTGAACCCAATCAATGAGCACTTGCGCAATATCATGCAGGTAAAATTTGGCCAGGGTTATGATTTCACTTACACCTACCCCGGCGTTCAAAAAGTTATCCAAGCAGCGGGAAGGGTTATCCGGAAAACATCGGATTCCGGTTACTTGTGGTTGTTGGATCAGCGGTTTGGGGAAATGCAGGTTAAATCATTGTTGCCGGAGTGGTGGGGAATAAAATAGTTAGTAAATCATAAGCTCATTTACCTCCTTAGGCGGCATTCCGTTATTCGTTGAACCATTATATTTCCAGGAAATAACCGTAAGCCATGGTATTTTATTTCGTACTGACGACTCTGGTAATCCATTCATGAATTTATAGACAATCGGCTTACCATTAACTTCGGATTTACGGACAGACCATACCTCTTCTGCGCTTGCTATATTTATAACCCCCAGAAGCAAAAAAATACCAAGAATATTCTTCATGCACGATCTTCCCGCCAACACAGTATCAAACGATAAATTAATTTGCTGCTTTTTTTAGTGGAGACTTACAAACCCTTCATCACGCAAAGCGTACAACTAGAGCGCCGTGTTAAAAAATGCTCTTACTATGTTATGAATTAAAAACTTGCTTGATTAAATTTAATAAAACAATTTGAAATTACTAATTAAACAATTAATAAGTCTGATTCCAGTATTAGTAGCGTATTAGGTATTTCATTATGGCAATAGAGGCCTTTAGATTTTACTAAAACGTCAAACTCTACTAACACACGTCCATAAATAGTTTCCGATTCTAGAACCGTTGCAAGCTCGCCAATTAGAAGCCAGTAATTTTCTTCAGGTTCGCAATCTTCGGACGATAAAGCTTCACCATTGAATGTTATAAGTTTTACTGTACTTCCGGTTTTTAGCATTATTTCTCTCCTTTTTAATACCGCGTACAACGGCAGTCTGTAAGTTTTAGTTTTGTAGAATATTTTTGCATATCAAAACCACAAAACTGCGGCTTAAAAACTGTCTAGCATACGCAGTGTGCGCGCCACTACGCTTTTTTATACTTTTTATTTTCTAGTGGTGAATTTAACCCAGTGGCCTTCCAGATTCTTCTTCCACGTTGCACCAGTTGCAGTGTCAATACGAATCAAACGCCAATTTAGACCAGTACTTACCATATAAAATTTGTATGTAGAAGTTGGCAGCTTTTGGTCATCAATGATTTGATTCCACACTGTGTCTTTTGACCACCACGCTTCGCCTGTATGGACGTTAAATTTTACGTGTCTAGTTTCACCATTCTGCAAAGAAACCATTTTTAAACCAAATGGATATTTGGTATCAGCAAAAGCACAGGATGAAGCTAGAAAAATACAAAAAAATAAATGCAACTTCTTCATTTTTAATTTCCTTTATTTGAGCACTTAAGTCAGCATAACGCCAAGTTATGCGGCAGTTTGTAAGTTTCGCGCTATAGAATACTTTGCGAAGCAAACCACAAAAGCGAACCTTACAAACTATCCAGTGGAGGCTAAGCCGGAACGATGCTACAACGCCTTGTTAGAAATTTAGTTACTTGGTGATGATATTTTTTTACTTTCTTTAAGCCCTTTAAGAGCTTGTTCCCACGTATGTTTCAATAGTGATGCATCCCCTTTTTTACTATGACTTGAAACAACAAGCTTTGCTTTGCCATATTTAGACATTAATACTTTGGCAGACTTTGGCCAAGCCTCTAAATTTGCGTCATCTAAATTGCCAAGACCGTGAGGTTTAACAAAGCATCCACCGAATAAAATCTTACTTTCAGGCAACCAAACCACCAGGTTATCTTGAGTGTGACCTGGGCCAGGGTAAAAAACTTCAATTTTATTTTTAACTAACCAATAACTAACTCCGCTAAATGAATATTTAGCTTGTGCCTTCCCGGATTTTCTCAAAAGTTCATTTGTTAATTCAGATGCATATGTGGGAATAGATTGGGAATTAAGCCACTCTATTCCTCCTGTGCTGTCACTATGAAAATGTGATGAAATAGTGCCTTTGATTTTGTAGCCCCGCCCCACAAACCAATCAACTAACTTTTCAGTGTCTGTAGCAGTAAATGGAGTGTCAATTAGATAGGCATCTGTGTTTACAAGCACCACCAAACCGTGTTTAGTAACAATACCCCAACCGTTAACTTCTTCGAACGATGTATGAACAAAAACACCTTCTTCAAGCTTTTCGATTTTTAAATCAGGTACAGCTGTTCCTGCGACAGTAATGCTACAAAAGAAGCATACACATAAAACAAATAAGTTCTTCATACTTTCCTTTTCTAACGTTAAGCATAAACGGCAGTTTGTAAGTCGTGGTTTGTGGATTACGTTTGCGCAGCAAAACCACAAAACTGCGACTTACAAACTGCCCAGCGCACCTGGCAGCGGTGATTAAGCTATTTTTCATACATATTTTGGCTTTAGAGGTAATATGCATTGATTAAAGAAGTCAATTAGTGATTTGTTGGTAATTTATAACTTTTACTCTCTCGCTCTAATCCCGAGTCAAAAAACGAACTCAAGTATAACTCAGGTTCCAGATCGCTTTCTCTCAACAGTGAAAATACTTCAATACCGTTTTCTTGAACTGAGTTATACATCGCGTATCCCTGAGAGAAACCTAAAAACTCACAAAATTCGTCTGAGTATTCGGACGCTTCTTTCTCAGCAAACTCAATCACCTGGTCAATACTTTCCGCTTTCCATAGCGTGATGCGTTCCTCATAGAGGTATTTGCACGCTTGATCCGCCCTGAGACTCCATTTAAAGATGCAACGAACCGAGAATGATTCCATTTATATATTTACCTAAGACCGAGTTCAGTAACAGTTTTTAAGTTGTGATTTTGTGAGATTTTTTTTGCGCGGAAAAACCGCGACTGAAAACTGTGCAGCACGCAACACCTGCATTGCAGCAATGACTTATTATATGTTTTTGTACGCACAATTTTAACAGCAATAATTGTTACCACCAAAAAGACCACTCTTGATAATTAAGCTCATCTTGAGCGCGGACCTTTTCACAAATAGAAGCTAACCTTAAACATGACTCTGGTGATAACTTTAAATACCCATTACTTTCTACAGCATTAAAATTCCACTCAAAGTCATTATCTAGCTCAATGCGCAATTTTTTAAGGTGGATAATTTTTGAATTTTTGTTATTCGGCACATGCAGAATATCAGCAGTGGGTTTAAACAAGTTCAAAGTTCTATATGCAGCATTCTCACTTACAGCCAAACACCTGAGAAATTCTATAAAATTCTGCCGCCCCATGCCGGCCCAAGCCATATGATAACCAGGATAATTTCTTTCGTTGAAATAACGCCAAAGATAGAGCTGGCCTTCTTGATGATACTGATAAATTCCATTCATAATTTCACATAAAGCCGTATAACTGCGGTTTTTAAGTTGTAGTTTTGGAATACTTTTGCACAGCAAAGCATGGGGAATGCCTAGCTAAACTGCGACTTAAACTACCCAGCGCACGAAATGCGCGTGCTGATACGATTTATTATGCTTGGAGGTAAGGCAGCAAAACTGCCCCACTTAACAACATAAAAAATGAGCCGAAAAAATATAACCTTGCCAATAGGTATTCTTCAGGATTTTTGGATTTGCTAAGCATATTAAAGATTTCTTCTACAGCTTTAGCCACTTCAAGCTGCAATAATTTTCTTTCCATAAGCATCATGACAAGATTAATTAACAGAAATATATAGACGATTAGAAAGCAAACCACTATCCATAACCTGGTTGTTCCCATGTAAGTGACCAAGAATCATTTCTCCATTTCACATACGTTTATTAGCTGGTAATTTCCCTGTCACATCCTGAAAATTTTCCGTTTAAATTTTGTGTTTTTTTATAACACACCTTTAAATTACCCGCCATTACAAGCAGTTAGCCGATATCTCAATGGTTAGCTGAACAAAAGTCGACAGAATTGATACGCATCTGAAAAAACAGTTGTCGATGTAAAAAAATAAGGCGGCTATTGCCGCCTTTATTTTGATTATGCTAACCAGTTTGGCTAGCGACAATTTTACACCGCGATTTCTGCGAGATTCCCTTTTTCTTCCAGCCAGTTTTTGCGATCACCCGCCCGTTTCTTGGCCAGCATCATATCCATCACTTGCATGGTTTCATCACCTTCATCGATGGTGAGTTGCACCAGGCGGCGAGTATCGCGAGCCATTGTAGTTTCGCGCAATTGTAGCGGGTTCATTTCACCAAGGCCTTTAAAACGCTGGACGTTTGGTTTGCCTTTTTTATTTTCTGCGGCGATGCGATTCAATACTCCATTTTTTTCGCCTTCATCAAGTGCGTAATAAACTTCTTTACCAATATCGATGCGATACAAGGGGGGCATGGCGACAAACACATGACCATTGCGCACCAACACCGGGAAATGTTTTACAAACAGCGCGCAGAGTAATGTGGCGATATGCAAGCCATCCGAGTCTGCATCGGCGAGGATGCAAATTTTGTGGTAGCGCAATTCGCTCAGGTCTTCACTGCCCGGGTCCATGCCGATTGCGACAGAAATATCGTGCACTTCCTGGCTCGCCAGGATTTCTGCAGAATCCACTTCCCAGGTATTTAGAATTTTTCCGCGCAGCGGCATGATCGCTTGAAATTCACGGTCGCGTGCTTGTTTTGCCGAACCGCCCGCTGAATCCCCTTCTACCAAAAACAGTTCGCTGCGCGCCGGATCACCGCTGGAACAGTCCGCCAATTTTCCTGGCAACGCTGGCCCTTGTGTTACACGCTTACGTTCAATTTTTTTGCTGGCGCGCACACGTTTCTGCGCGTTACTGATACAAAATTCGGCAAGCTTGTCGCCGTCTTCAGTGTGTTGGTTTAGCCAGAGTGCAAATGCATCTTTGGTGATGCCCGAAACAAAAGCGGCCGCTTCGCGCGAGGTTAAACGCTCTTTGGTCTGGCCGGAAAATTGCGGATCGGCGTGTTTATAAGAAAGTACGTAACAACACGCATTCCATAAATCTTCCGGTGCGAGTTTAATTCCGCGCGGGATTAAATTGCGGAATTCACAGTAATCGCGCAAGGCATCCAGCAAGCCGGTGCGCAAACCATTTACGTGGGTTCCGCCCTGTGCCGTAGGAATTAGGTTGACGTAACTTTCCTGGATTAATTCGCCACCTTCCGGCAACCATTGCACCGCCCAGCTCACCGCTTCCGTCTGGCCGCTGAAATCGCCAACAAAAGGTTGCTCGGGCAAGGTGAGCCATTCTTTGGTGGCGCCGGCGAGATAATCTTTTAAACCATCTTCGTAATACCACACATCTTTCTCGCCGGTTTGTTCATCTAAAAATGAAACACTTAAACCGGGGCACAATACCGCTTTCGCGCGCAGTACGTGGCGCAAACGGCTGACGGAGAATTTATTGGAATCAAAATATTTTGGATTTGGTAAAAAATGGACGCTGGTGCCGGTTTGGCGTTTTGGGCATGTATCAATAATTTCCAGGTCGCTGGCTTTATCGCCATTGGAAAAACCCATCTGGTAAACATTGCCGTCGCGCTTGACGGTAACAATTAATTTTTCGGAAAGCGCGTTAACAACTGAAACACCCACACCGTGCAAACCACCGGAGAATTGGTAGTTTTTATTGGAGAATTTTCCACCGGCATGGAGCGTACACAAAATAACTTCCACACCGGGTTTACCTTGTTCCGGATGAATATCCACCGGCATACCACGGCCATCATCAATCACGGTGATGGAATGGTCTTTATGCAAAATAACGTCAATGGATTTGGCGTGGCCCGCAAGCGCTTCGTCGACCGAGTTATCGATAATTTCCTGCGCGAGGTGATTGGGGCGTGTGGTTTCGGTATACATGCCCGGGCGTTTTTTTACCGGGTCCAATCCCGTGAGTACTTCAATATCTTCTGCGGAATAATTAGCCATTTTTTAATTAGCGTTCTGTGTGTTGAAAGAATTCAATGCAATCGTGGAGATAACGTTCAAAACCCTGGAAGGCATGATCGCCACCCTCTTCAATCGTTTGTTTGCAACCGGCGTATTTTTGTACTGCCTGGCGATAATCAAGCGTTTCATCACCGGTTTGCACAAGCAGCCAATAATTGGCGGTGCGTGTTGCTGGCACATCAACGGCGATAATTTCATCGATATGCCCTGCGTGTAAACGGTAGCTATCATCCGTGTGATAACTTTTCAGGTCAACCTCTAAATACGCCGGCATAAAATTCTGCGGCTGTACTGCGGGGTTAATCAGGATTGCGCGCAGGTTATATTTTTCCGCGAGCCAGGTTGCCCAGAATCCGCCCAATGAACTTCCCATCAGATATACCGATTGCGGGAATAAGGATTCGACCAGCGACTCAAGAATAAATTGCGCCCCGGCCGGATATGGAGGCAATTGCGGACAATAAAAATCAATCTCCGGATGATTTTTGGCCAACCAGAGCCGGGTCTGTTGCGCTTTGAATGATTGGGGGGAACTCAGGAATCCGTGGATATATAACAACGCAGCCATAAGTGAGGATTAATAACCGGCGGATTTGTAATCAATGACGTATTGTTTGCCCGTTACACGGGCGACACCGGTGGTAAAGCTTCCGTCATTATTTAATTCAAACCAGCGATAGCCAGGCATAAGCGTATCAACCGTGAAATCTTCGCACCTGGGTTTAAATTGCACGCAGGTCGAGGGTGTGGCCAATAGCTCGACACCGTTACGACGCTGCTGGAACTCCTGGTGTACATGCCCCCAGGTAATAATTTTCACATTGGAATGTGCATCAGTGAGCTTGAAAAACGCATCGGCATTGTGCACAACATATTGATCAATCCACACACTGCCGACAGGTACCAACTGGTGGTGCAGGGAAACAATGACGTGCTTATCCGGATGGGCTTCGAGGATGTGTTCAAGGAAATCCAGCTCGCCCGCTGCTAACTTGCCGTATACATGGCCGGGCACGCTGGAGTCCAGCAACACGACCAACCAATTGCCCAGCTCCACCAAACGCCCCTGGATGCCGAGCGAATCCTGGCTGGATTCCATGATATCGGCATCATCATGATTACCCGCCAGCCAACTTAATGGCTGGGAAAAATAACGACGCACAATGTGTTCGTAGCGAATATAACAATCTACATGACCGGCGCTGGCTACATCACCCGTGCACAACAAATGATCAAAAGAAGGCTCGGCCTGTTGGATCAGCTGTAAAACATCCTCAAGGCTCTGGTCGGTATCTAGTCCCAACAAGGTCTCACTTTTCTGTGGACCCAGGTGGCAATCGGTGATCTGAATCAGACGCACTGGTAATTCTCGTTCCCGGTATAGTTAAATCTGGTTGATCTTTCTAGTTATTAATTACGGGTATCCATCCCGGCTTTTCGTGGACTGAGATGTCAGAATGGATGAATATCATTCGCAACGATATACGCTAAAGCCACTTTGCGCCACCCTACGCCCTCTCAAAACAGAGTAATCGGGGTTAAAACATGTAAATTTTGTGAAAGGGGTAGAAATGTGAAGGCGGAATAATCGGGTTGGCATTACGGCAGGAAAGAACACCCAGTAGAAATACAGCGTTAAAACTGGAAATTGGTATCCGGCGCAAATGCGTGCTCAAGGCAGAGATTTAGCCACTCCCCTAAAAAACGGTTGAGCTGGTATTTTTCATCGCTGTGATACATGGATCGATTGGGATATTCATAGCGTGGGCGCAAACGCTTATGGCCTTCCCACGCCAGGACCTCCGCCAACTTTGCGTCGTGGTACATGCGCAACGTCAATTTTGGCATAGCCAGCCATTCCGAGCTGACACCTATAGAGGTACGGCTTAGCTCCAGGGTTGTGGTGTAGGGAGATCGCTCCAGAACCTTCAGCAGATGCAACCACTGCTGGCCACCACGCGCCACAATAAAACGGAATTCGTCACATGTCCTGTCAGTCAGTAATTTACTCAGGCGCGCATAATTCGTTTCACATTCCGCCATTTGCAAAGGTAGGTCTACCTTATAACGCTCTTTATAAGTCACGTAATCAGGTTGTGGTTTGCTAACGCGCAATGTGAACATAAATACCCATGTGGGAACTGGTTAAAAAATGGGAACCGGTTAAAAATCGGAAGCATTAATAAATTTGTCCTTAATGGACATGAGTAATTCATCAAACCTACGCAGAAGTGTTAGCCAGACAGCGAGCCAAGTCAATGGGTGAAAAAATTTATTCCCGCTCTGCGCGCAAGCGGCTACGATTAAACTGCAACCATTGCAAACAGATCAACGCAGCGGCGTTATTAAACGCTCCGTTATATAACCAGGCAAAAACATCGTCTGCAGCGAATACATGCACGCGAATATCTTCACCTTCTTCCGGCAAACCATAAACACCGCCAGCGGTACTCAAGTCGCACAATCCACAATACAAATGCAATTTTTCATCGCAGCCACCGGGGCTGGACAAATAATTACAAATGTATTCCAGCGCGTAAGGTTCAATATTGGCTTCCTCTTTGAGTTCGCGCCGCGCAACATCTTCCGGGGATTCCCCGTCCTCCAACATACCGGCAACAACTTCATAACACCAGGGACCATTCGGTTCATCAAGTGCGCCGATGCGGAATTGTTCTACCATGCCGATCAAATCACGCTGTGGATCATAGAGTACAACCGCTACTGCCTCACCGCGGATAAATAATTCACGCCCGATCTCTTTACCCCAATCACCATTAAATAATTTATGGCGGAGGAAAACTTTTTCAACACGGAAAAAACGCTTATACATTTCCTCGCGGCGAATTATGTCTACATCTGCATTCGTAAACTGCGGTTTTTCGATCATGGTAAGTCCTGTTAATCTCCCTGCCCCCTTGGCTACGCGCCCGCGTCAAAGGGGGAGTCAGGAACTGCGAATTTTATAGATAGGCGTGTTAGCTAATTTGAGACGTAACAATTACATCATTAACCATTGCCACCATAATGCATGTGAAATTCCCCTTTGGAACAAGATGCGTAACCAAAGGGGTGAGGTGCTTAAACCTTGTGATATAACTCTGCGCCCTGCTCCATAAATTCGCGGGATTTTTGTTGCATCTCTGCTTCCACATCAATCATGCGCACCAATTGATCTTCATTGATACCATCAACATTTACGCCTTGTTTAGCGGCGTAATCGCGCACTTCCTGGGTGATTTTCATCGAACAGAATTTCGGGCCGCACATAGAGCAAAAGTGCGCAACTTTTGCTGATTCCTTTGGCAAGGTTTCATCGTGATAAGCGCGCGCGGTATCGGGGTCCAAACCTAAATTGAATTGGTCTTCCCAGCGGAATTCAAACCGTGCCTTGGATAAGGCATTATCGCGCAATTGTGCACCGGGATGGCCTTTGGCCAAATCTGCTGCATGCGCCGCAATTTTATAAGTGATGATACCTTCTTTAACATCGTCTTTATTGGGCAAGCCCAAATGTTCTTTTGGTGTTACGTAACACAGCATCGCGCATCCGTACCAGCCAATCATAGCGGCACCAATACCTGAAGTAATGTGGTCGTAACCCGGTGCAATATCAGTGGTCAATGGTCCAAGGGTATAGAACGGTGCTTCAGCGCAAACTTCTAATTGTTTTTCCATGTTTTCCTTGATCATGTGCATTGGCACATGGCCAGGACCTTCAATCATGGTTTGCACATCGTGCTTCCAGGCGATTTTCGTCAGTTCCCCCAAGGCTTCCAGCTCACCAAATTGCGCTTCGTCGTTGGCATCGGCAATCGAGCCAGGACGCAAGCCATCCCCCAACGAAAAACTTACGTCGTAAGCTTTCATGATTTCACAAATCTCTTCGAAATGCGTGTAAAGGAAATTTTCTTTGTGATGCGCCAGGCACCACTTCGCCATGATTGAACCACCACGCGATACAATTCCCGTTACGCGCTTGGCTGTTAACGGAACATAACGCAGCAATACCCCCGCGTGAATTGTAAAATAATCCACACCCTGTTCCGCTTGTTCGATCAAGGTATCACGGAAAATTTCCCACGTCAGATCTTCGGCAACGCCATTGACTTTTTCCAGTGCCTGATAAATTGGCACCGTGCCAATAGGTACATGCGAGTTGCGAATAATCCACTCGCGGGTTTCATGGATATTTTTTCCGGTGGATAAATCCATCACCGTATCAGCACCCCAGCGCGCGCCCCAGGTCAACTTTTCCACTTCTTCTTCAATCGAAGAACCCAGCGCCGAGTTACCAATATTGCCGTTAATTTTCACCAGGAAATTACGCCCGATAATCATTGGCTCCACTTCCGGGTGATTGATATTTGCAGGAATAATTGCGCGGCCGCGCGCCACTTCGCTGCGTACAAATTCCGGCGTAATTTCATCGGGAATACTTGCACCAAAGCTCATGCCTTTATGTTGCTGATCGAGGATTCCCAACTCGCGCGCTTGTGCCAGCGCCATATTTTCGCGAATGGCGATGTATTCCATTTCCGGTGTGATGATACCTTTTTTGGCGTAATGCATTTGCGACACGTTGTGACCCGCTTTCGCACGGCGTGGCTGGCGAGTCAAATTAAAACGCAAATGATCAAGGCTGCTATCACCTAAACGTTGCTTGGTAAATTCGGAGTGGCTGTCTTGTAAAATTTCAGTGTCGTTGCGCTCTTCAATCCAGCGCGTGCGAACTTCCGGTAAGCCGGTGCGCAAATCGATTTGTACTTTTGGATCAGTGTAGGGGCCAGAGGTGTCATAAACGCGCACGGGTGGATTTTTTTCACCGCCAAATGCCGTCGGCGTATCATCAAGCGTAATTTCGCGCATGGGAACCTGGATGTCGGCACGCGAACCCTGGACATAAATTTTTTGCGAACCCGTAAAAGGTTGAATGGAAGCTTTATCCACCTCGGCGGTTTGGCTCAGAATTTTATCGACGCTGGTGTTCATAATGTCCTCGGCTTTTTTGTTAATTCGACGATGAAATGTAAATCAATTCGTAGGGGTTTGATTTATCAAACCCGCTTTTCCCACCCCGGGCTCATATAGCAAGGGCGCAATACATTGCACGCTTACGGGTGAAATTTATAAAAATGGTGGACGGGGCCAGCGCCCTGCCCGATGTGCAATTTTTCTGAATGCAGTAACGCGTTATGTAAATAATGTTTCGCTTGTTTTACCGCTTCATCTAACGATAGCTGTTTGGCTAAACCGGCAGCGATGGCAGAGGCAAGCGTACAGCCAGTGCCGTGAGTATTTTTTGTTGGCAGGCGCGGCGCAGAAAAAACATCAGTCCCGTTTGCGGTTATGAGCAAATCACTTGCCTGATCACCCTCAGTGTGACCCCCTTTCATTAATACAGCTTGCGCACCCAACGCCAATAATTTTTCGCCCTGGATTTGCATTGCAGCCCTGTCAGTGGCAACTACATCATTTAATAGTGCGGCGGCTTCATGCAAGTTGGGGGTAATCAATGTCGCCAGGGGGATCAGCTGTTTAATTAATACATCGATGGCATCTTCTGCCAATAAGCGATCACCGCTGGTTGCGACCATCACCGGATCCACTACCAATGGAATGTGCGGATATCCCCGTAAGGAATCGGCAACTGCGGTGATAATATCCGCAGTCGCCAGCATGCCGGTTTTAATCGCACCGACATTTATATCGCTTAATACTGATTGGATTTGTTGCTGTACAAAGGCAGGCGGAACAGGAAATACACCTTGCACCCCCAAGGTGTTCTGCGCAGTCAAGGATGCAATTACACTGCAACCAAATACCCCGAGCGCAGAAAACGTTTTAAGGTCGGCCTGGATACCGGCGCCGCCGCCGCTATCACTACCGGCAATGGTTAATGCAATCGGGGTTAAGGGTATGGTCATGATTTTTCCGCAACAAAAAAGGACGCGGAAACGGAGAAAAACGCCAGACAGGCCAGAAGGGTTGTATGGAGGTTCTCGTTCCCTACGCCGGTACTAACCGGATCAGGTCGACGGGTATATCTCAGCCAATGCTACGCACCAGCACCCCGACAAGAAAGCAGGCAGTCTATTGGAGTTGGTCCCCGGAGTAAAGGAATGGGTCCCAGCCATTGTTCAGGTATCGATATCAAAAGCCCGAGCGCACGACAACCAACCGGAAACGATGCAAATTGTTACAACCCCTGACATTTTTTTGCATACTGAATCTATATTATGCACAACCGGGTCTAACCCCTGGTAGCGGTTATAAAGGGGTAGAAAACAGGCCAGGCCTGTACACAGGGGTATAGAAAGGTAAAGTAACGTTGAGGCTTACATTTGTAACTTCACCTGAACGGCGGCAAACTTTACTCTTTGCTACCAATGAACTTACGTTCACTGCTCGACCCGACACTGTCAAGCGGCTACACTCCACGCTCACTAAAACCCGAGATTAAAAAACCTGCGCTCTTTATCGTTCCGGGGAGTGACAGACAGCCGGAATCTCCGGCATCGAACTGGAATTCTTAACACTGGACTTTGGATACATCTATGAAAAAGACCAAGCTTTACCTGCTCGTCAGCCTGTTTTCCCTGGCTCCTTTTACTGCCAATGCCAATAGTTTGTTTGATGTTTACGATCTGGCTTTGAAAAATGATGCGCAACTAAAAGCCGATAAAGCCAAATACGAAGCGGGTCTGCAAAACAAAACCATCAACCGCGCCGGCTTGTTGCCGCTGATCGATGCGAAATACCAGGTCACCAAGGAAGACACTGAGACCACGAATAACTTCAACAACACCCTGACCAAAAACGACTACGACACTAAAGGCTGGAGTGTATCGCTCAACCAGCCGCTGTTTAACATGGCTTCCTGGTATACCTATAAACAAGGGGTAAAACTGAGCGAACAAGCAGAAGCCCAATTTGGTGCAGATCAGCAAAGCCTGATCGTGCGTGTAGCAGAAGCCTACTTCAATGTATTGCGCTCAATCGAAACATTGGAGGCAACCATTGCTGAAGAGAAGGCACTGGCCAAGCAACTCGAGCAAACAAAACAGCGTTTTGAGGTGGGCCTGACTGCCATTACTGAGGTACATGAAGCGCAAGCTGCTTTTGATAGTGCACGAGCTGCGACCCTGGAAGCCCGGGGCAACCTCGGTATTAATTACGAAGCATTGGAAGTACTTACCGGTAAACCGGAAGATAAAGTGGCTCCGTTATCAGCAAAGTTTCCGGTGGTAAATCCGGAGCCATCCAATAGAGCGGATTGGGTCGAGTTTTCACTGACTAACAATTACAACCTCAAGGCATCCAAACTCCAGGCTGACGCCTATTTGCAAAATGCCCGGGCGAATAGATCCAATCACTTGCCAACCGTTGGTGCATCCGTGGGTTATTCAGACTCTGACACCGACGGCACCAGGCTTAGCAACGATATAGACAGCACCACAGATGGCAGTTCAGTAACCATTTCTGTTGATGTGCCTATTTTCAGTGGTGGTGCTACTACTGGCCGCAGCCGCCAGGCGTATGCGCTGTACACGCAAGCGCAAGAGCAATACAACAGTACGCAGCGCAGTGTGATACAAAACACCCGCGCATTGCATTTATCAGTTGAAACTGATGTAGCATCGGTACAAGCACGCAAGCAGGCAATCGTCTCCAACCAATCCGCATTGGAAGCCACCCAATCCGGTTATGAAGTGGGAACGCGCAACCTGGTTGAAGTATTGCTTGCGCAGCGCAATCTTTATCAAGCGCGCCGCGATTACTCCAACGCGCTTTTCGATTATGTAATCGACACCATCAAACTGCGTGAAGTGGCTGGTATGTTGACGCCTGCCGATGTGCAGGAGATTGACAAATGGTTGCTGGATGATCAATTGGTCAGTCGCCAGCAATACGAAAACTAAATGCGTATGCGTTAGGTAAAATTTAAAAATGCCGGGCCAGCCCCGGCATTTTTTATTGGCGGGCGCTTATGCAGGTGAAACACACATGTGTGACACCTCAATCTTTGGGCCAGCGCATACCATTTCACAAAAATATGATTTTTCAACAAAATAATTTTCAACGCCCCAAAAAAATGCGTATAGTCATTTTGCTTTTCGCAGTATCAAGAGCACTAATAACTATAAAAAAGTCTGTCACTGTTTCTCTGGAAAGCTGTAACTCCCCTGAAAATCCAGACTTTATCGTTTCGGTCAATCCGTTCATTTTATTTTCCATAACTTGACGAGATTGTAATCATGTTAAAAAAAATCCTTATCACCACTGCACTTCTAGGCTGCGCTGCCAGCGCATTTTCTGCATCCAACCGCCCCGAAGGTTATGTAACTATCTGTAAAATTGGAGAAACCTGTTCAGTCAGCGGGGCAACCAACGTTGCCTTTGGCGCTGCCGATAAATTTGTTTATAAAATTTTAAGCGGCAGCTTTTCATGTTCAATTGCTACATTCGGATCAGACCCAAACCCTTCGAAATCCGTAAAAGAATGTTCAATTCCCAAATCGGGATCGGGCGGAACCACGTCATCGTCACCTTCATCATCTTCTTCTGGCAGCACCAGTAGCAGTGGTAATAACGGTGGCAGTTCTGGTGGCATCACCGGTGCAACCTGTGGCTCTGGTGGTAGCACGGTGAATGTGAGTTCCACCATTATTGTTTCGAGCGGAACTTACGATGGTGGCTGTAAGGTATTTAATGCGACCAGTGCATTAGGTGATGGCAGCCAGGGCGAAGGGCAGAAACCGGTATTCCGCGTGGAAAATGGTGCGACGTTAAAGAATGTTGTACTTGGCAATAATGCGGCCGACGGCATTCATTTTTACAACGGCGGCACCATTGATAACATTCGCTGGACCAATGTGGGTGAAGATGCGATGACCATCAAATCCTCTGGCACAGTCAATGTAAAAAATATTTCCGGTTATGCAGGTTCCGATAAATTTATCCAGGTAAACGCAGCATCTACCCTCAATGTTTCCAACTGTATTGTCGATAACATGGGTAAGTTCCTTCGCCAAAACGGTGGCACCACCTTTAAAATTGCTGTAAGCGTGGATCGTTGCCAGATTTCCAATATGGGCGAAGGTATTTTCCGTACCGACAGTTCAACCAGTACTGCTAAAATTACCAATAGCCGTTTGCGCAATGCCGGCTCTATTTGTATTGGTAAGTGGGCAAGTTGCACCAGTTCGGGGATCACCAATTATTAATACCAAAATAATGAATATTGCAAAGCGATAAAAAATGCGGGCTAATTTAATTAGCCCGCATTTTTATTGGAGGACGGATTTTATTAGCTCAAGGGTTTTATCCAAAGCGCCGCGATTTTCTATCGCTACCCGCAACGCATTTTCGCCTTTTTGTTTGCGTAGCTCAGGGTCACTCAACAAATTATCCAGATTATTTTTCAGTTCATCCGCATTGTGCGCAATATCAAGCGCGTTCGCTGCTTTAAGTAAACCGGAAACTTCCGCGAAATTGAACAGGTGCTCGCCACTTAATAACGGTAACCCCCAGGCGGCCGGTTCGATAAAATTATGCCCGCCATTAGGAACCAGGCTGCCACCAACAAAAGCAATGTCGCTAGCACCAAACAACAGCATTAATTCGCCCATGGTATCACCAAGCAAAATATCCATATCGGCGGCGAGCTCACCGTGGCTGCGGCGCATCGTTTTAAAACCGCGCACATCACACAGCTGCCCCACTTTTTCAAATCGTTCCGGATGGCGCGGGACCAATATCAACATGAGCGACGTTGCATTTTCGTGCGCTTTTTTTCGGACTTCAGCAAAAGCATCAAGGATGATTTCGTCTTCACCCTGGTGTGTACTGGCTGCGATCCAGATAATTTTGTCGCCGTGATTTATAAATTGTTTTTTTAATTCAGCAGCACGTACACGCAAATCATCCGTGAGCGACAAATCAAATTTAATATTACCGGTCACGCGCAATCTGGATTCGGACAAACCCAGTTGTAAAAACCGTGCAGCATCTACATGATTCTGGATCAATGCCAATTGCAAGTTATTTAACATAGGGCGAGTCAACGCCGAAAAACGTGCATAACCTCGTGCAGACTTTTCCGAGAGGCGACCATTCACTAATATCGCCGGAATATTGCGACGGGCACAGGCCGCCAGGGTGTTAGGCCAAAGTTCCGTTTCCATCACCAGATATACGGCAGGATTTATCCGCTTGAAAAACCGGGCCAGCGCATCCGGCACATCGTAGGGTGCATACACATGAAATACGGTATCCCCCAACGTCGCTTTAACCCGTTCCGAGCCCGTTGGTGTGGTGGTGGTAATAACCAGGCGCAGGGTCTCATCCGCCATCAATCGTCGAATCATTGGCAAGGCAGCCAAAAATTCCCCGACTGATACCGTATGCAACCACACAACTTTTTTAGATGTGATTAATGCGGGGAAAAAGCCAAATCGTTCCGCCCAGCGCCTGGCGTAAGCGGGTGCAGCAAAAGAGCGCCACACCAAACGCAACAGGATGAACGGCAGCAAGCAATAAAAAACTATCGTATAAAGAAAGCGCATATGTCGACTCAATAAACAACAATAACAGCAGAATAACAAAAACCTTCTACTTCTCTCAAAGCATTTATGGACCCTGTCGAATGCATGCTCACAGACATCATTACCCCGCCACATACTTACTGCGCGGTATTTTTTCGCTATAGTGGTGCAAAACAGGGAGCGTTAAAAACCTTATAATTAAAACGTTGCTCCAGCACCAAATAAAGGCCGTTATACACTCAATACCTGGAACCCTTTTTCATGATACGCACTGCATGCATAATAACCCTGGGCTTATTAACTGTTTATAGCGTGTTGTGTGCATTGCTTTATTTCTTTCAACGCTCGCTGATCTATTTCCCGCAACCGGAAGCAAACAGTAAAAATACCAATGTCATTCATGTTACTGTTGATAATGTCAACCTCAACATCATTACCGCAAAACCTGGCAATACCGGAGCAATTATTTATTTCGGCGGCAACGCGGAGAATGTCGGCCTCAGTGTTCCGGAGCTAGCTGCTGCGTTTCCTGATAAAGCCATTTATGCAATGAACTACCGGGGATTTGGTGGAAGTGACGGAACGCCATCTGAAGAAGGGCTGGTTAAGGATGCATTTTTCCTGTTTGATCACATCAGAAAAAATCATCGCGATATTATTGTTATAGGGCGCAGCCTCGGCAGCGGCATAGCGGTCCAGCTTGCCAGCAAACGACAGGTGCATCGGCTAATACTGGTAACACCTTACGACAGTATCCAGAATATCGCCGCTAGCCGATTCCCCGCATTCCCGGTACGCTGGCTACTCAAGGACAAATTTGAATCATGGAGATATGCACCAAAAATTTCTGCACCGACAACTGTCATTGCGGCAGAATTCGATGAAGTGATTCCGCTAAAAAATACCAGGAATCTACTCGACAGCTTTCCACAAGGAATAGCAACATTAATTGTAGTGCACAACACTGGCCACAACTCAATTTCAGGAAACCGGGAATACATTAACGCTCTACGCAGCCAGCAATAATCCAATCAAACAGGTGTGATCCAATGGAAATAAAGAAAGGGCAATGCCTTTGCGGCAACGTGAAATATCAAATTTCAGCAGAGCCAGTTGCAACACGAATTTGCTGGTGCAGGGATTGCCAACATTTGGCCGCCAACGGGACTGTAAACATCGTTGTACCATCAACAGCAGTGCAGATTGAAGGACACTTAAACATTTTTACGAAAACAGCAGATAGTGGAAATGTGATAGAACGGCGGTTTTGCCCTGAGTGCGGCACCCATATGTTTGCCAACTCTTCTGCACGACCACAACTCACCGTCGTACGCGTAGGCACGCTGGAAAATCCATCATCCGTTAAGCCATCAGCAAACATATGGACAAGCAGTTCGCCAACCTGGGCCTGCCTTGATTCCGAGCTGGAACAAATCTCACACCAACCCGGCCCGCCGCCACTACAATCAAAAACCTAATCCAGCACCCCAATTCCAGTGCCAAGACGTTTACAACAAAACCAGATCGATAATTTCAAACATCATAAAAAAACAAAGGCCTGACATTTCTGTCAGGCCTTTGGCTTGTATGGCGCACTCGGGAGGATTCGAACCTCCGACCGCTCGGTTCGTAGCCGAGTACTCTATCCAGCTGAGCTACGAGTGCGTTGTTGAGGCGCGCA
>JAGKWO010000042.1 GCA_021151835.1 Gammaproteobacteria bacterium
GAATATTTTTTAGCGCAGCCAGCTCCACAGCGGTTTTATCGCCCTCAACCGGCGCTATTATAAGCCCGTCTACCATCCTGTCCCTAAAGAGCGTAAGTAGCCTCGCAAACTTGGCATCGCTTTCATCACTACTGCCTATTATGAGCGTGTAACCTTGCTTTTCTGCTTCATCTTCTATAAAACGTGCCAACTGAGAAAAGTATGGGTTAGCTATATCTGCCACAATAAGCCCTATGGTATAGCTTTTTTGCGTTTTAAGGCTTCTCGCTATTTTATTAGGGGTATAATTAAGTTCTTTAGCTGCCTCTAAAATACGGGCTATGGTTTGCTCTTTAATGCTTTTATTGGGCGTATTGTTTAGCACATACGACACCGAAGCGATAGAAACACCGGCCAGCTTAGCTACATCTTTTATCGAACTTTTTTTCACTATATCGTTTGCTATCAGGAGCAAATATATAAATTAAACGTTTAAATAAAAATAAAAGTTAATTGTATATCTATCAATTAGATACTGGTATAAATAAGTGGCCAACTAACTGGCCAATTATCGTTTGCGATTAATATCATGGCAATTTCTATATTGGATATCACACCCTTTATTCCCGCCGATGCGCGTTTGATGCAATCATCATTACCGGATAAAGCAATCGCATTGGTTAGCCAGGCGGCTAAATTAACTGGCCAGTTGGCGCCACTAACATTGGTGCGTCTTGAACAACATATGGCGGCTATTAATTCCTACTACTCCAACCTGATAGAAGGAAATGCGACCCGCCCGCATGAAATCCGGGCTGCACAACGCGGTAATTACAGCGGTGATCCGGCAAAGCGCGATTTGCAACAAGAGTCGCTCGCGCATATGCAGGTCCAGGAATGGCTAGCAGAACAAAAACCGGATCTGGATACACTGTTTACTCCGGAATTTATTAGCCAGTTGCATCGGGAGTTTTATCAGCGAGTGCCGGAAAGCCTGTGGTTAATTAAAGATGAGCAGGGCAAAACGGCAGCGACATTGGTGCCCGGTGAATGGCGGTCAGGTTCGGTTATCGTCGGCCAGCATATTCCGCCACCGGCATCCGACCTTCCTGCGTTGATGCAAAAGTTCTGCGAAACCTATAACCCTAAAAAATTTAGTGGCGATCGTAAACTCATTGCGATTATGGCCGCCCATCACCGCTTTACCTGGATTCACCCGTTTACCGATGGCAACGGCAGGGTAGGGCGGTTATTCACGGATGCGGCCCTGAAGGCGGTGGGGCTCGAAAGCTATGGCGCCTGGTGTATCAGCCGTGGCCTGGCTCGCACCGCAACACACTATAAACAGTTACTGGCAAATGCCGATACTGTGCGCCAGGGTGACTACGATGGTCGCGGCCAATTGACCGAGCGCGGATTAATGGATTTCTGCAACTACATGCTGGATACCGCGCTAGATCAAGTGAGTTACATCAGTGAATTGTTGGACCTTGCCAGCATGCGCCAGCGTATTGAAAGTTATGTGCGGGCTCGCAACGATAAACGCGTACCAGGAGTGAGCGCGTCATTAAAGCCCATCGCAAGTTTGATTTTATTTAGCGCGTATCAGCAAGGTGAAATTGAACGCGCGCAAGCGCTGGAGCTCTGCGCCATGCCGGAACGCAGTGCGCGTCGGTTGTTGGGGCAATTAAAAAGTGAAGGGTTGCTTAGTGAGACCAGTAGTAAATCGCCACTGCGCTGGGAGATTCCCGAGCACGCAGAGCCTTGGTATTTTCCGAACCTTACTCCCTGAGCCGAACCTTTCTCCCTGAATTGGCGCCGTGACCTTTTGCTGCAAGAATCACGGCGATAAAAAATTCCACCCGGTGAGATTACCAATCAGACGGGATCTGTGGCTCATACAAATCCCCGGTCAAATTATGTAATACGAGCTTGGGATCTTTCGCTTTTTTGGCTGGCGCATCGGTCCAGGGCACTACGTATAAAATATTAGGTGCTTCTTTATTGAGATTGGTTTCTTCGGCAGGGGCTCCGCTGTCTACCGCGTAGGCAGCCACGGAAAATAACAGTAAGACCCATCCGGTGCGAATAACTTTCATCGATCAGTTCCTCACTTCAACTTGCGCTTTAATTCAGCAACCCAGGCTTCGGTATCCGGATCGGTATTGTTAATTAACGCAAGGTAGCGTTCATAATGCTGAATGGCCCTGGCCACATTCTGGTAGTAAATATCATTAAGCAGTGCCAGGTTGTAATGGGCATTGGCCAGGTTGGGGTTGAGTTCAAGTGCACGGGAATAATGTTTTTCAGCCGTTTTGTATGCACCATCCTCCACGTCAATCAAACCCAGCAAATTTTCCAATGTTGCCGATTGCGGTTCCAACTGTAATGCATTGGCCGCAGATTGTTTCGCCCGGGGAATATCGTTGGTTTTCAATTGTGCCAGGGCCAGGTTAGCCCAGCCATCGACAAAACCGGGATTGCTCGCCACAATTTTATTTAAACGATTACTTGCCTCGGCATATTCCTTTGCTTCCAGATTCTGGAGTGCACTGGTGTAATCACCGCGAAATTTTTCATCGAGCGATGATTTGCTGGTGGATTGGGCAATACTGCGATTAGCGCCAGGCACCGAGCTACAACCTGCCAATAATAAAATGCCGCCTAACAATACGATGTGCAGGAAATTGACTATTTGCTTCATTATTTAACGCCTCCTTCACGATAAACATCTGCCTTGCCTGCGCGCGCATAGCGGGAAGGAAATAGTGTCTTTAATGCGTTAAAACTTTCTTTAATCCATTTACTCTCAGTGCCGTCCGCACTGCGGGCGATATTGATTTCATGGAACTCGATTGCTTTTTCCTCGAACGGGAAGGCCTGGTCTTCAAGCAGGATGTCGTATTGTTCCAATTCGTCTGGCGAAAGGTTGGCGGGGCGTTCCGACGTCAACAATGCTTTGGAAAAATGCTGGTAAATATCGCCAATGGCGTACGCCGATTCGGTGGTAATTGTAGCCACGCGATAAGATGATGCTTCGCCATATAAATTGATGGCTTCTTGCATGAATTGTTTCTTCTCGCGCAACCGCTGCGTTAATGGCTCGCGTAATTGTACGCCAGCAAATTTTGCTTGCTTTGCATTGGCTAATGCCAATGCTGCCTGGGCGGCAATAAAATTTGTACGATCTGTTTTATAATTGGCGATAGTTTTTTTGTCGGTGCTGAGGATTTTCTCCCGCCAGCTTTCAACAGAGTTGTTATCGCGTTTTTTTCCATATAGCTCAACCAGTTTATTCATCGACTCCATATATTGTGGGTAGGGCGAAGTATAAGTATTGGCATAGCTAACATAGGTGCGGATGGCATCATCCAGTTTGTCTTTTGTTTCGTAAAGTTCTGCTGCTTGCCACAGTGCCGCCATTTGCACGGATTTGTCGGAATCCTGCGCGGAAATTTTTTCAAATACCAATGCTGCGCGGTCGCTTTGTCCCAGTTTTAAATAAACATTGGATAACTGCCGCGTTGCATCCTTGTAATTGGTGTGCCCGGCATAAAGTTTCTGGAATAGTTCAATGGTTGCAGCGGCCGTAGGCCAGAGTTCATTGGTGATCGAAAGATTAATCGCTTCGTAAAGCGCATCGGCCGCGATACTGGCTTTAGGTAATTGTTGTGCAATACGCACATACTGCGCGATTGCTTTATCGTTATTCTGCGCAGTCAGCTCATCTTTACCTTGTTGGTAAATCGCCAATGCCTGTGCTTCCTGAAATTTGGTGCGGGCTTCTGTTGTAGTTGCTTGCTTCGCCAGTTCCGTCAAAATATTTTCAGCATCCAGGGCGCGATTTAATTTTAGTAACGCCAGCGCCTTGATATAACTTGCTTCTGTTTGTGTGGATTTTGACAAGTTGCTATTCAAGGTATTTGTCAGGCTTAGGACATCATCGTAACGCTGATTCCTATACGCCAGCTCCACTGCATGCAGGCTAACTTTTTGATATCGATCCTCGGTCGAATACAAACGTGCCGATTGCGCCGAATAAGCCAAATGTTTTTCCAGCCATTTTTTATTGTTAGGCTCGGCCCTGTAAAGCTTATCGGTGAGATCAATAGTGGCGTAAGCCGCCTCTTTATCCAATAAAATTTCACCGTCGTAGGCGGCTTTTTCAAACAGCTCAAGTGCCTGGGCATTATCACCGCGCGCGGCGAGTAATTCACCGTAAGCGATATACACTTTATCCTGGCGGGCATGCACCGAATAATGGGACAAATAACGTTTATACCATTTCTCGGCTTGCGCCAGATTGCTTGCCTGTTTGGTGCGGCGATAAGCAGTTTGCTGCGCATCCGCGACTAATAAAATATTATCGCGCATGGAATCTTTTACATGCTGATAACTGGCGGTAGCTTTGCGCGAATTCCAGAATGGACTATCCAGATTATAGGATTGATAAAAAGATTCCATCGCCACTGTGTATTGATCCACCTGTTCCGAGATACGCAAAATGGTGATGGTTTGCAGCAGCGCATCGGGTACTTCCGTTGCGTCCGGGTAGGTTGTGATAAATTGGTTCATAACCTGGTTCGCTTGCGCATAACGTTTTTCCATTACTTGCAAGTTGGAAATCATCAGGTAGGTTTGGTAAATATACGGCTGCTGTTCGGGTTCGTTAAAAAAATCATTGAGTAATGCCAGATCCGGCAAGTTTTTAGCTGCTAATGCCAGTGCGCGGAAATATTCATTGAAGTCACCCTTATCCTTATCCGCCAGGTTTGCTTCGTTGCCAAATTTGCGCTGCTTGATTGCCTGGGTAAAATCTTCGATGGCTTCCGGATTAAGGCCCTGCTTATAGCGCGACCAGCCGCGCTTCATTAATGCCTGTTCGTAAAGCGGGTGAGCCTCACCGGCAAAAATCACTTCCGAATATGCGGTTTCCGCACTCAGGTAATCATCGGTAATAAATGCATACTCACCGATACGAAATTGCGCTTCGGGATAATGCACTGATTGCGGAAATTGTTCAGTCAAACGGCGCAACACCGCCAGGGATTCTTCATCGCGGCCGAGCTTGTCGTAGTTTTGGGCAAGCTTATAAAGTATCTGGTCGTTGTCTTTTGCATCGGGATACTCTTCCAATGCTTTATTAAAGAGATCGATAGTATTCTGGAGGCTGGCAATTTGTGCAGCATCTGCAACACCTTGCTGTGATGCATCCTGGCTATCTTCCAACTCCTTGAGCTTTTTCATTTCCAATTCCGCCAAACGGCCCATGGCTGCACGACGGCCTTTTTCTTCGCTACCGGCTGTACGCAAATAATTGTCGTATGCTTGCCGGACTTCCTCTTCGGATTTGGGTTTAACAAAAACCGGAGCCTGGCCAACCTGGGATGATTGCATATCCAGATCGCGTAAGGTGGCTTCGTGTTCGACGGGCGTGCTACAACCAGTGAGTAAATAACCTGAAAGGCACAATAGTGAGAGAGTGTAATTACGCATAACAATCCGTTATTTATGATCGTACAGTGAGGCCAGGCCAAAACGCGATTGACTCAAATAACTGTCAATCGCATTTTTTTCTTCACGCAACAATTCGCTAACGCGTTGGCCGGATTCCGTGCTGAGTTTACCTTTCAGGTGGGTTATTTGCGGCGTGGGATTGAGTCCGTCCAGCAATGCTATTTTGACGGCATTATTGCGCAGTAATTTATCGCTGCTATGTTCTGGCCGCAAAAAATGTATTGCTGCGGTGTTATTTGCCTGCGCGGTAATTTCTGTGGAAAGTTTTTGATAATAATCGATGGCTTCCTCATAACGGCCCGTCGCTGCATCAAATTGTTCTAATTGGCGCAATGTGAATGCAGATAATAAATAAGCTTCTGCAACCGAGATGTCCCGTTGCGGTTGCGCGCGCAATTTATCGAAAGCATTGAGCGCACCAATAAAATCCTGTTGATGCAATGCCGCAACGCCAAGGCCCAGCAGCGCTCGTTGGGCATATTCGCTGGATATCGCCACATTGCGAAAACTTTCACGCGCATCGCGATAAAAACCAAACTGGATTTGTGAATATCCCAACATGGTGAATAAACGGTAATCCAGTGCATCGCGTTTGTTTTTATGTTCTTTCAATGCGTTATTGATCGCGGCGTGGGCATCGGTCCACCATTCCTGCCGTAAATTAGCAGACGCCAGGTTCAATTGTGCTACACGAAAGTGTTTTGAATCGGCGGGAATTTTTTCGTAAATGCGCAAGGCTTCGCGATGTTTTTTTTGTTTTTGCAACGCTGTGCCCTGCAAGACGTAAGCTTCGGCTTTATTGTCCGGGATGAGTTGTTCAAAGAGTGAATTATCACCTAGCAATCTTGTCACTTCAGGCCAGCGTTCGTTGGCTGCATAAAAACGGGCCAATTCGAAGGTAAGGCGGGCCTCCGCCTGGGTATTTGCCTGTTGTTGGGCTTCAACGAGTAATTGTTCAACCAGTGTGTTGCCGTAAACTTGCAATGCAACGCGCACAATGGCTTGCATCTCCGCATCATTCAGGTAAGCCGCATTAAAAACATTATTGGTTGCCAGAATCTGCAACACATTGGCATATTCTTTTGCCTGGTAAGCCTTTTCTGCTTGCCGGCGAACCTCGGCCAGATTTGCACTAGCGGTGGATTTGGGGAAACTATTGTAGGTAATGGAAATAACGCGCCCTAACTCATCGTCCAGATTCGCAGGTGTGGGTGATGCGGCCCACGCCGTGAGCGAAAGCATCCACAAGAGTGCACAAATGCTCCTTAAGGGAAAATAACTGGCCATGTTTACGTAGATCATTAAAGTTAAAAAATAAAATTCCCCTGGCCGCAAGGCCAGGGGAATAGCTATCAGGCAATGCTGTAAGTGAAATGCCCTTCTTCGGTGGCACCGACGTGAATTTTCTGTATATCGATTCCATTGGCCATTTTGGCAAGGCATTCTGCCGCGAGTGTTGGCAACAGTGTGCGCGTCAAAATATTTTCGATATTACGTGCACCGGTATCTACTTCCTGGCTGCGCGCAAGAATGTGCAACAGAACTTCTTCATCGTAGGTAAATTCAGCGTTGTAATGTTCTTTCACACGTTTCTTAATGCGATTCATATTGATCAGGCAGATCTTCATCAAATCCTCATCACCTAATGGGTAATAGGGAATGACGGTGGTGCGGCCGATAAACGCCGGTTTGAAATAGCGCAATAATTGCGGGCGGAAATTATCGAGCAACACTTCTGGGTCCGGGCGTGTTTCCTGTGCAGCGCACATTGCGCGGATATGTTCCTCTGCCGCGTTAGAGGTCATGATGATGACGGTGTTACGGAAATCGATATCGCGCCCTTCACCATCTTTAATCGTGCCTTTATCGAACAGGTTATAAAATACATCCTGGACACCGGGGTGCGCTTTTTCCATTTCATCAAGCAACACCACGCTGTAAGGTTTTCTCCGCACCGCTTCAGTTAACACGCCGCCTTCACCGTAGCCTACATAACCGGGTGGTGAACCCAGCAGCATGGATACTTTATGTTCCTCTTTAAATTCCGACATGTTGATGACGGTAATATTTTGTTCGCCACCATACAGAATGTCGGCGAGCGCAAGTGCAGTTTCGGTTTTACCGACACCACTTGAACCCACCATAAAAAACACACCAATCGGTTTGCGCGGATCAGTTAAACCGGCGCGCGAGGTGCGAATACTTTGCGCAATGGCTTCCAATGCGTGGGGCTGGCCGATGACGCGTTGGCCCAATACATCTTGCAATTCCAGGATGGCTTTAATTTCGTTGGACACCATTTTGCCCACCGGAATACCGGTCCAGTTGGCTACAACTTCCGCAATTGCCTGGCCATCAACATTTACATTGATGAGCGGGTTTTCGCCTTGCAATTGTGCGAGTTGATCGCGCAAGCCGGTTAACTGCGTCCGCAAATCGTCAAGTTCAGTGTGCAATTCTGCAGAGGCTTCGGGTGCTTGTTGTTGCTGGAAAATTCGCTCAATTTTTTGCTGCAATTCCTGGATTGCCGCAACATTCTTTTTCTCAGCTTCCCATTGTGCTTCCTGGGTCTCAAGCAGCTTTTGCAAATCAATTTTTTGTTGTTCCAGCTGCTCGATTTTTTGCGCGTAATTGCCATGGCTGGCATTTTCGCGCGCAAGTGATTCTATGGTGGAGTTGCTCTGGGTGATTTGACGGCGGGTATCTTCAATTGCCGAGGGTGTTGAACTCTGGCTGAGTGCAACGCGCGCGCACGCGGTATCCAGCAAACTGACAGATTTATCAGGCAGCTGGCGCGCGGTGATATAACGGCTGGATAATTTGACTGATTCGACAATGGCTTCATCGAGAATGCGAACTTTATGATGTCGCTCCAGCATGGCTGAAACAGCGCGCATCATATTGATGGCTTTTTCTTCATCCGGCTCTTCGATTTTAACGACCTGGAAGCGCCGGGTTAACGCCGGATCGCGTTCAAAATATTTTTTGTATTCTGCCCAAGTGGTGGCGGCGATAGTGCGTAATTCACCGCGGGCCAATGCCGGTTTTAACAGGTTGGCAGCATCGCCCTGGCCTTCCTTACCGCCAGCGCCAATAAGCGTGTGCGCTTCGTCGATAAACATGATGATCGGTTCAGGAGAGGCTTTTACTTCGGCGATTACCGATTTAAGGCGATTTTCAAATTCACCTTTAACGCTGGCCCCGGCTTGCAATAAACCCAGATCCAGGCTGCGAATCGTTACATTTTTTAATTGGTCGGGGACATCGCCCGACGCAATACGCAATGCAAAACCTTCCACCACAGCGGTCTTGCCCACGCCCGCCTCACCGGTCAGGATCGGGTTATTTTGACGGCGGCGGATAAGGATATCGACAATCTGTCTGACTTCTTCATCGCGCCCCAATACCGCATCAATTTTTCCATTTTTGGCCGCTTCAGTAAGGTTCACGGTAAATTTATCGAGCGCCGGTGTTGAACTGGGGACAGCGCTGACCTCGCCGGTATTATTGCCATTATCCTGCACGCTGGTTGATTTGGATTCAGCTGTTGTGCCGACAATTGCGCGTGTTAAATCGCGCAGGGATTCCGGTGCGATTTTTTTCAATTCACCGTTGGTAATTTCGGTGGCGCGGCGCAAGCTATCATCAAGCATTAATGCAGCAAGGATATGGGCAGAAGTAATTCTGGGGTAGCCGTATTCCACGCTCGCCAGAACCCATGCATTCTTGGCCAAATCTACAATGGTGGGTGAGAGCGCGGGTGCGCGGGTATTGCCGCCTTTGATCGCATCCAGTTCACGGTTCAGGTGTCTTACCAAATTGCCCAGGTTGATGTCGTATTTGGTCAGCACCGCCTGGATATCACTATCAGGAATCTCCAATAGTTTTAACAGCCAATGCTCGATTTCCACGTTGTAGTGTGTGCGCGATAAACATAACCCGGCTGCACCTTCCAACGCGTTGCGGCAAGGCTCATTCAGTTTGGTAACCAGTGATTTGAGATCGATGCTGATCATTCTGCAATCCTTAGTGAGAGAGTGAACTGATAGTAAGAGCGCCAAGGAACATCATTTGGCGGATACCGTTATTTTCAATGTCTTTTGTTTATTCCCGGATGTATTTTGTGTATTCGAAGACAACCAGGTATTCCAACCCAATATCGGTGATGCGGCATTGCTTAACTGGATTTTATTGGGCAAGTCGGCGCGATTCACTTCGATGACGAAATCGTAATCATGCTCCAGGCCCAAATAAAAACGCACCATATCATTCATTGCCGCCAGCGCTTTGGTCCCCGGCGCAAACTGGTAAAACTGGGCCTTGGTCAAAGGGCCAAGGACGATGCGGATTTTACCTTGGGCAATCCACCCGCGTGAACCCAGCATCGCCGATTGTGCCAGGCGTGCATTTTGCCCTAACGGCATAGCTTTGGATGCAATACGTGTGCAGAAATCCGGTAATAAATCTTGCCATTGGCCGATGAACTGTTCGATTTTAACCGGTAGTTGGAAATAATCTGCCAGCATTTGTTTCAGCCCCTGGGCCGAACGAACTTTGTGCGTGAGCAGCCCGCTGTAAAAAAGCAGTGTTTCATCCTTAAACTTCAAGCGTTTGGCCAAACCGGCGGTGCCCATCCCGATCATTCCCAGAATGACCTGGTTCGGGGTTGTTGTCAGCGTACTGCGCTGGTTTTTTAACTGTTTGCGTTCCGGTTCCAGAGCGAGGTTATATTTGGTGTTGGCCTGGTAAAACAGTGAAATCAAACGGTGATTAAACAGATCAAGGAATTGCGCTAAGGCTGCATCTTTTAATTTGAGCCGTTGCAAAATAAATTCGGTGTAATGATAGGGTAAAACACCACTGCTACCGGCAATACTGAGGAAGTTGGTTTGCACCTTGCAAAAACGCACCGACGGATCTGTCAAATTGCCATCAATACTGACGACATCCGATTCCGGAAAACTCAGCGAAGGTTTGGTGCGAAATTGCAAAATCTCGCTGGTGGGTGGGGCAAATCCGCCAATCGTTTGAATTCGGGTTTGCAACTCGCGCGGGGAGTGATTGACCAGAAGCGCGCGCTCAAGCAGCCGCACAGTCTGAAAAAAACTGTACTCATTGGGCTCTGCTAGCAGACGCTCAATTACAGAAGTGTTTTTTCGCCAGCGCGGGGAGAACATTTTTTCAGGAAACCTTCTTTATTTTTCCGCTTCACCAGGAGGCGGGTAAATGAATTGATGGAACAGTACAAGCCAAAAAAATGTTCCAGGATGGACGCAAATAAAAAACTGCTGCTACCGGTAAAATGCAAATCATCAATTAACAATTCCATTTCAAGCCCGCGGCACAGGGTAGTGCGCCCATCGATATTCAATGGGGCATTCACCGGGCGAGTTGAAATAGAAACTATCGAATCAATTAACGCGCGCGACGCCGAAGAATCCTTGAAATCATACAAACGTAAAATTTCTTTTAAGGCGTTAGTGGCATCCTTGGCACCGGTGATGGACAGGTGATTCAAATTTAAATGCGAGAGCAAGCGCCAGCGCGCACCATCCCGCAACGGCGGGCGGATACAAACCGTGGGCTGGATTAGCAACCGAATTTTTTCGCAAGGTGGCGCAGCGTTAATGCACTGCAACCTCGGTTGCTCAAGCGAATAAGGCAACTTGGCTGGTAAATTACGATTGCTGCAATGGGTTTCTATCAGCAAGGTTTTGTCATCAGGGATATTCGGATTGAATGCCAAATCCACCAGCGTTAAAAATACATCGGTCGCATCATCGCGCGCTTGTATTCCTAATTTTGCGGACCGGCGGTTGGTAAACCAGAATGATTCATGGTTGAAATCCAGGTGCTCATGCTTAAGGCCATACAAGGGAATAAACGCTGTCTGGGTTCCGTCCGAATCTGTCGCCGTCACTTTATCAACGGAATAGATTTCAAAACCCTGTGGGCGACGAATATCGGGCACAATTTGATATTCTTCGCGGGTGTGATCAACTTTGATCGGATCAGCCTTGTGTTCAAACAAATTAATAACCGGGGTGCAACCCAGCATAAATGTTTGCGCATTGATATTGTGTTCCAGCTCAATATTGGATTGGTTGAGATAGATATAAATATTGAATTCAGAGGTGGTGTGTGCAGGAATATATTTATCCAGGCCATCCAGATCGATAAATAAAAATTTTTCCGGAAAAACAAAAAACTCGGTTAATAAGCGATACCCCAGCAACGATGTTGCAGGGTAGGGTAACAACCCTTCGTGCTCTGCGAAGCCAACCGGTTTCAATAATTGTTTGCCGGCAAATATGGGTGATACATCCGTTTCAGTGGTAGTAATAACGATTTGTTGACATTCATTCATCAACATTTCATACAACGGATAAATGTGTTGCGCTTGCCCTTTTAAATAAAAACGTAATCGC
Source organism: Gammaproteobacteria bacterium (assembly GCA_021151835.1). Classification (GTDB taxonomy): domain Bacteria; phylum Pseudomonadota; class Gammaproteobacteria; order Pseudomonadales; family Cellvibrionaceae; genus Cellvibrio. The sequence goes on from JAGKWO010000042.1 coordinate 11,925, forward strand.
TTTGGCCCCAGTTCGGCGATGTTGATTGCTTCATTGAAACTGCGCAAGCGCAAGCGTAATACACCCCCGGCGCCACGAACGCTGTTCGATCCGGGCGTCGCAAAAGGTCGACCTAGAAAGCTGGCTTCTTCGACGACGAGTGGTAATAACTCCGTGTCGTACACCGTAGAAAATTTACAGGTTTCGCCCTGGAATTGTTCTGTTTCCAGTATGGTTTTAGCGGGCAATTCATAATTGCCTTCCAGTTGGTCCTGATCGGGAATAAATTGCGCAATCGACATTGATGGAATCGGGCATTGGTAATGTGGAAACAATACCGATAACAATGCATCGCTCAACTCGGGGAAGTCATCGTGCAACTTATGGTGGATGCGCGCATTTAAATACGCAAAACTTTCAATCAGCCGCGATACATGAGGGTCTTCAATCGTATCCGGGCTTATACCAAGTCGCCCTGCAATTTTCGGGTGCTCTTTGGCAAAGCGCGCACCGAGCTGGCGAACATACGCCAGCTCTTTTTCGTAATAGGGTAATAACTCATCAGCCATGTTGTGACTCTTCTACTTTAACAGTGCGGAAAACCGGATCGAGGATGGAGTCAAAAATAATGACCTCCGGTGCCGGGTCTGCATAGAGTGTGGCATCGATGCGAAAACGCAGCGTCCGGTCACCCATGTCTTTGTTATCAATATGAATTACCTTGACCGTTTTAAAACGCGGTTCATAAGTGATCAAGGTCGCTTCCAGACTTTTTATAAATTGGCGTTTTTTTTCGATATCAGCGATGTTAACCGTGGCCAGATCCGGGAGCCCGTAATTCAGCAACGATTTTTCCAATTGCATCAGCTGTTCCGGCGGTGTTTGCATACGGAAACGGGTGTTCATTAAATTTTCCAGGTCGCGTTTTACGCTGTTGCGCAAATCGCGCAAATACTGCACCCGGCTTTTATCCTGATCCTGGGAACTGGTTGGGTCCTCATCAACTAATCGGTCCAGAATCGATGGGCGAATTTCAAGTTTTTTATCTATTTTCATAAACCCGTTCGATCCATTATGCGGTTTGCATTAATTCAGTGACGAGTTCCAATTCCGACACCATTTGATCGAGCTGATAGTGGGGAACCAAATGAATCACGCAAAAATATTGTCCGGGTTTGTCCGGGCGTTCGGTTACTTTCACATTGGCTTGCCGCAAGGGATAACGCGCTTGTTCTTCCCAATCGAGATCGTCGCGGCCAGTGGTATAACGAAACAGCCACTCCATCAGGAATCGTTCGCAATCTTCGGCAGTAATGAAAGAACCAATTTTGTCCCGGATCATTACTTTCAGGTAATGCGCAATACGCGATGCACACAGCACATGTTGCAACATTGCTGACAGTTTGGCGTTGACATCGTCAGCTTTGGAGTTGCGTAGCTTGGGATATTGTACCGATTGGTTACTGTAAAACGCGCTGAACGGCGTATCGTAACAATGGCATAACGGGATCAATCCCAAATCACTTAACTCGCGCTCCATGGTGTCAGTGATAATGACATCCACGCTCGGCTTTAAGGCGACCCCATCTTTATCGGTGCTGAAACTTACATTGGGTAGGTTGGTAATCAGTCCGCCGCCGATTTGATCGCGCGGAACACCGCGAATATGCCCGAACCAACCGACATTGGAAAATTCGCGAATTAACACACCGCCAAATGCATAACAGGCATTGCCCCATAAGTAAGTTGAGTGGCCTTCTTTACCGGCTTTTTCATGGAAATAAACCCCTTTATGGCTACCTGCTTCGGTGCGGTAAGGTTGGCGCATTAAAATTTTAGGCAGCGTCAAACCAAGGAAGCGGCTGTCCTGTTTTTCGCGTAGCGAGCGCCAGCGAATATATTCATTTTGCGCAAAGATGCTGTGCAAATTAATGGGCATTCCCAAGGTAGAAAAATCATCAAGGCCAAAAAATTCACTGGAAATCGAACAAATAAAAGGCGCAAATGATGCCGCTGCAATTTGGCTTAATCCCGCCAAGGTAGAAATATCATCGTAAGGGTGGCGGGCGGAACGTTTATGGCTGATTTCGTAATCGCCAATGATGACACCATAGGGTTCTCCACCGGGTGTGCCATATTCTTCACTGTATATTTTTTGGAATAGTTGGCTTTGGTCAACATCGAGTGCGCGCTCAATATCCTTGCTGACTTCTGCCCAGGAAATATCCAGCATCCTGATTTTTATCGTGCGACTGGCCTCCGCCTGGGTAACCAGATACCAAATGCCACGCCAGCTGGCTTCCAATTGCTGGAATTTTTTATGATGGATGATTTCATTGACTTGCTCGTTGATCATCTGATCTAACAAAGCGATGGTTTTAAGTAACGCGGCTTCAATATCGGAAGCCGTTTTCAGGCGCGCACAATCCTCATAGTTTTTTAACCAAAAAGTTAACGCCCTGACTTCATCGGTTTCTAACAGGAAATCACTATGGCTAACCAACGACGGCGTTTGCTGGCAAGCAATATCTAATAGCGAAGGGGAGGGAACAACCGGGCTCTGCTGTGCGGCGGCGTCTTGATGGGATGTTGTCACAACAGAATCCATTACCAAGTGAAAAGGAGGCGATAGTGATATCGCCTCCTTAAGTTGATCAACGATTTACAAAATCCAATCGGGCTGCGTGTGGGATCTATGCTGCAGGCACATGTTATGTTGCGGCATAGATCCCGGCGATTAACCGGCTTTCGGAATATTCGCTACCAGACGCAATGATGCCGTCAGTTCTTCCATTTGCAACCATGGGCGCATCATCACAACCGCGTTATATACACCTGGCTGGCCTGGAACTTCTTTTACTTCAACACGTGCTTCACGCAATGGATATTGTGCTTTGGCTTCCGCACTTGCACCTTCACTGCCGTTGACATAACTGCTGATCCAGCGATTCAACCAGGTCTCGGCTTCACCGACTTCCATAAAGGAGCCGATTTTGTCGCGCGCCATCACTTTCAGGAAATGGGCGATACGGGAAGTAGCCATGATGTAAGGCAAGCGTGCAGAAATGGCGGCGTTGGCGGTTGCATCGGGATTGTCGAATTTCTTCGGACGCTGGGTCGTTTGGGCCCCGAAGAACACCGCATAATCGGTATTTTTGTAATGGCACAATGGCAGGAAGCCCAATTTGCTCAGCTCGGCTTCGCGGCGATCAGTAATACCAATTTCAGTCGGGCATTTTTGATCGGTGTCACCGTCATCACTTACAAAGACATGGCTTGGCAAACCTTGCACCTTGCCACCACCTTCCGCACCGCGAATCGCAGTACACCAGCCGTTTTCAGCGAAGGCATTGGTCAGTGTCGTGCCCAGTGCATAGGCAGCATTCATCCAGCAATAATCATCGTGATCGGTTTCGGTGTGACGGCCATCGTGGGTGCGCGCAACTTCTTCGTAGTTGAACGCTTCTACGGGTTTGGTCGCCTGGCCGTACGGCAGGCGAGCCAGAACGCGCGGCATTGCCAGGGTTACAAAGCGCGAATCTTCGGTATCGCGGAAGCTGCGCCATTGAATGTATTCAGCGCTGTCGAAAATCTTTTCCAGGTCGCGCGGCTTGGACAATTCGGTGAAGCTGTCAAACCCAAACATTTCCGGTGCGGCAGCCGAGAGGAAGGGGCAGAAACCGGCAGCGGCAACGTTAGACATTTTTGATAGCAGGGAGATGTCATCCGGGTGCGTAGAAAATTCATAATCGCCAATCAGGGCTGCATAAGGCTGACCGCCGGCAATACCAAATTCGCTTTCATAAATTTTCTTGAAGATTTGGCTTTGATCGAATTCAACTGCTTTTTCCAGATCTTTACCCAGCTCTTTTTTGCTGATGTTCATCATGCGAATTTTTAATTGCGCACTGGTTTCGGTGTTGTTAACCAGGTAACTTAAACCACGCCAGGAACCTTCCAGTTTCTGGAATTTTTCGTGGTGCATAACCGCAGCCAATTGCTTGGACATGGCTTCGTCGATTGCTTTGATGGCAGCATTGATAGTGACAGACAAGTTTTTGTCCCACTTTACCGTGCCTTTCATCGCTTCCTGGGTCAGCGTGCGCAAGAGTTCTTCAGTTTCATTGCGCGCGGTTTGTTTGGTCGCACCAATGGCTTGTTCAAGGAAACTGACTTCGCTGGTTTGTGCTTCCGCTTGTTGGCTGGCTAATTGTTCCGGGGTAGACATAATGATTATTCCTCGCCCTTCTTAATGCCCAATTCATTTGATAATGAAGAGAGTGCATTGGTGTTGCTTAATACATCTTCCAGAATGGATTCCAGTTCTTCCGAACGATCAGCCTTGGTGAGCAAATCGCGCAGTTTATTGCGGGTATCCATTAATTTTTTCAACGGTTCAAGTTGTTCGACAATACGGTGCGGCTCAAAATCTTCCATATTTTTGAAGTCCAGGTTCAAGGACATTTCGCTGCCATCACCTTCGAGCAGGTTCTCAACTTTCATGCGCAGTTGGGGATTAACTTTCGACATAATTTCATTGAAATTATCGCGATCAATTTGGGAGAACTTGCGCTCTTTAAGCGGCTTTTTACTGTCGACGTTATCACCCGAATAATCGCCCATCACACCCATCACGAAAGGAATTTCTTTTTCGACAACAGTGCCGTTGGTTTCCAAATCGTAGGTGATATGAACACGAGGTTTTCTTACGCGTTTCAATTTGTCATGGATACTATCGGACATAATCCCTAATCCTCTCTGGCTAGGTGGTTAAATTAATCTTCATTGCTCTTCACACCAGTGAGTTCACTGAAGTGTTTGCGTGACGAAGAGTCTGGTATTAGCTCGACGATTAAATCTTCGAGCGACATATTGCCCCATTTCACGGCTTTTTCGAGTGCGTAAGAAACGGGCGAATGTGGTTCAGTCTTGCGAAAAAATTGCGCGATTTCCAATAATTGTTTGAACGCTGCATCGCGGGATACCAGGGCGTTGGCTACTACACTGGCAGTATTGTTCGCGCCGGCTTTGGCTGTTGCTCCCGCCGGGTCGGTTGCCGCCGCCTCTTCCTGTGGTGCGGTATCCACGATGATCGGTAGTTTATGTTTGGCGATATGGTTAACTGCAGAACGGCATTCTTCCAGTGTGACAACAATCGCTCTGGTAGATGGTGCATCGTCCGAGCCACAAAAGTTATCCAGCAGTGTTTCAATCGCGCGACAGGTATCTATCGCAATACTCACATCCTCTAGCAGATCAACAAAAAAACTTTCGTTACTTTCTGCTACAGCCTGTTCAATATTGGCTAGCGTAAAGCCGAGTTTCTCTGCTTTGGCTTCACGCGCATCGTCGTTCGTGGTGCGCTCGATATCCACTGCCTGTTGGTATTGGTAGTAGGCAAATGGTCCCGGTGTATAGCCTTCTGTTAAAGGAACCCGGCGAATCGGGGCGATTAATACACCTTCATTGGAAGTACCATTCAATCCAGCCAAGGGTGCCACTCTTGTTTCTATGCCGTCTTCGTCGGGCATAGGATAAAGGTGCTCCCAGAATTGGCTCAGTAAACCTTCAATCAGCTGCAGCGCATCGCGCAACCCCTGAAAGCCGTAGCGCCTGACCATGGCTTCTGTTAACCATGTAGCAACTTCCAGATCTTTACTTTCTTCACGGAGTATTTTTGGCGCAAGCGTTAAAATTTTCCGCCAATATTCGTCAGCTTCACCGCCGCCACTTTCGTTGTATAAATTGTTCTTTTCCGCATCGCGTGCGGCGTAACGGGCGGTTTTAATCGTTTGGTAACTGGATAACGGAGATGCGTCAAGGCGCAGATCTTCCCCGGTTGGTTGATCATCTGAAATTGGCTGAAGAAGTTCTGTTAAATCGAGAATTGCTGCTGATGCCATTAAAGCCGTATCCCTATTGGTCTGATCTTATTTAAATAAAAGGTTGTACTGAATAGTATTAACAACCTAAGCTAGTGGCCCCCAAACTTGTGAGGATAAAGGCTTCCAAGTTGCACTGACGAACCACAAAGGATACAACCTAGCACAGTCAGTATCATAAATTAATAACTGTTTCAGAAAAAGCCATGTAGCTAAAGTGAAGTGCGTCACAAAACCTGAGGTGGTATGTGGTTTTAATGACATGATAGGATTTCAGAATTAATGCAAACTGTCGAGTCATATTGCACAGAATGCTGAATGAATAAATTTTTTATAATCAATGACATACTCGCTAGATGGATCGGTTAGGGTTTATTGCAGATGGCGCTTCAAGTAACGTTAATTAAAACTCCCGGCAGCATTTCGCTACCGCGGAATAATCATATTTTTGATCAGCGTGGTGGCACCTTCGGTCGCGCTGACAGTAATACATGGGTACTTCCGGACCCTGATAAATTTCTTTCTTCTTGTCATTGCGAAGTGGTTTATGCCGACAACCAGTTTTATCTTGAAGATAAAAGCACGAATGGCACTTTTGTAAATGGCAGCTTTGAACCCCTTGGCCGCGGTATCCGTTATTTGTTGCGTGATGGCGATTTCTTTGAAATCGGGGATTACCGTTTTTCCATCCAGTTAGCGCAGCAGCCCCAGGGCGCATTTGCATCACCGTTTGATGTTGCTCCGTCTTTTCCTGGCAATTCCTCGCTCTTTGACGATGCGCCCAAAAATGATTTTTTTGGTGATGTGCCGGGCGATACATCCTTGTTCGATCAACAGCAGGATCCGTTGGCGCTGTGGGATAAACGCCCTCCAGTACAACAGCCCCGCCACACTCCCTTTGACGCACTCCCGGAATATTCTGCGGATAAAGGAACCAATACCTTACTTGATGATTTTGTCGGCCTTGGTAAACCTGGCCCTGCTACCGGTTTTCAGGCGATGGACATGGCGTCTTCCATGGATCAGGCGATATCCTGGCCGACGGCCACAACAGAAAGCCTGATTCCGGAAGACTGGGCTGATGATTTACTGGGGCATTCGCCTGTTCCCCCTCCAGTGAATGCAAGCCCGCGTGTTACCAGGAATGAGGTGATACCCGATGATGATTTGCTATCGCCATTCGCACCACATACCCCGCCGGTAACCGATACTCCGTTTGATATTCCCAAGCCGGCGGCGCGTGTGCCTCTGGCAGAACGTATTGTTGCCATGGAGCAACCGTTCCCGGAAAAGCCGCACGCTGTTCAGGCCCCAACGCCGCTTCCGGAAAAAACGATACCGCCAGTGGTTGCTCCTGTTGTTACGGAAATAAAACCACAACCGCAAGTGCCCACTCCTCCGCCACCAGTTGCGCAACCGGCGGATCAATCAGCAAATCGTGTATTAATTGAAGCCCTGGGGCTGGATGTAGCGCGTTTGTCAGACGCTGACATGCTTGAGATTAATCGTGTGGCCGGTTTGCTTATGCGCGAAATTGTCGATGGCATGCTGGGCGTGTTGCGTTCGCGGGCGAGTATCAAGAATGAATTCCGCATGAATGTCACGACCATCCAGCCAGTGGAAAATAATCCATTGAAATTTTCAGTGTGTGTGGATGATGCACTGGAAAATTTATTTATTAAAAAATCGAATGCCTACAAAAAACCGGTAGAAGCGTTTCGCGAAGGCTTCCAGGAAATTGCTGAACATCAACTGGCAATGATCGCCGGGATTCGCCAGGGTTTTGAGGCGATGATGGAGCGATTTAACCCCGAGCATTTGGAAAAAAGTTTTAGCAAGCAAGTGAAAGGCAGCGTCATACCCGGCATGCAGAAAGCGAAATTCTGGACCAGCTATAGCGAGTATTACCAGGGGTTTACCGACAATATGGAAAGCTCATTCCAGCATTTGTTTGGTAGCGATTTTGTGTCTGCCTATGAAGATCAATTACGCCGTTTGACAGCGGCGCGGAAACGAGGGGAGTCCAGTAAAAATGAATAACAGATTCACGCCAATCTATTCAGTAGCCAAGCGAGCCATGTTGCTCGCGTTTTTACTTATTGCGGTGGCAGGTTGCTCGTCATCCAAAAGCCGGGTAGGGGGAGTATTTAACTTGGATACCGATTTAAAACTGACCTTGCAAGTCAGTTCTGATATCAACCCCGACGATAACAACAGGCCTTCACCGGTCTTTGTGCGTTTCTATCAATTGAAATCCACGACGGCCTTTGATAAGGCCGATTTCATCGATATTTATGAGCGCGATAAAGAAATTTTTGGTGGCGATATCGTTAATAAACAAACTTTGAAGCCGCTGGTCCCGGGGGAAACCCGCACCGAGCGCCTGGTGCTGGAGCCGGGAACCCGTGCCATCGCTATTTATGCCGAATTTTCCCAATATGCAGGTTCAACGTATAAGGTTGTTTTTCCCATTACCGAAAATAACGTGATCCGCAACGCAGAAACTGTGCGTATTTCAGGAAGAACCTTATCCCTGGTGAAAAAATAAATTTGGGTTGCTACCCAAGGAATTTACGAGAAGCCTATGTCTCTTGATAGCAAAGTCGTTTGGTCGGAGGGGATGTTTCTTAATCCCCAGCATTTCCAGCAACAAGATCGTTATTTTGAAAGCTATGTAAATCGCAAATGCAGCGCCCTGGGTAGCAATACCTGGGGTTTGCAACACCTGGAAATTGACCAGCAATTATTAAAGTTGGGCAAGATTTCTGTGCATAACGGGCGCGGTATTTTTCCGGATGGTACTCCGTTCAGCTTTCCCGATATTGATGATGCGCCGGCCGTGGTCGATGTGCCCGTCGGGTCGCACAACGTAGTGGTATACCTTGGGGTTCCGGTCCATCGTCCGGGCGCGGTCGATGTTCTGGCCAAGGACAACGTGCAGGGTTTAGCCCGTTATTATCCATTGGAAATGCCGGTGCGGGATGTCACCCAGGAAGCGGGTGAGGACCATCAACTCGGCGTCGCCAAATTGCGGTTGCGCTTGTTGCTGGATACCGATGATCTCAGCGGTTATGCCTGTATCGGGGTGGCGCGAATTGCCGAGGCGCGCGAGGACCGGAATATTATTCTCGACGAACATTACCTGCCCAGTTGCCTTGATGTGCAGGCGGTGCCGCGCTTGTCCGGTTTCCTGCATGAACTGGTCGGTTTGTTACACCACCGCGGTGAATCTATTGCCGGCCGGCTTGCTGATGGCCGGCGTGGCGGCACTGCGGAAATTGCTGATTACATGTTGTTGCAATTGGTCAACCGGGCAGAGCCGTATGTATCCCATTTAACGACCATTGCCGGATTGCACCCGGCAAAACTCTACGGGGAATTATTGCAGCTGGCCGGTGAGTTATCGACCTTCGTTGCCAAAACCAAACGGCCGCCGCAATTCCCCCAATATTTGCACGATAATTTGCAACAAACTTTTGCGCTGGCAATTAGCACCCTGCGTGAATATTTGTCGATGGTATATGAGCAAACAGCGATTTCCCTGCAGTTGGTGGAGAAAAAATATGGCATCCGTGTTTCGGAAATTTCGGATCGCAGCCTGATTAGTACCGCCGTATTTATTTTGGCCGTACGTGCCGATGTGAAAGATGACGTGATCAGAACCCGCTTGCCGGCGCAAATGAAAATTGGCCCGGTCGAACGAATTCGCGAATTGGTCAATGCCGCTATGCCCGGTATTTTGATTCGCCCGCTGCCGGTAGCACCGCGCCAGATTCCGTTCCGTTCCGGCTACACCTATTTTGAACTGGATAAACACAGCGAGTTTTGGAAAGAGTTGAATCAATCCGGTGGTTTCGCGTTGCATCTGGGCGGCGACTTCCCGGGAATTGAAATGGAATTCTGGGCAGTAAGACAGTAATCCCCGACACTAACCCTTGGTTTTTTAACTTACAGCAGATCCCTCCGGGTACATGTGAACAATTATGTCTGGTAATGATTCTGATAAAACGGTCTTTAAACAACCTATGCCTGGTGGTGACCGCACCAGTATGCGCCCGGCTCCGGGTGCCCGTGGTCCGGCGGCACCGGAGCGCGACCAGCCGGCAATGGATTATCGCCAATCGGCCCAACCGGTTCATCGCCCGGCCATGCCGGATATCAATGCGGCGCAATTTAAAGCCGAGCATTCGGTAAATCCGGTGGTTAATGCGGCGGCAACGTTGATAGCCGTGTTTGCCAAAACCCGGAGCACTGCGCGCCATAACGATGTAGGCGGGCTTTACCAGCGTTTGGTAAATGAAATCAAAGCGTTTGAATCACGTTTGCGCGATCTGAATTTGAAGCAGGAACAATTGTTGTCCGCCCGTTATTTAATGTGTTCGGTGCTCGATGAAGCGGTGCTCAACACGCCCTGGGGTTCGGAAAGTGCCTGGGCCCAGCGCACCTTACTAAGCGTATTCCACGGTGAAACATCGGGCGGTGAAAAATCGTTCCTTATCCTCGACCGATTGAAACAAACCCCGGCAGAAAACCTTGACCTGATCGAGTTATTTTATATCTGCATCAGCCTGGGTTTCGAAGGGCGCTATCGTTTGATAAATCGCGGCCGTGAGGGCCTTGATCAAATTCGCGAGGAATTATTTGCCATTATTCGCCGACACCATGGCGATTACGAACGGTCCCTATCGCCGTCGTGGACCGGGTTGGGAAATATGCGCAATCCGCTCACGGAATATATCCCGCTGTGGTTTGTGGTGGCGTTGATGCTGGCGATTTTATTTTTCAGCTATTCAGGCCTCCGGTATTGGCTCTATTCATCGTCCACACCGGTAACGCAGGAAATCTCCGAGTTGCTGGACAAAGACAAACCCCACTGAGTGTTTATTCGCTCATAAAAAGATGGATCAGCTCTTCGTAACAGACAGAGCGTTAGACTCAATTGGTAATCAGGATATATGAACAAGATTGGTCGCTTTTTTACAAACTCTTTGGTGATATCAATCATCGGCTTGCTGTTAATCGCCTTGCTGGTGTGGTTTGCCGGCCCGCAAATTAAATTTGGCGCGGACAATAAAGCGCCGCTTGCCGATGTCACTGTCCGGTTGCTGATTATTATGGCGGTTGTGCTGCTGTGGGTATTGAATGCCTGGCGCCGCCAATTTATGGTGAGCAAAAATAATAAAAGCCTTGTTAGTGATTTGCAGGAGAGTAATCAATACGCGCAACAAGGGATGGCCTCGGAGCAAGCGGCTGATGAAATTGCGCAACTGGATGAACGCTTCCAATCCGCATTGGCAACCTTAAACAAACTTAAATTCCATGGCCGTGGCCGCAAGAAAGCGCTGTACCAATTGCCCTGGTACATTATTGTCGGCCCTCCGGGTTCGGGTAAAACAACGGCGCTGGTTAATTCGGGGCTCGAATTTCCACTCGCCGACCAATTCGGCAAAGGCGCGGTGCAGGGCGTCGGTGGAACACGTAATTGCGATTGGTGGTTTACCAATGAAGCGGTGTTGATTGATACCGCCGGCCGTTATACCACCCAGGACAGCCACAAAGCGGTAGACAGTTCTGCATGGGAAGGATTTCTCAACCTGTTAAAACGCAATCGCCGGCGCCGCCCTATTAACGGTGCGATAGTGGCGATCAGTTTGCAGGATTTATTAATGCAATCCGATGAAGAACGCACCCTGCATGCCAAAACAATTCGTTCGCGCCTGGATGAACTGATGGATAAACTGGAAATCCGTTTTCCGGTTTATTTGCTGTTTACCAAATCGGACCTGGTGCATGGATTCAGTGAATTTTTTGAAGATCTGGGCAAGGAAGATCGCGAACAAGTGTGGGGCGTTTCCCTGCCCAATGCGCCCAAGCCAAGCCAAAGCCCGGATTTTTCCTATATCGGGCAAGAACTGAAAAAATTGTCGCAACGCTTAAATGATCGCGTTATCTGGCGCATGCACCAGGAACGGGACCCGCAACGTTGCGCCGCGATCGAAGGTTTTCCATTGCAAATGGAAAATGTATTCCAGATTGCCGAATCATTTATCAGCCGCACCTTTGCGCAAAACCGTTTCCAATTCCAACCCTATTTGCGCGGCGTTTATTTTTCCAGTGGTACCCAGGACGGCACGCCGATTGATCGCCTGATGACATCGGTATCGGCCAACTTTGGTTTCGCGCGGGAGTTGGCAGCACCCAATTCCGGACGCGGCAAAAGTTATTTTATTTCGCGCTTGTTCCGCGAAGTTATTTTCCCCGAGTCAGAGCTGGTAGGCACCAACCGTCGCTATGAACGCATTATCCGTATCACCCAAACGGCGGCGTATGTTGCGGCGGCAGCGATTACGCTTGCGGTGGTTTTGTTATGGAGCGGCAGCGTTACCCGCAACAATCTTTACATGGTTGATGTTAAAGACGATATCAAAACCTTCAAGGAACTTACCAGTAAACAAACAGGAAACCCGGCTGATGCCAACACTATCCTGCCTGCGCTGAATTCACTTTATTCCGCCAGCAGTGTTTACGATAAGGAAGCGCATCCATGGCTAAACAGCATGGGGTTGTATGACGATAGCGTTGACCAAAAAGCTGACCAGCTCTACCAGCAAAAATTACAAACCCTGTTCCTGCCGCATTTGTTGCGCACCATGGAACGGGTTATCCAACAGGGCGATCCGGATGGCGATCTTTATTCCAGCTTCCGTTTGTACATGATGTTCCATGTTATGGACAAGATGAACAAACCCCTGGTGCAAGAATGGTTTGAACATCATTGGGATAAACAATTTGCACAAAACAAGCAAACGGCCACCGAGCTTAAACAGCATCTGACGGCGTTATTTGCGCTGGATTTTCCCGCATCTGAATTAAATGCTTCGCTGGTAGAACAAACGCGCCTGCAATTATTGCGCGTGCCTATTGCACAGCGGATTTACAGCCGTATCAAAGCTGATCCCCAATACAGCCAGAAAGTCGATGTGTTGAATTGGTATGGCGAATCCGTGCGTAACAATTTCAATTTGAATGCAGCTGGTACCAGTGTATTTACGATTCCCGTGTTGTTCACGTTACAGGGCTACAAAAATCTCGATCTCTCCGCCAGCTCGCCGTTATTTTCCGATGTGGCCGATGAGCAATGGGTATTGGCGGATGCGAATTCCGATAGCCAGTTATTACTAAACCGCGATGTGGACAGCATCAGTGCGCAAGTGCGCGAGTTTTATCTGGCGGATTACAGCAATACCTGGGCAAGTATCCACAATGCATTGGCCGTGAATAATTTTTCCAATATCCAGGAATTGAATCGCGCGTTGAGTGCGTTTGTAGATCCGGTTTATTCCCCGATCATTTCAATATTGGAAACGGCCAAAACCAATACCCAGCTCACGCCTCCGATTTTGGATAAAGCTGCTGATAAAGTGCAAGGTGGCGGCAAACTGGATAAAGCATTGGATTATGCCGCCGCCAGAGTAGAGGGCAACCAGGTTGATAAACGTTTTAGCGATCTGCATGCATTGATGAACCAGTCATCGCGCGGCCCGGCGCCGGTGAATAGTATTTTGCAACAAGTGGAAACCTTGCGCGCATTTGTGCAGGAAGTTGCGCTGGCACCGGACACGGAACAAAGTGCCTTTGAAATTGCAAAAGCACGGTATCAATCCAATGCCGGTAATCCCGTTTCCGCGTTGCGTGCTTACGCCAAAACCACACCGGAGCCGGTGCAGCGCTGGTTAACCAGCCTTGCCGATGAAACCTGGAAAATAATTTCGCAATCGGCGCGCGGGTATGTCAGCAAAGAGTGGCGCGCGCGCGTTTACCAACCCTATTCGCAGGCGCTGGCGGGCCGCTATCCGCTCAATCCCAATGCGTCCGATGAATTAGCGTTATTGGATTTCAGCAGTTTCTTTAAACCGCAAGGAACACTGGATCAATTCTCTAAGGAATTCATCGATCCCTTTGTGGAAAAACGTGGCAATTGGACGAGCCGCAGTGTGGACGGGTTTAGCCTGGGCTTTCCATCATCGGCATTAGTTCAGCTACAACGCGCTGCCAGTATTCGCGATGTATTCTTCCGCCAGAATCCCGAAACCCCCAGCATCAGCCTGGAGCTCAGGCCTTATTACATGAATAAGGAAGATGCGTTGTTTACCCTCGATATGGGCGATCAACGGCTCACCTATAACCACGGTCCCAAATTCTGGAAGGCGGTTACCTGGTCAGGGGACAACGAGGCACGTCGGTTGCGGTTGATTTTTGAGGATTTGAAAGGCGGCCAGTTTGATCGGGCGTTCACTGGTCCATGGGCCTGGTTTCGCTTAATGGATGCCGCGCAAATTCAATCTACGCCACAATCCAATGTGTATTTGATTACCTTTTCGCACGATTCCGCGCGCGCTACAGATGACAACAGCGCACGTAAAATTGTGTTCGAAGGCAGGGCAAACAGCATCAACAATCCGTTTAAGAATGAATTGTTAAATTCCTTCCGCTGTCCGGAGTCCATTTGAAATGATCAAAGCCAATGATGTGGGGTTATTCGGCAAACTACCTGCCCATGGCGACTTTATTTACCGGGATCTCCCCAGCCATTTCATCAATGCCTGGGATACCTGGCTGCAGGGGTTTGTTGCCAGTTCCCAGCAGCAATTGGGTGAAGCCTGGCTGGATATTTATTTAACCAGCCCGATATGGCGGTTTGCGATATCGGACGGCGTTATTGATGGCCTGTCCTGGACAGGGATATTGCTGCCCAGTGTGGATCGTGTTGGGCGATATTTTCCATTTTCGATAGCGACCAAACTACCGGCAACGGCCAATCCATTTTTAATTATCCAACAGCAAAGCTGGTTTGATGCGATCGAACAATTGGCCTTATCTGCGTTATCAGGGCATATGCAGTTGGAAGAACTGGTCCAGGAAATCAATAAGCATAATGTGGCCCTACCCCCGGCAGTCCAACGTTACGCTCCATCACTGGACAATGCAGGCGTTGTCGCGGAGTTTGCCAATGAAACGCCCAACCCTGGACTCGCCTACGCCCATTTGCTGGATAGCCAATGCCGCCAAACCTATTCAAACTATTCAATCTGGTCCACCGCAATGGGATCAGAACGGATTAATCCCTGCGTATCCTATACCCGCGGGCTACCGAACTTTCGCAGCGCAGCCGCCATGCTGGACGGGCAATGGGCCCAATGGGGCTGGCACCAACCCGTCCAGGCTTTGCCGTAATTTTTACTAAGTGGTCTACGGATGACAGATATAACTTTTCGACGTCCTATTTCCTGGGACAGCAGCCTGCTCACTGATGTCGGCTGTGTGCGTACCGTTAATGAAGACGCTGTGCTCGCACGGCCGGATATTGGTTTATGGGCCGTAGCAGATGGTATGGGCGGCCATAAAGTAGGCGATATAGCCAGCAGCAAAATCGTGGCCGCATTGGATGTCATTAAAGACTGCCAGCATCTCAGTGAATGCGTGCAGGTAATTGAAGATTGCCTGCTTGATGTAAACCAGCTCATGCTCGAATACGCCCAGATCATGTTCGATGGCGGCACAATGGGAAGCACCGTAGTGGCTGCTGTTATCAAGGGGCGGATAGGCGCTTGCTTGTGGGTTGGGGATTCGCGTTTATATCGTTTCCGCAACCAGAAGCTGGTGCAGATAACACGCGACCACAGTCAATTGGAAGAGATGATCGCCATGGGTCTCATTACCCGCGCCGGTAGCGAAAACCATCCAAACCGTAACGTAATTACCCGGGCCGTGGGCGTAGAACCCCAACTCTATGTCGATATGACCCTTTTTACTACCCAGGTCGGCGATACATTTTTATTATGCAGCGATGGGCTTTACAATGCCGTCACGGAAGAACAATTGATCCAAAACCTGAATCTGCGCGATGTACAACAATGTGCCCAGCAATTGATGAAGCAGGCATTGGAAAATGGTGCACGCGATAATGTTTCAGTCGTTGTGGTGAAAGGGAATCCTGGCAAAGTCCCAACCAGTGAAAACGCTCAGGGATAGACAACATTTTTCGAGGATAAGTAATGACAGACACTGGTGATAACGACAAAACGCATTTCAAGCCGCGTGAATCCAACCCTGTGCCGGAAAATAATAGCGACGCCACTCGGGTTGCGCCCCAGGGAGCATTGGCCAAAGCCCAGCAACCTGCACCTGCAAAAAATCCCGGCGATGCATTGAATAGCGAATTTCCGGATAAAACCCGCTTTATTCCCAAGCAAAACCCGGCAACCGCCAAAACGGAAATCAAATCCGACGTTACCCGGGTAAATTCGCGCACGCCCACCAAACCCGGCGCACCCGCAAAAGATCCCGCACTCCTGAAAGGCCGTTTTATCCTGGAGGATCTCCTGGGCGCAGGGGGCATGGGAGTTGTTTACAAAGCAAAAGATTTGCTCAAGATTGAAGCACAGGATCGCGATCCCTATGTTGCGATCAAAGTATTAACGGATGAATTCAAAGCGCATCCGGAAGCCTTTATTGCATTGCAACGTGAATCGCGCAAAACCCAGCGCATTGCCCACCCGAATATCGTGACCGTTTTCGACTTTGATCGGGACGGCGATACCGTTTTTATGACCATGGAATACCTCGACGGTAAACCATTGGACAAATTGATCAATCAATACCGCTCAATGGGCTTGCCAGCGGATGAAGTATTCAAAATATTGGAAGGAATCAGTGCGGCACTGATCTATGCCCATGGGCAAAATATTATTCACTCGGATTTCAAACCGGGAAACATTTTTGTAAGCAATAAAGGCATCGCCAAGGTAATTGACTTTGGTATCGCACGTGCAGTTGCCAAAGTTGAACACCGCGAAGAAAGCCTCGATGATAAAACAGTATTTGATGCGGGCAACCTGGGCGCATTGACTCCCGCCTATGCGAGTCTGGAGATGCTCGAGGGCAAATCCCCGGATGTGCGCGATGATATCTATGCACTGGGATGTATTGCTTACGAACTTTATACCGGTACACATCCATTCAACCGCATTCATGCGGATGAAGCAAAACGGCAAAAACTTAAACCCAAACGCATCCCGGAATTAAAAAAGAATCAATGGCGTGCGATAGAAAAAGCACTGGCATTCGAGCGCGAAGACCGTATCCAATCCGTAGAGTTATTTTGGGAAGAGTTTTCACGCAAACCAAAGAATTACTGGACCAGCGTCCTGGTAAGCCTGTTGGTAGTGGGCGGTGCTGCGGGCGCTTACTATAAATATAAACCCGAGCCGGTAAAAACGGTGTCTGAAGATCAGGTTCGCAGTGAAATCGAAAAGAAACTGCGTGTGGAAATGATCCAGAAAACGCTCGCTGAACTGCACCAACAACCCAATTTCTCGCCTGAATGGGAAGCCCTGCTGTGGCAAACCATCCAGGAATCACGGCAACTTCTTGGCACTACCGATACCTGGCTCAATTCGCAGGAAGTCGTTTTTTTCGGGCTCTATTTGCAGAAAATAAAAACAGCGATTGAAACCGACGATCTGGCCAATGCTGAACTCTGGATCACCAACGCCAAACGCTACACACAAGACAATCAACAACTGGATGAGCTCGCTGGCAGTCTGGCGCTTGCAAAAGAAAACCAACGCAAGCGGGAATTGGAACTTGCACAACAAAAAGCAGCGCAAGCAGCTGATCAGGAGCGAATCCAGCAAGCGCGCCAGGAGCAACAACAAAAAGAAGCTGTAGTGGTTCGCCAAAATGCGGATTTTGATACCGCGTTGGAAAATGTAAATCGACAGCTTGCGTGCAAAAGTACAATCGATATGCGCGACCTTGAAATCGCTATTACTAAATTGCGCTCGCTTAACATGACACGTTATCAAAAAGAGGAGGGCAATATTGTTGTTTCCCTCGCAGGGTGTATTCAAAAACTGGGGGCAACATTTCCTGACCGGGCCGAAGTAATAAAGCGTCAGGCATTACGTTTGTTTCCTGCTAACGGCTTGCTGGAAAAAATTGTTATCGCGGCGCGGGACCCTTGCAGCTCTACCTTGGCTGGCCTTGGCTCACGGGGAATGGGCAGCACTTGTCGGGATAAATTAACTGGAGCAACAAAAGCCCCGGTACTCGTTGTTATACCGGCGAAAGGAAGCATCAAATCTTTTGCGATTGGTAAATTTGAAATTTCTGTTGATGAAATGAATGAGTTTTGCCGCCAAACCAGCCAATGCTCTTTAAGTGGTGACGCTAGCGCACCCGCTACCAATATTTCGTCTGCGAATGTTACTGCATACCTGAAATGGTTAACGGATAAATCTGGCCATCAATACCGGCTGCCCACACTGGCGGAATGGCAGTATGCAGCAAAAGCGACCAATGCAGCACCTGATCCGAATCGCAATTGCAAGCTGAATTCCCGTGGAATACAAAAAGGTAACACGCTCAATAAAATCACGTTGGGTCAACAAAACCCCTGGGGTCTTGTTAACTATTTAGGTAATGCGCGTGAGTTGGTTATGGACCCTGGCGGCCGTTACCTGGCCGTAGGTGGTTCTTACGATACTGAAATGGCCGAGTGCAGTTTCAACAATCAAACTGCGCACAATGGCAGTGCTGACCAATTCACCGGCATAAGAGTTGTTCGAACTCTGCAATAGCGAGGAAAGGTAAGTGGAACAAGATTACGCAGAGGCCATAAAAAAACTGGTTCGGCAGTACTATGAACACGAAATCACCCTGGATGCGTATCGCCGCGAACGCAAACGCTTGATTGACAAAATGGATCTGGAATTTAATGGCAACGAATTTATTGATAGAAGTGTAATCACCCAGGTACCGCAAAACTAAACAATTGCATGAAACGTTAGTGACGTGTTTTCCTGTCACTGATGGTTTATCTGCTATCTGCACTAACACTGATATACATTCGTAAACAATATAGTTAACAATCAAAACCATTAAGAGCCCATTTAAAATGGGCTCTTAATATGAGTATTAATTTATAAAGAAAGGGATGGAAAATTTACTATGAACATGACAGAAATTATTCGCTTTATGCAGGATGGGGGCGTTTTTATGTTTCCTATCGGCATTATCCTGGTAGTAGGTCTGGCGATTGTTGTTGAGCGGTTTGTTTTTTTAGGCAAGGCCAAAAAATTAAATGCCAGCGCTTTTGATCCAATCATTAATGCACTGCAAAAACGCGATTACCAGGGGGCGGTTAATATCAGTAAATCGTCAGAGGCAGCCGTTGCACGTATTATTAATGCCGGTTTGGCGCGGATGGCCCATTCAAATCGCAGGGAAGATATTGAGTCCGCGATGGAAGAAGGTGTCATGGAAGCGATACCACGCCTGGAGCGCCGCACGGGTTATTTGGCAACGCTTGCCAACATCGCCACCTTGCTGGGCTTACTGGGTACCATTCACGGTTTAAGTTCTGCATTTTCCGCAGTGGCAAATGCCGATCCATCGGAAAAAGCAGCCTTACTTTCCGCCAGTATTGCAGTCGCGATGAACGCCACTGCATTTGGTTTGTTCACCGCCATTCCCCTGTTATTAGCGCATTCTATGATCCAGAGCCGCACGCTGGAAATTATTGATAGCCTTGAAATGGCGGGCGTAAAATGTTTGAACATTATTACCAATGCGCAGGATTCTATTGCACGGCAACGTGTGGCTGACGTAAATAACTCCAACAAACAATAATCGGAATTGAAGGAACGCCACACATGCGCCGATTATCCAAACGCAACAGTGAAGAAGCCGATGTTGATGTTACGTCATTCATCAATCTCGTCATTGTGCTGGTGCCTGTTTTATTGATGGGCATGGTTCTATCGCGAATTACCGTATTGGATTTAAAACTGCCCGATATCGCCGTCAATTCAGCCGCACCGCAAACTGAACCTCCTGCGCAATTGGAGTTAATTGTGCGTGCGAATTACTTTGATATTAATTATCCGGCGGGTATTCGTTTAAAACGGCTCGATAAAACCGCAGCTGGAAATTACGATTACGTAAACCTCACATTGCATCTTCAGGAAATAAAACGCCAGTTGGGTGAAAAAGGGATAGAGAAGCGCGATATTTATTTGTTATCCGAAAAAAATGTCGATTATCAAACCCTGGTCCGGGTTATGGATACTGTCCGCTCCTATCGGACCGTAGTGGCTACTTCCGTCGTAAATGCTGAGTTATTCCCCGAGGTTTCGCTCGGTGATGCTCCGCCAGAGGGCGAACAAACACTGGCGCTGCCACCAGCAACGGGAGCGCAATGATGAAAAAATCCCACCGCGCAAAACGCATGAACAGGCACCATGGTCGTTTGAACTTCGTACCCAAATTAAATTTGGTTCCGCTGATCGATTGCTTTGTATTGTTGATATTTTTTCTACTGATTAATTATTCAACGGATGTAGAAATTTTGCAGACGGATAAAACTGTCAAGCTGCCAACATCCATATCGGAAACCTTGCCAAAAGAAAATCTCGTGGTTGTGGTAAACGCAAGTGAAATCCTGGTATTGGGGCGCAGCCTGGGTAACATCAACGATATGATGGCCGCAACTAGCGACACGTTTGAACCCTTGATAACAGAACTAAAATACCTTGCCAGCAAAGCACCGGCGTTAACTGAAAAAGAGCAAGCGGAAGGCAGGGCGATTACTGTGCTCGGGGATCGTGCGATCCCTTATGAACAGCTGAAAAAAATCATGGCTAGTTGTGTTGCTGCAGGTTACCGCAACATTTCCCTGGCAGTTATGCATAAAGAAGCCAGTAATTCGGTAACAGGGGGCCAGGATGACCGCCGTTAATGTTTCAGTGATGCAATTGCCATGGGCAACCAGCAACAGCGATCAGCAATTTAAAAAGATTTTACTGGCTTTTTTATTCTTATTTTTTTGCATCGCATTGCCTGTGTCATATGTCACTTTGCCAGAATTAACCCGGGCAGAAAAGGAAGCGTTACCACCGCAGCTGGCTCGCGTTGTTTTGGAACAAAAGTTGATACCGCCACAACCGGTAGTCCCACCCAAAATAGAAGAAAAACAAATAGTAGAAAAACCGCCAGAAAAAACCATTGAAGAAAAAGATTCAAAACCTGTTCCGGTTGAAAAGCCACAGGCAAAAACTGATGCGTCGGTTACCGCCAGCAATGACGCGACCGAACGGGCCAGGAGCGTAGCAAAACAGAGCGGTATATTAGCCATTGCCAACGAACTTAATGAGCTGCAAAACACCGATTCAATTACCGAGAATATAAGAACCACTGTTACAACAACCCAAAATGAAGCAGCAACACACCAGGCTAGCGCTGTAACAGCCGTTACAAGTCAGCAAGCCAAAGTGATTCAGCAAGATGATGTTGTAGGACAACTTCAGTCCACCGAATTACAATCAAGGGACGTTAAGACACAAACAACAGCAACTGAAAAAGCGGCAGTGGCTGATAACAATATGCGGCAAGGCAAAGGTGGCGGCAGAGCATCATCCGATATTAGTTTGGTGTTCAATAAAAACAAAGCAGGTTTGCATTCAATCTATGAACGGGAACGTAGAAAAAATAGCAGCTTGAAAGGAAAAATCGTTTTCCAATTAACTATTGAACCCAACGGAAAAGTGAGCAGCGTTAAAATTTTGTCCAGCGAACTCAACAACCCGGAACTGGAAGCCCGGATTATCGCCAGAATTAAACTGTTTATTTTTGCCCCGACATCCGATGGCACGGTAACCATTGATTACCCGGTAGAATTTATTCCCTCTTAGCCATCATTGTTGCAAAGTCTGTGCAGAAAGCTGCCGGAAAATGGCAGCCTTCCCCCTTGGATAATGCTATTTTTTTACACCGTTAATGCCCAGGGTTGTTAACTGTATTGTTTCCGTCGATCAGGTAATCGTGTTTCTGCTGCGCAGCAACCGAAAGGCAACGGGTAGCACAAACAGAGATAACACCGGTGCTGTGAGCATACCGCCGACCATCGGCGCAGCAATGCGGCTCATGATTTCCGAGCCAGTACCACTGCCGAATAAGATGGGCAGTAAGCCCGCCACAATCACAGCAACGGTCATCATCTTTGGCCGGACTCGTAACACCGCGCCTTCCTGGATAGCGTCATCCAGATCCCAGCTTGTCGGTGTGCCGCTGTCCTGCGTACGCCGGTGCCAGGCCTGTTTCAGGTACAACAACATAATGACCCCGAACTCGGCAGAGACCCCGGCAAGTGCAATGAATCCGACCGCCGAGGCCACCGACAGGTGGTAGTCCAGCAGGTACAACAACCAGATACCGCCCGTGAGCGCAAACGGCAAAGTTCCCATGATTAGCAGCGCTTCATCCAACCGTGAGAAGGTGAGA
>JAGKWO010000095.1 GCA_021151835.1 Gammaproteobacteria bacterium
CGCCCGATGATTTATTCGGGCGGAGGCGTGGTGCAAGGTAATGCCTCGCACCTGCTGAGAGAGTTGGTTGACCTGTTGAATTATCCGGTTACCAATACCCTGATGGGCTTGGGCGCTTATCCGGGTACCGGCAAGAATTTCCTTGGCATGTTGGGCATGCACGGCACCTACGAAGCCAACACCGCGATGCATCACAGCGATGTGATCCTGGCGGTAGGTGCGCGCTTTGATGACCGTGTGACGAATGCAGTGAGCAAGTTTTGCCCGAACGCAAAAATTATTCACATTGACATAGACCCGGCTTCCATTTCAAAAACCGTAGTCGCCGATGTGCCCATTGTTGGCGCTGTGGATAGTGTGCTCACCGAAATGTTGTCGCTCATTAAAGAGAGCCACGAAAAACCCGACGCTCAAGCGATAGCGGCCTGGTGGGAACAAATCAATGAGTGGCGTGAGCGCCATGGCATCTACACCCAAAACCGTTTCGATACCTCAAGCGATAAAATCAAACCGCAAGAAGTTATCCAGGCAATTTGGGAAGTGACTAAAGGCGATGCCTACGTGACGTCTGACGTAGGTCAGCACCAAATGTTCGCGGCGCAATACTATCGCTTTGACAAGCCGCGTCGTTGGATCAACTCCGGCGGCCTGGGCACTATGGGCTTTGGTTTGCCCGCAGCAATGGGCGTGCAAGTTGCGTATCGCGATGCAACCGTGGTGTGTGTTACCGGCGAAGGCTCCATTCAAATGTGCATCCAGGAATTATCCTGCTGCACGCAATATCATTTGCCGGTAAAAATTATTTGCTTGAACAACCAGGCCCTCGGCATGGTTCGCCAATGGCAAGACATGCAGTACTCCAGTCGCTACGCAGAAAGCCTGTATGAAGATTCCTTGCCGGATTTCATCAAGCTTGCAGAAGCTTACGGCCATGTAGGTATGCGTGTCACCAAACGCGAAGAGCTGAAACAAAAATTGGAAGAGTGTTTTGCAATGAAGGATCGCGTGGTGTTTATGGACATCATGGTGGATCAATCCGAGCACGTTTATCCAATGCAGGTTGCGCAGCAATCCATGCGCGATATGTTCCTGAGCAAAACGGAGAGAACCTAAGATGAGACGCATAATTTCTGTTCTCCTGGAAAACGCTCCCGGTGCATTGTCTCGCGTCGTGGGTTTATTCTCCCAGCGCGGTTACAACATTGAATCGCTCACTGTTGCACCCACGGAAGATCCAACACTGTCGCGTTTGACCCTGACCACCATTGGCGACGATCACAAAATCGAGCAAATCACCAAACACCTCAATAAATTAATTGACGTGGTAAAACTGGTGGACTTGACCGAGGGCTCGCATATCGAACGCGAACTCATGCTAATCAAAGTCAAAGCTTCGGGTGCACAGCGCGCGGAAGTAAAACGTTGCGTGGATATTTTCCGCGGTCAAATCGTGGATGTCACCAGCACCCTCTACACCATCCAAATCACCGGCGCGAGCGACAAACTCGACGCGTTTTTACAAGCGGTTGGTGATGCAGCGATTATCGAAGTGGTGCGCACCGGTGTGTGCGGTATTTCGCGCGGTGAGAAGGTGTTGAGTTTGTAAGTTGTTGGATTGATACTCGGAAGGCCGATAATCGCAAGGTTGTCGGCCTTTTTTGTGGAATTGTTATTTTACAGGCACAGCATGCGTGAATTTATCCTGAATTGCTCCGCCATTGAAATCGCTGCCGTTGGCTTGGCGTTTTTTGGAGGTATTTACTTGTTGTTCGGTGCAGCCAACATTTTTATCACCCACCAGTTGCTGCCGAAATTACATATTGGCAAACCTCTGGACCCGCGCCCCTTGGCTAAGGGTCAGTTGCAACGTGAATTATTGTGGTCGGCTAGTTCGGTGGTGATCTTTGGTGCGGGAATGATTTTCCCTTGGGGTTTGTTGCAGCTGGGTTGGGCTGAGTTGGCGGTAGACCCTTCCGGGTTGCAGATCCTGCTGGAAATTTTTGCTTTAGTGATCTGGAATGAAATCCATTTTTACATCAACCATTGGCTGCTGCACACCCGGTGGTTGCGTCGCTTTCACTTGCCTCACCATCGGTCGGTGGTGACCACGCCTTGGTCTACTTATGCATTTCATCCGGTGGAGGCGTTAATGCTGGGAAATGTTATTTTGTTGCCTATGCTGGTACATGATTTTAGCGTTTATGCGCTCTTCTCGGTGCCCTTGTTTAGCTTGTTGTTTAATAGTATTGGTCATTCCAATTACGATTGGAGTCCTGCTTGCCATACGGTGTTTCACAACGCAAGTCGCCGCCATCACCTCCACCATGCCTGTTTTAACGGCAACTATGGTTTTATGTTTCCATTGATGGATAAGCTATTCAAAACCACATTGCCATTTGATGCGGCTGATAAGCAAATCAATCGCTGGCGAGTGGAATAAATTCGATGCGCAATTGGCGGGATTGGCAAAGCCTATTTTATTTGCTGCTATTGCCGGTTAAGGTGATTTGGCAGTGGAACTTCGGATTTAATGGGTGGTTGTATTTCGTTGTTCTTTTTCTGAGCATGGGGGTGATTCATCACAATCATACCCACTTGCGAATGTGGCGATCAAAAAGGCTTAACCGTTTACCGATTTATGGATTTGCTTGTTGCAGGGGCATCCGACCTTTGTGTTTTACCCCGCCCATGTTGCAAACCATCACCGTTTCAGGCACGGTGAGCGAGATCTTACTCGCACCTACGGTTTTTCATTTCCCGGTGTACGTGGCGATACCAATCATTTACTCGGTTATTTGTTGCATCCGTTTCTGGTGGTCCCCGTCCTTTATCCGTTGTTTAGTGAATGGATGCGGCGAATGTTTGTCCATCGTCGCGCCTATTTCTACTATGCAGTGCTGCAATACCTAATAGTGCTTGGAAGCTGGCTTGTATTGGCCGTAATCGATTGGAAAAACTGATTGATGTTGGTGTTGATTCCGCAATTGCACGGGTTGCATTGGTTGTTGGCAACCAATTACCTCCAGCATGCCCACGCAGATGGCAGTGGCGAAGGCCTTAATTTTGCGCGCAATTTCTACGGCTGGGTCAATCCCTTGTTATTCAATATCGGGTTGCACACTGCACATCACCAGCATCCCCGTGCCCATTGGGCTGAGCTTCCTGCTTTACAGGAAAATTACCGGCCTTTAATCAGCCCATGCTTGAATGAGCGTGGTTTGTTGCGCTATATGTGGCGCACCTACTGCTTGGGCTTGCTGCATCCGCGCTGGCGCAGTCGCTCGCTTCACATTAAGGAATAAATTATGCCTACAAGGTTCAATCGCGTTTATGTCCAGGCGGCGGGATATCACCTGCCTGGGGCTCCTGTTAACAATGAGGAAATGGATGATTACATTGCGCCGATCAATCGCATCTCATTGCGCATCAAGAATAAAATCCTGGCGGAAAATGGTATCCAGCAGCGCTATTACGCGATTGATAAAAATACAACAACTATAATGACCCACGCGCGACTTGCGGCAAACGCGATTGAAGATTGTTTGCAGCGGGCAAACACAACATTGGATGCGGTGAGCTTGTTGGCCATGGGGTCCACGGGTAGTGATGCGTTAATTCCAGGTTTCGCAGCGATGGTACAAGGCGAGCTGGGGGCGCACCCTATGGAAACCTTGTCGAGCCTGGGTGTATGTGCATCGGGTATTGCAGCTTTGAATTATGCGGCTCAATCCATTGAATTGGGCGCGCACCACCAGGCGCTGGTCGCCGCTGCCGAAATGCCATCGCGGATCTTCAAAAAGAGCCGTTTCGCGCCGCGCGGTTATCAAAGTGATTTTGATGCGCACTTCTTGCGCTGGATGTTATCTGACGGCGCCGGTGCTTTGCTGCTTACCGATAAGCCGCAAAACAATAGGGCTATTCGATTAAAAGTGAACTGGGTTCACCAGAAAAGCTTTGCGGGCGATTATCCGGTGTGTATGCAATTGGGCTTAACGGAGGATCGCTGCAAATCCTTCCTGGACTTTCCTTCCTCTGGTGAGGCGGAAGCTGAAGGCGCATTAGCCTTACGGCAGGATATTCGTTTATTGCCGCATTTGTTTGATGTGAGTATCCATGAATATGTAAGACTGGTGCAGGAAGGTTGGATTCACTCCAATGAAGTCGATCATTTCCTCTGCCATTATTCATCCAACCGTTTTATTCCTGTGGTGGAAGAGTTATTGGCCAAGGCAGGTTTAAGCATTCCACGCGAACGTTGGTACAGTAATTTAACGACGCGCGGCAATACGGGGTCTGCCTCGATTTTTATTATGCTCGCGGAGTTTCTGGAAACGCATCAGTTAACCCCGGGCGAAAAAATATTGTGTTTTATTCCAGAATCTGGCCGCATGACAGCCGCTTACATGTTGCTTGAAGTAGAGGCAGCGGATGCGCCGTTACAAACTGCTCCTGTTGCAAGCAATTCCCTGAAAAATGATTTCTTAATTGCTCCGCCACATGACCCGCAGACTGCACCACTGCACTTGCAGCAATTATTGCAATCCCTTGCGGGTGTCTGGCACGAGTATCGCTCGCAAGTATGGCGCAGCCCGGTAATTCACAAACTGGTCAGCGGTGAGTTTAATATTGCGGATTATCGCACCTGGACTGCACAATGGGTGCCACAGGTTCGCGAGGGCAGTCAATGGATGCGCGAAGCGGTTGCATCCCTGACAAAGGAATATTCCGAACTGGCCAGCTTGATTAATACTCACGCCGGTGAGGAGCAAAATGATTTTAAAATCCTGTATGAAAATTACCTCAGCGCTGGCGGAACAGCGCCAATTGATGATTTAAAACGGAATCCAGGCGGGGAAGCATTAAATACCTATTTACACGCATTGGCCGCCACTAAAAATCCCCTCGGTTTATTGGGCGCAATTTATATCATCGAAGGTACCGGGCAACGCATTGTGCCCGCATTATTGCCATTATTGCGAAAACAAGTTGATTTGCCTGCACAGGCATTTCGATTCCTCGAATATCATGGCGCTAATGATGAGCATCATCTGGCGCGCTGGCTGTCTGCAGTGGAAATGGCGTTGGCAAAAAATGCCAAGGCCAGCGCAGCGATACTTGCCACCGCAAGGCGCACGGCCCAGTTATACCTGATGCAATTCGAACATATCCTGGATGCCTGATTTTCTGGATTTTAATTATGGAAAAAACACCGAAATTCCTTGCCCAAGAATTTGACCCGCGCGACCCCAATCCTTGGATGGCGTTGTACCTGGATCAGAGTACCCCCCTGCCAGACCATGTAAAGCGCGCCTGGTTGGCCGATTCGGATACGGTATCCCGCCAGTTTCTCTTGCCGTTTGTACGGCCACTGGCGCGTACGCTTATTGTGTTGATCCAAATGATAAAAGTGGTAATGCCGCGCAAGTGGGCTGCATCCAAATTGCTGCACTGGATTCTCGCGACGGGTTTGAAATATTGCGTACGTCCAGAGGCTAATTGGTTGGTATTGCGCCATTTCCATATGGGCTCACAGATCCTGGAATTTATTGCGGCAAATGCACCAGTGAGGGTGGAGACAGCGCCATTAAAACCCATGACGTTGGATGATTTAAAAGATGAGTTATTTTTAAAGCATGATTTGAACCTGTTTAACTTTGTTATTCGG
>JAGKWO010000096.1 GCA_021151835.1 Gammaproteobacteria bacterium
GGGGAGGGGCTTCTCCACTGGATGATTTTTTCCTGGAAGGAAAATTAGGTGAGGGTTTGATACTTCAGCATTTTATTCCCGCGCTTACACAACTGAATCGCCAATCCCCAAGGGTCGCGCATCATCACCAAATGTGATCCATCGTTAATATGTACCTCCTCAGCAAAACTGGCGCCAACGGATTCCAGTTCTACGCGCTTTTGCTCCGGGTTTTCGCACACAAAAGCCAAGTGCAATAACAATGGATTCATGTTTTGGTAAGCGGGAACCTCATCTGGTGGGTTGTTGTAAATTTCAATCATCACATCACCGGAATCATCCGCCAGAAAATGGGTGTTAGCCCCGCCTTCCTGTTTGCGTACAATTTGCAAACCCATATAGGCAACATACCATTCCGCCATCGCGACAGGGTCAGCAACATTTACTGCAAAATGTTCAATTTTCATAAACGTTAAACTCGAAAAAATGAGTGCCCTCGCTGAGCGGCACTCCAGGGGGCTCCATTACTCACACAACAAACCCGGTACAAAAACAGTTATGAAATATTTTTTACAATAGACTCAACCATTTTCTTCGCATCGCCAAATAACATCATGGTGTTATCGCGATGGAATAATTCGTTCTCTACACCGGAATAGCCTGATGCCATTGAACGCTTCACAAACAATACCGTGCGTGCTTTTTCCACTTCCAGGATTGGCATGCCGAAAATCGGGCTTTGCGGATTGGTTTTGGCGGCGGGATTGGTTACGTCATTTGCACCAATCACAAAGGCAACATCAGCGGTTTGGAATTCGTTGTTAATATCGTCGAGTTCAAATACTTCGTCGTAAGGTACATTGGCTTCAGCGAGCAGCACATTCATATGCCCGGGCATGCGGCCCGCAACCGGATGAATTGCGTAACTGACTTTTACACCCGCTCGTTTTAACTCATCGGCCATTTCACGCAAGGCATGTTGTGCTTGTGCTACTGCCATACCGTAACCGGGAACGATAATCACTGAGCCGGCATTTTTCATAATAAAGGCGGCATCTTCCGCGCTACCTTGTTTCACCGGTTTATCGTCACTACCTGCGGCGGTAACTGCCGTTGCATCCGCACCGAAACCGCCAAGAATCACATTGAAAAATGAGCGATTCATGCCTTTGCACATAATATAGGAAAGAATTGCACCCGACGAGCCGACTAGTGCACCAGTAACGATCAGCGCATTATTGTGTAAGGTAAATCCGATACCGGCAGCGGCCCACCCTGAATAAGAATTGAGCATGGAAACTACTACCGGCATATCCGCACCGCCGATAGGAATAATCAGCAGCACACCAATTAAAAATGCGAGTGCGGTCATGCTCCAGAAAATCCACGGCGATTGGTCAATACAGAAATACACAATCAAACCGATAATCAGTAAACCAATTAGTGCATTCAAAAAATGTTGGCCACCGAACACAATTGGCTTCCCGGAAACCAACCCCTGCAATTTGGTAAACGCAATCACGGAGCCGGAAAAGGTAATTGCGCCAATCACCACACCCAATCCCATTTCAATACGGCTGGCGATAAAAATTTCACCTGCTGCATTGGCAATACCAAAACCAAGCGGATTACTAAATGCAGCACCGGCAACTAAAACGGCAGCCATGCCTACCAAACTATGAAATGCGGCCACCAATTGTGGCATTGCGGTCATAGCAATTTTGCGTGCGATAAAAATACCGATCACCGCGCCAATGGCCAATGCGGAAAAAATCCAGCCATAAGAAGTAATTTCCGGGCTCAACATCGTAGTAATAATCGCAATAGCCATACCGATCATTCCCAGGGTGTTACCACGACGGGATGATTCCGGTGATGACAAGCCGCGCAACGCGAGAATAAATAAAACGGCCGAGACCAAATAGGCAAATGAGGTCAAATTAACGTGGAGGCTAGTCATGATTATTTGCCTCCCGCTTTATCTTTCTTTTTATACATGGCGAGCATGCGTTGTGTGACGGTGAAGCCGCCAAAAATATTAATCGCTGCCAACACCATGGCAACAAAGCCCAGTACCTTGGACAAACTCATGCCTTCAGGGCCGACCGCAATTAATGCCCCGACAATAATTACGCTGGAAATGGCGTTAGTCACGGCCATCAGCGGCGTGTGCAGTGCCGGTGTTACACTCCAGACTACGTAGTAGCCCACAAATATTGCGAGCACAAAAATAGATAACTGCGAAACAAAACCGGTTTCCATAATGAATTCCCCTTACGCCGCGCTGGCAGGTTTGAAGTTGGGGTGAACAATCTCGCCGTCGCGCGTAAGCACGGTCGCCGCAATAATGTCATCTTGCCAATTCACAGCGAGCTGTTTATCGGCATTCACCATGGGGGTAATAAAATTCAATAAATTTTTGGCATAAAGTGCGCTGGCATCTGCTGACAAGCGGCTCGGAATATTTAATAAACCGATGATGCTTACGCCATTTATTTCTACAATTTCCCCCGGTTTTGTGAGCGTGCAATTGCCGCCTTGCTCTGCAGCAAGATCGACAATCACTGAGCCGGGGCGCATGGAATACACCATCTCATCATTAATGAGCGTGGGAGCTTTGCGTCCGGGAATTAGTGCGGTGCAAATGGCGATATCCTGCTTCTTGAGCGTCTCGGCAACCAATTCAGCCTGGCGGCGTTTGTAATCATCGCTCATTTCTTTGGCGTAACCGCCAGCGGTTTCAGCGTTTTTAACTTCCTCGCTTTCCACCATTACAAATTTTCCGCCGAGGCTTTCCACTTGTTCTTTGGATGCCGCGCGCACATCGGTTGCAGAAACAATTGCGCCTAAACGCCGCGCAGTAGCAATCGCTTGTAAACCGGCGACACCTGCACCCAGAACCATTACGCGCGCGGGGGCAATAGTACCGGCCGCTGTCATCATCATCGGCATAGCGCGATCATAAATATTGACTGCTTCCAATACTGCACGATAACCCGCGAGGTTCGATTGCGAGCTCAACACATCCATGGATTGCGCGCGCGTGATACGCGGTACAAATTCCAGGGTAATAGCGGTAATACCTGCTTGCGCATATTGTGTCAGCGCGGAAGGGTCGGCATAAGGTGAAAGCATGGCGATTAATAATGCCCCGCGTTTTATTAACGCGAGTTCATTAATTTCACCTTCGCTTGCCAGTAATGGCCGTTGTACTTTTAGCACTATGTCGGCGTCGCGCAATAATGCCGCGCTATCGCTTTCAATAGTTGCACCGGCATGTTGGTAATCGCTATCGGGGATGCGGCTGGATTCACCCGCGCCTTTTTCAATCGCAACCGAAAAACCCAGCGCGATAAGTTTTTTAACGGTGTCAGGTGTGGCGGCAACACGGCGCTCGTGCGCCCGCCGCTCTTTGGTGATGGCTATTTTCATTGTGGTCGTTCTCTCTGTGGCAAATTTTGGGCAATAGGAAGTCACATCAATGTCATTATTAATGTGACCGATGGAACTGCCGTAATTTGCTTTCTAGTTAATCCAGCTTTTTGCCGGTTATCGTTGTATAAAATTTTTTAATTGAGCGTAGTGCGAATAAAATTCTAACTTGAAAAATGCACCCGTTTTCCTCGTTAAAACGGGGATGCGTAGCCCAGGGGAATTAACGCCCTTCAAATCCCCTAGCCCTTTTTAAAAAAGGGGAGTTAACAGCCAGGGCGTACCTTGCTTGGAACAGGTGTAAGTGTTAAACCACCGCGCCAATCTTCCATGGGATAAATTCATTATCGCCGTAACCAAGCAATTCACTTTTGGTTTTTTTCCCGGAAGCAACTGCAAGAATTTCTTCAAAAATTTCCTGGCCGTTTTGCTCCAGCGTCACTTCACCATCCAGTACTTTGCCGCAATTCAAATCCATGTCCTCATTCATATGGGCAAAGATTTTACTGTTAGTGGCAAGTTTGATACTCGGTGCCGGTTTGCAACCAAATGCAGAACCGCGGCCGGTAGTGAAGCATAAAATCTGTGCGCCCGCTGCGACCTGGCCCGTGGCGGATACGGGGTCATAACCGGGGCTGTCCATGAATACAAAACCTTTGGTAGTAATGTCTTCGCCGTATAAAAATACATCGGTCAAATTGGTTGAGCCGCTTTTGGCTTGTGCACCAAGGGATTTCTCAATAATTGTTGTTAATCCACCGGCTTTATTGCCGGGTGACGGATTATTATTTAATTCAAAATCATTGCGCGCTGTGTAATCTTCCCACCAGCTGATGCGATCCAATAATTTTTGTGCGATTAGCGGATTTTCCGCGCGCCGCGTCAGCAAATGTTCCGCCCCAAAAATTTCCGGGGTCTCGGATAAAATTACCGTACCACCATGGCGTACTAAAATATCGCCCGCAATTCCCAATGCAGGATTTGCGGTAACACCGGAAAGCGCGTCGGAACCGCCGCATTGCAAGCCGATAATTAATTCGCTTGCAGGAATTGTTTCACGCTCGAATTTATTGACCAGTGGCAACATCGCGCGCAAGGTTTCAATGCCTTTTTCAATGGCGATGCGTGTGCCGCCCACATCCTGAATCGTGTACGCGGTAAATGTTTTGGAATCGGCAAGGCCACATTCCTCCATCACGCGCTGGATTTGCATGGTTTCGCAACCCAGGCCCACCATCATCACTCCGCCAAAATTCGGGTGGCGTGCATAGCCATTAAAGGTGCGACGCAAGGTTTCATAACCTTCACCATCGGAACGCATCCCGCAACCGGAATCGTGGGTCATGGCCACTACGCCATCAATATTCGGATATTTTTCCAGCTCGCCAGAGAAGGTGAAATGTTGGGCAATCGCTTTCGCAACAGTCGCCGAGCAATTCACGGTGGTGATGATACCCACAAAATTGCGCGTGCCCGCTTTGCCATTCGGGCGCTTGTAACCCTGGAAGGTGGCGCGTTTTTCGATAGGAACATAATCGGTAGGTTTGCTTTCTTCACAAAAGCCGTAATCTTTTTCCAGTTGGCCCATGATGCAATTGTGCACATGCACATGCTCTCCGGCCGGAATATCCTGGCTGGCGAAACCGATGGTTTGGCCATATTTCAAAATCGCTTCGCCCTTGGCAATCGGACGCACGGCAAACTTGTGCAAGGCAGGAATATCGCGCAGGAGGGTTACATCTTTTTCCGCATACAGAACCCCGGCTGGCAAGGCAACTTTACAAATACCGACGTTATCTCTGTCATGCAAAACAATAATACTGCTCACGCGTGTCTCTCTTTCGATGCTCTCGAATTAGGGAATCGAACCAACGAATCAAACCAATGAATCAATGTAATGGACTACCGAAAAATTGCTGCCGCCATGATCAGTTCAAGTGTAGCCCGCAAGAAAATTCTCACCGTTATTCCTTCAACCCTCAGTGCACTTTGACGCATTTAGCCGCACCGATAATCTGACCTTAAAAAAAAGGCGCCTTGCGGCGCCTCAAAATCGGCAATGGTATTCGGTCAATACCGGGATCAAATCTACGCTCGAATTTCCAGCCCTGCAACAGCCCCAAAACCGCCAAAAATGCCAATGTAACCGTTTTCATTTGGCGCAAAACAAATCTTTAGCCTGTTACATGAAAGTCAAACTATCATAT
>JAGKWO010000043.1 GCA_021151835.1 Gammaproteobacteria bacterium
AAGACTTTGAAGAAGAGCAGGGGGTATAACCATGGCACGTTTTTTCCGTCGTCGTAAATTCTGCCGTTTTACCGCTGAAGGCACCAAGCGCATCGATTATAAAGATGTTGAAACCCTGAAAGCCTACATCACCGAAACTGGCAAAATCGTTCCAAGCCGTATCACTGGCACCAAAGCAAAATACCAACGTCAGTTGGCATCTGCTATCAAACGTGCTCGTTACCTGGCTTTGATTCCATACACTGACAGCCACGAGTAAGGGGTAATAGAGATGGAAGTTATTCTGCTCGATAAAGTAGGCCGTTTAGGCGCTATTGGTGACAAAGTTACCGTTAAGTCTGGCTATGGCCGCAACTACCTGTTGCCACAAGGCAAAGCGGTTGCTGCTACTGCTAAAAACATCGCTGACTTCGAAGCGCGCCGCGCCGAGTTGGAAGCTGCTGCTGCTGGCAAGATCGCTGAAGCGACTGCACGTGCCGAGAAACTGGCTGAATTGAACGTGACCATCGCTGCCAACGCTGGCGACGAAGGCCGTCTGTTCGGTTCTATCGGTACTCGCGATATCGCTGACGCCATCACCGCTGCCGGTGTTGCGGTGAGCAAGTCAGAAGTTCGCTTGCCACAAGGCGTACTGCGTGAAATCGGTCAATACGAGATCGATGTTCAGTTGCACGCTGAAGTGATCCAGGCTGTTAAATTGGCGGTTGTTGCTGAGTAATTATTAAACCCTTCCCTAATCCTCCTCTTTAAAATGGGAGAGGATAAAAGCTCCTTCCCCTAGTGAAGGGGTAGGTCGGGAGGGGGTTACTTACTGACAATCGCTACGAAATCGGGCACTATCGATAACCTCCCGGGTTAAAGATGTGCCCGATTTTTTTGCCTTTAAATTGATAAAAAGCCAAGCAAATTATGTCTAGTGCTGCATACGAAACTTCCAGCTTTGAAAGTCGCCTTGCCGACGAATTATCCGGCAAATCGGCGCTGCCGCACTCGGTAGAGGCTGAGCAATCGGTATTGGGCGGTTTGATGCTGGAGAACGGCCGGCTGGATGCGGTATTGGAAGTGGTGACGGAAAACGATTTTTTCCGTGAGGATCACCGCATTATCTTCCGCATGATGCTTAATCTCCAGGAGGCTGGCCAGCCGCTGGATGTGATCACCCTTTCCGAAGAATTGCATAAGCACGACGAGTTGGAGCGTGTCGGCGGGTTGGGTTACCTGGTCGAAATGGCTAACAATACCCCAAGCGCAGCCAATATCGCAGCCTATGCCAAGATTGTGCGCGAGCGCTCGACCCTGCGCCAGTTGATTGCAGCAGCGCAGGATATCAGCAAATCCAGTATGAATCCGGCCGGTCTCGATTCCGATGACCTGTTGCAACTCGCTGAAAAGCGCGTCGCCGAAATTGCAGAAGATCGCCCTAAAGAAGGTGGTTTGGTCGGCGTGAACGAGTTGCTCAAGCAAACCGTCCAGCGTATCGATGAGTTATTCCGCTCCGGCAGTGATATCACCGGTGTTCCCTCCGGCATTCATGACCTTGATCAGCGCACTTCCGGTTGGCAGCCGGGTGAGCTTATTGTTCTCGCCGCGCGCCCGTCCATGGGTAAAACCGCATTGGCTTTGAATTTTGTGGAAGGTGCGCTGTTTAACCAGCCGAAACCGGTGGTGATTTTCAGTATGGAAATGCCGTCCTCGGCACTCATCATGCGGATGATGTCGTCTATTGGCCGTATTGATCAGGGCAAAATGCGTAACGGCAAGCTAACGGAAGAGGATTGGCCGAAGTTGTCATCAGCAGTTGCCAAGATGAAAGACAAGCTGCTTTTTATCGATGATACCGGGGGCCTGAATCCCCAGGAAATGCGCGCGCGTATTCGTCGTATCGCTCGCGAGCACGGCAATCCCGGCATGATCATGGTCGACTACCTGCAATTGATGACCGTTGCCGGTGGCGGTGAAGGCCGTACCCAGGAAATCTCCGAAATTTCGCGTTCATTAAAAGGCATGGCCAAAGAATTTGAATGCCCGATGATCGCACTCTCCCAGTTAAACCGCGGTGTGGAACAGCGCCCCAACAAACGCCCGATGAACTCGGATCTCCGGGAATCGGGTGCGATTGAGCAGGACGCTGACGTGATCCTGTTTATCTACCGTGATGAGTATTACCACGAAGACAGCCCTGACAAAGGTATTGCCGAGTTGATTATCGGCAAGCAGCGTAACGGTGAGATCGGTACCAGTCGCGCGGCTTTCGTGGGCAAATACACCCGCTTTGATAACCTCGCCCCTGAGTATTTCCAGCAGGGTGGATATGAATAGCCAGGCCCGTTTACTCGATAAGCTCTGCGCCAATATTACACCCGGCAAACTGGAATGGATTGGTTTGCGCTCCGAGCGGCGCGGCGAAGTCGTGGTGGTGAATTCAACCGAGGCGATTGTCGATTTGGGGTTGGTTGGTGATCATCGTATGAAAAAGACTCCGGGTTCAGGCCGTCAGGTTACCCTTATCAGCAGCGAATATATCCAGCAAATCTGCCAGCATACTGGCCACAATTCGATTGATCCTCGCCTGCTGCGTCGCAATCTGGTAATTTCCGGTATGAATATGAACCTCCTGCGCTACCAGCGTTTGCAAATAGGCGAGGTAATTCTGGAAACCAATGCCCTCTGCCATCCCTGTTCACGGATGGATGAAGCGCTGGGGAAGGGCGGTGCGGCCGCGATGTTTGGTTACGGCGGGCTGTGCGCCAAAGTTATTCAGGGCGGGGTCTTGAGTGTTGGCGATGCGGTGATTCGCCTGCCGTCCCCTGAGGGATCAGCCTGATATAAAAAGGCTGGTTAATTTTTGTTCAAAAAATGTACATCCTTTCGGTGACCGTGTATTATCGCGCGCCCAAGCCCCTGGTCGGCTCCTGACGTAGTTTTGAGGCGTGTCAATGCAGGTTTTCCATCACATCAGTTCCTTGCGCGAAGCCCTGGCGGCGGAGCGTCGTGCCGGTAAGCGCATCGGTTTTGTGCCCACTATGGGCAACCTTCATAATGCCCACCTTGAACTGGTGAAAATCGCCCAAAAGAATTGCGATATTGTGGTGACCAGTATTTTCGTGAATCCCTTGCAATTCGGGCTGAACGAAGATTGGGATAAATATCCCCGTACCCTGGCGGCAGATACGATCAAACTGGAATCAGTAAAGTGCGATTACCTGTTTTGCCCGGATGAGAAAGAAATTTATCCCAACGGGATGTCCGAGCAGACCCGGGTAATTGTGCCGACCATGACTGATGTACTCTGTGGCGCAAGCCGCCCCGGCCATTTTGAGGGCGTGACAACCGTAGTTACCAAGCTGTTTAATATTGTCCAGCCGGACGAGGCGGTATTCGGTATCAAGGATTTCCAGCAATTGGCGGTGATTCGCCGGATGGTGGAAGATTTATGTATACCGATTAAAATCACTGCCGGCGAGATTTTCCGCGAAGCAGATGGCTTGGCAATGAGTTCGCGCAACGGGTTCATCACTGCCGATGAACGCCCCCGCGTGGCAGTGCTCAACCGTACATTGAATGGAATCAAACAACAAATAGAGCAAGGTCGCCGCGATTTTATTGTGTTGATCGAAGAGGCTCGTGCGCAAGTTGAGGTGGCGGGTTTTCGGGTGGATTACATCAACATCTGCAATAGCCGTACATTGGAAATGGCGGCACACGATGATCGGGAGATCACGATACTCGGCGCCATGTATACACAGGGTGCACGTTTAATTGACAATGTTTCCGTGGTGCTTGGCCGTTAATAGCCCACCGTATCAGTATCTCCCTGGAGGATTGTATGCTTTCTCATATGCTTAAAGCCAAGTTGCACATGGCTAAGGTGACTCAGGCGGAACTGTGGTACGACGGTTCCTGTGCGATTGATGCGGATTTGGTTGCCCTCGCGGGTATGCGCGAATTCGAGCAAATCGATATTTACAACGTCAATAATGGCGAGCGTTTCCACACCTACATTATTCTGGCAGAGCCGGGTTCGGGCACATTTTCCATGAACGGGGCTGCGGCGCGCAAAGTGGCCGTGGGTGACCGGGTAATTATTGCGACTTATGGCCATTTCACCGAGGCTGAATTGCTTAATCACAAGCCAAAGCTGGTATATCTCAATGAAGATAACACGGTGAACCGCACCACCAATACAATCCCTATGCAGGTCGCTTGATCTGATTGTTGATATTCACAAAGGCCGCTTATGCGGCCTTTTTTATTGGTTGTCCCGTTACTTGAAACACTTGCTGCTCAGTTGAAGGAGTGATGCAAAGTGGTGCATTGATCTTAAATCAGGCAGATTTTTGCACCAATTGGACAACGTTGTCATTGAGCTTTTTACTCCAATCCTGCTAAGCTTGGCGACTATTGAAAGTACGGATTCGGGCTGTCATGGTTTTCATCCGTTACTGCCCCTCCCGATGTAAAAACAAGATAATGGCAAAGAGAGATAAGCATGTCTGAAGTTCACCTGTATCCGGTCCCCGAAAGTTTCAAGAAGAACGCTGCCATTGATCTGGCCCGTTACAAATCCATGTACGAGCAATCGGTCAATTCACCCGATACCTTCTGGGCAGAACAGGCCAAGGCGTTCCTGACCTGGCAAAAGCCCTGGACCCAGGTCACCAGAAGTGACTTGAAAAAAGGTGAAGTTTCCTGGTTTGTAGATGGAAAGCTGAACGTCAGCGTCAACTGTATTGATCGCCATTTGCCGGCGCGCGCCAACCAAACTGCCATTATCTGGGAGGGTGATGATCCTTCCGAAGATCAATTCATTACCTACCAGCAATTGCACGATCATGTTTGTCGCCTGGCCAACGCGTTGCGCGAGCGCGGCGTTAAAAAAGGTGATCGCGTTTGCATCTATATGCCGATGATCCCGGAAGCGGCTTATGCAATGCTCGCCTGTACCCGTATCGGGGCGATTCACTCCATCGTATTCGGTGGCTTTTCACCGGAAGCACTGAAAGATCGCATCCAGGATGCTGACTGCAAGGTGGTTATCACTTCTGATGAAGGTTTGCGCGGCGGCAAGCGTGTGCCGTTGAAAAAGAATGCCGACATTGCCCTGGCCCAATGCCCGAACGTACATACCTGTATCGTGGTAAAGCGCACTGGTGGCGATATTGCCTGGAATGAAAAGCGCGATTTCTGGTACGAGGATCTGGTTGGGCGCCAATCGAATGAAGCGGCGGCCGAAGAAATGGATTCAGAAGATCCATTGTTTATCCTCTATACCTCCGGTTCTACCGGTAAGCCTAAAGGTGTATTACACACCACCGGTGGTTATTTGCTGCAAGCGGCGATGACCCATAAATACGTATTCGATTACCAGGAAGGCGATATCTACTGGTGTACTGCGGACGTGGGTTGGGTCACCGGCCACAGCTATATTGTTTACGGCCCGCTGACCAATGGCGCTACTACCCTGATGTTTGAAGGTGTTCCAACCTATCCGGATGCGTCCCGCTGCTGGCAAGTGATCGACAAGCATGGCGTTAACAGTTTCTACACCGCGCCAACCGCGATTCGCGCATTGATGGGCGCGGGAAACGATTTTGTTAACAAAACCTCGCGCGCCAGTTTGAAAATTCTGGGTAGCGTGGGTGAACCAATCAACCCTGAAGCCTGGGAGTGGTACTACCGTGTAATTGGCGATAGCCGTTGCCCGATTATGGATACCTGGTGGCAAACCGAAACCGGTGCGCACATGCTGACTCCGTTGCCCGGCGCTATCGATTTAAAACCTGGTTCGGCGACCGTTCCTTTCTTCGGCGTACAACCGGTATTGCTGGATGCCGAAGGCAAGGAAATTGTCGGCGCTGGCGAAGGCAATCTTTGTATTAAAGCGGCATGGCCCAGCCAGATCCGCACCGTATTCGGCGATCACCAGCGCTGCATTGATACTTATTACAGTACTTATCCCGGCTACTACTTCACTGGCGATGGCGCGCGCCGCGATGCCGATGGCTACTACTGGATCACTGGCCGTGTGGATGATGTGATTAATGTTTCCGGCCACCGCATGGGAACTGCAGAAGTTGAAAGTGCGTTGGTATTGCACGATAAAGTGGCTGAAGCGGCAGTAGTGGGTTATCCGCACGATATCAAAGGCCAGGGCATTTACGCTTATGTAACCTTGATGACTGGCGAGCAACCCAGCGATGAATTGAAAAAAGAACTGTTAGCGTTGGTGGTAAAAGAAATCGGTGCAATTGCTCGCCCTGATGTAATCCAGTGGGCGCCGGGTTTACCAAAAACCCGCTCCGGAAAAATCATGCGTCGCATCCTGCGTAAAATCGCCGCGAATGAACTGGATTCGCTCGGCGACACTTCAACGCTCGCTGATCCGGCGGTGGTTAATGAGTTAATTGATAATCGCGCTAATAAATAATCGCGCTGCTTGATGCAATGAAAAAGGCTGCCTCACAAGGGCGGCCTTTTTTCATTTACAATTCCGCCATTGTTTGTTGATCTACTTGCAGGGCGTTGTTGCTATGTCCAAGAATTCCGAATCCGATTTGTTTCTCCAGCAAATGAAGGATGTAAAACCCATCAAAGTGGAAGAAAAAGTGGTTCTGGCATCGCCACAATTGGATAAAACCAACTCACTAACCCGCCGCAAGGCTGCTACTGCCGAGCTGGCGAAAGACAAAAACTTCCTGTCCGGTGAATACATCGAACCGGTCGATCCGTTAGCCGTTATTGAATTCAAGCGCGATGGGGTACAAACCGGCGTTTACCGCAATCTTCGCCTGGGCAAATACCAGATTGATGCACGTCTGGATTTGCATCATATGACCATCGACCAGGCGCGCAATGCGGTGTTTCAGTTCATCAAGGATTGTATGAATCACGATATTCGCTGCGCACTGATCACCCACGGCAAAGGCGAAGGTCGTAATTTGCCTGCGCAGCTTAAAAGCTGTATTGCGCACTGGTTGCCACAATTCCCTGAAATTCTTGCGTTTCACTCCGCCCAAAAGCAACACGGTTGGGTGGGGGCCACATATGTATTACTGCGTAAAAGCGATAAGAAAAAACTGGAAACCTGGGAAATGCACAATAAGCGTTAGATTGTCAGGATTTGTCGCTTAGATTATTTTCTAATTGTTCATTCAGAAAAGCCCGCCTTTTGATTATCAAAAGGCGGGCTTTGTCTTTTGACATCCTGGTAAGGCTCTGTTTTTTCTCAATATTTTTTCCATTGATGCGAATTTATTTTGTTACATGTAATATTTGATTTATTACATGTAATGACTTAATGTTGGCCTCATGCAGAAAAAATCATCAGCACATTACCAGCGCGAATACCGCAACCGGCTGCGGGAGCAAGGGTTCGTGAAAAAAGAGGTGTGGATTCTCCCCGAGAATGCGCGCCGCCTTTCTCTTTATGAGGTGGAATTGCGAGTGTCTGCCAAGCAGCTTGTTTCCCGTGGGTTTACGCCAGTGAAAGGAGAAAG
The DNA here is from genome assembly GCA_021151835.1 of Gammaproteobacteria bacterium. GTDB lineage: Bacteria > Pseudomonadota > Gammaproteobacteria > Pseudomonadales > Cellvibrionaceae > Cellvibrio. The sequence continues at coordinate 7,497 of JAGKWO010000043.1, forward strand.
TCGAATGACCGATGTTGTTAACCGTTGGACCACCACAAGCCTCTACGATGCGCTGGGCAAGTCGGAGTTGTTTGCCAGTGAGCGGGCGGAAATCGAGTTAATTGATGGCGTGGCGCCCGCGCTGCACATCACTATGTATGAGTATGGCGATCTGCCGTTGTTCGTCACCGTATCGGGCGAGCAAATTGTGGTCGAGGCAACCCTCTGGTCTCTGTCGGAAGTGACGGATGCTGCGTTGTTCAATGAAACCGTCTTGCGCACGCATAAATATTTTCCGCTGTCGACCATCAGCCTAGACAAAATTGACGGCGATGATTGTTACCACATGTTTGGTGCGCTGAGCTCTGCATCCAGTTTGCAAGATGTTGTATTTGAAATTGAAATCCTGGCTTCCAATGTGATTCAGGCAACCGAAGCCTACGCGGACTTTTTATTGAAATAAAAAGCTATTGAAAAAACGGCTACTGAAATAACAGATTTTAATTTAACAGGCTCTTAACGGATATTGTCGAGGTAAATACTTATGAATATCTGGTCGAAAATGATTACTGCGTTACGTGGTGGCGTGAATGAAGCCGGTGAGGCAATAGTGGATAGCCAGGCATTGCGTATTCTGGATCAGGAAGTGCGCGATGCCGGCGAAGAATTAAAGCGCTCCAAAGATAGCCTTGCGGAAATTATGGCACGCCAGAAGCTCGCCGAAGAAAAAGTCAAACAATTGCAAAAAAATATCGATGAGCATGAAGGCTATGCCGCAAAAGCGCTGGAAAAAGGCGATGAGACGCTTGCGCTGGAAGTTGCCGAGCGTATTGCGGAATTTGAAAATAGTTTAGCTTCAGAAAAAGAAGCAGCGGAAGGTTTCGCGCACAGCGTGGTGAAATTGCGCGCAGCAATTGATCAGGCTGAAAAAAATATCAAGCGATTGAAACAGCAAGTGGATACGGTAAAAGCCACAGAAAATGTACAGCGCGCGCAAGCGGCCGTTGCTGAACGTCACAGTGGTTCAGATTCCAAAATGCGCACCGCAATGGAATCGCTGGAGCGAATTAAAGAGCGTCAAGCATTAAAAGATGCGCAATTTAAAGCGGCTGATGAAATGGCCAAAACGAGTGGTGATGATTCGCTCAAGGCAAAACTGGAGGCGGCGGGAATAACTACCAGTGGAAAATCGGCAGAAGATGTATTGGCGCGGATTAAAAGTAAATCGGCGAACCCAAATTAAGAATGTGCAGTAAAGATTTTCATATTAAGGGCGATAAAGAATGGATTCGCACCAGGTGAGTTTGTTTACAGGCACAGGAAAAATGTCTGTATGACAAATCTATTCGGAATGCGTTTAACAACCATCTGCATAGTTTTCCGGAATATTCAGTATGAATGATTTTTTACTCACGATTGTTAGTTTTCCCACAGTGATTTTCACCATTGTATTGGGTGTCGCTGTGCTGTATTGGATTTGTGCAGCGTTTGGTTTGCTGGAGGTCGAGATTCTGGATGTAGACCCGCTGAATTTCGATGGTCAGCTTCATGCCCATGCCGAGCACAGTTTTGCTGAAACCTTCGCCGGTATCCTTTTGCGCTTGGGGCTTAATGGTGTGCCGGTCACTATCATTATCACCTTCATCGCAATCATTGGCTGGTTTGTTAGCTATTACCTGAGCTATTTTGAATGGTTGATGTTTGGCTACGGCTGGCTCAGATTTTTAATTGGTATTCCCGTATTCTTATTTTCATTGTATGTGGCGATACGAATCACCGCGCAACTAATAAAGCCTCTGCGTAAATTTTTTGCAAAAACCGAACAGTATGTGGAAAAGAAAATTCTTGGACAGACTGCTATCGTTCGATCATCCAAAGTGGACTCCATCTTCGGTGAGGCGAATTTCGATGACGGTGGGGCAGGTCTAATTGTTAAAGTGCGCGCAATTGGCGATCAGCAATTTATACGCGGTGATCGCGTGGTTTTATTGGAATATCGTGCTGAAGAGCATGTATATAGCGTAATTTCTGAAGCGGAATTTCTGGGTAAGTCCAGCGAATAATTGTTAATTATCTATAAGGGTAAAAAGGAGCACAAGAATGTTTGAAGTTGCTATGGCTGCACCGGCAGTGTCTATAACCATTTTAGTGTTTGTGGTATTGATCGGGTTTGCTGGTATTTTGAATGCTTTCTATTACAAGGTCGCACAAGGAACTGCGTTAATTGTGAATGACACCACATCAACACCTAAGGTGCATTTTACTGGTGCATTGGTTTGGCCAATCATTCATAAAAAAGAGTTAATGAATATTTCGCTAATTACTTTGGAAGTGGATCGTCGTAGTCGCGATGGTTTGATTTGTAAAGATAATTTGCGAGCGGATATCACAGTCGCTTTCTATTTGCGTGTTAACGAGACTCCGCAAGATGTGTTGCGTGTTGCTAAAGCAATTGGTGCCGAACGTGCTTCAGATCGCGCAGCGGTAGAGTTATTGTTTGCTGCAAAGTTTTCCGAAGCCTTGAAAACTGTAGGTAAACAAATCGAATTTATCCAGTTATTCGAAAACCGCCTGGAATTCCGTGAAAAAATTATCCAGGTTATTGGCGATGATCTGAATGGCTATGTATTGGAAGATGTGGCGATTGATTATATCGAACAAACTCCAAAATCATCACTTGATCCAAACAATATCCTTGATGCGGAAGGTATCAAGAAAATCACTGAGCTGACGGCTGCGCAAAATGTCCGCACCAATATTCTTGAGCGCGACGAAGAATTGGCAATCAAGAAAAAGAATGTAGAAACAACCGAGGCCATGCTCGCATTGGAACGCCAACAGGCAGATGCTGAGGCGCGCCAAAAACGTGAGATCGCCTCTATTCAAGCGCGCGAAGAAGCGGAGACCAAAAAAGTCCAGGAAGAAGAGCGGCGCAAATACGAACAAACGGCAATACAGGTTGCGCAGGACCTTTCGGTGCAAACTGAAAACCAGAAGCGTGAAATAGAAGTGGCTGAACAAAACCGCTTGCGCGCTGTTGCGATTGAACAGGAAAAAGTTACCCGTGCCCGTGATCTGGAAGTGGTTGCCCGTAAGCGCGAAGTGGAATTGCAAACCATCGAAGCGGAAAAGGCGATTGAATTACAGAAGAAGGAAATCGCCAATGTTATTCGCGAACGTGTCGTTGTGGATAAAACGGTAGCGATCGAGGAAGAACGAATTAAAGAAGTGCGCGAAGTTTCTGATGCTGATCGTAAGAAACAAGTACAGGTGCTAGCGGCAGAAGCGGCGGCAGAAGAAGAAAAAGTGAAACAGGTAAAAGCAGCCGAAGCAGAAGAGCTTTCTGCCAAGCACAAAGCCAGTGAAATTATGACTATGGCACAAGCCAAGCTGGAAGCCTCTGCAAAAGAAGCGGAAGCGATGAAAAAATTGGCTGAAGGCCTGCAAGCCGAGCGCGCAGCACCCGGTTTGGCCGATGCGAAAGTTCAGGAAGCCAAAGCAACGGCGCTGGAAAAAGAAGGTGTGGCGGAGGCCAGCGTTATTCGCGCGAAAGGCGCAGCCAATGCAGAGGCCGGTAAAGCAGAAGCGGAAGTTATTACGGCGAAAGGCCATGCTGAAGCCGATGTTATTGCCACCAAAGGTACCTCTGAAGCGAGTGCGAAAAAAGAAGTGGGCCTGGCAAGCGCAGACGTTACCCGCGAGCAATTCAAAGCGGAAGCTGATGGCTTGACCGAGAAATTCGAAGCGATGAATGCGATGAGTGACAGCGCGCGTGCACACGAAGAATTCCGTATGGGGCTGGAAACGTCGTTGAAAGAAACTTTGGCAAGTATTGCTGCCGGTAAAGATATCGCGAAAGAAAATGCCGAGATTCTTGCTATCGCGTTACAGAAAGCGCATATCGATATCGTCGGCGGTGAAGCGCAATTCTTCGATAATTTCGCCAAGTCATTATCGATTGGTAAGGCGATTGACGGTCTTGCTGGCAAGAGCGGTGTGATTCAGGCCGTGCTGGACCGTTTTATCAATAAACCGTCTGTAACTACGCCGGTGGCTGCGAAAGAAAAAGCGGAAGATGTTGAGGTTGTTGGTTAACCCCTCCCTAACCCTCCCGTAGCGGGGAGGGAACTGTACGTACTCTGCATATAAAAATGGAGTTGTGGTCACTCTGTTGATGCAAACTTCATTTTATATTTAGCAGGGCGGCAAATCCCTCCCCTTAGGCGGGGCTCGTAGCCGGGAGGCCTGGTGGGGGTAAACCAAGAAGGAAAAATCTATGTCGCAAAATACCGACGCCGCTGCAGAAAATATTGTCGATAAAGCCGTCGCTGAAGGCGGGGCTTATGACATTATTCGCAAACGCTTGCTGGATCAAGGTCAGCAGCTTACGCAAAACGTTCGTGAACTGAACGATGCGCGTCTCGCCGAGTTTGGTAGCTCCGCAATGGTAGCTACGGCGCGCGTGCGCGTGCGCACCGAAAATAATTGTATCCCGCGCGATATAGTGCAAGTAGGCGAATACTTGCTCTTTGGTTACAACGTCTTTATTGGTTTGAAAAAAGAAACCAAAGTGGAAGATGTTTTCGCGCTTTTTATAAAAAAAGATACAGATTCCGGTGTTGAGCTGGAGCCGGTCAGTTTTGCGGGCACTTTTTTAGCTGAGCAAAGCTTTGTTAATGATTTTGATGAGCTGTATCGCTATTACAAAGATACGCGCATCGTTGAATTGACAATTAATAACGGAAAGTTACTCGCCGGTTTTCAGATCGGTGAGCGTCTTGACGATATCCGCGTATTCAGCTGGTCCATTTCTCCTGATGGAAAAACTGTAAAGTATATTGATAATCGCGGTGAGCGCGATATCCAGTTACCGCCGGCGTTTGATTTTGAATGGATTCCCGCTACCCGTGAAAATGCTGTGCACGGTCGCCACCCGCATTTAAATATCCTCGACAAGGTTTTTGTGGAAACCGTTGGTGGGGATCTCACCATTAAAATCGAAAATAACACCGAAGATGGTTTAGGCATTTATCGTGAAACGGTGGAGGATAAAACCCAATCATTGGATGATGCCAGTGTATTTTACGCCGGTGTTGGCAATCTGGTGTTGTTAAAGATTCGTCCGTATCGGGAAGAGCAATTTCGTTATCTCATTTTTAATTCACTTACACAAAGTGTATTGCGCATCGATAAAATCGGTCAAAGCTGTGTGCAGCTGCCGGAAAATCACGGAATCATTTTCCCTGGCGGCTACTACCTTAATACCGGCGAATATAAAACCTTTGAAGAAGATAACAGCGCATTCCGCTTCAAGCGCATGATTCGCTCACCGAATGGTGAAGATGTCTTGTATGTATTCTATGAGCCAGCCGTCGGTCTGGTTTCGTTGCTGGCATACAATATTATTGAAAAGAAATTGCAAAACCCAATTTATGGCAGTGGTTATGCGCTTGCCGATAATGGTGAGATTGTTATTTTCTCTGCGGAAGCTGAGCCAACTCGTGTTCACCCCATGCAAATATGGGAGACGCCTTACGTCAGTGCAGAATTTGCGAGCAAAGCACCGGCGCGGCAGAATTTTTATGGGCGTATTGGCAACAATGAATTGGTGCGTGGTATTTCGGATTTTTACAGCATTGCCCGTATTATTGCCAACCAATCCGTTTCAGTGCGCCTGTACGAAGAATTAAGCCTGGCTGCAAAAAAAGTATTCGATAGCTATTATTGGCTCAGTGAAACTGAGACCAGTTCAATTGCGTCTGTATTGAAAGACATTTCGGCAACGGCAGAGTTGGTTATCGATGAGTTTGAAAAAGTAGAATCCATTCGCCAGCAATCTGCCAAGGCCATGCAGGATGCAGAGCGTGAGCAGGAAACAATTTTACAGTCGTTGCGCCCGGAAAACTGGGGTACGGCGGAAGATTATGTTGATGCACTAAGCCGTGTGCGTAAGCAGCGCGGCCATTTGGCGACAATTAAAGATTTTCGTTACATCGATCAGGCGCGTATCGCCCAGCTTGACCAACAATTGCTGGATGCGAATGGCACGCTCAGTGACCAAACAGTTGTTTATCTGTCGGACGAAAAATCCCTCACTCCTTATCTCACCAAACTGGATGAATTAAACCAACAGGTAGAGAAAGCAGAAACCAACGCGGCGATTACGCCTATTATCGACGTGATTGAAAAAACGGCGTCGGGTCTGGATTTATTGTCGGAGCTGATGGGTACGCTCAAAGTGGATGATGCCACGGTGCGCACACGCATTGTGGATGCAATTTCCGAAGTCTATGCCAGGCTCAACCAAAGCCGCGCTAACGCAAAACACAAACAGAAGAACTTTGGTTCAACAGAAGCCATTGCACAATTTGGTGCGCAATTTAAATTATTTTCCCAAAGTATTGCCCATGCACTGGGTTTGGCAACTACACCGGAAAAGTGTGATGAGCAGCTTTCCAAATCGTTAGTGCGCCTGGAAGAGCTGGAAGGGCAATTCAGCGAGTTTGACCAATTTCTTACGGATATCATGGCCAAGCGCGAGGAAATATATGAAAGTTTCCAGGAACACAAACAGCGCTTGCTAGATGAGCGCCAGAAAAAAGCGCAGAGCATCACCGATGCAGCCGCGCGCATTCTCGCCAGCATTGAAAAACGTTCGCTGGGTATCAGCAGCCAGGAAGATTTAAATACCTATTTTGCATCGGACGCACTGGTGTTAAAAATCAATGATCTTGTTGAACAATTGAAAGCGCTGGACAACGCAGTAAAAGCGGATGATCTGGACGCGCGCTTTAAAGCGATAAAAGGCCAGGCACTGCGTGCATTGCGCGATAAAAGCGATATTTTTGAAGAGGGCGGAAATGTTATCAAGCTGGGTAAACATAAATTCAGTGTGAATACCCAGGAGTTGGATCTAACCATTATTCCGCGCGATGGTGAATTGAATTTTCATCTGGCAGGAACTGATTATTATGCGCCGGTTGTACACGCGGAATTGTTGGCATTAAAGGATTATTGGTCAATTAGCCTGGAGTCTGAAACGGCCCAGGTATACCGCGCGGAATATTTGGCGGCGTTGATCATTGCTGCCGCTGAGCAGCAGAGTGATGGCCTTACTTATAATATGTTGCATGAAGCGTTAGTGGATGACGAAAAACTTGCAAAACTGGTGCGCGATTTCAGTTCAGCGCGTTACAAAGAGGGCTACCAAAAAGGCATTCACGATCAGGATGCGGTGTTGCTGTTAAAGGCCCTTGTTCCTGCATTGGATGCAGTAGACCTGCTAAAGTTTGATCCCTTGGCACGTGCACTGGCACAGGTTTTCTGGGCCAATATCAATGAATTTTCGCTCAAGTCCAAAAACCAGAAGTCCAATCTTTCATTCGAAACCTGGGCGGATCGCGCTATTTCCGCCAAACAAATGCAACGTTTGTTTGGCAGTCTGGATGCGGTCCACTTATTGGTAGAGGAGATAGCGGAAACCCTGGGTGAATTTATTGAGCTTCATCCGTTGGCAGTGAGCGGACTGGATATCCGCCGCGCGGCAGAATATTTGGTGGAAGAACTTTCGCGTGAACGCACGGAATTTATTACCAGTAAATATGCAGTGGCTTTGGTTGATGCATTCAAGCAATCGCTTGATGATAAAAGCTGGCGCCACTACCAGGATGTAATAGCCAAAATGCAAGGCTGGCCTGCAGAGCGCTGGAATCTGACGGCTGCCTGGTTGCAGGCACTCGTTAAAGATCAGCAACTGGAGCATTTGCAACGTTATATTCCGGAAGCCGTGGCAGTGTTAAAAACCGATCAACGATTGGACCGTCGCTATACCGAAGTGGAACTGGAATTACATGTCTCCGGATTGCTTGGCGAGCACCCGCGTATTCAGGATCGTGCCCTGGCATTTGCCGTGGACGAATTTGTGCAACGCTTGGCACAGCATCGCTATGAAGTAGTGCCGCAGTACCAACGTTATCTGCAATTGCGCCAGCAAATTGTTGAGCAAGAACGTTACACATTGCGCCTTAACGAATTCAAAGCGAAACCACTCAGTTCATTTGTTCGTAACCGTTTAATTAACGAATCGTATTTGCCAATTATCGGCGATAACCTTGCGAAGCAAATTGGCGCATTGGGAACCAACAAGCGTACCGATTTAATGGGTATGCTGATGATGATCTCGCCACCGGGTTACGGTAAAACCACATTGATGGAATATGTGGCGAATCGCCTTGGTTTGATTTTTATGAAAATCAATTGCCCGTCATTGGGACATGATGTGTTGTCGCTTGATCCGGAGCAAGCGCCCAACGCTACCGCACGCCAGGAATTGGTCAAGGTAAACCTTGCATTGGAAATGGGCAATAACGTTATGCTTTACCTCGACGATATCCAGCATACCAATCCGGAATTTTTGCAAAAATTTATTTCGCTGTGTGACGGTACTCGTCGCATCGAAGGTGTATGGCAAGGTAAAACCAAAACCTACGATATGCGCGGAAAAAAATTCTGTGTTTGTATGGCGGGTAACCCTTATACCGAATCCGGTGACGCATTCAAAGTGCCGGATATGTTGGCTAACCGCGCCGATATTTATAACCTTGGGGATATCCTTGGTGGTATGGAAGAGCAATTTGCGTTGAGTTATATCGAGAACGCATTGACGTCCAACGCGGTGTTATCTCCCCTGGCGCTGCGCGATATGCAAGATGTGTATAAATTTATTGCCATGGCAAAAGGCGAGCAGATTGCCACCACTGATTTAAGCCATGCTTATTCCGGGGCGGAAATAAATGAAATTGTTGGTGTGTTGAAAAAGTTATTTGAAATCCAGAAAGTGATTTTGAAAATTAACCAGCAATATATTGCCTCTGCTGCACAGGACGATAAGTTTCGCCTTGAACCAGCGTTCAAATTGCAAGGCAGTTACCGCAACATGAACAAGATGACCGAAAAAGTATCGGCGGTCATGAATGATGCCGAGTTGATGCAAATGATTGCGGACCATTATCTGGGTGAAGCACAAATGCTTACCACCGGAGCGGAAAGCAATTTGCTTAAACTGGCAGAGCTGCGCGGCAATATGACCAATGAACAAAAAGTGCGTTGGGAGCAAATCAAAAAAGACTTCTTGCGCAATAAAGCCATGGGCGGTGATTCAGCCGATACCGGCCAAAAAATTATCGTGCAATTGGCGGATATGGCGGAAGGCGTAAATAAAATTGCAGCTCTGGCAGAGCATAAACCTGAACCTGTGGCCTCACCTGCAACGCAAGATAGTGCTGTTGCACAATTGGTCAATCAATCCTTGCAGCGGTTGGAAAAACTGGCGCAACCTGCATCACCCAAAGTGGAAGTGGTTAACCAGCCGTTACCGGGATTGGACAAAGTGTTGGGTGTGCTTGCGCAAACACTGGAAGGGGCAATTTTGCCGCTGGTGCGTAATATGGATAAAAAACTGGATATCGATTTGCGTAACCACGAAAAAATCGAACAGGTAGCGCAACAGATTAAAATCCTGCAGCAGGAACTGGCGGTAAATAAAAAACCGAAATCACCACCATCTTCTCCCGAGGTGAAATAACTGATGCGGCGTTTGTCCTCTAAACTTCGCTGGTTATTTTTCTTTGCCGGAGTGATGCTGGCAGCACATGTATTTAATTGGGTATTCCAGGGATGGTTGTACCAATTTGGTTTGATTCCCCGGCATCTGGATTCATTGCCGGGGATTTATATCGCTCCGTTTCTGCACGGTGACCTTGGTCATTTAATTAATAATCTGGTGGGCTTGTTTATCTTTAGCAGTTTATTGTTTGTGCATTCATTACGCCGTTATTTATGGAGCAGTTTTTTTATTATCACCATGACTGGCTTATTGGTATGGTGCTTCGGGCGAAGCGCTCTGCATATTGGTGCCAGCGGCTGGATATTTGGGTTGTGGAGTTTAACAATTGCCATTGCCTGGTTTGATCGGCGCTTTTTGAATATTGTAATTGCGTTGGTGGTGGTATTTTTTTATGGCGGCATGCTGTGGGGAGTATTACCGACAGATCCGCGTGTATCGTTTGAGTCGCATTTATTTGGCGCGTTGGCTGGTGTGGTGTGTGCCTTTATACAATTCAGATTCATTAAAAATAGCAAATAGAGAGCGATATGCGGCAACAGGAACTGGAAAACTGGCTGCTGGCCAGTTTAAGCGATTTTAAATTAAGCCAATCGGAAGCACTGGAACTGCGCGATATTCTTCCGCGCCTGATCAACGATGATATTGCCTACACGCGCAATAAAGCATTCCAGCTTGCGCGTGAGCTTGTGCATACCGGTGGTGACAATGCCGTTGCAACCCTATTGTGGTTAGAGAAAATAAGTAAGGTAATTGATAACTTCCGCCAATCCGAAACCTTCTCGCTTGCGGAGGCCCATTTTAGTCCGGGTGAAGATTGCAGGCGTCAATTGCTTGATTTGTTAGTGAGCGCCCGTGAATCAATAGACATTAGCGTTTTCACTATTTCCGATGATCGCCTGGCCGAGGCCATTTTAACAGCGCATAAACGCAAGGTTAATGTGCGGTTGATTACTGATAATGATAAAGCAAGCGATCAAGGCAGCGATATCTATTACCTTATCGATCAAGGCTTGCCAGTGCGTATGGATGCTACTGAAAACCATATGCATCACAAGTTCGCCGTGATCGATAAAAAAGTTCTCGTCAATGGCAGCTTCAACTGGACGCGTTCGGCAACGGATTACAACCAGGAAAATATTCTGGTTACTGATGAACCGAAACTAGTCAGTGCGTATTTGGCTGAGTTTGAACGTTTGTGGCAGGAATTTAAATAGCCACTATTTTGCATCATGAATAAAGGGGAAAACCATGCAGTGCAGCACTTGTAAAAATACCCAATTGGAACCACAAGAGTTAGAGCCTGGTTTGGTGGCAGCAAGTTGCCTGTCATGTAGCGGTGCGTTGGTATCACTAATGAACTATCGTTTTTGGGCCGACCGTTATGCTACTGCCAGTAGTGCAGAAGAGGCGGTAAGTGAGGTGGAGATCAATGAGTCAGAGTCGGTTCATTCATGTCCCAAATGCAGCCGTTTGATGATGAAATATCAAATTGGCGCGCAAACGCATCACAAACTCGATCTATGCAGTGCTTGTGATGAAGCATGGTTGGATAAAGGCGAATGGCAATTGCTCAAACGTCTGGATTTGCACGATAAATTACCAAAGGTTTTTACTGATGCATGGCAGCGCAATATTCGCAAACAGCGCCAGGAAATTGCACTCAACGAGCGTTATGAAAGACTGCTGGGAGAGGAATCCTTTTCCCGGGTAAAAGAATTCAGGGATTGGCTGTTACAGCAACCAAACAAGGATGCTATCAAGCAATATTTAATTTCACATCAGGACTAATCAAACTAGAAGATAAGGTGGAAAAATTAAATGGGTTAAGGTTGGCTTAACCCATTTGAATCTTCGGTGTTCTCAGGGAGTTTGCGCGGCTCCTGCTCGCCATTAAGGTGTATTTGTAATTCCAGCGCAGCAACCCCGACATTAATTGATGAGGTTAATGACAGCGGCTGGTCTGCAAGCGGGCGGCCTTTTAATTCCTCCAATGCAATCTCCAAAATTCGATACATCTGTGCCGTCGATGCACGTACCGCTTTTTCATTTAGCGAATCTACTCCGCTTGTTACTGAATTGGTAACAGCACCGATTGCATCATTGGTAAGGACCAATGCTTGCGAACCCAGGTCTTTCATTTTATCCAGCATACGAATTTTCTCTGCGGATTAATTACTTTTCTTCAATTTCATCCACATCCACTTGCCCGCTCATGCGACGAGTGAAGTGTGACCAGCACATACCTACAGCGAGCAGCGCTGCCAATAAAACTTCAATGACCCAGGCCAGTGCCGATATGTTCTCAACACTTAAAAATCCCCAATACACAAATAGCCACACCAGGCTTGCAAATAATGCGGCCAGCACAACGATGCCGATTATGCCGAGTGAATTCAGTGTTGCTTTAATATAAATGCCCCAGCCGATGAGCAGGATCAATCCGGCAATAACAACATAAGGAGTAATATGATCGAATGTGTGGTAAACCCAATGGAAAAATGAATATCCACTGGGGTTGTAACTAAGCAGCACAAGCAACAGTGCGAATAAAAAACGCAGTGCAACGCCAGAGGCGGTGAGATTCATAATAAATTCCTTTGTTAATGTTTAATTAAACGGTGAAATCTATTGGCCAAAATAGCGGCGGTATTTGATAAAACCAATTTTCGCATCCGGGTCATAGCCCATCGCACTGTAAAAATCCCGTGCGCTACGGTTTTCGCTACTGGTTTGCAGCATAATCTTGCTGCAGTTTTGTTCCAGGCAAAAATTTTCAATGTAATCCATCATACTTTTACCAATGCCCTGGCGCAGGTATTCCTGACTTACAACGACATTTTCTACCACGGCAAACGGTTGGTTTTCAAACATTACATCCTCGCACAGGCAAACCAGTGCCGTTGCAAGTACATCACCATCGTCATCACATACCAGCAAATGTGTATGATCACTTGCTGCCAGGGCGGAAATGCGTTCCGGTAAAATGGATGGTTTTGACAGCGTAGTTAACTCGTTATACAAGTTACTGAGCGCTTCAGCATCAGACGCTTGCGCACGGCGAATAGTTCGCATTATTAATGCACCTTTTCAATAATAGGTTGTACCAATACCCAGGGTTTGATAACCACAGCCCATACCACTGCATCGGCATCGTACCATTGCAATGCTTGTGAATCTTTTACTGCATCTACCAATCCCGCAGCCATCCATTGTTGTAATTGTGCTGCATTATCAGCGGCAATTTGTGCTGCAACATAGGTGAGGTCAAGGCCCGGGTCTACTGCAATTGCATTGCCGCTGGCAAAAAAGCGCTGGAGTTCACGCCAATGAATTTGCGCGGTCTCCAGGTTTAATTGTTGTTTAAGTTCGTTGTTCAATTTTTTCTCTCACTGTTGTGCGGTAGCGATTAACTCATCGCCTTTGCCACCCTTGAATTGGTCTGCTTGCCTAACATATTACTGATGGTATTGCCTGCATAAATCAATTTTTCCAGATTTACGCCGTGTTCAATTCCCAAGCCATTTAATAAATACACCACATCTTCGGTAGCTACATTGCCGGTCGCACCGACCGCATAAGGGCAACCGCCCAAACCGGCAACGGAAGAGTCTACAACACTGATGCCCGATTCCAATGCCGCATAAATATTGGCGAGTGCCTGGCCGTAAGTATCGTGCATATGGACAGCCAGTTTTTCGATAGGAATGGTGCGTGCGAGAGTTTCAACCAGATATTTAATTTGCCCTGCAGTGCCGACACCAATAGTGTCGCCCAGCGAAATTTCGTAGCAGCCGAGTGCGAGCAAATCATTAGCGATACTGGCAACGGTTGCCACATCGACCTTACCATCATAAGGGCAGCCTGCAACGCAGGAAATATAACCACGCACGGGAATTTGCTGTTGTTTTGCTGAAGCAATTAAAGTTTCGAAGCGGGCAATACTTTCCCTGATCGAACAATTAATATTTTTTTGGCTAAATGCTTCGGATGCAGCCGCAAAAATAGCGACCTCATTGGCACCTGCAGCAATTGCCCGTTCATAACCTTGCAGGTTAGGCGTGAGTGCTGCATAAGTAACGCCGGGCTTGCGCTGGATGCCGGTAAATACTTCACCACTGTCGGCCATTTGCGGGACCCATTTGGGATTTACAAAGCTCCCGGCCTCAATGTAACGCAATCCGGCGTCGACCAGATTTTCAATCAATTGAATTTTGGCGCCGGTAGCAATAGCTTGCTGTTCATTTTGCAAACCGTCGCGCGGGCCGACTTCAACAATACGAACTTGTTTGGGGAGGCTCATAAGCAAATTAAATAATGGTGGATTTGAAGCGGAAGTGTAGCAGAAGGGGGGCTATGCTTGAACTGTTTCACACGGAAGCGCGCTGGGCTTCGCGTGCGGCTTCACCGTCGTTTAACACTTGCAATAGTTGTTCGAGCTGGATTGGCTTGGTGGCAAATGCATTCATTCCACTGGCAAATGCGCGATCAGTCTCAACCTGCTGCACACCTGCGGTGAGCGCGATAATCCAGGGTTGTGGCCCGGCATTTTTCTGGATGCGAATTTTTTCTGTGGCGGTATAACCATCCATCACGCGCATTTGTATATCCATCAATATAATATCCACCGGAATTTTCCGGCAGATTTCGACAGCTTCTTTGCCATCGGTTACCGCAGTGACATTTACATAACCAAGTTTGGCTAGCATTTTGATAATAACCATCTGATTGACACTATTGTCCTCTACAACCAGTACGCGGGTTTTTTTATTAATCGTTGCCAGTTGTTTTGGTTGCGCATCAGGGTGATGGCTACCCAATTTCAATGCGCGTAACAGGGCGCGGATCAAATCATTATTGCGCGCCGGTTTTTGCAGGCTAATGAATGGTGTTATGCGATTGCTGTTGCGATCTGATGCGCTGCTTAAAATAATAACAGGGACCGGTTTTTCTGCGTATAAATCTCCCAGCCGTTTGGCCAGTTCGTTACCATGCATGTTGGGCATGCATTGATCCAGGATGGCGACATCAAAATGATGACCAAGCCCGGCATTTTCCAGTGCGTTTTCCGGCGATGCATAAGCGGTAGCGCGCATGCCCCACTGCATTAATGTGGCGGCCAGGATTTTGCGATTGGTTGCATTGTCATCCACGATCAATGCATGCAAGTTGCGAAACAAACTGGTGTCCAGTGCCTGCTGTTCGTGTTGCTTATCTTCGTAAATAACCTGGGTGGTAAAATAAAAGCAAGTGCCTTTGTGCGCTTTACTGCTGAACCAGATATCGCCACCCATTTGTTGCACAATTTTTTTGGAAATTGCCAGGCCCAAACCGGTGCCACCGTATTTACGGGTAATGGATGTGTCAGCCTGGGTGAATACCTTGAACAGATTGCCCTGGTGTTCCTCCGGTATGCCTATGCCGGTGTCGCGTACACTGAATAAAATTTTGCAGCTGTTTTCATCGGGGTTTTTATGGTCCAGGGATATTTCCAGGGTCACCTCACCGCGTTCGGTAAATTTAAGCGCATTGCCAATTAAATTGATCAGTACCTGGCGGGTGCGGGAAGAGTCGCCTTCCAAATGCAATGGCACTTCAGGCTCAATATAGGAGTTGAGTTCAACACCTTTGTCGGCAGCACTTTTCGCGAACAGCTCAAGGGTATCTTCAATCAGTTCGCGCAAATGGAATGCGTGGACATCCAGGATAATTTGTCCCGCTTCAATTTTTGAGTAATCGAGAATATCGTTAATGATCACCAGCAAACCTTCACCACAACTCTGGATAGTGCGCACCAGCTGTTGTTGTTCCTCGTCGAGGTGTGTTTCACCCAGCAGCGATGCACAACCAATAACACCATTCATTGGCGTGCGAATTTCGTGGCTCATTACTGCGAGGAATGAGCTTTTGGCGATGGCTGCTTGCTCGGCGGCATTTTTGGCATAATCAAGCGCGTTTTCGATATGCACTTGCTCGGTGATATCGCGGGTAACTCCCACCAGCCCGAGCAATTTTTGGCGATCATCAAAAATGGGAACCTTGATCGAATCCATAAAGCTTTCGCTGTTATCGGGATTAATAATGTGTTCGCGTTGCCGCTGCATTTTTCCAGAGCGCAACATGGCTTGTTCTTCATTAAAAATTTGTTCGCCTTTCTCGGTTAAAAAGCGCGGCGAATCTTTATCGGTTTTTCCCAGCCATTGTTCAGTCGTTGTAAAACCATGGAATTCTTTCCAGGCTTTATTGCCGCCCAGGAAGTGCGACTGGGCATCTTTGTAATAAAATAAATCGGGTAACTGATCTTGCAAAAATAGAAAATAATTTGCTGATTTAATCGCGGCTTCCTGTTTGCGATAGCTGGCATCGATTGAGAAAATTGCACCAGACCAGGTACTTTCCCCGTTTTCAATTGCACGTCCGGCTTGTAACAAATAACGGTTTTTTTCGCCCGTGATTTGTTTATAGCTAAATTCAATATTGACCTGTTCCGGCAGGGTTGGAGTATGTTTGCCTGTCGACTCGGTAAAACGTTGCTGCAAGAGCGATTTTTCCGGTTCCGGAAGCAGATCGAAAAATACACCGGGATTAGTGAGGATGCTGGAATGGGAGACTTGAAAATATTTACTGATTAACGGACTGCAATACTCAAACGAACCACCACTTTGAGTGACTTTATAAACGAATAATACAAACGGGAAGTTATTACCTGGCTCCATTATCA
Source organism: Gammaproteobacteria bacterium (assembly GCA_021151835.1). Classification (GTDB taxonomy): domain Bacteria; phylum Pseudomonadota; class Gammaproteobacteria; order Pseudomonadales; family Cellvibrionaceae; genus Cellvibrio. Next base: position 23,819 of record JAGKWO010000043.1, read on the forward strand.
GGAGTCCCCACTGCTAACCGGTGTTTGCCCTTGTGGCACAAAATTATACATTTTGGCTAAACGGAATGGTTTTGGGATTAACTACAGTTTTATTATGCTAGCCGACAGAACCGGTTTTGTCACAAATGATGCCTGTTAATGTTGGTTGTTTCTCACCTAATCCTCGCCCCAACGCGGCATTAAATCCTGCGCCACACCCAATTGGTCCAGAATACGCGCGACGATAAAGTCAATCAGCTCTTCCACACTTTGTGGTTGCATATAAAAACCGGGGCTTGCCGGTAAAACCACCACACCCATTTGTGTGAGTTTGAGCATATTTTCCAAATGGATTTCCGAATAAGGCGTCTCGCGTGGCACGACAATTAATTTACGTCGTTCTTTCAAGGCAACATCGGCCGCGCGCTCAATTAAATTATTGCTTGCACCATGGGCAATTGCAGAAAGTGTGCCGCCACTCGCCGGGCAAATTACCATCGAGCTGGGTGAGCTGGAGCCGGATGCGACCGCAGCAAACCAATCATCTTTTGCCAACACCTGTAACTGGTCTTCATCGGCGTCAAATAATGTGCTGAAAAAAGCCTGTTGCTCGTCGATATCACGCGGTAAATCCAGGTCGGTTTCAGTGCGGATAACCACTTCGGCGGCACTGGAAATCATTAGATAAACTTGGCAATCCGCTGCCAGCAAACATTGCAGTAAACGCAATCCATATTGGGCGCCGGATGCACCGGTAATGGCAAGAGTGATCGTGCGTTGTTTCATGGCGTTGCCCTCGTATGGATTGCACACTAATGTTGCGCCGGGGGCACAATCCACCCGGCATAAATAATTTGCTCACTTACTGCATTTACTGCCATAACCCTATGATATTCGGCTTGGCGATGACTAGCCACATAATTGCCAACACACTGATTGGTATTACCGCGATTGCTAGGCGTGTTACGTAAACATGATAAATATGCAGCTGCGTTGATGACAGTTTATCGTAACCTTGCGTGTTTAACTGTGAAAATATCGAGGGCAGTTTGATATTCCCGTACCAAATGTCCGCAATTTCCAGCGGGATGATGGCTAACAGGATAATCAGCAATTTCCATTGTAACCACGCTTGGCCGGTACCGAAGACCAGCGCAGCCATACCCGCACCGGAGGCGAGCAAGAATATAAATGCTACATGCTCAAGGATGAGCATTTGGATAAATACTTTATAGCCCAGATGCGTGGCGCGGCTAAATTCGCCTTCGTGTTTGCGTAATGCGCCTAACATAAACCACGCACCGAGGCTTGGTCCGAGCCAAAAAATCAGCGCACCGATATGAACTATTTTCAATGCGATAAACCAGTCGACAGTGCTCATATTAATAATCGACTTTCATGGTTTCTTCGTTGGGAAAAATAAACAGGATAATGGCTAGCATCCAGGCGGTACTCCATACCATTCCTGCGGCGGTAAAAAATCTAGCGGCGTCAAATGCATAATGTGCGCAGGCAATGCTCAATCCAAATCCGAAAAACCAGCCGGGAATACCGGCAAGAATAATATGGCGCGGTAAGGATTTATTCCCTAACAACAAAACATTCAACAGTAATCCGCCGATATTATAGAGCCCGTTACCGAGCGTCCCGGTTAATTGCATTGCAATCATTTCCAGCAATTGCAGATTCGCGAGCGTTGGATCAATGCCATAACTGTGCGGAATGACAAACGCAAAAATAACTTCTGCGCCGATATCCGGTACTATTCCCAATCCTACTAATAAAATTCCCAGTATTCGCCACTCAGACTTCGGGATATACGGCAATAACATAATACAAAATGTTAATAGTCCCAGTGCAGCCAGCATCCAGTTGAACCAGCCGAGCTGCCAGAGCAGTAAATGACCTTGAATAAAATCATGGCGTTGAGTGACGGAATTGCCGGAGGCAACCAGGCCTTCGGTAATGACAAAGGCCATTTGGAAACAGGCGAGTGTTAATGTAATAACGATTGCAATACCTAAAAACAGTTTAAAATTTTTATTCAGCATCAATCGGTTTCCATCCGTTTTTGTTAAAGCGCATGTTTGTTTAGATGATCTATCAATTTCTGGTGTACGCCACCAAAACCGCCGTTACTCATAATGACAATGTGCGTGTCGGGTTCGCTGATAGAAATCGCACAGTGGATTAATTCATCGAGGTTTCTCACCAGTTTGGCGGGAACAGGGCTTTTGTTGACAATTTCATCCATCGCCCAATCCACATTGGGTGGTTGGTACCAAAGTACATCATCTGCATCGGTAACGCTTTTATTGAGTTCACTTTTATGCACGCCCATGCGCATAGTGTTGGAGCGGGGCTCGATGATCGCGATAATTTTTTGGTTGCCCACTTTTGCACGTAAACCGGCCAGGGTGGTTTTGATCGCAGTGGGGTGATGTGCGAAATCGTCGTAGACTTTGATGCTGTGGATCTCTGCCAGCACTTCCATGCGGCGTTTTACCCCGGCAAATTGTTCGAGTGCCTTGGCAGCGTGTTCCGGTGTTACCCCGACGTGACGCGCGGCGATAATTGCCGCTAAACCATTATTGACGTTGTGAACACCTGTTTGTGCCCAGGTAATTTTTGCCACTTCTACACCATTGTGAATTACAGCAAATGCAGAACCATCAGCGGATAGCAACTTTGCTTTCCATTCCGGCGTGGGCGCTTGCCATTCAGCCGCTGTATTTTCTTCATCAGTGATCACCGCAAATTGTTGCTGCGGTGTCCAGCAACCCTGTTGGATAACTTCGGCGAGGGCTTTGTCGTTGGCGGGTGAAATTAACAAGCCATTATTCGGAACGGTACGTACCAGATGGTGAAATTGTTTTTGAATTGCGGCGAGATCGGGAAAAATATCGGCGTGATCAAATTCAAGGTTATTCAATATTACGGTGCGTGCATTGTAGTGAACAAATTTGGAGCGCTTATCAAAAAATGCGCTGTCGTATTCATCGGCTTCCACTACAAAAAAAGGTGTATTACCGATACGGGCGGATGTCGGGAAATTTTTGGTCACTCCACCAATTAGATAACCGGGTTCCATCCCGGCGTATTCCAGAATCCACGCAAGCATGGAGGATGTTGTGGTTTTGCCATGAGTGCCGGCAACAGCCAATACCCATTTGCCTTGCAATACGTGATCGCGCAGCCATTGCGGCCCGGAGGTATAGGGAATGCCCTGGTTGAGTACATATTCCACACTGGGATTACCGCGGCTCATCGCATTGCCGACGACGACCAGATCCGGTGCTGTGGGCATATGTGGTGGTTGCAGATAGATCGGGTCATAGCCCTGGATCAATTCAATACCCGCTTGTTCAAGTTGTGTGCTCATCGGGGGATAAACATTGGCATCGCTGCCGGTTACACGATGGCCGAGTTGCTTGGCGAGTTGGGCGAGGCTACCCATGAACGTGCCACAAATACCGAGTATATGAATATGCATACTTAACTCATTATTGAATAGGGTTTGGTACGGAACAGGTAAAGGGATTAACCTATACTTTTCGGTGGATTGCAACCGGATTGATTTTGGCAGGAGTATCAACCCATGGGTTTTGGGGCATTTATTGTCCGCGTGGTTTTCAGTGCGGGCCTGGTTAGTGGTGTGGTTAGTGGTGTGGTTGTTGGTGCTGCGCATGCGCAAACTTCTGCCGATGCAAAAGCAACTGTGGATGTAACGGCGACCGCTGTTATAAAAACGTTTGCTGATACCAATGCGCGCGTAATTAAAGTTGCTGCCGCCAAACCCGAGTTTGCAATTGCCCAGGATTATTTTGTGCAGCTATTGCGCAAAGCGCTGGAGGCCGGGGCAAATGGCCGCGCAGTGCCAACCATTAATGAAACCCACTTGATGGAACAGGATTTGGGTGTGCAGGAAATGATCCGTGGTAAAAAAGTGGATGTTTACTGGATGGGAACTGATCAGGAGCGCGAGCGTAAATTGCGTGCGATTCGCATTCCACTGGATCGCGGTTTGATCGGCCATCGCCGTTTTATTATCCAGCAGCGTATGAAGGGGGCCTTTGACGGAGTTGCCGATATCAATGCGTTGCGTAGTTATTCCGCTTGCCAGGGCGTCGATTGGCCCGATACCAAAGTCTTGCGCAACGCCGGTTTAAACGTGCGTGAAATTATTAGTTTTGAGCGTATCTTCCAGGAGGTGGCGACCCTGCATTGTGAATATTTTCCACGCGGGTACTTTGAAGGTTATTCCGAAGTTGAACAACGCAAAGCCACTTATCCGGATTTAATGTTTTATGAAAACCTGGTGTTGAATTATCCCTTCGCATTGTATTTTTTCGTCAATGCCAAAGATGAAGAACTCGCCCGCTGGATTGAACTGGGCCTGGAGAAAATGATCGATAGCGGGGAGTTTTTAAAATACATGGAGCATCACCCGTTAACGCGCGTTGCTTTTCCGCTCAATAAAGTAAAGAACCTGCGCTGGATTAATGTTGAAAACGCGGGGATGCCGGCGGGGACCGACTACAAAAATCCCCGCTATTGGTTCCAGCCTGAAGACTTCCAGAAATAGAACCATCTTATTCCTGCTTCAGGGACTGCCCCGTCACGCACCCAGATAACGCGCACGTTTGGCGGCTTTCATTCGGGTGAGGTCGCCCATAAATAATCCGTCGACACAGTTACCGAATTCCGAATCCACACTGAAGGCCAGTAACTCATAACCACCCTGTTCATAGAGCGCGGCATATTGTTTAAAGAGCACAGGGATTTTTTGGTCGGCAGCGGCGAATTCACTTTGCAGGATTTCAAAGCCCTGGTCGCGATCAAGCTTGCTGAATTTATGCTGCAAATCAATTAATACATCTTCATCGATTTCATGCACATGTTTTCCTTCAGCAAGGCTCTCGCTGTCCTTGTAATAACGTTCGTAATAAAACACCAACAAATCGCGCAGCGCTTTTGGATAATGTGCACTCATACTCACCGGGCCAAACACATAACGAATTTCAGGATGATGCTGAATATATGCGCCTAAACCTTGCCACAAATAATCCAGGCTGGCTTTGCCCCAATAATCCGGGTGCACAAAACTGCGGCCCAATTCCAGGCCTTGCTCCAGGTAAGGTTTAATTGCAGCTTGGAAATCAAACAAGTCCGCGGTGTAAAGCGCGTCTATGCCCTTTTTTTGCAAGATCTTATGGGCTTCGCCCAAACGATAAGCACCGGCGATGCACAATTTTTCTTCATCCCACAACACTAAATGGCGGTAGTAGTGATCGTATTTATCGAGGTCGCGGCGACTACCTGTGCCTTCACCGACCAACCGGAATGTTTGCTCACGCAAGCGGCCAATCTCACGCAGAACTGTAGGGTGATGATTGTAATCGCATAAATAAATCGTGTGGTTATCGCGTGTTTTGCCTATGGGCGTTGCGGTTTTGAATTCCTTTTTCAAGGTTGCCCGATCTTCCGGGTGAGCGATGGTTTTCTCGGTAATAAAAATCGCCGGGCGATTGCCGCGGGCACTGCGATTTTTGCCTATTTTATATAAGTGCTTTTTCAAGCGCTTGATCAGCGCTTTATCGGCCAGCTTGTCAGTTTCCAATGCGTGATGTGGAATAACTTCGCCAATGCGGAATTTAATTTCGGCCGAATGTTTGTTAAACATTTCATGGGCGAGCAGGGCGGTGGCCAGGGGTTTGAAAATCATGGACGCGCTGTAAAACAGTAAAGAGTTTTTGGCGGACACAAAAATCGGTAAAATCGGCGCTTTGGTTTTACGCGCGAAGTGCAAGAATCCTGCTTGCCATTTTCCATCGCGAATTCCCTTGGGGCTCGCACGGGACACTTCACCGGCGGGAAAAATAATAATCGCTTCGTCGTTATTCAATGCCTGCAAAATATTTTTGTAGCTTTGCTTGTAGGCGCCGCGCGTCATGTTATCCAGTGGCAGCAATAATTCGTGCAGTGGCTCAAATGCCATGAGCATATCGTTGGCGATAATTTTTACATCCTTGCGTACTTCGCTCACCAGTCGCACCAGCGCCAGGCCATCAAGCGAACCAATCGGATGGTTAGCGATAATAATGACCCGCCCTTGTGAGGGGATATTATTGCGTTCGCGTTGTGACACGCTGTAACTGAAATTGAAATATTCAAAAATGCGATCAATAAAATCGATCCCCAGATTGCCCTGGTGTTCGCGTAAAAATGCATTGATTTCCTTTTCGTGCGTCAGCTTGCGCAAAATACTTAACGTGGAATTACGCACGATGGGCGATTGCTGGTTAAAACCGGGAAATTTATTGGTGAGGGATTGTTCGATATTGAGCATAGCGGTCATTACCTGACGGGATGTGTCCCCTGAGGTTATGACTGTGGTATGACGGTTGTGTGATAAATGTATTGCAGTTGTGTGACATTGCTGAAACCTCGATGGCAGGTTCCGGTAATAAAACCGTAACCTGCGTCGGGGAATGCATTAGGCGCCGGTGCTACCCGTTAACTGTTCTTCCTGTTTGGCGAGCAGTGCAGCGTAGGGTGCTTTAAGTGCGATAAATTTACCGCTGTCGCTAACGAGTTCCAGATGTTCTTGCAGGTCGGCATCAATCAGGCGCTGGCTAATTAAAATCTCGCCTTTATCCGGCTTCAAATAATTATTGTGTTGCACCACAAAATCTTTCAGCAGCGATTTATTGGAACTCACCGGTGCCGATAATTCGTGCACAGCAGCGGCGAGATGCAAGCGCGGGCTGGGATTTTTGGCGGCGAGGTTACTGAGCAATTGCGCCGCGCATACGGCGCGGAAACTGCATTCGTAAAATGCTTCGCCGGTGAAATCGATAATCAGGGTCTCGCCCGATAACATCTGGCGTTCGCCGGAATATAAATTCAACACGCCCTGCAATTGTTTTTCAAAGCGGCGCAGTACGGTCGCAAAACTTTCGCTGTTTAATTGCTGGTAGAGTTTGCTCATATTGGTAATTTGCAAGCTCAAGCGCACCGAAACCTGTTTGGGCGCTTCCGGCTCGGGCTCGGGAATGTCCTCAATGGTGGGCATCTTTTCCACCACCGCCGTAACGATATCGCTGGTGCTGGGTAATTTATCTTTCAGTTGCGCCCACCATTGGCGCTGGATGGTCCACCAGATGGCCAGCAGCGAGGCGAAAATCGCACCCATCCACATTAAAAAGAAGCGGTAATCGCGCTCACTGTGCAAGGGTACATCGAGCGAAACTTCCAGGTAGCCGGCAACGTTGTTATGCAGCGCAATCGGTGCGGAAAATGTGTAGCGTTTGCCGATGATTTCCTGGTTGGGTTTAAAACCACTTTGTACCAGCAATTTGTTTTCCACCGAGTGGATGGTGGAGCCAATTACATTGGGATATTGGCCCACTTCCAGCAATATCGCCTGCAGGCTGACAAGGTCCTGTTGCAAGGTAGCGTTGACCGCCTGCCGTGCGGCGCTATTGGCCAGCACCTGGCCGTAGTGATTGATTTGTTCGCGTTGGTTAAGTTCGCTGTTATAGCTGTAAGCCCAGCCGCCAAAAATGCCCAGGGCGATTAATAGCAAGCTGCAAAGCGTGAGTTGTGGGTAACTGCGATAGGTGTTGATAATTGCCATTGTTAATAAGTCCGTGCGCAACTGCATGCGTTCATCGATTAACTCCGGTTCCTGCCAGAGTCGGGAAAGACGCCCCGCCTATGGCGATGTCGTCTGGAATTGCATTCTAGCCTAAGTTTGACCTGCCTGCTAAGCCATAGTTCTCATGCAAAGTCTCGCATCGGGCTGCTGTAGCGCCGGATTAATTCCGCTAGAATGCGCGCTTTCTGCCCGTCTTGGGCCAGGTTGCTTCTCTATAAGTGAGAAAGTCGTGGCCCGGGAAGTAGCTAAAAAGTAGCTCAACAAGAGAGGCTCTGTGAACGAAATTCTATTGATTAACGCCTCGGGTGTGGATAAACCCGGCGTCACCCGCGCTATCACCCGTGTCCTGGCCGATGTGAATGCGCGCATCCTGGATATTGGCCAGGCGGTAATCCACGATACCCTGGCCCTGGGGATTCTGGTGGAACTGCCTATCGCCGCAGAGATACGCGCGCAACTGCTGGAGCAGATCCAGCAGGCAACCGAACCATTGGGCATCCAGGTGCGCTTTCAAACGGTCACTCCGGAAAGCTACAACCATTGGGCGGAACAGCAGGGTAAAACCCGCCATATTGTGACCTTGCTCGCGCGCGCAGTGGATGCGGCGATGATTGCCGAACTTACTGCGGTGACCTCCCGGCACGGGTTGAATATCGATTCGATCAATCGCCTGTCCGGGCGTGTACCGCTCGCCGAATTAACTGCTGATGACATTAACCGATCCAGCGCCTGTGTGGAATTTTCGGTGCGTGGCACGCCCGCTGATATGGCAGCGTTGCGCGCGGATTTTATGGAGTTATCGGCGCAATTGAATATTGATGTGGCATTCCAGCGCGATACGGTTTATCGCCGCAATCGCCGCCTGGTGTGTTTCGATATGGATTCCACCCTGATCGATGCCGAAGTGATCGATGAATTGGCAAAAGCCGCCGGTGTGGGCGACCAGGTTTCGGAAATTACTGAAGCGGCAATGCGTGGTGAGCTGGATTTCAAACAAAGTTTTGCACGGCGCATGGCGCTGTTGAAAGGTTTGGATGAATCTGTACTCGCCGGTATTGCAGCGCAATTACGCTTGAACGAAGGTGCAGAAAAATTAATTTCGACCTTGAAAAAGCTCGGCTACAAAACCGCGATTTTATCGGGCGGGTTTAATTATTTTGGCCGCTATTTGCAAAACAAACTCGGTATTGATTATGTGTATGCGAATGAGCTGGATATTGTCGACGGCAAAGTCACCGGCGAAGTCAAAGGCGTAGTTGTCGATGGCAAGCGTAAAGCCGAATTGCTGGAAATGCTGGCAAAGCAGGAAGGTATTGCGCTCGAGCAAGTAATTGCGGTGGGTGATGGTGCTAATGATTTGCCGATGTTAAGTGTGGCCGGCCTTGGTGTGGCGTTCCGCGCGAAGCCATTGGTGAAAGCATCTGCCGAACACAATATTTCCAACCTGGGCCTGGATGCGATTTTGTACCTGCTGGGTTTTCGCGAGCGGGATAAGTTGTAAGTGACACCTTAGGTTGTGAAATAACAACCGCAGTTGATAGGCTGCGCCTTATTTGATTGAAACGAATCAGTGTATGGGCGCAGTTCATTAATTAAAAAGTTATTGGTTTGTCACGTGTCCCTGTAGAGGAATTCAAAAATATCATTGGCGAGATAAACTATCTTGTTCAGTAATAATTTATTCGGCGAAGTCCAATGGAAAGCACAAGGTGTTGGTTGCGGTGCTGTCACGGATTGCGATAACGGTGCGCATGCCAACCACAAAATCCATCTCACTTGCGACAACATGGGTGATTTATGGAAAGTAAATTATCCGGATAACGATATTGTTACCGCCCCGGAGATCATTTACACCCGCGACAAAAACGGCAACGTCACCACCATTCAAGTGGGCACCATCCCCCGGCTCTACAACTACAATATTTTAGGCTTGTCACGCCAGTTAACCGAAAGCATCAAGACTCGCGCAAAGCGAAAAATTGTTTTACACGGACGCGGATGACGCTGGCATTAATTGCATCTACCTCGGTAATCGTTTAATCGCAAAATATGGGGGCATTCCGGAGAACGGTAACAGACAACATTATTTGCCTTTTGGTGCGGGTATCAAAGGCGAGATCAATGATAGACTGCGTTGGCCATAAGTTTGAAAAGGATATTGGTCTGAGTTACGTGCAGACGCGGGCAATGCAGCGGCATAACAAGCTAAAAATGTATTGATGACATAGTAGACGGAGCGATTTAGGAACTCGGTAATGATTGATACTACACTTTATTTTGACAGGGATATTGACCTTGACGATCTTCTTGAAAAACTAAAAAAACTACCGGCATCGATTAGGCCAGTTTATTTTTCAGAAAGTAAAGGGGGAATTATCAAAGGAAATCAATTTTCCAATAAAGAAAATTTTCATG
>JAGKWO010000097.1 GCA_021151835.1 Gammaproteobacteria bacterium
TGCCGTCCGCCGAAAAAACGTCGCGTATAAGGGGGAGCATAGAAAATGGCTCGTTATATTGGACCAACTTGTAAACTGTCTCGCCGCGAAGGAACTGATTTGTTCCTTAAAAGTGGTGCGCGTGCATTAGATTCAAAATGCAAACTTGAAACTGCACCTGGCCAACATGGCCAACGTCGTGGTCGTTTATCTGACTACGGTGTGCAATTGCGTGAAAAGCAAAAGGTTCGTCGTATTTACGGCATCCTTGAAAAGCAATTCCGTGGTTATTACAAAGAAGCTGCCCGTCGTAAGGGTGCTACTGGTGAAAACCTGCTGAAGTTGCTCGAAGCTCGTTTGGATAACGTGGTTTATCGCATGGGCTTTGGTTCTACTCGCGCAGAATCTCGTCAATTGGTATCTCATAAAGCAATCAGTGTTAACGGTAAAACCGTCAACGTTGCATCTTTCCAGGTTGCTGCTGGCGATGTAGTTGCCGTACGTGAAAAAGCCAAAAAGCAACTGCGTGTACAAAATGCATTGAATTTGGCTGGTCAGCGCAGCAACGTCGAGTGGGTTGATGTAAACAGCGAGAAGAAAGAAGGCGTATTCAAGCGCGTTCCTGATCGCATTGATTTACCTGCTGACATCAACGAGAACCTCATCGTCGAGCTTTACTCCAAGTAAGGGACGATCCGCTAACAGGTGTGGCTATGCGGTTCTTACTCTGAGCAAGAAAGGTCCTGGTGTTGTTACTGCTGCTGATATTCAGGTTGATCATGATGTGGAAATTAAAAATCCTGATCATGTGATTGCCAATATCACCAGTAACACTGAATTGAAAATGCGTTTAACTATCGCTCGCGGTCGTGGCTATCAGCCAGCTGACAGCCGTCGTCGCGATGATGATGAAAGCCGCGCGATTGGTCGTTTGCAGCTCGATGCATCATTCAGCCCTGTTAAGCGTTTGGCTTACAGCGTTGAAAGTGCGCGTGTTGAGCAGCGTACCGATTTGGATAAATTGATTCTGGATCTGGAAACCAACGGTACCATTGATCCCGAAGAAGCTATTCGTCGCGCAGCTACTATTCTGCAGCAACAATTGGCAGTATTTGTTGATCTTGAAGGTGAGAAACAATCTGCACCAGAGCAAAAAGAAGAGGCTATTGACCCAATTCTGTTGCGTCCGGTGGATGATCTTGAGCTTACTGTCCGTTCAGCAAACTGTTTGAAAGCAGAAAATATTTATTACATTGGTGATCTGATCCAGCGCACAGAAGTTGAGCTGTTGAAGACTCCAAACCTGGGTAAAAAATCATTGACCGAGATTAAAGATGTTCTCGCGTCACGCGGTTTGTCCCTGGGTATGCGTTTGGAAAATTGGCCTCCAGCCAGTTTGAGAAACGACTAAAAAGCAACGAAGCCCTGAACATCTGCCTTACCGGTAGTTGTTCAGGGTTTTATTATTAGTTTGCCCGTAACTCACTTCGGTGCGGGTGATTAACGAGATTGCGTCAAGCGATCCATTTTGAAGGAATTTTGATATGCGTCATCGTCTCACAGGCCGTCAATTAGGCCGCAATGCATCCCATCGTAAAGCTATGTTCCGCAACATGAGCGCTTCTTTGGTTGAGCATGAATTAATTAAAACTACCCTGCCTAAAGCAAAAGAATTGCGTCGTGTAATCGAGCCGTTAATTACTATTGCTAAAGTTGATTCTGTAGCTAACCGTCGTCTGGTTTCTGCACGTATCCAAAGCAAAGAAGCAGTGGGCAAATTATTTAGCAATCTGGGCAAGCGTTATGCAAACCGTCCAGGTGGTTATGTTCGTATTCTGAAGTGCGGATTCCGCGCTGGCGATAAAGCGCCAATGGCTTATGTTGAATTGGTTGATCGTCCAGCTAAAGCACTGGAAACTGCGGTAGAAGCTGAATAATCCGTTAATTGGATTAAGATTGAAAAGGCCAGGCAGAAATGCCTGGCCTTTTTGTTTTCAGCATCTTCATTTTTTCATGCAAGAAATAATTTGCTCTTGTACCTTTTAAACATCGCCCTGCCTTGGGGTACCGGGTACTTGAGAAAGTTGATGTATGCACATTTTTTTTGTGAATTGTTGTTGGCAATATCTCACAAGCAATTCCGATATTGTCTGCTATTCATGACGTTTTAAATGCGTAGAATGGCAATCACAGGACGTTGATCAACATAGGATGTGTTGAGATAAGGAATCGGGTTACAAGATGTAACTTCACATGGATAATCAGGAAAGAGGCTGGATGCCGATGCGGTCAAGAAGATCGTTGACCCGCCGCAGGATGCAACGGGGCTTGCGGATGCAATGCCCCTTTTTAATTTTAATCGTGATTTAATTTACCGAATGTAGTGAGTTAAATTACGATTTTCCTTTTGCAGTTTTCGCAGGGGATTTCTTTTTTGTGCCAGTCATTTTCAGCATCGGTTTGAGGAATCTTCCCGTATGCGAGTGCTCAAGTTGGGCGATTTCCTCCGGTGTGCCTGTTGCAATAATCTGCCCTCCGCCGCTACCCCCTTCTGGTCCCAAATCAACAATCCAATCCGCCGTTTTAATTACATCAAGGTTGTGCTCAATAACGACCACGGTATTACCGTGATCACGCAACCGGTGTAATACATTCAGCAATTGCTGGATGTCGTAGAAGTGCAAACCGGTGGTAGGTTCGTCCAGTATATAAAGTGTTTTGCCGGTGTCGCGTTTGGATAATTCCTTCGCAAGTTTTACCCGCTGCGCTTCACCTCCGGAAAGGGTTGTTGCGGATTGCCCGAGACGAATGTAAGACAAGCCTACATCCATCAGCGTTTGCAATTTGTTGGCAATAGAGGTAACCGGATCGAAAAATGCGCGCGCATCTTCTACGGTCATATCCAGCACTTCATTGATGTTTTTGTTTTTATATTTCACATCCAGTGTTTCGCGATTGTAACGTTTGCCCTTGCACACATCGCATGGAACATAAACGTCGGGCAAAAAATGCATTTCCACTTTGGTTACGCCGTCACCCTGGCAGGCTTCGCAACGACCACCTTTAACGTTAAAGCTGAACCTGCCCGGTTGGTAACCGCGTGAGCGCGATTCCTGTGTGGCTGCAAATAATTCCCGGATTGGGGTGAATATACCTGTGTAGGTTGCCGGGTTCGAACGCGGCGTGCGACCAATGGGGCTTTGGTCAATGTCCACGCATTTATCAAATAAATTTAAACCCTGGATTTCTTCATATTCAGCCGGATCAAGCGTGGTCGCGCCATTGAGCTCTGTTGCTGCCAATGGATGCAAGGTTGCGTTGATAAGTGTGGATTTCCCTGAGCCCGACACACCGGTTACACAGGTCATCAAGCCGACTGGAATTTCCAGGGTGACATTCTGTAAGTTGTTGCCTTTGGCTCCGATCAGCCGCAGCATTTGTTTCGGGTCAACCGGATTGCGTTTGGCGGGAACAGCAATTTCTTTGGTGCCGCTGAGATACTGGCCCGTGATGGAATCCTTGTTGGCCATAATGGCTTTAACATTTCCCTGGGCAATCACCTGGCCGCCGTGTACGCCCGCACCCGGTCCAATATCGATCACGTGGTCTGCAAGGCGAATAGCGTCTTCATCGTGCTCTACCACGATCACAGTGTTACCGATATCGCGTAAATGCGTCAGTGTTTTCAGCAGGCGTTCGTTATCGCGTTGGTGCAAGCCGATTGAAGGTTCATCGAGAATATACATAACCCCAACGAGGCCCGCACCAATCTGGCTGGCAAGACGAATGCGTTGTGCCTCGCCACCGGACAACGTTTCAGCGCTGCGATTCAGCGTGAGGTAATTCAAACCTACATCGACAAGGAAGCGGAAGCGATCACGCAACTCTTTAAGGATTTTATCGGCGATACCGGCTTTGCGCCCCTTGAAGCTGAGCTTCATGTAGTAATCATAAGCATCAGCGACGGGCATTTCGGTGATTTTGGGAAGCGGACGTTCGTCGATAAACACATTGCGCGCTTCAATTCGTAAACGGGTGCCTTCGCATTCGGGGCAAGGTTGGGTGGACAGGAATTTGATCAGGTCTTCGCGTACTGAACTGGATTCCGTATCGCGATAGCGTCGCTCCATATTGGGCAACACGCCTTCAAAATTATGGCTGCGTTTATAGACATCGCCGCGATCATTGATGTAATTGAATTCAATGACTTCTTCGCCCGAACCATACAGCACCGCTTCGCGTTGTTTGGCTTTTAATTTCGACCAGGGGGTGTCCACATTAAAACCATAATGCTTGGCGAGCGATGCCAGCATATGGAAGTAATATACGTTGCGTTTGTCCCAGCCGCGGATAGCGCCTTCGGAAAGGCTTAGTGCAGTATCCTGGATGACTTTGTCTTCATCAAAAAACTGGTGTACACCCAAACCGTCACATGTCGGGCAAGCGCCGGCAGGGTTGTTAAACGAAAACAAGCGTGGTTCAAGTTCGGTCAGGCTGTAATCGCAAATCGGGCAAGCGTGCTTGGAGGAGAACAGGCGATCAGCCGCTTCACCATCCATGTAGTTGATGCAAGCGATTCCCTCGGACAGATTCAGTGCCGTCTCAAAGGATTCCGCCAGGCGCAGTTTGATATCCTCGCGCACTTTAAAGCGGTCGATAACCACTTCAACAGTGTGTTTCTTTTTCTTGTCGAGCTTGGGGGTATCGTCCAGGTCGCAGAGGATGCCGTCGATGCGCGCGCGGATGAAACCATCGCGCTTCAGTTGCTCAAATACATGCAAATGTTCGCCCTTGCGATCGCGGATAATGGGTGCGAGCAGCATCAGCTTGGTGCCTTCCGGCATCGCTGATACCGTATCCACCATTTCGCTAATGGTTTGGGCGGTGAGTGGTGCTCCATGCTCGGGGCAGCGTGGCTCGCCGACCCGGGCGTAAAGCAAACGCAAGTAATCATAAATTTCGGTGATGGTACCCACGGTAGAGCGAGGGTTGTGCGATGTGGATTTCTGTTCAATCGAAATGGCGGGGCTCAACCCTTCCACGTGATCGACATCGGGCTTTTCCATCATCGATAAAAACTGGCGCGCGTAGGTGGACAGTGATTCCACGTAGCGGCGCTGGCCTTCGGCATAGAGGGTGTCGAACGCCAGCGAGGATTTGCCTGAACCGGACGGGCCGGTAATAACTACAAGTTTGTCGCGCGGGATATCAAGATCGATGTTTTTGAGGTTGTGGGTGCGTGCACCCCTGACAATAATTTTGTCCATCTACTGCGTTCCACCAAGGTGATTGGTCAAAGAGGGGCCGATTATACGTGAATGCGTTTGCCAGCAGATGTCAGTAGTCCAGATTCTTCTGTTAGACCCGGTAAAAAAACAATCGCTGTTATTTGTGCAATCTTGCTCGGGATTTCTGGTGGGGCGATAGCCCCTATTGGTACACTGTCCGCCCTTTTGATAATAAGTTCCCAAGATTCCCGGCCATGCAACAACCTGATTCCGTTTCTGCTCCTTTGCCATTTGAGCGCAAAGTCGTCTATTCCCTCGCCGCGCTGTATACCTTCCGTATGCTGGGGCTATTTATGTTGCTGCCGGTGCTGGCGGTTTACGGCACCGAATATGCCCATCACAGCCCGTTTTTGCTGGGCGTGGCCCTGGGGGCGTATGGCTTTAGCCAGGCGCTGCTACAAATTCCCTTTGGCGTGCTGTCGGATCGTATCGGGCGCAAGCCATTAATTTTGATCGGGCTCATTATTTTTACCCTTGGCAGCGTGGTTGCCGCCTTGGCTGATTCGGTTTATGGCTTGATCATCGGGCGCTTCCTGCAAGGCGGCGGTGCCATTTCGGCGGTGGTGATGGCATTGCTTACCGATCTGACCTCAGACGAAAACCGCACCAAAGCCATGGCAACTATCGGGGCATCTATCGGTGTTTCGTTCTCGGTAGCGATGACGGTTGGGCCGTTATTGGCGAGCTGGGGCGGGGT
>JAGKWO010000007.1:0-138783 GCA_021151835.1 Gammaproteobacteria bacterium
AAAGGTCACTTTCGAAGTAACCCAGGGTCAAAAAGGCCCGCAAGCGGAAAACGTAACTCCACTCTAATCTGTGCGAGTTTCAACTAAGGGGTGATTGAGCAATCAATCGCCCCTTAGTGCTTTGGGTGTCCGCATTTTTTCCTGTTTTGATTTTCTCCCCGCTCTTTGTTTGGGCGATAAATTTTTATATCCCGCGATGGCCTGGTTCCATGTTTGATTTGCACTCTGTTCTCTGGCTCACCCTGATTGTTCTCTCTATCTATTATTGGCGCGGCGCATTACTGGTGAAAGAGCGCGCATTTGTCGCGGCGCAACGACGCTGCGCGGAAATGGAAGTGCAGTTGTTGGATGAAACTATTTATTTGCGCCGTCTCTGGTTCAAGCGTAATGATCGCGGTGTTTTATCGCTTTGGCGTGCTTTTTATTTTGAATTCACCGTGAGTGGTTCTGATCGATATTTTGGCCGCGTAATTATGCTGGGGCGAAATATTACCCATGTGGAGCTCGATCCACATCGTGTGCATTAATGAGTGTATGTTATGGCAATTAATTATCACACGGATGCAGTTTTGGATGTCCAGCAAGTGATTGAATTATACAAATGTTCAACGCTGGGTGAGCGCCGCCCGGTGAATAATCCTGAGGTATTCCAGGGCATGATTGATAATGCAAATATTATTGTCACTGCCTGGGATAATGAAAAACTGGTTGGTATTTCACGGGCGATGAGTGATTTGGTTTACGTGACTTATCTTGCCGACTTGGTTGTGCATGAACATTACCAGCACCGGGGGATTGGCAAGCAACTAATTGAGTTAACGCAAGCACAGGCATCACCTGATTGTATGATGGTATTGCTCGCCGCCCCGCTCGCTAACGATTATTATCCCAAATTGGGTTTTATCCATAATCCACGCGCATGGACGTTGAAAAGTAATTATTAGGCCGGCCAATTGATTATGGAGATGTATGAATGAGCAAAAAATTCCTTGCTGAAAAAGTTGGTGGTTGGAAAACCAAAACATCAACGATGGTTTATGAAAATCCCTGGATAAAAATTTCCCACGAAGACGTCATTACTCCTAAAGGTACCGATGGTATATACGGTGTTGTGCATTTTAAAAATACGGCGATTGGTGTTGTGCCTATCGACAATGAAGGCAATACGTGGCTGGTAAAACAAAGCCGCTACACGCTCAATCAGTATACCTGGGAAATTCCGGAAGGCGGTTGCCCGCAAGGAGAAAGTCCATTGAGTGCAGCCAAACGGGAATTGGAGGAAGAGGTCGGGTTGCAAGCGAATGAGTGGCAGGAATTAATGACAGTACATTTATCCAATTCTGTTACTGATGAGACCTGTATTATTTTTATTGCCCGCGATTTGTATGCCGGGCAACAACAGCTCGAAGCAACAGAAGATATTGAATATAAAAAGGTTCCACTGCAAGAAGCCATCGCTATGGTAAAGCGTGGAGAGATTACGGATGCCCCTTCTGTTGCTGCATTGCTGCGAATAGCAGTAGATCTTTAATGATCTATTGTTTATGCGGGGCAAGTTTCTATCTCTTTCTGCTTTGTATTACCGCTAGTCATTTCTAATTTTTTCCTGTACTGGCGTAAATCAGCAGAAGACGCAAATTTTTGCGATAGTAGTGCCGACAGGTTGCCGAGAATTCCCTGCTCAACTTTATTCTCCCATTCACCATCAAATTGTATTTCATTGTCCAGCCATCGTCTCAGCCATTCAGGGTCCGGCAGGCGGCTGGTAATTGTGTCTCTTGGATATAGCTCCTTGTTGACATGCAAATTGGTAGGGTGCAATGCCGGGTTCAAGCGCGCGTTCGTCATCAGTACCCCGATTTTTGCAAAATGTAATTTTGCAAGGTCGCCATATTTTTGGATGGCGCGTTGCATATATTGAAAATAGGCGCGAGCGTGGCGTGCTTCGTCCGTTGCCAGTGTTGTATAGATATGTTTAATCACCGGTTCATCATGGTATTCGTGGGCGCACCTATACCATTGGTTTAAGCGCGTTTCACCGCAGAAATGCAGTGCCAGCGATTCCAGCGGAGAGGCGCGATCAAATTCAAAATTGACTTCGTTAAGTTCTTCTGCGGTGGGTACAAAATCGGGAGCGAAACGGCGCAAGTATTCCAATAATACCAGGCTGTGTTTTTGCTCCTCGAAAAACCATATTGAAATAAACGCCGCAAAATCCGGATCATTCGGGTTGTCGCGTAAAAACATTTCAACAGCTGGCACTGCAGCCCATTCCAGTAACGCATTCATTTTGATTCCATGCAGTTGGCGGTCACTTAATCGATCTGCATTGAATTTATCCCAGGGGATATCGTTGGAAAGATTCCAGCGGGCATTTTCCATATCAATAAATATTTTTGAGAAAAGCATAGATCCCTCTTTTAGTCAGCGTTATGGATTAACAGGTTGTTATCGGCCAATTCTGTGGTCAATAGCTCTACGCAAGAGCCGCACCCTGTGGTGGTACAGTTGGTAAATGTTTGAAAGAATTCATTGAGCGGCAGGCGCGCCTGCGATTGGTTTGCGACGAGTTCATCGAAAGATTTATTGGAACATAAGCAGTACATAACATTCTCCCTGTCTTTATTCATTACCGTAGAGGTTTCCTCATAATAAATAGTGTTGCATAATTTGTCTACGTGACGTTTATTCATTCATTAAAGGAAGTAAGGGGATATGAGCGATTTGTTGGCGTTGGGAAAGTGGAGTTTATCGCAGCAACCATTTAGTTGTTTGATGGAAACAAAATTTGAAAAAGCGGAAAAGGGTAAGGTTGTTTTGTCATTGGATGTCAGGGATGAATTTAAACAAAATTATGGCGCGGTTCATGGCGGTGTAATTAGTTACATGATTGATGTGGGGTTGGCGTATGCCGCGGCCTCGGAAATTCGCGACTGTGTGACCTCCGAATTAAAAATAAATTACTTGCGCCCTGCAGTAGGTGAGAAAATTGTTGCCAGGGCAAAATCCATTCATGTGGGATCGCGGCAAGTGGTTTGTGAATGCCAGGTTTTTTCGCGTCAGGCTGGCGAAGAAATGTTGGTCGCAATTGGAATAGGCACTGTGAATCGTGTCACTGATAATAAGCAAAACTGATCAGGTGCCCATAACCGGCATTGATATTGATTTGGTTATGGGCGACTTTTTTAATCCTTGATGACTGGCAAAAAGTGAAAGCCAACGGCGATTCGATTCCAGGCATTAATCGCCACAATAATGGCAGTCAGGTTTACTATCTCTTCTTCGTTAAATTGTTCGCGTACTGCTGCAAAATCTTCATCGTGGATTTCTTCTTTTGCCAGCAGTGTTAATTTTTCTGCCCACGCCAGGGCTGCGCGTTCAGGCTGTGAAAATAGCGGCACTTCTTTCCATGCAGGCAATACATCAAGGCGGCTTTGTTTTTCCCCATCCTTGCGCGCCTCATTGGCGTGCATGTGTTGGCAAAAAGCGCAGCCATTAATTTGCGATACGCGTAATTTTATTAGATGAATTAACGAATGGTCGATTTTCTGCGCCGCTGACTCGCCCAGCTCAATCAGGGATTTGGCCAATACCGGTTGCAGCTTGTAAGTTTGTTGATAGGCAATGCGTTCTTTCATGATGGACTCCTGCATGGGTTGTTGGAGTCATTGTGCCGTTAACTATTTAATGGTGATTGTATATTTGCGACATCCTGAACCTGGCGGTTGGAACTTATGTGGCAGGGTCTTTACGGACGAGCTTGCGATTGCGGTATTGTCCGGGTGTTTGCTGATTGATTTTCTGGAACTGCCGATTGAAATGGGCTTGATCATAAAATCCTGCGTCATAGGCAATATCAACCAAAGGGCGTTCCGGATTCAGGCTGATAAGTTGGCGAGCCTTTTTGATTCGTTGCAGTTGTTTGACATAAACCATCGTTAGTCCGACCTCCTGTTGAAAGCGGCGCTCAAGCTGGCGCCGGCCCAGGTTAACCTGGGCACTCATTGTTTCAATGGAGTCGGAAGCATGCATGCGCGGCAAAAGTTGTTGCACCGGTCCTGCGTGTGCACGTTGTTGTGCAGCTTGTTGCAATAACCAATCATCAATAAGCCCAACACGGGTGGCGATGCTCGTGGCCGCATTTAATTTATCGCGTAAGTCGAGTAGTTGCTGGTTATTAATATCCGTGTCCAGTTGATCAGTGCTATATGAATTTCCGACCAGCGCGGGCATGTCGAAACCAAACAGCTGGAATGCGCCACCAGGATGAAAGCGTATGCCCATTAAATCCACGGTGCCGTAAAACTCCATCGTATTTAATGTGGCGAATGCATTGAAACTTACTTCAGGTAATTGATTGTCCATAAACCGGAAATTGATATTGGTACCGCCATCGGGATAAAGCTTTTCGCTAAAGCCTTGTTCGGGGATGCGTGGTTGCCGTGCAATCCAATAGCGTTGCACCCAGGTTTGCAAATAGGGATGCGGCATAAAACTACGAAAACCCAAATGCCCCAGGTTATCTACAAACTGGTTATTTAGCGGAATAGGGGCAAACATATTGCGCATGATAATTCTCTCGATTAATTCCGTTGATTGGGTTTCCATAAACTACATAGCCAATTTATCCATCCATTATTGGCAAGTATATATATCCAACCGGTCGTGATTATAAAAATAATGCCCGGCATCGCTAACTAACATTGCGCCGGTACCAATCACAGGATTTCGGGCAATTGTCACACCATTGGTTAGATGCATTGAAATGACTGGTGGAAATTTTGGTTGCCGCTTTAGTGTGTATCGCGATGAAAATGTTCAAGCGGCGGAAAATAAGCAAATTACATTTTTTAACAGATTGCCGCACTAATCGTGATTAATGTTTGGAAATTATTTCATACCCATTAAGGGACACTCGTTGAAGGATATTCCCATGAAAATTATCGGAGCTATAACAATTACTGCTTTACTCATGGTAGCAAGGACGGTCAGCGCTAATAGCTGCGAGGATAATTTTCGCAGCGAGGGTGATCCGCGTAATGGCGCAGAATTTTCCACCTCCACGACCATCTCTGACCTTAACTCATCAAGCGCATTGGGTCAGTTGCGTGCTATTGCGCTTGCCGATGGATTCAATGTACTTGGTGAGGAATCAACGGCTACCCAGGGAACCCTCACCATCGAACAGAAAAACGGGCGTCACCCTTTCCTTATTTATCTTACCGCGGCCAATAACGGCAACGCAGCGGACGTAAGCATAAATACAAAGCTGAATCGTCGCACAGTGGCCAAACCTGAAGACATTCGCAACGGCATGTGCGGCATGATTGCGCGGGTTAAAACCGGTGCAGAAGGGGAGAAAATCGCGGCAGCTGCTCGTGCCACGATAAAGCCCGAGCCCGTAGTGGAAATTCAGCCGCGCTGGCTGGCAAAAGATATATATCGGCTCACCAAACGCAAGACAGCCGAAATGATTACTGCTCATTACAAGGGTAAGCGCTATTTGTTAGATGGGGTTGTTGGTGCACCACTTGAAAATGAGGGCACCATTGAACTTTGGTATAAAGTGACTATTGAACGAAATAGTGTTTTTGAAACGCTGGATACCAAAGAGTCCTATGTGTGGCCACCGATTGTTTGCCGCATGGCGCCAGAGGCGCGCGCTACAGCAGCAAAATTGAAGGAAGGTGAATATGCCAAATTGACTGGCACTGTGTTGCGCTACCAGGAGGGGATGCCAAGCAGGTTAGTGTTAGAGAATTGCACCTTTAATTGATTTCATAAGTCATCCATTCAGGGCTGCTGTGGCAGCCTTTTTTCTTTGAAGCCACCAAACTAAAACGTCGCCATCCCGATGCTACTTTGAGCGGGAAATTCGCCTTGCCAGGTAGATATTACTCAATCGCTGCAATTGGGCTTGAATAGACTGCGCAACCAATTCCACCATCCATTATTAGCCAGCATGTATTTATCCAACTGATCCTGATTATAAAAATAATGTTCAGGATCGCTAAATAACAATTCACGTTTTAACATGCGCCGGTTGGGATTAATGGTTTTAATAACTCGTGCGGGGTTCCCGGCTGCAACACAATTGGCGGGAATATCTTTGGTCACAATGGCGCCGGCACCGATAACAGAATTTTCGCCAATGGTCACACCTTTGGTAATAATCACGCGCTCACCCAGCCAGACGTTATTTTCAATCACCACCGGTTTCGTGCAACGAAACGGTCGAATGCGATTGTAGATACCATGCCAATCGCTATCGCTGATAATTACGTTGGCGGCGAGCATGCAGTTATCGCCAATACGAATGGATTTTGCAGCGGAAATTCTTACTCCCGGCGCGATCAGGCAATAATCCCCGATAATAATTTCAGCATTACCTTGTTTGCTCGGCCAACTGGTAAAGCGCACACAATTATCGCTGGCGCAAATAATTTGCGCATATTTTCCCAGGTGGATATTGCGCCCGAAAATAACCAGGCTGCGCGGGTGTGCAATCTCTGGTGTGCTGCCCACACTATCGAATTGCGGGGTAATAAAACGGGCGACATACCAGTGATTAATGGCCTTATAAATTTTTTTGACCAGATAAGGTGTATTACTGCGGCGCATAGCGGCCCTGTGTCTGTTAGAATTCGTGCAACGATTATGAGTGAGAAACAAGATGCTGCCAATTGCCATAGAAACGGTAAAAGGTTTTCTCGATGAGGAAGAAGGCTGTGCTTTATACGAATATGCATTGCAAAGTGCGTTACAGGGCCCTTGCCTGGAAATTGGAAGTTATTGTGGAAAATCGACGGTTTACCTGGGCTCTGCCTGCAAAAAAGCGGGATCTGTGTTGTTTGCTGTAGATCACCATCGCGGTTCGGAAGAGCATCAGTTAGGTGAGGAATATCATGATCCGGAACTTTATGATGCCGGTCATGGCAAAATGGACAGCTTCCGCGAATTTCGCCATACATTGGCACGTGCAGAACTGGAAGACACGGTAGTGCCTATTGTGGCGCCCTCTGCGTTGGCCGCACGTTTTTGGGCTACGCCTTTATCGCTGGTATTTATTGACGGTGGCCACAGTATCGAGGCCGCACTAAACGATTATCGCTGCTGGGCGCCGCACGTAAAGCGCGGTGGTTGGCTGGCGATCCACGATGTATTTCCCAATCCCGCCGACGGTGGTCGCCCACCCTATGAAATCTGGAAGCTTGCGCAAGAATCGGGATTATTCGAGGCTTTGCCGTTAATAAAAACGCTGGGCTTATTGAAACGTTTGTAATTTTTTTGCTGTTTAATATCGAGTAATTTATGTCTGAATCCCTGTTATTTTCTTCACTGCCATTGAGTGATGCGATGCTCGCCAATCTGGAATCACTTGAATATAAGGAGATGACGCAAATACAGGCCGAAAGTTTGCCGATTATCCTGCGCGGCGCCGATATTATCGCGCAAGCAAAAACCGGGAGCGGAAAAACGGCCGCGTTTGGCATCGCACTACTGGAAAAATTAAATGTGCGTTTTTTCGGTACCCAGGCGTTGGTGCTTTGCCCTACGCGCGAGTTGGCCGATCAGGTCGCAAAGGAAATTCGCCGGCTGGCGCGCCTCACACACAACGTAAAAATTCTAACGCTCTGCGGTGGTGTTTCCATCGGTCCACAAATCGGTTCACTTGAACGTGGTGCACATATTGTTGTGGGGACACCGGGGCGAATCGTGGATCACATCAACAAAGGCACATTGAAGCTGGATAGTTTGAACCACCTGGTGCTGGATGAAGCAGACCGCATGCTGGAAATGGGGTTTGCCGATGATATCGATACTGTGCTTGCCGCCTGTAATGAAAATCGCCAGACATTATTATTTTCCGCAACTTATCCCGATAACATTAAAAAGATCAGTGCACGTTGCCAGCGCGATCCCCACATGGTGGTGGTGGAAACTATTCACGACCAGCAAAAAATTGAACAGCATTTTTACGAATTACGTGAGAGCAATGAAACACATCCTGCAGTATTAACATTGCTGGCCCATTTCCAACCAGCCAGTTCCATTGCATTTTGCAACACTAAACAAGGTTGTGATGAATTATTAACGTATTTGCGTGATGAAGGTGTCGAAGCGTTGGCATTGCACGGTGATATGGAACAGCGCGAGCGCGATCAGGTCTTGGTGCGTTTTGCCAATAAAAGTTGCCCGGTATTAATCGCCACCGATGTTGCTGCGCGCGGTATTGACATAAAAGGCCTTGATGCAGTGATCAATGTGGATCTGGCACGCGACAGTGAGGTGCATGTCCATCGCATTGGCCGCACCGGGCGTGCCGGTGCCTCTGGCCTCGCTTTGAACCTGGTGGTACAAAAAGAAGTACACAAAATCAATCGCCTTGAAGATTACATGGGGCAATCCATTAACCTTGAGGCCTTGCCGCACAGCGATAAAAAATCGTTACCGTCACCGGCAATGGTAACGCTGAATATTGATGGTGGAAAAAAAGATAAATTGCGTCCCGGTGATATTATTGGCGCGTTAACCAAAGACGCTGGCTTGCCCTTTGAAAAGATTGGCAAGATCGATATATTTGATTTTGCGGCGTATGTGGCGGTGGATAAAAGTATTGCGCGTGCAGCGTTGCAGCAGCTATCGGATGGCAAATTAAAGGGCAGGAAATTCAGGGCGAGAAAGCTCTGATCGACAAAGCTACAATCGGGGAAGATTTAATCGAGGATTTAATCGAAGTTTTAATCGAAAAAGTTCCTATGAATAGCCAGGCGTTAAATACTGTTAAATTTAAAACATAATAACTATTTTTTCTTATCCTGAGCCTGACGCTGAGGGCCTGACTTCATATTACTTCGTGCCAAAAAAACAGTAATGAAGCCAGGCTCGATTTTCACATATAAAAATTATTAAAAAATAAAAAGGAAAGACCATGGCTATAGCTGCAGTTATTATTGCAATCCTGATTCTGGTGGTGTTGATCACCGGGGTAAAGCTCAACCCGTTTCTTGCGTTTCTGGTTTCCTCCATTTGCGCGGCCATTATGCTGGGTATTCCGCTGGATAAAATTCCCGGAACTATCGAAACCGGAATTGGCAGCATGCTTGGCTCGCTGGCAATTATTTTGTGCCTTGGCGCGATGTTTGGAAAACTGGTGGCCGAATCCGGTGCGGCGCAGCAAATCAGTAGCAGTTTAATGCGCTGGTGCGGAAAAAATTACATCACCTGGGCATTAATGTTAACGGGATTTATTGTTGGCATTCCGTTGTTTTATAACGTGGGTTTCGTGTTGTTAGTGCCGCTGGTTTTTTCAGTCATGCACCAAACCAAATTACCTGCGGTTTACCTGGGTATTGCATTGCTTGCACCGCTGTCAGTGACGCATGGTTTTTTGCCACCCCATCCATCGCCGGTTGCATTGATTCCGCAATTTGGTGCAGATATGGGTACCACGTTGTTCTACGGTTTTTTAGTGGCAATTCCGACAATGATTATTGCCGGGCCCATTTTTTCTTCGACATTAAAAAACATCCATAGTGTTCCGCTCGCTACCTTTAAACCAACCGATTTGCCAATAGAAAAATTACCTGGAATCGCCAATAGTTTTATCACGGCGTTATTGCCGGTGTTATTAATCGCGCTTAGCAGTATTGCGGTTTACGCTATGCCTGCTGCAATTGCGGAGGCTCCCGCAACCAAATTTTTCAGCAATTCCATGTTGGTGCTGATGGTTGCTTTAGCGATTGCCACCTTTTCATTGGGCGTAAAGCAAGGAATGACGATCAGTAAGGTGATGACTATTTATGGTGATGCGATAAAAGATATTGCTGTTATTTTATTAATCGTTGCCGGTGCGGGTGCATTAAAACAGGTAATGGTTGTCAGTGGTGTCAGCGAACAGCTTGCGCATTCCCTGGAAAATATTGCGATTAATCCACTTATTCTGGCGTGGTTAATTGCAACGGTAATCCGCATCGCGCTGGGCTCGGCAACTGTTGCCGGTTTAACGGCCGCCGGGATTGTTGCACCAATTATTCCGCTAACCGGCGCCGATCCCAATTTAATGGTGTTAGCAATTGGTGCCGGCAGCTTGATGTGTTCGCACGTGAATGATTCGGGCTTCTGGATGTACAAGGAATATTTTAATTTAAGTTTGAAAGATACATTTAAATCCTGGTCGTTAATGGAAACAATTATTGGTGTAGCTGGACTAGCCGGCGTTTTAATATTAGATGTCTTTGTGTAAACCTAGTGCGCAAGTTTGCGCGAGGTCAACAATTTGCTCACCCTGCCCACTAAAAATACGCACAGAATAAAAATGCCTATCGCGATGTAACCGAGCAAATCAAAGTGTTGTAGTGGGCTGTGGGCATCTTGCTGGACTATTACCAATCCTGCGATAAATGCACCCAGGCCACCGGCAATTTGTTGCAATGAACTGGATATCGCCATATAAGCACCGCGGTCTTCCGGTTTTGCTACCATGGAGTTGAGTGCCATCGCCGGAGTCATACGGCAGAGGATAAATGTAAACATCAGCAGGTTAATAAGGATGACCAACCAGAGTGGTGTAGCAGACATATGGGTATAGAAAAACACCATCACTATTGCGCCAACTGAACCAATGGTAAAAATTGTGTAGCGATCATAGCGATCCGAAAATTTGCCCATCAATGGCATTACCGCTAATGAGAGCAAACCTGTACTTAAATAAATCAGCGGCAATTGTTCGGCGGTGACTTGTACGTTGTTAATTAAAAACGGCGCGGTGAAGGGCATCAACATAAAGCCGCCGATTGTTAAAAACATCACGGCGGCAAATCCGGTTCGATAATCCGCTTGGGATAATACCTTCACAAAATGTGCAAAAGGATTGTTATGTTGTTGCTGCGCCAAATGCCCGGTTACTGGCTGCAAGATTATTCCTGTCGCTACCAAAATGCCCAGGGTTAAAATGACGATTGCGATAAAACTGAATTCCCAACCCACATGGGTTGCAATGAAAAGGCTCAGTGGAATCCCTACTACCTGACTAACACCAAAACCCATTTGCACAACACCCATGGCACGTCCACGTTGTTGTGGTGCAAATATATCGATCACGAGCGTAAACAATGTTGCACTGGAAACACCGGCAAAAACACCGGTGACAATGCGCGCACCAACTAATTGCCAATAATTATGGCTCAGTGCGCACGCCAGGGTTCCGAGAATAAAACCGCTAAAAAACCACAGGAATAATTTTTTGCGATCAAATTTATCCATAAAACCCGCAGCCACTATCCCGGCGATGGCAGCGCTAAATGCATAGGCAGAAACTACCAATCCAAATTGGGTGGTATTAATTGAAAGGGTTTTCATCAGGATGTCGCCGATGGGCGAAATAATCATAAAATCCAGGATGATGCTGAATTGGATCAATGCCATTAAGAGCAAAATCCGTTTTTGATAGGTAGTGAATGGGTGTAAAACAGCGTGGTTCATAAATGGCTCATTAAATAGCTGGCGCAATACAAGTGGACAGACAAGTTTAATCCGAACATTAGAAAAATAATGATCAGTAGCACAGGATTTTCATAACTGTCCGTGTTTTTTGTTTGCGTAGTCTGGTTGTGATCTTCTGGAGTACAGGAAAATGCATGTGGGCGCCTGTTGCCTGATGCCAATTTGAACAGGGGTGTGTCATTGGCACGGCAGTCGGGCAGAGTCAGTGGTTTGGGGTGAGTTAAACCGGGCATCAGGCTTCCTCCAGGTATGGAAGATAGCCTACTGTTATTTCAAAACTGATAATTGTATAAATCGGTCATCCTGATTCTTATATAACTGTTTTGGCGTGTGGCCAGAATATTTCTTAATTTCCTTTATAAAGTGTGATTGGTCAGCAAAGTTACTTTCGGGAAAAAGTTTTCCTGTTTTCAGCATGGGAAATGAAGCGCGAAACCGGAGAATGGAACTGTAAGCCTTCACTGAAAGTCCGAGCCATTGGTTAAAGTAACGATTGATCTGGCGGCTACTCCAATTGCAAAGCCCGGCTAACTCTGTGACGCTGATGTGCCCCTGGCTTTGCTGTAAAGCCGAAAATATTTTCAGCTTGCGCGGATCTACATTGGTTATGTCGAGCTGCGCTAATTGTGCATGGATTTTATCTTTAAAAAGCTCAAAGTCTTCAGTGTCTTGCTCGGTAATATCCCAGAAACCCTGTTCGAGGTTGGCCCGGCCATCAATTAATTTGCTTAACGGGATTTGGAATAGATATTCGGCTGCCAAAGGATAAAAACAAATCCCGTAAACACGGGACCCAGCGTTAATTTCCGTGCTTGATGCTTGTTTATCTATACCGGCCAGGGACGTTTGGAATGGCTCGCCCGGAATGCTAAAAAAATGAATATCTATACGCCCGTCTGGTAATACGACAATAGGTTTGTTTTGCATATCCCTATTTTCAACCATCCAGATACTTTCAACCCAGGTTGCATATTTGTCGGGTACCGGTTGATAGTGATGGATAATATTTTCCATTGTCGGATTACTCTTAACGCCAAACTACAGCGTCTGGTGTAACAGAATTAATGCAATACATTGCCGCCCAATAGTTTGCGCACTTCATCGGCAGCAAAATAATAGTGTTGATTGCAAAATTGGCAATCGATATCAATGCGGCCTTTTTCGATTAATAATTCTTCCACTTCTTCTTTGCCAATAGTTAACAATGCACTGGCGCAACGCTCTTTGGAGCAACTGCAGGAAAAGCGCAGTTTCTTGGGTTCAAAAATGCGCACAGGTTGCTCGTTGAATAAACGGTAAAGCACTGTAGCATGATCCAGTTCCAGCAATTCTTCCGGTGTAATCGTCTCGGCCAGGGTAATAATGGTTTCCCATTTATCGCGGTTATCGTCGGGATTGGTATTTAATTGTTGCGGTAATGCCTGAATTAAAAAGCCCGTCGCCGTGTGGTCATCTGCTGCAAACCATAACCGTGTGGCCAGTTGTTCCGATTGCTGGAAATAATGTTCCAGGCAACCAGCCAGGTTTTCGGCATCCATGGGTACTATGCCCTGGTAACGCTCAAGCTTGCCGCCGAAATTTTCGGTGCGCTGCGGTTCGATACTGATTACCAGCACGCCATTTCCCAGCAGTTGTTGCATGCTCCCGCGTAACGCTAGTTCTTCAGTTAATTCCACCTCATCATTAAGGCGTACTATCCCGCGCAAATCATTGTGGTGATTGCATTCGGCCATAATGGTAGAGATCAAGCCATCCCCGCGCGCTTGCAAAATAATCCGGCCATCAAATTTTAGTGTGCTGGAGAGCAAGCCAACAGCGGCGAGAAATTCACCCAGCAATTGGCGAATGGCGGGCACTTGCTGGTTGTGGCTGAGTACTTCGCGATAGCTGTCGCCGAGTGTGACTATCTCGCCGCGAATATCACAGTCATCAAATAAAAAACGGTGCAGTAAATCATTGCTTGACATAAAAAACCTTTAAAAATAAATCTACGGACTACAATACGTCTGAATATCCTGTTTGAGCTCAGCAACCATTTGCTGGCGCTCTTTTTCGGTTACCTTAATGGCCCGGTGTTGCGCATCGGTAAAAACAACATAGCCACTAATGTCTTCCAGTTTTTTCCGTGCCTGTTCGCAATTTGAGTGATTCAGCTCGGCTAATTTTTCTTTATATTCCTGTTGCCTTTTCTGTTCCTGCTGTTGTTGTTCCCGCCGGTCTTTTTCTTCCTGTTCACGCATCGCTGCTATTTTTTGAATTTCACCACTACTGGTATCAATGTTTTGTGTCTTTACATCGTTAGTGATGTTTTCCGCTGCGGGCGAGGATTTCCTGTCGGTGAAATGAACCTTCCCGTCTTTATCAACCCAGCGATAAATTTCCGCGGTGCTGTTAAATGAAAGTGTAAATACACTAAATAGTAACAATATGCGTACATCCATGATTTTTTCCTTAACAATTAATCATCTGATCCCAATAGATTGATCCGTTGAAAGCGGTGAATATGGCGGCGTTCTTTTTTGTTGGGTTTGTGATCGCTGACAATAAAGGCGCCCAGGCCAGCTTTGCGTTCTGCGGCGCGTTTTTCACGCAGTTCTTTGCTCGCTTCTGTTTCTTCATAAAGCAAGATGGCTTCCGGTGCTCCCCGGCGCTGGTCGGACAACGCTTTGATAATGATGGTTTTTTCATCCCAGTTTTGGCGAATAGTTAATTCCATCCCAACCAGAGCCTCCTTGCTGGGTTTTACACGTTGACCATTGCAATGTACTTTACCGCCGTCGATTGCTTCCTTAGCGAGGTTGCGCGTTTTAAAAAAGCGCGCGGCCCATAACCATTTGTCGATGCGAACCTTATCGTCATCGTCTTCTTCAATGATTTGCTTAGCCATTTATTTCATTACCCATGAACAATTGCATCATCTTTCAGTGGCGGCATTATTTCATCAAAATGATAGATTGCAGGATGCTGTTCCATGCGGCGCTGGATTTGGCTATCCGGTTGGTGAATGCCCAGTACATAACGGATGCCAAACGTTTGCGCTGAATCCAGGATGCGTGCAGTGTCATCAATAAATAAGGTGCGTGCCGGATCAAAATGTTCTGCGGCTTGCAATTGTTGCCAGAATTTTTGCGACTCTTTGGGTTCATTGAATTGGTGCGAAGAAATGATCACATCCAGCCACTGGTCAATTTGCGTGACTTCCAGTTTTAGCGACAAGCTTTGCGGATGTGCATTGGTCACCAGCAATACTTTTTTGCCCAGTTTGCGCAGGCGCGTTAAAAATTCCCCAACGTAAGGGCGAATCTGGATTTTGTGCCGGATTTCCTCTTTCAGGCTACGGATATCCACATCCAACGCCCGGGACCAAAAATCCAGGCAATACCATTGCAAGGTGCCTTCATGCTGGCGGATGTCGCCGCTCAATTTTTGCCGGGCGGCGGCCAGGTCCACGTTGTGGATTTGCGCATAGCGGCGGGGCAGGTGATCCAGCCAGAAATGGTTGTCGAAATGGAGGTCCAACAAAGTGCCATCCATATCCAACATGACTGTATCTATTGAGTCCCAATTAATCATAAAATCATCTCTACCACGATTTTCCTAGCCTAAAGACATCTTATGCCTGTTAAGCCCAGTATTCTAAAACGCGCTACTGTGGCGCGTAGCCGGTTGTTTCGCGCCGATGAAATCCACCTGCGTTTCAGCAACGGCGAAGAGCGCACCTACGAAAAACTTTGCTCCGGCGGCGGGCCGGGTGCGGTGCTTATTGTACCCTTGCTCGATGCGGATACGGTGCTTTTAGTACGTGAATATGCGGTCGGATTGGAGGATTACCACCTTGCGCTGCCAAAAGGTGCGATTGACCAGGGGGAAACCTTGCTGGATGCGGCCAATCGGGAATTAAAAGAGGAGGCAGGCTACGGCGCGCGCAACCTGAAATTCCTCAAACGCATCCATCTTTCTCCGTCTTATATGGAACACGGTATTAATATTGTGATCGCCTGGGATTTATACCCGGAGCGCTTGCAAGGCGACGAACCCGAGCCGATTGAAGTGGTTCCCTATCCATTGGCGGACCTGATGCAATTGATCGCGCGCCCCGATGTCTGTGAGGGCCGGAGCATTGCGGCGTTATTTATGGCGCGTGAGTGGTTGGCCGGCAATTTTATTGATGTTTCCGCTCCAGTTACCTAGGGATTTTTAATGAGCCATCCTATTAGCCCAGAGTTGATCGAACAGTTGGTTGACCTGTCCCGGCGCGCCGGCGATGCCATCATGGCTATTTATAGCCATCGCGATAGCTACGAGATCCAGCATAAAACCGATGAATCACCCCTTACCGCCGCAGATCTGGCAGCGAACAAGCTGATTGCTGCCGGGTTACCGCAATTGCTGGAATTACCAATTATTTCTGAAGAGGGTGAAATTCCGGATTTCGCTGATCGCAGCCTGTGGGAAAATTTTTGGCTGGTAGATCCGCTTGATGGCACCAAGGAGTTTATTGCCGGCAATGGTGAGTTCACTGTGAATATTGCGCTGGTACAACACAATCGCCCGATCCTGGGCGTCGTACATGTACCTGTGACTGATGTCACTTATCTCGGTGTGCTGGATGCGCGTAACCCGGCTAGTCTTGGCGCATGGAAATATATTCATGGCCGCGCCCCTGAACGCATCCAGGTGCGCAGTATGAGCGAGCGTTTCACTAACCGTCAGGCATTCACCGTATTGCTAAGCCACCGGCACGGCACCCAGGCGACAGTGGATTTAATGGAAACGGTAAAATCCCGTTGGCTTGGTGCTATTGAAACAACCAATGCGGGAAGCTCACTGAAATTTTGCGTTATCGCCGAAGGTAACGCGGATTTTTATCCGCGCCTTGCGCCGACCTCCGAGTGGGATACCGCCGCTGCACAAGCAGTGCTTGAAGCTGCTGGCGGAAAAGTGGTGCAGGCAGAGCCGGGCACTGGAAATCATTTGCTTTCGTTGCGTTACAACGCGGGCGAGGATTTATTAAATCCGCATTTTTATGCACTGGGTGATAAAAGTTTTTGTTGGGAATGGTTGCTCGGCTTAGAAGAGTTAGTTAGTTGAGTGGATTGATATTCTGCATTATTCCCGCCTTCATAACATTTCGTGCAAATTGGTCTGCGGCAAAGCGGCCGGTTTTATAACCAAAGTTATAATTCATAGAGAATAAAATATTCTAATTTGCGTGAACCTTGTACGGATCTATCTGGTCTAGTCTTAAAATCACGGATACCTGTCAGGGCGTCGACAGTACCGTTTTTTGTGGTGGCCAATGATTTTTTCATTGCGCTAATTGTTCTTCTTAAGGAGTGTTATTAATGAGAAAGCAAAACAAAAATTTGAAGGCTGATTTTAATACCAGCCGTTCCGATTTATTGCGCGATAAATTGTTGCGCGAAATCTCCGATTACGAGCGTCAATTAGCCGAGTTAAAACTTAACGGCAACCAGGTGAACTTCACCATGATCCAAACCTACAAGGAATTAATCAATGCGCGTCAGGCGATGTTGCGTCGTCTCCCTGTGCATTATTAATTTTTAATCAGGCGGAGCGGTTGCGGCAGGGGTTGGTGAGCGTAAAGCGTGAATCAAAAAAATCTTGCTGCATCCGTGTTGCTGCCGTTAATGTCCAGTGGTTTAGCGGATAGGTTTGATTGGCAGTTTGGCCATCATTAGTGGGCAAAATGCTGTTTTCGTTAGCCGCTTGCTGATTCTCTTCTAGCGAGTTTTTTTCACCATTTGCAGTCATTTGTCGCCCCAACCAATTTTTTGCATCAACAAAAGGCATTGGGCGATGAATAAAATAGCCTTGCACTTGATCGCAGCCCAATTCGCGCAAGCTTCCAATCTGCTCAAATACTTCTGCACCTTCTGCTACGACCGATAAGCCAACCGCATGGGCGATGGAGACGACGCCCTTGGTGATATCCCAATCCACTTTGTTACCGGGCAATTCGGCGACAAACGAGCGATCAATTTTGATGATGTCGAGTGGCAAGCGTTTTATATACGTGAGCGACGCATAACCGGTCCCAAAATCATCCACTGCCATGCGCACACCTAAATCGCGGCAGCGCAACATAATCCGCTTGGCGCGTTCGAGGTCCTCGAGCATCGCTGTTTCGGTAATCTCAATAATCAGTGCGCGGCCAAACCCGGCAAATTCGGCGCAGATATTTTGCAATTCATTTAAGAAGGTCGGGTGTAAGAAATGGCGCGGCGAAATATTGATATGGATATCGGGTGTTAATGAATGCGCATTCCACAAGCACCACTGCTGGGCCGCTTCGCGCAATACCCAATTGCCGACACGGAACTCCAGGTCGCCGCGCGCCGATTCAACAGCCTGGATAAGCGGGCCTGCACTGACAATATCGCCGTCCGGTTTGCACCAGCGCAAAAGCGCTTCAAAACCTGCCAAACGCAAATCGCTTAATTGGCAAATCGGTTGATACCATAACTGCAATTCGTTGCGTTCCAGTGCACTCTCGACATCAACAATGGAAATTTGTGCCTCCAGTGGTAATTCCGTTTTAACCGATGCGCGCTGGAATCTGTCACCGCCCTGGCTTTTGGCGATATACATCGCGGCATCGGCTTTGCGCAATAAATTAATTTCATCCACACCATCTTGCGGCGCGATGACAACGCCGATGCTGCCGCTCAGTCGTCCGCGTTTGCGGCCAGTGCCATAAGGAATACGCAACGCCTGTAAAAAACGTTTGGTGAGGATTTCGATATGGGATTCATCGCACTCGGCAATAATTAAAAATTCATCACCACCCAGCCGCCCGATCTGGTCACCCTTGCGAACCACATCAGACAGGCGTTGGGCTAAATCGCGCAAGAGCAAATCACCGGTCTCATGGCCCCAATGGTCATTGGCGGATTTCAAACCATCGACATCGATAAAGAAGCAAGCGAATGAGCGATTATAGCGATGGAGTTTTTCCAGGCTGTCATCAAGGCAATCCAGAATCCCGCGGCGATTTAATAATTTGGTTAACGGATCAATCGTTACCAGCGAGCGCAATTGTGCTTCGAGTTTTTCGCGATGGCACGCAACAGCAATTTGACTCGCAATACGTTCGGCGAGTGTGAGTAGTTGCGGCGAAATATTCGCCTCACTGTTGGTATGTTTAAACCAGGATGAGGCGAGGACGCCTAATACCTGATCGGACGAAATCAATGGAATTACCAGGTTGGATTGCAAGCCCGCACTAACCAATTGCGGCATCGCATCGGGTGCGGCGGGGTAATTGCGGGTGAAGATACTGGTTTTACTGGCTAATACACGGCTGGAAATACCATTGGCTGCCGAAAAACGAAAGCCTTTGAATGCGTCCAATAAATGTTGGTGTTCGCCCTCAAATAATTTGTATTCAAAGGTTTGGGTATCTTCATCCAGTAAAATCAATGCGGTGCCGTCGGCACCTAATAAATTGCGCACGGCGGCCGCCGCTTTTTTAAAAAATACTTGAAAATCCGGTTCCAGGGTCAATGCGTCCATTGCGGCGAGTAATGAGGGTACCGCTGTATGCAACAACAATTGATTCATGACGCTTGGCTCAATGTGCTTCTAAAAAAACAAACCGGGATGGGAAAAATTAAATCCGATACAAATGTCGGTAATGGTATTTAGCAATATGCTTGCCAGCGAAAATTTTTTTCATAGTTCTTTATAAAATGACTAAAACAGGCATGGCTTTATGACAAAATTGCTAAAAAAAGCGCGAAGTGCATCAAAAAAATAACCTTGGCTCCCCAAGGTGGGGCGCAAAAACTACGCTGTGCTTTGTTGTGGTGCGTCATCCATGATAATTACACACAGTCGTATATGTTGTATTGAATGATAAATCGAAAGAGCTTGCAGGCTGATTTAAGCTGAATTACCGGGGCAGTTTTTGTTGGGGGCTCGGGGGCAGTATGGGCATGATTGACTTGTGTGTCTTTGTATACAAACATATATAGCGAAATTGTAATGTCACCCCGGGAGACGCTTGTGCATAGGGTATCAATGGTTAATTCACTGACGGCTGGCTTATTACTGTGCGCATTATTTATGATCAATGCCGTTGCAGCGGCTGAAGTAAAAATATATGCAGCCGCCAGTTTGACGGATGCAATCACCGAGCTGGCTGACACTTACCGGCAGACCCATCCTTCAACGCAGATCAAACCGGTGTTCGCCGGTTCTTCAACGCTGGCCAAACAAATCGCAAACGGCGCACCGGCCGATGTGTTTATCTCTGCTGATAAGGATTGGGCTGATTACCTGCAAACACGCAGTGTGCTGGAGCCAAAGAGCCGTGTGGATCTATTGGAAAACGAATTGGTTTTGATTGCCCCCGCAACCCATCCGCTCCCCATTACGCTTGATAAAAACATTAATCTGGCAAGTCGTTTTAAGGGCAAATTATGCACTGGCGAACCCGCTTCAGTGCCAGTGGGCAAATACGCAAAGCAAGCCTTGGGTTTTTATGGCTGGTGGGATGCAATTCAAACGCGCCTGGTCGGCACGGAAGATGTGCGCAGCGCACTGGCGTTTGTCGAGCGCGGTGAATGTGCGCTGGGAATTGTTTATAAAACGGATGCACTGTTGACCAAAAAAGTGACTGTGATTGCTACATTTCCGGCAGAAAGCCATTTACCCATTGTGTATCCCGGTGGTTTAACTAAAAATGCCAATCCCGAGGCGGCCGCTTTCTGGCAATTCCTGCAATCAAAGGCTGCACTGCAAACATTTGCGCGTTATGGCTTTAAAGTAGCGCACCAATAACTGAATTTATTTTTACTATGCTCACAGAATCTGAATGGCAGGTATTGGGCCTGTCGGCGCAAGTTGGTTTGTGGGCAACATTCCTCTGCATTGTGCCCGGTGTTTTTTTTGGCTGGTTATTGGCGCGCAAGGAATTTATTGCCAAACCGGTTTTGGAGGCCGCACTGTTTCTGCCGATGGTATTGCCACCTACGGTGCCCGGTTATTTATTGCTGGTCGTTTTTGGTTCACAAGGTGTGGTGGGGCAATGGTTGAAAAACCATTTCGATATCGAGTTTGCATTTAACTGGAAAGGTGCGGTGTTAGCGTCTGCCGTTATCGCGTTTCCATTAATGGTGCAAGCGGCAAAATTATCGGTACATATGATTGACCGCCGGTTGGAACTGGCGGCAAGTACATTGGGGGCAAGTCCATTGAAGGTCTGGTGCACAGTGACATTACCGTTGATGTTGCCCGGTATTTTAATCGGCGCCATTATGGTTTTCAGCCGCTCACTCGGCGAATTTGGTGCAACTATTACTTTTGTCGGTAACATTGCGGGTGAGACGCGCACACTTCCGCTCGCTATTTATTCTGCTACCCATCAAATCGATGGTGATGCAACAGCGGTTCGTTTGATTGTGATTTGTATATCCCTTGCCTTTTTTTCACTGTTGGTTAGCAATTTATTAACCCGCCGCGCCGAGCGTTGGTTGGGAGTGCGCCGTGCTTAAGGTCGATATACATTTCCAGCGCGATGATTTTTCGCTACAAGTGAAACAACAATTCACTGCGCCGGTTACCGGTATTCTCGGCGCTTCCGGTAGTGGCAAAAGCACATTGTTATCGTTGATTGCTGGCTTGCTCAAACCACAGCAGGGAATAATTACCCTGAACGAAAAAAAAATATGCGATACCCGCGCGCGCATCTGGATTCCGCCGCACCAGCGTCATATTGGTTTGGTATTTCAGGATGGCCAGTTATTGCCGCATTTATCCGTGCGCCATAATTTATTGTACGGTTACAACAATATTGCGGCCGCGCAGCGTCGTTTTACGCTGGATGCAATAGTGGAATTGTTGGAGATAGGTTCGCTGCTGGAGCGTAAACCGGCGCAGCTATCCGGTGGTGAAAAGCAGCGGGTTGCCTTGGGGCGAGCGGTACTTTATTCGCCGGAATTATTGTTGCTGGATGAGCCACTCTCGGCCCTGGATGAACGCTTGAAACAACAAATCCTGCCGTTCTTTTTGCGTATTTATGCTGAGTGCAAAATCCCTATGATGTATGTTACCCATGCTTCCAGTGAGCTGGAGTTTTTAACGTCACAACGGTTTATTGTGCGTGATGGCAGTTTGCATAACGATGCGTATTAACGGGATGAAGGCAGCGGTTTTTTACGCAGCAGTGGTTTGAATTCAGGGAAATGTTGTGTGCTTAATTGTTGTATATCCGCTTGCAGCTGGCGATAGCGTTTTAACACATCAACGCCGTCCTCCGTTAATCGTGTACCCCCGCCGTGTGCGCCGCCAGTGGCAGTTTCTACCAGGGGCTTTTGGAAGCAGCGGTTCATAGAATCCACCAACAACCAGGTGCGTCGGTAACTCATCCCCAATTGTTTGCCGGCAGATGAAATAGAGCCGGTTGCTGCGATGGCATCCAGCAAATCGGCTTTGCCCGGACCAAACGCTATTTCTTCATCCAGCATTATGCGCGCCTGTATTTTCAGGCGCGCACCGGTATCGGTACTTTTTTCACTCATATTTTATTTTCGGGTGGTGCGATTCTTAATTGGCCGACAAAGTTACAGGGTTTATTGCGCGCATCGAGTTGCGCTTCAATAATTTTGGTCCACGCCGTCGTGCATGCGCCGGTAGAACCGGGCAAACAAAATATCAAGGTGCGATTGGCCAGGCCGGCTGTTGCGCGCGATTGAATGGTAGATGTGCCGATTTCTTCATAAGAAACCTGGCGAAACAATTCACCGAAACCGACCACAGTTTTATCAAATAGCGGGGTCATGGCTTCAACCGTGGAGTCGCGCCCGGCAAAGCCGGTGCCGCCGGTAATTAATACCACTTGTGCTTGTGCATCGACAATCCAGTTGGAAACTGCGGCGCGAATTTGGTAAATATCATCAATCACTAATTTGCGGTCATGTAATTGATGGCCGGCGGCCGTTAATAAATCCTGTAATTTCTGTCCGGATGTATCGGTTGCAAAAGTGCGTGTATCGGATACCGTAAGTACGCAAATATTTAGTGGTTCGAATTCTTTTTGGGCTGACATCAATTCTCTCCCGGCCATGGGGTTACCCCCCGGTCATATTCATAAACCGCACAATTTGCGGCTCTTCCTGTAAATCAAAAAAATGTTTTTCCGGTTTATGTTGCATGGCGTTGACGATGTGTGCGCGCAATGCGGCTTCCGAATAATTTTCAGCGCGCAATTGTGCGCGCAGGTCCACGCTGTGTTCATTGCCCAGGCATAGTAACAGGCGACCGGTGGCGGTCACGCGTACGCGATTGCAGCTGCCGCAAAAATTATGCGAGTGGGGCGAAATAAAACCGATGCGCGAATTAAATCCGGCTATTTGCCAATAACGTGATGGACCTGCATGTGCGTGCGAATGTTCGTGCGGGAGCAGTGAGTAGTCACGGCTAAGCCGCGTGCGCAATTCGTCGCTGCTGATATATTCGGCGGCGCGGCCATGATCGTTGATTTTACCGAGCGGCATTTCCTCGATAAAACTGATATCCATGCCTTCATCCACTGCAAATTGCACCAGTGCAGGCACTTCATCGGCGTTGTAATGCTTTAACGCGACACAATTGAGTTTGATCTTCAATCCCGCGTGTTGTGCTGCTTTGATACCGGCCAATACCTGATCCAGGTCACCGAAGCGGGTGAGCCGGCGGAAGTGCTCGGGATTAAGGCTATCGAGGCTGATATTAATGCGCTTTACCCCGGCATCGCGAATCGCGCGGGCGTATTGGGTTAGATGGGTGCCATTGGTAGTCAGGCACAACTCTTGTAGTCCCGGTAATTGGCCAAGGTTCTGGAGTAGCTCGATTGTGCCTTTCCTGACCAGCGGTTCGCCGCCAGTAATACGCAATTTGGTTACACCCAACTCCACAAAAGCCCGCCCCAGGCTGGTGAACTCTTCAATGCTGAGTACTTCCTGGCGTGGCAGGAAGGTCATCTCTTCAGCCATACAATAAATGCAGCGCAGGTCGCAACGGTCAGTGACTGACAGGCGTACATAGTTAACGGTGCGGCCGAAGCTGTCGATTAGTTGCATAGATAAAGATAGTAGTCCCGGGTGCAGGCACTCTAACCCCGTCGGGGTGTTGGCTCAAGGTGTTTTCCCACTGCCAGGCAAACCAGCGGTCACAGTAGAGGGCAGTCGCCAAGTGCGATAAAGCCTGTTCCAAAATGGTGATTTTTAAAATTTTACACCCTTGTGTGCGGTTGGGAGCGCCTTTTTTTAAGGTTCTGGTGAGCCGTGTCTGTTGCCAATCTCATCGTTTTGATTCTGGAAAACATAAAATGTTTTTTGATGGTGCGTGATGCACCATTATTTTGTTTTTAATTGGTGCATTTGTGCAAATTTTGAAAATCTGTTTTTGCTATCAAGTGGTGCGATCTTGCACCAACAAAAAACACAAAACGATTTGATGGCGCGGCCAGCGGAAGAGTTCGGAGCCACAATCAATCTTGCCTGGCATTGATAACTAACTGATAAAAATAAAGAAAATTTTATTTTTTGGTGAAAATTGCGTTGTGGCATTTGCTTTGCAATTCCACCTGGGTAATCCAGATGCAGGTGTTGCCATGAATAATTTTCTGAAAGTTCCCGTTTTTTTTAAAGCCAACGTGGAAGCAATTCCTTCTGCGATGCTAAAGGCGCGCAGTGGTAGCGGTAATGGCCCGGCAAAAAAAGGCGATGACTACAGCAAGAAAATCCGCGCCGGAAAAGTGTGGCTGGTAGGGGCGGGGCCGGGTGATGCCGAACTGCTCACAGTGAAAGCCGTACGCGCCATTAATTCTGCCGATGTGATTTTTTACGATTATCTGGTGAGCGAGGAAATTCGCGCACTCTTTCCCAAAAATGTTCCGGCTTTTTATGTCGGCAAAGCAAAAAACCAACACAGTATTGCCCAGGAAGATTTAAACCAGTTGTTAGTTAACCGGGCGAAGTCGGGGTTGAATGTATGCCGCATAAAGGGAGGTGATCCTTTTGTCTTTGGTCGCGGTGGCGAGGAGTTGCTGGAGTTGCGCGCTGCCGGTATTGAGACGGATGTGATTCCCGGTATTACGTCGGCATCGGGTTGCAGCACTTATGCAGATATCCCGTTAACCCATCGCGGTTTATCGCAAGGTTGTACATTGGTTACCGGCCACGCGGAAAAAAGCCTGGATTTGAATTGGAATGCGCTCGCGCAATTAAAACACACCCTGGTGTTTTACATGGGCCTGACCCGCGCTAATGAAATCTCCGCAAAATTATTAGCCGGTGGTTTGGCCGCCGATACGCCGGTTGCCATCATCGAAAACGGTTGCCGCAAAGACCAGCGCACGATTATTTCTACCCTGAATGAATTCCCGGCGGATGTGCTCCGCGAACATGTGCAATCACCGGCATTAATTATTGTGGGCGAGGTGGTGCGCATGAAAGAAAAATTGCAAGTCACTGTGCAGGCCCATGCCGCCGAAGCCCAATACCTTTGGGCTTGATGCGCAGTTTTTATAATTACTCAATACAAAAAATTTCACGACCGTGAGGCAGTATATGAAGAAGCGCATTGTTGTTGTTGGCAACGGAATGGTGGGCCACAAATTTATCGATAACCTGGTGAATCACGCCGACGCAGACCAATATCAGGTTATCACCTTCTCGGAAGAGCCGCGCCTTGCTTATGACCGTGTACAACTTTCCAAATATTTTTCCGGTTCTACTGCCGACGATTTGATGCTGACCAGCACCGATTATTACAACGAAAAAGGTGTGCAATTTATCCTCAGCGATAAGGTTATTGATCTGGATTTTGATAATAAAGAAATTATTACTGCGTCGGGTCGCCGAGAAAGTTACGACAAATTAATTTTAGCGACCGGTTCCTTTCCATTTGTCCCGCCGATTCCGGGTAACAACGGCGACCATTGTCTGGTGTATCGCACTATTGAAGACCTGGAGCGCATCACGGCTTCCGCGCAACAAAGTAAAATTGGTGTAGTTGTCGGTGGTGGATTGTTAGGTCTGGAGGCCGCCGCTGCCTTGAAGGCGGCGGGCCTTGAAACGCATGTTGTGGAATTTGCACCGCGTTTAATGGCGGTGCAATTGGATGAAGGTGGTGGAAAATTATTGCGCCGTAAAATCGAGGCAATCGGTGTGCGGGTACATACCCAAAAAGCCACCAATGACATTGTTGCAGGTACCGAGTCGCGCTATCGCATGAATTTTGCGGATGGCAGCCATCTGGAAACCGATATGATTTTATTTTCTGCCGGCATTCGCCCGCAAGACGAACTCGCGCGCAAATGCGGTATCGGGTTGGGCGAGCGCGGCGGCATTGTGGTGGATAATAATTGCCAAACCACGGTAAAAGATGTGTACGCGATTGGTGAGTGCGCGCTGTGGAATAATCGCATTTACGGTTTGGTTGCGCCCGGTTACCAAATGGCGAAAGTGGCTTTATCCCATATCACTGGTGGTAGCGACCAATTTATGGGTGCGGATATGAGCACCAAATTGAAATTACTCGGTGTGGATGTGGCATCCGTCGGCGATGCACACGGCAATACTCCCGGCGCACTTAGTTACACCTACAGCAACGATGTGGAAGAAGTTTATAAGCGCATCATTGTTTCTGCGGACAATAAAAAATTATTGGGCGCGGTATTGGTTGGCGATGTAGAGGCTTATGGCACTCTGCAATCCATGTGCGTTAATGGCCTGGATTTACCGGAAGATCCAAATTGTTTGATCCTGCCCAATGTTGAGGGTGGCGGTGCTGCAATTGGAGTGGATGCATTGCAGGAATCGGCGTGTGTCTGCTCTTGTTACGATGTGAGCAAAGGGGCAATTTGCTGCGCAGTGCAGGGCGGCGCACGCACCATGGGCGATATCAAAGCTATCACTAAAGCCTCGACGGGTTGCGGCGGATGTTCGGCGCTGGCTAAACAAGTTATGGATTCCGAGTTAAAAAAACTGGGCGTGGAAGTGAGCAATCATATTTGTGAACACTTCCCGCATTCGCGCCAGGAATTAGCCGATATCGTGCGCATCAAACAAATCAAAACGTTTGATGAATTATTGGATACCCATGGCCATGGTTTGGGTTGTGATATTTGCAAACCGGCCGTCGGTTCAATTCTCGCCGCGTTCTGGAATGAATATGTTCTGGATAAAAAACATATCGGCCTGCAAGACACCAACGATATTTTCCTTGGCAATATGCAAAAAGATGGCACCTACTCAATTGTGCCGCGTATCGCCGGTGGTGAAATCACGCCGGAAAAATTAATTGTGCTCGGTGAAGTGGCGAAAGAGTACAAGCTCTACACCAAAATTACCGGTGGCCAACGTATCGATTTATTCGGCGCACAATTGCATCAACTGCCGGCAATCTGGAAAAAATTGGTCGATGCCGGTTTTGAAACCGGCCACGCGTACGGTAAATCATTGCGCACGGTGAAATCCTGTGTGGGTTCAACCTGGTGTCGTTACGGTGTGCTGGATTCCGTGGGCATGGCTGTGATTCTGGAGAATCGTTACAAAGGCGTTCGCTCACCGCATAAGATGAAATTTGCTGTGTCCGGTTGCACGCGTGAATGTGCGGAAGCGCAATCCAAAGATTTTGGGGTAATCGCCACGGAAACCGGCTGGAGTTTATACGTCTGCGGTAACGGCGGTATGCGTCCGCGTCACGCCGATTTATTTGCAACCAGCCTGGATGATGTGACGCTGATTAAATATATTGATCGCGTGATGATGTTTTACATCCGCACGGCTGATCGTTTGCAACGCACTTCCGTATGGATGGAAAACATGGACGGTGGCCTGGATTATCTGAAAAAAGTAGTGATCGACGATAAGCTGGGCTTGTGCGACGAACTTGAAGCGCAAATGAATTACAACATCAGCCAATACCAATGCGAATGGAAAACCACAGTTGAAAATGAAAAGTTACAAAAACGCTTCAAACACTTTATCAACAGCGACGCAAAAGATGAAAACCTGGCGTACGTGGTAGAGCGCGAACAAATTCGCCCGGCGACGGCGTTGGAGCGTAAGAGTAACACTATCCAGTTTGTGGAATTGGTGGATTAATCCTGCACCCCACCCCGGCCCTCCCCCTTAGGTTAGGAGGGTTTAAAAATTTAAAATTTATTCGGTGAACATCATGAGTGAAAAACCCTGGATCAGCGTGTGCGAGTTGAGTGATTTATTGCCCGATACGGGTGTGTGTGCGTTAGTGAACAAGCAACAAGTTGCCATTTTCCGCTCGCGTCGTTTGAACGAGGTTTTTGCGGTGTCCAATTACGATCCTATTGGTGAGGCCAATGTCCTGTCGCGGGGAATTATTGGTTCTATTGGCGATGACGTGGTTGTGGCATCGCCGCTTTATAAAGAGCATTACAACCTGCGCACCGGTGAGTGCCTGGAAAAACCGGAGTATAAAATTTCCGTATTCCCGGTACGCCTGGATGATGGCCTGGTGCAAGTACAGGCATGATTTGGTTGTAAGAAAGTTTCCCTTCTTCTTCGGCTGCTTCATGAGTCGGTTTAATGGGCAACCCGGTTGCCCTTTTTTATTTATAGCGATTGCGCCGCCCTGGAGGGTGAAAGGCCTTTGTTGAGATACATGCGCTGGTCGGCAATTTGTGTGAGTTCGTGCGCTTCCTGCGCATCCTGCGGATAAAATGCGGCGCCAATACTGCAACCGATGAGAATTTCC
This sequence comes from Gammaproteobacteria bacterium, assembly GCA_021151835.1. Lineage (GTDB taxonomy): Bacteria > Pseudomonadota > Gammaproteobacteria > Pseudomonadales > Cellvibrionaceae > Cellvibrio. The sequence continues at coordinate 28,249 of JAGKWO010000007.1, forward strand.
TGGGTGCCAATATAAAATTCCCGATTAAGTACCTGCGCAATTTTTTCGCTCACAATATTGGCTTGGGACAGATCATCAATTTGATGCAGCAAGATGACAAATTCATCGCCGCCAATACGCGCGACGGTATCGGACGAACGGACACAGGCGAGCAAACGCTGGGCAACCTGTTTTAATAATTCATCGCCGATGGCGTGGCCGTAGTGGTCGTTAACCGGTTTGAATTTATCCAGGTCCAGCAACATAACGGCCAATACGCGTTGGTGGCGTTTGCAGTAGCTCAGTGCCTGTTGCAAGCGATCAGCAAATAATGCGCGATTGGGTAAGCCGGTCAGGCTGTCGTGTTGCGCCATAATGCGATGCAGCTCTTCACTTTTACGCAGCGCCTCCAGCGAGAGTTTGCGTTCTATCGCAATTTCGGCGAGGTAGGCCGACTCCTCAATTATTTTGATTTCATCATTGTCCGGCTCACTGCAATGTGTTTTGTAAATCACAAATACACCGAGCAAGCTCAGGCTACGGTTGAGGATGGGTTCTGCCCAGCAGGAAACCAGCCCGGCCCGCGTTGCCAGTTCGCGCAGCCCGGACCAATTCGGATCGGATTGGATCGCGGTTGTTGTGACGCGCCTGCCGTTGGCTGCTGCTGCGCCAAATGTACCGAGGGTTGCATCAATTGCCAGCCCGTTAATCGCGTCGTTGTAAAACTCCGGCAAGCTGGGTGCCGCAGCCACAATAAAATGTTGCTGGTCCGCATCGATACGCAAAATGCTGCATTTCAACTCGGGTTTGATGTGTTCCACCCCTTGTACCAGGCTGGTCAGGATTTCATCGAGCGGATCGTCGGCCGCAATCTGCGCGAGCACCAGATTATGGTTGCGCTGCTGCACATCGGCACTGCGCATCAGGCGTACCATGTTATGCAATTTGCTATTGATGCGGTACGTGTGCAGACCTGCGGCTGCAATAAGCAGGATGCCACTGAAAACAGCCATACCAATATAAAGCCAGTTGGTCGGGGCTGTGGGAGCACTCACGGCGGAATGGACGCTGTGTGCAATTAATCCGCCGCAAACGATCATTAAAGAACCAACTGCAATCCTGCGCACATTATTCACCTGTATCCTCATTCCATAACCCGATGATGGTTTGCATAAAAAAGTCCAATGTCATCGCAATACAACTCCTGAAAGATTACGTCTGAGTGTAGTGGCGGGTATTGCCAGGGTGTGTTTTTTTTGCGAATAGTTTACGGATAATTTTTGACCCGATTCACAGCAGCTCGCAATAAGTGTGCCTGTGTCTGATTTTGCTAAGTATCTGCCGATAAAACCTGTATCTGCTTGGCATTACGAGGTTGACGTAATTGATTAATTACAAAAAATTGTAAAAAAAATCGATTTGATCAAGTTTTATTTCTCCGGCGACCTTTATCACAGTTCTAAGAAACAATTTTTTATGCAAAAAAACTTGTGAAGCCGGTTCATTTTTTTATCACTGTGCTTACGGACAATAGCGCCCACAATAACGACCAATAAATTATTTTCCTTTCGGCAATTGTTAAACCTCACTGGAATTCTGTCCGGGCAAACCTGGCAGCCATTTCTGTTGTTGCGGAAGATGGCCAGCGTGTGTTTTTTGATTGCCCATCACCCAAGAGATAATAACGATGAATAAGGCTTTTGCGGTGGTGATACTGGCATCCGCCAGTTTGTGTGCGCTGTTTTGTGTATCCTGGTGGGGCGATGTTTTTTCCGAGAGGGACGCATCGCCCATAGGATTTAAAAATTCCGGATCCAAAAATACAGTATCTAAAAATACAGAAACCCCAAACACTGAAATCCCAAACACAGGAACCACAGTTACGGGATCGAAAACCAAAGGGTTTTCAGTCACAGAATCATCGTCTGCCATATCTTCTGCTGCGGTGTCATCTGCCACCGATATTTCTGCCGGGCAAAACATTCAGCAACAGTCCGCGATTTCATCGTTAAAAAATGTCGCGTCTGCTTCCGTTGTGACCGGTCTTTCCAGGTAGCGCTTGTAATCCTGTTGCACAAATCCTTTTCGTTTTTCGTTCATATTGTGAACGGTTCAAGCATTCAATAACTCGGATGTGGCATTGCGTATACGCGCAAGGTCGCGCACCGGTGGCAAGCCGAACAAGCGGTGGTATTCGCGATTAAATTGCGACGGGCTTTCGTAACCTACGCGATGGCTTGCCGTCGCGGCGTCCAGGTTTTCACTGAATAACAAGCGCCGTGCCTCTTGCAGCCGCAATTGTTTCTGGAATTGCAGCGGTGTCATATTGGTAATGCTTTTGAAATGCGCGTGCAATGCCGAATTGCTCATGCAAGCTAATTGCGCGAGCTCTTCGATCCGCCAGTTTTTGTGGTAATCGCGTTTCAAGGCGTCAATTACGCGTGCAATTTGCCGGGCATGGCTATCGGTCTGCACCGTTTGTTGCAAGGTGATGGCTTGTTCATCCTGCAACAGCCGATAAAGGATTTCCCGCTCTACCAGCGGCGCCAGGATCGCCAGGTCCTCTGGAGTATCCAGCAAGCGCAGCAGGCGCAATACGGCATCGAGCAATTGGTAATTTGCCTTGCTCACAAACAGCCCGCGCTGGAGTATTTTTTCCGGGCGCAACAATTGGCGATTTTCCACAAGCATCTCACTGATTTTTTGCGGCTTTAATCCCAGCCGGATGCATAGGTAGGGTTGCTCCGGGCTGGCCTCAATGACCTGGCCGCGCACCGGTAAATCCACCGATGCAACCAGGTAATTCAAGGGGTTGTAGCAATAGGTTTCATCGCCCAGTGTTGCCTGCTTTTGCCCTTGCGCGATGATGCATACCGACGGCTCATAAATACTGTGGGTTATTTCTGTGGGCTGGTCGCTGCGAAATAGTTGCAGGCATTCCAGTGCGGTCGGCGTCATGCCTTCATTTAGCGCCAGGCATCGAGCGCGCCTGGCCAGTTCAGCTAACAGGTTATTCATTTCACTACTCATCGGGCATCTCTCTTCATCGGGCATCTTTCTTTAGGGCTCGCCATTGCCGTCACGGGATGGGAATGAGTGTAACTGCTTGCACCGGGTGGTTAAACCGATTGGCCTTGGGTCTGGAGTTTTAGGCAATGACTGGCGAGGAATCGGCTACCAGCAAAAACACCCGGCTCCCTATAGTGATTCCAGCGGGACGGAATTCACCGACCCTTCTTAAGGAGCTATCCATGTCGAATCTTCAAACGAGCAATGAGAAAAAAGTTGTTGTTATCACCGGCGCCAGCAGTGGTATTGGTGAAACTGCTGCGCTGGCACTGGCGCAGGCAGGCCACACAGTAGTATTAGGCGCACGGCGCCAGGAACGCCTGGAAGCACTGGCGGAAAAAATCCGTGCAGCGGGCGGCACCGTTGCGTTCCTGGCAACCGATGTTATCCGCAAGGAACAAGTAGATGCGTTGGTCAGTTTGGCGCGCGAGCAATTTGGCCGTGTTGATGTGATCGTTAATAACGCGGGTGTTATGCCGCTCTCGGCGCTGGAGGAGTTAAAGCTGGACGAATGGGAGCGCATGGTGGATGTAAATATTAAAGGTGTGCTGTACGGAATTGCCGCGGGTCTGCCAGTGATGAAAGAGCAAGGGCAGGGCCACTTTATCAACATATCCTCGATTGGCGGGCATGCGGTTTATCCAACGGCCGCCGTCTATTGCGCAACCAAATACGCGGTGCGCGCCATTTCCGAAGGCCTGCGCCAGGAACAATTGGGTGGGGATATTCGTGTCACCATTATTTCCCCCGGTGTGGTGGAATCGGAATTGGCCGATTCGATTTCCGATCCGGCCGCACGCGCCGCGATGAATGAATTTCGCCAGATCGCGCTCAAGCCCGATGCAATCGCCCGCGCAATTGTGTATGCGATCGAGCAACCGGCGGATGTTGATGTGAGTGAAATTATTATTCGCCCCACACAAAGCCCGTATTAATTATTTCCAGCCAATGAAAGTCCGGCCAGTAGCCCGCACGGGCAGTTACAAACTGTGACATTTTGCTGCGAGGCTACTGACATAATTTGCCGGTGCTTGACCTTACCTTAGCGGAAGGTTTCACACTGCGGCCGGTACTACCAAACCGGCTGTGCATTACTAGCATCCCCACAAGGGAAGGAGTCAATATGTATCACCATCAACAACTGGCCGCACGGGTCAAACAACTCCTGAATAGCGCACTTTCAGGTTCCCATGGCCAGTTCGATAAACTGCTGGCACCACAAATTCGCTGTTGGGGTTTCCCGGAATTTGATCCTGCCAACCGGGCGGAATACCAGGGATTTTTCAATTATCTGGTAGATGTATTTGAGCAGCGCCAATGGTCAATTGAGCAATTGCTGGCCAGTGACTCGCAAGTGCTGGTGCGTTTTCGTATGAGTGGTTACCACCATGAAGAGTTTATGGGCTTACCCGCAACCGGTGCTTACCTGGAATTCAGTTCGCATATCCTATTCCGGGTGCGCGACGGTTTGATTGATGAATCCTGGATGTATAAAAAATCCCTGCGTATGACAACCAAAAAAGGCAGCGTGTTTGAATTAATCCCCGATGCTATTTCATTAGCTGACCAACTTCCGCGGGCACTATCGCGCTGCAGTTGAATCACATCTTGTGATCATCGGCATGACTCATTGCGGCGGCGGAGCTGGTTCTTTAGCAGGGGGATCGAGTAAAATCGCTGCCCTGATCAGGATTTCCCCGACACTGTACACACAGTGAACTGCCTTAGGGCCGCTATGAGATTTTCCCAATGAGACAACTCCTGCTTTTTTGTGCGCTGGCCATGGCCAGTTTTGGCGCCCGCGCTGATATGTTCGCCATCTTCCGTGAACCCGATGGCAGTACCAAGTGGCAATATGTGGCCAACACCTCGGCAGGGGTTTTGATTATCACACTGGTGATAGTGCTTGTTTTTTTATTCCGTGCCCATCGTCGCGCCATGCGCTGGAATCGCGCGCTCACCGATATCAAAGCCAACCTTGAACAACGCGTCGCCCAACGCACGGCGGTATTGCAACAAACCACTGAGCAGTTGCAGGAGCGCGAGGCTTACATCGGTAGCATTGTGAATTCCATGCCGGTGATGTTGATTGGTTTGAACCAGGAGTTGCAGATCACCCAGTGGAATAAAAAAGCGGAAGAGATTACCGGGCGCCCGTTGCAGGATGTGATCGGAAAAAATTTATGGGAAGCCTACCCGGCGATAACACTTACTGTTGAGCAGGTGAAAGCCGCATTGGCCAGTGGCGAGACGACAAACCTCAAACACACCCAGCGCGGGCAATACACTTTTGATATCACTCTTTATCCACTCGACAACCAGAATACTGACATTGTGATTTTGATTTCCGATGTGACCAAGCTGGTGAGTGCAGAAAATAAATTGGCCGAGCGCGACAAAGTGTCGGCGATGGGTGAGCTGGCATCGGCGATGGCCTATGACATCAGCTTGCCGATCAATACCATTTTTGCGCGTGTCTCCAGTGCCCGCCAGGAAATTGAAGCGGCTGAATTGGGTGAAGTAAAACAATTTTTATTACAGGAAGTGGAAACGGTGCGCTTGAGCGCGCAACAGGCAACCGCTATTGCGCACAACTTGCTCGACCTTGCCGGCAGCCATCGCGATAGCAAACAACTTGCGGATGTGCCGCCCATTATGGATCGCGCCATCGAACTGGCGAGCGATTTATTCACCGACGTCAATGGATTAACGTTCAAATACATTAATATTCGGCGCAACTATGCTGATGAGCTGCCACAAATTCCCTGCTTCCCCGCCGAACTGGAGCAAGTATTTGTGCGCTTGATGCGCAATGCGTTTTACGCCCTCAATGCAAAAACCTGGGACGAACACAACAAGCCCTGGATTAATATTGAAATCGGAAAATTCTACGATTCACTGTGGGTCAAGCTTGAGCATAATGGCAAGAGTTTAACCGAAGAAGAGCAACTGGATATTTTCCAACCCTTCTTCTCGCTCACTGATCGCAATTCCAGTTTCCCGGTGGAACAGCGGTTATCCTATTCGTATTTTATTATCACCGACCATCATCGTGGTCAGATGGCGGTAACTTCCGACGATGAGCATGGAACCTGTTTCAATATCCAATTGGCATTGAGTTAATCGAATCGTTGTTTTAAAAAAGCTGCCGGTTGTTCCGGCAGCTTTTTTATGGTCGCTATCTTGTTTTTTAATTAGCTAATTATTTTACCTTGCGCCAATGTTCTTCAATCAAAACGCCGTCTTCCATACCTTTATGGATCCAGACGCCGTCCTTAAACGTGCAATTAAAATCGTAGGTTTTTCCCATCAGGCGCGCTTCCGAGGTCGCATCTACCGTTTCCTTATAGCTTTCACCCGTCAGTGTATAAGTGCCGGAACCGGCGACGACAAATTTTCCGGTTTTATCCCAGGTGATAAAGGTAAAATGATTGTCGGATAACACTTTGCGTGAGAGTGTGGTTTTATCTTTGATCTCGCCAACCACTTCACCTTTCTGGTTCTTGTAAATGGCGTATTCCAATTCCCAGGCCCCGGTTAATTCACCGGCGCTAGCCCATTGGCCAAACGCTAACAATAACACCACTAACCCTGCGTAGATTTTTTTCATTGCCATTCTCTCTTTATATTCTGTTGTGTTTGACGCGGTTGATTGCGGTTATTAATAACCGTTGCCAGATTATGCCTGAGCCGGTGAATCTGGCCAGCAAACTAAACAAAAATTAATAGTTGATAACCATGATTAATCCGGTGATGTGATAAAACGATCCACTGATCGCAATACCAATTAAATGAGTGTCAGTGCTTTATTCAGTTTCTGCTCCAGCTCGGCCTTTAATTGCAAATAGTGGCCCAATTGCAAACCGGTTTGCTGGGCGAGCGTATCCCGGCAGAGCGATAAATCCAGGTCGGTAATATAACAAGGGTAACGTTCATTGCGCTGGCGACGGCGCACAATGTAACTGGCAACCGCCTTAAATAAATCGTCGCCATAGGCAAGCGTGGAAAATTCCTGCTCATCACAAAAAATGGTGAAGCGTAATTGTTGTTGATCCATTTCAGCGATAGCTTTGATATTAATAAAATGCAGTTGGCTGAGCTCGGCACTCAAATGGCGAGCCTCTACTACACCTTGTTGTTGTTTAATGTTGCCCGTTAATTCATAGAGTCGAATGGAATCCTGTTCTGGCATGGGGCTGGCGTGATCACCATCCAGGTGCAAACGTTGTAACGCGGCGCGAATAAAGTTAACGAATGGGCGCAATAATGTTTGCTGGTTATGAAATTCGGTGATTGTGTTAAACAGCGAACCTTTTTCATCCACGAGCGTGATATTAGCCTTATTGTTGTCCAGTTGATAAAACACATAAATTCCATTGTGCTTCAGGGTGTTGCAAATAAGGCGCAAGGGCTTATCGCGCAATCCATGCCGGTCAACAATAATAGGGCTGAATTCCAGTTGCGGCTGGCCAAGTTTCTCCAATAGTTTTTCATAACTTTTAAAACGCTGGATTTGTGGCTGTTGCTGGATAAATTGCAGCAATAAATATTCCGCGCCCATTTCCAGGATATAGCGGCTGGTGCGCGGCCGTGTGCCGGAATAATAACAACTGATCAGGTCGTGCCACAGTTCTGTTAAACGCTGGGCAATGTTGGTTCCCTGGCCACTGCTAAAACAGCGAATACTCAATTCAGGCATGCTGGATTTTTTTCCTGGAGGCAGGAGGCGAAAATAATGCTGCAAGCAATTAATCAACGCATCGGTACCGTAATGCCTGCACACCAATTCGCCCCAGGAATTAATGTGGATGACGTCCGCATTAATTATTAAATTTTCACGCAAACCTGTATAAACCAGCGCATCTTTTTGGCTGCTAAGCATTTGCATGCCTTTTTTATGCAAATCTGCCTGGGGTTCTACGCCGATATTAATGATGAATAGTATTCGTTCGACATTCGCCGGGCGTGTAAATTGATTGTGATCAATAAGCTGTGGCAATGGTAACCACTGTTGCAGCGCGTGAATCAATTGCTGCTTTTGCAAGCTGCTCAGCACAAAACCATTACCGACGATATCGATCTTGGTGCTGCCGGTGAGGATTTCATTTGCATGGCACCACAGCAGTAATTCTATTAAACCGCGCGCACGCTTGATCGGTTCGACATTGATGTTACGCAGGCTCACGTCATTAAAGCTGCCGCGCAATAGCTGCCAGCTTTCGCCATCATCGTTCTGTTCGCGTATGCAGCACAAATGCTCTTCACTTAAATCACGTGAAATGCCCGGGTTAATCCATTCTATTTTTCCCGCTTTGCGTTCAAAGGCGGCGTGTAACTTGCGGCCCAATATCAGTAGCTCTTCATTGCTAATGGCAATATCGTGATCATGGTATTTATTTAATTCATTAAGCAGGCGATAGCTTTGGTTTAATTCATGGACCAGGAGCGCACGTTCGCTAATCACATGTGGCGCTTTCCAGTAAGCGCGATTGTCGAGCATGTGTAGTTGATGCGTTGACCAATTCCATTTTTTTACCAATTGTTCCAGCAATTGGCGCTGCCAGGATTTATTAGCCTGGCGATTGGTGCGCGATAACGCATTGTTTGCCTTGAAGTAAAAACAGCGGCGCACCAATTCCAAACGCAATAGCTGGTGATGCAAGCCCAAATAATTTTCCAGCCGCTGATACACCATTACATAAGGGTCCAATGCATTGGCATCGGGTGCTTGCGCATATATCGCGCGTTTAAAACTGATAGCCAGGGGTTCGCTGGTATTTTTAATTGCGGTAGAAATATCGTCTTCATGTTCCTTAACGACATTGGCAGTACTACTTGCGTAAGCTTCCAGCAATAACAGTTTTAATACGGATTTATAGGGTGATTCAATGGCCTTATAAAGTTGCCATACCCCGGCCCCTACAAATTCATTGGCGGGGATTTCAGGCAATCCGCCAAAATCAATAACATCGTCGGCTTTAATAAAACGTTTACCTAATAATTTTTCCCGGTAGACGTTGTAATCCAACTCCTGTGTTGCCGGGACAAACCACCAGAGCGGAACTTTTCCCGCTAACCAGAGGGCGGTGCGATAGAACTCATCCAGCAACAAAAAATGTTGCGCAGAGCCACTGCCTTCGCTGCTCAGGCGTTGGCCGCGCTGATTGGAAAAGTCATCGCTGTGCATGAGGAAGCAATGCACTTCCAGATGAATTTGTTGTTCCGCCCACTGGCTGATCAGTGCGCATTTTCGCTCCAGTTCCCCGATGGCGGCTTCATTATCCACGAGGCTATGGCATACCCAGATATCCAGATCACTGGAATCACTTTGTGCGATAGTGCCCACGCTGCCCATCATAAATAGCGCATCAATCGCATAGGATTTTTCAGTGAGGTCGCGGTTGTATTGAAAACTGCGAGCGAGGACTTTTGCCTGCCGCAAAACGTCCGCATCTGGTTGGTATTGGTAAATACCGGCCGGGGTTGAATGGGATGTGTAACCCGGTAGCATCGGATGGTTAACATGGAACAACAGCGGCAACAATTGCAAAAATTGCTGCTGGCGATCAGATAATGCGGCGCGGGTGCGTTGATAACGCACATTATTTAAATCAAGGAAACGCTGCTTTAATTGGGTTAATTGTTTGCGGTCGATGCCTTCATCAATGTCATGAATATCTATCGGGCGAGAGTGCATGGACGTTGATGGCCTTAGGTTAACGCTGGAAATTATTGTTAGTCACTTTTTTCTTGCGCAGTATATCGGCGAGTGTGTTGTAAAGCAGCTCGGGATTTACCGGTTTGGATAAATAGCCATTCATTCCCGCTGCCAGGCAGCGTTCGCGATCGCCGCGCATTGCCTGTGCCGTTACCGCAACAATAGGAATATGCTGCTGCTGATTCTTGTTGCGTAATTGTCCGGCGCGAATTCGTTTGGTGGCTTCCAGCCCGTCCATTTCCGGCATTTCCAGATCCATTAAAATAGCATCAAATATATCGCTGGCATTTTCCAGGATCTGCAAGGCTTCAATGCCATTACCGGCAATGCTGGTGTGGATATGTTTCTTTTTCAAAATGCCGCGGATGACTTGCTGGTTGACGATGTTATCTTCCACGATAAGCATTTTGGTATTTTCCAGGATGTCGAGCGAATCGTCCGCTACCCTGACTTCCGGGCTGATTTGTTGCAATAAAAATTCGCGGCCGATGGCCTGGCTGATGGCATCAAATAAACGCGACTCACTGACCGGTTTACTTAAAAATTCATCGACCAGAATTGCGTTAGGGTCCGCACTGGAAATTTCATCGCGATGGTAGGCCGAAATTAAAAATACCTGGGGTTTTTGTTTCAGGCTGTTATCGGATTTGATCAGTCCGGTGAGTTGCAAACCGTTCATGTTGGGCATGCGGTAATCGAGCAATACAAAATGGTAGGGTTGCCCGAGGTTATCGGCCTGGCGAATGCGTTCAATCGCGCTGAACGGATTGTCAATTTCATCCACTTGTAAATGAATGCTGCGCGCGGTGCTTGCAATGATGGTGCGCGCTATGGTGTTGTCATCCACAATCAAGACGCGAATGTTATTTAAATCGCGCGGATGGTTAACCAGGTTTTTTTCACCGAGGTGGCTGTGCTCGAATACGGCAGTGAAGGTGACCTTGCAACCTTTGTTCAAGCTGGATTCAATTTGGAAGTCACCTTGCATTAAATGGACAAGGTGGCTGCAAATGCCGAGGCCGTAGGAATTTTTTTCGCTCTCGGCGTGGTATTTGTTGAATACCAGTAATTCCCTGATGTGCGCGAGTTTTTCAACGGTCATACCCAGGCCGTTATCCTCCACAATAAATTGCAACACGACTTGCTTTTGTGTTTGTGGCAAACGCGTTACGCGCACGACAACCTGGTTGGTGTTGGAGTATTGGAAAGCATTGCTGATCAAATGGCTGAGAACCTGGCTAAGGCGCGACGCATCACCACGCAAAAAGCGCGGCACATCTGTTTTAATGTCGTAAACAATATTTACTGCGCGATGCAACGCGCTGATTTCAAACAGGCGCGAAATTTTTTCAAATAATTGGTCAATATCGAAGTGCGCGTATTCCAGTATTACGCGACCTGCCTCTATTTTGGAAAAATCGAGCAATTGATTGATGATTTGCAGCAGCGAATCGGCGGCCGAGTTAATGCTCATTAAATAACTTTGTTGTTGCTCATCCAGTTGCGTGTCATGCAGTAGATAACCAATACCAATAATTGCATTCATCGGTGTGCGAATTTCATGGCTCACGCGCGCCAGGAATTCACTTTTGGTTTTGCTGGCGAGATCGGCCTGGGCTTTGGCATTGAGCAGTTCTTCACGCGATGTCATAAAATCGGTGATGTCGGTATTGACCCCCACGCAACGTGTCGGGCGGCCGACATGATCCGGCTCAAAAAATTTGGCTTTGGAGTTGACCCAGATAATGTGGCCATCGCGATGCAAGAGCCGGAATTGTAATTGCAGTGAATCGCGTTTGTTGTCAATCGCGGCCTGGTATTCGTGCAGCATATTGTCCAGGTCTTCGGGATAGGCAAAATAATCCTGCAAGGTTTTTAAGTTACCGGGTAAATCCTCGTAATCATAACCGAGCATGCGCAGGTAACTGCGGCTGAAATAAATTTTGTTGGTAAGTAAATTCCAGTCCCAGATGCCATCGTTGCTGGCTTCCATCGCATATTGGTAACGTGTATCGCGATCATTCATCAGGCGCAACTGTTCATGCTGTTGCATAAAGCGAAATAGCCAGCCGAGTAAACTGGCGAGCGCTTTGGCATCTTGCGGATGCCAGGTGCATGGGTTGTCGCGGTGCAATGTCATTAAACCGCGCAACTGGTTTTGCTCGGTAAGTGGAATGATCAGGCTGTTAAAAATACCGAGTTGGCGTAAGGGTTCAGTGACTTGCGCGAGATCGTGATCCGTCGCAGACAAAACCAGCGCCTGGCCATCATCAAGGTGGCGCCGCTCGGTTGACTCGGGTTTGACAGCGAAGCGCAACCAGTCGGCAGCTTGCAAGCGGCTGCGGGCGAGATCACTTAAGTCGGAGCTGCACCATTGGCTGAGCAAGTCGAGTTGACCGTCCTGCTGGTCCCAATTCCACAAGCCGATTTCCCGCAAGCCCAACAGGCTGCCGACCTTGCGTAATACCTGCTGGATGCTGTGCGGATGTTGTTGCTTAACCAGAAACCGAAGGGTTTCCTGCACCCAGACCTCATCGAAGATCGCGCCATCACTTTTAGTGAGGGGGCCGGGAGCATCCTGTTCGGAGTCGGCGTTAGGGTTTTGCGCACTGGTGCGCAGTTGGTTGATCGCGTGTTTGGCTTGCAGGCTCTGTTTCAGGGAAACGAGTTCCTCCTCCAGCAGCTGGATTTTCGCTGCCAGTGCTTCTTCAGAATCCCCTGAATGCAAAGATTTCTTACCCATGCCGCCTCGTTATTGTCTGGACAAAAAATAAACTGCCAGACCTAAAGCCTAGCTTATGACTGTGCAAATACCAGCGACATCAGGAATAGAATAATGAAAAATGCGCCAAAGAGCGATGCGTTGTAATGGCGTGAAATATTTCGGGTGATGGATGCTGTGGTGGCGATAGGGATCGGTTGGTTATTGCAGTGTTTGTGGTTGTTGAAAATAAAAATGCCGCCCCGTATGCCGGGGCAGCATTTATCGTTTATTGCGGTTTTTAATTACTGGCGGGTTGCCAGACTGGCTTTGGCGCGCCCAACCGCCGCTTTTACCTGTACCGGCGCGGTGCCACCAATGTGGTTGCGCGCGGCAACTGAACCTTCCAGCGTTAATACCGCAAACACGTCCTGCTCGATAACGGTGGAGAATTGTTGCAGTTCGGTGAGGTCCATTTCCGATAAATCTTTGCCGGTTTGTACACCGTAAGCGACTGACTTGCCCACAATCTCATGCGCATCGCGGAACGGCACACCGCGGCGAACCAGGTAATCAGCCAGATCGGTGGCGGTAGAAAAGCCGCGTTTGGCTGCTTCGTACATTTCGGCTTTACGTGGCAGGATCGCGGGCACCATGTCGGCGAAGGCGCGCAGGCAATCTTTCACGGTGTCGATGGCATCGAACACCGGTTCTTTATCTTCCTGGTTGTCCTTGTTGTACGCCAATGGCTGGGATTTCATCAGCGTCAGCAGCGCAATCAAATGACCGTTCACACGGCCCGTTTTACCGCGGACCAATTCCGGAACGTCCGGGTTTTTCTTTTGCGGCATGATTGACGAGCCGGTGCAGAAACGGTCGGGCAGGTCGATGAATTTAAATTGCGATGATGTCCAGAGCACCAGCTCTTCGCTCATGCGCGACAGATGTGTTAACAGGATGCTGGCGAATGCGCAGAATTCGATGGCAAAGTCGCGGTCGCTCACGGAATCCAGCGAGTTTTCAGTCGGCGCGTCAAAGCCGAGCAATTGCGCGGTGTAGGCGCGATCAATCGGGTACGTGGTTCCCGCTAGTGCCGCCGCGCCCAGTGGCGATTGGTTTACGCGCTTGCGGCAATCGATCAGGCGACCATAATCGCGTTGCAACATTTCAAACCAGGCGAGCAGGTGATGGCCAAATGTCACCGGCTGCGCGGTTTGCAAATGGGTAAAGCCGGGCATGATAGTGTCGGCATTGGCTTCGGCCAGGCCGAGCATGCCTTGCTGCAAACGGGTCAGCTCTTTGGCAATTGCATCGATTTCGTCGCGGATATACAGGCGAATATCGGTAGCTACTTGATCGTTGCGCGAACGACCGGTATGAAGCTTCTTGCCAGTGATGCCGATGCGCTGGGTCAGCACTGCTTCGATGTTCATGTGCACATCTTCAAGGCTGATTGACCAGGTGAACTTACCGGCAACGATTTCTGCGCGGATTTCCTCAAGGCCGGTGATAATCTGGTCGCGTTCTGCCTCGCTCAGCACACCCACTTTGGCGAGCATGGTCGCATGGGCGATGGAGCCGTTGATATCGTGGTGGTAGAGGCGGTAATCAAAACCGATAGAAGCGGTAAAGCGCTCGACAAAGGCATCAGTCGCTTCACTGAAGCGGCCGCCCCAGGGTTTGATCGGCTGGTCATTCTGGCTCATGAGGATGTGTCCACAAACGTAAAATAATGAAATGGATGGCTGGCGCAGCCAAGCTAGGATTCGCATTTTGGGCGGATATAAAATGGCCGCCGCGCCGCAAGGCCGCGCATTATAGCCCAAGGCTTCGCCACTTCGCCTGCGAAGATAACGATTCAAACTACAACCGTGTAATTAAAGGGGATTTATGCCTGCACCCAGGGTTAAAAATACGCGCGCCGAGGCCCGCGAACCCATCAATCCCTTTTTGCCGGATTTATGTAATAGCCAATCGGTATTCCTGCTGGTGCTGGTCGCGGAATTGCTGGCTTTATTATTGACGATCAGTGCCTCATCCGGGTTACAGCATTTTAATTGGGACAAGCTTGCCCTGATTTCAGTACAGGTGCAGTGGATTGTCTTGTTCAGCGCGATTGCCTTATGCCGGATGCGTTTCTGGCTGGGGCAACAAACCCATGTGCAGGCGGGGACCGCCAGTTATGTGCTGGTATTGCTGTTTACCCTGGTGCTATCGGTGCTGGGGCAATGGATTATCTACGGTATCGGCTCGGATTCCGCCGGTGATCACTTCGAATTTGATTATTGGCTGCTGCTCAATAATTTGGTGATCGCGGCAATTCTTTCCGGTATTTTGCTGCGCTATTTATACCTGCAACAGCAATTGCGCAACCAGCAGCAAGCGGAAATGCAAGCGCGTATCCAGGCGTTGCAATCGCGTATCCGCCCGCATTTTTTATTTAACAGTATGAATGCGATTGCCAGTTTGATCAGCACTGACCCCGATACGGCCGAGCGTGTGGTGGAAGACTTGTCGGAATTATTTCGGGCGAGCCTCGCCGAGCCGACCTTGATTCCGCTGGAGCGTGAACTCACGTTGTGCAAACACTATCTGGAAATTGAACAGTTGCGGCTGGGGCGCAGGTTGCAAGTGGATTGGCAAATTGGCAGCTACACTAGTGAAGTAAAAATTCCCAGCCTGATGTTGCAGCCTCTGGTGGAGAATGCCATTTTCCACGGGGTGGAGCCTATGCCCAAAGGCGGGAAAATTACCATCAAGGTTTCGCAAAACGATAAGCAACTCAGTATCGTCATCAGCAACCCTTATGTGCTGGTGAAACGCAATTCGCAAAACCACGAACATTCCCAGCGCCATAACCGCATGGCATTGGATAATATCCGTCGCCGCCTGACCGCGCATTTCGGCAGCGCCGCGCGTTTGTCCAGCAGCGCGGAAAATGGTGTGTTTACAACCTATATATTTTGCCCGCTAACGGTGTGATAGCCGTGTGCGTAAATGTTGTTAAAAATCATCCGCAGAGAAAATAATTATGGATGTGCTGATTGTCGATGATGAAGCCCTGGCGCGGCAGCGCCTGGTGCGGATGGTGGAAAAAATCGAAGGCTTTTGTGTTGCTGCCGAAGCGGATGGTGCGGATGAGGCGATGGTTGCAATTGCCGCCCATGATCCGGATATTGTCTTGCTGGATATTCAAATGCCCGGGCGCGATGGCCTATCGCTTGCGCGCGATATTGCCGCACTGGAAGATCCGCCGGCGATAATTTTTTGCACCGCCTACGATCAGTATGCGCTCGATGCCTTTGGCACCAACGCCGTGGGTTATCTGCTTAAACCGGTCAAAGCCGAACAACTTTTACAAGTATTGGAAAAGGCCACCAAGCTCAACAAAATCCAGCGGGTTGCGGCCCAGAAAAATCCTGCGTCAAAGAAAGAAAACCAACGCACCCATATCAGCGCGAAAACCCGTCGCGGTGTGGAATTAATTCCCCTTGATGACGTGCGCTATTTTCTGGCCGACCATAAATACGTTACGGTTTACCATCGCCATGGCGAACATTTGCTGGATGAAACCCTGAAAGAATTGGAAGAGGAATTTAACGGGCGCTTTGTGCGTATCCATCGCAATTCACTGGTGGCAATCAAACATATCGAGGCACTGGAGCGCACGCCACAGGGCCAGTACCAGGTACGTCTTGCCGATACCGAAATGCGCCCGGTAATTAGCCGCCGGCACGTGAGTGATTTAAAAGAGTTGTTGAAAGTAATCTAGCATCAATTGTGTATGATTTTTTATTAATGAACTGTGCGATTAACAAGTTTTTGCCGGTAAACCAAAAATTATATTTAGCCGCGCACGCTTTTCCTGTCGCCAATTATTTATTGAAGGTAATGGTTGCCGGTCCGTTGGTGTTTGGTGGTCACATGTTTAATTTCGTAAGGAATAGCAGCGGCAAAGTGATGCCTTTAGCCAGGTGTTTATCTGAAAAATCAGTTAAAGATTAGTTTTAATGCGCTTATTTTGGCGGTGCCGATAAAAATCTGATTTAGCATGCTAATTCTCTATTGTGGTTTTATTAAATAAATTTTAGTAATTTTTTAAATTCCAGCGCCACTCTTTTTGCAAAGGGTGATCTTCATCCGTGTTTGATTTTCCCCGCGTTCGATAATGCAGTGCTTTTGTCCAGAAGGACATTAGTTCAATCCATTTATTATCGAGGGAAATATGGAAATCATAAGAAAACTTTTCAGGCAGTCAGCACTTGTGCTCGGCGTTGGCTTAACACTGCATGCATCCAGCAGTGTTGCGGCGCGTTGTGAATATGTGATTCAAAACGAATGGGGCACCGGATTTGTTGCCGCCATCCGCATCACTAACGACACCAGTACCGCGATCAATGGCTGGTCCGTTAATTGGGCTTATACCGATGGCACCAAACGCACTGGTGGCTGGAATGCAAATTTCAGTGGTAGCAATCCTTATAAAGCGACGAGTGTGGGGTGGAATGATCGTATTAACCCGGGCAAAAGCGTTGAGATAGGCGTGCAGGGAAATAAAGGCGTGGCGAATAAGCCGGCGCAACGACCGCTAGTCACTGGTGGGGTCTGTTCCAATGCCTCCAGCGCGCAGTCGTCCCGCTCAAGCTCGCGTGTCAGTTCAAGCCTGCCGTCCAGCTCCAGTAGCGTCTTTGTGCAGTCTTCTACCAGTATTTCGCGTACATCCTCATCGACTTCTTCATCGTCATCGTCGTTTACCAGCAACTCCCATTATTCCTGGTCCAGTTCCAGCAGGGTTTCCTCCTCGTCCAGTATTTCATCGGGACCGAATACTGCGCCGGTCGCAGATATACAACTTTCCATCTATGGCCTAACGGTACAGGTCAGCGGCCGTGAGTCGACTGATGCGGATGGCCACAGTTTGCAATACACCATTGATTACGGCGATGGCAGTAGCATCCAATACCCGGAAGCCTGGCATACCTATCAACAGGCGGGTGAATACAACATCACCCTGACGGTGTCCGATGGTATAAC
Organism: Gammaproteobacteria bacterium; assembly: GCA_021151835.1. GTDB lineage: Bacteria > Pseudomonadota > Gammaproteobacteria > Pseudomonadales > Cellvibrionaceae > Cellvibrio. The sequence continues at coordinate 45,750 of JAGKWO010000007.1, forward strand.
CCAGGACACGAGGTCACAGGTGGTGACTGTAGAACCGGCGGCCGGGAACAAGGCTCCTATCGCGCGTCTTACGGTGGTGCGTGAGTATGATTCGCTACGTGGTCATGCAAGATCGTCTTATGACGAACAAAATACCCCACTGACATTCGAATGGGATTTTGGCGATGGTGCGTTCCCTGACGACGAGTGGGCGAGCGTAGCGGACTGCGACGGCCGTGCTGATACTACCCGCCGCTCGCGGCTCGTCACTCTGACAGTGAGCGATGGTGAATTGAAAGATACCCGCCAGGGTACTTTTGGCGGTCAGTGCGGCAGCATTTACGACGTACTGCCAACGGCTCGATTCACCTATCGTGTGGACGGCAATAAGGTGCTATTCGATGGCAGCACGTCAGTGTATGAGACTGGGTTTAGTTGGGATTTTGGTGATGGCACAACCGCTACCGGTTTACTGGCCTCCCATACCTATGCGGCGCCGGGTACTTATAACGTACGCCTGACTACTTCCGGTCCAAGCCTGTTTAGTAACTCGATTACCAAGGTTGTGGTTGTCGGCGCCGTGAGTAGCGCCAGCTCGTCGGCGCAATCCGCAGTTGCCAGCAGTTCGAGTGTAACCAGCGAGGCATCCACCAGTGATGTGAGTTCCTCTGTGACTTACACGTCATGCCCGTCCGGTAGTTCGTCGCCGTCGTCGTTCGCGAGTTCTTGTGGATTCCCCTCGGTACCGTCATCCAGTAGTGCCGCTTATGTTGTTAGCAGCTCGTCCTCCAGCTACCCATCCGGATGGTCAGCGCCTTCTACATCAAGCAAGCGTCCTTCATCCTCAAGTAGCTCAAGCTCTTCCGGTCCTAATACGGCGCCGATTGCCCATTTGCAGCTAACTGCCCACGGGTTGACCGTGCAAGCCAGCGGCCGTAATTCCACTGATGCAGATGGCCATAAGTTGCAATACACCATTGATTTCGGGGATGGTAAATCCATCCAGTATCCGGAAGCGTGGCACACCTACAAACAAGCGGGTGAGTACACCATTACCCTCACGGTTTCTGATGGCATTACCCAGGACATTCAATCGCAGTTGGTGAGTGTTCAGGCTATCGCGGGCAATAGGGCTCCGATTGCGCGTTTGTCGATTTCATTGCACTCAGGAGGTATTGCCTTCGGCCGTCCTTCTTATGACTATGAAGGTGTTCCGTTAGCTTATGAATGGGATATTGGCGATGGGACTTTTACCGACCGTGATGTCATTTACCTGAAGGGTTGCCCTGATTACGATGGGCTTTCGCGTTTGGTTACCCTGACGGTGAGTGATGGCGAACTCAAAGATACTATTCAAAAGACCACCACTACGACTTGTCACACACCGGTTGATAATCTGCCTATCCCTCTCTTTAGCTACGTTGTAGAGGGGAATACGATTTTTGTAGATGCCAGTGACTCCTATCGCGACGTAAGTTTTAGCTGGGATTTTGGTGATGGCACTACTGCTAACGGATTATTAGCAACGCACACTTATGCTGCCCCGGGTACCTATAACGTCGAGTTATACGTAGCCGGGCAGGACATGTTTGGTGCCAGCATTACCAAGCAAGTGGTAATCGGGAGCAGTAGTTCGTCCGCCTCGTCATCCGGGCAGTAAGTTGCTTTAATCAGGTGATGTACTAATTATCTGATTGAATAATTGCCCTGTTCAAAAACAAAACCCCGCCTTGAAAAGCGGGGTTTTGTTTTTTTCGTCTAACCAGTATTAACGGCAGGTCACCGTCGGGGTTTCAACGCTGCCGCCATTGGTATTGCCCTGGAAGCCAAATTCAACGGTTTGGCCCGCGCCGATAGTATTGTTCCAGCCCAGGCCGGTGGCGTTGTACGGATTGCTTCCCGTCAAGGTCGTATTCCATGAACTGGTAATACGGTTGCTGCCGCTGTATTGCCAGGTTGCAGTCCAGCCGGATTTGGCACCGGTGCCGGAGTTGGTTACGCGAATGGCCCCGGTAAAGCCCGAGCCCCAGGAATTGGAAACCACATAGGTGCAACTCAAGCCACCGGTATTGTTGTTTATGCTGCTCGAACTGCTGGAGCTGACCGCAATACTGCTGGAGCTACGGGTGCTGGAAGGTGTGGCGCTGGATGTCGTGCCACCTTCAATTCCCCAGGGGGCCGGCAAGGCTGCACAACTGGTGCGGCCCACACAGCTTTGCTGGTTTTCCCAGCCCCAGCCAGAGGGCGTACTCACGCAAATCGGGTAGCGCGTGCCGTACCAGTTACAGTTGCTGCCGGTGTTGTTTACGGACGAAGAACTGCTGGAACGAATACTCGACGAGCCTGGTGCGGCAGACGATGGGATCGAAGAACTGCCCGGCACCACACTGGAACGTGAACTGCTGGATGAACTTTGGACAGCGCCAAAATGTGTCGCCAGGCGCGATGTTGCCTTAATACCGTTAGCACTGTTAATCAGGAAATTGCCCCAGGTACTGAGCGATCCCGCATTCCAATTGTTAGTAATATCCAGCGATACACAACAACCGCCGTTACCGCTCCAGCTCCAGCCGATATAACCCACACCCAGATCCTGCGCGTATTGCATGATCGAGGCTTCATCGACATTGTTACCGTTATTTTCGGTACCAAATTCACCCACAATCAATGCGTAACCTTTGGCGCGGAAGGTGGAGAAATACTCCTGGATACGCGCCGCATTGTTGTAAACCTCGTACATGTGTACCGAGAAAACCACGTTTTTCAGCGGGTCGGCAGCAAAGATACTGGCGGCGTTATCGCGCATGATGTATTGCCAATCCTGCCCCCAGGCGGGTGCATCCACCATGATCTGGTGGGTTATACCGGCATTGCGGATAGTCTTGATCGCCGCAATGGTTTCATTGGTATACGTCGACGCTGAGGTATTGTTGCCATAAGGTTCGTTGGCGATATTCACGATCACATAATCTTCCTGCCCGGCGATGGCCGCTTTGATATCCGAACTTGCCCAGTAATTGGCTGCATTGGAAATATTGGTCGCTGCCGCCGATTCGCCGTAACCGGTAGAGTCGTGCACCTCCAGTACGCACACCAGTTTATTGGCCTTACATTGGCTGATGATATCGGCTACCACACTGCCGCTGGTACGCGTCCATTGGGTGCCGTTGGCCAGCACTACACGCACCGAGTTCGCGCCGGTGGCGGCGATATCTTTCAACGCCTGGGTAGTGCGGTCTGGGTACCAGGCATGGGCATGGTTAATACCGCGGTAGATAAAGTTATTGCCCTTGGGGTCCAGGATCTGGGTGCCACTTACGCTCCAGCCTGCAAAGGCTGGCGAAACCAGGGTGGTGACCAGGGCCGCCAGGGCAGTTTTTTTCATTAGCGAGTTCTTGAGTGTGATCAGGTTTTTCATGGTGTTTCCTTCTGGCAGCCGCAGGCCGTGGCCGGTCGGTGCTTATGATGGTTATTGTTATCAAATTGATGCCGGCAAATAGCCGGATACAATTCGGGTTTGGCGAAAAGTCGCGCCCCTGGATCTGCGAAGTTACAACGGGTTGGAATTATCAAACGGCGATTACCGCAACTTGTCCGGCGACCTGGACGGTGTTTCTGGAGAGAAAAATACCGTCAATGTTATTGTGATTGCGGCGGCCGGCTGCGTATTTTGTAATCGGTTACATAATATTCGTATCATCGTCTCAAAAACAAGGCGGTTTTAGCGAGGAATTAGGAGTAATAACGCACAGATTGATTCATTTTTAAAAATATTGATCGTATTTTTTAATAGGTGAAATTTTAATGTGATGATGAAAAGCAGGGTATGAGACCGGTTACAGTGTAAAGCGAAAAAAAGCATTAAGCGTTAATCGGCCCCGGCGGGGATCTGCGGGAAGCCCGCCCTGCGAATTGATATCGGCCGAATGCAATTGGTTACTGCGGTAAATTACCGCCCGGTTAAACCTGGCTTCCACCCGGGCGATCCGCTCAAACAGCGCGGTGCTGCCATTGATGTAAGTAAATTCGCGCCGGTCCTCGGCCATTACCTCCTGTTTCACCAACCGAAAATAATCCTGCAAGCGTGGCTGGGTAATGGATTCAAATCCCGTTGTACGATGGCGATAAAGTGAGGTACCGCCAAACTCCGGATCGCACAGGTATTGCACCAGTGCAAACTGGTTGGGGTCATGGGTATCAATATGGGGAATCGATTGGATCGGGCGCAATTGGCCGGGCAGCGTTGTTGTTAACGAAAAGGCGCACAGGCTCAATTCCATTTTCGCGTGCCCTGGTATTTTGAACCGGTTTTTTAGCAGCGGCTCAAGGGCGGTAAGGCAAGCGGCGGGATAATGACCGGTCACCGGTTTGCGCAGCCCCGGATAAAAGTCGCTCGCTTGCGCGCTAAACGCCGGCCCGGTTGTTGCCAGCTCACGTAATTCCGCGGGCGCTCCTGCAAAATTATCAATAATCAGTAACGCATTTTTTTCGTTGCCGATCTGCGCACTGTGTAATGAAAAATCCGGATTAATTTCAGGCATAACCCAAGCGCTCATTTTTTTTCTGGATCAATGCATAAATTTGCCCGAGCGACGCGATCATGGTGTAAATCGGTTGCAGGTAATGTTGTGTTTGCAATTGCACTAACTGCTCGGTATTCAGTTGCGCGAGTCGATCTTCGTCAATGCTATACAACCCCTGCACGCGATATTCTTGCCGGTCAGCAAAAGCAATATCCAGCGTTAATGGCACAATTAAATTTAACTCGCGCAGGGTGCGAATAAAATCGGTTGTTTTGGTTTCGCCATCCAGCAACTGCGCCAATTGGGATTTTACCTGGTGCAGGTAAGTGGAATCTTTTCCCTGCGGGTCAAAGAGTGGTTCATGGTGAATGTCATTGGTAAGGCATGGACTCTGTGTATCAATGCAGATAATGGTTTGGCCCGCTTCATTACCAACAAAAAACGGTTGGCGGCTGATGTTGAGTGGAACATAAATACTGTGCCATTGTTGATCTTGCCAAAATAAGTTTTCATTTTTTGCAAAGCCCAGCAGGGCAACCGCGAGGAATTGGCCGGTGTCACTGCTTTTGGTAAAAACAATGGGATAGCTGACTACCAATTTTAAAAATTCACTGAGCACCACTGGCACCATATGTTCCTGCGCACCTTGCGCCTCTATTTTGCTCGTATCAATGGTGATGGATTGGTGTAATTGGTTATGCAGTGCAACAAATTGCGGCATGGGAAATTCCTGTGTTAAATCGTTTGTAACCCATATTCATAAATTTTATCGAGCAATTCGCGATTGCCAGGCAAACTACGGCTTGCGTGTGCGATGGCTTTTTGCGTTTTTAAAAACTGGCTGTGTGCAAATTCGTGATCCGTTACTAAATGGGCGTGGTTGCTAAAATCGGTTTCAAAACCCATACCGTAAAGCACGTATTGATAACTGGCGGCCGGGAATACTTCGTTGTTGCTGGAAAAATCCTGGTCACCAGGTGCCTGGTAGCGCCACAAATCCATTAGTTCCTGCAAGCTTGCAGGAATAGTGGAAGGGTCGCGATTGTCGATCCAGAAATTACTATCAGTGCGTTTGCTTAAAATGTAATGCAGTTTTAAAAAATCAATAATGCGGTGCCAGCGGTAGTGAAAGGTTTCGTTGAACCGTTTCGCCGTAATATCCATTATTGCGCGGCACGCCGGTAATTGTTCGGCAATAAATGTTGCCGACAATTCCACTAACACTAACGCTGATGCTTCCAGGGGTTCCAGAAAACCGGCGGAGAGCCCTACAGCAACGCAATTGTTTTTCCAGAAAATTTCGCGGTGCCCGCAATGGATCGGAATTTTGCGCACGCTGGCCTGGTGGAATGCCGGGCCAATATAACGTTGCAATGCTTCCTGCGCGCGCTCTTCAGTCGTGTGGCGGCTGGAATAAACATGGCCAATCCCGCGCCGGTGGCGCAGGCCGATATCCCAAATCCAGCCCGCCGATTGCGCAGTAGAAATAGTGTGTGAAGCAATAGGCGAATTGTCGCGCTCGTAGGGAATTTGTGTAGCGAGCGCAGTATCGATAAATAACACGTCACTGTGGTCAATAAACGGCACCTGCAAATGCTGGCCTAACAATAACGACGAAAAGCCGGTGCAATCGACAAATAAATCACCGGTAATACTCCCGGCCTGGGCGGTGGTAACAGAACGGATATCACCCTGATCGTTGGAATTGACATGAATAACATCCGCAAGAATATGGCGCACCCCTAATTTCTCGACGCAATGGCGTTGCAGGAATTGCGAAAATTTTCCGGCGTTCAAATGGTAGGCGTAATTGGCGATTGAGCTGAATTCGGGTGTGCTAATCAATTTGGGTGCAAGGCCCTGTTCGCACAGTGCTTCCTGGAAACAAACTGTGGCGGAAAAAGATGCATTGTTAAATTGGTTGCGATTTTGCTGCCAATGGGCAACCAGGTTGGTTTTGCCAAATCCTTGCGGCAACATTAACGGGTGATAATAAAAATCGTCGCTGGCACCGGTGGTCCAGCGCGCAAATTTGGCGCCCTGTTTAAATGATGCATCGCACTCGCGAATAAATTCGGTTTCGCTAATACCCAGTTTCATTAGCGTGGAGCGCATGGTAGGCCAGGTGCCTTCGCCGACACCGATAATGGGAATCGTGGGCGATTCAACCAGTGTGACCTGAATGGGACTGTTGGCATTAACGCGATGATGCGCGGCGATACGCCCGGCGGTAATCCAGCCCGCTGTCCCGCCACCAACGACAACAATGGATAAAACCGGTTTGTTCATCTTGATTACCTTTTTTATTTTTTCCTTAATATTTTTTTAATAATTGTTCGTTTAATAAAAAGGGCCGTGCATTACGCAACGGCCAGTTTCAGCGAACAGCAAACTATTTCCAAATATTTATCGGTACATTATCAATAGATGTTTGGAATCATTCTGTTTGAACCTTAAAAACTTGCGCGCAAACCCATTACCCAACGGCGGCCACTGTCTTCAATTAATAATAATTGGTTTTCGTAACGCCCGCGTTTGTGTACATATTCTTCGGTGAGGTTAATGCCTTCTACAAATACGGTAAGTTCATCGGTGATGTCGTAGCTCGCACTTAAATCCCACTGCTCATAATCTTCCACCAGCGTGGGACCGTTACCATTGGTTTGCGTCAGCGATTGCACAAATTCGTCGCGCTGGTTGTAAGCCAAACGAATTTGCACCGGCCCTTGCTCATAAAAACCCACGAGATTCATGGAATCACTCAAGCCGGTGAGTGCAAATACTTGCGTAACATCGGCGGGGTCCAGCTCTGCGTCACTATCTACCAGGGTCGCATTCAGCATCACACCGAAACCGCTTTCACCAAAGGTGTGTTGAATGCCTAATTCCAATCCATCGACAGTTGCCTCCTCACCATTGGTAGGAATGGTATTTTTAAAGGTTGCTACCTTATCGCCTGCATCTGCTGCGCCCGTATTGGTGCCCGTAGACGGATCTAATAACAGGCTGCCATCGGGCAACGTGAATGTTTTATCTTCCAGGGTATTGACGATAAAATTTGCCACATCTTTTTTGAAGTAACCGGCGGATACGTAACTCGCGTCGCCGTAATACCATTCCCATGACAAATCAAAATTGTCAGATTCAAAGGGTTTCAATTCCGCATTGCCGCTCGTGGAGGCAAGGTTGCCACCTTGGCGCGTAGTAGTAATCACGGTGACCGGTGCCATGCTCGTTAAGGTCGGGCGAGTTAATGTTTTGGAGGCAGCAGCGCGCACAACCATCGTATCGGTGATATCCAGTTTGATGCTCATGTTGGGTAAAATTGCATCGTAGCTATCATCAACATTCACGGCGCGCGCTGTACCATATTCGGCGAGCATTTCAGTTTCATCCAGGATGCGCAAACCGGTTACCGTTGCTTCAGTTCCACTCACGCTCACATCCGTGGATTCAATCCGCACACCGGCTGATGACGATATAGGCATACCGGCAACTTCACCGGCAAAATCCGATTCCAGATAAAACGCCAGGGTATCTTCTTCAACGATAAAAGAATTATCGCGTTTCACCGCGTCAAAATTTTTCCCGCTGATACTTTCAAGGTAAGCGAATTGTTTTTCGCCATCATGCGCCAGCCATTTGGTGGGCATGCGGCCGCTGCCGCTGACATCGCCGAGGAAATCATCACCTGCATCAAAAATATATTGCATGTCGGCCGGAATAACCGGGGAGTCGGGATAACCGCAATACGTGCAGTGAATACCGACACCTTCATTGTCCCAGCGCTCCAATGCTTTTTCTTCGCTGGAAAATAATGCGCCGAATTTAATTTTTACCAACCCGGCATTGCTGCCTTCATCCCAGGTGCCATCCATTTTAAATTGATTTACTTCGTCATCCACCGCCCAGCCGCGCCGTAACATGACGTGCGCACGGCTATTGGATTTATCGAGGAAATCACTGACGCCGGCGGGCGGTTCATAATTGGGATCACTGGTGTCAAGATAAGCAACGTTATCCAACGCCTGTTGCCCGGAATAAATACCGGGGTTAGCCGTTTCAAAATCGCTGGCATACGGAAGGATGTTGTCATCCACTTGCAAACGAACACGGTTGAAATAACCAATCAATGACAATTGATCGCCGCCGCCGTTATTGGCGGCGCGTTCGGCATTGGAAAAGGTTGCATCAATATTCAGGTTTAAATTATCGTTCACTTGCCAATCGGCATTTAATCCGAACAACGACGTTTCAGTGAGGCGATCAAATTTTTTCGCATGCATATCGGTGGCGAGGCCAGTGTCCTGGCGCAAATCGACAACGGTATTATTTTCATCGGTAGTTGCTTCGGTGATGTTCGGCGCTGTAAACCAATGGCCATAGGAAAGCGCGTTGGTTTCAATATCGAAATCTGAATAGATTGCATCAGCAGTGAGCGTTAAATTGTCGCTGGCAGCAAATTGCAAAACCAAAGACGCGTTGGTGCGCGTGCGCTCTTCAAACGTTACTTTGTGATCGTAATTGCGCGGGGAAAAAATAGTGGAGCCAGCCGCAACTCCGGCGCCATTATTTAATTCTGCCCAGGGAATTCCCTGGTTAAGTGCCGGATCGGCATTCGGTTTGAATTCCAGCCAGCCATCTACTTGCGCCTGGTTCAAGCGTGTTTCGCGTTCCTGGTGGGAAACTGCAAGCAGTACACCCAATTTTTCCTCATTGAAGGTATTGCTAATCAAACCGGAAATTTGTGGTGTAGTGTCCTCACTATTTTCTTCGTACGCGGCTTTCACACTGCCCGCGACTTTAAAACCTTTCATATCAAACGGCCGCGCGGTTTTTACATTGACGGTTGAACCGACGCCACCGGATTGCATGGCAGCGGTAGATGTTTTGTGCACTTCAAGGCCGCTTACCAATTCTGACGCAACCGTATCAAAACTGAATGCACGCGATAAATTTTCAGTCGCCATCTGCCGGCCATTGATCAAGACTGTATTAAATTCCGGGCCAAAGCCGCGCACGGTAATTAATTGTCCTTCACCACCGGAACGGTCAATGGAAACACCGGTGATTCGCTGTAACGATTCGGCGAGGTTGGTGTCGGGGAATTTGCCAATGTCTTCAGATGAAATTGCATCGACAACACCACCGGCATCGCGTTTAACATCCATTGAGCGCTGCAAACTGCCGCGAATGCCGGTCACAATTAATTCTTCAACTTGCCCATTTGCTGCGGTTGATGTGGTTGTGTCTTGTGCAATCACTTGCGTGCCGACCATGGAAGTCAGTAAGCCGATAATTGCGCTGAGCTTATTTTTATTGTGCATTGGGTCCAATTCCTCGTGAGTTTCAAGGGGCGTAATGGTCAACAGACCTTTCGCATCTATCGTCACACTGAGGTTGGTATTGGCGACCAATAACCGTGCTGCTTCGGCAATCGAGTAGCGACCCACCACGGGATTGGTGGTTATGTTCGCTGCGTCATCGAATGGAAAAATCAACGTGATATCAGCTTGTCCGGCAAACTCAGTGAGCGAAAGATCTGCGCGTTGCTGAGGAATATCGAACTCGATAATTTTATTCAGGTCGGTATTTTCGGCCCATACAGGCGTAATTGTTCCGGCCAGGATGGCAGCTACCAACAATCGAAAAACTATCGGTTCGTTTATATCAGCGGCGAGGGTTTTGCTCGCGTGCTTAATAGACGAACCGATTATTTTTTTCCGCCATTTCATTCGGAACTTCTGCATTTTTTTGAGCGGTTATTCTAGTTATTTGTGCATTCTTGTAGTGGTATACGCCAATATTTGCGCGAAGTCTGGTGAGCATAAAGGCTTGGGCGATACACAACAAGCAGCTTTACGTGTCAAGGTTGGTTTATTGGGGAAATAATGCGGATGAATACGGTTTTATTTTTTGAAGCGCCTGCTAACAAATTAAATTTTTCTTATTGTCAGTTGCAATTTATGACTATATTGCAGCGACTACTGCTCACCTTGTCATGTGAACAGCGTCACTATTGAAATTAAAATCTAGCGGCTATAAAGGCGAATTTTGTTGTGGTTTATGCGTTCGTGGCCGATATGAAAATTTTGCTCCAATGCGGCCAGCAGGCCATCGACATCCCCCGCTTTGAATAACCCGGCGATGCGTTCCTGTTTGATAAGGTCGTCGCCAATTTCGAATTGCACAGGCGTGTAGCGATTGATTTCGCGCACCGCTTGCTCCAGGGTTTCACCGCGAAATACCAGATTGCCTTGCCGCCAGCTCAAGCTGGTTGCGATTTCACTTTCATCAACTTTGGCAATTTTTTCGTTCTGTGTACCCAATACGATTTTTTCCCCTTTGGCGATCGCTAGCGATGAGGTGGGCAGGCGCTCGGGAATAATGGCATCAATCGTTGTTGCCGGTGTATTTTGCGCGACCAATACTTTTCCATCGGTGACTAATAGTGCAACTTCCTTATCGTTATAGATGCGCACATTAAACGCGGTGCCTACCGCTTGTACCACTTTGTTACGCGCGACGACACTGAGTGGTCGCGCTTTATCGTGGGCCACTTCAATATTAATTTCACCGCGCTCGAGGAAAAATAAACGATGGCCTGCGCTGTATTTAACGGTTACACGGCTGTTGGTATTGAGTACCAGTTGCGATCCGTCAGGAAGATTGACATTGGAATGTTCACCTATCGCCGTTTCGTAAACTCCATCAATCATTGCTGACGGGAATTGTTGCGAAGCCATAAATATTGATGGTAATTGTGCAGTGAAATTACTGCCAAACAATACGGCGATTAATAATAGCGATGCGGCTATAGCACTGTAATAACGCCCTTTATATGCAGGCTTTTTGGCGGGGGTCTGGAACAAATCAGCGAGGCGTGCGAGGCTATCCATTTTGTCCCATAAGGTTGCCATGTCAAATAAAACCCTGCGATGGGTTTCACTGATGGCGAGCCATTGCTGCAATTCTTTTTGCTCAGCGGGGGTAAGCTGGCGATCCAGTCGGGCGATCCATAAACTGGCCTGGTCTTCAATCTGTTCTTTGTTGAGGCTGTTGTGGTTGCCGGGAAAGTCAATAATATTGCTCATAGTGTGCCCCCTGTTGCGGGCGTTGCCGGTACTGGATTTTCTGCGCTTTCTCTTTCGCGTTCCATATGGTGCTGGCGATTTGCCATAAATTGCGTGCAGCGTTTAATCCCGCTGGCGATGTGTTTTTCGACGGTGTTTTCACTGATATCCAATTGCAGTGCAATTTCTTTTTGTGAATAGCCGTATACTTTTTTCAATACAAAGGCTTTGCGGCATTGCAGCGGAAGCTGCCGCACGGCCTCGCAAAAATGGCCAAATTCCTGGTTGGCCGCCACACGGTCAAAGGTATCGTCCGGGCGGCTGATAAATTCCAGTAGTTCCTGCTCATCATCAAGGCTAACCGTTAGCCGTGTCTCCGCTTTTTTTAAATGGTCGAGCGCCAGGTTTTGTGCAGTGCGCAACATAAACGAGCGTGGGAATTGAATGTCTTGCTGGTTTTCCACCTGGCAGACCCGCACATAGGTTTCCTGCACTATGTCTTCCACTTCGCGCGGCGGTACCAGGCGCGACACCGCGCGTGCCAGCGATGTACGCAAGCCGACAAACAGGCTGGTGATGTTATCGTTATTCGCCATAGGCTCTCGTCATTATGGATTGGCTCAACGGTATAGACGAAACAGGTGTTATTTTCCGCCATAGCCATCAAAAATTCAGTCTGATTCGCATCAATGTAGAGTGCAAGGCTATTGCGGTGGGTAAAAGCTCGGGCGGTAGGGGGGGGGCAGGATATGCCTACTGGATATTCATCAGCCATCAGTATCGATTGGCGTTTAGCGGTAGCGCTTCGCGGGCACAACTGCATGATTGACTGGGCGCAATCTCCTGTGCTGTCTGGCGTGTAAACCTGGCGCATCCCCGTGGCTAGTGGTTCCTTAATCTAGCTACCTGCGGATAAAGTGCAGGCTTTTATGGCACTTAAATTTTTCTCGGTAATTTAATAAGGCGCGTGGGCTTCAGACCCGTCATCCAGGGCTTGTTGAAAGTAGTCAGGCCGTTTCAGTAATGACAGATCACGATTCATGGGATTGCAGGTTTTTGTTTTCGTCTGTTGGGTAAATAGCAGTTCATGGGTTCGTTGGTAACCATGAATGAGAAAAATTGACAGGTGACATTAGGGAGCGTCTCTATTGGTTGTAAAAAAATCAGGGAAATTATTCAGTGCAATAGCACATTTGCAATGTGGAAATTATTTCGACAATTACAGGTGAATAATTTTTTATTACAGGGCAGATGCAGAGGTAAAACAAAACTACCGGGGAAAATGGTAATTGTTCACTGAGAATTTTCTCGAACATTGTTACGGAAAAAATTTAATGTGATGTTAGTAGTATTCAGGAAATTTTTTTGAAGGAAATTTGCTTATAAATCGCACCCTGACCTTAAGGACAGTTGATTAATGGCAATGACAACTTGCTTAATAAGTAAAAAATATAGTGTTATTTAAACTGATGATTACGCTGCCAATTCGTTGGAAAGTTGAATCGACCAATTATTTTGTCATGTCAGTTTCTATTTTTCACGGTAAAAAATTTGCAATGTCATTGGTTTTATTTACAATCCGGTTCTCGTGATAGGCGCGTTATTCGTTGTGGCTGATTAAAAAAAGTAAGTCAAATGCGGAAAGGAATTCCGTTAATAATAATGAAACGAATTCGAAGTAGTTTTTATTGAATTTAAATGGCCTGAATTTGTTTCGGGTTGATGTGAGCGATAAAAACGGAATGCTGTAAAAGCTTGTTGCAGCATATTCACTAGATCTTAGGGATGGTAAAATACTTGCAGCTAACCTACCGGTGTAGGATTGTCACTGTGGCTATTTTAAGCCATCCATACTGCCCTTCGGCAACTCTATTGAATAGTTCTGCAAAACAAACCTAAAGGCAATGTGGGTTGCCCCCTATTTTCCTGTTTTATACGGAAAATGATGCTTTTGAGATGGTGCACAAGGAAGGTTACGAACTGTTTAGCTAAGGAAACGGTTGCTGGAGACTAAGATGTATTCTTTAAGTGAATGTATTCTGCCGGCTCATGAACCATTAATTTGCTAAACCCAATCTATTACTATTTTTTTGATAATGGTATTTGGTATGGCAGCATATGATACAGAAAGTCTTGCTATCGACGAGCGGGAAAGTAAGGTGAAATCGTTAGTGAGTTCACCGCAAGATATTAACCTCTACCTGGGTCTCACCCAGACTGACGTAGAATCCCTGATGAAAGTGGTCAGTCAGCTTCAAAGTATAAACAACGCAGAAAGCCAGTTAATTGGATCGATTTCAAAACATCTGGAGGAAATGCTGGCAATAGGCGGTAGTGCATTGGGTATATATTACCCGGCGAATCGCGAAAACCAGATTATCACCAGTTCAATAAACCTGGAATTTATTCCCAATTTCGGTACATACCCTTGCCCGATGAATGGCGTACTTTCGTCCGATTCCGAGCATGGACGTTATGTAATTTTTTTCGACAGCCAGGGCGCAAGTTTTTACACCTACCTCTGCTTGCATATAGGTGTCCAGGATTTGCAGGACAGGCAAAAGCAAATTATCAATTTTATTCTTCCCTATCTTTTTTCGTGCATGAAACGATTGCATTTGATTTCCTGCCGCTTGACTGAATACGGTTTGACCAGCCGTGAACAGGAAGTCGTTAAATGGATTATAGAAGGTAAAGATAATTGGTCTATTAGCAGGATTCTTAACGTATCCGAGCGAACGGTTAAGTTTCATAACTGCAATATTTATAAAAAGTTAGGCGTGAGCGCGAAAGCAGAAGTTATCTGTGAATATCACAAGTTGCTGACATCAATTCATGTATCTACAAATACTGCAATAAAATTAGGCGTTGGCTGATGTGCGATAGCAAGAAAAAATATTTTAACCGTTACTTGGGTGGTATCTGCGTTTTTGGTTCAATCGTTTTTCATACTGGCAACGCTGCTGCAGTCGAGCTTACTGCGAATCTTGGTCTGGCCTACAGGGAGTACACTGAATCAGCTTCTTTCGCACAGCAAGAAGGGGGAGGTTTCAGTTTTACTGCGCAAGGTGAGCTAAGGGAAAAATGGAATGATGATAATACTGTGCTAACAGTCCTACCGTTTTACCGCCAGGATGAGATGGATGAAGAGCGATCGCATGGTGATATTCGCCAGCTGGATCTTATCCATTCTGCGAATAACTGGGAATATCAAGTTGGTATTGGAAAAGTGTTCTGGGGTGTAGCGGAATCCTCGCATTTGGTTGACGTTATTAATCAAACAGACAGCATTGAAAGCCTTGATGGTGAGGAAAAGCTGGGTCAGCCGTTGATAAGGGTTGGTCACTTCTTTGACAGTGGCGCGATTAGTTTTTTCGTATTGCCTTATTTTCGCGAACGTACATTTCCAGGTGAATCCGGTCGGTTAAGGTTTTCAATGGTAGTGGATACCGACAACCCTGAATATGAGTCAGCGCAGGAAGAAAAGCATATTGATTACGCTGCGCGCCTGCAAAAAAATATCGAAAGTGTGGATATAGGGCTTTCCTATTTCGATGGCACCGCGCGAATGCCACTTTTTACGCCGGATTTTACGGCAAATACGTTGCGCCCGTTTTATCCGTTGATGAAACAAACCGGGTTGGATGTTCAATATACGGGTGATAAATGGCTATGGAAGCTGGAGGCGATATATCGCGATTTATCGTTTGATAATTATGCTGCCGAAGTGGGTGGTTTTGAATATACAATTCCAGGTGTAGCTAACACCAATATTGAATTGGGGCTGATTGCTGAATATCACTATGATTCTCGTGGGGATGTTGTGGATGCGCCCTTCCAGGATGATATTTTTGCCGGTGCGCGGCTGGTATTTAATGATTTGGATGCGGAGTGTTTGGTGGGCGGGTATTATGACCGCAACAATCAATCCAAAAGTTTTCTGCTTGAATTCACCCTGCGTATGTCAAATAACATGCAATTGAATGTTGAAGCGCAAGCCTTTTCCAATATCGATAGACTCGATCCTTTTTATGATTTCCGCAACGATGATTTTATTGAGGCGGAATTCAAGTATTTCTTTTGATGTGAGAATTAAATACTGCGAACATTAAACTCCGGAAGACATAATTTATTGGGAAAAATTATGTCTTTCGGAGGTGGCTATTTTTTCACTGCAATGTTTTTCACTGCAATGTTTTTACCGCAAATGGTTCATAGTGGAAATAGTTTACGCCGGAAATAGATGGGTGTAGTGCCATCATGCTAATGCCGGCTCTGGTATCGCTGCGGGTATTTTAGTCGACAGTTTTTGCAGGGCGATTAACGGATCCTGAGCTTGCAGGAGCGATGTTCCCACCAATAAACCATCAAAGCCAGCCGCATAAAGAACATTCGCTTCAAGGGAGGTGCTTATACCGCTCGCACTAATCAGTGCACCGGCTTTACCTTTAGCGCCAGCAATTAACGAAAAGCTTTTTAGTCCGCTGTCTAGATCCATTTCCTTGCGTGCAATATCCCTGTTGGCAATACCAATAATTGTTTGCTGGTAGGAGGGCAATGAAGCTATTTCTTCTTCAGTGGCCACCTCGATAAACGGCGTAACTTGCAATGAGAGGCATAGGTCAATCATTTTTTCCAGGTGTGAAGGTTGCAGTACTTTTTTTGTGAGCAAAACTGCATTCGCTCCATAGTCGATGCTTTTTTTGATTTGATCGAGGTTGACGATTAAATCCTTGCGCAACAGCGGTAATGATGTGAGTTTTGCAACCCGCGCCAACATATCCAGTTCACCACCAAACCAGCGGCCGGTTACTACCGATATGCAGGCAGCTCCACCCGTTACATAGGCATCAACAATATCTTCGATACTGCGTTCCTTCAATAACTGGCCAGCACTGGGTGATGACGGCTTGATTTCAGCAATAATTGGTATGCGCTTTGTGGCTTTTACGTTGGCAATTCTTTCCAGCCAGGCCTGACGTTGTGACATTATGCAATCTCCTTGCTGGCATGATCATGGCTAAATTCCCTGGCTTTATGTAACAAGCGGAAGGCGTTGCCTGATTCAATGGCAGCGGTTGCGGCAAAAATAGCTTCAGCGGGTGTTGTATATTTTTGAGCGACTACCAGTAAATAGGCTGCATTCAGAATCACTGTGTCACGTGCTGCCGAGGGTTGTGTAGATTTTAAAAGCGATTCCATTATGGAGACATTGGTTTCCGGCGTGCCGCCATTCAATTGATTAATGTCGGTGTATCGAAAACCGTAGATAGCCGGATCGAATTCAGCTCTGCTAATAATGCCGTCTTGAATTCTGGCAGAATAATTTTTTCCAATCGCAGAAAATTCATCCAGGCCAATTTCTGCCGATGCAATAATGCTGTTGTTCATTCCGAGTGAAGCAAACGCACTGGCAAAGGTATCAATCAAGCCCGGTTGGCGCACACCGCAAATTTGACCACTAACCTGGAACGGGCAGAGCAAGGGGCCAAGTGTATTGATAAATCCGCCAATCTCACGCAAGTTAAACGGTATGACGGAGACTGCTATGCGCCGTAAAACAGATGAGTACATACCAGGGCTAACAAAACCGATATTCAATTCCTCCAGCATGCGTTGCAAGCCTTGCTCATCCTGATTCAAATTAAAACCAAGGTGTTGCAATACGTCCAGCGAACCGCATTGGCTATTGTAGGAATAGGAGCCGCTTTTAATGACTTTGGCTCCGGCAGCGGCGGCCACAAAAGTTGCTGTAGTGCTGATATTAAATGTGGATAAACCGCCGCCGGTGCCAACAATGTTGACCGCTTCGTGCGATACAGACAGTTGGCGTTTTGGCGTTTCCTT
Organism: Gammaproteobacteria bacterium; assembly: GCA_021151835.1. GTDB lineage: Bacteria > Pseudomonadota > Gammaproteobacteria > Pseudomonadales > Cellvibrionaceae > Cellvibrio. The sequence continues at coordinate 63,172 of JAGKWO010000007.1, forward strand.
TTCTATAAACCTGACGAAAGCCACTGCGTCATTCAGGTTTAATGGTTTCGCTGCTAATGCGGCTAATAGCGCAGGTAAAACATGTTTTTGGCTGCGATCAAATATAGCTGCTGAAAATAATGAAAAGTAATCTGCTTCGTCAATGTCTGAATCATTGCGAATAATTTTACGCAGTATGCTCACTGTCTGTCTCCAGAAATTGCTGCTTTGTGTGAATAATCTCCTTGGTAGGAATTATGCTGTCCAGGTAATTAGCAGCTTGTTCAATAATATCTTCATGGTGTATTAGTGCGCGTTCGATGATTTTGGTAATGGCGCTTCCAATGATCACACCGTCAAGCTCACTGGTGGAGAATATGGTTTCAATATCAGCGCGATCTTTAATACCAAATCCCGCGAGTAATGGAAGGTTTGTTTGCGCGCGTATGCTGCGATAAAAATCCTGTAGCGGCGCTGCACGAAAATCGATGGCGCTACCTGTGCGACCATACTGGGAAACCAGATAAATAAAGCTCCTTGCATTAGTTACCGTTTGTGCGATAGCTTGCGGTTTGCTGTTTGGATAAAGGCTTAGTACCGGCGCTATTGAATATTCTTTAGTTAATTGCAGATAGTCATTCAAATAGAGTGGCGGCAAACCATGCAACAGCAATCCATCAATATCAGCTTCTTTGGCTGTGCGAATAATGTCCTTCAGTCCACGCGCTTTTACGGTATGGCTGAAATCGGCCAGCAATACGATTGGAATTGAAGAGGTTTGGCGTAATCCCTGCACCATTTCAATAACCTCTTCAAACCCGACGCCATTGTGTAACGCGCGTTGGTGTGAGTTGAGGACGCTGGCACCGTCGGTAAATGAATTAGCGAAGGGCACGCCCAGCTCAATCAGATCAACGCCTTTTTGATCGCACAACTCAATCAATTTTCGGGTGGTGGCAACATCCGGGTCACCGCAATTAAGATAGGTGCAGATGCTGCGCCGATGTGCGGCGCGATTTTTAAATAAAGTATCAAGTACTCTGCCCATGGCAAGCTGTCCTTTGGCCGGATTGTTACTCGACTATTGATCGTTACTCGATTGTCGACAGGCGACAGATATCCCGAGTGTTTAATTGACGACTTCTTCCTGATCAAAACGTCGCTGTGCAATGCCGCGCATGCTGTCAAATGCATCGATCCATTTCTGTACCAACTCATCGCCATACTTGCGACGAAATTCGGTAATGATTTGATTTACCGGAATATCAGCATAACTACCATGGTCTACCAGGTATTCCAGAAATTGTCCTTTATCCGGGTTAAAGGCTTGATACTTTGAATCGGTTTCGCCATTAAATTCGAGTGGCTCTACACCATGGCGCTCGCAGGTTTTTTTATCGAACGCAGGCGTGGCAGTAATCCATTTTCCATTTAAATAAAATTCGGTATAGCCATGATAAGCAAACTCATTGGTACCAATAAGGTCAATTAATTGCTTGGTAGCAATGTGATTGCGCACGGTAGAAAAACCGATGCGTGAGGGAATACCGCAGTAGCGACCTAAAGCACACAACAGGGCTGCTTTACTAACGCAATAACCTTTCTTGCGCTTGATAACGTTGCTCGCCTGATAAGACTCTTCCCGATGATAGGCAACATAGGGGTTGTAGGAAATTCCATCGCGGACTTTATAATAAAGTGCAACCGCAGTGGCGACCGGGTCCGATGCACATTGCTCAAGAATACTTTGCGCATATTCACCAACCGATGGATGATCACTATCAATAATTTTAGTAGGTGTTAAATAAGCAGGATCTAATGTGGAATGCATAGCGAAAATTCCAAAGGTTGGCGAGTATTTAACTATTAATAATGTGAGCTGGCGCTGGATGTCAGGTTATGCGATTCCTTGCCCTTTAATGCGGGAAGAAATACACACACTAAACGCATGGTTGAGTAAGCGGTTAGATAGTGCTTATCATTTTTATCCAGCGCGTAAATGGTTCCTGGCTTAATAGAGTAAACCTTGTCGTCGCTTGCGGTGCGAACTTCACCTTCACCTTCAATGCAGTAACAAGTTTCCAAATGGTTTTTGTATTCCAGTAACGAGGTGGTTCCAGCATTAATTATGGTGTCTGTAACACTGTAACCCATATTGTCGCTTTCAATTAAAAAGCGACGGCTTTGGCCGTTACCCCAAAAAACATCTCGGTCAGAATTCATAATTTCTTCAATATTGCGAACAATCATGGCGATTTCCTTTTGTACGATGGTTGGTTAAACAGGGGGAGAGTGAACTATTGTGGCAACGATCAGGCGTATTTAAGCGGGAGTGAGGGGCGCATAATAGTGCTCAATCGTTGTTTGCAAATTACCCCATGGGTTCTGGCAGCTGAATCTATATCAAAACCAAACGGCTTGTGTGATTCGTAAATTGATTCAAGGCAGGTTTCGTCAATGCCACCAGCAATCATGGTTTTATCCTGTATCTTCCATTTATGAAAAAAGTCCTTAATAAAATCGTCAGCCAGGCGAATGCCAGTGCTGCCAATCTGTTGCTTATTCTGAAAGGTGTCCAGAATAAAATAATCAGTTCCCGCTTCTATGTAGCGTTCGATCAAATTGCTTTCAACACAGCGATTGCTCTGCACATGCAGTACCTTGAAAATTTTTACATCACTACCCAATTCCTGCTTTACCTGATTAATAAATGCAGGTAAATGAAAGCCATGGAACTGTATGCCCTTGATAGACGCCTGATCACAAGCTTGCGCGAGCAGTTTTAAGTCGTGGCTCATGGTGACTAATAAAAATTCCAATGAATCTGTTGCGCTGGCAACCAGCTGTTTTAATTGCGATAACTGAAGATCATAACGCCCTTCAGGAATGCCATGCCAAAGGCCTGCATAGGTAACATTATGTGTCTCAAGAAGTTTTATTTCTTCGACTGATGTAACCCCGCAAATTTTAATCTTTGGTTTCATGGCGCAGTTTCCAATTTTTAGACAAATACCAGCGATTAATTGACCGCTACTTTTTCCGAGATCATTGCTGAAATGGCGGCAATGGATTTAAGGTTTTCCGGATCAATCTCTTCCGGCTCCAAAGTAATATCGTAGTTATCCTCAACGAAGGCTACGAGTTTCAATACGGCAAGTGAATCCAGAATTCCGTTTTGGATCAGATCCATATCATCCGTAATATCTGCTGCATGGCCTTCGGGAACAAATTCCTGAATGATGTATTGCTTTAAGTTATGCAGTTGCGACATGATTTCCCCTTAATTTGATTAATGCTTGTTTGTTGGTTTTTCCTGAAGATGTTTTTGGTAATGGTGTATTACTGCATTCAAAAATATGCGGAATGGCATACTTGGGCAGATTGTTTGCGCAGAAGACTTTTAAATCGATAACAGAAACTTGTTTATCGGGAGCCGGAGTAAAAATAGCCACTATCTTGTTGCCAATTTCGTCATCGGCCACAGGAATAACAGCGACATCGCTAATGGCCGGATGGGTTTGCAACAAATTTTCTATTTCCAGCAGGTTTACACGATTGCCGCTGGTTTTAATGATGTCGTCTTTCCTGCCACAAAATAAAAGATTGCCGTCATGAGTAACTTGGACAATATCTTTTGTTACGTAATAATCCTTGCTTGTGCCAGAGTCCCGGCTGGTAATAGCGATAAAACTGTTTACCGCCGTATTTTTGTAGCCACGCATGGTGGTCGGAGTTCTGACCAGGAGTTCACCCTCTTCAAAGTCAGCTACGGGATTGTTGTGCTGGTCAACAATCAAAAACTCAACGTAAGGCAGGGCTTTTCCAATCGGCAATGGGTCCGGAAAGGCTTGGTTGCCCGCAGGAATGGAGAACACAAATGTATCGTTTGTTTCGGTTGCACCATAAATGTTATGGAATGCCGCATTAGCAAAATGCACCGATAAATTTTCAAGTAACGAACCGCTTACACGCTCACCGGCGAATAATATGTGGCGCAACGAAGGATATTGGTGTTTGGCGATATCGCCGTATTTAAGCAATAACACCAGCACCGATGGTACTGATTGCCAGACTGTGATGTGTTGCCGGGCAATATATTGCGTTAAAAATTTCGGATTGCCCGACATATTATCCGGAACCAGGACAACGCAGGCACCTGCGGCATGCGCAGCAAAAATATCCAGTAATGAAAGATCAAAATGCAAGGGAGCATGACTGATGCATCGGTCTTTATGTGTTAACTGAAAATAGCCGATTACCCACTGCACAAAAATGCTAATACTGGTATGGGAGATCATTGCACCTTTGGGCATCCCGGTGGAGCCTGAGGTAAATAGTGTGGTAGCGAGACTGTCAGCGGGTAAGTTCCCGGTAGTCGTTTTTTCGCGTAACGCTGCAGCAATTTCATTGGGTGTAGTGTTATCTTCTGCGGCGCTATCAAGATTTACCGGTATGTAACGGAACTGATCTACGGGCGCATTCCAGTCTTTATCTGATAGCACCACAATATTAAAAGACAATGGAGTATCGGCCAGTACGGAGCGTAATTGATCCAGAAAATCGGGCGTAGTTATCAGTGTCGAAATCTTGCATTGATCAACAATATACTGAACGCGTGCCGCCGGGTTTTTTGTGTCCAGCGGAACATACACTGCATTAGCTTGCAGCACGCCATAAATTGCCATAATAGCTTCGGGACATTTTCCCATGTATAAACCGATGCATTGTTCATCGATAACAACGATGGAACTGAGATGTGCAGCAATTCGTTGAGATGTAGTATTCAATTCTTTGAACGTAGTTGCGCGGTCATTAATACGAATAGCCTCGTTCGCAGGAAATTGTTGTGCGCTATCCAGCATCCAGGTATGTACTAACTTGTTCATGGGTAATTCCTTTAATTAAAGACCAAGCATGGAGGCGATGGTGTTTCGCTGGATTTCCGACGTGCCAGAATAAATTTTACTGGCTACGGAATTGCGTACATATTTTTCAATGCCCGATTCCTGCATGTAGCCATGGCCACCAAAAATTTGCAGTGCGTCAAGTGAGGTCTTTACGTAGTTTTCGCTGGTAACGACTTTGGCGATGGCAAGGTCGGTGGTGATATTGTTGCCCTGGTGAAATGCAAGTGCTGCCTTGTAAAGCATCGAACGCGATACCTCTACGGCAATTTTCATATCCGCAATCTTGTGCGATATTGCCTGGAATTTGCAGATGGGCTCGCCGTACTGTTTACGTGATTTGCTGTATTCAATGCATTTGGCCAGCAGGTGCTCCATCTCACCAATATTGATTACAAATGAACAGAGCACTTCCCATTTCATTACATAATTAAAAATTGAAAATCCTTGTCCCTCTTTGCCAAGCAGTTGCGCACGCGACAATTGACAATCATCAAAAAACAGATCGCATAATACAGAGGTATTAAGCCCCATTTTTTTCATTGGTTGTCCAACAGTAAAGCCGGGGGTGTCTTTATCGAGAATAAATGCGCTGTAGCCCCCAAGGACGCCGGCATTTTTATTGGTGCGTGCGTACACAATAAAGGTATCGGCAACCGGACCATTGGAAACAAACGTTTTGTTACCGTTAAGTACGTAACCTTCTTCGTTGCGTATTGCATTGGTAATCATATTCCATGCGTCAGATCCACTCTCCGGTTCGGAGATGGCGTGCGCCCCAATTTTTTTTCCCGAGCAAAGATCGGGCAGGTACTTGTTTTTTTGTTCTTCGTTACCGAATTTCTGAATAGGGATACAGGTGCTGACAATATGCGATGAAACCGCAAAACTAAATCCGGAATCTTCACAGTGTTTACCAAACGCTTCGAGCACATAGAGGGTTGTCAATACATCCTGTTCCAACCCGCCGTATTCCTTTTTTATGGGGAGCGACAAAACGCCCATTTCCCGCACAAGTTTCCACATCTTCAACAAGGTGGCACGATCATTCTGCCCGTCAAAGTCATCATTAAGCTTTGTTGCCCATTCGCCAATTGAATTGCGCAATTCAATTTGATCTTCTGTCCACTTAATCATATTTGGCATGTCCAAAATGGAGTTAATTAATCTAATCAGGAAACTACAAATGAAATTTTGCATTGCTGATGTAACGTAACGACTTTGCTCTTGGCGGTGCTTTTTTTTGCGTTGCTGCAAGAGTCGAAATTAATCATGAGTCGCAATTAATCTTGGTAACAATTCGGGCAAATAGTAGGTTGATGTAAAAAGTGGATGAAACTGTACTTAGGTTCAGTACTGATATATTTCGGCAATAGTTAATTTTGTAGTTGTTAAAAAATAATGAATTCAAAATTTAACCTGTCCGTGGGGTCAGGTGAGGGCATTGTCACTGTACCCCTGGGCAGTTGTTGCTAATAAAAAATTAAGCAGAATTGCCGCAGTTAAACGCGCCTTGGCAGTGACTATAAATTTCGAATGAATTGCGATGTTGATTTTTAAAGGTGGATTCCAGCATGAACAGAAGAATCGTAGTAACAGGCTGTGGTGTGGTGTCCAGTATTGGCAATAGCTGTCGCGAAGTATTGCAATCGCTGCAGCAAAATCGTTCAGGCATAGTGGCGATGCCACAATGGGAACAGTACGGTTTTAAAAGTTTGGTAGCCGGCACCATAAAATTGCCTGACGTCGATTCGTTGCGTAATGACTTCGGGCAGAAAGCGCGCTTTATGGATGTGTCGGCGCTTTACTCGCTCATTTGTGCAGAAGAAGCTGTTGCCGCAAGTGGCATTGATCGCGCAGATCTGGCAAGCGAGCGCGCCGCGTGTATTGTTGGCAGCGGTTTTAGCAACAGCGAGCCTTATCGTCAGGCGTTGGACCGCATCGAAGGGCGTGCCAGGCGCATTGGGCCTTTCGAAGTGACGCGTTCCATGGCGAGCAGCGTCAGTGCCAACCTCGCATTTTTTTACGGCATAAAAGGCCGGAGTTATTCCATCAGCTCTGCATGCGCCACATCGTTGCACAACATCGGTCACGCCTATGAATTAATTAAAAGCGGTATATGCGATCTGGCGATTGCCGGTGGTGCGGAAGAAGTTTCGCCGGTATTCACTTGTATGTTTGACGGTATGCGTAAAGTAATGTCCTCCGGTTTTAATAATGAACCGCAGCGCGCGTCGCGGGCTTATGACAAAAATCGCGACGGGTTTGTAATCAGTGGCGGTGCAGGTGTCGTTGTGCTGGAAGAATATGAGCGGGCATTGGCTCGTAACGCGCCTATTTATGGCGAAATTATCGGCTTTGGTACCAGCTCTGATGGCCATGACATTGTCCAGCCTGACCCGGAAGGAATGGGATGTTATCGCTGTATTGAAACTGCATTGCACGATGCAAAATGTTCGATAGCCGAAATTGACTACATCAATACCCACGGCACCTCCACACCGATTGGTGATTTCGCCGAAACCGGTGCAATCAGGAAAATATTTGGCGATCTGCCCGTGCGTATCTCTTCCACAAAATCCCTCACTGGTCACGGTATAGGTGCAACCGGTGCACAAGAAATTATCTACTGCCTATTGATGATGAATGAGGGATTTGTAACAGCATCCGTCAATATCGATGACCTTGATGAGCCATTTGAGGGGCTGAATATTGTGCGCCGCAACGAAACCTGCGAGCTCAACAAGGTGCTTACCAATTCCTTTGGTTTCGGTGGTACTAACGGATCGATGATTTTAAGTAAGGTTAACTAATCAGGCATGTGCCTGACATATCGGTAAATTTAAATAAGTGAATTAATTCAGAGGAAATTACAAATGGATAGAAATGAAGTTTACAAAACAGTTTCCGAGATTCTTAGCAAATCTTTGTTAACTACCAAAAAAATCAACGAAAGTGACAGGCTGGTTGATGACCTGGCCCTGGATTCAATCGGTTTTGTGGAGCTGGGTACTGGCCTTGAAGAAAAATATCAAATCGATATTTCAGATGAAGTGCTGGAATCGTTAAAAACTGTGGAAATGGTGATCGAGGCAGTATTGGCGGCACCTTCATACGCTGCTGCGTAACACATCCTATTAATTGTTTTAAGTATTGATTTTTTTTTGTTACGACAAGAAGGTCCCTATGAATATCAAAGAAGATGTTTTAATTGATGCTAACGCCAAACCATGGCATGACATTTCCACTTTGGATCGTGTTCCAAAAGGCAACAGCCATAACCCCATTTCGCTTGATAAGCGTATTGAGTGGTTCAATGACAAATTTAATTTTGAACTGGATGCTCTGCGTACCCATCCAATCGATCCAAAAAAATTGCGCGGTGTTATCGAAAATTTTATTGGTGCGGTACATATCCCAATCGGTTTGGCCGGCCCATTGCAAATTAATGGCGAGTTAGCAAATGGAGTATTTTTTGCTCCGTTCGCAACGGTTGAAGGTGTTATCACCTTATCTGCATCGCGCGGGGCGCGTGTTATCAATGAGTCGGGTGGCATTCGCGTAAAAGTGTTCAAGCGGCAAATGCTGCGTGCACCGGTGTTCAAATTCTCTAACCTTGATGAATGTGAAGCCTTTATCGATTGGGTAAAACGCAATTACTCGACCATCGAAACCGAGTGCAACAAGCTTTCGCGCCACGGTTACCTGATGTCAATTAACGAAGTCATCATCGGTAACGAAGTTCATCTCAAATTCATTTACGCCACTGGCGATGCGGCGGGCCAGAATATGGTCACCGTAATGACGGACAATGGCTGTATCTGGATTCGCGAAGAATTTGAAAAGCAAACCGGTATTCCTATTCGCTTTTACTCTGTTGAGGGCAACCTCGCTGGCGACAAAAAATTCAGTTACTCCAACTTCAATGACGCCCGTGGTGCGCGCGTGTTCACTGAAGTCTTCCTGAAGAAAGAAGCTATTGAAGATATTTTTGATTGTTCAATAGAAAAATTTATGTTCGAAGTAAACGCCGGCAATGCGGGCAACCTGGCAGCGGGCAGCCCCGGTGGTATGTCCGTTAACTCGGCTAACGTAATGGCGGCAATGTTCGCTGCTACCGGTCAGGATCTTGGTTGTTTGTACGAAGCAAGTGCGCAACAAATTTATGTTGAGGCAACACCGGAAGGTATTTATTGGTCTTCAACTTATCCTTGTATCGTCACTGGTACCGTTTCCGGTGCACAGCGGCTGCCAGCACAACATGAATGCCTTGAAATCCTGGGCTGCACCGGTGAGCGCGGCGCAGAAAAACTGGCGGAAATTATTGCCTGTTTCTGTGTGGCGCTGGATATATCTACGTTGGCATCGGTAGCGAATGATACTTTCAGTAGTGCACATCGGATTTTTGGCCGCGGTTAATTGTTGCCATCAGTATTAATTTAGCTAGTGGAAAAAATGCAGGAGTAAAATGATGGGCGAAATGATTTATGCAAAGGAAATTGATATTGCCAACAACTGCCGTAATTGTGGCATGTGCCGTATCGATTATCTGGGAACTGGCCGTTGTGATGCTGCAGAAGAACATGTCAATTTCGCCCATCATCCTCATGGACGTTTGAAAGTATTTAAGGCATTGCAATCCGGTGAATTACCTATCACCACTGAAACAGAAAAGGTGGTTGATAGTTGCACCCTGTGTGGCAGTTGTAATATCCAGTGTTATTTCCAGATTGAAATGACTCCTGGTGATGTATTTGCAACCAAGAAAAAAGTGTTCAGGGATCGCATTAAAACTGAAGAAATTAAAGTATGGGAGCCAGACCAGTTTTTACTTGAGCTACTCGATATCGTTGGTGAGTCCTGGGCATTTAATGATCCCACTATTCTCACCGCCTACACTACCTTTGGATCACTCAGCAGTGAAGAGAAAAAGCCGGCTTACGTGGCGCTGCCAAAAAACGCAGAAGAAACCGCTGCTATTGTTCGTTTGGCGGTACGCCACAAAATTCCATTCTTGCCAATCTCTTCCGGCACGAACAGTTCCAATTTGATTCAGGATAATGTGCTTTTTATTGATATGGGGCGGATGAAAACCCTGAATATCAATGTTGAACAGCAATGGGCTGAAGTCGGTGCAGGAATTATTGCGTTTGATTTACAGCAGGCAGCGATGAAAAAAGGATTGCGTTTTTCCATTGGTGAGTCCGCCGCCGGAGTTTGTGCAAATCAGGTTTCTACCGGCATCCACTCATTCTTTGGCTACAAGAAAGGAATGATGGCCGATCATTACATTGAGGCAGAAGTTGTTACGCTGGATGGCGAAGTGCTGCGTGTTACCTCAGCAGACGCACCGCAAATTACTACCAGCCCAAAAGATTACTATCAACCCAAATTGCCATTTATCTGTACCAGCCTGAAAATTAAATTATATCCGGTGCAAGAAGATGAGACCGTCATATTTATTCCCTTCCGTGAATTTACCGAGGGCTTGTCGGTAACCCGTCACCTTGCTGAAGAAGGCCTGGGTATTGGCCTCGGTATAGTTGGCGTTGAAGTATTATCTGAATTTTTAAGTATTTCAGAAGAAGATGCCGATAACTTTCTTGATATTGCGCGCGATTATCTAAAAATCAATTACGCCATTATGATGATGCTGACGGAAGACGATCTGAATAGTTTGAAAGCTCTTTATCCGGACTTGACTATTATTAATCGTAAATCCATGCAACGAGTCATCCAGGGAATTCCAGCGATCACCGGCCCGGAAAGTATGGCGTTGATCGAAGAGGTGATGGATGAGGATAAGCCTTACGATTTCATCTTTGGCGATATGCTTGAATATTTCCTCAAGCAAATTGTGGTAAGCCCCGAAGAAGTAACCGTATTGTTTTCGCACATCGATAATAAAGCGTTACGCAGGGCGTTGGACAAGCATTATTTTGATCCGGAGTATAGCGATCCGCAGTACTGGTTTAATTACCGGATGTTCTCACCCAGGTTCCTGCGTACCCATTGGTTCTTCTCGGTGATGTATTTTACCGATACCGATAATTTTGATGTGATCGAAGAAATTTGTTCGCGCAATCGGAAATTTGGTGAATTGCATAATATCGACAATGAATTCTGCTACATCATGCCGATGGATGGTGGCAAGCGCTTCTTCTTTGAATACGAATTTTTCTGCGATCAGCGCGATGAAGCGGCATTACAGCGCTTGAAAAAGATATTTTTCCTGTTAGCCCATGATTCCAAACGGATGACAAAAAATGAGCAGGGCGTATATCCGGTGTTGAATACATTATTCAATGGTATGAATAAGCGCGAGTATTACCTGTACAACAACTTCAATGAGAAGAGCTGATATGAGCACTGGCATCTATGATTTGAGATCCGCATTAGCCTTCTTGCAAGAACAGGGTGAGCAAGTCGTTGAGCATCGCGAACCCATTAATGCAATTTATGAAGTGGCTGCGCATTACGCGCAGCATAGTGCCGGTGTTCCTGCGTCTACCATTACGCGCGATGAGCAGATGGTTATGTATCATGGTGTGGAAGGTCATTCCATGCCGGTGCTGATCGGATTGTTTGGCTCACGCACGCGCAATCAGTTGTTACTCACTGGAAAAGAAGGGTCATATCACGCTGCATTTTTCAAAGCGATGGCCCAACGTGTTGCGCCACAAAAAATCAGTAATCCTCCTTGTCAGGAAATAGTGATTAAGGAAGATATTAATTTATTAAAACAATTGCCTATTCTGACCCTCACTCCACAGTGCGCGGGCCCTTATATATCCCTGGGTTTGGTGCTGGCAAAGGAACCGGATGGCGGCAATTTAAATGCGTCGGTACATCGTTTGTGCGTACACTCCAATGATGAAATGACGATTTCTATTTTTCCCGGGCATCATCTCGGCTCGCTTTACGAGGCGGCATTGAGTAAAGGGGAAAGCTTGCCTATATCCATTAACCTCGGGCTGGATCCGGCGGTTTATTATGGATCCTGCTTGACCGAACCGCTGTGCAGGAAAGGTGAATGCGAGCTGGATATTATCGGCGGCTTGCGCGGCGCTGCGGTTAATCTCTCCGATTGTTTAACGGTGAATACTGAATGCCTTAGTCATGCCGAAATTATTATTGAAGCTGAAATTACAGCACGCCAGATTCCGGAAAACCAGATAAATCCCGGCAATGGTTCTATGCCAGAATTTTTAGGCTATCAGGGCCACATTCCGCCAGGATTAACGTGCCCGATAGTCAAAGTGAAAGCGATCACTCATCGCACCAATCCTATTTATCAAACGGTAATTGGCCCGGGTCTGGAGCAATCCGAATTGCAATCCATCACTCCGGAGCTGGCAACGCGCGGCTTCCTTAAACAGCACTTCCCGATTGAAGTAAAAGACGTTTTTTACAATACAGCGGGCGGTGGTTTATTAATGGCAGTGTTGCAAGTGCACAAGCACGACCCTGATGATGACCAGCTTGCGGTGCAAGCGGCACTCAAGGTGCTGGGATTGGTACCGCCATTAAAACATTTATTTCTAATTGATGAAGATGTAAATGCGCATTCAGCCGAGGACTTGTTTTGGGCGCTGACCACCCGTTTCCAGGCCGATATAGATACCCATTATCTTGATAATGAAAAACCCTTTCGTATGGATCCGTCGCAATCGCCCGAGTATCGTAAAAACACCGCCAATCCGGCAGTCAGTGTAAAAGCGCTATTTGATTGCACCGTGCCCTGGGGAATGCGTAGCAAGTTCAAGCGTCCTTTTGTTTGATAAAAATAATTGTCAATACATCAATCGCCAGTATTTGTGAATTAAATAAGCTAGAGCCAGGGATAGTGATTATGAAAATTCTTGTTCCGCAAAAATATGTCACGGATATTGGTGTTGTTCCTGTAAGTGGCAGTTATAACCTTTCTGCGCGCGATGCAGCAAAAAATATTAATCCATTCTGTGCCATCGCTCTTGAAGAGGCTGTACGGCTCAGAGGTCGGGCATCGGTCACTGAAATTGTCGTTGTTACTGTCGGGGATAAGGACTGCCAAAAGTTATTAAGTAAATCATTGGCGTGTGGTGCGGACCGCGCAATACTCGTAGAAACAACTGCCGATGACTCACTATTGCCATTGGATATTGCGTGCATATTGCAAAATTTAATTGCAGTGGAGAATCCGGATTTGATATTGATGGGTAAGCAATCCGTTGATTACGATAATAATCAGGTAGGGCAAATGCTATCGGCTTTGCTTGATTGGCCGTTGGTTAATGCGGCCTCCAAATTGTCATTGGAAGATAAAATTGTCACGGTGGAACATGAAGTGGATGACGGTGAGCAAACGCATACATTTCTGTTGCCAGGTATCGTGACTGTGGATTTGCATATTAACGAACCTCGCTCACCTGGGCTCGCGGACATTGTGAAAGCGAGATCCAAGCCTGTTGATACTTATTCCTGTTCTGATTTTTTATCGGAGCAGCGTCAGCATCTGGAAGTAATAGATGTCTATGCCCCGCAACGGGATATCGTAATTAAAATGTTGGATGATGTTAAAGATCTGGCTGAAATAATCAAGACACATGCTTACAGTCAATGAGCCTGCAAAACATTTTCCTCAAAAATGGCCAGTGAACATTTACAGGGTGGTTTTATGCGTATTTTAATTATCGCTGAACACGATGGTAGTTCGTTAAAGGACGAGTTTTATAAAGTTCTTGGTGGCGTAAAACAGCTAACTCCCGATATTGATGTGCTGGTGACGGGGTTTCGATGCACGGTTATATGCGAACAACTATCCGGCTTAAGTAGCATCAAAAAAATTCTATTGATAGATAACCCGGTATTTAGTCAGCAATCCGAAGATGCTATAGCAAAATCGATTAAAGATCTGGCAAATGAATACACGCATATCTTTTGCTCGACATCCTCGTTTGGAAAATCTGTTATTCCACGTCTGGCCGCGTATTTGAAAGTGGCCGCAATAACGGGCGTTTCAGCGATTGAATCGGCGGATACTTTTGTACGACCTATTTATGCGGGAAGGCTATTAACGCGTGTTAAAAGCCTGGACGCAATAAAAATAGTCACGTTATTAGGTTCTGCATTTCCATTGTCAGATACTTCCGTTCATCGCTGCGACGTTGAAGTACCAGTGGTTTATTTGGAAAACAATAATATCCATGTACAATCGCAAACACATTTTGTAAGTGAAAAGCGCAATCATTCCAAGCGCAAACCGTTGCAGTCTGCCCAGGTTATCGTGTCCGCTGGGCGCGGTTTGGGATCCAAGGAAAATTTTGATGAGCTGGAAACGCTTGCCGATAAACTGGATGCTGCAGTGGGCGCAACCCGGGCGGTGGTTGACGCCGGTTGGTTGACCAACGATAAGCAAATAGGCCAAACAGCAAAAATAGTCGCACCCGAATTGTATATTGCATTGGGGATATCCGGTGCTACGCAACATTTAGCCGGGATGAAAGATTCCAGAATTATTATCGCTATTAATAAAGATTCCAATGCGCCTATCTTTCAGGTGGCCAATTACGGTTTGGTGGGTGATCTTAGCGAAGTCCTGCCGCGTTTAAATGCAATGCTTTAAAGAAATTACGCGCCAAAAAAATGATATACCCAAAAAGTGAGGGGTATATCGCTCACCCAAATTTCCCTCTGTGCAACAATCCACTATGAATAAAATAGCCCGAAGGCAATTTATTAATGCTTGTTACAAGGTTGGTCTTTTTATCGGACTCACATCATTGGCAAGCAGATTAACGATTCAGCACAGCGTGGCGCAAACCTCTATGAGCACTGATTCTGGATTAGTCGATAACGTCGATACAAAAAGTAACAGGAAAAATTCACCAGCCCGTGTGTTAGTGGTATATGCCAGCCAGTTCGGTTCAACTGGCGGTGTTGCCGAGCGCGTATCGAGCCAGTTGGCTGCTAATGGCCATCAGGTTGAGGTGAAGCAGGTGGATCATGTTGAATCTCTGGATGGATACGATGCGATTATTATCGGTGGTGCTATTCAATATGACCGCTGGATGACCCCGGCGCGCAAATTTGTAGAGATATATAAAACGCAGCTTGCGAAAATACCTTGTGCCTGTTTTTTTGTTTGTTTGACGCTGTCTCGCACCGATGAGAAGTCTCTTGCCCGGGCGCGGGTTTACGCACAGAAAATTGCTGCACTTTTTCCTGCAAACCCATTATCTGTCCAGGGTTTCGCCGGCGTCCTTGATTACAGTAAAATGTCTTTTGCTACACGAATGTTTGCAAAAACATTGATGGCGATTATTGGTGTAAAAGAAGGGGATTATCGCAATTGGCCAGCGGTAGATGGCTGGTCCAACACCATGGCCTCTGTTCTGCTTGAAAAAAATATCCGCCAAAAATAAATTTAAAATTATTTAGTTAAATCTATCAAATTATAAATTTCTCATTAAATACGACCTGCTCCAAGGGACAGGTCACATTTATCCTCCCAGCTGTTTAAATCTCCTCCGCAAATATTATTTGGCTCTGGCCGGTGTTGCCAGACTTATATTTATGGAGAAAAAAATGGCGTTGCGCATAATCAAAATTTTATTGGTGTTTTCAATTGCTGCCTGGGCGTTGGTAAATGCGGTTGGCAATATTATGTTTTATGATGAATGGATAAAGATTGTTGCGCATGTAATGGCAGTAGAAAATGTCCAATACGATGGTCATCCGTCAGGCCGCGCAATGAACTCTCCTGTTCTGCATACAATTGGATATGCATTTATTTATTTGCCGAAATTCATTACCGGAATTTTATGTTTGATTGCAGTCAATGCGCTGTGGAAAGCTCGACGTGACACCGCAATTAATTTTGAGAAAGCCAAGTATTATTTTTATGTCGGTTGCGGTGTATCCATATTTAGTTTGATTTTTGGTTTTCTGGTTGTTGCCGGGGCAATGTTCAGCCCGGGCGGAAAGCCAAGCGAGTTGGTACAGGGCTTTCACAGCTTTGTATCGGTATATGTAGTTTCTATTGGTATGGCATTGCTGTTTGTTGCTATTCCGGAACCTAAAGAAGGTCAATAAACATATCTGTACTAAGTGGGGCTGCTAATAATCATGAATAATAAATGGTTTAAATTATTTTTCTGGGTTTCAATACTAAATTTGTGTTGTGCGCCTTTCGCCGGTGCCGGCCAGGATTTTAGAAAAATTTTAACGCAATTGGATGCGTTTCACCCTCCGCTTCCGGGAGATTCTAAAAATCATCTGTATAAAGAGTGGCATTATTTTTCGATGAGCAGTAAAACCGGTGATTTCACTTTCAGTACTATTTTTACTATGGAAGGTGACACCAATGACGTAACCAAAAGCTATGCATTGAAAATTGAAAACTATCAGACGTCGGTGAAAAGTGATTTGACTCTGGATGTTTATCCTATCGATGCCGCTAAATGGTTTTCT
Organism: Gammaproteobacteria bacterium; assembly: GCA_021151835.1. Taxonomy (GTDB): domain Bacteria; phylum Pseudomonadota; class Gammaproteobacteria; order Pseudomonadales; family Cellvibrionaceae; genus Cellvibrio. The sequence goes on from JAGKWO010000007.1 coordinate 79,506, forward strand.
ACCAAGCCGGATTATTACCTGGATAAAAACTCTATTTCCTACGATGGCAAGGCGTATCACATTTATACCGAATCAGCCGACGGTAAGGTTGTGTTCGATGCGAAATGGAAGCCATTGTTAAAACCTGAAAAAGCCGTTGCATTGCCAATGCAATCTTCTGATACCTCCACTCCTCACGTAATGAATTGGTTAATTGCTTCTGCCAAGTTGGAAGTCGAAGGTCGTTTGATTGTGGAAAAAGGTACACCTGCTGAGAAGGTATATCAATTTAAAGACGGGCGTGGATACCACGATCACAACTGGGGTTATTGGGATTGGGCTGATAACTTTGGATGGGATTGGGGCCAGGCTGTTGAAAAAGAAGGTGTTCCATGCAAGCAAAAAACCGGACGTTGGAAGCACTCCTGTAAAAAGCAAAAGCGCCATGCACTCGCATTGTTGAACATGACTGATAGCGGTGATAATGAAGTTCACTCCAGCGTGCTCAAATTGTGGGCAGATGAAGAGAAGATAAAAACATTTACTGATTCTGAATTTAGCCTAAAGCATAAATTAATGTCCATTCCGGAAATTCCCGGATACTACATTCCAGAAACCAATTTCATTAGTGCAACTTCAGGCCGTGATCGCCTGGATATCGTATTTAAAACACAAAGCTACTTCCCTATTTACCTGCCAATTGAAAATGGTTACAGAATTATTTGGGAATTGAAGGGGAATTTCGAAGTAACCGGTTTTGTTAAAGGCAAAGCAATTAAATTTGTCACCGACGGTTCAATGGAATATTTGGGCGCACCGTTGTTTAATAATTAATTTTGGCAGCGCATTCCCTGTGCGGTAGTTGGTGGGAATCCTGCAGCCTGATATTTTAGGCGCTGTTTGGATTTGCAGATCTCCGCGTTGTTAACGCAGTAATATGCTTGTCAAGCAGTTAATGTATTGTCGATAAAATTGATGCGCTAATGATGTGGTTGGCGCATTAATTTTCTACAAGGATTATCCATTTTTAAAATGGCGTATTAATCAGTGTCTGCAGGAGATTAGGAAATGAAAAAATCTGACTTGCTCGCTCTTAAATTTGGCGAGCTTGTGTTAAATAAACGGTGGTGGGTTATTGCTTTGACACTCATCATTGTCACTTTGGCTACTATGGGCGGCGAACGTCTGGTTTTTAACAATGACTATCGCGCTTTTTTTAACGGTGATAATCCAGAGCTGCTGGCATTTGAGCATATGGAAAATACTTACAGTGGCCGTGATGAAAACGTGTTTATTGTTCTCGCACCAAAAAATGGAAATATATTCACTCGTGAAAATCTTGCAGCAGTTGAAAAGTACACTAAAGCTGCATGGCAAACTCCCCATTCTACTCGTGTAGATTCCATCACCAATTTTCAAAATTCCCATGCCAATGGTGATGAGCTGATTGTAGAAGAATTGGTTAAGGACGCCGCTTCGCTGTCCGATGCGGAAATAGAAAATATTCGTAAAACAGCATTGGCTGAACCGTTACTAGTAAAACGTGTTATTTCAGAAAAAGGACACGTTGCTGCGATTAACGTCACTATTCAATTGCCGGGTATTGATCCTGTTGCAGAAGAGCCTGCAGTGGTGAAATTTTCGCGTGATCTTGCAGCGCAGATTCGCAAGGAAAACCCGGACATGCAGGTCCACCTTACGGGGATGGTGATGCTCAATGCGGCGTTTGGCGAAGCGGCAGAGCATGATATGTCAACCTTAATGCCGCTGACGTTCCTGGCATTTCTGGTCAGTATTGTATTGCTTACCCGCGGTTGGACCAGCGCGTTCGCATCGTTCTGGTTAATTACTTTTTCAATTATGGCGGCGATGGGTATTGCTGGTTGGTTCCGCATTGATCTCACGTCAATTTCCTCATCGGCACCTACGATGATTTTGACATTGGCAATTGCCAATACTGTGCATGTCCTGGTTATTTTTATTAACTACATGCGCAAGGGATACGATAAGCACAACGCGATGTTGGAAAGTATCCGTTCCAATTGGTATGCCATTGCCATCGTTAATATCACCACCGCGCTTGGCTTTTTCCAAATGAATTTCAGTGAGTCGCCAGTATTTCGCGATTTGGGAAATATCGTTGGAATTGGTGTGATGTTTTCATTTGTGCTATCGCTTACATTCTTGCCCGCTCTGATGATGGTGCTGCCAATGAAAAAGCCGGCGCTACGTGCAGAAAATGAAGCCGATTCGATGGAAAGCCTGGCTGAGTTTGTCATTAAACATAACAATAAACTCTTCTGGGGTGTTGGCGGCCTGTGCGTATTTCTAGCCGCTTTTGTGGCGAAAAATGACTTGAATGATGAGTGGATCCAGTATTTTGGCGAGGATATGGAGTTCCGTCAGGCAACAGATTTCACGACGGAAAACCTTACCGGTGCCTATCGCGTAGATTACTCGTTAAATGCTAAGGAAGCGGATGGTATAAGTGATCCCGAGTTTTTGCGTAAGGTACAAGCATTCACCGATTGGTACAAACAGCAGCCGGAGGTTGTGCAGGTGAATGCGCTCACCGATATCATTACCCGGCTAAATAAAAATATGCACGGTGATGCGCCTGAATATTTAACTATTCCGGAAAATCGTGAGCTTTCTGCGCAATATCTTTTGCTATATGAAATGTCATTGCCCTATGGCCTGGATTTAAATAACCAGATCAATATGGATAAGTCTGCTACGCGCGTAACGGTGGTGACCAAAAATTTGCCGGTTAAGCAAACGCTTGCATTGGAAGAGCGTGCGCAAGCCTGGTTGAGCGCTAATGCACCTGAAATTCGGTCGGCAGGAACCGGTTCAACGATTATGTTTGCCCATATTGGTGTACGGAATATTGAAAGCATGTTGTGGGGCAGCGTATTCGGGCTGGTAATTATTTCCGGTATTTTGATCTACGCTTTCCGCTCTTTCAAAATTGGTTTCCTCAGTTTAATTCCCAATTTAATTCCGAGCATTATGGGTTTTGGTTTATGGGGATTACTGGTTGGTGAAGTAGGTTTGGGGCTGGCAACGGTAGCCGGGGTGACCATGGGAATTGTGGTCGATGATACTGTACATTTTTTGAATAAATATTTGCATGGTCGACGCGATATGGGATTAGGTAGCGAAGATTCCATCCGTTATGCCTTTTCCTCCATGGGCACTGCTATGTGGTTCACTACGTTTATTTTAGTGGCGGGCTTTGCAGTTCTTGCGTTCTCATCTTTCAAACTAAACGGCGATATGGGCCTGTTGACTGCGATTATTCTGATTTTTGCGTTGATAGGTGATTTCTTTTTATTGCCGCCATTATTAATGAAATTTGACCGCGCACCGGCAACCGCGAAACAAAGCCAGCCAATAGAGAATGTGGAATTGGATTTGACAACGGGCATTTCCATTGAACCTGCAAAATTTTGATTTTTAAGGAACGATATGAAAAAAGTAAATTGCATTGTAATGAGTTTAACTGTGCTGTTGGCAATACCAGTAGTTGCACAAACTCCGGAAGAGCAAGGCCTTGCTATCGCGATTGAAGCTGACAAGCGCGATACCGGCTGGGTAGATCGTAGTTCCGATATCCACATGACCTTGCGTAATGCGCAAGGTGCGGAGAAAACGCGGCAAATTCGTAATATGGTGTTAGAAACAAATGATGATGGCGATAAGTCATTAACAATTTTTGAAGAGCCACGCGATGTTAAAGGCACCGCTTTTCTAAGTTTCACCCATGCTACCCAAGCGGACGACCAATGGATATTTCTCCCGGCATTGAACCGCGTAAAACGAATTTCCTCGGGCAATAAGTCAGGGCCATTTATGGGCAGTGAGTTTGCTTATGAGGACTTGAGTTCACCGGAGCTGGAGAAGTACACGTATAAATATTTGCGCGACGAAACCGTTGACGGCAACGATTGTTATGTCACGGAACGTATCCCACGCTACGAACATTCCGGATATTCGCGTTTGGTTGAGTGGACCGATAAAAAATTATACCAACCTCGGAAAATTGAATATTACGATCAAAAAAATGCCTTGATCAAAACCCTGACCTTTAGCGAGTACAAGCAATTTCTGGATAAGTTCTGGCGCGCACAACTAATGACTATGGTCAGCCACCAAACTAAAAAAAGTACGCTTCTGGAATGGAAAAATGATCAATTCAATGTGGGGTTGGATAGCCGTAATTTTAGCGATACGGCGTTGAATCGTTTGCGTTAAACACGCTTAATATTGTTGACATAAAAAACCCGCACGTGCGGGTTTTTTTATAAAGCATAAACAGTGGGAATTAATACACCAGTGTTTGAATCGCATGCGCGGGAATAGTCACATTGGTTTCCTGGTTGTTGATGTAGTAACGATAGGAAACGGCGGCATCACTATTATTCATAACAACGGTTGCTAATTTGTTATCTGCATTAATGAACGATGTGGTTTGCAAAACGCTGCGGCTGGTGACCGCGCTCACGCGCTGTGCTTCCGGTTTAATAAATTTGGAGAAGTGGCCAAGGTAGTAATAACTCGGGGTGTAAATTAACTCACCTTTGTTGCTGGCATGGATGGGAGAGAAACAGAAATTGCCAACATGGTTAGGGCCGCCTTTGTCATCGAGCAAAATATTCCAATCGGTCCAGGCGACGGCGCCGGAGTTGAAATCATTAATTAATGAATCGCCATAGCGCTCGCCGTTGGGCCAGTATTGGTAACGCTCCGGATTAAATTTTTCTACGGTGGCTTCAGTGAGCATCAAATTGACGTTTGGATATGCCTTGTTAACTTCCGCCACATTTTTATACATGGGTTGGCCGCCGGTCCAGGTTTCGTACCAGTGGAAACCAATTCCCCACACATATTTTGCAGCATCCGGATCGCCCATAATTGTGTGGGCGCGATGGGTGATTAAATCGCGGTTGTGGTCCCACACAATAATTTTTTTATCGCCCAGACCTTCTTTTTGCAGTGTTGGCCCGAGGTGATTTTTCAAAAAGTCGCGTTCATCTTCGGCGGTGAATATCATGGATTCCCACGTCTGTTTTGCCATGGGTTCGTTTTGTACGGTCAAACCCCAAATAGGCACGCCTTCTTTTTCATAGGCTTTAATAAATTTGGTGTAGTAGAGCGCCCAGGCGGCATTGTATTCCGGTAATAATTTTCCGCCGCGCAACATATTGTTGGTGTCTTTCATAAATGCGGGTGCGGACCAGGGGCTTACATAAGTAGTAATTTTTCCGCCCGCTGCTTTGAGCACTTTTTTGACCAGTGGCAAACGGTATTTACGATCATGGTCGATGCTGAATGTTTTTAATTCTTTATCGCCTTCTTTGATATAGGTGTAACTGCCGCTACTGAAATCCGAACTGTGAATTGTGGTGCGCAATAATGTGTAGCCAATACCGTTTTGGTTGTCGTAATAGGCTTTCAGGAATTCATCCTGTTTTTTGCGATTTAATTTGGCAAAGACTTCCGCGCTGGCGTCAGTGACCGCGCCACCAATACCGAGGATTTTTTGATAGCGGATATCCGGATTTACGATGACGGCAATATCGGTTTCCGGATATTGCTGCGCCGGTTTCAGGCTGAGAGTGTCGCTCAGGCTGATGCGCAGGTTGGAATCCTTGGCGGTGGTGTAGACACTGACGTGTTTGTCGGCGGCGAGTGAGCTGAAGCTAACGCTGGTGATCGCCGCAGCGAACATCCATTGTTTTAAATGTCTTTGCATTTTATCTATCTCTGGTTGTTAAAAATTATTGCGCGTTTTGCACAGGTTGACCCGGTGACGGAATGGGCTCCCGTCACCAGGTGCGTTCACTGTGCGTGACTACTTACTGCTTTTTTATTTCAAACCAATTGATGTTCCACTCCTTACCCAATGAGCGGAAACGCAATGTGTGGTTGCCAGCAGTTAATGCGAAGGTGCCACTGCTTTTGGTAACCCAGGTTTGCCAGCCACCGGTAGCTTCTACGGCGCGCGTATCCACTACGACATCATCAATCAACACTTCAAAACCTGTGCTACCGGTTTGTGTCGCAAGGCGATAATCAATGCTGTAATTGCCTGCAGTTTCGGTTTTGATTTTGAATTCGATGAAATCACCGGTTTCAAAATGGCCCACGTTTTGGCCGCCGCCAGCATCAGCAGTATTTTCCAGTTGTACACCGCTCATTGATGTGTATTTTTCCGCTTCAATTTTTGCGGGTACCGCCACAAACAATAGTTTGGTGTTGACCGGATTGCTAGCATAGCCTTCGGCAATTTTATTTTTTGCAGTAACCGAGTAGTAGTAAGTTTCCTCTTCACTGACACCGGAATCCGCAAATGCAGTCACAGTGAGGTTTTCACCAATCAAAGTACCTTTTACACCTGCAACGCTAGAGCGATACACGTTATAGGTGATGTCGGTACCGGCGATGGCGGTCCAGGTCAAGGCCACATTGGTTCCGGTTTGGACGAGCGTAACGTTTGTTGGTTTTTCCGGATAATCAAACACATCATTGTGTTCGCTGCTGACCAGCCATTTCGCCAGACCGGAATGCACGTCGTAACCTACGTCGCCGTAGCTTTTGAACAATTGTTCGATTTGTTCAGCGGATGCCGTGGTGAAATCAACTTTGCCGGCGTTATCGACAACATCTTTTCCGGCGACCGGCGCATCTTCAATTAAATAAATTTCGGCCCAGGTATTTACGCTGCCGTTATCTTTAAAGACACCGCTGAAGGTATAGGATTGGCCGGCTTGCAAGGTGATTTGCTGGTAGAGCGCGCCATTGATTTCACCGGTCACACCCGCGGGGCGGGTAATGCGCAGGTTTGCGCCGTCACCACCCGTAGGCTGTTTGCTTGCATCGGTATTGTTGTAATCAAAATTCAGCGCGCCGCTGATGGTTAATTCAGTCCAGCCACTGCCGCTACCAAATCCACCGTTTACTAACATTTCTTCATTGGTCGCGTTATTTTTCAGGCTGATGCTGTCGTAAGTGACATCCGGATTGGCGCCGCCGTTAGCGCCGGTTTTAATCACTACATAATAATGTTTAGTGCCGGTGCCATTGGTATTGATGACAGTCGCTTTCTTTGCGCAAGCATTGGCAAAGGTGGAATTCCAGTTGGCGCAATCCCAGGTGCTGGCTTTGGTGATCAGGCCAACGCCGGTATCCAGGCTGGTATTGATTTCATTGGTCACCATGCCCCAGGTGCCTTTGCCCTGACCGCCAGCGATTGATACAAGTTTGTACGACCAACTGGTAGACGCCCAGTTGTAGCCTGCAAAAATATCGTAAGTCGCGCGGCCAATTTTTCCGCCCAATTCCAGGCCGGCAGATTGCCAGGGTTGGAATTCGCCCATTAACAGCGGTGTTTTAAGGGCGGTGATTTTTTTATCCCAATCGCATACGCCGCCCAAACCATTTTGCCCGCACTTCAACCAGTCGCGATGCACGTCATAGTGCGTATCGCCGGGTCTATCGCCAAACAAACCGGGGTAGGGGTGGAGTTGGAAAGCAACGTTGGTGAGGCCTTTGGTTGCCGGGTCACCATATACATCGATGCTGCCGTAATGGCTGTGCAGCATGATGATGTGTTTGTCATCGATCTTGCGAATGACATCGTAAAGTTCAAGTACACGGGTGGCCATGTCTTCCGCCGTTGAGCCCCAGGGTTCGTTGAGCGGATCGTACGCTGCGACCACCGGTTCATCTTTATATCTGGTGGCGATTTGCTCCCACAACCACTTGGTGCGTTCCTGGTATTCCGGTGTACTCCAGTATTTGTTCTGGCCGGAGCAGCCGGTGTGATCGTTTGGCGTTTGCCCGCCCAATGCACCGTGTAAATCCAGGATTACATAGATGCCGCGTTTCTTCGCTTCAGCGATTGACCAATCAATGTAATGCCAGGCATCGGCGCGCAAGGTTTTTGGATTTTTTTCGTCTTCAATGACGCTCCACAAAATCGGCAAGCGCACGACATTAAAACCAAAGGCTTTGATCTGGTCCCAGTCGCGCTCTTTGATCCAGTTATCGCGGAAGACTTTGATCAGGCGTTCTTTTTCGTCGTAGCCAAAACGTTTGGTCAGTTCGGCTTCCAGGGTGCATTGGTCATGCACGCCGTTGCCGCCCTGGCCCATCATCCAGAATTCCTGTACCAGCCAGTTGCCGAGGTTGGTGCCTTTCAGATTGATTTGGGTGCCGGACGCTTTTACCCATTTGTTGCCATCAGTTTTAAGCAGGGTCATGCCTTCATCTGGGACCGAGCTGCTTGAAGCACTGGATGATGAGGGGATGCTGGACGATGCCAGTGAGCTGGATGTCGTCGATGAACTTTGGGCGCTACTGCTGGACGATTTGCTCCCGCCACCGCCACCACCGCAGGCGACGAGGCCGAGGATGCTGAGTGTGAGCAGGCTGAGTTTTAACGGATGGTTGACCGGGGTGTATTTGCTGTTGGATGTAGTCATAGCGGTTTCTCTTATCTTTATTCAAAAGCATGTGGGTTTATTGTTATTGCCGCTGCATGGTTACCCAAAAATCAAACTTGTGCGCCCGACTAAATTTACTCGAACCGGCGCAGGTTCTGTTGCACCTAAACTGGGAAGATTTTTCCCCGAACCTGCTTCGTAACTCCTTGAAAAGACGATTAAAAAAGCCCCGTGGGGACACGGGGCAAGGAACTGGTTTCCGGAAAAGAGGGCTGTGGGTGCAGCCGCTATGACTGACTTTTCCGAAACCCGGGGAGGATGGTCAAACGATCCTGGGCGTATTAAATCCAACATCATGAACGGAGGCGTCCGAGCACTGGCAACCGAACTTGCCGATCAAAACTGGGGTGGGTTTGTTTGGTGGGGGATAACAGAACCTTGGATTTATTGTCTCTGCGCTATTGAAATCACCATTCCGGCGAGTGCTGTTCAACCGATTTCCATTTACATCGTTGATGGCAAATCCCTGCTCGTAATTGCGCTAATGAACTTCCATCGTGAACCGAATTACTGGAAATCCCGTCGCTAATGTTCTGCACACATAAAAAAGCCGGTGCAAACGCACCGGCAAGCGAGCTCATTACCAAAACGATTGGGGTCAATCGTCGGTAATGAAAGGCTATGGAGAAAAACACGAGCTTTAAAAAAGGCCGGCGCATGGCTGCGCCGACCAAGGCTTCGTAGACACTAACCGGGCTGGCCTATTGCTTGGTGAGTTGCCACCAGTTGATATTCCAGCCACCTTTTCTTACGAAGATCGACAGGTCTTGCTGACCTGCTTGCAAGTTCACCGTGATCGACACGGTTTGCCAGTTTTGCCAGCCGCCGGTGTTGGGCACTGTGACTACACCCAGGTCCGTTCCATTTCTGCTCAGCACCAGGGTGCCACCGCTGTAAGGTGATGCTACGCGCACTTCCAGCGTGTAATTGCCGGCTGTGGGAATATTGATTGGATAGCTCGCCCAATCATTATCGTCGGTGCTGCCTGCATTGAACCCGCCGCCTGCATCCGTGGTGGTTTCCATGCGGATGCCGCTGTGATCCTTGAACATTTCCGCTTCGATACGCTGGCCAACTTGCGCTTTCCAGTTCATCCAGTAAGCGATGCTTTCGTTGCGCACCAATGGTTGCGTGCTGAATTGTTTAAACCAGTTTTCGATTTGGGTCGCGCTGGCGCTACTAATGTTCAAGCCACCCATGCCGCCGCCGTTGCTGGAGTTGGTAATCATGCCCCAGGCCCAACTGCTGGTATCGCCATTGGAGCCACCGGATGAGGTGGTTTTCCACGCCCAGTTGGTCGCGGCCCAACCGTAGCTGTTGTAGATGTCGTAGGTTTTGCGGGTCATTTGGCCGCCGTAGCTGCCGAGCAGTGTCCAGGGCTGGAATTCGCCGACCAGGAATGGTGTTTGTATACCACTGATTTTATTGCGCCAGTCGCAACTCTCGCCGGTCCCGTTCTGGTTGCAGTGCAGCCAGTTGGCGTGCATGTTGGCTTGGCCGGCACCGTAAGTAGCCGTGTCATTCCAGCCCCACAAGCCGGGGTAGAAATGCATCCATGTGGACACGTTAGTCAGGCCGCGACTATTCGGATTGCCGTAGGCATCGATACCGGAATTGTGGCCAGGTAGCAGAATGATGTGATTGGCATCTTTTGCGCGCACCACGTTGAACAGCTCGTAGGAGCGGTTGGCGAGGGTAGTTGCGTCAGTGCCCCAGGGCTCGTTCAGCAGATCGTAAGCAGCGACAGCCGCGCGCCCGTTGTAACGCTGGGCGATCATATCCCACAGCCACTTGGTGCGATCCCAATAATTGGCATTGGTCCAGAGTTGTGCGGCGCCGATGCAGCCGTCGTGTTGCTCGGATGCCGCCGCCTGTCCACCCACCGCACCATGCAAATCGAGGATGGTATACATACCGCGTTTTTCTGCTTCATCAATTGCCCAATCCAGGTATTGCCAGGCATCGGCACGCAGGTTGTAGGGGTTGTATTCGTCTTCGACCAGGCTGTAAAGGAATGGAATGCGGACCACGTTCATACCCATCGCTTTCATCATGTCGAAGTCGCGGGTGGTGATGTAATTGCTGCGGAACACCTTCATCAAGCGTTCTTTTTCGGCATTGCCAAAGCGCTGCGACAGAACCGATTCCAGCGTACATTGGTCATTCACCGTGCCGCCGTTGTGGGAAATAATCCCGCCCATCATCCAGAATTCCTGGATCAACCAGTTGCCGATGTTGGTACCGCGCAAATCCACACGCTGGTTGGTGGATGCATTAACCCACAGGTGACCGCTTTGTTTGATCGCCGGCAAGCGCGTCCAGCTAACCGAGCTGGATGAACTTGAGCTGGACGAAGATACCGCTGTAATACGGAACCAGTTCAGGTTAAAGCCACCGGCGGGAATGGCGATACCAAAGTTATGGGTGCCGGCGGTTAAATTGACGCGTTGTTTGATAGTGGTCCAGGTTTGCCAACCGCCGGTATTGGGCACCGCGATAGTGCCGTAACTAGCTGCTCCGCCGGCCTCTTCCAGCCGGATAGTGCCGCCACCGCCCTGGCTTGCTACGCGGTATTCCACGTCGTAAGCGCCGGTAGCGGGAATACTAACGGGGCTATTGCTGTAAGCGAGCCAGTCATTGGCGTCGATCCAGCCGACGTTCTGGCCACCACCACTGTCGGTTGTTGTTTCAAGCTGTACACCATTCATATGGCTATAGGCTTCTGCCTGAATCGTGGCGGGTAATGAGGCTTGCGCAAACGCGGTATGTCCAAACAGTGCACTGCTAAGCCCAAGTGCAAGGGCTGACCATTTGCCAGGCAAACGGCCCTTAAGGGATGTGTTCATAATTGATACCCATAAAAAAGTTATTGTTATCGCATGAGTACGAAAGCCCGCTGCCGATTAATCTTCCAAAAGCAGGATGCGCTGCTGTAGAAGTACATCTGTCCATGGACCTACATCATTCCGTTATTGTTCTGGTCTGGTTTTCGTTGATGACAATCTAGGCGTGCAGGGGGCGGGTGTCGTTCGAGAGTAAAAGTGATACCTGAAATAATGGCGATGCGAACGGGTTCGAGAGCCGGAAAAATGCTCGAACGCCATTTTCCCTAGCTCCTGTCATTTATCTTCTATAGTATCCCCCGTGAAAACACCAAAGCGCGATCAACCTCTATAACGGTCCTCAAACTGGCCACATAACAGCGCGCACTATAAGAAACACCGGGGAACCTCCATGAACTTTGTTGTATTCAACTTCCATGACGTCATCTTGCTAATGACAGCCACGTTATGCTGTTTATTTGCACTATTGCTCATCGTGACCAATCCGCCCAAAAACACCAGCAACTATTTTCTCGCCGCTTTTTTAATCGCCCATGCGTTCATCCCGCTCCATGAACTGATCCTGTGGGGGGCAGAATTCAAACTTCATGTGCGCGAAAACGTGCCGGGTATTTATTTTATCGGTGGTTTTGCCTATTACCTGGATGCGGTGCTGCTCTATTTTTATGTGAAGTCGTTAGTGTTCCGCGATTTCCACATTCGTCCAAAAGATTATTTACACCTGATCCCGCTGGGCGTATTTGCCCTCTTTATGATCCTGGGGTTTTATCGCTATCCGCTGGCGCAGCGCCTCGAATGGATCAACACCGAATATTTTGTGTATAGCAGCGGTTACATCACCATCGAATTCCTCTGCAAAACCTTGCGTGTGATTTATTGCGCCGCCGCGCTGATGTTGATCTTCAAATATAAAGACATTCTCAAGACCACCCATTCCAATATTGAAAAGGTCGATATCCTCTGGCTCAAAATCCTGGTCGTGGGCTTTATGGTAATCACCTTGATGCATGAGCTGCTCGCGTTCGCGAAGGTGATTGGCTATGTCGCCGGCTACGATTTCCAGCACCCGGACCCGAAAGGTAACGTCATTGAATACATTGGCCTGAGCGGCAACTACGCGCTCTTTTTCCTGGTGTGTACCCTGGTCTTCACCAGTATGCGTTACTTCAGCAATTTTGAAGCGGTGAAACAAAAGGAAACCAAGGAACCGCCTAAAAAATCGACGCAGGAAAAATTGCTCAACCCGGAATACGCGGAGAAAATCGACAGCATTATGCGCTCGCAAAAAACCTATCTTAATCCGGAGCTGACATTGGATATGCTGGCGGATACGCTCAGTATTGCGGCAAAAGATTTATCGATGATTATCAACCGCCATTTCAATTTGAATTTTTACGAATTCGTAAATGGTTATCGCATTGAAGAAGCCAAGAAGCGTTTGATTGATCCGGCGAACAAAGACAAAACCATCACCGATATTTATCTGGAAGTCGGCTTCAACAGCAAATCAGTATTCAACACTTTTTTCAAAAAACTGGTAGGAAAAACGCCGTCGGAATATCGCCAGGCCCCTGAACCGGTTGCGAGCGCAGAATAACATTTTAATAGACTATTGGAGCACACACTGATGACCACCCCGAAAAACCGAACGCGCCACAAGCCATTGCAATATTTATTTAAGCAACCATTGGCACTTGCTTGTGCATTGATGCCATTGCTCAGCGCAGTGTCAATCGCCGCAGAAACTAATAGCAGTGTCGAAGAAGTGGTTGTTACTGCATCCAAACGCAACCAGAGTTTGCAGGATTTTGCGGGTGCAGCAAGCGTAATAACTAATTTTGCGGGAATTAAAAGCCTTGCTGATATCGCTGGCCAGACGACCGGTTTTTCCATTGTGGATGCAGGCCCGCGCAACCCGACCGGTTTGGTAATTCGCGGTTTGCGAATGGATGAAGTGGGTGCGAACGATTTGGGTGGCGATGGTGGGGCCGTAGCGAGCTATGTGGATAATATTCCGCTGCAAGGTTATTTTGTTCCGCCAAAATTCAGCCTGAAGGATTTGCAACAAGTGGAAATTGTACGCGGCCCGCAAGGTACGCTTTACGGTAATGCATCGATCGGCGGATTGATTCGCTATGTCACCGCCAAACCAGATTTAGAAAAATATTCGGTGCGCGTCAATGCCGAACTTTCGCAAACAAAACACAGTGATGATGTAAATTACAATACTGATCTGATCGTAAATACCCCGCTTGTTGATAACACGCTTGGTTTGCGCTTGTTGATCGGCAAAACAGACAATGCCGGTTTTATCGACAACGATTATTTGCTGACCGGTCCAGCAGAAGACATCAACGATGATCAAACCAAAGAAGCGCGGATAAGTTTGTTGTGGCAACCCACAGATACTTTCTCGTTAAATACGATGTATCACTACCAAAAAATCAATGTCGGTGACCGCCAGGCAACCAACGAAACTTTTACCGGAAACGAATACGACGCATCAAGCCGGTATTTGCAACCGATGCAAGGTGAGTTGCAGTTGGCAAGTGTGGATGCGACTGTTGACATGGGGTGGGCAACGCTCACCGCGAGCCTCAACCATTACGATTACCAGCACGCGGAGCGGGCAGATCAAACCGATTATTTTATTGCGCTGGATGAGGTTTACTACGGCAACAGTTATTACACCCCGTTCGAAGATTTTTCTGCCTATAACGCCAGTTATGTCGATGTAGTAAAAGACAGTGTTGAGTTGCGTTTGGTTTCTCCGGATGACCAACCGTTGCGTTGGTTGTTAGGTGGGTTCTACAGCCGCGATGACCTGGATGTGTTGATGGGAGACCATGTGCCCGGCTTTGCAGAATATTTGGGGGAGACATTGCCTGATGATCTGGATTACAAAGCTACCCAGACAGAAATATTGGATGAGTATTCTGTCTACGGTGAGGTCGCCTATGATTTGACAGACAAGTGGGAAGCCAGCGTCGGTGCCCGTTATTTCCGCTATGACGACGATCTTGATGTCTGCGTAACCTTTTTTCCTTCTGATGGTGTGCCCGCGTGCGATGTCGGTGATGATGTTAGCAATGACACATTGGGAAAATTTAGTACGACTTATAAATTTACCGAGAATCACAGTGTTTATTTTGCAGTTGCCGAGGGCTATCGTCGCGGCGGCGCTAACCTCACACCAGCAGAGGTCACTACTAACCGCTTTTACAATCCTGATAAAGCAACTAACTATGAAGTGGGAATCCATTCCTTCTGGTTGGACCAGCGACTGAAATTGAATGCTGCTGTGTTTAATATTGCATGGGAAGATATCCAGGTGCGTATGGTAGCCGATGGTCGTTCCATTTGGGCGAATGCCGGCGAAGCTCGTTCGCAAGGTGTTGAGTTCGATACATCATTACAATTGAGTAGTGCATTTGTGTTGCGCGCAGGTTATTCCTATACCGATGCAAAACTAACGGATTCCGTTGAATCAATCGGGATATTTGATGGCGACATATTGCCTGGTGCACCTCGCAACCAGTGGAATATCGGTCTCGACTATACCCAATCGTTTAATGCTACAGTCGTTGATGCGAGTATCGGTTTTAATCGTATTGGCGAAATTTACACAGCCCCCAATGACAGTTTCTACAGCTATGAAAAGCTGGATAGTTACACCACTGCCAACGCGCGCGCTGGTGTAACATTCGGTAATTGGCGCTTGGGCGCATTTGTAAATAATATTGAAAACACGCGTGGCATTAACGGCAAGCGCAGTGGTGAATGGCATGGCGATCAAGGCCGGTTTGAATACATTACCCGTCCGCGCACTGTTGGTTTGTCGATAACTTATAAGTATTAGTTGATTGTTAATTCTTATCAATGGAATTAGAAATCCTGAGCTATGCTTGTCCGGTATCCATTTGTTGATCGTTCTCTGGGAGGAGGGCGATTCGCATTAAAGAAATTTTTCTTTGATGCTTAAGCTATTCAGGGATTCCACACACATTAATGACAGGAATTTAGTTATGGCAGCAGAAAAAAAGAAAACCAGTGAAAAGAAAGCAGCAGCGAAAAAACCTGCAAAAAAGGCAGCAGCAAAAGCTCCGGTAAAAAAAGGTAAGAAAACAGTAGCCGCCGAAAATGTCACCATCCTGGTGCCCAGAGGTGGCCAGGTTATTCAGTACTTTAATTTGACGCCTGCACTGCCCACAGATACTGGCCATGGCGATTGGATATTCACTGAAGAGGGCTCAACCCAGGATATTGAAACATTAACTGTTGGGTTTGCTGAGAACCCATTGCCGTTGGAAAGAGAGCTTGAACGCGCAGTGTTGGTTATCAGTATGGTGCAAAATCCTTCATCTAATGGAACATGGCGATTTGCATTGGGTGGCGTTGCTACCGATCATGGTGATGAAGACCCGAACAACGATGTAGTAGTCGATATTATCGACAACGGGTTTACGCTGATTGCCTATGTTCAGGTATTGGAAAACTCTGCTGAATACATTCCCTTCGGATTTGTTGCATCGTTTACTGATAATCAAACCGGTGTTGTTTCTATTTACGAATCGCAAGACCCGGGGATTATTCCTGTTCGACCCGCATAAGTTAATTATTCAGGATCACGGGGGACAGCGGTTGCTTCTTCCGTGGTCATTCATTAAGTTTATAAATTTCTCTTCCTGACATAAGACATCAAACCAGGCAAAATTGAACCAAATACTGTTCAAGCCATTGTTTAACGTTGTTTCAATGTTCAATAGGGCAGATGCATTATTTTTGGCAATTGTGTGAACCAGTGCTGCGGTATACAGGGTGTCAATATTCTGCGGGTCTTCCTTTTCTAACTGTTGCAATGCAATTAATGCTTTAGTTATGTTACCTGTATGCGCATAAGCCTGCGCGAGATTCCTTAACGCCTCACCATTTTTATTTTTGGGGTCTATGGAGTCAATAATTTTCTTGTATTTAGTTTTTGCAGATTCAACATCACCTGAAAGATTCTCCGCATCAGCCTTGTTTAATAAAATAGTATTAAGTTGAGGTGCTAACTTCTCCGCTTTGTCAAACAATGCAAGTGCGGCACTATAATTTTTCATCAATAAGTGGCATAGGCCGAGGTTTCCCAAGCTGAGGATATCATCAGGTTTTTGCGCTAATGCTTTTTCAAAGGAGCGGCTTGCCTCAAGTGTATTACCCTCGGTGAGCGCAACGTTACCATTAACGCTGTGTGCTTTATAATAATTTGGCGACAACGCTATAGATTCGCTGATATATTTTTTGGCTTGAGTTGTGTTTCCTGAATACCAGTAGGCATTTGCCAGATTGAAAAAATTGCTTGCTGTCGGGCGTGCTTTAAGTGATGCACTGTAATAATTGATGGCCGATTCATAATCATTTTGCGCCATTGCTCCATAACCAAGCAGTTCATTAATTGTTGATGTGCTGGTAGTCGATTTTTTAATGTCGTCCACAATTGTTGCTGCCGCTTGAAGGTTCCCTTTAGCAATTTCAAGGTAGTACAAGTTGTACATGTGGCTAAGTGATTTTTTGTTTTGAACAAAACTTAATAGCTTTTCCAGTCTATCCAGGTAATCAACTATCTGTGTTTCGTGGTAAAGATCAATCGCTGCATCTTTGTATAGTGTTTGAAACGTGGGCGTTTCCCGGATTGGAGAACTGAGTGCATCGAGATCAGTTAATAGTTTTAAACTTGTTCCTTTTTCGCGGTATTCAAGGTTTGCCTTTATCAATGCATAGTATTCTTTTTCGTCGATATTCTTTAACGTACTACTAAAATATTGAGAGTATAGATTCCCTATATTGTTTTGGGTCGTATCTGCAACGGAGGCATAATTATCTGTTAATACATCCACCTTTTTGGAGCTGACCACCCTTAACCGATTTTTTTGTGGTTCTTTTTCGGCTGCAAGCCGTGTAAAGGTTAATGAGCAGGATTCGATCTTGCATTGTATTTCTACGGTAATTAACTCATCAGCTATAGTTGCTTTAAGAATTGCCTCGTTATCTCCGTTTACATCGATGATTTCGGTGTCCGGAATTAAATAATAATCAGGTAGTTGAATGACGCTTTGTTGGATCGCATCATAAACTACGTTTTTCACCAACTCCTGCTGCGACTCCTGCATGCCCTCCGCCGTTAATTTCGGTGGAATCACCGCCACATATTTCGGTGGTTTGGGTTGTAATTGCCAGACAACAACCCCCGCGATAATTAAAAAACTTGCCGTCGCTGAGCCAACAATAATTTTATTGTTGGCGATATAGTTTTTAATTTTCTGCCAAATGGAGTTTTTTGGAGCAACTGCCGCTGCAACAAAGCGTGTATCAAATGTGGGGTGATCCTGGGTGCGCACGGTTTTGGTGTTGGCAGCTAACGGAATTGCCAACGCTTGCGTGTCATCGCCAAACAAATCGTTGTGCCAGGTTAATTCCTTGAGTTTTGCAAATTGCGCCGCTACCCAATGGGTGTTGTCCGGGCGTTTATCGGGATCTTTGGATAACAGCTGGCCAAGCAGGTCGATAAACTCCACCGGCAAATCCGGATTATGTTTTTGCGGTGCCGTCGGCGGGTGGGAAATAATCCGCTGCATGGTTTGCAATTTGTTGTTGGTGTCGCCAAAAGGATGCGCGCCGCAGAGCAATTGGTACGCGAGGATACCTAACGAAAATAAATCGCTTTTAAAGTTAATGGTTTCGCCCATGGCCTGTTCGGGAGACATGGAACAATAACTGCCGGCGACGTGATCAGTAATCGTGGCATTAAAGTCTTGCGATTTGGCGATGCCAAGGTCGGTAATTTTTGCCTGGCCGCGTTTGTTGATCAGGATATTTTCAGTTTTTAAATCGCGGTGAATAATACCGGCGTCGTGTGCAACCGCGAGGCCTTCACTAATTTGTACCAGCCATTGCAGGCGTTGCGTAATAGGCACCAGGTGCTCGCGCAAATAAAGGTGCAGGTTTTGGCCATCGACCAGTTCCATCACCAGTGCGACTTGTTCGGGCGCTTCAATAAAATCGTAAATCTGGACAATATTCGGATGATTTAATTTGGCGAGCAAGAGCGCTTCGCGTTTAAACCGTTCAATGTAATGGGCTTCAAATAATTCGGTACGCAAACATTTAATAGCGACATCGCGCTCCAGCCGCGTATCGCGCGCGCGATACACCAAACCCATACCGCCGCGACCAATGCAGTCGCGCAATTGATAATGCCCCAGTTGAACCGGGGCATTGTCGTTGGCGGAGTGGGGTGGAGAGTTATTCATCAATTAACAATCAACTCTCGAGGTACGAGGAGGCGAGTGTGAGTTTGTCGCCTTTATAAATTTTAAATTTTTCGCAACCAAAGCGAATCTTCCCGCCGCGCCTTTCCAGCAGGCATTGCTGGCCCAATGCATCGGGCAGGATGTCTGCCAATTGTTTGCGCGCGCGGAAAATCTGGATGTTCATGTGGGTTGAATCCAACCCTAATTCTGCAGCGAGTTGATCGGCGTAAACCCAGCCCTGGCTTTTGCTATCGAGTCCGCGCGTTGCATCTTCCGCACGGTGACGGGCAAGTTGCAGCAATAAATAGTGATGCGTGCGCACGGCGAGATCCAGCGGTTGCTGGTGATGCAATTCGAGCTGGGTGGTCTCTTCATCCAGGCTCATATTAAAAATAAATTCGTAATCATTGATGTGGCGCGAGGCTTTGGTTTCAGTCGGGCCATAAATTTGCGCGCGCAGGAACTGCCAGTGCGTGTTGTCAAATTGCACCAGGTCACCGTCGTTTAATTCAATAGGTTCTTCCTGCTGCTGATGCAGTGGCTCGCGAAACCATTGTTGTTGGTCTTCGTTAAAATAAACAGCCAGTTCCGGGGTATTGGCATCGGGCAATAAATGGTATCGGCTCAAATAAATCGGCGGGCTAATTTGCGGTGTTTGGCCTAACGGCCACAGCATATCTGCCGGGGCGGCAAGATCGATCACTTTCAAACCGGGATCACTTTGCTCGGCAAAATGAATTTCATCGCCCGTTGCCAGGTCGTGGCATTCGCCCTGGCCAAGGCTTATCCCATTGATCCAGGTGCCGTTAAGGCCGAGGTTTTTAATGCGCCAGTGACGGCCATTCCATTCAATTGCCGCATGCAATTTGGACACATAGGGTTTGTCGATGTGTGTATTCACACTGGCCGCCAACCGACCAAAGGTGTGGTGGGGGGCCAGCGGGAAATAGGTTTCTGTTGCTACATCCAGCAGATAGGCCATAAAGGTTTCCGTGCAATTAAAGGCACAGCGTGTGGTGCTTAGTTCCTGGCTCCGGTGATGATCCTTTAATAGAGAAACGCTGGGGGCCTGCTTTTCTGTTATTTCTTCAGGTTAGTTGTAATTCTGTGTAATAGGCAATTATCGGGCCGGGCTATAGATTGCCACAAGATGCCGGTGTTTTCCCATCGTCGCAGTTGTTATCAGGAGCCAAGGGTACCTGGTGGTCTGCGATGGCCTGATGAATAGTACCATGAGATTGTTCCTATGATTGGCCTCTTTAAAGCGTCCAATACCCATAAGCCCGTTGCGCGTGCAATCCATAAATTCAATCAGTCCTCCACCGCGAAATGGGTACCGGTCAATAAAAGTTTTATCACCCTTACCAAAATTATTTTACGCGCGGCAAGTGAACGTTTAAGCCTTGCCCAATTGGCAATTACCTTGCGTTGCGTGACTCACCAGGGCTATCGCCATTTGCTGCTGGTTAATGACGCACAAGACTTGCAGGTAGCGGCAATCGGCCAGACGGAAGAGTTCATTATTTCCGCGCAGGATTCTATCGGTGCGCCCTTTGCAAACTTTAAAGCCGAGGCAGCTTACAGTTTGCCAATCGATTTTAAACCGCCACAAGGAAATATCCAGCGCCTCGGATATCTGGTGGCGCAATCCCGGCCGGGTTGTGCAATCAAGCGTGAACAGGTGATAAAAGACCTGGCACTGGTGGCTGATGAAATTGTGCGCACTATCGGGCGTTACCAAACTCGCTATCGCGCCATCCATGTGTATGGCGACCAGAGTTACTGGATTGGCAATAGCAAGGCATTACGCCTGCTCGATCAGCAGATGGATTTGCTGGCCAAAGGGAATTTGCCGGTGCTGGTGCGTGCGGATAAGGGGACCGGCAAGGTGATTGCGGCGCGCAGTTTGCACTGTTTGGGGCGGCCGGAGCTGGCTCCATTTATCGAATCGGATTGCACCGAATGGGAGCAGGGAAATGCGGCGAGTATCCTGCAATCCCTCCATAGTTTTGCTAACGGAGGCACTTTGTTCTTACGCAATCTGGATGCATTATCGCCCGGTGATTTCCAGCATTTGCATGAATTCTGGCGGCAGGCCTCCCAAGCCGAATTTGATGGCAGCTACAGTTTGAAATTAATCGTCAGCCTGAGTCGCTTTGATTGCACCTTGAGCAAAATGCAGCACCACTGGCTGCAGCACAATACACGTGAATTGCACTTGCCCAGCCTGAAGGAGCGCCGCGAAGATATTCGCGATCTCGCCCAGTTTTTTATTGGTGAATTTGCGTTGGGCGATGGTGTGGATTTAACCGAAGACGCCTGGCGCTCGCTGGAAGCAGCGCCCTGGCAAGGTAATGTCGAACAGCTAAAGCAAATGATCAAAAAGCTGGTACTGATAGCGGATGGCAGTTTAATTAATGCCGAAGAATTAGCCCCCTTGCTGGAATTGCACTAATTATTGATGTCGCGGCTGCCGCTGCCGCGATTCCTCCCTCGATGTTCCCCTGCACATAGACCTTATCCCGCTTTGTTGTCCCCCTGCGGGGGCGGGGTTATACTGCCCCGTCTTTTACCCGGCCCCGGGTTGCCGAATTGGCAATCCAAGGGGTGTAATCGGATTTGTGCCTATGAAATTCCCTGCGGTTTTGTTATTGCTTTGCCTTGGTATTTCCTGCCTTGGGCTCAGTGCTTGTGGCCAGAAAGGCCCGCTGTTTTTACCATCAGAACAACCCGAGCAAGGTAGTGGCGACAAACCTGACGCATCGACTAACGAGCCCGCTGTAGATAAAACCCAAAAACCGGCAGGCGCTCCCTGATTTTTCATCCACCCGATTTTTCCATCTGATTGTTGATCGAGATTGTTTATGCAGCATTTCACCACCCGCAATGGCGAACTCTACGTTGAAGATACCCCACTGAGCGCCGTTGCCGAACGCTTCGGTACCCCCTGCTATGTATACAGCCGCGCGGCGTTTACGCAGCAGTATTTATCCTACGCCCAGGCGTTGGGTTCGCACCCGGGCATGATTTGTTATGCGATCAAAGCCAACTCCAACCTGGCGATTTTAAATATGCTCGCCAAACTTGGTGCCGGTTTTGACATCGTTTCCGGTGGTGAATTGGAGCGTGTCTTGCGCGCTGGTGGTAATCCGGCGCGGATCGTATTTTCCGGTGTAGGTAAAACTGCCGAAGAAATTGCGCGCGCGCTCGACGTGGGTATTTTCTGTTTTAACGTGGAATCGGAAGCGGAGTTGGAATTGCTCGCACAGGTTGCCGTAGCGAAAGGCACGGTGGCGAATATTTCGCTGCGGGTAAATCCGGATGTGGATGCAAATACCCATCCTTATATTTCTACTGGTTTGAAAGAAAATAAATTCGGCATCGCCATTGAACGCGCACCGGCGGTTTATGCGCGTGCTGCCGAATTGCCCGGTCTCGCAATCAAAGGCCTTGATTGCCACATCGGTTCGCAATTAACGCAACTCACCCCCTTCCTGGATGCGCTCGACCGCCTGTTAATCCTCGTTGATGAGCTGGCGAGCAAAAATATCCATATTTCCCATCTCGATTTGGGTGGCGGCCTGGGGGTGACCTATCGCAACGAAACACCACCGCCGGTGGCGGAATACATGGCGGCGATCAAAGCCAAATTGGGTGAGCGCAAACTGGCGCTGATGTTTGAGCCGGGCCGTTCAATTTCTGCCAACTCCGGTGTGTTGCTCACTAAAGTCATGTTTTTGAAACCGACGGAGCATAAAAATTTCGCGGTGATTGACGCGGCCATGAATGACAATATTCGTCCATCTTTATACCAGGCATGGCAGGATATCCGCGCGGTTAAACCACGCGATGGCGAAACGAGGAAATGGGATTTGGTTGGCCCCATTTGCGAAACCGGTGATTTCCTTGGCAAAGACCGCGATCTGGCAATTGCGCCGGGCGATTTGCTCGCGGTTATGTCGGCAGGTGCGTATGGTTTCAGCATGAGCTCAAACTACAACACCCGTGGCCGCGCGGCTGAAGTGGTGGTGGATGGCGACCAAATGCATTTGGCGCGCGCGCGCGAAACCTTTGAAGATATGATCCGCGGTGAAGCCCTTTTGCCTGAATAAACAATTGGATAATGAAATTTTCCTACTTATTTTGTGGAGTTGGCAAAATCAAAAAGTTTTTTTTAATAGCGGCTCTGGTCTTGTTTTCATTTCCTGCACTAGCGGGAGAATACACCGGTAAAGTCAAAGCCATGTATGTAGATCAGTATGGGAGGGTTTTACTCAATATTGATGGACCCGGGCAGCCAAATTGTCACCAGGCTTTATGGCAATTTAACTTTAATTTGTCAGGTACAAGTGCGAAGGAATGGTTCAGTATGTTGCTGGCAACAAGGGCAATGGGCACCAGTATTCGGCTTGGTTATGTAGATAACCCGGCGGGTGAATGTACAGTGGTTTACTTTTATTTCCTCGATTGATGTGCGCGAGATGTGACTGATTAGAGGTTCCCGTATTTCGATAGGCTCCATACGGACCACAGGCGACGGAAATTATGATGCGTTTACGTTTTAGCAAAATGCACGGTTTGGGTAACGACTTCGTCGTAATCGACGGGGTTAGCCAAAATGTGCGTTTGACACCGGAAAAAATCCGCGCCATTGCCGATCGCAATTTTGGTGTGGGTTGCGACCAGATTTTATTGGTTGAAACACCCGAGACACCCGATGTGGATTTTCGCTATCGCATTTTTAATTGTGACGGCAGCGAAGTAGAAAATTGCGGTAATGGTGCGCGCTGTTTTGCGGTCTTTGTGCGCGAGCGCAAGCTTACCGGCAAGAGTGTGATTAAAGTAGAAACTGCAGGCGGCCTGATCGAGTTGCGGGTGCAACAGGACGAACAGGTCAGTGTGGATATGGGCGTGCCCCGTTTGGAACCAACCCAAATCCCATTCGTTGCTGATGCACGTGCAATGACTTACCCCATTGATGTTGCCGGAAAAAGTTATGACATCTCCGCCGTTTCCATGGGGAATCCGCACGGCGTATTGGTGGTTGATAACGTAAAAACTGCGCCAGTGGCGGAAATCGGGCCTATCATTGAAAAACATCCGCGCTTTCCCGCGCGCGTCAACGTCGGTTTTATGCAAATCGTTGCGCGCAATGAAATTAATCTGCGCGTTTTTGAACGCGGTGTCGGTGAAACATTAGCGTGTGGTACCGGTGCCTGTGGTGCGGTCGTTGCTGGCCGTTTGCGCGGTTTGCTGGATGATAAAGTGAAAGTCAATTTACCTGGCGGCAGTTTGCATATTCAATGGGCGGGCGATGGACAATCAGTAATAATGACCGGCCCGGCTGTGACTGTATTCCATGGGCAAATAAAAATTTGATCGCTCTCCAATAAGCAGACCGTTATGAACGAACACATTGCTACCCTTGCTGATCCGCTGGAACCGGAACAAATCGAAGCTTACTTGCGTGAGCATCCGGATTTTTTTGAACAGCACTCCGATCTGCTTGCTGAATTGACGTTGCCCCATGAATCGGGTTCGGCCGTTTCATTGGTAGAGCGGCAGGTTGCAATCCTGCGTGAACGCAATATTGATATGCGCCATCGCCTGAGTAAATTGCTCGATAATGCGCGCGATAACGACAAACTGTTTGATAAAAGCAAACGCCTGGTATTGAGCTTGCTGGAAGGCCAGGACATGGGCGATATCCTTGACGCATTGCATTACAGCTTCGATAAGGATTTCAATATCCATTTCACCAGCGTCATTCTGTTAGGTAATCCCGATAAAGTTCCCAGTAGCCAGGCGCGTGTGGTTTCACTGTCTGAAGCCCGCGAGTATATCGGCCCGCTGTTAAAAAACAGTCGCGCGGTTTGTGGCACCCTGGGTGAGAAGGAAATGCAATTTTTGTTTGGCGATCACGCCAGTGAAATTGGTTCAATCGCTACGGTGCCGTTAGTTCATGGCAGTGCATTCGGGTTGCTCACTATCGGCAATCGCGATCCGCAATATTATCGCTCCAGTATGGGCACTTTGTTTTTGAGTTATATCGCGGAAGTGTTGAATCGCTTGTTGCCAAAATATTTGCCGCGCTGAGTTTAACCCCGCTTGTGCGACATCAGGTATGAACTTTATGACAAGGCTGAAACCTGCGCAGCGCCATCCCACGTCTTCCCTGATATTGCTGTTGAATTTTTCTCACGCGGTGATTCAGCGCCGCCGTTGATTTGTCCCAACGGTTTTCGCATACCCTCATCGTCATGGGATAAATTAGCTGGTTTGTTGCCTGCGGGAAATCGCCAGCGCGGGCAGCTTTCCGGGAATTCCGCTGGGTATTATCTCGGGTACAAAAAAATAACCGCTAGTGTCAGTGGCGAGTTTTGAATTACATTGCCAGTACCAGCGGCAGTTGTCGCCATGGGCGGAATATCATGCGCTGGCAAACTCGGGGCATTTTCCCCAATTATCGGAACCTGAAGCGGTTGCTGCGATCAGCAATAATGGTTGGAAACAATAAAAGGTTAATCCGTTATGTCGGCACCATCTGAACCATCATTGCCTTTTGCTGCGGAATTGAGTGATTTTTTTGTGTATATGCGCAGTGAAAAACAACTTTCGCTGCATACACAAACAAATTACGCACGCGATCTGGAAAAATTCCAGAACTACTGTTTGGAAAAAAAAATATCCGAGCTCGATAAGCTGACTCCAAACCACATCCGTACTGCCGTGGCGCAGTTGCATCGCACCGGCCTGGGTGGAAAAAGTTTGCAGCGCTGGTTGTCGTCACTGCGCAGTTTTTTTCAGTTTTGTATCAAGCGCCGCTGGATGGCTAGCAATGTAGCCGATGGAGTTGCCGCACCCAAATCGCCCAAAAAATTACCCAAAACCCTGGATGTGGACCAAGCCATCCAATTTGTTGAAATTGCGGGCGACGATTTTATCCAGCAGCGCGACCGCGCGTTGGTTGAACTGATTTATTCATCCGGATTACGTTTGGCCGAAGTGGTTGCGCTGAATCTGAATGATATTGATTGGGGCGATGCGATGTTGCGGGTAGTGGCGGGGAAGGGTGATAAGTCACGTGTCCTGCCAATTGGATCTGCTGCGATGAGCGCATTAAAAAACTGGCTACCCGCGCGCAAACTTTTTACCACGGATTCCGAACCGGCATTATTTATTACCCAGCGCGGTAGCCGTATTGGGCATCGCGCGGTGCAAATTCGTTTGCAGCAATTAAGTTTGCAGCAGGGCATGGATACGCCGGTGCATCCACACATGCTGCGCCATTCCTTTGCGAGCCATATGCTGGAATCCAGCGGTGATTTGCGTTTGGTGCAAGAGATGCTCGGCCACGCCAATATTTCTACGACCCAGGTTTATACCCATCTGGATTTCCAGCATCTTGCAAAAGTTTACGACAGTGCGCATCCGCGCGCAGATAGAAAGCCGGATAAAAATGATTAGTTGCCGAAATAAAAATGGCGACCTTTCGGTCGCCATTTTTATTTCGGATCCACTCTTTAGCGAAGAGTATCATCGGCCGATGAAAGCACCAGCTCGCCATTTTGTACCGGAATGCGGTTGCCTGGGTCATGATCCAGCCTTACATTGGATTCCTTGCCTTTCAAGCGATATACCACGTTGTAGCCGGTGATATCCTCGCGGGTTTCATAAACAGTTTTGCAACGCTTTTCGACGGTGGTGTAAGTGTCGTTATCCTGCATATTCTTTTGCACTTTATCTCCGGCATAACCACCGGCAACGGCGCCCGCGACTGTGGCAACTTTTTTGCCATTACCACCACCAACCTGGTGACCAAGAACACCACCCAACACCGCACCAACTGCTTTACCCGCGATACGATTTTCATCCTTAACCGGCTTTCTATGTACCACCGTCTCGTCGCGACATTCCTGCTGCGGAATTTTGGTTTGCTTGGTAATCGGGGTTGTGCGCACGACTTCGGCATAATCCGGCTCTTTCAATAATTGATAGCTACCTATTGCTCCGCCCGCCGTGGCAATGCCTACTCCTAACACTGTGCCAATTAACATGGATTTGTTCATGATTTTCTCCTGCGGTTCGCGCTTTACTTTTACGTGAGACCAGTTTAAGCAGGTTTTTTCTGAACGATAACTTAACAAGCGCCACGGCGTGTGCAAGGTGAGAAATAGCGTTTAGAGTAAGTGTGAAGTGGTTTGGCTTTATGGAAATTTCCAGCTCGCTTTTGCCAATTATTAAATTATCGAGCTGGAATAAAAATAGCGCACCAAAATAATTCCCGGGAATTAATCAGCATTAGCCAATTCTGTGAGAATTTGTACGTAAGCTTCCGGTGTTTGTGCACCTTGTACCAACTGCCGGTTATTAATAATTACACTGGGGACTGCGTTGATGCCAGCGTCAATCCATTGCTGTTGTTTTGTTCGCACTTCTGCAGTGAATTCATCGCTGGCGAGAATTTTTTCCGCCCGCTTTTTATCCACCGGTAACAAGGTCACGAGATCCAATAACACTCCTGTATCGTTGATGTTGCGTCCTTCCCCCTGATAGGCGCGCACCAACGCGCGTTTGAGTTCCAGTTGTTCCACAGCGGAATATTCCTGCCCTACCCAATAGAGCAAACGCTGGCTATTAAAGCTGTTCCAGATAAATTCGCGCGGTGCAAACTGAAAACCCAGTTCATTGCCGCGTGCCTTAATAGTGTGGTGCGTCCGGGCAATTTGTTCGGCGCTCATTCCATATTTTTGCTGCAAGTAGTCCACCAGTTTTATACCGCTAGCAGGCAAATGCGGATTGAGTTCAAACGGTTGGCAATGGACCTCAACGGCGATGTCGGTCTCTATACGGGCGATTGCTTTATCCAGTGCTGCTAAACCCAAGGCGCACCAGGGGCAATTAACATCGGACACAAAATCGATTCGTAACATGGCAGTAATTCCGTGAATAGTAGCGACAAGACGGATTATAGCCATTTAGCCTGCCAAAAAGGCTGCATCTTGTTATAAATTATTATTTATAATATAAATTGAGAGCTGGGAGAATGCAGTCTCCAGAGGATCGCTTGCGGCATTCGGCTACAGGCGAGTGAGTAATCAATAACAATAACGGATACCACTATGAAACCAATAAAACATCTTCTTTCTGCCTGTATTGGCTCCCTGTTATTCGCGGCGGCAAGCAGCAGTTCTGCAGCGCCGGTCAAAGGGGCGGACATCAGCTGGACCTCTGAAATCGAAGCCAATGGCTACAGCTATTACAACCGCAGCGGGGTAAAGAAAGATATCCTCGTGATCATGAAAGAGCAGGGTATGACTGCTGTGCGTTTGCGCGTCTGGGTAAATCCAGCCGATGGCTGGTATAGCGGCACCCAGGATGTCGTCGCCAAAGCCAAACGCGTAAAAGCGGCGGGCATGAAATTAATGATCGACTTCCACTATAGCGACAGTTGGGCTGATCCAGGCAAGCAAACCAAACCGGCGGCGTGGAGCGCTTATACCTTTCAGCAGTTGATGGACGCCGTATGGAACTCCACCCGCTACACCTTGCAAGCCGTTAAAGATGCGGGTGTGACTGTCGACTGGGTGCAAGTCGGTAATGAAACCAATAACGGCATGTTGTGGAATGATGGTAAAGCATCGACCAGCATGCAAAATTATGCGTGGTTAACCAATACCGGCTACAACGCGGTGAAGAGTATTTATTCCAGCGCTAAAGTGGTCGTGCATTTGGCTAATTGCTACGACAATGCCAACTTCCGCTGGATTTTTGATGGCCTGAAAAATAACGGTGCCAGGTTCGATATTATCGGTGCCTCTTCCTATCCTACCAATGCGTCGGGTTATACCTGGCAAAACGCTAACAGCGCATGCCTCAATAACCTGAACGATATGGTGAGCCGCTATGGTGTACCGGTAATGATTTCGGAAATCGGCGTGCCCTGGGATCATTCGCAAGCACAAACCATTGTGAAAGATATGGTCACTAAAGTGGGGCAGGTCAATGGTGGTAAAGGTGCGGCGATTTTCTACTGGGAGCCGCAAGCGCGCCCGGGTTGGAAAGGCTATACACTTGGCGCGATGGATAATAACGGTAGGGCAACTGCGGTGTGGGATGCGTTCAAGTAGCGCGCACAAAAACGAAAGTTGATAAAACTATCAGAACAAAGCCGCACAGAGAATGTCTGTGCGGCTTTTGTGTTTTTTCGAGCGTGTGGTTGTGCGCATAGAAGCCCCGCAAAAACAAGTCTGTTTATTTTTCGATGAAGTCGTTAGCCTGTCTGGAACAGTGAATGATAAAACGGAGTCACAATGAAATACTGGTTATTTTTGGCTGTTGCGATCATTGCTGAAGTCATCGCAACCTCCGCATTGAAAGCGAGCGATAATTTTTCCAAAACCATTCCGTCAGCAATCGTTATTGTGGGTTATGGATTGGCTTTTTATTTTTTATCGCTCACCCTGAAAGCTATTCCTGTGGGCATTGCTTATGCCATTTGGTCCGGTTGCGGGATTGTGTTGATTAGTATTGTCTCCTGGGTGTTGTTCCAGCAAAAACTGGATTTCCCCGCGCTTGCCGGTATGGGATTAATTATTGCCGGGGTCATCGTCATTAATGTGTTTTCCAAAACGACCGGGCATTAAGCACGTGCAACTGGCTCCGCCACCCTTTTGCTGTTGACCTGAGCAATCATGCGGCGGTATTGCAGGTCTAATTGCTGCTAGTATTCCCATCAATCAACCAACGATTTCACGAATCCCGACGAGTTATTTATCTATGTTGAATTTCAACGGAATTCCTTCGGCATTACAGGCTCCGGCCGTGCGTTTTTGGGAACAATTTGAAACCGCGGTGCAGAATCAAAACCTGACGCATCCGCGCGATCTTTTACCCGCGTCCATCAGCGTTGATGAATTTTCGGTGCAACTAACCCGCGCGTTTGTGGCGAGTGAATTTATCGCCAGGACTGCTGCCCAAAAGCCTGCATTATTACTGGCGTTGATTGAGTCCGGTGTGATATTTCGTGCGCAGACTGATGCGGACCTGGATACAGTTACAGAAACAATTAACGCCGGAATTAATGATGCTGATGTGGACGCGCGCCTGCGCCGCGAGCGCAATAAAGCGATGATCCGGATTATCTGGCGCGACGTAAATCGCCTCGCGACCATGAGTGAAGTGACGGCGGAGTTATCGCGTTTTGCAGATAAATCGATTCAGCTTGCGGCGGAATATCACTACCGCGCGCTGGAGAAAATCTACGGCATCCCTGTTGGCAAAGAGTCCGGCACCGCCCAGCCATTTATGGTTCTGGGTATGGGCAAATTGGGCGCCGGGGAATTAAATATTTCTTCCGATATCGACCTGATTTTTACCTTCCCTGAGGGCGGTGCAACCAATCATGCGTCGCGCGCCGTGAGCAACCAGGAATTTTTTATCAAGCTCGGCCAACGCCTGATAAAAAGCCTGGATGCGGTCACTGCGGAAGGGTTTGTTTTCCGCGTGGATATGCGGTTGCGCCCGCACGGCGAAAGCGGCGCGCTGGCGATGAGTTTTGCGGGAATGGAGGACTACTACCAGACCCAGGGGCGCGAGTGGGAACGCTACGCCATGATCAAGGCGCGCACTGTTGCCATGGCGGGCGGCGAGAACCAGGTGCAAGCGCGCAAAACCTTGCGCAAGATGTTGCAGCCGTTCACCTATCGCCAATATATCGATTTCAGCGCGATTGAATCCCTGCGCGAAATGAAAGGTTTGATTGCCCGGCAAGTGCAACGCAAAGGCATGAACCTGGATGTGAAGCTGGGTGAGGGCGGCATCCGCGAAGTGGAATTCGTGGTGCAAGTGTTCCAGCTAATTCGCGGTGGGCGCGATGCCTTGTTGCGCAAGCGCAAGGTGCCGGTGTTGTTGCCGTTGCTGGAGCAGGAAAATTACCTGCCCCCCGGCACTGGCGCGGCGTTGCTGGAAGCTTATATTTTCTTGCGCAATACCGAGCATGCAATCCAGGGCTTCCAGGATAAACAAACCCAGGCATTGCCGGTAGATCCGCTCGGGCAGCAACGGTTGGCCTGGGTGATGGGGTTTGAAACCTGGGAGCGCTTTTTCGCTACCCTGAATGCTTATCGCCAGCGGGTGAACGCTGAATTTAAAGCGGTGATCGCTGCACCGGATGAAGAAGAATCCATCGACCAAAAAGCGCTGACCTTTTGCCTGAGTTTGTGGGAAGGCAGCTTGCAAGGCGAGGACGCCGTTCATGCATTGGAAGCGCGCGATGTAGATTGCGCACCGGGTCTGGTGAAAAACCTGGCCGATTTGCGGGTAAGTCGCGCAATTCTGTCCATGCAGGCCAGCGGCCGCACCCGCCTGGATAGCTTCGTGCCGCGTCTATTGCATATGTTGTTTGTGGAGGCGGGGCGCGGTAAGTTACCACTAACTATTGCGGAAACCTTTGCCAGGATTGTCCCTTTCATCGAAGCAGTTGCACGCCGCACCGCATACCTGGTGCTGCTCGTTGAAAATCCCACGGCCCTGCACCAACTGATTCGCCTTTGTGCGGCCAGCCCCTGGATCGCAGACTTGCTCACCCAATATCCGGCGTTGCTCGATGAGCTGCTGACGCCGGAAAGCCTTTATGCCCCGCCGGATAAATCCCTGTTACGCGATGAATTGCGCCGCGATGTGCTGCGCCTGACCTGGGATGACCTTGAAGGCCATATGGAAGCCCTGCGTTATTTTCGTCTCGCCCATGGTTTGCGGGTAGCGGCGAGTGAAGTGACTGGCGCCCTGCCGTTGATGAAAGTGAGCGACTACCTGACTTACATCGCCGAAGTGGTGCTTGAACATGTGTTGCAGTTGTCCTGGGAGTATATGGTCGAACGCCACGGCCGGCCGCGTCGCGCCGATGGTTCCGTGGATACCGCCGCTGATTTCGTGATTATCGGCTATGGCAAATTGGGTGGGATCGAACTGAGCCACGGTTCGGACCTGGATCTGGTGTTTATCCATAACAGCGACTCCACGCTATCGACCGACGGTGAACGCAGTATCGATAACCTGACTTTTTATACGCGGCTGGGGCAGCGGATTATCCATATCCTCAATACCAACACGCCTACTGGCAAACTGTACGAAGTCGATATGCGCCTGCGTCCGTCCGGTAACTCGGGCATGCTGGTATCTTCGCTTGTGGCGTTTGAAAAGTACCAGGCCAACGAGGCCTGGACCTGGGAGCACCAGGCCCTGGTGCGCGCCCGGGTGGTCGCCGGCAGTGCGGAGCTGGGGGCGCAATTTGATGCGGTCCGCCAACGGATTCTGGGGCGTGAGCGCGATCTTGACCAACTGCGTAAGGATGTGGCCGATATGCGCCGTAAAATGCGCGAACAATTAGGCAGCGAAGCCAAATCCAAAGCCGCAAACACCCCGTTATTTAATTTGAAACAGGATGCCGGTGGTATCGTGGATATTGAATTTATGGTTCAATACGCGGCTTTGGCTTGGGCGTCCAAATCGCCCGGCGTCATCCGGTACACGGACAACATTCGCATACTCGGATCACTGGAGGAGGCAGGCTTACTCGATGCCGCTTCCGTGGCCCACCTGATCGCCGCTTACAAAGCATACCGATCCACCGGACACCGCCTTGCGCTACAGCGACAGGAGGCAGTGCTGGAAGGTGATAATCACTTTATTGAAGAACGTGCGCAGGTCATGGCGATTTGGGATCGCTTGATCGGTCACCCCTGATTACACAGACTTTTTTTGATCAAGAATTTGGAGTTAGCTATGTCTTTTGCCGATCGCGACGGCGTCATATGGCTCGATGGTGAACTCATTCCGTGGCGCGATGCCAAGGTTCACGTTTTAACCCACACCCTGCATTACGGTATGGGCGTTTTTGAAGGTGTTCGCGCCTACAAAAGCGATTCGTTGGGTACCAGCATTTTCCGTTTGCAAGAACACACTGATCGTCTATTCCGCTCGGCCCACATCATGCGCATGAAAATGCCGTACACCAAAGATGTGGTTAACGAAGCGCACAAGCAAGTTGTGCGTGAAAACGGTTTGGCAGAAGCCTACCTGCGCCCGATGGCGTTTTACGGTTCCGAAGGGATGGGCCTGCGCGCCGACAACCTGAAAGTACATATAATGGTTGCCGCATGGCATTGGCCATCCTACATGTCACCGGAAGCGCGCGATTTGGGTATCCGCATCCGCACCTCAAGTTACACTCGCCACCATGTGAATATTTCCATGTGTAAAGCGAAAGCTAACGGCCACTACATCAACTCGCTACTGGCGTTGCAAGAAGCGCTGGACAGTGGGTGTGAAGAAGCGTTGTTGCTCGATAACGAAGGTTATGTAGCAGAGGGCAGCGGCGAGAATTTCTTCCTGGTTCGCGACGGCATTATCTACACCCCGGAACTGACGTCCTGCCTCGATGGCATTACGCGCAATACCATTTTCCACCTGGCTGCCGATTGCGGTTACACCATCAAGGAAAAACGTATTACCCGCGACGAAGTTTATGTCGCCGACGAAGCGTTCTTTACCGGTACTGCCGCCGAAGTATTACCGATTCGCGAGCTGGATGGCCGTCAAATTGGTGAAGGCCGCCGTGGTCCAATCACTACCCGTTTACAGGATTTGTATTTCAAATCGGTACGCGGTGAATTGCCTGAGCACACCAACTGGTTGGCACCCGTTGCCAGGTAACTGTTAATGACAGTCACATAACGGAGCCAACTGGCTCCGTTATTGTTTTACCTTCTCATTTATTAATCATCTATGCCTGACATTCAATTCCCCGCAGAGCTAACAAACATCCAGAAAATTCTGGTGGTCGGCCCTGCATGGATTGGCGATATGATGATGGCCCACACGCTCTTCCAATTATTGAAACAGCGCAATCCCAGGGTCCAGATTGATGTGCTGGCCTCCGGCTGGACGAGGCAATTATTAATCCGCATGCCGGAGGTGCACCAAGCGATTGATATGCCCATCGGGCACGGTAACCTCGCATTTGCCGAGCGTCGCGCGTTAGGAAAAGAATTGGCGTTGCATCATTACGACCAGGCGATTTTATTACCCAATTCGTTCAAATCGGCATTTATTCCTTTCTTTGCAAATATTCCCCTGCGCACCGGGTGGCGCGGTGAAATGCGTTATGGTTTGCTTAACGATATGCGGGTGCTGGATAAAAAACGTTTTCCCTTGATGGTCCAGCGTTATGCCGCGCTAGCACTGCCAAAAGCTAGCGAGCCATTGACAACCTTTCCTTTCCCGCGGCTAACGATTGACAAAAATCAGCGCCCACAATTGTTAACAAAATTTGCATTGCAGTTAAATCGCCCGCTATTAATAATTTGCCCCGGTGCCGAATATGGCCCGGCCAAGCGTTGGCCGGAACATTATTTTGCCGAAGTGGCCGATGAAAAAATTCGCGCAGGTTGGCAGGTGTGGTTGATGGGATCTGCAAAAGATCGCGAAGTGACTGAAGCAGTTCGTAAATTATTGTTGGATGAAGAACGCGAGCACTGCTTTAATCTTGCCGGCAGCACCCATCTTGGTGAAGCAATTGATTTAATGGATTGTGCCGACGCGGTGTTAAGTAATGACTCAGGGTTAATGCATGTTGCAGCAGCGCTGCAAAAACCGTTAGCGGTAATTTATGGTTCTACCTCGCCGGAACACACGCCTCCTTTGGCAGAGCGAGTCACCATCATCAGTAAAAAAATTGAATGTGCTCCCTGCTTTGAGCGTGAATGTCCGAAGGTGCATCACAAATGTTTACGTGAGTTGATGCCACAACAAGTTCTGGATGCCTTGAATTCCCTTATTTCCCAGCCATTAAAACCACTAGCGGATTGAGCGGATGAAACTCGCCTTTGTTATTTTTCGCTATTTTCCGTTCGGCGGCTTGCAGCGCGATATGCTAATGCTTGCGCAGTTTTTTCAACAACAAGGGCATTCCATTACGGTTTTCTGCGAGCGATGGCAAGGTGAAAAGTTGCCGGCAATTAAGGTAATTGAAATTCCTGCACACGGTTTATTGAATGTTGCAGGGGTAAAGAATTTTGTTGAACGATTCCAAAAACAATTTGTGCACACAGAATTCGATGCATTAATTGGCTTTAACAAAATGCCCGGGCTGGATGTTTATTTTGCCGGTGACACCTGTTTCGCCTATAAGGCATTTTGTGAGCGTCACTGGTTATACCGGTTAATGCCGCGCTCGCGTTTGTACTTGCAATATGAAGCGGCAGTCTTTGGCGAGCAAAGTGCTACGCAAATTTTATCCCTGGGTGAAAGCGAAGGTAAAAAATTTGCGCGATTTTATGCTACCGCCCCTGAACGATTTGATACATTGCCGCCGGGCATTGCGCGCGCGCACATCGCCTGCGCTGATCCGAACGCCGCTTATTATGCATTGCGTGCAGAGTTCAACCTGGCTGCCGATAGTCAGGTGATTTTATGTCTCGGCTCGGGCTTCCACACTAAAGGTGTTGATATCAGCATCGCGGCATTTGCTCAGTTGCAAAAGATACATACTGAGGTTGCATTGTTGGTCGTGGGTAATGATAACCCCGATAAATATCGTGAGCAGGCTCGCTCGCTTGGTGTAGCCGATAAGGTTTTTTTCCCGGGGCCGCGTAGTCCGGTTGGCGCTTTATTGCATGCTGCAAATGCGTTGTTGCACCCGGCGCGCAAAGAGTTGGCCGGGAATGTTATTCTGGAAGCAATGTTGTGCGGGTGCCCGGTGTTAGCCAGTGATCATTGTGGTTATGCCCATTATATTGTCGAGCATCAGCTGGGTGATTTAATTAGCGCAAATGCAACGCCCGCTGATATCGCGCAGCAATTGTGTCGATTGTTGTCCGTCGATAAAACGCATTGGCATATCCAGGCAGATCAGCTGCAGAAAAGTACCAATATTTTTTCCCGCGCTGAATATGCGTTAGCAGCAGTTCAGAAATTGGTGCAGAAGAAAAAGTCTGCCAACAAGTCGGACAAGGCTGCAGCAAGTGCTGGTGAAACCGTGGTGCTGCGCGATGAGTTGATTGAATTATGGAAGGATAAAGTTGTATTTGATTATGTGCAGCAGTTGACCGGCCCGGTCGCGCGCGAAATGCCGGATCGCCAGACCCTGCGTTTTGAACTGGATGGCCGGGCCTATTACCGCAAATGGCATCGCGGTGTGGGCTGGGCGGAAATACTCAAAAACCTCATTCGTTTTCGCCTGCCGGTTCTCGGTGCACGCAATGAATGGGAGGCGTTGAATAAAATGCGCGCATTGGCAATTCCCACCCTGGTTCCTGTCGCTTTTGGTGAACGGGGAATAAATCCGGCGCATCAACAATCGTTTATTGTTACGCGCGAATTGCCGGCTGTGATACAACTGGACCATTGTTTTGCGCAGCACCAAGTGTCGGCAACAGTTAAGCGTGCACTGATTACCAAAGTGGCGCAGATCGCGCGTGAATTACATGCGGCAGGCATTAATCATCGCGATTTTTATTTGTGTCACTTTATGTTGAAGGAAGCCTCGCTCGCTACCGGTGAACCGGATGTTACCCTGGTAGATTTGCATCGCGCGCAATTGCGGGTAAAGGTTCCCGAACGCTGGCTGGTGAAAGATGTTGGCGGATTGCTGTTTTCCAGTTTGAATCTGGGGTTTAGCCGTCGTGATTACTATCGCTTTTTGACAGTCTACTTTGCCAGGGACATTCGCAGTGTATTGCGGGAACATTCGGCGCTGTTGCAAAAAATAGTACGGCGTGCGCGTAAAACCTACTTGCGTGATTTTGGGCATTTACCAAACCTGTGAGTAAATGGCGCTCATCTTTCGCCGGGGTGTCTTGCTATAAGCGATGCACCTAATTTTGCTGTGGTTCATCTTGGATTGTTATTATTTGCTGTTCGTTGCCCGGCTCGGTTGTTGGCTATGGGTTATGAACCCCCTTGGCTGGGTTGACGAAGCCTTAACAGATGTTGTGCTGTTCCTGATGTCTAACGGGGGCGCACAAATGATTGGATAATGTATGGGTTCTACATCTCAAAAAAGTACTACTGTCGGTGAGGCCTCCGCCTGGGTGGTATATAAGCGCCTGCTGGGTTACGTAAAGCCCTACTTTGGATGGTTTTTACTGAGCTTTCTAGGGTTTAGTTTATTTGGTGTATCCAGCGTTTTATTTGTAAAGATCCTGGAGAACCTGGTGAATGTGATTGCTGCCAATGATCCGACGGATCGTTACCTGGTGCCTTTGCAGGTGATTGGCGCAACCTTGTTGCGTAGCCTGGGGTCGTTTGTGGGTATTTATTTGATGTCCCGTATTGCGTTCAACATTATCCATCAGTTGCGTGTGCAGGTTTTTAATCATATGACCCAACTGCCTAACGCCACGTTCGATGAAAAAAATTCCGGTAATTTGATTTCTATTATTACTTACAACATCAACGGTGTTACCGCTGCGGCAACTGACGCAATTAAAATTTCCCTGCGTGAAGGGTTAACGGTAATTGGGTTATTCGGTTACCTGCTTTACACCGATTGGCGGCTCACTCTGGTGTTTATTGTTATCACGCCGATTATTGGTTTGATTGTTAGCGTAGTTGGAAAACGTTTGCGTCGGTTAAGCAACAAAGTGCAAAACACTGTGGGTGATTTAACCCAGGTAACCGGCGAAATGATTAATGGTTTTAAGGTGATGCGCAGCTTTGGCGGCGAGGAATATGAGAAGAAACGTTTCGAAACAGTAAGCAAACAAAATTTGCAGCAAAATATGAAAATCGTAACGACGTCTGCTGCAAATACACCATTGATTCAATTAATTATCGCGTGTGCTATCGGGCTGCTGATTTTTGTTGCGCTCACGTTTATGGAAATTAAAGATCCGGCAATTTTTGTTGCGTACATGACATCGGTTGCAGGCATTCTTCCAGCGATGCGCAAGTTGGGTGAGGTCGCACCTACTATTTTAAAAGGCGTAGCTGCTGCGGATAGTGTATTTACATTGCTGGATTCGGATACCGAAAAAGATGAAGGCAAGCATCGGGTGGCGCGAGCACGTGGTGATGTCAGTTTTGACAATGTAGTATTTGGTTACCCCAACCAGCCAGAGCCAGCACTGAAAAAAATTAATTTGCAGGTTAAAGCCGGCGAAGTGGTGGCGTTGGTGGGTAAATCCGGTAGCGGTAAATCGACATTGGTAAGTTTATTAAACCGTTTTCATGATGTGAACGCGGGTGAAATCCGTATTGATAATGTGCCAGTCAACGATTACCAGCTCAGTAATTTACGTGAACAAATTGCGTTGGTGAATCAACAAGTCACCCTGTTCAATGATAGTGTGGCGGGCAATATTGGTTACGGAAGCTTGCGAAGCCGGACACCGGAAGAAATTCGTAAAGCGGCTGATGCCGCCTATGCAACAGAATTTATACAGCAGTTACCGGAAGGTTTTAATACACTGATCGGTGAGTCGGGCACGCGCTTGTCGGGCGGCCAGCGGCAACGTTTGGCGATCGCCCGCGCTATTTTGAAAGACGCGCCAATTTTAATTCTGGATGAAGCGACCTCTGCACTCGATAATGAGTCTGAGCGTTTTATTCAGGCTGCTCTTGAACAAGTAATGAAAGGGCGAACCACTTTTGTTATTGCTCATCGGTTAAGTACTATTGAGCAAGCAGATCGAATCCTGGTGATGGATCACGGGGAGATAGTTGAGCAGGGAACGCATAGCGAACTCCTGGTGAAAAATGGTTACTATGCTCGTTTGTATTCTAGCCCTCTTGAATACGGTGTTAGTGATTCCTGAGTGCTCCTCGGTATGTGGAGGAACGAATGTTAATAAGTGTCATAGTGTTGGAAGTGGTTACAACGGAATTGATTAATAGATGCTAAATCCTATGCATATATCTATGCCAAATTTTGAAGCTACCCGTGTGTTGGTGGTAGGTGATGTGATGCTTGACCGCTACTGGCATGGCATCAGTACAAGAATATCGCCCGAAGCGCCGGTACCGGTGGTGAAAGTCGATCAAATTCAGGACCGCCCCGGTGGCGGAGCCAACGTAGCGCTCAATATGGCTGCGTTGGGAGTAGGTGTTTCATTGATTGGTGTTGTTGGCCAGGACAGGGAGGGGCAGATACTGGAATCCTTCCTTAAAACCGCAGGCATCGATATTGATTTTCAGCAATCATCGAATAAACCCACCATTACAAAATTACGCGTCGTGAGCCGTCATCAGCAATTATTGCGGATGGATTTTGAAGACACATTTGATGCATCTGATAGCTCAACGTTCGCTGAGAAAGTTAAACAGCAAATTACTGGTGCGGATGTGCTGGTGTTGTCTGATTACGCCAAAGGCAGCCTGCAGGATTGCCAGGCTCTGATAAGTATTGCGCGCGCAGCGGGTGTTCCGGTGCTGGTTGATCCCAAAGGCCAGGATTTTGTGCGTTACCGGGGAGCAACGATATTAACCCCCAATTTCCATGAGTTTGAATCCGTAGTCGGTAAATGTTCAAGTGAGCACGACCTGATTGATAAAGGTGAAATACTCATGCGTGAGCTGGAGTTGCATGCGCTTCTGATAACCCGCGGAGAACATGGGATGACCCTGCTGAGACCGGGTTTGTCGGAGTTTCATCTACCGGCTCGTGGCCTGGAAGTCTTTGATGTGACCGGCGCTGGTGATACGGTCATTGCCACATTGGCAGCGGCCATTGCGGCGGGACAACCATTGCCGGAGGCGACAGCGTTGGCCAACCTTGCTGCGGGTATTGTTGTTGGCAAGTTGGGTACTGCGGCGGTAAGTGGTCCGGAGTTGCGGCGTGCCATCATCGCTGAGCAGGGGGCGCAACGCGGTGTCGTCACTGAAGAGCAATTGTTATTGGCCATTGAAGATGCCCGTGCAAGCGGTGAGCGGTTGGTATTTACCAATGGTTGCTTCGATATTATCCATGCGGGCCATGTTGGTTATCTGGAAGAAGCCCGCAAACAGGGGGATCGCCTTATTGTGGCGGTAAATTCGGACCCCTCTATCCGCCGGTTGAAAGGCAGTGGCCGCCCGATTAACCCGCTTGATCGCCGTATGGCTGTGCTGGCAGGATTGGAGGCAGTGGATTGGGTGGTGTCTTTTGATGAAGATACACCTGAACGTTTACTGCGCCGAGTGAAGCCCGATGTTCTGGTTAAGGGCGGTGACTATCGCGAAGACCAGGTTGTGGGTGGGAATATCGTGAAGGCTTACGGCGGCAAGGTTAAAGTCCTTAGCTTTTTTGATAATTGTTCAACAACATCCATCGTGAATAAAATTCGCAAACAATAGTTTTTCGCCAATAAAAAAGCCTCCACCTGGAGGCTTTTTTGTTTCTGTCATCGGAATTTATCAGGCCGCAAGTTCCAGTATTTCACGCGAGGCTTCAGGTGTGATCACTCCGTGTTCGCCCAATGCAAGCAAGTCATGCTTTACTAGCATATCAACCAGTTTAGGGATGGATTCACGCCCCACGCCGTAACCGCTTAGTGTTGTCGGGTTGCCCATTTGTTCGAAGAACTGGCGGGTTGCAGCGATAGCGGCATCAATCAATTCCTCTTCATTCGATTGCATAAGCCCCCAGACGCGACGCCCGTACTGCACAAGTTTGCCGTGTTTTTTCGCCCGTTGATGCTGCATCACGGCTGGTAAAACTACCGACAGGGTTTGTGCGTGATCCAGCCCGTGCATGGCAGTGAGTTCGTGGCCAATCATATGGGTCGCCCAGTCTTGCGGCACACCCACACCGATCAGGCCATTCAACGCCATGGTTGCTGCCCACATTACATTGGCGCGCACCTGGTAATTGGTAGGTTCTTTCAAGGCGCGCGGGCCTTCTTCGATCAGGGTCATCAACAGGCCTTCGGCAAAGCGATCCTGGACTTTTGCATCCACCGGATAAGTCAGGTACTGCTCCATGATGTGGACGAATGCATCGACCACACCATTCGCAATTTGGCGTGGCGGCAAACTGTAGGTGGTGGTTGGATCAAGAATGGCGAATCGGGGATAAACCAATGGGCTGCCAAACGCGAGCTTTTCCTGGGTGGATGCACGGGTGATTACCGAGTTGCCATTACTTTCAGTTCCGGTTGCGGGCAGAGTCAGGACGCAACCGATTGGCAGTGCGGAATGGAAAGCCTGGTTTTTGGCCATGATGTCCCACGGTTCCCCATCAAAATCGACCGCTGCCGCAATCAGCTTTGTGCCGTCAATAACACTGCCGCCGCCCACCGGCAACAGGAAGTCGATTTTTTCTTTCTTAACCAGCTCAACGGCTTTCATCAGGGTTTCGTAGTGAGGGTTAGGCTCAATCCCGCCAAATTCAAACCAGGTTTTTCCTTCCAGCGCTTGCACGACCTGGTTGTAAACACCGTTTTTCTTGATCGATCCGCCGCCATAGGTAACCAGGACCCTGGCATTGGCTGGAACCAAATTGGCGAGTTCTTTTATCTGGCCTTCACCGAAAACGATTTTAGTGGGATTGGAGAATATAAAATTTTGCATGAGTAATCTCTCCGTGCTGTTGTGTACTAGTGGAGTGCGACTCTGGCGAGTCTTGTGGGTTTATTCAATGCTGCTTACGCAAATTTACGACGGCAGGATCCAGATACTATTGTTGATGATCTGGTGGGGAATTGCCTGCAAGCTGCGCCCGGTACACGGGCCTGAAACACATTGACCTGAGTTGATAACAAACAAAGCACCGTGGTTAGCGCATTGGATCATGCTGCCGCTGCTATCCAAGAACTGGTCCGCTGTCCATTCAAGCGGGATTCCCAGATGCGGGCAGCTATTGCTATAAACATAAACAGTTCCGCAATCATTCACCGCAAATACTTTGTTACTTGCAA
This sequence comes from Gammaproteobacteria bacterium, assembly GCA_021151835.1. Taxonomy (GTDB): domain Bacteria; phylum Pseudomonadota; class Gammaproteobacteria; order Pseudomonadales; family Cellvibrionaceae; genus Cellvibrio. The sequence continues at coordinate 121,025 of JAGKWO010000007.1, forward strand.
ACCCCTTGCTGCTGCCTTCAGGTAAATCATCCAAAGTGCAGAGCAAGGTTAATTGTGTTGCTGGCTTTTCAGGGGACGTCATTGCGGGGCAATAAGGCGCACTTTACGGGTCAGCAATTTGCCTTCACGTACCACACTGACATTCACCTTATCGCCGGGTTTGTAATGTTCCAATGCGCTGAGCAGTTGGTCATCATTGGTAACCGGATAATCTTCAATCGCGACTATCACATCCCCCAGGCTGATTTGGCCCCAATTGTTGCGTTTGGCACCTTGCAAACCGGCTTCAGCCGCCGGCGAGTTGGGTTCAATACGCAAAATCGGTACACCTTCAATCCCTATCTGTTGGGCCCATTGATCTGGCGCCACAGCGATACCCAGCACCGGGCGAACAATTCGCCCGTGGGCAATCAGCTCGGGTACCACTTCTTTTACGGTATTAACCGGAATTGCAAAGCCAATCCCGGCGCTGGCGCCGCTCGGGCTGTAGATCATGGTGTTAACACCAATCAATTTCCCCTCGGAGTTGAGCAATGGGCCACCGGAGTTGCCGGGGTTAATGGCTGCATCAGTCTGGATAACATTGGTGATCTTGCGCTGGTTGGGCGATTCAATTTCCCGCCCCAGTGCACTGACTACGCCGGTAGTGAGGGTTGCATCCAAACCAAACGGGTTGCCAATTGCCAATACTTTGCGGCCCACACGCAAATCGCCCGAATCCCCCAGCGGCAAAGCTTTGAGCTTGGCCGCCGGAGCATCGATTTTAAGCACGGCGATATCGCGTTCCGGGGCAAGCCCCACCACGGTTGCCGGCCAATTGGACTGGTCTTGAAGGGTGATAGTGATTTTGCGCGCGCCCTCTACTACATGGAAATTGGTCACTATGTAGCCTTTATCATCCCATACAAATCCGGTTCCCGAGCCACGGGGCATAGTAACCAGATCGAATGAGTAGGGATCACGGGCGAGTTGTTGGTTGGTGACGAACACTACACTGGGGCGCGAAACCTCAAACACTTCCATGCTGTTCTTTTCGTCATCGGTAGAAAATGCCTGAACGGTCGCGCTCATGGCGCTGGCGCCGGTCAGGACACTGAGTACAAGCCAGCGCCAGAGTTTCATGGGGACGGTCTCCAGCAAGGATTAAGCAGCGTCACGTAACGCTTGAATACGCGCTTCCAGGGGGGGATGGCTTGCAAACAGATTACGCACGCCACCGCTGATACCGAAAGCACGCATGCTGGTTGGCAATGGGCTTTCCGCTCCGGCATTGGTTTCAGCCTGCAAACGCTGCAAAGCGCGGATCATGGCACCGCGGTCTGCCAGGGTTGCACCGGCTTCATCGGCCCGATATTCGCGATAGCGGGAGAACGCCGCTACGATCATGGATGCAAGGATACCTAACACGATTTCTGCGATGAAAGTGGTAATCATGAAGGCAAAGCCACGGCCATCTTCATTTTTAAATACAACGCGGTCCACCAGGTCGCCGATAATACGCGCGAAGAACATTACAAAGGTGTTTACTACGCCCTGGATCAGGCTCAGGGTAATCATATCGCCATTGGCAACGTGACCGATTTCATGGGCCAGCACGGCTTTCACTTCATCGCGCTCAAACCGTTGTAGCAAGCCAAGGCTCACCGCCACCAACGCGGCATTGCGGTTCCAGCCTGTGGCAAATGCATTGGATTCCTGGGCAGCGAAAACACCGATTTCCGGGGTTTTAATACCGGCTTTCTGGGACAGCTCAACAACAGTATCTACCAGCCATTGTTCATCGGCGTTGCGCGGTTGTTCGATCAACTGCACGCCCATGGTTTTTTTGGCCATCCACTTGGACAAAAACAGGGAAATAAAAGAGCCGACAAAGCCGAAAACGGCACAGAAAATCAGCAGGTTTTGCAAATCCAGGCCGCCTGCGGTGCGGTAATTACCAACACCCAGCAAGCTTAAAACTACACCTGCCACCAGCATTACAGCAAGGTTAGTGAGTAAAAACAGGCCTATGCGTAACACGATATTATCTCCCATGGGTTATATAAGATTCGCTGCTTAATACGCAGCATCGCGGGAGTATATGTGTACGAGGCGTAAAAATTTCAACCGTAAACGGTGTTAAGAAAGGAAAACCCGGCAATAAAAATGGCCGCCTCAAGGGCGGCCCAAGCAACCGTGTTAGCCGAGAGACCTTCGGAGAGGAAAGCCCCAGGGGGTGAGTAAACTCGCTAATCGACTTGCAGGGCGATTAAGGATTCTACTCAACTGCTGTGCGGGAGATGCCATACAGCAGTGAGTTAATAATAATCTTTCTCACCTATAAGTCAATTCTTTTTTGAGAATTATTCTTATTTATGATGTTTTGGATGTCTTTAGCTGCAATAACTGGGTGTTTAATTGATTAATTTTGGCAGCCATCTCCTCGATGAGGCCAAGGCAGATCTGTGGTTGATGTTCAATTAATGTAATAAATTCTTCTTTCCGCACCGCTAAAACAGTGCAATCACTGCTTGCAATCACAGATGCGATACGGGGTTGGCGAGTGAAAACAGCCAGGGCGCCGAAGATTTCATTAGCATTGATTTCCCCGACCTTAATTCCGTCACACACTGCGTCAGCCGACCCTTCCAGCAAGGTGTAAACCTTATGTGCGGCATCGCCTTGCTGAATAATCGTTTCTCCCGCGCGATAGTGCATAAAGCCCGCCGAAGGCTGGAACTCGCTACGCAATTCCTGGGTAAATGCCTGTTCGTAGAGGCTCAGTGTGCAAAGCAGGTAATACGCCCAATTGCGTTGGCTTTTCAGGTCGGTATTGACCGCAGTTACCAGTGCATCGCGCTCATAAGCTACAAACGTAACCGGGGCTTTACAGGAGAATTGGCCTTGGGGAAGGTTAAGGGAGCGCGGCAGGCCAAGCAGGTCGCCCTCGGTGAAATGCATTACTAATTTGCCATTCAAGTAATAATCTACCTGGCCTTCGATAACGCGCAGCAGCCGTGTCGGGGTTATATCCGCAAATAGGTCATTGCTGGCGTTGACAACAAATGGATCATCCGCGGGTTCAACCAGTGCACATAAAAGGTCACTAAGGCCGCGCAATTTGGCGGCCAAGTCAGACATCAATTCAGACTGCTTAATAGGGAAGTGCATAAGGCCTCAAGTCACTAAATAGCGTAAACAATACGTTTTTTAGTGTAGCCTGTGTCACCGGAAAATTTGTATTTCCCGCTTCAGTCTGTGACCCTTGTGCCGTTTTTAGCAAACTCAGGCCGTGGCCTGGGTAAAACCGCCACCGCTTTCGGGTAGTTCCGCTTCAAAGACAAGCCGGGCTTTCAAATCAGAAGGAAGGTCGTTCCAATGGACATCCATTAACGCTCCCTGCAGAGCATAAAGCATGACTTTGGAAACGTTGATATCGCGAGCCCTGATACGACGATAAGCTTCGACAGCGCCCATTCGTTTGAGGTCGGCGTGGGTGTTAATCCCTATTGCACGCAGGATATTTACCGATGCCATTCCAAGGTTCTTTAATTGCAATAACTCACTATGACAGGCAGTCATACAATGCAATCTCCATTTATTATTATCGGATGTTGTGTTTAAAATTCCCGTTAACAGCGCAGGCTTATCTTACATACTTGCTTCTCTTGTGCAATCCCTTTCGACTGAAAGAGCTGAAACTTAAGATCAGCGGTGGAAAATTATTTTGCCTGCTGGCGTATGTTGTAGCGATTGTTTTTATTCATGAATCCAGTTCGCCGGAGAAATCAGGTGCTTGACCCGATACAACGCCAATTACTTGGACTCGATGAAAATTTTCTGGCGTACTCTCCGGAGTTGAACAGCCGGCTTCATCCAGCAACTCTAGCAGCAGTTTTGGATTTGCGCGCGCGCGCCGCAAAATTTGATTTCGATTTGCGAATTGCGAGCAGTTTTCGTAGTTTTGAGCGGCAATTATTGATCTGGAATAACAAGGCGCTCGGTCTTCGTCCGGTATTGGACTCTGCCGGCCTGCCAGTAGAGATGCATCGTTTGGATGAACGCGAAAAAGTGTTTGCGATTTTGCGTTGGTCGGCGTTACCAGGCGCCTCCCGCCATCATTGGGGTAGTGATTTCGATGTGTATGGCGCTTCACACATCGATCCGGAATATCAGGTACAGCTGACAGTTGCCGAAACCGAAACCGGTGGTCCTTTTGCCGAATTTCATCGCTGGCTGGCGGTTGAGTTGCAGCAATTTAATAGTCAGTTCTATCGCCCGTACGCTGAAGACCATGGCGGTATAGCACCAGAGCCCTGGCATTTAAGTTATGCGCCACTGGCAAAAAATTACGCGCAACTTTTTACGCTGGATCTCTTGCGTGCGCAACTTGAGCTGGCGCCGCTGGAGCTTAAAGACACGGTACTGGAAAACCTGGATGAAATTTTTCAGCGCTATATTCGTGTCGATTAATTTCTCAATCGGAATAAATTATTTTGAATACAACTACTACTGCGGTATCGAAAACAGGCATTCGTGCATGGATGTTATTTGATTGGGCCGCCCAGCCATTTTTTACTGTCATTATCACGTTTATTTTTGGCCCTTATTTTGTGTCGCGGCTGGCAGGTGATCCCGTTGCCGGGCAGGCAGCCTGGGGATATACGATCACTATTGCAGGCATTTTGATTGCCATTTTATCGCCGTTATTAGGTGCGATTGCGGATGAAACCGGAAAACGCAAACCCTGGATTGCATTTTTTGCGCTCATTAAAATTACTGCGCTCGTGCTGTTATGGCAGGCGGCACCCGGTTCGCCGCTATGGTTGCCAATGTTATGCATAATTGCCGCGATGGTCGCCGCGGAATTTTCCATCGTGTTTAACGATTCAATGATGCCGCGTTTGATTCCTGCGCAAGATATCGGGCGCATCTCCAATCTGGCCTGGGGGTTGGGTTACGCTGGTGGGCTGGTGGTTTTATTCAGTGTGCTTTTGCTGCTTGCGGGTAATCCACAAACGGGTAAAACGCTAGCGGGAATAACCCCGTTGTTTGGGCTGGATGCAAATCAAGGCGAGGATGCACGCATTACTGGCCCCTATGCTGCACTTTGGTACGCACTGTTTATCCTGCCGATGTTTTTATTCACCCCGGATGCAGGAAAGGGGGCGCCGTTGTTACAGGCGATCAATAATAGTATGCGTGATTTAAAAAATACCTTGCGCGAATTAAAGCAGCGCCGCCATTTATTGCGCTTTTTAATCGCGCGCATGATTTACCAGGACGGTGTTAATGGCTTGCTTGCTCTGGGTGGAACTTTTGCAGCGGGAATGTTTGCCTGGCAAACCATCGAAATGGGTGTATATGGAATTTTATTGCTGGTGGTTGCCATTGGTGGTTGCGCTTACGCCGGTCGGTTGGATGCTCGTTTGGGCTCTAAAAAAGTGGTGCAATTGAGTTTGTTATGTTTGATTGTGGCAACGATCGGTATTATTTCCACTGGTCCGGGTTATACCTTGTTTGGTGCAATTCCATTATCGACGCAAGATAGTGGGGGGTTATTTGCTACCGCCGCGGAAAAAGCGTATATCGCTTTTGGATTATTAATTGGTATGGCTTTTGGCCCGGTGCAAGCCTCGTCCCGCTCTTATATGGCACGCAGTGTTGAGGTGGATGAAGCAGGAAAATATTTCGGTATTTATGCGCTCGCCGGACGTGCAACTTCTTTTCTCGCGCCTATATCCGTGGCAACAATTACCACGCTGACCGATTCCGCCCGCTGGGGAATGGTGGCGCTCATTGTATTTTTAGTCGTCGGGTTTGTATTGCTGTTGAAAGTGGCATATCCAGCCCGCGCATAATTTTATGATTGCTAAATTGATGTAACGCAGAGGTAAATATGTTAGTGATTTTTGATTGTGATGGTGTGTTGGTTGATAGTGAAATTATTTCTGCGCAAGTCACCAGTGATTGTTTGAAAGAAATTGGTATAGAAATAAGTGCAGCATATTTTTTGGAAACCTATCGCGGCAAATCGGTTGCTGATTGTATCCGTATGATTACGGAAGAATTGTCAGTTCAGGAATCCTGGAAATCCCTGACTGATGCAGAAAGAACAGAACAAGGTGCGCAGTTCTGGCGGCATGTGCAATCGCAAACCCTGGTGGTTTGCGAACAGCAACTGGAGCCGATAGCCGGAATAATGCCAGTGCTGGATTACTTGCGCGATAATGAAATCCCCTTTTGTGTGGCATCCAACGGCAAGCACGAAAAAATGCGAATGACGCTCGCCAAGACCAATATCATGCCTTATGTACAGGGGCGTATATTTAGTTTTGAAGATGTAACGCGCGGAAAACCTGCACCCGATTTGTTTTTGTATGCCGCAAAAACATTGAATGTAGAACCGGCAACAGCCATAGTGGTGGAGGATTCGCTCACCGGTATTCAGGCGGCAATTGCGGCGGGTATGCGCCCACTCGGTTATTGCCCGCCTAATGCGAATGGCAGCGATAATATTTTATTGCCGGAAATGCGCGCATTGGGTGCTGAAGTATTTTTCTCAATGGATGAATTGATTCCACTAATTCTGAAAACAGGCACTGTGAACAATTAACACTATGCAAACCGCCCTTCAAAATTTTGCCCACGTAGATGTATGGCAGGAAATTCGTGCAGAAGCGCAACAAGCCAGTGCTAGTGAACCGGTGCTGGCCAGTTTTTATCACGCCAGTATTTTGAACCACCATTCATTTGCGGCGGCGATTTCTTTTCACCTTGCCAATAAACTGGATAGCCAGGCGCTGCCGGCAATGATGTTGCGCGAAGTATTTGACGAGGCGATGAAAGCGGATGCCAGTATTGAAGCAGCGATGCGCGCTGATATTCGTGCGCATCGCGAGCGCGATCCGGCCTGTAAATTATTTTTTATGCCGTTCCTGTTTTTTAAAGGCTATCACGCGCTTCAATCCTGGCGTATTTCGCATTGGTTATGGAGTCAGGGTCGCAACGCATTGGCGCTTTATTTCCAGAATCAAATTTCGCAGGCATTTGATGTGGATATCCATCCGGGCGCACGCATTGGCAAAGGCATTATGATTGATCACGCAACCGGGGTAGTGATTGGTGAGACTGCGGTAATTGAAGATGATGTCTCCATGCTGCACAGCGTAACGCTGGGTGGCAGTGGCTGCATAAAAACGGATCGTCACCCCAAAATCCGCCGCGGTGTGTTGATTGGTGTAGGCGCAAAGATTCTGGGTAATATTGAAGTGGGCGAGGGAGCAAAAATCGGGGCGGGGAGTGTGGTGCTGGAGTCGGTTGCGCCACACACAACAGTCGCCGGCGTGCCTGCCAAGCTCGTTGGCAGGCCCAAGGGGGAGTCACCGGCGCTGGATATGGATCATCATCTTACTGAGGGCGATGATTGTTAATCCGATCAGGCGCTGCGTTGACCGGGCAAGCTGCTGGTCTCATCGTCGCAGCCATCCAGCAACCACTTCAACACCGATTCACGGCTTTTGAGCATGGATTGGTAGTGCTCAATCAACATGGTGTTGGGGCGCGGGTGCGCTTTCATGGCGGTAATGCGATCAGTCAGGAACGCAATATCCTGTTCTACTTTCAAGCGCGCATTGCCATGTTGGCTGAGCGCGCCCTCAACGACCAGGCGATTGTCCTGCAGTTTCTTTTCGATAAATGGCAACATAGACACACTCCCTCGGAAGTAAACCACTGAAGTATGGAAGTGATTTTTGGAAATACCAAAGACTGATTGGTTACATTCTGTGCGCTGTTTATCGCGATTGATTGCCGGGTAGCAGTGAAACCCTGAATTATCGTCAAGGAGTGCTATTATCAAGCCAATCCCGATGATCAACGGTCAACTCCATGAGCAATTCCGACTTCGACATTATCTTCCGCGGCGATATCGTCTTTGGCCACCAGTTGGCCGACGTCAAGCTTAAGCTGCAACAGCTTTTTAAAGCGGATGCGGCCAAGATCGATAGCCTGTTTACCGGGCGCCCGGTTCCACTCAAGCGCAACCTGGATGAGGCAACTGCCAATAAATACCGCGATGTATTGTTAAAGTCCGGTGCGATGGTGGAAATCTGCGCCAGCGATAAAAGCCCCGCTAATGCCCCGGTTGCTACGCGCCCCGCTCGCCCTAAAGAACCGGAATCCAGCCGCTGGACGCTTGCACCGGTAGGTTCTTATTTATCTCCGGTAGCTCAGGTCACGTCGCAACCGGTAGCCCCAATCGATACCAGTGGTTTGAGCTTGCGTCCCGCAGAAGGCAATTTGGTCGATAGCGCTGAAACCAGCCATGAGATTAATGCTGTGGTTATCGCACCTGATTTGGGATTGGCGGCCGTTGGTGAGGATTTAATGAGTGCCGATGAAAAACTGGAATTGCCATTAGTCGAAATTGAGTTGGAAGATTGGGAGATTGCCGCGGTGGGAAGCGACCTCCTGACGCAGGATGAGCGTCCGGTCGTAGTGCCGGTAGCTGTTGCCAACAGCGATTTCAGTCTGGCACCAACCGGCAGCGATCTCGGCCAATTAAAACTCGATGTAAAACCGGTCGCGCCTGATATCAGCAAACTGCGCCTTGCGGAATAATCCGCACGGCCGCCCTCTTTATTTCCCAGCAAAATGTAGCACTTGTTTAGCGAGCGTAATGCTTGCTGATTGGCTTCTCCGCTCCGATAAAAACGCCGTACGTTCAACAATTTATGATCGTTGTTTTGTGAGATGTATCGGTTTTTGGTTGGCCGGTGCGGCACTTTGGCCCTAGACTCCGCTCTAACGAGAGAATGCTGCACAGAGGAAGTTGTTATGAAGATTTTGCTTAAAAGCCTGGCGGTGATTGTTTTCCTGATCGTTCTGGCAATCCTGGCCCTGGTTTTCCTGGTCGACCCCAACCGTTTCAAACCGCGCATTGAAGCTATCGCTAAAGACCAGGGTGTTGCCCTGCAAATTAAAGGTGATTTGGGCTGGGACCTCTGGCCTAGCCTGGGGGTAGCGGTGAATGATGTGCATGTTGCCCCGCTCGCTGAACCGCAGCAGGCAATTGCCGAGCTTAAGCAAGCGAGCCTGCTATTGAAGCTTATTCCATTGTTCAGCGGCAATTTCCAGGTTGATCATATTGCGGTTGATGGGCTTGGTTTGAATCTGCGTGTGGATGAATCAGGAAAGGGTAATTGGGAAGCTTTTAGCAAACCTGCGACAACGACTGCACCGCCTGCTGATACGGAATCCAATCTGGCATTGGATATCCAGCATATAAGCCTTACCAATTCCACTCTTTCTTACACCGATGCCCAATCGGGTTCCGCGCTTAAGTTGCGCGACATCAACCTTACTATGAGCGGTGTCAATACCCGTACGGAACCCTTTGCGGTGGATTTGGGATTCGTCCTTGAACAAACACAGGCCAATTCAGAAAAGTTAACCCTGACTGGCAAACTAACTACCCAACTCAGTGTTGATAATTCTTTTGATACCCTGGGCCTCACTGATGGCCAATTGCAATTGGATATTGCTGCAAAGGAAAAAGCATCCCTTGCCTTAACCTATGCAATTGCGGTTACCGATTTGCAAGACGCCCCCGCTTATAAAGGTGAAATCGCGCTTAAGGACACCAATCTGCGGCAATTGCTTGAAGCCTTCGACATCAAACTGGAAACTGCCAAAAAAGAGGCGCTGGGGAAATTCAGGTTTTCGAGCACAGTTGTCGGCGATACTGAAAAAGTAAAACTGGAAAACCTGCAATTGGTGCTGGATGAAACGGCATTAAACGGCAGTGCGGGAATTACCAAATTCAGCACCGGTGCGATCAGGTTATCGCTCAGTGGCGATACCCTGAATGCAGACGATTATTTGCCTCCACCCAGCCAGGCTGACGCACAGCAGGGCACAGCGGCAGCGCCAGCTGTATCCGCACCGGCGGCAGATACATCGTTACCGATGGACGCTTTGCGCTCGTTGAATCTCAACATCAAGCTTGCATTGAAAAAATTAATCGTCAACAAAATCCCGCTCGAAAATGTCGAGGCAAAATTACTGGCCAAAAATGGCATGATTGAGCAAAGTTTAAATGCAGTGGCGTTTAGCGGAAAAATTGCCACAAAAGGCCAATTGGATGCGCGCGGACAGCAAGGGCAGTTGCAATTTGATGCGGGTGTTGAAGGTCTTGAATTGGCGCCGTTGTTAAAAGCAATGGAAATGGATTCGAAATTTGGTTTGCAAGGCGCGATACAAGCGCGCGCACTTGGTAGCAGCCAGGGTAATTCCACTAACGCATTATTTAAGTCCTTGCGCGCTAATGCTAATTTTTCCGGCGCACAAGTGCGGGTATCGCCCATCAACCTGGAACAACAATTCTGTAAATTGGTCAACCTTGTTAATAAAGCCGATGATCCTGTGCAAGCCTGGAATGAATACACCGAGTTAACAGAATTATCCGGCAGTGTTAAATGGCGCGATCAAATTATTACTATCGATACCTTTAAAGCCGGTGTGGAAAAATTGCAATTGGGTTCAACCGGGAAAATTAATCTGGCCAGTGACGAATACGATATTTTTCTTCCCCTTAAATTAATCAAAGCTAAAACAGATACCGTGACTGCTGACCAGGTGGCGGTTACTACCAGCGCAAATGGTTGTAGTGTCGGCAGTTATTATTGGCTGGAACGTGGTTTGGAATTATTGCGCTGTAAAGGTTCGCTGGATGAAATCAATCCGTTGCACGATTGCCGCCCGGATAAAGATATGCTGGTGCAATTAACCAAGGATTTCGCTGTGTATAAACTCAAGGAAAAACACGGCGCAAAATTTGATGCAAAAAAACAGGAGCTGGAACAAAAACTGGATGACAGGAAGCAAGAAGCAAAACAAAAAATTGAAGATAAAAAACAACAGCTGATTGATAAGTTGCAACAGCGGCTTAATCGCGGCGCAGCTTCCTCGGCGGCGGTAACAGCTCCCGAGGCCACTGTATCGTCGGCGCCAGCCACTGAAACCGCACCGGCCCCGGAAACCCCTCAATAGCAAATTGGTTGCTGTGATGGGCAGGGCGCGAATTTACCGCTAGAATTCGCGCCCATCTCCTTTGCTACTAGTTTCATCCTTTATGAGCACATCCTTTTCTGCGCGCGTATTGAAATGGTTTGATAAACACGGGCGTAAACATTTGCCCTGGCAGCAGGACATCAACGCCTATCGCGTCTGGCTGTCGGAAATTATGTTGCAGCAAACCCAGGTCACTACGGTGATCCCTTATTTCGAGCGTTTTATCGCACGTTTTCCTACGGTGAAATCCCTCGCGGCGGCGCCTGTCGATGAAGTCCTGCATTTATGGACTGGCCTGGGTTATTACGCGCGTGCACGCAACCTGCATAAATGTGCACAAATGGTAGTGAAAAATTACGATGGCGAATTTCCGGCAACAGTAGCTGAGCTGGCGGAGCTGCCCGGTATTGGCCGGTCAACAGCGGGTGCCATCGCGAGCATTGCCTATCAAAAACGGGCGGCGATCCTGGATGGCAACGTCAAACGCGTGCTATCACGCTATCACGCAGTAGAAGGTTGGCCCGGCCAGGCAGATGTAGTAAGCCGCTTGTGGGAAATCGCCGAGGAATACACTCCCCGGAGCCGCGCCAACCATTACACCCAGGCGATGATGGATATGGGGGCAACCCTGTGCACACGCAGCAAACCGAAGTGTGAGATATGCCCATTGCGCGAGGGTTGTACTGCGTATGCGCAAGGTAATCCGCAGGATTATCCGGGCAAGAAACCGAAAAAAGCTTTGCCGGAAAAAGCCGTGCAGTTATTGATGCTGCGTAACCCGGCGGGCGATTTCTTGCTGCAACAACGCCCGGCACAGGGAATATGGGGCGGGCTCTGGAGCTTCCCGGAATTGGCGATAGATGCCGATGCCCGTGAACATGCAGCGGATTGTTTTGGTGCGGTGAGCGGCCACGAAGTATGGGATAGCTATCGCCATACTTTTAGCCACTATCACCTGGATATCACGCCGGTACTGATCCAATTGGCGAAAACCCCGCAAGCTATCGGTGAAGCCGCCACACACTGGTACAATCCGCACCAGCCTGATGCGTTGGGTTTGGCCGCTCCGGTTAAAAAGCTGCTGGAAAAACTGGCGCAACTGGACCCGCGAACAGCAGTTACAGCTAGTCAGAAAGCCAAATCCAGGGCTAAACCCTGATTGGTTCCTTATTGAGTTATTCCATCCAAGTGAGTTATTCCATGTCCAGAATGGTTTTTTGCCGTAAATACAAACAAGAGCTTGAAGGGTTGGATGTGCCACCTTACCCCGGCGCCAAAGGTCAGGACATTTACAGCAATGTTTCCAGGAAGGCTTGGCAAGAATGGATGGCCCATCAAACGATGCTGATCAATGAAAAGCGTCTCAATGTTATGGACATAGGCACCAAGGTTTACCTCACCGAACAAATGACCAAATTCCTCTCCGGCGAAAGCTACGATCAAGCCGACGGTTATGTCCCACCGCCAGGGCCGGATAATAAATAATCAGTCTGCGCGAAATTCAGTTACCCATTGATAAAACTCGATTTTTTTTGCTGGCCAGTATTGACTCGCAAAACCCAAGCAGGTTTAATACGCGCCTCTTGCAGCAACCCTGCAACGACACGCCCAGATAGCTCAGTCGGTAGAGCAGTGGATTGAAAATCCTCGTGTCGGTGGTTCGATTCCGCCTCTGGGCACCATCTTCAAATCCGATATAGTCCTATATCGTCTGAAACCCCGCGTAACTGCGGGGTTTTTTGTTTATACTCCGTCCCTTTGCGTCCGATTAAATCCGAACGAATCCGACTATTTTTTGGGGTACATGAGATACCCCAGTTGTGATGTACCCCAATTGAACAAATGGGGTGCTCAAGTGGCCTTGACTGATACCAAAGTAAAAAACGCGAAACCAGCCGAGAAGGATTACAAGCTCTACGATGAGCGCGGCCTGTTCGTGTTGGTAAAAGCCAACGGTTCCAAATACTGGCGACTTAAATACATGAAGGACGGCAAAGAGAAATTGCTCGCCTTGGGTGTATATCCTGATATCTCTCTCAAAGATGCGCGCGAATTACGCGATGCAGCCCGCTCGCAAGTTGCTAAAGGCGTTGACCCCAACGATACAAAACGCGCAGCCAAAGCCGTGCAACAAGGCGTGAATAGTTTTGCGGTGATCGCTCGCGAGTGGTACGACAAACAATTACCTACGTGGGCACCGGCTACCGCGAAAAAGCGCCTTGTCCTGCTGGAAAATGATTTATTCCCGTGGATGGGCGCGCGCCAAATAGATGAACTTACTTCACGGGATTTGTTGGAAGGCTTGCAGCGGATTGAAAACCGTGGAGCCAAAGACACAGCCCACAATGCTCGCCAAGTGTTATCACAAATATTCCGCTATGCCCGCGTCACTCAACGTACCAGCAATGACCCGGTGCAGGATTTAAAAGGCGCTCTGGCTCCCAAGCTGGCAAATCACCGGCCCGCTATTACCGAACCTATGGAGCTGGGCCGCATGCTGGTAAAAATCGAAAACTACAACGGCAGTTATATCGTTCGTGCATTGCTCGCGCTATGCCCGCTGTTATTCCAACGACCAGGTGAAATGATTGCCATGCGTTGGGAAGATATCGATTTTGATTTGGGTGAATGGCGATACATTCCACCAAAAACCATCAAGAAAACCACTTGCCCGGATGGAATACCCCACACAGTACCACTCAGCAAACAAGCACTGGGCGTTTTGCGGGAATTGCAGCCGTTAACTGGCCATGGTGTTTATGTATTCCCAAGTGAGCGCAGGCAAGGTGGCCATACCAGTGCCGGCACTATCAACAAGGCTTTGCAGATCATGGGATACGACACCAATAAAACCCACTGCGCCCACGGTTTTCGCTCCACCGCTCGCACGATTTTGGATGAGGTGCTGGGCTTCCGTGTGGAATGGATTGAGCACCAACTCGCACACGCCGTGCGTGATGCATTGGGCCGTGCTTATAACCGCACAACCCACTTACCACAACGCAAAGAGATGATGCAGCGCTGGGCTGATTACCTTGATGCCCTGCGCCTGCAAGCCCAATCGCCTAACGTGATCACCGCGAATTTCGGTAAAGCGAGCTAAAACGTTTCGGCTACGGCGATTTTGCAGTTGGGAACGTGGGGACACTGGGGAACGGTTGCTCTCTCACGTAAGAAATTCAAAGAGTTATAGATAGTTTTATGAGTGTTTATCGTTCCCCACTTACTTTTTTAAGAGTGGGGAATGTGGGGAACAATTGGCGGCTTTGTGGCAACGTGCGAGGCTCCAATAATGATAAGCATTCGAATGAAAAATGCCCGTTGCGCGATTGAGGTGAGGACAATGGAATTAAAGCAGGCGGTAGTCTCTGATCTTGTATGGTTTAAGCATGAAAATTATCAAGCTGCATTTAAATCCATGGCACCGTATGAATGGGCGGATATATTGAGCCAGCGTCTGACAATTCGTAATGCGGTAAACAGCGAGATTTTTCATGAGGCGGGGTATCGGGCGCCCCTTTATGATTCGATTGTAAATGGCGAGATTAAAACATCTGAGATCGGTGATTCTGACAATTCTTTCTCATATGGTGATTACACGGCGTTTTGGGATGCTGAGCATGTTGTCCAAAATGTTAGGCCTGTTAGTGTTGCCGATGCCGCGTGGTTAAGCGATGAGTTAGCTGGCCGTAAGTCGCTGGTTGATGATCATGATGTTTACCCTATTGATTTTCTCATGAATCAAAAATACCTACCGTTCGCAACATTGATGATAATGCTTGATGCCCCGGATGATGTGATCTTAGATGAATTAAAGAAATTCTTGCCAAGGTACAGGGCTGCGATGAAAAGCTCGAATGACACTATGGTTAGCAATTTCAATGGGAAATTTTCCAGTGTGGATATCGATAAACTCAAGACATATAAGATTATAGAATGCCTCGATATTCAAATTTGGCTTGGAGTAAATCGAGCAAAGATTACAGATGCTAATATTGCATCTGTGCTTTTCCCTGACCGCGTAGATGCTCAGACTTATTTTTCACAGACTGTGAAGCCATTTTTGAAAAAAGTGACAGATAGAGAATTTATTGGTCAAGTAAGTATTAAAGCGCGAAGTGTGCACAATAAGGGTAAGTAAAAGTCAATAGAAAAAATTAGATCAAAAAAATAGTAAGAAAAATAGTAAAAATTTCTATCTATTTTTATTGAGTTTATCAAGCTTTATAAATTGCTCCTGTATCCGTTGAATACATAGGAGCCATAAAATGCAAAACCAATCCGCCACACCTGAAAACCTCGTATCACTCCCAGCCGTAGGCTTTTACCGCGCCCAACAATGCGCCGCCCTTCTCGGTGTGTCTAAGTCAACCTTTTGGCTTTGGTCGCAGCAAAAAATCGTCCAAGGCATTCTTGTCCCCCAACCGATCAAGCTATCACCTGGTGTTACTGTCTGGAAGCGTTCAGACATTCACACATTCTGCGAGCAATTAGCCGCCCTTGGCGATAGCACCACACCACCAGAGGCTGCTTAAATGACCTCCCGTACTCACCCCCAATACACTCCAAATCAAATGATTGAGCGCTGCACCTGCATCACCTTGGATGATCTTTTGTCCCGTGGTGCCAACGCACACAACTCCATGTTTAAACGTCTCGTCAGCTTCATCAATAACGCCACCGCATACGATTGCGGCGCGCATTTATTGGAGTGGCCGGATGGTTCCTTGGTGCTGGTGATTAGTCACAGTGCTCGCGAGTTTGCGCAATTATCGCCTGAAACAATTACCGCCGCTTATCGCTATGCGGTGCGTGGCGGCGGGCTGATTTATCGTGATCTTGGAGGTGTAAGTCATGTCGCATAGCCTGCCGCTTTTCAACACCCCTATCTGTGATGAGGAAATATGTAGGCCGTATATCTGTGCCACTGTTAGTGAATTAGTTCATTGCTTACGCCAATCAAATATTTTTTTGGATCGCCAGCAAAAAGCGGGATGTGATTGTGCTTATCGATGGTTGCAATCAGGTAAGCCATTTACTGCTGCTGCATTCATCGAAAGCGCTGCTTTAACAACTTCGCGCGGGTATATGGCTGCGCTGTCGATAGTGCCTTGAAAGAGTTCGGCGCTTTCAATAATTCGGTTTTGGTTATCCAAAAACATCACCAGAAAAACTTCACGCTCTTTATCTGCCAAAGCCATATTAATAAATAGTCTTGCTTCTGCACTGGCAGTTTCAATGCAGGTTATACATGCCCCTTCTTTTTTGAGTTTGGATTTTAATAGTTCAATTGCCTTGTGCACCAAACGCTGTTCTTTTGCGTCATAACCTGCTGATGGTAGGCATTCGCTGATGTGTTTAATTGCTTGCATTGCTAGCGCCTCCTTAATGAAATATTTTCAGATTGGTTTTACGCACGCGGACCAGTGTTGCCAGTGCTTTTACCTGGTGGATGGATATCCTTGGTAAGTATCACCACTATTAAGCGAATTGAATTTTATGATGGTGTTTTGGAGAGCGCGCAGGTAGGCACTTTGCAAGCCATATCAAAGGCGTTTGCTGATACCGGTAGGGTTCGATTGGAGGGTGTGGATGGTGTTTTTGCGGTGGGTGTAGAGTAAAGCCCGGATTGATTAAGCCGGGCGCAATTCGCGTAAAGTCTCGGGATGGTTCAGGGCTATTTGCAGCAGTGTTTTGGCGGCGCCTGATGGCTGCTTGCGGCCTTGTTCCCACTCTTGCAAGGTGCGTTTGCTCACCCCCAATAGTTCTGCAAATGCAGATTGGGAAAGTCCTACCTTGTTGCGTGCTTCTACAGCGGTAGGCACTTGTACCTGGGTAACACGGGCTGCTTTGCCTGCTTTCATTTCCTTCACGGATTGAAGCAGGTCAGCCTGAAACTGGGCTAATTCTTTATCCATGATCAATGGCCTCTCTTAACTGATTTAAAAACTCTGTCGGCAAGTTGTCGTACTTGGCTTTGGTGTATGCGATTAACAACCAGATGTGTCCGTCATCCAGCATGTTGTAGTAAATCACCCGTGTTCCGCCACGCTTACCCATTCCGGATCGTGACCAGCGTATTTTGCGCAATCCGTGTGTACCTGGAATAACGTCACCGGCCAGCGGGTTTTCCGCTATCCATGCAATGAAGGCTTCCCGTTCGTCGTCTTGCCAAATGTCGGCTGCATACTTCTGGAAGGTTGGTGTTTCGATAATCGTATACATTGGCAGAGTGTACGCCTAGAGCGTACAGCGGTAAAGCGTTTTGCTTTATGTTCCACGGCTTCACCAATGGTTATGTAGCGTTGGGGTGAGTGTCCGTGTTTGGTGATATCCCTAAATAATAGTTCGCAAATGGTCTTTATTAGGCTGTAGTCCCCACTTTGGTAAACCAGTGGGGCACGGTGTTTGGGGAACTTTTAACAACTTAATATTAATTAAATCAATCAGTTAAAAATCGTTCCCCACTTTCCCCGCGTTCCCCACTCAAAAAAGCAGGTAGCTGGTATCTGTCCCTATGTATGACCCTCCCCACACCCCTTAATCTGGTGCTATTAGCGCGCTATGTTCCACGGTATTGGCGCGCGGGTTGTTGCTTTCAGGTTTATACGGGTTAGCCTTTTTGCTGGTGCTGGTGCTGGTGCTGGTGCTGGTGCTGGTGCTGGTGCTGGTGCTGGTGCTGGTGCTGGTGCTGGTGCTGGTGCTGG
>JAGKWO010000007.1:138796-233516 GCA_021151835.1 Gammaproteobacteria bacterium
GTGCTGGTGCTGGTGCTGGTGCTGGTGCTGGTGCTGGTGCTGGTGCTGTTATAGGGGGGAGTAAAAAAGTTTTACCTGGTATATGAGATGACCGTTCCCCCAGTATTTCTTTCACGCATCAATAATTAAATAGAAAAAGCCACAGGGTAGGGGGGTGAAACTTCAGGCAGTTATGAACGCTAGACCGATCACCCCAATCTCTTTTTATCAGCGGGAGTTTTGGTAGGGGGGGTACCAAAAAGAATTCCATCATCTCTGTTCCCTGACCGCCCCCTCCCTCATGCATAGAAAATTTTCCTCGTTAACAAAATTCGTTAAGTATTGTGTTAACTGTTCACCCCCACCCTTTAGGTTCTTCCCGACAATTTAAATCACACGGAGCACTGCCTCGCACTAAATCGCCAAAGCTGATCGCGTATAGGGGGTTGTGGTGGTAGCCTACACATCAAAATTAGGGGGCAGTTTCGATTAATTGGGGTACATTTCGGGGTACATCAAAAAATCAAACCAGCGAAAGTCTTGCAGTTGTTGGGCTTTGCTGAATCTTACCAAGATGCCTCTGGCACCATATATAAAACCCGAAGTTCGCAAGAACTTCGGGTTTTTTATTTGTGGATATTTTTCCCCCGCCGATAGGTCTGTACTAAGAAGGCTTTGATAATCGGAGCCCATTGATATGAGCGGGGGTTGTTATGCCCGAAGGTCCATCACTTGTTATTTTGAAGGAGTTGGCGGCTGACTTTGCGGGCAAAACGATTTTGCGTGCAGAAGGTAACAGCAAAATTGATAAGGCGCGGCTGGTGGGGCACAAAATTAAATCCGTGCGCACCTGGGGAAAACATTTTCTGCTCGAGTTAGCCGGGTTTGCTGTCCGCATCCATTTTTTAATGTTTGGTAGCTATACCATCGATTCGCGTAAAAATGTTGTACCTCGTTTAAGTTTGCAATTTGCGGGCGAGCGCGAATTAAATTTTTATGCCTGTTCGGTGAAGCTGGTTGAAGGTGAGCTGGATGATTTCTATGATTGGAGCAGCGATGTTATGTCCGATCAATGGGATGCTGCCGCTGCGCGCAAAAAATTGCGCAGCCAGCCGGAGACTTTGGTGTGTGATGCGTTACTAAATCAGGATATTTTTGCCGGTGTAGGCAATATTATAAAAAATGAAGTATTGTTTCGTATCCGGGTGCATCCATTATCTACCGTGGGGAATTTACCGGCTCCCAAATTGCGCGCACTGGTTGAACAGGCACGTGAATACAGTTTTGAATTCCTGGCGTGGAAAAAAGCTTATGTATTGCGTGAGCATTGGTTAGCACACAACAAGCGTATGTGTACGCGGTGCAATATTCCCTACACCAAAGCCTATTTAGGTAAAACCAATCGCCGTACATTTTTTTGCGAGCGATGTCAGAAAAAATATTAGAGGTTTCAATTTTTCGGTGATTGCTCCTGCGCCCTCCCAACAACGAGCGCTGTCGCTTGATCTACTGCGCGGTGCGGCCATACTTGGAATTTTATTAATTAATCTCTATTCGTTTGCACTGCCGAGCGATATGCGCGCAAGTCCATTGCAGCTGGATAACCCTTCCCCACTTGATACATTTATCTGGTATGTCCTTGCGATTTTTGTCGATGGCAAATGCATTGCGCTGCTGAGCCTGTGCTTCGGTGCGAGCCTGGAGTTTTTTGCGCAGCGCCATGAGCGATCCGAATTGCAGGGGCGCCGCTTGTGGTGGCTGGCGGTGATCGGGAGTTTGCATGGATATTTATTGTGGAGTGGCGATATTTTATTTACCTATGCAGTGATGGGGTGGGTGGCATGGCAATGGCGCGGGCTTGGGCAACGGCAATTGCTGGTGATTGGCGCGGCATTAATTAGTGTACAAAGTTTAATGTTGTTGATGCTTGCAACGCTGCCGGAAAGTTTCCATAAAGAGTGGGCTGCCTACGCTACGCCCGAGAAAATCAGTGAGGAAATTGCGCTGTACCAGCAATCATGGCGCGAGCAATTTCCCGCGCGTGCAGCGGAATTTTTCGGGTTGCAAATGATGGTTGTTATTTCCGGTTGGCCGAACCTCGGGTTGATGCTGATCGGTATGGTAATAGCGCGGCAAGGATGGTTTTCAGTTGGCATTAGTCGTCCGGTGGGCAATTGGTTGATAGGTTTAACGTTGGTGCCAGGTTTTTGTTTGGTAGTTGTAAGCGTGCTGATCGGATGGATAAAGGATTTTCCGGCAACTTATGTCTATATGTCCGGTGCGGCCATGCACCTGTTAGGTAGTATGTTAATGGCTATTGGTTACGCTATTGCAGGGCTTCGATATTGCCATGCAGCTTCATTAAGTTTATTGCGAGCATTGTTAATTCCTGTCGGCAAAATGGCGATGAGTTTTTATATTTTGCAGACATTAGTGTGCACCTTTATTTTCTATGGTTTTGGTGCGGGATTATTTGCGCAATTCACGTTGTCGCAATTGTTATTATTTGCCGTAATATTCTGGTTGGTGCAAATTTTATTGGCACATTGCTGGTTGCGTTATTTTTATCTGGGGCCGCTGGAATATTTGTGGCGTTACCTTGCTTATCGCGAATCACAACCCTGGCGACGTATATAAAGCCGAAGCTGTTATCGATTGCGGCTTTTATATTGACCAATTTTCCGTGTCAAATTAGTCGCACAGGTCATATGGCAATGCAAACTAAAGATAAATATTGTGCTGATTTTGAGGTGGTTGATCATAATTTTTCCTGGTTAGTTGCTCGGTTTCCACTGCGCAATCCAGGTCTGCATCCGGCATCGCCATACTGGTTTTACTTTTTAACCGGCGATGGTTTTGTTCTAAGCCGTCTGCCTGTTCATAGCAAATGCTTCCGTTCCGATTGGTATGCTGGATTACACTTTTACTGAATCCCCAATCCCCTGTGAGGAACCGGCTATGCGCACGTATATCCGTCATCCAACATCTATTCCGATTCAGGTTTGCGCCGGTAACGAGGATGCAGCGCCAGTGCGGGTACGCAATTTAAGTGCGGGTGGCTTGTGTTTTATAACGGACCAGCCGGTGAAAGTAGGCACGGTCGTGGAATTTGAAATTCCGGTCATCAAGCCGGATTACCATGGGCGTGGTGTGATTGTGTGGCGACGCGAACAGGCACAAAAACAATTTGAAGTCGGGGTGCGCTTTACCAGTGACGATGAGTATTTCCGTACGCGTATGGTAGAGCAAGTGTGCCAGATCGAAGATTATCGCCAGCGCCTTGCGTTGAAAGGGCGGCAATTAACGAGTGAACAGGCGGCGATGGAATGGATCGAACGCTACTCGGGGAATTTTGATCAGCAAGCGCAACGCTAGCGCGAACTGAATGCAATAAAAAAACCGGCGCAAGCCGGTTTTTTTATGCTGCCGAAATTGGTTATTCGTGCTTGTGAGGAAAAGGTGCGTACCAGCAAATCAAAAATGAAGGAATTGTCGCGGCCATTACAAAAACAAAATACCCGGTGTAGCCCATCATTTCTTGCAGGTGACCACTCACCATTCCGGTGAGCATCATACACAGGCCCATCAGGGCAGTACCGAATGCGTAATGCGTAGTTGCGTATTTACCTGGTGCCAATTGTTGCATCAGGTAAATCATAAAACCGACCGACCCAATACCGAAAAAGAACTGCTCAATGATTACACCAAGGCTAACGAGCACGGCGCTTTCCGGTTGGTAGAACGCCAGCAGCAAAAACGTAATGTTGGGAATGTTGACGCAGCAGCACAGCGGGAACAACGCTTTTTGTAATCCTTTCTTGGCGACATAGGCACCGCCGACCAATGACCCGATTAATAACGCAACCAAACCAAAGGTGCCGTAAATCAAACCAAATTCCTGGTTGGTTAAATTCAGTCCGCCGTTTTCAACCGTGTCTTTCATAAACAGCATGCTGGGCGCATTTAAAAAACCAAAGCTGACGCGGAATAACAAGGCAAAACCAATCATCAGCCAGATGCCTTGTTTTTGGAAAAAGGTGATGAATGCATCCATCAATGTTGAAATGGCTTCGCCGGGATTTTTTGGCGTGTTTTCTGCGCGCGCGCCATCGGGCATAACCCGCCAATGCCACACCGCCATTAACAACATAATGATGCCGAGCAAACCAAAGACCAGCTGCCAGGATTGAATCCATTCCGGTCCGGAAACATGTGGATCGTGTTTGAAATAATGCTCGTGCAACACACCGCTGAGTACCACCATCACGCTCATCATGGCGAGTTTGCCGAGGTTCCAGCTCAGGCTTTGCCAGCCGCAATAAAGGGCCTGGGATTTTGCATCCAGCGCCGTGACGTATACACCATCAGTGGTGATGTCTTGCGAAGAACCGATAAACGATAAAACCCAGAAAAACGCGAGCATGATCGTTACGTAGTTGGGCATATTCATCGCAAAGGATACGCCGATAAAACCAACGCCTAATAACACCTGGCTGAGCAGTACAAAAAACTTTTTGGTTTTGTACATTTCAAGGAAGGCGGCAAAAAAGGGCTTGACGGTGTAGGCAAGGCCGAGTGCGCTGGCGTACGCAGCAGCTTCGCCGTTATCCATACCCAGGTTGCTGAACATCACTACCGCCGCCGCAGTGAGCATGTTGTAAGTGAGCGCCATCGTAAAATAACCGGTGGGCACCCAGAGCAGGGGATGTTTTACCTTGGGTGGAGCAGCAGTGATATCAGGGGCAGAATTCATGCTAAATACCTTGGAGTTTTTCGCTGTTATGTTTGTGGCAACGCCTTGCCTCTCGTGTATGGTCAGGTCGCTGGCGTTACTCACTGCCGCTGGTTTTATTATGGTCGGCTTATTCCGTGCCTTATTTTTGTTTGCTTTGTAGAAGTCGCGTCTCAATTGTAGACGTAACTGTTCATTTCATTGGTTGCCGCTTTGAACAGGGGCCGGGTCCGGCCCCTGTGATCTCTCTCACCTGATCAAGCGGTTGATACAGCTTTATCGGATCTTTCTATTTTAAATGCGTTAATTTTTTATTTATTACCTGCTTTGTAGGTTTCGGCGGCTTTTAAAATTTCGGCGCGCGCTTCTTCTACATCACCCCAGCCAGCTACTTTTACCCACTTGCCTTTTTCCAGATCTTTGTAATGTTCAAAGAAATGTTCGATTTGCTTGATGGTCACTTCCGGCAAGTCGCTCAGGGTTTTTACTTTGCTGTAAATGGTGGTCAGTTTATCGTGCGGAACCGCAACGATTTTTGCGTCCTCACCGGCTTCGTCGGTCATCTTCAACACGCCCAGCGGACGGCAGCGAATGACGGAACCCGCTTGCACCGGTTGCGGGAAAACAACCAGTACGTCAGCGGCATCGCCATCACCGCACAGGGTTTGCGGGATGTAACCGTAGTTGCAGGGGTAGTACATAGCGGTGCTGACCAGACGATCCACAAACAGGCTGTTGCTGTCTTTGTCGATCTCGTACTTGATGCCGCTGTTCATCGGGATTTCGATTACAACATAAAAATCATCGGGCAGGCTTTTGCCGGCAGGGACAAGTTCAAAACTCATGGTGCGTTCCTGAGGTTTATTGGTTGAAAAATTGTACGTTAATAAAAAAGTGCGTTAATAAATACGTATCGGCTAAAAAATTATTAAGAATAAAATCGCTTGAGTACAAGAGTGTAGAAAGCAGGTGGCGGATTCTACCACAACACAAAGGCGAGGATAGCGCAGCCCACCAGTGCGGCGGCTGAGAGCGCCAGCCAGGCATTGCGGCGGCCGGAGTGATAGGTGGGTTCTATGCGATTTCCCGGAGATGTGGGGCGGGTCTTCCAGCGTTTGGGCTCATTGCTGACTTGCTTGCGTTCAACGGGTTTGACCTCGTCGATAGGTTTGCGGATACGCGTTTTGGTTTCTTCCAGGTCCGGCGCCACTATGCGGAAACTGTACACATCCAGGCGTAACCGGTCGCCATTGTTGGCGGTAGCGTTATCGATACGCAGTTCATTCAAATGGGTCCCATTGGCAGAACCAAGGTCTTTGATACGCAGATGGTTACCTTCAATACTGATTTCAACATGGCGGCGGGAAAGGTGGGTACCGGGGATAACAATATCGCATTGGTTGCCACGGCCAATAATCGTGCTGCGCTCCGGGGGGATAATAAAGTGTTTGCCAGCCAGCCAGCTTGAGTCAGAGATCAGTCGCCAGGGCGCCACATAGGTGTCTTTGCTTTTGTCCGGCAGGCTGCGCGGGTCAAGGACAATGATCTCGGCGCCGCCAAGTTTGATAATATCGCCGGGCAGGATTTCCTTCTGGGTAACGCGTTGGCCGTTGATAAAACAGCCGGAGCCGCTGTTGTTATCTTTAAGGAGGTAGCGATTGTTTTCCTGAATGATTTTGGCGTGGTGGGGATCGATTCCCTGTTCATTGATAGCAAGATGATTGTCGGATGCGCTGCCAATCGAGAACAGTTTTTCAACCACCCACAACGGTGGGCGGCGATTGTCCTTAAAGTGAAGTTTGAGCATGGCAGGTTCCGTATTTTGGCGTCTAATTCATTGTTTTGTGGCTATCTACCCTGAACTGGTCGCCTTTTGGCGTAAATCCTGTAAGTTTGAATGACCTTATCCGAATTCTATGTACTCAGTCCCCAAAGGGCAATCTTATGACCGATATTAGTTTTCAGGCGCCGCCGTCAGCGTCCAACAAAGTTGTTATCCATTACTGCAATATGTGCCGATGGATGCTCCGGTCCGCCTGGTTGGCGCAGGAGCTATTAAGCACGTTTGATGGTGAGCTGGATGAAGTCAGCCTCCATCCGGGTACGGGCGGCATTTTCCATGTGTGGCTTAATGACCGGTTAATCTGGGATCGCGTGGCTGACGGCGGCTTCCCGGAGGCGAAGGAACTTAAGCAGCGCGTGCGCGATCTACTTTGTCCTGACCGGTCATTGGGGCATAGTGATGGCCATAAAAAATGACCTGGAGGAATTTTTAACATCGCATAGCGATGGCTTGAAGGGTGGCCGCCATGGACGGCGTGCCAAAAAAAGGCGAGTGACCTTTGTAACAAATCGTTTCATTCTTTGCCGCCGGCAAGCATTTTTACTGTTTTCATCGGGGGTGGCTGGCATAATGGCGCTTGCCTTGCTGGCAACGTCTGAGCAAATCTGTCCCCGAACAGGCTCGATTTATCGGGGAACATTCACTAACCGGATTTTTCCATGCAATTACTTTCGAATTTTTACGCTGTGCTTGAAAAACTGTTCCTCGCTGTAGTTATCAATCGCCCCCGCCTCACCTTGATTTTCCTCGGTATCCTCACCGTCCTGGCCGGATTCGCCATGCAGAACATGAAGCTGGATGCCTCCGCTGATTCGCTGACGCTGGAGCATGACACGTCTATTGATTATTACCGTGAAATTTCCCAGCGTTACCAAAATGGCGATTTTCTGGTGCTCACCTACACGCCCAAAGCGGAAATGTTTTCAGATGAGTCCATCGGCTTATTAACACAATTGCGTGATGAGTTGGCGAAAGTGGACGGTGTGGCCAGTGTTTATTCCATTATTGATGTCCCGCTGCTCTACAGCCCCATGCGTACACTTGTTGAACAAAAAGAATCAACGCGCACCTTGCTGACGCCGGGCGTAGATCGTGCGCAGGCCAAGCAGGAGTTCCTTACCAGCCCGGTTTATCGCGATACCTTATTGAGCCACGATGGAAAAACCTCGGCAATTCTGCTCAATCTGAAAGTGAATGATGAATATATTGAAATGGCTCGCCATCGCGATGCCTTGCGGTTGAAGCGTGATTCCAAAGAAGGGCTGACACCGGCGGAAACCGCAGAGTTGGATAAAGTGTCTGCTGATTTCCTGAATTATCGCACTGCCGCTGCGGTTAAAGATGCCCAGCGCGTAGAGATTGTGCGCGCAATCGTCGCTAAGTATCAGGATAAGGCGCAGATCTTTTTAGGTGGTGTGAGCATGATTACCACCGACATGATCAGCTATATCAAAAGTGACCTGGTGATTTTTGGCGGTGCGCTGATTATTTTTATTATCGCCGTGCTCGCATTTTTATTCCGCCAATGGCGTTTTGTCATTCTTCCGCTTACCGCCTGCTTGATGTCGGTAATTTATATGCTCGGCTGGTTGAGCTGGATCGATTGGCGGATGACGGTGATCTCTTCCAACTTCGTCGCATTGTTGTTGATCCTTGTGTTTGCATTCACGATTTACCTCGTCGTGCGCTACCGCGAGATCCACGCGCAATCCCCCGAGCTTGAACAATCCGAATTAGTCATGGCTGCAGTGCGCGCAATGGTTGTTCCCTGTTTCTATTCGGCACTCACTGCCATCGTCGCATTTATGTCATTGGTTGATAGCGGAATTCGTCCGGTGATTGATTTTGGCTGGATGATGACGATTGGATTGGTTGTTGGCTTTTTCCTGACCTTCCTGGTAGTTCCTGCGGGTTTAATGGTTTTGCCAAAAGGTGAACCAAAAGCAAATAGCAGCGGTTCTTTATCCATTGCCGGTCGTTTTTCCCGCCTGACGGAAAACCATGGCCGTGGAATTATCGTTGTAGCCTTTTTGCTGGTTGCGGTGAGTGTATATGGCATTCGCCATTTGGAAGTGGAAAACCGCTTTGTGGATTATTTCAAAAGCGATAGTGAAATCCATAAAGGTTTGAGTGTCATTGATCGCGAGCTTGGCGGTACCGTTACCCTGGATATTGTTCTTGATGTTGAAAAAGAAGATGCATCAGCGGCAGCCGCTACGCCCGCAGCAGATAATGAAGCCGTAGAAATTGATGGTGAAGCACTTTCCGACGATGCTTTCGATGAGCCCGTTGCCGAATCAGCCGCTACCAGTGATGCCGGAAGCAACGCCGCTGAAGATGATCCTTTCGCAGAATACGACGATGAATCGTTTGATGAGCCAACCAAAACCGCGCAAGCGGCACCAAGCTATTGGTTCAGTGTTGCTGGCCTTGACCAGGTAAAACAGGTTCACAATTATCTCGAATCCTTACCGGAAGTAGGCAAGGTGCAATCGTTGGCAACGGTATATCAATTGGCGCACGATATTAATAAAGGGAAATTAAATGATTTTGAATTAAATGTAATGCGCAATATGCTTTCATCTGACGTTACCAATTTTTTAATCAAGCCTTACTTGTCTGACGAGAAGCAGCAAACCCGTATTAGCTTGCGAGTCATTGAAACGACTCCGGATTTGAAACGCGCTGAGTTGGTTGAGCGTATCCGTGAGCACATTACGACGGATCTCGGTTTAAAACCGGAGCAGGTGCATTTCTCCGGTATGCTGATTTTGTACAACAACATGTTGCAAAGTTTATTTGATTCCCAAATTTCTACCATTGGCCTGGTGTTTTTCTCGATTATGGTGATGATGCTGATTCTGTTCCGCTCGCTCAGTATCGCATTCACGGCCATATTGCCCAATATTCTCGCCGCCGGTGTGGTGTTGGGCGCGATGGGCCTGGTGGGTATTCCGCTGGATATGATGACCACTACAATTGCGGCTATTGTTGTCGGTGTGGGGGTTGATCAGTCGATCCAATATATTTATCGCTACCGTGCCGAATTCGCCGTAGATCGCAATTATGTCGCCGCTATGCATCGCTCCCATGTGTCCATCGGTAGCGCAATGTATTACACCTCGGTGACTATCGTCGCTGGTTTTTCAATTCTGGTGCTGTCGCAATTTATACCAACGATTTACTTCGGTGTGTTGACTGCGTTTGCGATGTTTATGGCGATTGTTGGTTCGCTGACACTCTTGCCAAAACTGATTTTAATCATGAAGCCGTTCGGCCCCGAAAATCCCTGATTAAATTTTTTCCGTAAGGGCGCGATTTATCGCGCCCTTTTTTTTATTATTGCATCTACGTTGTGAATGGTATCTACCAATCCATCAATGCCTTTAACTGCGGCGCCAGGTCTTTCGCCATCGCTGCATGTTGCTCCCTGGTTGGATGTGCGTCCTGCGCATCGCCAGGATAATAATTGGATGTAACCTGATGCACGCGCGAGTCATTTACACGCGAAATAGCTTCGCGAATATAATCAATCAGCGCTGCTTTTTTTTCGCCATTCAAAATGGCTCCCTCGGTTATTGCGATATGCGCCTGTGGATGATTGGCCAATAATTTATTTATTAATTTCACGTAGGCAGTGACATAGGTTTCGCGCTCCGGAATTCCCGTGCTGAAATCATTGGTGCCTATGGCGCTGACAATTAAGTCCGGTTGGTATTGTTTGTGATCCCATTTAAACGCAGGATTATTATCGCCAACGGCATATTCATAAAAGTCGGGCAAGTTGGCTTCATCGGTTTTACCATTCCAGCTGCGAACTAAACCGCGCCCACCCCAGCATACCAGGTTAACCTGCGCATTAAGCGCTTTGGCGGTGAGCATGCCGTAGGATTCGCGCGCATTCCACCAACGGGTATTTTTTTCCTCGCCAGCAACCCTGTCGATGGCTTCACCGCAAGTTACCGAATCGCCCAATACCAATATTTTACGTCGAGGTAATTTGGGCGCAGCAAAAAAGTTACCATTCGTCAGCGAGAATTCTTTGAGCGTGACATTGCCATGCCAATTTTCCGAGCGATGTATTATCTCAACGCGATGCTTGGCAACATCGGGAAAATTAAATAATTCGATATCGGTAGGCTGCGGGGCGATTTTAATCGGTGTTGGTGTTCCGCCATCAATTATGACGTCAACCCAGGAATTGCCATTGCTGCTATACATGTTTGCACTAAGTCTGGTGCCCTCTACTTCAGTAACAAACGTAACGCCGGGAAAACCGAAGGTCTGGCTTTGATCTTCATTCTTGTGGGTGCGACCTATATGGGTGATTAGGTTATCACTGGCGCTGAGATGGATGGTTGATGGCGGCGGTGGAGCGTTGGTGCATGCGCTTAAGCTCAACATAGTGGTGGCCAATAATGTAGAAGTAACAAATAGTTTTTTCATGGATGTTTATCCCTCCAATAAAAAAGCGCAACGGGTATTGCGCTTTCGGGGAAATGATCAGGGCGTTAGCAATGCATGGATATCCGGTGTCATGGCGTTAGCCCAGACTTCATAACCTTTGGGTGTTGGGTGCAAAAAATCTTTCATAATGTCCGGTGCGATACTGCCATCTTTTTCCAGCAACAAAGGGCCGTAATCTTTAAAGAAAATAGTTTTATTGTTGCCGAGTCGGGCAATAATTTTATTTAGCTGTTTAACTTTGGTGCGGTTGGGCGAGCGTGCGTCCTGGTCAAATGGAAATACTGCGTTCAATAATATTTTGCTGTTGGGCCAGGCTAATTGCAATTGCTGCACTACACGGGTCACGCCGTCCGCCGCTTGTTCTGGTGATTCTTGCAGGGCTCCAATATTATTCACTCCGATTAACAGCACAATTAATGTAGGCTGCAAATTGCCTACGGCACCATGCTGCAACCGCCAGAGTACATTGCCGGTGTTATCACCGCCAATACCGAAGTTGGCAGCTTTTAACGGGGCGAAATTTTTTCCCCATATTTGCCAATCCCAGCCGGCGGTAATGGAATCCCCGACAAATAACACATCCACCTGTTCGTATTCAGCAATCACCATATCTTCGGCGTGCATTTTTTCCCAGGTTTTAATTGACATCCACTCGTAATCGACGGCGCGTTTGGCTGGTACTATTCCAGAAGGGGAGGCAGGTGAAAATGCAAGGGATGATTGGCAGAGCAAGCCAACACCAAGGGAAGCAAAAATAGAAAGCAATTTTTTGTGGCGCAGAGTCATAGTTGTTATTCCTGTAGTAGGGTTACATGCTGCGATCATTGTGGATGGCAGCGGAAAATCTATGCTTGCTGTGTGTTTTTATATTTTTCGCGCAATCAATGTTGCGCTTGTCGTTGTAAAAAATATTGTTGTAAAAAACGCGCCTGAATTCAATGTTTCAAGCTTAGCCGCTCGTTGTGTGTATTCAAGCTTTGCACGCCGGCGATGTTCAGCACCAGATCGAGCAATTCATCCCATGGCTCGGCATTGCGCATTCCCTTTACTGCTTTATCGATGCCGTTGGCTTTGCGCAATAGTTGCTGCAAATGCGCGGGCTTTAAGCGGCGCAACGCGGCCTGGACTAATGGTTGGCGCTTTTCCCATACGCCGGCTTGCTTTGCAGCCCAATCAAAATGTTTGCCTTGGGCAACAGCTTGCGACACCTGGATTAATGTTCGTATATCGCGGGTGATTGCCCAGAGTACGTTGATCGGTTCCGTGCCTTCACTGCGCAGGCCTTGCAGGGTTTTTACGGCGGCACGTGCGTCGCCATGCAAAGCTTTATCGGCCAGGCCAAACACATCGTAACGCGCGCTGTCAGCCACTACCGAAGCCATCAATTCATAGCTGATGTGATTGTTATGCGCGAGTAATTTTAATTTTTCGATTTCCTGCGCGGCGGCCAGTAAATTACCTTCAATACGCGATACCAGTAATTCAATGGCATCGCTATCGGCGCGCAAACCGGCAGCTTGCAAACGTAAACCAATCCAGCGCGGCAATTGCGCGATGGTCACAGGCCAGACCTGAATGTGCTGGCCTGCGTCTTCAATCGCTTTGAACCATTTACTTTTTTGGGTGGCGCTGTCGAGTTTTTCGGTAACGATTAGCAATACATTGTCGGGCGCGGGTGATTCTGCATATTCCTGCAAAATTTTTCCGCCTTTATCACCGGGCTTACCAGAGGGCATGCGCAACTCAATAATTTTCTTTTCGGCAAAGAGCGACAAACTATTGGCGGCGGCGAGCAATTGGCCCCAATCAAAACTGGTATCGGCATGATAAAGATCGCGCTCGCTAAAACCGTGTTTGCGTGCAGCAGCGCGAATGTGGTCGCAGCATTCCTGAATCAATAACGGTTCTTCGCCGGAGACGAGATAAATCGGCACCAATTGCCTGGATAAAGCGGCACCCAATTGTTCGGCACGTAATTTGGGCATGTTATTGCGCAGCAGCAGAAGATGACTGTGCCGATGACGATTGCTCCGCAGACTGCTTGGCGGCAAGGCTTTTAACCCGGCGCAAAATAGTTTGCGCGAGTTCGCGCCGCATTTCGCGCAACACCAACTCTTCTTCCTGGGCTGCGCTATTAGCGTTATTCACATTGTAATTGTAGGTGCGGGTAATGCTGGCGCTGGTATCTTTGGGGGTGATAACGCCGTCGCTGTTGCTTACACGGTAAGGCACCTGCAAGATGATTTCGTAAGCGCTGGTCAGCGCATCACTGCCAACTCCCGCCGTGCGTTTATCGAAGATTTCCTTGCTGACATCCAGCGTAAGGGTTTGCGCGGTATCTTTTTCCACTTCGGTAATTTTATAACCGGCTAACGCCTGGCGTAGCGCATTTATCAATTGGCTGTGATTATCGTTGCTTTCAATAATTAAATTGAGCGGCTGGGTCATCGCCAGTTTATCGCTACCGGATGCAGAACCACGCAAATGCCAACCGCAGGCGGATAGCGAAAGAATTAATAAACTGGCAATGATTTTTTTCATAATACTACGGCTCTGTTGATGCTAATCTCACGATAAAAAACTATTTCTTGAATGTTTTTGAGTTAGCTTTTATGTAATCAACCAGTGAGTTAAAAGCCGGGTAGTTGTTATTTTGATCGTTCACGCCGGCCCATACATAATCCATATAAGTTTCAGATATAAAGTAATCTTCAAGCGTAATAGGATCTGTCAATACCAATTGCAGATAAGACTTGTTGCCATCCTTACGGTTATCCCAATGCAACCAAAGGAACGGTTTATAAGCTTTGGCTGCTTTGTTCAGGCCAATTCTGCTACTGATCTCTGGTACAGCGTCTGTGAGGTTATTTTTGATAATAAGTTCTTCGAGTTCCTTAAAGTTAATAACAGCATCAAAGTACCCGATATTTTTAACCATCTGCGGCGTGAAGTCTTCGCCTGAGACCAGAATCAATTGTTTCTTGCTATCCAGATCTATAGCAATGTTTTTAGTTGTTATGGCTTTTTTAGCCGCTCCACCTTTTACACCACTAAAATATCCGGAATTCGCATCCGGTTTAATGACTTTCATGTTTGTACAGCTCGCCAACAAGCAAGCAAGTCCTAAAGTTAAAGCAAGTTTAAACATGTTGATTTTCCTGTTTTCCTTTTTTTGGTTAATTGGCTACGATATTTACTAATTTATTCGGAATCACAATTACTTTTCGTATCGTCAAACCATCCAGGAATCGTTGTACGTTTTCCTGTTCGAGTGCTAATTGTTCAAGTTGTTCTTTCGGCGCATCAACGGCGACATCCAGTTTGCCGCGCAGTTTGCCATTCACTTGTACAACCACTTCGACGGTTGAGCGCACTAATGCGCTTTCATCGAGTTTGGGCCAACTTTCATTCAGCGGGATGGTGATGTTGCCGAGCGCTTGCCAGAGCGCTTGCGTGATGTGCGGAACAATCGGCGCGAGCAGCAGGATTGCTGCTTCCAGTGCTTCGCGTTCAACAGCCAAACCTTGCGGGTTGGCACGGTCGGCGAGTTTGCTGGTTTCGTTCAGCAATTCCATGGTCGCTGCAATGGCGGTGTTGAACGTTTGGCGGCGGCCGTAATCGTCGCTGACTTTCTGGATAGTCTCGTGGGTTTTTCTACGTAAATCTTTTTGTGCTTGCGGCAAGCTGGCAACATCCAGCGTACCCGGTGTACCGGCATTGACGTGACCTTCAACCGCTTTCCACAAGCGGCGCAAGAAACGGCTCGCACCATCTACACCGGAATCGCTCCATTCCAGGCTTTGCTCTGGCGGTGCGGCGAACATGGTAAACAGGCGAACGGTATCAGCGCCGTATTGGCTGATAACGCTTTCCGGATCAACGCCGTTGGCTTTGGATTTGGACATTTTGATCACGCCACCAAACTCCACGGCTTCGCCCGTTGCTTTGTGTTTGGCGGCGATAAAGCGGCCTTTGTCATCGCGTTCGATAACCACATTTTCCGGTTCGATCCAGTTTTCCTTGCCTTCACTTTTGATGAAGAAGGATTCGGCGTTGACCATGCCCTGGCAGAGCAAACGCTCAAAAGGTTCATCGCCACTGACAAGGCCTTCATCGCGCATTAATTTATGGAAGAAGCGCGAGTAAAGCAGGTGCAGGATGGCGTGTTCGATACCGCCGACATATTGGTCCACCGGCAACCAGTAGTCCGCGGCGGCTTTGTCGATCATGCCATCGGTAAAATTCGGGCAGGTGTAACGCGCGTAATACCAACTGGATTCCATGAAGGTATCGAAGGTATCGGTTTCGCGTTCAACGTACTTGCCATCAAGTTCGTCTTTTTTCCAATTGAGGTCGGCTTTGATAGGCGATTGCACGCCGTTCATTACGACATCTTCCGGCAGCAACACCGGCAGTTTGTGCGCAGGCACCGGAATTTCGCCACCTTCGGGCAAATTGAACATCGGGATAGGAGCGCCCCAGTAGCGCTGGCGGGATACCCCCCAGTCGCGCAACCGGTAATTGGTTTTCACCCGGCCTTTATTCGCCATTTCGAGGGTGCCAGCGATGGAATCGAACGCTGCATTAAATTCCAGCCCATCGTACTCGCCAGAATTAACCAGCACGCCTTTTTCAGTGAAGGCAGCTTTGCTTAAATCAATCTCTTCGCCGTTAATGGGGGCGATCACTTGCTCAATCGGCAAATGATATTTTTGCGCAAATTCGTAATCGCGCTGGTCATGCGCCGGCACGGCCATCACCGCGCCTGAACCGTAATCCATCAACACATAGTTAGCGACCCACACGGCGACCGGTTCGCCGGTAATTGGATGCAGGGCTTTGATGCCGGTGTCCATGCCTTTCTTTTCCATGGTCGCCATATCGGCTTCGGCCACGGATTGCACTTTGCAATCAGCAATAAATTGCGCAAGCGCCGGATTGCTCTCGGCCAAATGTTTGGCAATAGGATGCTCGGCGGCGAGGCTTACGTAGGTCACGCCCATCAGGGTATCCGGGCGAGTTGTGTAGATGTCGAAACCGGTAAATTCACCGACAGCAGAGGCCAGGTCAAACCGCATTTCCAGGCCACGGCTTTTGCCGATCCAGTTGCGCTGCATGGTTTTGACTTGTTCGGGCCAGTTGGGGAGCTTGTCCAGGTCGTTGAGCAATTCTTCTGCGTAATCAGTGATTTTGATAAACCACTGCGGGATCTCCTTACGCTCGACCAGCGCGCCGGAACGCCAGCCGCGGCCATCGATAACCTGCTCGTTGGCGAGTACGGTTTGGTCGATCGGGTCCCAGTTCACGGTGGACATCTTTTTGTAAACCAGGCCTTTCTCGTACAAACGGGTGAAGAACCATTGTTCCCATTTGTAGTATTCCGGGGTGCAAGTGGTGAGTTCACGCGACCAATCAAAGCCGAAACCCAATTGCTTTAATTGGGCGCGCATATGGTCGGTGTTGGAATAGGTCCACTTGGCCGGGGCGGTATTGTTTTTGAGCGCCGCGTTTTCAGCCGGCAGGCCGAAGGCATCCCAGCCCATTGGATGGAGCACGTTTTTACCCTGCATACGCTGGTAGCGGGCGATCACATCGGTAATGGTGTAGTTGCGCACATGGCCCATGTGCAGTTTGCCGCTGGGGTAGGGGAACATCGCCAGGCTGTGTGGGTATAAATATCTTGATGCAACAGCGAGAGGTGTTTTTATGAAATCCGGTGATCGTTCGACTGCTCCAACGCCTGATAATCCTTATCACACTAATCGGGGTGATTTGCTCTTTAACCCCGATGAGCCCGGTACGCTGGGTACCCTTAAAGAAGGTTTTGCCCACGAGGTTGATGACCTGGTCAAACTCGAGCTCACCGCTGAAGAAATGGTGGGTGATGAGGTGCGGCTAGCGCGCGAGTATGTAAAGGAGGATACCGGTCATTTCTGGAGCGATTTGAAGCAGGAGTTTTTTAACTGGGAATTGGCCACCGGCCAATTGTTGCTAACGGCAGCTGATCCTACCCGTGTGGAGTGGCATGAGCACCACTGGTGGGGCGATGATGAATCACAGTTTCATTGATGCCTGGACGATATAAAGACTTTAGCCCGTTCGCTTGCTAAGCTCTCGCGCACCTGACAACAAATAATAGTATGCACGAGAACTATGCCGTCGCCTTCAACCTCTTTTAAATCCTTGCGCGCCCGTTTGGGCGCGTTGCTATTTGTGTTATTGCCGTTACCCGGAGTTGCCACCCCTGTGAATGAATTACCAACCGAGCCTGTTTATTTGTGGGCAGAAAAACCTTTGGTTAAGCCCGACCGCGAACACATCAAGGACCAGCGGGTATATGCGGTGGACAATCCCTCTATCACTCCCTTCTGGCCGCAACAGCCTAATGGTGCGGCCGTGGTGATTTTCCCTGGCGGCGGTTATGTGCGCCTGGCGATTGACCATGAGGGATACGATATCGCCAGATGGTTTGCACAGCGCGGGGTTGCCGCATTTGTCGCTAAATACCGGATGCAGGAATACGGTTTCCCCGCGCCGCTGCTGGACGGTTTGCGTGCGGTGCGGTTGGTGCGTAAAAACGCGGTGGCCTGGGGGATCGACCCGGGCAAAATCGGTGTGGTGGGCTTTTCAGCCGGCGGCCATCTGGCTGCCAGCGTTACTACGCGTTTCGGGTTTGGGCAACAAAATGATCCGCTCGCTGATATCAGTGCCCGGCCCGATTTTGCCGTGCTCGGCTATCCGGTAATTGACCTTGAGGGGCCCGATGCCCATGCCGGTTCACGCAAGGCGTTGCTCGGTGAAAAACCGGATGCCCGACTGTTGCATGACAATTCCTTACAATTCCAGGTGACCGATAAAGTGCCGCCCGTGTTTATGCTGCATGGGGTGGGAGATCAGGCCGTGAAGGTGACTAACAGCCTCGCCTTCTTCACTGAAGTCCAGAAATATAACCAGCAATCCGAGTTGCATATCTACCAAACCGGTATCCACGGTGTGGGGATGATCCAGGGGCAAGGCAGTGTTTCCCGTTGGCCGCAAGCACTGGAGGCCTGGTTGCATGAGCGGGGCTTGATCGCTCCCTGAAACTAAAAATTACACTGTTCAAAGGATCTTCGTTGCGGTGCATACCGTCAGCTGAAGTGATGAAACCGGGTATCGGGAGATGCAATTTATGAATTCACCACACTCCTCGCCGGTGCTTGAACGATCGCGTGAGTTGCTGGAAATAAATCATGAGAAGGCGCTGGTGATGTATCGCCAGTTGCCCAATGTGCTGCTTTTCACCTTTGCGGCCAGTTCGGCGCTGATGTTGTATTACCGCGAAATCCAGCAGCTATGGTTTTGGTGGGGGGCCATGCAACTGGTTGGTGGCCTGCGTGTGCTGAGCTGGTTTTATTGGCGTTACCGCTGGAGCACGGCGGGGAGCTTGCATCAATCCAGCCGCGCAACCTATATCTTCATTGCCCTTTCTTTACTGACCGGCGCGCTCTGGGCCTGCTTTTCGATCGCGTTTTTTCCAATTTCTACCGCCTCCCAACGGTTGGTGATCGCATTGCTGATGGCAACGTTGGCGGCCGGCAGCGTGAATGTATTGGCGCTGGCGCCCTGGGCGAGCCGTATATTTATTGCGCTGTTAATTGGCCCGCTGGTCGTCATGTTTGCCAGCACCGGTGAGCGCAATGAGCTGGTCATCGCCGCCCTCGGGATTGCGTTGTTTATCGGTTTGACCGGTTTTGCGCGGGTGGCGGGCCAAAGTGCCCACCATTTACTGGTGATGGCGCAGGAACGCAACCATAAGTTCGCCAGTGTTTCTGCCCAGCGCGAAGCCTTGCAGCGCGATAAATCCAGCCTCCAGTCCCAGCTCGCTGAAAAACTGGAAAGCCTGGAGCAGGAAATGACGCTCCGGGAACGTTACGCCGGGGAGCTGGCACGTGTTGCGGCGCTCGATAGCCTGACCGGTTTGCTTAACCGCAGCGCTTTTGAGCGGGAGTTGCACCAGCACCTGCAAGAGCGAACAAAGGATTTGCCCTTGGCGTTGGTGGCGATAGAAATTCGGCGTTTTGATTTGATCGAATTGCAAGGCGCGCGCACCAGTGAGCAAGTGCTGGTGGCGATTGCCAATCGACTGCGCGACTTTGGTGGTGGCCAGTTGCTGCTGGCGCGCACAGGCGGCGCCGAGTTTGCGATGGTATTTTGCGATCCTGAACAGCGCTGGCAAGACCGTGGTGTGTTCTTGCGTGCGGCGCTGCAACGCACCATCGAAACCGACGTTGGGCCGGTTGCGGTGGATGTCATCCTTGGTATTGCAATAGTAGAGGAGGCTGCACGGGACCTGGAAACCCTGAGCTACCGCGCGTCCATCGCCAAACAAGGCCTGCGCCAGCGCGGTGCCGGTGGTGTGGTGATGTTTGATGCGGCGATGGAAGTGGAAATCCGTCGCCGCCAGAAATTGCGCTTTGCCCTGCACGCCGCGTTGGAGGCGCGCAGTTTAACGCTGGTATTCCAACCGATTGAACCCTGCGTGACCCGCGTGCCGCGCAAACTGGAGGCTTTGTTGCGCTGGGCTGATCCCGAACTGGGAACCGTATCGCCGGCGCTGTTTATCCCGGTCGCCGAGGAGAGTGGCTTGATTCTGCCGCTCGGGCGCTGGGTGTTGCTGGAATCCTGCCGCGCGGCCTTGTCCTGGCCGGGTGAGGCGATGGTAAGTGTGAATGTATCGGTACAGCAAATCCTGGCGGGCGATCTCGCCAGCGATGTGCGCCGTGCGTTGGAGTTAACCGGTTTGCTACCGCAACGATTGGAAATCGAAATCACCGAAAGTGTGTTTTCACGTGATATCGAAACTATCTGCACGGTACTGGAACAGGTGCGTGCGATGGGTGTAAGCATTGCCATTGATGACTTCGGTACCGGTTATTCGTCGCTCGCGTATTTGCGTCACCTTCCGGTTGATGTGATCAAAATTGACCGGTGCTTTATCCAATCCCTCGACCAGGGTGCGCGCAAATTATTGCTTGCCTCATTGTCCATGGCGCGTGGCCTTGGGTTCAAAGTGGTGGTGGAAGGCGTGGAAACCGCAGAGCAACAGAATTTGCTCGTGGCTATGGGAGTGGATTATTTGCAGGGTTATTTGATAGCGCGCCCGATGCTCGCCAGCGATGTGGTGGGGTGGCTGGATAATAGGGGTTAGGCTGACTATAAAATATCCAGTTTCGACTTGCAGTGACACTCACCCTTGGCATACAATCGCCGCCCCTGTAAAAACAGGCATACGACGCTAGTCCCAAACGCCATAGGCATGTCGCCCGGCTACTTCGCGTCGTCCAGCGTTTTGGAGCAAACAATGAGCGCATACGCAATTTTTGAAAGCGGTGGCAAACAGCATCGCGTAGTTGTGGGTGAAACCCTCAAACTCGAAAAAATCGATTTCGCCACCGGTGGCGTTGTTGAATTCAACAAAGTTTACCTGGTTGCCGTCACCGTCAGTGGTTCACTGAAGTGAAAATCACTGCTATCAAAGGTTAATTGAGGAGTTTAGAAAATGGCTCACAAGAAAGGGGTAGGTAGTTCCCGTAACGGTCGCGATTCAGAAGCGAAACGCCTTGGTGTTAAAGCATTCGGCGGTGAATTGATTTCTGGCGGCAGCATTATTGTTCGTCAACGTGGTACCAAATACCACGCTGGTCCAAACGTGGGTCTGGGTAAAGACCACACGCTGTTCGCGAAAGTGGACGGTCACGTTAAGTTCGAAGTGAAAGGCGCTTTCGGTCGTCAATACGTCAGCATCATCCCTGCTGTTTAATATTGCGTCCAGAGTAAGCCGGCTTGCTGCTTGCAGCGGGCAATGAAGAACAATAAAAAAGCCCTGCCGTTTCCGTCAGGGCTTTTTTATATTCAGGACGAATGGGCAGGTGATTTGCTCCCTGCATAATCTGCACTTCCGCCATCCATGGCGGTCGTATGTCGCGGGTGCATGGATGCACAGGAGCGACGATATTCAGGACGAATGGTACGCGAGCATGGATGCACAATAAGCGACGATATCCGGCTGATGAGCAGCCTGTTCGCAGTTTGCGATTATTTTTTAGTTTTCTTTATTCCTGTGGAGTGCGTTGTGAAATTTGTTGATGAAGCCCCAATTCATGTCGAAGCCGGTAAAGGCGGCAACGGATTCATGAGCTTCCGTAGGGAGAAGTTTATTTCCAAAGGTGGTCCGGACGGCGGTGATGGCGGTGATGGTGGCAGTGTTTACCTGGTGGCCGATGAAAACCTGAACACGCTGATCGATTATCGTTTTGTGCCCAAATACCGCGCTGAAAATGGCGAGAAAGGTGGCAGTAAGGATTGTACCGGTGCGAAAGGTGCCGATTTATTTTTACCGGTTCCGGTAGGGACTACGGTTATCGACATGGATACTGAAGAAGTATTTGGCGATTTAACCGAGCACGGCCAAAAACTCAAAGTCGCCCAGGGCGGATTCCACGGTTTGGGCAATACCCGTTTTAAAACCAGTACCAACCGCACCCCGCGCAAAACCTCGCCCGGTACGGAAGGTGAAATGCGCAATTTGAAACTTGAATTAAAAGTGCTTGCTGATGTGGGCATGCTCGGTTTGCCCAATGCCGGTAAATCCAGTTTTATTCGCGCAGTAAGTTCGGCAAAACCAAAGGTTGCAGATTATCCCTTCACCACCCTGGTGCCAAATCTCGGTGTGGTAAAAGTACAGCAACACCGCAGCTTTGTGATCGCGGATATTCCCGGTGTAATCGAAGGTGCTGCAGAAGGGGCCGGCCTTGGTGTGCGTTTCCTCAAGCATTTAACGCGTTGCCGCGTGCTCATGCATATGGTGGATATGGCGCCGGTCGATGAATCCAGCCCCGCTGAAAACGTGCGGATGATCGCCCATGAATTGGAAAAATTCAGCCCCACGCTGGCCAAGCGCGAGCGCTGGTTGTTGTTAAATAAAATTGATTTATTGCCACCCGATGAAGTGGAAGCGCGCTGCCAGGCCGTGGTGGATGAATTGGGTTGGACCGGCCCGGTATTCCGCATTTCTGCATTGAATCGCGAAGGCACTATGCCACTTGCGGGCAAGGCGATGGACCTTCTGGAGCAAATCTGGGAAGAAGAAAAATCCAATCCTGAAGCGCGTGAGCGCGAGCTGGAGTTGCAAGAAAAAATGGCGCAAGAGGCGCGTGATCGCATTGAAGAATTGCGTGAACGCCAACGCGAAGCGCGCCGCGCGCGCGGCGAAGATGATGACGATAATTTCAATGAAGATGACTATGACGTTGAAGTTATTTACGTTAACCACTAATCGCTGATGATTGGTTGCGACGCAAAATAGTGTAACCTCACGCCCGGGCTCCGCTCCGGGCGTGTTGCATTAAGAGCCGGGTGTTTTGCATTCAATCAAACAACGTTATAAAAATTCACATTATTCTCGAGCGCATTTATTTTATGAGCAAAAGAGACATTATTCCCCACGCAAAACGCTGGGTAGTAAAAATTGGTAGCGCGCTGTTAACCAACGATGGCAAAGGCCTGGATACGGCCGCAATTGCCGGTTGGGTCCAGCAAATGGCCGAGCTGCGTTTGCGCGGTATCGAATTGGTGCTGGTATCATCCGGTGCGGTAGCGGCAGGTATGCGTCGTTTGGGTTGGTCTTCGCGCCCGACAGAAATTCATCAACTGCAAGCGGCGGCGGCGGTTGGTCAAATGGGTTTGGTACAAACCTACGAAGTGGAATTCCAGCGCTACGGTTTACTTACTGCACAGGTATTGCTGGATCACGATGATCTCTCCTCGCGCCAGCGCTATTTGAATGCACGTTCTACGTTAAAAACCTTGGTGAGTTTGAATGTTGTTCCGGTGATTAATGAGAATGACACGGTTACCACCGAAGAAATCCGCTTTGGTGATAACGACACTCTGGGAGCGTTGGTTGCCAATTTAATTGAAGCGGATTTGTT
Organism: Gammaproteobacteria bacterium; assembly: GCA_021151835.1. Classification (GTDB taxonomy): domain Bacteria; phylum Pseudomonadota; class Gammaproteobacteria; order Pseudomonadales; family Cellvibrionaceae; genus Cellvibrio. The sequence continues at coordinate 161,790 of JAGKWO010000007.1, forward strand.
GGTCATTCTTACCGACCAGAAAGGCATGTACGACAGTGATCCGCGTTCAAATCCCGCTGCACAATTGCTAAGTGAAATTGCAGCCATTGATACACGCCTCGAACAAATGGCGGGCGGCACCGGCGGTGCATTGGGGCGTGGCGGAATGATTACCAAAGTGCGTGCAGCGCGGGTAGCTGCACGTTCCGGTGCGGACACGGTGATTGTTGGTGGCCGCATTGAAAATGCATTACTGCGCATCGCGGCGGGCGACAATATCGGCACCTTTTTGTGGGCTGACCAACAACCGCAAGCGGCGCGCAAGCGCTGGATTTCCGGCCAATTGCAAACTCGCGGCACCCTGGTGCTGGACGATGGTGCGGTGCGTGTCGTGCGCGAGCAAGGTAAAAGTTTATTACCGGTGGGTGTTAAAGAAGTGCGCGGCGATTTCACCCGTGGTGATATGGTTGTTTGTGTTGATTTGCTCGGAAAAGAAATTGCGCGCGGGCTGGTTAATTACCACGCTGAAGAAGCGCAGAAAATTATTGGTAAACCCAGCAGCCAGATTCCGGAAATCCTGGGATACCAGGACGATAACGAATTAATCCATCGCGATAACCTGGTGCTCAGCTAGATTATTTTTCTGATCCATTCCTCTGGATAAAAAAAGCCCGCGTTTATATTCGCGGGCTTTTTTTTGGAAAAAATAATGAGCGATTAATCCATCGGTTATCGGCTGGCTCTGGCTACCGCTATTACGAAATAGTCCGGATGCTGATTTTATTGGCAATTTTATTTAACAAACTGCTCTCTTTATAGAGTTTGCGCAAATAACCCATCGCCGGTTTTTCGATGGTATAAGTTAACAGCGTACCTAATACAAGACCGGTAACCAATGCGCAGGCTATGCCGAGGTAGGGCGATATATTGTATTGGTAAAACAACTGGATAATGGTGTAACCAATATTCTGGTGAATTAAATAAAATGAATAGGAAATGGTACCCATGAATACCAGCGGCTTATAAGAAAACAGCGCAAGCTTGTCATTGATAGCACAATAAAATAAACCATAAATCACGGTGATAATAAGCGCGCCCGGCAATGGGTATTGCACATACAAACTGAGTAACGAAAGGGCGATTACGCTGTAGGTAATTTTATTGGCACTGCCATCCCATATACGGTAAAAGCAAATTCCTGCCGCAAACAGGCCGATATAATCGAGTAATAATAAATAACGCAACCGCATGGGGACTAATTCAACCAGGTCAGTAAGGGCCAGGGCGGCGGCAATCAACACCCATACAAATAACCAGCGATCAATCTGTGGTAACTGGCGCGTCAAAAAAAGCACAAACATCCAGAAATAAAACGCCAGCTCCAGCGTGAGGGTCCAATAAACACCATCAATATGGCGCACGCCTACATATCCTTGCAACATCGAATAATTGATAAGCAAGTCGCTGAATTGCGCAATCCGGTTTTCCGGGCCGTATAAATACATAATTAAAAAAGTAATGGTAGCGGCAACCCAGTACACAGGGAAAAGCCGAGAGAAACGTGACCAGATAAAATCGAATGGATGTTTGATGCGCGAGAGCGTCCAGAAAATAACAAATCCGCTCACCAGGAAAAATAAATGCACGCCGTAGTAACCAAACTGGAACGCGGCAGGCACGGAAAACTGGTGGCCGTAATCAAGGTGGTAGTGATAAAAAAAATGGTAGAAAGCCACAGCCAGGGCGGCAAAGCCGCGCAAGCCATCCAAAGCGGTAAGGCGCCGGGAATTCATGTTGACTGTCCTTTGAATTAAAAGGGAAGGGTGTCGTCTATAGTTGAGTGCAAATAAATTCAAGCAATTGTCGCGCCTGAATGTGGGCTGAGGTCCACAATTGGCGGGGAAATTATCGAAATTGGAAAGAATTCACAAAAGAATGGATACACAGGAGATGATTTGAGCGTGGCACAGTATTAATGTGTTTTGAATGCCACACTTGAGACGCTATGTGCACCGTGAACGTTAATCGGTTTTTGCAAAATTAACATTCTGGTGCACCTGTTTTTGTACGAAAGCAGAAAAATGCCGATGTCAGAGTTGTAAATTGCGAACACGTAACGCCAGAATTGCCAGCACACCCAGCAGCAACATGACGCTGGATGGTTCAGGCACTTCCGCTGCGCCAACAATGACTGCAAGCCCATTCGGTTCGTTTGCTGATAATGGATTACCCGATGCATCGCCCAGTGCATTAATCAGCAGGGAGAAATTACCTTCCCCGATTGCCTGCGCAGTGAATAAAACACTGAACAACGTAAAGTCACCTGCCTGTAGTAAATCCAGAGCGGCAATTGAATCAACAGACAGTTCAAACACATTTAACCCGTTGGCGCCCGGGGTACTTTCCTGCAAGCTGCCAAATCCGGCCAGGTCCAACTGGTTGCCCAGCAGCGAGTCGCCCCAGCGTACGGCATTCAGCGAAAATAACGCCCTATCGAAACCCAGGTTCAGATCGTAAACACCTAATGATGGTGCAGCCTGATCATCTAACCCATTAACGCGCACTTGCAATTCCAATGTGTCACCGATGTTCAAACGGGATTTGTCTGCAACCAGATTGATATTAATGGCGAATGCATCGCAGGAAAATAATATTGCCAGTGATGCGAGAAGGTTGAATAATTTTTTCATCATGAATCCCCAAAATTAATTTTAATTACTGGCGCAACCAGGGCGTGAACATTGCAGGGTTAGCGCGCGTGCATCGTTAGCGTTGATAACGCCATCGCCATTAACATCGCGTTGGTCGTAGGCGGTTGGTGGGACACCGCGTGCAGTGGTAACAATTTGCACATCGTTTTTATCCACATCGCCATCACCATCAAGATCAAGAATTAACTTGAGCGAAACGACTAATGGATCATGATCCGATGAGCGATAGGCATCGGGTGAATAGAAACTATTAATTTGCGCCGCCGATTTAAATTCGGTGTTGTAATCCAGGCTGACAGGTTCGTCCGCGTTGATGTGCCAATCGGCGGCAAACAAAACCTGGGGAGCGAGCGCGTTGCTTGCAAGGCCGTGATCAAGGTATCCCGCCTGGCCATCGAATACGTAAGAGTAGGCTGTGTTGCCACCAAATTGATTAATCAGGTCGGTGTAACCACTGTTAATAATTTGGGTAATCGGATTTTCTTTTGCGTAAGCATTCAAATCACCGATGATCAAATAATCGCGATCATTAACGCCCGTCGGATTGGTGCGCAACCAATTCACCAATGCAGTGGCCGCCCGGGTGCGGGTGATATTGCAGTTGCCCTGGCCGTCGCCGATATCCGGGTCGCCGATGTCATTACAATCCGAACCTTTGGATTTGAAATGGTTAACAACCGCAGTGGCGATTGCGCGGTTGCTATTTACCCGGAAACTTTGTGCCAGCGCCGGACGATTTTTGGTGTCGATAAATTGCGGATCAATGCTGGAATTCAAAATGGCTGTTTTACCGATGGCAGTTGCCTTGTCGCTGCGATAAAGAAATCCAACTGCAATTTCATCGGTGCCAATTTTATTCACACCCGGATTTATGTATTTCCAGGCAGTAGTGCTGGTTGCAGTGTTTAATGCCGATGTTAATTCGGCGATAGCGCTGGTGCTGCTATAACCATCGTTTTCAATTTCGATTACACCGATAACATCAGCGTTCAAACCGGCAAGAGCACTAACAATTTTAGTTTTCTGCCGCGCAAATTCAGCGGCCGTATTTGCACCGCGCGCCGTTGGAAAGCCTCCACCGGTGCCGTTGCCATTGAAAAAATTCAACACGTTAAAGCTGGCGATTTTTAAATTCGCATTTGAGTCGGCGATCGGTGCCAGCGGGCGTGAATTGGTGTGGATAAAATTCGGCGCACTGATTGGCAGGATTCGGTAGATGCCGAAATCGTATGTAATAACACCGTGCAAATTGGCTACTGTGTCGCCGCTGCGCAAGGTGTTGTCTGCGGATAATCCCGTCGCCGGGAAAATTACCGGGTCAGGGTTTTGGATATTGCTGGCATCGTCCAGCATTAATTTATTCAAATTATTTTGCGCTTGCAGCGCATTGGCTGCTGCACCCGGTTCGGCAACATTGGTTGGTTGTTGCAAGCGGCCATTGGCAAGTAACACTTGTCCGTAGCGGCCAAGTTGATAGGTTTCATTGACTGTCAATGTTTGTGCAATTGCCACAGACATTCCTTCAACCGTTTCAAACGCATCAAGCGATGTTACTGGCAAGGAAATAGTTGCCAGTGATGGCAGGGTTTGGTTGCTGGCGCACACGGTAACTGTTGCGCTGGACAGTTGTGTTAATCCAAAGGTTTCAGCAACAGTACCGCTCACTCGCACGCGGTCACCAAGCGCAACGGCGGTGGTGCTCGCGATATAAATCCCTTCGGATGTTTGGGCATTACCATCGGCTTGCGTATCTTCTTCCTGTACAAAAAATCCACCAAGCTGGTTTCCGTTTTGGAAATCGGCAACGACGATACCTTCAATATTGACGTTATTACCGAGCAGTGGGCTGTTCGCGCCGGAACCCTGGACACTGCTGATTAAAGTGGCTGCTTGTCCACAGCTGCCGGTTTCGCCGCCGCCATTATTACCGCCACCGTTGCTGCTGCCCTGGTAGGTGCCGAGGTGATCGAAGGTATCCTGCGCATAACCTTCCCATTCGGACGAGGGATCAAACGCGTTGCCAACATTGATATCACCGGTAGTGATGGAAGTTTTGCGACGCAGGGTGTTATCAGCGGTGCTGATTAAACCTGTGCCCCATTCGGTTCCGGGATCAATACCAACCTGGCCGATGCTATCGATAATCGTGCTGCCATTTTTCAGCACCACCGCATCGTCACCGTTATACCAACCCGCGCTGTTGGTTTGGTTGGCGGTTGCAAGGACCGTTGCATTGGCACTGCCGTGTGCGAGTACGAACACGCCTTGGGCCGGAATACTGCCGCTGAGGGGAATCGTCAAGCCGGCGCTATTGCTGCCGTTGAAGTACATCTCCACTTTGTAATTGCCGAGATTAACCGCCGTATTGCTGCTGTTATAAATCTCCAGCGCTTTGTTGTTGCTGCTGCCCTCCACATATTCAGAAAAATACAAATCAGCACTGGCGGGCAGGGCACAAAGGCTGGCAATGGCGAGTGCCAATGGTTGGCGAAGCATGAATTTCATGGAGAACTCCCTAATCTGTGGGTTTGGCTATTGGGCGCAGAGGTTAGGGAATGATTGTTACGATGCCATGGCGGGATTTAGACGATTCTGTGATGTTTTGATGAATCAATAGGGGCGATTGCCAATTTGCTGGCTATAGCAAATGAATCTATTAGAAATGTAAAGATCGGGAACCCGGGGAGAAAACCGGGGGTCGGAACATCTCCACCATAATTTATGCCCATGATAATTTATGAACGATAACACTGTGATCTGAACGTCTGCATCTGTGTAGACAAAGACGCTATGGAGGTTTGAATGAACGCCAGAAACGATCTTTTGCTCGATAAGATTGAACTGCGCCACCCCCTTCCCACCGATGGTGATGACCTGGACCGCCTGCTGGCTACCACTCCCTTGCTTGATGGTAATTCCGTGCAATGTACCTTATTGCAATGCAGCCATTTTGCCAAAACCTCTGCTGCCGCATTTGTGGATGATGACCTGGTTGGTTTTGTCTCGGCCTATTGTCCGCCCAGTGAACCGCACACGTTATTTGTGTGGCAGGTTGTGGTCGCCCAGCACTGGCGCGAGCACGGCCTGGGTAAACATATGCTGCATTGGCTCATCGACCAGCCCTACAGCAGCCATTGCTCCCGTATGGTTACCGCGATTGCGATCAAGAACACCGTGTCCTGGTCGCTGTTTGACAGCTTTGCACGCGATATCGGTGCTATTCCCATCAAATCGTTTGTAACTTCCATGGACCGCAACCAACGCCGCGCGCCCAAAGAATATTTGCTGCGCATAGCCCCCTTGCCAAATTGCCCGGAGTTGGTGGGCGATCACCTGGATGACCTGCGCGCAAATCCCTCCCACGTACCTGCGATGCGTCGCTGGCTGGATTAGTTCAGGATGGGGGATTTGTCATCCCCCTGAATAGCATCTTAAGAGGCAGGGCAAGTAAATTGGATGAATTCAGGGTTCGTTGACACATGCAAGGTCAGTAGAAAAATACAGGCCTTTTAATCCCTTTGATTCAACTAAACTCTTAAATGCTTCCGTGCAATACATGTTGCGATAATTATTGAATTCGGTTTGAAATACTAACTTTTTTTCCAGTAGCTTTTCATTGAATACCAGTGATTGCATTTCTACATAATCAACTTCGTCAATGGTGCGTTTGCTCTTTGTTTCATCAACAAATTCCAGGCCGGTTTGCAATGTTGAATGAAACACCCTGTAAGGTATACCTTCGGAAGTAACTTGCAAAAACTCACCGAACGGTTGCAACGTAACGCTTAAGGCATCATAAGCTTTTTGATTTAATGCAAGGCAATTTGAAGTTCCCCATACCGTGATGTCTGGCATAAGAAGTGCGCCGCCGTGGTCGCTGTCTTCGTAAAATGTCGCATTTACTGATTTCCAAAAATCCGCCCATGTGGGTTGGCCCAGCAAAAAATAATCGCCCATGACTAATTCAATGTCGTAGGGATCAATAAAAAAATTCAAATACTTATCGCGGTTTGCGCGCAATTTATAAATCATTTAGTTGAACCTTTTGGTAAGCCGTGGCCTTTGCGCAACATAACATAGTCAGGAAATTCACCTGTATGCAGCATGCGACTAATTATATTCAGGTTCTTTCTAAATAGTGCTTGCTGCATGATTGGGATTGTTGGCGCCAGGCGCGAGTTAATCCACCAATAATAATTACTTCTATGAATACGGCTATGCGGTGGCGCTTTGGGAAAAGAGGGATGGGGAGTTGCTACGGTATTCTCCGGGAGCCAGCAACCGTTGTCAGTATCATCAACACCTATTTTTAACTTGGCCATCACCAGGCGAGCAGGTGCAGCCAGTTTATGCCTACCAGATACGATTGCATGTGCGTGACACCTGGGTGGCCTTGGCCCGTAACTTTCAACCAAGTGTAGGCTTAATCGTTTTGAGTTGTGATCCTCTTTGATTAATTCTTCAGATGTTCTTTGTTGTGCGCTCATTCGATAGCGCTCAATTCCATCCTGGATCTGTGCTGCAACAGTCACCTTATTAAAATCTGATTGAGTGAGCGGACCGTCTTTTTTCGCGGTGTTTTCAATTACCAGGTCGAGTGGATCTTTAAAGCAATGCGGGGTTACGTTTTCAGGTATGGGCATAGTAATTTCCGTATACGTATAAATGTTGAGCATCTTTTAATAAAGACTGCATGAGCAGGTGCGCAATCGTAAGTGATCAATCTAGTACATATTGTGATCAAATCGAAACTACTTGATTGTTCGATCAAAAGAATGCACCACAAGTGCGCATAAGGTAGAGCCTATATTCAAGGATTTGTCATCCCCCTGCGACAATTTGTCACTGTTGCGTTGGCGTTAAAAATCCTACCCTGCTGCCCAAAATCCATAAAAATTATGATTGAGGGGCATTCCGGTGAGACGGTTAACCGCAGTAACTCCATTAGTGACGGCAATTGCACTTGCCAACCTTTCCTGTGCGGCGTTTGCGCACGACGAAGTCTTGAAAAAGAAGAGCGCGAAAACCCCGCAAATTGAAGTAGTGACCGTGTGGGGCGAAGCGCGCGATAGCACCAGCGCCGGGTATACCAATCCCTCCAGCGTATTGACGCAAGAGGATATGGTGGCGATCAATGCCTCCACCACCGAAGACCTGGTGAAATACGAACCCAGTATCGTCATCCGTAAACGTTACATCGGCGACTCCAATGGCACGCTCGGTTTGCGCGGCTCCAATATGTTTGCCACGGCGCGCTCCATGGTTTTTGCTGACGGCGTACCGCTGCATTATTTACTGCAAACCCGCTGGAGTGGTGCGCCGCGCTGGACCATGGTCAGTGCGAGCGAAATTGCCCAGGTAGAAATTTTGTACGGCCCTTTCTCCGCCGAATACAGTGGCAACTCCATGGGCGGCGTAGTACTAATTGAAACCGCCATTCCGCAAACGCGCGAAGTGCATGTGGATCTGGATTATTTCGCGCAAGATTTTTCCAGCTACGGTTTTGATGACCAACTCAACGGCTACAAAACATTTTTTTCTTACGGCGATAAGCTCGGCGATTTAAGTGTTTATTTTTCTTACAACCGTTTGGAGAATGATAGCCAGCCACAATCCTATTATTTTGATCAGGATAAAAACCATAGCATTACAACCATCCAGCAGCAATTTGCCAACGCCACACCGGTGACTGGTTTAATTACCGATAAAGATGTATTCGGCAAACCCGCTTATTATTTTGGCGATACCGGTGTTGAACAAGCAACGACAGATAATTACAAAATAAAACTGGGTTATGATTTTGGTGATTGGTCGACGCTATTGAATATCGCTTATGAAGATCGTAATACGTTGCGCACTTCACCTAATAGCTATATCAAAAACGCACAAGGCAATACCGTGTGGTCCGGTAATGTTACCGAAAATAATTTATGGATCAGTGTGCCCGCATCGCGTTTAGGGGCTAGTGAGCTAGACCGCCGCAGTTTATCAACCGGCTTGCGCATTAAAGGTAATCTCACCGAGTCTACGCGCTTCGAGGCCAACATCAGTGACTTCCGAATTCTGGAAGATAACAGCCGCGCTTCCAGTCACTCATTGCAAGACCCACTTTTTAAAGGCCGTGGCCAAACCACCGATTATGATGATACCGGTTGGCAAACACTGGAAGGTAAATTTGTATTTACTGATATCGGTGTTGAGGGAATGGAATTAATCACCGGTGCGCGTTATGAAGCCTATGAATTAAATCTGGATATATTTAATTCCGCAAACTGGAAGCAAGGAGATAACACAGGGTTTGCCAGTCGCTCCGGTGGTGAAACCAATATTGCAGCAGCGTTTGCGCAAATGAATTGGGATATCAACAAGCGTTGGAATGTAGCGCTGGGTGGTCGTTATGAGCAATGGGAAAGCAAAAACGGTTATTTCAGTAAAGATGTTGCCAGCACGCCGGAATTTGATCTGGTAAAAGTAGCTGATGCAGATCGCAACCAATTCTCGCCTAAATTTTCGGTAGGTTATATTCCCGGTGAAAATTGGCTGGTGCGTTATTCACTTGCAAAAGCCTATCGTTTTCCTGTGGTGGAAGAATTATTTACCCAAAGCCAGAATTATTCTTCAGTTGTACAAGCGCAACCAGACTTAAAACCGGAAAATGGTTTGCATCACAATCTAATGCTTGAACGTGAATTTACGGCAGGTTATGCGCGCGTAAATATTTTCACTGAAACCATTCAGAATGCGATTGAATCACAAACCACCTTTTTGCCAAGTGGCTCCACAGTTCCCTCGGTCACTACCTTTTCCTCAGTAGATGAAGTGGAAACCGATGGCATTGAATTGATTTTAAATCGTTACGGTTTATTCGTTCCGCAATTGGATTTGCGTTTCAATATCGCTTATACCAAATCCATTATCACGGATAACTCTACGGTAGAAGCCAACAATCCCGCGAATATCAAAAGTATCGAAGGCAATGATTACCCGCGCATGCCGCGCTGGCGCAGCAATTTGATGGCAACTTATCATGTCACTGATCGCTGGGATGTCAGTGCAAATGTGCAATATGCGGATAAAAGTTTTGGTCGTCTGGATAACACTGACACCGCTGAACACGTGATGGGCGCGCAGGACGGTTACACCCGCTTCGGCGCTAAAACCAGTTTTGATGTTACCGATGAACTTGAAGTCAGTTTTGGTATCGATAACCTGACCAACGAAGAAAGTTATGTGGCTCACCCCTGGCCGGGTAGAAGTTATTACTTGAGTCTTTCTTACGATTTATAAATTAAACAATCAGTTTAAAAATTACTTCGATCCGAGTTTGCCGCGAAGGGTGTTCATTTCAAAACCGTAAAGGCATGGATGCCGCCACGGAACCCCGGGATAGATTCATGGATTTTTGAAATGAACACCGTTCGTGGCAAACGTAGTCGGAGCACGTTAAAAAAGGCGTGAAGAATATGAATACATCAACCCTGTTAGCCAATACCAACAATAGCCGCGCCCTTTACCGCACCATCTGGCGCTGGCATTTCTACGCTGGCATTTTCAGTATCCCCTTTGTGATTTTACTTTCGATCACCGGCGCCATTTATTTATTCAAACCCTATTACGAAAGCTGGCAAGAAAACCAGTTCCATAATTTGCCAGTAAGTGGCGAGCGCTTGCCTGCGAATAAACAAATACAAGCGGCGATTGATTCAATCCCTAATGGAAAATTCCTTAGCTATCGCCTGCCACAAAACACCAATGAATCGGTATTGGTGAATGTGCAAGCGGAAAGTAACTGGCAAGTATTTGTAAACCCTTACACCGGTGATGTAGTCGGCAAACAGGAAAGCAGCTGGCAATTAATGAATATCGTAAAAACCATTCACGGCGAATTATTGTTGGGTACTACGGGCTCAATCCTGGTGGAACTCGCAGCCTGCTGGGCGATTGTATTAATTATCACCGGTTTATATTTATGGTGGCCGCGAAACGCCGATGGACTTGCCGGGGTAATTTATCCGCGCTTGCGCGAAGGAAAACGAATTTTCTGGCGTGATCTTCACGCGGTTACTGGCATCTGGATTTCAACCCTCGCATTATTTTTGTTAATTACCGGTTTGCCCTGGGCATTGGTATGGGGCGCTGCATTAAAAGAAGTTCGCGCCTTTGAAATAGCGCCGGTACAGCAAGACTGGACCCAAAGTCGTGCGCAGGAACATCAACACTGGCGCGCGCAGGCCAGTGATAGTTTTAATTTAACGCCGGAAATTTTATTGAGTGCAGGAAAATTACAACTTGCACCGCCAGTAGAGCTCAGTATTGCTAATGCCCATCACAACTCCTGGAAAGCTTCTTCGCAAAGCCAGAACCGCCCGCAACGTGCGGATGTATGGATAAGCAACGATGGCGCTATCGAAAAACAATCCGGTTTTGCCGAGAAAAAATTAATTGATAAAGCCATAGGTGTTGGCATTGCCGCGCACGAGGGATATTTGTTTGGCTGGTTTAACCTGGTGTTGGGTGTACTCACCTGTGCCGGGTTAATTTTGATCAGTGTCAGCGGCTTTATTTTATGGCGCCGCAGGAAACCGGAAGGTGTATTGGGTGCGCCGCCTGTATTGCCTGCGAATATTGGTATTGCGGTCGTTGCTATTACGCTTGGTTTGGCGGTACTACTGCCATTGTTAGCGATTTCACTGATTATTTTGTTGGCAATCGAATTTGCATTCTTGCGGCGAGTTGGCCCAATCAATCATTGGTTGGGGTTGAATAAAAGTTAACAGAATCAAAAGCAATCACTTCTGGAAGAGATATAATTTTATTGTCGCGTAATTCTTCTTGTCTTCACAATGCTGCCCTGATGATCATAAGGCCGTGTGCGTTATGTAACAGGGTGTAATCGAAATTCGATTGCCTGCACTGTAGCTTCTCTACGGCGTTTCTACCAAACGCAAATTCCCGATGACGACCTTCCCCCGCTTTAAGCGGGGGAAGCCGTTGATTTTTATGCTGTGTACAGGCTACGCCGTTAATCCTGATTGGCAGATTCCTTACTGCCCAAATCGCTGCGACAAATGGTGGCCGGTAAAAAACCTATAAAAATCGTTACCAGTAATTAATTATATTTTCTCCTGGAGAAATTTATGCCCATTGCGCATTTTTCTGATTTACATAAGGCAAGTGTCTCACTCGCATTAGGTTGCATTGCACTGTTAAGCCCGATAACGATGGCTGACAGTGCAGCGATAGATGCTCCGGCAGAGGTATTAAAACTTGATGAACTAAAAAGTGTTGATGTGCTACAAGTGCGCAACCCGGCTGACTACAATGCCAATGCACCATTTAAAACCGCGCGCAATAACCTTACGGTTGCCGCGCAAAGAGGCACAGAAGATGTTGCCTATAATTTACCTATCGACTACAGCGATGGCACTATCTACAACCCGGCGACAGGTAAGCATGACAAAGTCCATTTACGCGCGTACAACGGCAAATTTATTGCACCGGCCGTTATTATGAACCCCGGTCAAACCGTGCGTTTTAATTTAATTAATAAATTGCCTGTACCAAAGGTGAATTGCGCGCGTGCTGATATGAACACCCCGGCACCACCTACCTGTTTTAATGAAACCAACCTGCATTCCCACGGCTTATGGATATCACCAACTGGCAATAGCGATAATGTGTTGTTGTCAATTGATCCTGGCGTTGCATTTGAATACGAATATAACGTTCCTGCTGATCATCCCGCCGGTACATTCTGGTATCACCCGCACACTCATGGTTCTACCGCGATGCAAGTGGCGAGTGGCATGTCTGGTGCACTGATTGTAAAAGGCGCGCGCAAGCCGACACCAGAGAGTAATGGCGATATAGATACATTACTTGAGCCGTTGGTTGGCGCCGGTGGAGTGGAAGAAGAAATAAAATTACTCCAGCAAATACCTTACGCTTGTTTTGACTCGAAAGGAAAAATTAAACAAACCGAAAAAGGAATCTGGATCTGTGAAGACGGTGACATTGGCATTGTGGAAAATTTTGATTTGCAGGTAGGTGATCCCAATGCATGGGAAAAGTCGGGGCGTTACACATTGATTAATGGGCAAGCGCGGGCGCGTATTAATGCGCGTGCCGGTCAATTGTATCGTTGGCGGTTAATTGATGCGGGGTTTAATGAAACCGTCAATTTGCGTATTCGTGAAATTAAAAGCACTAAAAATAGCATTGAGTTGGCTTCAGCGGGTGAGTTGAGTAAAAGCAGTATTGAAAAAACCTGCAACGGAACAGAAGTAACACAATTTGAAATAGCGAGTGATGGTTTAACCCATAAAAACATCATCAAGAAAAATATCAATGTGCTACAGCCAGGTTATCGTAGCGATATCTTATTTAGTTTGCCTAAAAAAGGTATTTACTGTGTTTATGATGATGAATCTACCTCGCCAGCGGCAAATGTGAGTGCGACGCGGGAAAATCCCAAAGTCCTTGCGATTATTGTTGCCAAAGGTGCTGATGTCGTAAATGACCAGGAAAAATTCCTGAAGGATACGTTAATTGATTTGGCGGAAAAGCAATTTGATGGGCCAATAGAAAAAACTATCATTGATGATTTGCAAAAAATGGAACTGAATAAATTTGTTCCCCATCAGGATATTACTCTTCCCGAGATCCTGGCATCGAATCAGAAGCCGGTCTATATCGAATTCAATCTGGTTTTCTCCAAAGATAATTCGCCAACTGTCCCGACACAATTCCTTATTAATAATTCGGCATTCCAGATGGGGCGCATTGACCAAACCCTGACATTGGGTGCGGCGCAAACCTGGTTCCTGTCGTCAAAAAGTGTTAACCATCCATTCCATATCCACGTTAATCCATTCCAGATTGTCAGTATTAAAAGCAAAGACGGAAAACCTCTGGACCCGCAATACCAAAATCTGGTGGGCACCTGGAAGGATACACTTTTCATTAATACCGATGTGATTGTTGAAACACGCACCCGCTATGAGCGTTACATTGGTGAATACGTATTGCATTGCCATATTCTTGAGCATGAGGATCAGGGCATGATGCAAAGTGTTCAGGTGGTGCTGCCCAGAAACACCAGTGGTGGCGGCCATGCAGGTCATCATCATTAATTAAATACCGATTGTTTTTTATTGTTAGGGCGGTACCGTTGGTGTCGCTCTAATATGTAAATCGCTTTACTTATCCCATCAAAAAATTCACGTAGCTGATTAATTACGTTACGTACTCACCGCGCTTATTTTTTTCCTCCTTTAGTATTAATGAGTATTATCAATTTAGTTGATAGTCAAATTTCAACGTTATATTACCTGACGCCATAATTGATGGTTTGCATAGTGTTGATAGTGCTTTATCGGCTTGGGTTATATCGGATAATTTTTTTGTAAATTTTACTAAGGTCAAAGCATTTTTACCGCGTGGAAATAGTGCAAATTTTAGTGCAGTGATATTTGTGCCGATTTTTTAACTCATAAGGGAACTAAAGCAGATGCCCCAGCGTCTGCAATAATATAGGTGATTTATTAAAAGCTGAATCAACCCTCCAGGTGAAAGGATTTTTATTCTGCACGCCTGCAAATGATAGCGTTGCTGATATTGTCGGTATTGAACATTGGTTAGGTAATAAGTTAAGTAATCTCAATTACGCAATATCAGGAGCTACGCAATATCAGGTTGAAGAGTTAACAGGTTGGAGATTTTAATATGTTCCATAAATATGTCCCTCATCGACTAGCTAATGATTGGTTGTGGCATCGCAACAACAAAATGGCAAATCATGCCGCGGTGTTAAGCCACAAAGAGCAATATGAAAACCCTCTTCATTCAAGTACATCAGATCATCCGTTTTTTAATCAACAATCCAGTAACAACCCAGAGGAAATAGCCATGCAAACAGCAAGCACTAAAGACAGCATTGTTAAAAAATTGGGATTCAACTCTGCTAAAGGCGATGCAGTTCAGGAGAAATCAGCCGAAGTGGTGCAGGACTTCCGCACATTTGTGCAGGATATTGAAAACCTGATAAGAGCTACTGCAGACTTGAGTGGTGAAGATTTGGCAAAAGCAAAAGCTAAATTGAATGAGCGCATTTCTGTCGCCAAGAAAACCCTGGAAGGCCTTGGCAGCACTATCGCAGAACGCGCCAGCCAAACAGCCACCACTGCAAATAATTATGTGCATGAGAAACCATGGCCAGTGATTGGCGCCAGCGCGGCAATCGGCTTCCTGGCTGGTTATTTGCTAACGGGCAGCAGCCGTCGCGACGAATAATTTTGTCGTTGATCGCTACTAGGCCATTACCGCGAGGTAATGGCTTTTGCGTTTCTGCTCTCCCCGATTTTCTTTTGGCTTCATACTGCCTGCCTAAACTATTGTAATGCTGTATTTATATACAGTATCATGGGTTGTCCTTCTTTTTGGCCCGACACCATGAGCACTATCCTTGAAAAGCTTCGTATCCTCTCCGATGCAGCAAAATACGATGCCTCTTGTTCCTCCAGCGGCAGTAAGCGCGCGAATACTAATAAAGGGCTTGGAAATGCGGAAGGCATGGGGATTTGCCATAGCTATACAGAAGATGGTCGTTGTGTGTCCCTGCTTAAAATCCTGTTTACCAATCACTGTATTTACGATTGCGCTTACTGTGTGAGCCGGCGTAGCAATGATGTCAAGCGCGCCGCGTTTACGGTTGAAGATGTAGTTGACCTGACGATTAATTTTTATCGCCGCAATTATATCGAGGGGCTATTCCTCAGCTCGGGTATTTTTAAAAATGCAGATTACACCATGGAGCGACTGGTGCGTGTGGCGCGGGTACTACGCACGCAGCACAACTTCAATGGTTATATTCATGTGAAAGCCATTCCCGGTGCCAGCCCCGAATTATTGCACGAGGCCGGGTTATACGCTGATCGGCTGAGCGTGAATATCGAAATTCCTTCTGAAGCCAGCTTGCAAAAAGTCGCACCCGAAAAAAACTACAGCGACATCATCACGCCCATGAATTATTTACGCAGTGAAAAAGAAAAATACACCGATGAAAAACCGCATATAAAAAGTGCGCCATTATTTTTGCCAGCCGGCCAAAGCACGCAACTGATTGTTGGTGCATCGCCAGAAAATGATCGGCATATTTTGCGTCTGGCCAATAGTCTCTATCAAAAGCAGAAATTGAAACGGGTTTATTATTCGGGATATGTGCCCATTGCTACCGATAATCGTGTGCCCGATTTATCGGCGCCGCCACTGGTGCGTGAAAACCGTATTTACCAGGCCGATTGGTTGTTGCGATTTTATGGTTTTGCCGTCGATGAAATTGTGGATGAAAAGACCCCCGACCTGGATTTGGAAATCGATCCAAAGTTAAGTTACGCCTTACGCCATCCTGAAAAGTTTCCAGTAGACATTAATCGCGCTGATTATGAAATGGTGTTGCGGGTCCCGGGAATCGGGGTCAAGTCCGCGAAGAAAATTATCAGCTCCCGCCGGCATCAACGTTTGCATGTTGATCATTTGCAGAAAATGGGTGTCGTATTGAAGCGGGCGCGATATTTCATTAATTGCCCCGGGGTAGCAATCAATCCGGGTAATTTGCCGGTAGATAACCTGCGGCAAGCCATTATTGCCAGCGATAAAGCGCCTGCGGCAGCGCAATTGGGTTTATTCGGATAAGGTTATGGTTTTTATTTATGACGGCAGCTATGAAGGATTGCTTAGTTGTATCTTCATGATTTTTAAAAATCGTGTCGCTCCCGTTGCTATTGATGCCGAAGCAAATCGCCAGTTTACCTTATTGGATACGGCTACGCGCGTGACCACTAATGATGAATGGGCAGAACGGGTAATGAAGGGAATTGATGCGCGTGCCGGTGCGCAGGCGTCTACCCTGGTATATAAAATATTTTTATCTGAATTGCCGCTGTGTGAAATGCTCGTGTATCAGGTGGTGCAAGCAATTATCCACACAGGAGATGCAAGTATTCTGGAGAATTTTGCCAACCCCTTTATTTTGAAAGCAGCGCAAATTGAAAAAATGATTCATCGTGAAGTGCATCGTATGCATGCATTTGTGCGTTTCCAGAAGGGGCGGGATGGATTGTTTTATGCGGCGATAGACCCGGATTTCAATGTGTTGCCATTAATTGGCGATCACTTTGAAAAGCGTTATGCGGATCAATCCTGGTTGATTTTTGATACTCGTCGCCATTACGGGTTGTATTACGATCAGAAGGTGATGGAGTTTGTTAGTGCGGATGACCCGGTATTTGCGCTAAGCCCGGGCCTATTGCAGGAGAATTCCTTTCAGGATGAAAAAGAAAAACAATACCAGGCGTTGTGGGAAAATTATTTTCATGCGGTAAATATCCGCGAGCGTAATAACACCAAATTACACCTGCGCCATATGCCGCGGCGCTACTGGAAATATTTAACGGAAAAACAAGGTTTATATAAGCGGTAATGCCGGAATTTAATGAGGACGATGATGACTGCCGATCAAATTCAAATTGTTGCGCATTTGTTAGGGGCGTTAATTGCTGGCGGTATCATCGGATTGGAACGCAGTTATCATGGCCGCCCTGCCGGGTTTCGTACCCACGCACTGGTTTGCCTTGCGTCAACGTTATTAATGATGGTGACCTATTACCAATGGAAATGGTTGCCTGACGTTCCGGTAGATACGATTCGCGCAGACCCTACGCGCATGGCCCAGGGTATTATGACGGGCATAGGTTTCCTTGGCGCCGGCGTTATTTTCAAGGAAGGGTTGAGTGTGCGTGGGCTTACCACAGCGGCATCTATCTGGATTACCGCTGCAATCGGCATTTTAATTGGAATCGGTTTTTATTTGCCGGCGATTATCGCCACAGCGCTCACTGTCGGTGTGCTTTCAATTTTTCGCTCCATTGAAGCGATGTTGCCGAGCCAATCCTATATCCACCACCAAATCAGTTTTGATCGCCAGCAGGTTATGCCTGAACAGGAGCTAATTGAATTTTTGCAGCAACAGGGTTTTGCTGTATTAAATATTAGTTACCGCGTAAGGGATGATAATTATTTTGAATATCGGATGATTATTAAAACGTCGCATGCCAGAAATGTATCGCAACTTGCCGAATTATGGCGCACCCATAAAAATGTGCGTGAATTTCGTATATCGCCAACGGGTGATTAATTGAAAATTACGGCGGGTAAAAACAAAAAGCCAACCCGGTGGGGTTGGCTTCCTGGTTAAAGCATCGCTGGAAGTGGTTAGCTTATGCGTTTGCGGCCAAACCATAAACTTGCCAAACCAATTAACAACAGTGCGAGATTTCCCGGTTCCGGGACTTCGGTAGGAATTTCATTAATGCCAAGGCGAATACGATAGCTGCCATCGTTATCATCGTATGCACCCGGTGGGCCGTTAAATCCAAAACCATCAGGAATCCCGAGTACTAAACGCGTTGCTCCGGTTGGGGCAATAAAAGTCTGGAAAAAATCAGCAGACGTTTTACCATCGCCAATGTAAAAAACCTGACCCAATTCCGGTGTTAGCGACAGAAAATCCAGGCCCAGGCCGCCGGGGGTAAAGTCCAGCGTTGCAGGTGCGCCACTAACGGGTATGGCATCGCTCAGGAATACACCAGCGAGCGCGCCCTGTGGACCAAGGTAACCGCTGATGCCACCCAATGAGGTCAGGCTGCTGCCGGTAAGGCCGTTACCGCTGGGGCCATAAAATGGATCGCCCACACCGTTAAAAAAGCTGATACCGCCCACAGCAGGATCGAGTGCGCGGATGATATCGCCGGCAACGACAGCAATCTCCGGTGGCAAGGTTTCCTTAATTTCTTCCGGTGTGCTGCCGCCATGGCGAACCAAATAATCACCTGGTCCTGTCCAGGGTTGGCTGGCGTCCGGAATGGTCAGGTCAGTGCGGCCGGCAAGGAATATCGCATCGCTGCCTTTAATCGTCAGGTCAATAATGGCTGCCTGTGAGGCCGGTGCCGCGAGAGCAGCTAGCAGCGTTAAACTGCCAAGCAGGTTTTTTTTGAAATTCATAAAAATTCGCTCCTTAAAAAGAATGAAGTGTGCAATAGGAATCCTTGTGCTGGTAGGACAATAGCGGTGATGGTAAGCACCGGGGAATCATTGCAAAAAATGTGCGGGATATTTTTTTTAATGATTCATCAATTGCTTAGCTCAATATGAGCGATGGGGCTGCAAAGGCAGCTGTAAAGATTCCCGATAGTAAGCGAAATAAATTGTGAAATTTGTCACAGCATTGTCAGGGCATCAAGCGATTGCAACAATTGCCTGTTCATTCTTGTGCAGCAACAGTATTGTTAGTTCCTATCTTGGCCAATAGTGTGGGCCACAGCGTTTTCCAGGTATCCCAATTATGTTCGCCTGGTTGCAATACCGTATGGCTTGAAGCCAGGCGTGTTGCCAATAATCCGTTTTGCTGCGCAAATTTATCGGAAGCACCATAAGCTAAATAAATTTTCTTTTTAGTATTCTCATCCAGTTGGGTTAACCATGGCCATAGATTTTGGTCCCGTAAAACTGCAGGGGCGGCTTCATTTTCCAGTAAATAATTAAAATCTTCTTTTTCTCCCAGATATGGAGCCATTATAAAAATGCTATTAATTTCATTTGGATGTTGTTTAAGGTAAAGCAACGAACCAAAGCCACCTAACGAAATTCCTGCGAGATAAATTTCGCGATAACCTGCTGCCCGCGCCGGTTTGATAACATCGGCGCGCAGCCGGTCAACGATAGTCCGGTTTTGGTAGTATTTAAAATGCGCATCGACAGCAATTACATCAAGCGCAGGATCCATTTTATGGATGTCATCAATAAAATGGTGGTCGTCAAAGGATGCTGCAGAGTCACCAATGCCTGGCAACAGCACCAGTAGTTTTTTGGTTTTGATATTTTTATCCGTTTGTGTTTGCTGCTGATAATGAATGGTTTGCAATGGTGTTGAGCCATCCTTGAAAAAATAGCAGCTATTCAGTAATAACAGCATGGATAAAACAATAAGTGCTTTCATTGGCACCGCTTCCTCCTGCGATGTGGTGACTGATAGTATTCAGGCAATCAATATCCGGCTGCCAAATGCTGGCTATTATTTGGATGGATAATGTTGCTGAATGTTCCGGCAGCTGCAGTTGAATGCAGAGGAACCGGATAAATTGTAATCCGCTACTGGAAATGTATATGGGAAATCAGCATCAATTGGCTCTCGCATCGGGAAATATTTGCGTTCTTTATCAGATTCGCCGCGATGATGCGCCGGGGATGAAATGATGTGTTACCAGCGCTGGCAAAAATTGATGCAGCAACTTGGGATTTCAGCTAACACTGATACATTCCAGCAATTAGCCGCAGCTTATAATGAGCCTCATCGTTATTATCATGCAACTGAACATATCTCAGCGTGCTTGCAGTATTTGGATCACTGTTGGCAGCTTGCGAAATATCCTGCGGAAATAGCAGTTGCGCTTTGGTTTCACGATGCCATTTATAAGCCGCGTTCAAATACTAACGAGTTGGACAGTGCAACCTGGTGCTGCGATTTTTTGGCGGCCAATCAAGTTGATTCGCTGGTTATCGCGCGCATTCGCAAATTGATAATGGCAACCTGCCATAATGCTGCGCCGCTATCGCATGATGAGCAATTACTGGTGGATATAGATCTGGCAATTCTTGGGGCACCGGAAGATATCTATTGGCAGTTTGAAGAGAATGTTCGCAAGGAATATAAATGGGTTCCCGGTTTTATCTTCCGTTCAAAACGTAAAGAAATACTGAAAGGCTTTTTGCAGCGCGAGCGACTGTATAATAGCGATTATTTTTTTCAAAAATTGGAGCAGCAGGCGCGCATTAATTTGCAGGCAGCAATCAGCCGTTTATAAATAGATTATTGTTGATTAATAAAGCGCACCGGTTTTTCCCATACTGCCAATACGACACAGCCTTCTTCACTGTCAATTTCATGGCTGGTGTCCGCAGGGTTAATTAAAAAGGTTCCTTTACGATATTCACCACGTTCGTCGCGTTGGCTGCCGCGCAGGATTAATAAAAATTCCATCCCGACATGTAAATGGCGTGGAATCTGCGCGCCGGGGTGATAGCGCAGCAGGGCTGAAGAACAACCCCGGGCGGGATCGCCATGCAGTGGCAGGATATCTACCCCATCGCGGAAATCCTGCCATTGCAATGCGGGATCATCAAAATTCCTGTTAATCAAATCTGTCCAGACCAGATTTTTTTCCACATAAATCTCCGGTATTTGATTCATTTTTATGTCCCGAATTTATTGCGCGAGCGCTGCCAATACATCAGCAGATGTTGCGACTGCGCCGAATACACCGCCCTGCATATGGATCATCGCTAGTGCAGCCTGGTGATTGGCCGGATCAGTTGCGGCACAACAATCCTCCAGTAATACACATTCAAAGCCGCGATCATTGGCTTCGCGCATGGTGGTGTGTACGCAAACATCAGTAGTGATACCGGTGAGGATAATATTTTTAATACCGCGCAGGTGTAACACCATTTCCAGATCGGTTGCGTAAAAGGAACCTTTGCCGGGCTTATCGATAATGACTTCACCATCAATAGGTGCCAGCTCGGGAATAATTTCCCAACCGGGTTCGCCGCGAATTAAAATTTTTCCACAAGGGCCTTCGTCGCCGATACCGGCGCCAATTTGGCGCGAGCGCCAGCGTTTGTTCGCGGGTAAATCAGCGAGGTCGGGGCGATGCCCTTCGCGCGTATGGATAATATGGAAACCGGCGGTACGCATCGCCGGCAATAATTTTCGTAGTGGTTCAATGGGCGCGCGCGTTAAGTTGATGTCATAACCCATGGTGTCCACGTAACCCCCTTTGCCGCAAAAATCCGTTTGCATATCGATAATAACCAGCGCGGTATTTTTCGGGCGAAGATCTCCATCGTAGGGCCATCTATACGGAGTGCTGTTAATAAATTGTGGCGTACTATTTAAATAAATGCTCATGCTTGCCCCCTAGTGCGCCGCTTCTATTGCTTCATGATTTTCATTTTCTTCCGGTGCTTTACTTGAAACTACACTGAATTTTGCGCAAGCAAATAACACACCGGCAACGGCAAGATAAGCAAATGCAACTGTAGGTGATTCGGCAATACCAATTGCTTCGCCGTGCATTAATCCGAAGAATGTAAGCACGGAACTCGCGCACGCAAATAATCCTGCCTTGATAAAACTGCGATCAATAATAAATGCGGTAATTGCCCCGAGCATTAATCCACCCAGGATGGCGCCGCCACCTAATACCGATAATCCTTCGTAGAGCACTCCGTTTTGCGCGAGCTTATCCAATCCGACGGTAGCGGCATTGGTTCCCGCTGCACCGAGGACATTATCGATTTGCAATTTTCCCCAGGCGGCGAGGTGCGGCATCAGCGAAACAATAATGGCTGGGGCGTGCGATTTCGGGCTTTCCTGAAATGCTTGTGAGCCGATCAACATGCCGATGTAAAGTAAGATAGGCGAGATGGCGACCAACGGAATCGCCGATGAAAATACCGCGATAATTCCCAGCCAACAAAGCACCAATACCGATATTCCCGTTGCCGCCGAATAGCCAATTCCGCCACCCATGGATTTCCAACCCGGATGACCGATGTATACAGCATTGATAAATGGATTGCCCATGCAACAGCCAATCAAACTGATAACGCCATCAGCGGTGAGCACGCGTGTGGTTGGGTAACTATCGCCGGCAACAGCGGCGCTCTCCACGTTATCCATGGCTTCAACCAAATCGTAGATGCCAAACGGAATAGCGGTAACTAAAATAATTCCGATAAATTCAAATCCGGAAAATACATGGCCCACGGACGGAATCGGAACAGAAAAACCAAAACTGGTGAGTGATTGTGTGAGCTTTTCCAAACTCAATCCGCCGAAATTCAAACCCAATGCGGTTGAACTCCACGCGATTAAGGTTCCCACGGCGATAGCGACTAACCCCGCAGGGATTCCTTTGAAATAACGCACACCACCAAACCAGCTCAATAAAATAATCGCAAAACAAACGACACCAATCACCGGTGTCATAAACATTTCCAATGCGGGGCGCAGAGAAATAAATGCAATGGATACGCCGGCGAGTGTTCCCAGCAACGCGGCGCGCGGCGTAATTTTGCGAATGTAAGGTGCGATATAACCGCCGAGCATCAACACAAAACTTTGCACAAAAACCCAGGTTAAACCGGCTTCCCAGCCTTTAATCGGATCGCCGGTAGTGAGCGATATTGGCAGCATGATAACGAACACCACCACAAACATATGCGGCACGCTGATACCGGAAGGCAATGCGCACACATTGGTGCGCCCGGTTTCTTTCGCTAATTTGTAAGCGAGCCAGGCGTAATACAATGTACTTAAACACATCATTAAACCCACGGCGGGAAGGATGCGGCCAAACACAATATCGTCAGGCATTTGCAATACAAAACGAAGCAATCCTGTGAGCACTAACAGGTTCACAAGAATATTGGTGCCGAAACCGAACAGTGCATTCCAGTCGCCGGGTTTCCACAGTTTTACGTTGCTATTTATGCTGCTGTTCATGATCTTATCCGCTCCTGTTCGTATGGTTGGCTAGCAGGGATGACAATTAACAATTGAATAATTAATCATTAGGTTATTGCGGTGGACATGCGTTTGGGTGAGAGCGCCGCAACAACGGCAGTGCTGTTACTCACCCAACCAAAAATGCCGCCCTGTGCAGAAACCATTGAGAGAGCGACACGGTGGAACTCGGGAAAATAGGACGCGCAGGCATCGCCGACGACAACGCAACGGTAACCACGGTCATTGCCTTCGCGCACCGTGGTGTGTACGCACACTTCGGTAGTAACACCACACACTAATAAATTTTCAATGCGTTGATCTTTCAACACATCATTTAATTCAGTGCGATAGAAAGCGCCCTTGCCAGGTTTATCGATAATAATTTCGCCATTGATTGGCGCGAGCTCAGGAATAATTCCGTGGCCCGGTTCACCGCGTACTAAAACGCGTCCCATAGGACCAAGGCTGCCGATGCGCAATTCAGGTTTACCGCGCATCACTTTGGCGGGCGGTGCATCGCTTAAATCGGGGAGGTGACCTTCACGCGTGTGAATCACCAACATGCCGATTGCGCGTGCGGCAGCGAGTAGTGACTGGCAAGGAGCAATTGCCGAGCGCAATAAACTCACATCATTGCCGAGGCTTGCGCCGAAGCCGCCGGGTTCGAGGAAATCCCGTTGCATATCGATAATCATCAATGCAGTTTGTGCGAGTGATAAATCAATGGCTTCGGGCTGTGCGCTCAGGCTGATCATAAAAATGTCTCGCTCAATCTCGTTGTCGATTATTAGAAAATCCACTTCACCATCAGCTCGGGAAAATTTTCATCAACCCCATCAATGCCAAATTTGTTGCGCCAGATCTGGTATTCGATACCCGCCTGGAACACCCCGGGTGAATCAAACAGTGAACCGACATCCAGCAGCAAACGCGGTTGGGTGACGATATTGTCTTCGCTTGGGCCGATATCCCAGGCGTAATCAAAAAAACCTTCAAAGCTGAATTGGGCTTTGCCGATAGAGAAGGGCATTCCCCATGCCAGGGTAATTTGTTGGCCGAGATCGGTGCCGAAGGTAACTTCGTTGCGCGCGTACCAATTGATTTGGAAAAAATTGAATTTGGGCAGTTTTAGATCCACGGCGAGGCCGTAAAGATAGGTGTGAAAACCTTCGCCCATTTCCATGGTGGACGTGATCAGAAAGTCCTGGATTATCCCGGCTGATAAATCCTTGCCGGTCATTTTTCCAACGCTTAAACGCGGGGATATTTCACCGTACCAGGAGGTTTGGGTAAGTTCGCCGGTGCGGTCCGGGTTGGTGATATCGACAAAGAAAAAGTTATCGCCGTATTTCCAACCGCTGGCATGCTCCAGTGTAATCAGTGTGCGTTTTTCATCACCCAGCTCGTAATCAGTGCCATAGTGGTATTGGAAATTGGTGCTGCTCCAGCGCGCATCGGCCTGCACACTTGCCGCCATAAACAAAAGGAAAAAAGCGCCGAAGGCCATCAGGCTCCGGCATAAGCCTCGGGACAAGTTGCAGGTGAATCCGGGAGTAGTCTTCAAGCTGGGCATGGTTGCTTCCTCTAGGGTCCATTTTTTTAGAACATTGTTGTATACAACGTTGGGTTCTGCATAAGCTATGCCAGCGCATAAAACAGCCTACGCTCCTGGTTTTAACTTGTTGAAAAATGGGGATTTTGCAGCTGGAAGGCCGGATGATTTGCGAGGCGCCTATAACTAACGAAGGCTCCAAAACGTAGCGACACTACTGTTGATTGCACCGGTAAAGGGCGGGTGAGTGGTAATTGAACCTGTGCGTAGAGGTTGGTTTACAAGGGAATAGGGCTCGCCTACCATGCAAACAAGGCGCATTAATGACGCAAATCCGCAAATGGAGCAGGTGTTTTGACTACCCCCAAATCAGCCGCACAACTGGTCTACGACCAGCTCAAGAAAAAGATCATCGATTTCGAAATCTACCCCGGCACGCGCATCACTGAGTCCGAGATCGCCGAGGATTTCCAGGTAAGCCGCACACCGGTACGTGCTGCGTTACAACGCCTGGAAACCGAAGGCCAAATTACTATCATGCCCAAGCAAGGGTGTTTTGTGCGTTCAGTGGATATTGAAACTATCAGCCAGTATTACGATGTACGTATCATGCTTGAAGCCAGCGCGGTCGAACTCGCGTGCGATCACATGGAAGATGAGGACCTGGATGCATTACAGGAAGACTGGAATGCGGAGCGGTTGGATGATGAGTTGGATATGGAAGAAATCAAAGCGCGTGAGGAAGCATTCCATATCGGAATTGCGATTGGCAGCGGTAATCCGGTGCTCGCCAATTATTTGCGTGATATCAATAACAATATTCGCATCCTGCGTCGCCTGGGGTTTCCGGATCGGCAAGCGGTAATTGAAACTTGCGAAGAACATTTTGCTATTTGCCAGTTAATCCGTGAAAAAAATAAATCGCAAGCACGCAAAGCCATGACCAAGCATATCCGCAAAAGCCAGGAGCTTGCGCGTAGCGTGACATTGAGTCAATTGCAGCAGGCGATCAAGCGGCATAAGCCCTGAATACAATCGTTCTATTCTTACTTGAATGTGAAACAACAATTTTGCAATTAATTATGTTGGGATTTAATTAATGAGTTCTACCCCTGAAATCGCCATGAGCTTTGGTGATATTGCCCACGCAATTCAGCTCGCCCTTGCGCCGGTATTTTTATTGACCGGCATCGCCGGTTTGTTAAATGTAATGGCGAGCCGCCTTGCGCGCATTATTGATCGCGGGCGCAGCCTTACCGAGCAAGCGTTACCGCCCCAACATTTACAAAATCCGGATTCGCTCAATAAGGAATTAAATCGCCTTGAACGCCGTCGCCATTACGCCAGCTCTGCTATTACCGCATGCACTTGCTCGGCATTATTAGTGTGCATGGTTGTTGCGGTAATTTTTTTGCAAGTGTTGTTGCAGGTGGAGCTTAAATGGGTAATTAGCGCGTTATTTACGGCATCAACTCTGACATTGATTGTGGGGCTTGGTTATTTTTTGCGGGAGGTGCACCTTGCAACGCGCACTGTGCGGATTAATGTTGTTGTGCGCGTCGATTAATTGCTTGAAAAATTAATGGTTATCAATGGTGTAATTCTCTCGGTATTTCCTGCGTTTCATTTGATAGTTAATGTGATTGCGCATAATCGCTATCATGGCAAGGACATAAGCGTGCAATAACGACATGGTTGTGTAGAGTGAAGCGCTAACGGTCATATAAAACCCGGTTTTCTATTGCAGGTTGAGAATGGGCTCAATCATTTTTAAACGGTAGTAACTGATTGGCGTCCTCAATGTAACTCTGGATATGGCTTTTCTCCTGCTCCAGAAAATTTTCAATTGCAGCGCGGAATTGGCTGGATTTTATCGCATGATTTGAATAGGTAAGCACCGGTTCAAAACCGCGCGCAATTTTATGTTCCCCTTGGGCTCCGCCATCAAACCGTTGCAGTTGGTGTGCTATCGCATATTCAATGCCCTGGTAGTAACAGGTTTCAAAATGCAAAAATTGATATTCTTCAAAACAGCCCCAATAACGGCCATACAGCGTGTATTGGTCGCGAAAAAATAATGCAGCGGCAATGACCGATTGCTGTTCGGTCACGGCACATACCAGCACAATAAATTTGCTAAATGTTTTTGTTAGCTGGCGAAAAAAATCCTGCGACAAGTATCCACTATGGCCACTGCGCTTCAGATAGGTGTTGCGATAAAGCGCATAAAATAAATCCATGTCATCAAGCGTAACATCGACACCTTCTTTAACGATAAAGCTGATGCCTTGTCCCCTTACCTGATTGCGTTCTTTGGTAATGTTTTTCCGTTTACGTGAAGTCATGCGCGCGAGAAAATCATCAAAGTGATGATAGCCGTGATTAAACCAATGAAATTGACAGCCAAGGCGTTGCAATGTTTGCGCAGGCAGCAATAAGTTGCTTTGATCTTCAGTGGGAAACAGGCAGTGCCAGCTGGAGTAACCTTTTACTTCGCATGCTGTTTCCAGCGCAGTGCAAATTGCAGTGATGAGGACTGTTGATTCCTGCTGTACCCGGGTTAACAGCCGGGGGCCGGTGCAGGGGGTGAATGGAATAGCGTTTATCCATTTGGGATAATAATTAAAGCCAAATCGTTGGTATGCATCAGCCCATGCCCAATCAAATACATATTCACCATAGGAGTGATATTTAATGTAGCCGGGCATGGCCGCCACTAATTCCTGGCCTTCGTATACCACTACATGGGCGACCTGCCAGCCGGAATCATTCGCGGTGCAGCCCGAATCTTCTAGGGCTGCCAGGAATTCATAATGATTGAATGGATAATCATCAGCGCAAAGGCGATTCCATTGTTGCCTGTCAACCTCATGAATGGAATAAATAAAATGAACTTCCACAGGGATTCTCCACTTGCATTACATTTGCGTAAAGTTACGCAACTGCGGACGTGTGCGCTAGTCATAGTAACAATGTCTACAGTAGAATCATTCAATTCCACTTACTGTTGGTTTTTCAATGCCGTTGTCTGAACAACAATCCGCGCAAACTCCCCAGCGACATCCAAACGCCAGTTTATCTTCCTTGCTGTCGGATTTTGCCGAGAAATTCACTAATGAACGTGTGCGTGTGCGCGACATTACGGAATCTCTCGGGCAGCGCTCGTTTGGTTTTATCCTGCTGATTTTTGCGCTGCCAAATTCCCTGCCTATTATTGGTATCCCCGGTGTTTCTACAATCACCGGCTTGCCCATGCTCTTTGTGGCCGTGCAAATGGCCTTGGGGCACCAGCGTGTTTATCTGCCGCGCTGGATTGCTGACAGTTCCATCTCAACTGCAAGTTTCCAGACGCTTATTCGCAAAGCGGTGCCCTGGCTAAGGCGCATTGAAAAATTAATGAGGCCACGTATTGGCTTTCTTACCCAGGGCAAGGCAGAACGTTGGCTCGGGGCATTTTGTGTGTTGCTGGCATTCTTGCTGGCACTCCCCATTCCGCTTGGTAACCTGCTACCTGCACTAGGCATATTATTTATTGCGTTGGGGCTAATTGAAAGCGACGGTGTCTGTGTGCTTGCCGGCCTTTCCATTGGTGTGGCGGCCTGGGTGTTTTTGAGTGGCCTCATCTGGGTTGCAGTACAAACCATCATCACCATGCTGGATCATCTGGTATAAAACTATTTTTACTGGTTGATGTCGGATTCATGAACCGCACGCGCATTTACTTTTCCAGTTTTTAATTTGGGCAGAAAGTGAACTCGCCTGACTAGCTTTCGAGAACTGACGCACTTCTTAAAGTCCAACTTAATCAGATAATGCGCGCGCAAATTCTTCCCAGATTCCGCATTCAGGAATTATTCATTTATTAAAACTAGTATCACACCGGAAGACCTCATTGGAGATTAGATCATGAAAAATTCTATTAAAAAAATCAGTATGCTTATTGCTGTCGCTGGCCTGACCGCGAGTGCTACCACCATGGCTGCTGATCGTATTAGTTACAACTATGCCGGAGTGCAATTTGTTGATCAGGATGTAGACGATTACGATTGCAACCAGGATGGTTTGCGTGTGAATGGCAGCCTCGAACTAAACGACGATTTTTTTGTGCTTGGTGCCATTAGCGATCTGAGCGGAAATCGTGGTTGTGGTTCTGAAACAGTAAGAGCGGGCCTCGGGTACCATACCTTATTTGGTGCTGACTCAAGTATTTACGGCGCACTCAGTTTTGAAAATGTTTCCGTTGATCATGGTGAGAGCGACTCAGGTTTGGTTGCTGCCGTCGGATTGCGCGGATTTGTACTCAATAAGCTTGAAGCCAAGGTAGAGTTGGCTCATCACACAGCGCATGATGGAAATACCGTTTTGGGTGGCGGTGTGGCTTATTGGTTCGCGCCGCAATTCGCCGTAACGGGCGATGTTGGCCTGGGTTCGGAAGCGTCTGAAATTGCCGTTGGCCTGCGTCTGAACTTCTAATTGCCTGAATAACTCCAGCGTAAAAAAAGCCAGCGTCACTGCTGGCTTTTTTATGGCGGTCACACAGTTCTCTGCGAGAGAATGCATGTATATCCGTTTACTGGCTGGCCGCTTCCAGCTCTTCACTTACCAGTAGCCAATCTTCTTCGGTTGTGTCGAGCTGCGTTTGCAATTTGGTTTGCTCGGCAAGTAAATCACGCAGTTTATTTTTATTTTTTTCGTCGTAAATATCGCTATCACCCAATTGGTTTTCAATATCAGCAAGACGTGCCTGTAATTTTTCCATTTGCGTTTCCAGCGATTTTAATTTGTTGGTAAGCGGTTTTAATTGTGCTCGTTGCGCGGCGGACTGTTGCCGTTGTGCTTTTTTATCGAGCTTGTTGTCTGCTTCATTCGTTGCATTTTTTTCCAATACGGCGGTTTGTTTTTCCTGTGCCGCCGCAGCCTGGCGTTGTTGCAGCAGCCATTTGTAATAATCCTCCAGGTCACCGTCAAACTCATCAACCTTGCCATCGGCAACCAGTAGGAATTCGTTTACTGTATTGCGCAACAGGTGGCGATCATGTGAAACCACAATCACTGCACCTTCAAATTCCTGCAGGGCCATGGTGAGCGCGTGGCGCATTTCCAGATCCAGGTGGTTGGTGGGTTCGTCAAGCAGCAATACGTTGGGCTTTTCCCAGGCAATTAGCGCCAATGCCAGGCGCGCTTTTTCACCGCCGGAAAAATGCGTAATCGGCTCAAAGGCGCGATCACCGTGGAAATCAAAACTGCCGAGGAAATCGCGGATTTCCTGCTCGCGGGCAGTGGGAGACAGGCGCTGAACATGTAATGCGGCCGATGCATTCATATCCAACGATTCAAGCTGGTGTTGGGCGAAATAACCCAGTTTGAAGTGCTCGCCATTTGTTCTGTCGCCCGCGAGTAGCGGCAAGCTGCCGGCGAGGGTTTTTACCAGGCTGGATTTACCCGCGCCATTGGGGCCCAGCAACCCTATGCGCGTTTCCGCGCGAATCGCCAGCTCTACATTTGTTAATACGCTTTTGCCCGGATAACCAATTTCGCCGCGCGCAATGTGTACGAGCGGTACTGACATTTTGTCGTAGCATTCAAAGGTAAAGGTGAATGGCGAATCTATGTGGGCAGGAGCGATTTTTTCCATGCGCTCAAGCTCTTTGATACGGCTTTGTGCCTGGCGCGCTTTGGTGGCTTGCGCGCGGAAACGGCGAATATAGTTTTCTACGTGTGCGATACGCGCTTGCTGCTTCTCGTAAGTGACTTGTTGTTGCGCCAGCTTTTCGGCGCGCTGGCGTTCATACGCAGAATAATTACCGCTGTAATTTTCCAACTTTTGTTGTTCGATACTGACAATGCGCCCGACAATATTGTCGAGAAAATCGCGATCATGGGAAATAATGATGAGCGTACCTGCATAACGCTTGAGCCATTCTTCCAGCCACAGGGTTGCGTCGAGATCCAGGTGGTTGGTTGGTTCGTCGAGCAACAGCAAATCGGACGGGCACATCAGCGCTTGTGCAAGGTTAAGGCGAATGCGCCAGCCCCCGGAAAAATCGGTGACCGGGCGCTGATCATCGCCGGTAGCGAAGCCCAGTCCGTTCAATAATTGCTGCGCACGTGAGGGAGCGGTATACGCGTGGATATTTTCCATCTCGCCATACAGGTGCGCGAGCTTGTCGCCATCGCCGCGATGAGTTGCCTCGGCAATTTCCTGTTCAAGGCGGCGCAACTCGCTATCGCCATCCAGCACATAATCCAGCGCCGTACGCGCGGTATGCCCAACCTCTTGCGCCATGTGGGCAATGCGCCAGTTCCGGGGGATATCGAGTGTGCCGGTATCGCTATGCAAGCTGCCAAGCAATAACTGGAACAAGGTGGATTTGCCGCAGCCATTAGCGCCGATCAAACCGACTTTCTGGCCCGGATAAATAGTAAGTTCGGCGGAATCCAAGAGGAATTTGGGTCCGCGCTGGACGGAGATATTCTGTAATTGAATCATGGCGCGCATTCTAGCAGACTTATAACAACATCCTGCCAGCGGAATTTTTATGCATCGCCCCCTTCCAGTTGATACCAGCCTTTGGGATTTTTCCTTGCAATATTACGCGCGTCCCGGTGTTAGTTCGCTTTGTTTGCGCCTGCAGGATGAGCAGGGTGTTAATGTCAATGTATTGCTGTGGACGTTGTGGCTCGGGTATCGCGGTATCCGGCTGGAGCCACTGCAACTCGCCCGGGCGTTGCGCAAAGTGCATAGCTGGGATCAGCATTATGTGTTGCCACTGCGGCAGTTGCGGCGGCGGATGAAAGTGGAATTTGATGTGACAGATACATCCGTTGAAGCGGTACGCACACAAATCAAGCAAGCGGAATTGCTGGCAGAAAAACATCTTCAGCAAATACTGGAAACACAAATATTGTTGGATGCTACCGCCATTCCAGTAGCAGCCGAAACAATAATGGCCGATAACTTGTGGTTGTATGTGCAACCCCTCGGCGTCAGTAAAGCGCGCACCGCAGAATTATTGGCATTGCTTAATTAATGCTGGTTAGTGGCGGCGCAAACGGGAATCCAGTTGATCGACAAGCTCACACCATTCGGAATCCTGCTTCAGGCACTCATCCAGGAAATGCCGTTGGGACGACGTCCAAAAGGCTGCATCGGTGATAGACGTTTGCGGTGGCAAATAATGCAGTTGGATGAAACGGGCAATCGCAAGGTTACTGTTTTCCAGGCCTAGCTGGGCGAACAGTTCCGGCATGGCAAGATAAGCAGTGTGCATGGCATACCTCCAAAATCTGCAAACCCGCTAAAATTATGCATGAATAGGCGCCACCTGGTTGAACTGTTTTGTTCTTATAAAGCCGGTTCAAACAACCAATAAAAAAGGCGCTTGCGCGCCTTTAATATCCAACGGATTTGTTAATCAGTTCAATGCGCCTTTGTCATCATCAAATGGCAGGGTTTCAGTCTCGCCGGTCGGCGTTGGTGCTTCGGTCGCTGATTCTTCTATTGGCGTTGGAGCTGGTGTTGTTTCCACCGGTGCTTCTACGGATTGTTCCGCCGCAGGTTCTGCAGTCGGTGCCGGGGTTGGTGCTGGTGTTTGCTCAGCTTCTTTGGTCTCTTCTTTTTTTACCGCCGGCTTTTTGGCCGGAGCTTTTTTCCTGGCAGCGGGTTTGGTTTCTGCAACTGTTTCCGTAGCGGGTTCGGACGCTGCGGGTTTAGCGTTGGGCTTTTCTGTTTTAGGTTTTTTTGGTGCTTTAGGTTTTGCTGCCCTGGAGCTTTCAGCCACAGGTGTTTGCTCGGCAGCAGCTCCGCTCACTTCCGCTGCGGCTTCAGCCTTTTTGGTTTTGGCTGGTTTCTTCGGCGCTTTTTCTGCCTTTAATTTTTCCGGCTTATTAGCAGACGTTTTTTTCTCATCTACAATTTTTTTATTGGCAACTTTTTTTGCACTCGCCTTCTTGGCTGGTTTTGCAGTGCCTGGTGCGGCCAGTAATTTGGCAACTTCTGCTGCTGTGCTTTGCTGGGCTCCAAGGGTATCAACCTGGGCTTGTGCTTCGGCCAGTTTTTTGTTGGCAGCGCTCAAGTCTTTTTTCAGTTGTGTTAATTGTGGTTTGGCTTTGGCCCCGCCCTTGGTGGTCAGTGCAGCGATTTTTTTCTCGGTCGCCGCCACATTTTTTTGCTCTGCTAAAACCGTTTTTTGTGCGGCGGCAAGTTCTTGTGCGCGCGCTTTTTCCAGCGCGGCGGTTACTTTGGCAATTTGCTGTTCAAGATCAGCAATAGAAGTTTTTTGCGTTTTGGAGGCAGCCATAAAAAGTACCTGTTAAAGAGTGCGTCAGATAATGCGTTGGAAATAAATGGAGGGTCAATCTTTGTGAGCGAATTGTAGCTGTGCCTCAGTAAAAAGTGTATTCCCGTGAACGCACAAATACATTTCTATGATCACCTAAACTTATTTTTGTTCTTTCTGGTCAAGCCCAGTGTATAGCCATCAAAGATGCCTGATTGAACTTTGGCGACGAGTTTGAGTCTCAACGGCGCCCGGTTATCAGCTTAGCGAGTCCCGCCAAAGATGACCGCAAATGGGCAACAGCACACATTTCATGGCGATCTACGCGCGAGATTGCCGTCAAAAACGCGCACATTTGCCTGAACTTGGTATACCATTGCCGCCTGCTCTGGCGCTGTGAAGGGTGTCGGCTAGGAACAGACGCATCGCGCGTTCACACAATGATTACAAACCAAATATTACAAATAAGGTGAATTATGTTTACTAAACGCTTATTGGTTGTTGGCCTGATGGCTGCTACTGCTGGCCTGATTGGCTGCAACAAAAAAGAAGAAGTAAAACCTGTCGATGACAGCGCCAAGCTGGCAACGCTGGAGCAGAAAGCCAACTACATCATTGGCCAGAATCTGGGCAAAAACCTGCAAAATGGTGGTTTGACCATTGAGCCGGAAGCACTGGCACTGGCACTGGCTGATGTGCGTGATGGCAAAGCTTCACGCATCACTGAAGAAGATCAACAAAAGATCATGCAAGAAGTTCAGCAAAAGGCGATGGCCAAGCAAGAAGAAGAACAAAAGAAGCTGAGCGAAACCAACATTGCTGAAGGTAAAAAGTACCTTGACGAAAACAAGGCTAAAGAAGGTGTAACTACCACCGCTAGCGGCCTGCAATACAAAGTAATCACAGAAGGTAAAGGTCCGAAGCCAAAAGCAACTGACACTGTCACCGTGAACTATGCTGGCAAGTTGATTAATGGCACTGAGTTCGACAGCTCTGCTAAAAACGGCGGCCCGGTTTCCTTCCCGCTGGATGGTGTAATCGCTGGTTGGACCGAAGCCCTGCAATTGATGCCAAAAGGCTCCAAATGGGAAATCGTAATCCCGTCTGACCTGGCTTACGGTGCTGGCGGCCAGGGTCCAATCCCGCCATCATCTACATTGATTTTTGAAGTGGAATTGCTGGACATCAAAGCGCCTGAAGCTGCCGCTGCTGATGAAAAGAAAAAGAAGTAATACCTGAACCAGGTAAATAAAAAACCCGCCATGTGCGGGTTTTTTATTTGGTGACGGTTGCGTTGCCGCAGGTGTGACGGTCGATTTGCGTTTGCCTAGCTGACCAGGTCTTTATGGGCGGTGTGCAACACTGCAATCAAACGGTCTTCTGCACTAAAGCGAATTTCCAGCGCCTCGCCCAATTCGGATAAATCGGGGCTCAATGCGGTGAGGTCATCTGTTTCCAGATATTTATCGTTGAAGTCCAGCAACTTTTCTGTGGTTTTATCGACAACATCATAGAGCTTGCCAGCTTCTTGCAGTGCATCCGCATCATCGAATTCGCGACCTTCCTTAATCAGTTGGTCATAAACTTCAAAATGGCCGGCGGAAACATAATCAACCAGGATTTGGCAAAAGATACGCAATTTCTCACCGCGCTGGATATCACTCAGATCTTCATTGAGTCCACTTAGTGAGCAGTATTGCACTAACATTTCCTGACGTTCTTCCAACCAGCGATCAATGATTTCACTGACGCCACCCCAACGTTCTTTGGCAGTTTTGCAATTCTCTAACATCAGATGTTCCTATGACTTTTTAAAGGTAATCTTATTGGCAGAGCCCGAATTGCCCCGACTCGTTATGAGCCCCCACAATAGGCCATCTGTTCAAGCAGGGCAAGCCACTCAAGCCAGTTTGTTGTCCTTGCGCACCAATTGGTAAAGATTCACCAGCGCAAGGCCGATAAACGCAATCAGTGTCCAGGCGGCCAGGCTCAGCCCCAGAATTTTATCTACGTGCGCACAATTGCCATCACCTTGCAGCAATAATTTGAAAGCCTCCATAAATGGAAACTCTTCAAAGATGTACGCTAATCCCGGGCCGCAAGCGGGAACCTGGTCTTCAGGCAAACTTTGCAGCCACAACTGGCGGCCGGCAAAACAAGCGCCGAGAATCGGGCTGATAATACCGAGCACTGCGTAAACGCGGCGACCGCTCAAGCCAGGGTTATGCAGTGCGGCAATTAATCCCAATATTCCGGTCAATACCACAAAACCGCGCTGGGTAATACATAGCGAACAGGGAACCATTTTCATCACGTGTTCCATATAAGCGGCAGCAAGCATCATCAGAGTGCAGACAACAAAAATCAGCAGGTTTATTTGGCGGCTATTAATTTGATGGATGCCAGGCATGGTAGATCCTTATTAGGGTTGTTGTGTTGGAGGTATGGTGCGCTATGGTAAGCAATTCGCAGGTAGCTGGGCCAGCGCTTTATAGGAAATTCCGCGCGCTACTTTTGCATAGGCTATGCTTGCTGGGCGAGTTTCCGCTCGTTTGAGCGCGAAAAGTGGCGCAAGTTTCATGGTGAGGACCGGTTATGAAAAGTTTTTGGTTGAGAGGAACAGGCTTGATGCTGAGTGTTTTGGCAGTAGGAGCTATGGCCTCGGGTGGTGGGAATGCGCCTGCTGAAGGGGTGAATTATATTGCGATTGCGCCACCGTTAATTGTCAATTACGGCGGGCCAGGTAAGGTGCGCTATATCAAAGCAGAATTATCTTTGCGCGCAGAAAATGCTGCTGATGCGACCGAGGTGATACACCATTTGCCGTTAATTCGCGATCGCCTGGTGAGTATCCTCAGTGCCCAGACTGAAGAAATTATCAGCACTGCGGAGGGTAAAGAATATTTGCGCGTGTATGCGTTGGCTGAAATAAATAAAGCCTTGTTAAAAGTGGAAGGGCACGATCATCATGAGGAGGGGCATGGTGATGATCACGATAAAAAAAATGCGGTCGCAACCGACTCTCATGCACCTGACACTGAAAAAACCGCAACCGGGCATGCGGATACGACCGCTCCGGCGCTGCCTTCAGCTGCCGATGTAACGCCAGTGAAAGGACCTGCGTCTGATTTATTTTTTAATAATTTTGTTGTGCAAAAATAATTTGATTGCACCGGTGTTTTTACTCCGGTGCAATCAGAACTGTATATTTTTTGCTATAACTCGCCCCCGGCACAGCTGTTGCAGCCGCGATATTGAGCATAATAATTTTCCAGGTATTGATCGAAAGATACTTCCTGGCGATCTTCCAATGCACGTTGTTCCTCCAGCGACTGCTGGCTCAGCGTTGCAAAGCCGGCGCGTACCGGTTCATCCAGTTCCCGCGTGGCAAAATAAGCGCGATGCTGTTCTGCCAATGCTAATGTGTGCGCATAAAAACTTTGCTTTTTTTCGTGCATGTCACGCAATACACGCGCAGAGGGTGTGAGTGAAGGGTCATCGATTTTATTAATTTGGTGTTGCAGTGCGTGTTGATAGGCTTCACCACCCTTGGCCTGATCGAGCAGGCGGGCGCAAGCCATGCTGCCATAGATTATTTCCAGCGCCCAATCGCTCATCGCAGGTTGATCATCGCCGCGCAATAAAGTTAACCCCGCTTCGCGCCCGCGATTCACAATTCGCTTCTGGTTTTCCTGCCCCTGGTAAAATTCACGTTCGTCAGTCGCCGGGCTTTCGCTCAACAAACAATATAATAAAAACGCATCCATCACCTGCATCTGCTCGACGGTAATGCCCAATGGTTCATAGGGATTCAAATCTACGCAGCGCACTTCCACATATTCCACACCGCGCAAACGCAGTGCCTGCAATGCAGTTTCGCCGCGCGCCGTGGTGCGCTTGGGGCGAATGCTGGAATAAAATTCGTTTTCAATTTGCAACAAGCTGGTGTTCAGTTGCTGATAGTTGCCAGCGGAATCTTTAACACCGATATGTTCATACGCAGGATGGCTTTGGGTGATAGCCCCGCACAATGTTTTTAAATAATCGCCGAGATTGTTGTAGTTAACCACCAGGCTTTTTTGCGCATCACTTTGATAACCCAAATCACCCATACGTAACGAGGTTGCATAGGGCAGGTAATGGGTTTGCTCTGCGTGGGGAAATGGTTGCAATTGATGATTGCGGCCTTTAACAAAACAGGAGCAGACGGCTGGAGATGCGCCGAACAAATAAATCAGTAACCAGAAATTGCGCCGGAAGTTACGGATTAGCCCGAAGTAACTGTCCGTTTTAAAATCTTGTAGCGATTGCTGATTGTTTTTATGCGCTTGAAGTACCCGCCAGAATTCGTCGGGCAAACTGAAGTTGTAGTGGATACCGGCAATCGTTTGCATTGAGCGTCCATACCTGTGCCCCAAGCCAATGCGGTAGATTGTCTTCATCATTCCACTATTCGATGTGCCGTAACGTGCGACCGGAATTTCATCATCTGAACCCAGGGTACAAGGCATGCTCGCTGGCCATAAGCGCTCATGATTGGGTGTCAGTTGGGCATAGGTGTAACGATGGATGTTATCCAGTTGTGCCAGTAGCGGTTCAACATCACCGAAAGGCTCGGTAATAAATTCCATTAAGGCTTCGCTGTAGTCGGTAGTGATATGCGGGTGTGTGAGCGCAGACCCCAGTGCTGGCGGATGGTCTGTTTGCGCGAGCGTCCCCTGCGGGGTCACTCTCAGGCTTTCTTTTTCCAGTCCGCGCAAAATACCGCGCAAGCTTGCATTGTTTTCGGGGGTGGCAAAAACAGCCAGCACGTCCCGGGGTAAGGCATGGGATACAGACACGTCAGTTTCCTTTTGCTACTTGAGCATTCGGGTGGACTTTGATCGCCAGGCGATAACAAAGTTAACAGGTAATGGAGTCAGTCTAGATCACGGGTCAATGTTAAACGGCTCATCACGCCTCGCGAGGGCCTGCATCTGCTTCGGCGCTTGCTTCAACCGTTTCTGCTGTTTCATCGCCATTATCCAATAAGTCTTTACCGGGTTTCGGTAGTGGCTCGGGCATTATCTCCGGGTCTATTACCGGCAAGCCTTTTTCGTTTGCTGTGCAGGTTAATACTTTAATACGTTGTTTATAGTCTTTTGAGCTGGCTTCGAACATCTGGTTAATCGCCTCATCCTTATGCGCAGTTTTGAATAAAGCGTTCAGGTCGCGGCCGTCCAGCCAGATGTTTTGCTTGCCCAGAAATAGCTTGTCCTGGTTTTGCAGAATAAACAGTTCACTCATAGCCCCAATACCCAAAGTAAAAAAACAGGATAAAGCGCCGATGTTGGGGTGCTGTTGCCAAGTTCAAGGGTAGCGTCAGGTGTTTATGGATGACATTCATTTCTTTAAGTTTGATAAGATTGCGCTGTCAGCACGATTTTTATACGGCTGAATTTGCGTTAAATCAAAATTATCAGTGCTATTTCCGATTAATAATGGCACTGAGGCTTTAACCGTTCACCTCAACAAACCGTTAATTAACGATGGATTGCGCAGTGTGGTTGCGCAATCACAGTAATTAATTTGCTTTTCTTGTCATCAATCGCCGATATGCCGGCAAAAATAACGATAACAAACCGAGGAACCTGACAATGATAAAAACACTATTGGTCTACGCCCATTTAATTGCTGCCTGCCTTGCTGTCGGAATACTGCTGATTCAGGATCTTGCCCTGGTTAAATGGCAGGGGCGGGCAATGGATACAGAAGCGATTGGCAATTTGCAGCGCAATTCCGGAATTGTCAGCCTGGCGCTGGTAGCACTTTGGGTTACCGGATTGATCATTGTGGCGATGGGTTACATCGAAAATCCAGCCTACTTGATGAACCAAAAACTATGGGCCAAATTTTCGGTGGTAAGCATTTTGACCATTAATGGCCTTTTCCTGCACTTCTACAGTTTTCCACGCCTGACTGCCCCGCAAGGTTTTTTGGGAGCTAATACGATGGAGCAGCTCGTTGTATTGATTACTGCTGTGGTATCGCTGGTGTCCTGGCTTTACGCCTGCTATCTCGGCATCGCCCGCCCCTGGAATAATGTTGCAACCTATGCCTATGTTATGACGATTTATGCTGTTATTTTTGTTGTCAGTTTGCTAGTTGCACTGGAGTGTTGGCGGGGATTGCGTAGTGGGTTTCGGCCGGTTGTTCGTTAATGCCTAAATCAAAACTGCTGTTGAGATGTAATTCCAAGTTGGGAATTCGCTTCAACTGAATGCGGTACAGTCCAAAAAAGTGGTGTTCTGCTCTGGTGTTTTTAACTGGATATTTATTTAAAAGTCTGGATGGTCTTCGCCCAGCTTTGTTTTCAAATTTTAGTTGGGAGCGGTGCTAAAAGCGAAATGGAAGATGAGGCTTACAAGGTTATCAACTGGTACCTTAGTGGCAAAAAAATGCCCCGATAATATCGGGGCATTTTCTATGGTTAGCCTTAGTTATTAATCCTGGTTATGTAACTTGTAGTACTACCAGGCACACTGCCTTTTGCCGGAATTTCAACGATAATCTTGAAACTACCTGATGCAGCTAGTGATGCATGTCCTTCCAGATCAACATTGAAAGTTGTTGCACCTGTCGCACTTGCTGGCACTACCACGGGATTGGGATTAAGGGTCACAATTGCATTCGTAACATTCGCAGTATCAACTGTGACCTTGGTTCCGGATGGCAAACTGTTGCCATTGTGATCCCTCAGTAGGATCACCAATGGAATATTACCATCCGGATCTGAAGCCAGACCCAACGTGACGCTGCCTGGTTGACCGGGTAAGGTGCCACCGATAGTGTCCACAGTGCGACTAGCTAGAACTAGTGTTAAATCTGCGCGTACGGTGACACTATTTTTGGTACAAGCAGTACCGGTTGCCGGACACAGCGCCCCATCATATTTCCCATTCGCGGCAGTCCACTCTCCGTCCTGGCCCAATGTGCTATTTGGACCAAAGAGATCGATAAAGAACTCTTCGGTAAGATCGTAAATACCATTCTGGTTTTTATCCAAATAGGCTTCGCCAACGTCATCACAAGCTACAGTTGGATCAGGATTCTCTAGTGACGGTGTGGGGGTATTCTTGCCACAGCTGGACCCACTTGTTGCAAATTTGTCAGTAAGATCGTACTGACCATTACCGTTAGTATCTATAAAGCTTTCATTGCCTACTGTTGTAGCAAGGATGGTGACTTTGCCGCTAACTGGGTATGGGCTTTGGCTGAACCATTTGACGGTACAGGTACTAAACTCATTTGTTTCACAGGAGTCTTCAATGAGTCCGCCTGATGCGGTAAAGCTCACTGTAGTGTCTACCGGGACAGGGTTATTAAATGCATCTGCCAAGCGGACAGTCACATCAACAGCGTAACCTTCTATATATCCTGGTGGATTTCTCTCTGATGCCGCGAGAGATATGCTGTCCTGATCTGGAATACCGGTAGAAATTACCAGTCTGCTTGATTGAGTTGCTATTGTCTGGTTGGAGTTATTTTGAGCACTGGCAGTTACTCGAACTGTAGTTGAGATAGTGCCTGCCTGAACCCTTGCACTTACATAGCCGTTCGCATCGCTTGTTACTTGAATGGATTGGACACAGGTCGCATTATTTATGATGCATACCCCGCCCGTTGCATTATTAAGTGTGAGCGTTACCGGTACGCCTGCCATACCTAACCCATCTTGTCCATTCACCTTGAAGCTAACCGTAGATATTTCTGCCCCGCCAGCCCCTTTGAGGCTGATTTGCGCAGGCTCGGCTTTATCAAATGCAATGTTTTGTGCTGACGCATTAACAATATTCAGCGTTGCAGTGGCTGTATTCACCAACAAACTCGCCAAATCCGCAGTTGCAGTCACTACATCTTCACCAGTACAACCGTTTGTTTTGTAGGTGATACTGGCTCTGCCAGTTTGCGTGCTTATGCTGGAGGTTGGTGCACCGGCTGCGTTAGTAAGAATCGCTGTTCCGTTGGCTACGCATGGAGAAGTGAAATTTACCGTTGCGTTTCCTGAGGTGATATTGCCATCGCTATCAACAAGGTTAACTGACAAGGTGGTCGAACCATTTGGCGCCAGTACGCCGTTACCTATACCAACTTCAATTGCTCCCGCCTGGAATGAATTACCTGCTCCTTTCCCTAAAAATTTGGCCGATGTATTGTCCAGTGGTTTGGGAATTATGCGAGTGGTATAGGCTGTTTCCAGATAGGGCGATTTGATAGCAATGCTAAAGCTTCCAGTTGGGCGCTCGGTTTTACTTGCCTTCAAAGTGACGGTGAACATGGTCGGGTTTAAGGAGTTGGCAACTCCACTGCTAGGCATATTGTGATTAATGGTTACATCACTGGCAGTAGTGGTTATCAGCGATACTGTAGTGCCAACAGGCATTGCGTTGCCGTGAATATCGGCCAATGTCACATTGAATGAGTAGCTTTCGTTGGCGCCCATTTCGATCACATCAGGTTGGCCAATTAATAGGCCATTTTCGCTATATGGCATGTCACTGGACATTACCAAAACTATATCCTGACGAATATTTACTGCTTGTCTTGAACAGCCGTTACCGGGTGTTGCACATAACACTCCGTTGTATTCACCATTCTCCTTGTCATATTTTTGATTGCGATTCAGATCTACAAATTCTTCGCCAATATCCCAGGTACCATTCTCGTTTTTATCTGTATAGGCCTCGCCCAAGTCATCGCAAGGCGAGTCACTACCGTTTGATTCAGCAGTGGAAACTGGAACATTGGGATCGCAGTTGCCATTGCTTGGTGGATTGAACGTATTAAATTTATCAACGCCGGGAGTGTATAAACCATCACTGTCAATATCCACGAAGCTTTCATTTCCGAGTGTTGTTGCCCGGATGGTTACGCGGCCATTACTCGGGCGGTTAGTTTGGCTTTTCCATACAACCGTACACTCACCATTTTTTGTGGTGCAGTTTGGATCAATAACACCACCTTCTGCGGTAAATTGGACTGATGTGTTATCTGGCGGTGGGTTATTAAATGCGTCAGCCATGCGAACAACGATATTTACTGTCTCTCCGTCACGGTTCCAACCTGGAGGGTTAAAGCGAGAGGCTGCAATAGAAAAACTTTTTTGATCGGGCATGCCTGTGCCAATCGACAGCTTGTTGGAGCGGCCGCTTATTTTTGAAACCGATTCAGTAGCAATAATCTCAACAGCGGTAGGGATAGTTCCTGCCTGAACGGTAGTAGATGCAATACCTGCTTTATCCGTAATTGCTGTAGCGTTGGTAAGTTGTATTCCACCAACATCAGTACTAAGGGTGAATGCGATAGGTACATCTTTTATTGGGGCGCCAGTGCTTCCCAAAACAGTGAAACGAACCAAAGATGTTTGTGCTCCGCCACTGTCCTTAAGGAAAATTTTATCGGGGGTAGCATTGGTAAACTGAATTGATTGAATAGTGTCCTGAGCGATGACCAGAGTTTTTCTTGCCACTTTCGGTGTTTCTTGAAGTGTTGCTGTGGCGGTAACTTCATCATCACCGACACATCCCTTCGCTGTATAGGTAATGGATGCCTGGCCGTTTTCGGTAGTGACTTTATTTGTGCTTGTTTGCGCGCCGCCTATCCCTACAGCCAGCGTTGCCTCCCCTGCTGCATAGCAGCGTGAGTTGAAAGTCACCTGGATCGGAGCGGTAACCAATGTGTTGGTGCTGCTGACGATGCTTACAGTCAATGTAGTGGCGCCACCTGCGGGAATTTGCTCGGTAGTATGACTAACAGCAATTTCATTTGCGACGAAGCTGCTACCATCCCCACGGCCAATTGCGACTGGTGATGTGGTATCGACAGCCCCGGAGCTGAAACTGCTTGCGGCGGAGCTGGCACTGCTTGAGCTTGGTCTTGGATCCAGTGGAGAGCTTGAGCCGCCACCACATGCGGATAATATTAGGCTGATAAATACTGCACTAACGATCTTCGTTGTTTTTAGGGTATGCATGGCGTCTTCCTGGTTACCGACCGTTGATGATGATAAGCCCCGGCGGCTGGTATTGAATTCAATGATATAAATGGCATAAAGAATCTGCGCTAAGCTCTTGAGCTTATTGGCACTTGTGGCCAAAGCTTACGTTAGCTCATATCCCCTCAATGATAAAGTCCCGCACGTTCAAAAAACGCGCGCTGCTGCGCAAATCCCCCCTTATTTGTGGATTTATTGGCATTTTGCTGGCGTGAAGCTCTTTCTTTTGGCGCATTTTGCGCCCGGGGAGCTTTTATTTCTGCCTACTGGTCCCGCAAGCCTTATAATTCGCGCACATTTTTCCCGGAGTTGAGTTTCCCCATGAGCCTTCCTGTCCTTGTTCTTAAACCCCAAGCCGATCGCCGTTTGAAATTGGGGCATCTGTGGATCTATAGCAATGAGGTTGAGATTGAAAAATCGCCATTGAAATCGTTCGGGATGGGGCAGCAAGCCCTCGTCACCACGCACAGCGGCAAGCCATTAGGTATCGCCCTGGTTAATCCCAATGGCCTGATTTGCGGGCGGCTGGTTAGTCGCGATGAAGAATATCCGCTCAACAAATCCCTTTTGGTACACCGCATCAAGCAATCCCTGGCATTGCGTGAATTGGCATTTGATGAGCCTTTTTATCGCTTGATCTACGGTGATGCAGATTTGTTGCCGGGGTTGGTGGTTGATCGTTTTGGTGATTATCTGGTGGTGCAAATCGCGGGTGCAGGGATGGAGCTGGTAAAAGATGAAATCGTCGCTGCATTGGTGCAGGTTCTTAATCCGGCGGGGATTTTGTTAAGTAACGAGCACAGTGCGCGCGAATTGGAAAACCTGCCTGAATACACCCGGGTGGCCTATGGCGAAGTGCCGGAAAAAGTCGAATTGGTTGAAAACAATACCCGTTTTTTAGCGCCGGTGCAGGGCGGGCAGAAAACCGGCTGGTTTTATGATCACCGGGTTAATCGCGCCCAATTGCAGCAATATGTCCAGGGCAAGCGGGTGTTGGATGTGTTCTCGTACATCGGTGGTTGGGGAATCCAGGCGGCTGTTGCCGGTGCCAGTGAAGTCTACTGTGTTGATGCTTCGGAAGCTGCCATTGACGCCGTGCTGGAGAACGCGCAATTAAACGGGGTGGAGGATCGCGTTGCGGGTATCCAAGGCAAGGCAATCGATGTATTGAAAGAGTTGATTGCCAGCGACGAGCGCTTTGACGTGGTGGTGCTGGATCCTCCGGCATTTATCAAGAAGCGCAAGGACCAAAAAGCCGGTGAGGCTGCTTATCG
Organism: Gammaproteobacteria bacterium; assembly: GCA_021151835.1. Taxonomy (GTDB): domain Bacteria; phylum Pseudomonadota; class Gammaproteobacteria; order Pseudomonadales; family Cellvibrionaceae; genus Cellvibrio. The sequence goes on from JAGKWO010000007.1 coordinate 206,244, forward strand.
CCATATCAATGAATTGGGTATGCGGTTGTTGGGGCGCGATGGTTTGCTGGTGTCAGCTTCTTGTTCAATGCATTTGGGCAAAGACACGTTGCTGGAAATAGTCCGCGCCGCTGGCCGCCACCTGGATCGCCATGTACAAATTATTGGCCAGGGCGGGCAGGGGCCGGATCATCCCATCCACCCGGCCATTCCTGAAACGGATTATTTGAAGGCAGTATTTGCGCGCATATATCTGGCGTGATGTTTGGTCATGGGCTGCGCGGCGTTAACCGCGCAAGCTCAGGATTGGCCAGTTGCGCTCACGGGCGATTGCGGACAGTCGCTCATCCGGGTCGACAGCTACCGGATTATCCACTTGCTCCAGCAGCGGCAGATCATTAATGGAGTCGCTGTAAAAGTAAGCCCCTTCCAATGAGTGCTGGTTTGATTGCAACCATTCGTGGAGATACGTGATTTTGCCGGCCTGGAAGCAAGGCGTCCCCGAAAAATTGCCGGTATAGCGGCCATCGATTATTTCCGGATCTGTGGCCAATATGTCGTCCACGCCCAGGCGTTTGGCGATGGGGCGAGTGACGAAACCGTTGGTTGCGGTGATGATCAACAGGTGATCGCCTTGTTCGCGATGTTTGCGCAGTAGCGCTTCGGCCTTGGGGAGCATTAACGGCTCAATATGAGTGGCCATAAATTCATCGTGCAACGCCTGCAATTCCTCTTGCGTATACCGGGTTAGCGGAGCGAGCGAGAACTGTAAGTAAGCGCGGATGTCCAGGGTGCCGTTTTGGTAGTCCGCATAAAACCGGTCATTGGCGACCCGATAAACTTCTGCATCCACCAATTGTTTTTCCACCAGAAATACGCCCCAGCTATGGTCGCTGTCACCTGCAATCAGGGTGTTATCCAAATCAAAAATCGCCAGGGCCACAGTAAATCCTCTCGGTAAGTCACAGTAAATCGAATATCTAGCGGTCTGCGCTAAATGGCAGGGCGCTAGGATAGCTGGCGCGCCAAAGCGGCTCAATGTTTTATCCATGATTCAGGGTTGCGGCTTTAGGCAGGCCTGATATAGTGCGGAAAACGCTGTTTTGTGGAGTATGCCCGCATTTAGTGATGCATCAACTACTTCCCGCAGCCAAACTCTTTATTTATGGACAATTCCTTGTGATAGATTCAGACGGATTCCGCCCTAATGTGGGCATCATACTGACCAATGACCAGGGGCAATTGCTCTGGGCCAGACGGGTTGGTGGGCAGGATGCATGGCAATTTCCCCAAGGCGGTATTAATCCCAATGAAACGCCCGAACAGGCGCTTTACCGTGAACTGCATGAGGAAATTGGCTTGCGCCAGCAGGATGTCGAAATAGTGGCATGTACCCGCGGGTGGTTGCGTTACCGGCTGCCGCATCGCCTTGTCCGGCATAATTCCTTGCCTTTGTGCGTGGGGCAAAAACAAAAATGGTTTTTGCTGCGTATGTTGAGTGAGGACAGTAAAGTTTGCCTGGATAACGGTGGCCGCGCCGAGTTCGATCACTGGCGCTGGGTGAGTTATTGGTACCCTTTGGGGAAAGTGGTCTCTTTCAAACGCGATGTTTATCGCCGCGCACTAAAAGAGTTGTCGCTATTCCATTCGCAATTGGAAGGACAATCGACCAGTGTGCGCTAATAATCAATTAACCGGAGATCGACTGGTTCACTCCGGTCATTAATCGAGCCAGATCCAGATGTTAAATTCACTGCGTTCCATCGTTCAGGAAGTAAACGCCGCGCGCGATATGAAAACCGCGCTGGCGATTATTGTGGCGCGCGTGAAGCAGGTCATGAAAACCCATGTGTGCTCCGTATACCTGCGCGATGCCAAGGGTGACTACGTGCTAATGGCCACCGACGGCCTTAATGCCGATGCAGTGGGTAAAGTCCGCCTGGCGGCGGGGGAGGGTCTGGTCGGGCGTGTGGTTGTCCGCGAAGAACCGATCAACCTTGAGCACGCCGAAGCGCATCCCAGTTATCAATATTTCCCTGAAACCGGTGAAGAGCGTTACAGCTCTTTTCTGGGGGTTCCGATTATCCATCACCGCAAAGTATTGGGCGTGCTGGTAGTCCAGCAAGTTGAACAGCGCCGGTTCGATGAAGGTGAAGAAGCTTTCCTGGTAACCATGTCGGCGCAACTGGCCGGTGTTATCGCCCATGCCGAGGCAACCGGCGGTGTGATTCCGGTTGGTGCAAAAGCAGCACAGTCCAAATTTGTGGGGGTGTCCGGCGCATCGGGTATCGCCATTGGTGAGGCTGTGGTTATTGCGCCCACGGCGGATTTGCGGTCAGTGCCCTATCAGGCCTGTAAGGATGTTGAGGCGGAAATTACTTTCTTCCAGCGTAGCCTGGTAGCGGTGCGCGACGATATCAAAGTGCTTGGGGTTAAGCTGAAGGAGCGTATCAATCGCGAAGAGCAGGCGTTATTCGATGCCTATCTGGCGATGCTGGATGATGCGTCGCTGGGGGGCGAAGTGGTCAGTCGCATCCGCAAGGGCGCGGTCGCTTCCTATGCCTGGAGCGAAGTGATCCTTGAACACGAAAGTATTTTTAACAGCATGAATGATCCCTACCTGCGCGAACGGGCAACCGATTTGCGCGATCTGGGGCGCCGGGTGTTGGAGTACCTGCAAGAGTCCAATCAGAAAACCCGGGTGTATCCCGACAAAACCATCCTGATCGGTGAGGAGCTCACCGCGTCCATGCTGGGCGAAATTCCCAAGGAAAAACTGGCGGGGCTGGTATCGGTACAAGGTTCATCCAACTCCCATGTGGCGATCCTTGCCCGCGCGATGGATATTCCTACGGTAATGGGCGCCGTGGATTTGCCGTACACCCAGATTGATGGTCGCCCTATTATTGTGGATGGCTACAAAGGCACCGTGTATTGCGATCCCAACCCGCAGTTGCGCAAGCACTATAAAGCGATCTACCTGGAAGAGCAGGCGCTGGTAAAGGGCCTCGAAGCGTTGAAAAACCTGCCCTGTGAAACCCAGGACAGATACCGCCTGCCACTGCATGTAAATACCGGCTTGATGGCAGATGTCGTGCGCTCGCTGGAACGAGGGGCGGAAGGCGTTGGCCTGTATCGCACCGAAGTCCCGTTTTTACTGCGGGATCGCTTTCCCAGTGAGGAAGAGCAGCGCGCAATTTATCGCGAACAGCTTGAGGCTTTCGCTCCCCATACTGTGACTATGCGCACGCTGGATATCGGTGGCGATAAAGCATTGCCTTATTTCCCCATCGAAGAAGACAACCCCTTCCTCGGCTGGCGTGGTATCCGGGTCACCCTGGACCATCCGGAAATTTTCCTCGCGCAAATTCGCGCCATGATTAAAGCGAGTGAAGGGCTGGATAATTTGCGCATCCTGCTGCCGATGATTACCAATGTGCAGGAAGTGGATGCGTCGCGCGCGCTGATCCAGCGGGTCCACAAAGAATTGCTTGAAGAAGGCTATCGCGTACGCAAGCCGCAAGTGGGGGTTATGATCGAGGTACCGGCAGCGGTTTACCTGGCGCCGGAGTTATCGCGGCGTGTCGATTTCCTTTCGGTGGGTAGTAACGACTTAACGCAATATTTGCTGGCGGTGGATCGCAACAATGCCCAGGTGGCTGATTTGTACCAGCCATTCCATCCGGCTGTGTTACGGGCCTTGCAGTACATTGTGTATGCCGCCCACGATGCGGGCATTAGTGTCAGTATTTGCGGTGAGTTGGCGGGTGATCCGGGGGCGGCCATCTTATTGATGGCGATGGGCTATGACGTGTTATCCATGAACGCTACCAACTTGCCCAAAGTGAAATCGGTGATTCGCGGCATTACCTTCGCGCGCGCCAAGCAATTGCTGGCTGAGGTTATGAGCATGTCCAACGGTGACCTCATCCGCGAGCGCATTGACCGCGAGTTGCGGGAAACTGGTTTAACCCGTCTGATTCGCCCGGTGGCTTCCGATAGCAATTAGCCGATAGCTGCCTGGCAGCATTGGATAGCCAAACAAACTTCGTAAATTATTCGTCGCCCAGTGTTTTTACGCGTCATAATGCCGCGCTTTAAGCTGGCGTTAGCAAATTCAGGTGTTTATGTTGCAGTACCCCGATATTGATCCCATTGCCTTCACCCTTTTCAAAGACCCGATCCATCTCGGCAATCTGGCCATTGGCCCATTTAGCGTGCATTGGTACGGCATCATGTACTTGCTGGCGTTCCTGAGCGCCTGGTTAATTGCGCTATATCGCACCCGGGCGCCGTATTCACCGGTGAACAAATTCCAGGTCGAAAACCTGATCACCTACGGGGCATTCGGGGTAATCCTTGGTGGCCGCTTTGGCTATGTCCTGTTCTATAACTTCGATAAATGGTTGCAAGACCCGCTGTGGTTGTTCCGCGTGTGGGAAGGCGGGATGTCATTCCATGGTGGTTTGATCGGGGTGATCGTAGCGATGTTTATTTATTCGCGCCGGATTGGCCGCCCCTTTACCAGTGTGATGGATTTTGTCGCACCCATTGTTCCGCTCGGCCTCGGCTTTGGCCGGCTCGGGAATTTTATTGGCCAGGAACTGTGGGGGCGGGTGAGCGATGCGCCCTGGGCAATGGTATTTCCCAAGGCGATGGACCCCGCCGGCGTTGCGCGCCATCCCAGCCAGTTGTACCAGGCTTTCCTGGAAGGGTTGGTGCTATTCCTTATCGTCTTCTGGTTTTCTTCCAAGCCGCGCCCGCGTTGCGCGGTATCCGGTGTGTTCCTGATTGGTTATTCCATTTTCCGTTTCAGCGTTGAGTTTGTGCGCGAGCCGGACCAGGGCATAGGTTTTGACTTATTGGGGTGGATGACCCGCGGCCAATTATTATGTGTCCCTATGTTTGTACTGGGCGTCGGGCTGCTCATCTATGCCTACGGTGTCGTAGCAAAATCTGGCGAGCCGCAACCGAACAATGGCCAAACATCAGGCGAATCAAACGTTAACACGAATTAAGTATGCAGGTTTTTTAATGAAGCAATATCTCGAATTAATGCGCGATGTGGTCGATAACGGTATCCAGCGCGGCGACCGCACTGGCACCGGGACTCGCTCGGTATTTGGTCGCCAGTTGCGCTTTGACCTCAATGAGGGGTTTCCGCTGGTCACCACCAAAACCGTTCACCTGAAAAGCGTGATTGTCGAACTGTTGTGGTTTTTGCAAGGCCGCACGGATGTCACTTGGTTGCAGGAGCGCGGTTGCAGTATCTGGAATGAGTGGGCCACTGACAGCGGTGATCTCGGCCCGGTATACGGTAAGCAATGGCGCAGTTGGGCCTGCCCCGATGGCTCAACGATTGACCAGATTTCCCAGGTGATCGCGCAAATTAAAAAGAACCCCTATTCGCGCCGTTTGATTGTGAGTGCGTGGAACCCGGCCGATTTGCCCGATGAATCCATGAGCCCCCAGCAGAACGTCGAGCATGGCCGCATGGCGCTGGCTGCTTGCCATACCTTGTTCCAGTTCTATGTTGCCGATGGCAAGTTGTCTTGCCAGTTGTACCAGCGCAGTGCCGATTTGTTCCTCGGGGTTCCATTCAACATCGCCAGCTACGCGTTGCTGACCCATATGATTGCCCAGCAATGTGATCTGGGAGTCGGGGATTTCGTGCATACCTTTGGCGATTGCCATCTGTATAACAACCACATTACCGACAGTATCGTATTTGCGCAGTTGGCGCGTGAGCCCAAACAACTGCCCACCCTGAAAATCCTGCGCAAACCGGCATCCATTTTTGATTACGAGTTGCAGGATTTTGAATTTGAAGGCTATCAGCCGCACCCGCGTATCGCTGCACCTATCGCTATCTAGTCGCGTTTGCTGCGTTTAAGGGTACGGATAATTAGTACGGACAATTAACAGATAAAAAGGGCAAGGTTTTGATGAAATTGGCCATCATTGTGGCGGCAGCCAAAAACGGCACTATCGGGCGCAACAACCAATTGCCCTGGCATCTGCCCCAGGACCTGAAATATTTTAAATCCGTCACGTTGGGCAAGCCGGTGATCATGGGGCGCAAAACCTACGAGTCTATCGGCCGGCCATTGCCCGGGCGTACCAATATTGTCATCACCCGCCAGCAGGATTGGCAACCGGCTGCGGGTGTTATCGTGGTTTCCGGCCTTGAACAGGCAATTGCGGCGGCGCGCGGTGTTACCGCCGGGGTTGTGGATGCAGAGGCGATGATTATTGGCGGAGCCGAAATTTACCGGCTGGCACTCGAACAGGCGGATCGTGTGTACCTGACAGAAATTGAAACGGAAATTGAGGGTGATGCGACCTTCCCGGCGTTGCCAGCTACACTGTGGGAACTTGCATCCGCTGTTGCCGGTGATTCGGCGGCTGAATTACCGCATCGTTTTTGTGTCTATGAACGGCGAGCGCTGGCAGGTTAATAATCGCTGCCTTATTCAAGTGCAACGCGTGTTACTTAAATACACGCGGGAAAAATCTATAAGATAAATCGTGGATGTGGGTTAAGGCGCTCATTACAATGCGCCCTTTATTTGCAAACCAGAATTTGCTGTTGCAAGCCACCGTTGTCTGTTGCAACCAAACCGGATCGGCAGCATCCACAGTTTTTGCCAATGTTTCCAAAAAAACTCATCATCAGGACCCGGTTGGGAGGGGTATGGAAAAGCATCGATTTTTAGCGGTGATGTCGTCCGCTTTGCTGTCCGCTAGCCTGCTGGCCGCAAGCCAGGTAGGGGCCCAGGAAGCCACCAACGTCGATGCGGTGCTGCAAGCAGGGGAGAGCAAAACCAGCCAGGCCGAAGCATCGCAAACACGAATTGATCAACTGGTGAGTGAAACTGAAGACCTGGCACGTGAGTTCAAACAACAGAATAAATTTATTGATGACCTGCGCATTTTTAATGCGCAAATGGAAAAACAAGTTTCCCTGCAATTGCAGGTTGTCGATGAGCTGAATACGTCCATCGAAAAAGTGACGGTGATCGAGCGGCAGATCCAGCCGTTGATTTTCCGCATGCTCGACAGCCTGGAACAATTTGTAAAACTCGACAAACCCTTTTCCCTGCGCGAACGCCAGGAACGCTTGGCGATGTTGCGCGCTAACCAGGATCGCGCGGACCTTCCGGTTTCCGAGAAATTCCGCCAGGTGCTTGAGGCTTACAAAATCGAATCAGCCTATGGCACCACTATCGAAGCTTATAAAGACACCTTGCCCCTGGAAGGGCAGCCGCGTGAGGTTAATATCCTGCGCGTTGGGCGTATTGCACTGATGTATCAAACGACCGACACCACGTTAAGTGGTTATTGGGATTCATCCAAACGCACCTGGGTCGCGCTGGATAATTCCTACAAGGCGCGCATCCTGAAAGGGTTGCGTATTGCCCGCGACCAGACTGCGAGCGACATCATGGTCTTGCCCGTGCAGGCTCCGGAGCGTTCAAAATGATAGTGAGAACCCTGGTTGCCCTGTTTGCAGTGGTTATCGCGGCGAACGCGCTGGCACAACCCGAGCGTGCGCAAAACCTCGATCAGTTGCTGGAGATGATCAAGCGCTCGCAAATCAGCGAATCGGCTGAACATCGCCAGCGTGAAGCGGAATTTGCCCGCGATAAGGCCAATCAGGCCCGTTTGCTTGAGCAGGCAAAAGTCACGCGCGAACAGCTTGAGGCGCGGGCGGCGGAGCTGGAGCGGCTCTACTCTGAACAGCAACTGGTGGTTAATAGCAAGAAGGCGCAATTGAGTGATCGCCTGGGGTCCATGCGTGAGCTGTTTGGCCACCTGACGTCCACGGCCGGTGATTTGCGCGGGGTACTCGACACCTCGCTGGTCAGCGCCCAATACCCGGGGCGGGGCGATTTCCTGCAGGCATTGATCGAGAAAATGAATGGCAGTACGCAACTGCCGGACATTGAGGAAATTGAACAACTCTGGTTTGAAGCCCAGCGGGAAATGATCGAAACCGGCCGTATCGCCGCCTTTAATGGTCCGGTAGTTAAAGCAAGCGGCGAAACCCGCACCCAGGAAATCATCCGCATCGGCGCTTACAACCTTGTTTCAGAGGGCCATTACCTGGGGTTTGACGGGCGCAAAATCGAGGAGCTGGTGCGCCAGCCGAACGATGATTTGCTCGCCGCCGCCGCTGAACTGCAAGCGGCAACAGGCGGTACGACGGTTGACGTTGGTATAGATCCCTCCGGTCCACGCGGGGGGCAATTATTATCAGCCTTGACCCAAAAGCCCACGTTTATGGAATACCTGGATCAGGGCGGTTTGGTTGGCTGGGCGATTGTATGGGTGGGCATTTTTGGCCTTGCACTGGGGGCGTGGCGTATATACGTGCTGCTTACCGTAAGCAGTAAGGTCCAGGCCCAATTGCATAGCCATACTGCAAATCCGGATAACCCCCTGGGCCGGGTGCTGATTGTTGCAGAAGAGAATGCTGCCGTAGACCTGGAAACCCTGGAGTTGAAACTGGAAGAAGCGGTACTGCGCGAGCGCCCCGCTATTGAAAGCGGTTTATCGATGATGAAAATTATCGCAGCGGTCGCGCCTTTGTTAGGCCTCCTCGGCACCGTGACCGGTATGATCACCACCTTCCAGGCGATCACCATTTTTGGTGCGGGTGATGCCAAGAATATGGCCGTCGGTATTTCAATGGCACTGGTCACAACCGTGCAGGGACTGGTCGTGGCGATCCCGATGGTCCTGATGCACACCCTGGTAAATGGCCGCGCCAAATCCGTTATCCATATCCTCGACGAACAAAGCGCAGGTTTGGTAGCGGAAAACGCTGAGCGCAAAACCGCACCGCAGGCCTGACCACCATGCAGCCGTTACTGGACGCGATAGCAACCCTCCGCGCCTTTCTCGATCAGGGCGGCCTGCTGATGTATTTCATCGCATTGCTCACGCTGTGCATGTGGACCCTGATTTTTGAGCGGCTCTCCTATTTCAAGGGCGATCTGAAACCGGAGCTGCAAGAATTTTTCAGTGCATGGGAAGCACGCCGCGAACGTAAGTCCTGGTACGCCCATAAAATACGCGCTGCGATGATCTCGCGGGTCAACAGTCGGATCGACGCTAACCTCGATATTATTTCCGCGCTGGTGGCGCTCTGTCCGCTGTTGGGATTACTGGGCACGGTAACCGGCATGATTGAGGTATTCAGCGTGCTGTCTACCAGCGGCGGTGGCAATCCCCGGTCGATGGCAAACGGCGTGTCCAAGGCGACCATTCCGGTAATGGCAGGCATGGTCTCCGCCATCAGCGGGCTATTTGTCCATGCCTACCTGGCGCGGGTGGCGAATGCTGAAAAGGCGTTGTTTGCGGATCATCTCACGATGGACCACTAATTATTCATTCAGGATTCGCAAGAATTTTGGCAACAGTTTTGGTCATCCATAACTGCTTTCGCTGTGACTTTCGGTGCGGGATGGTTCATGAGCCGGCATAAAGCAAAATTTGAAGAAGACGTACAAGCGATAGATCTGACTCCCATGTTGGATGTGGTCTTTATCATGCTGGTTTTTTTCATCGTGACCGCCTCCTTTGTGAAAGAGACGGGGCGCGAAGTCATGCGGCCGGATTCAACTACCGCCCTGGACCAGCCCAAAGCCCTGTTACTGATTACCGTAACCGCCGATAACGAGATCTGGATGGACAAGCAGCGGGTAGACCAGCGGGCGTTGCGCCGTACCATTGAGCGTATGCGCATTGATAATCCCAAAGCGGCGCTGTCGATCCAGGCGGATACCCTGGCCGATATGAAAAACATCTTTGTGATTGTTAATACCGCGCGCGATGCCGGTATTAATGATGTGATTGTCTCCACTCCCAAAAGCGGCCAGCCATGAACCTGACGCGGATGGCTGTGGGGGCAATGCTCGGGGCAATGACGACCTTGTGCCTGTTATTCCTGATGAATTTGCTTATCAATAATCAGTTCGAAGAGCCGGATGATTACCGCACCATTCCGGTCGCCCCTATCCTGATGCCGGATATCAGCACCGAAAAACGCGCTGAAGCGCCGCCGCCGGTCAAACCACCGGAGCCCTCGCCGCCGCCGGAGGAAATGTCGGTGCAGGATTTTGAAATCCCGGAAATTGTTATTCCCGCGGGGTTCGAGGGGCCGATTTTCAACGATACCTTGCTGGATACCCGTGCCCTGGTATTTACCGAAGGCGAATACATCCCCATCGTAAAAGTGCAGCCGGAATATCCCAATTCGGCACTCTCCCGCGGTATTGAGGGTTATTGCACGGTGGCGTACACCATCACCGAAACCGGCGCGACCCGCGATGCACGCACAGTGACCGACGACTGCCGCACTAAAGATGGCCAGCTCACCACGGTATTTGACCGCGTCTCGGTGCGCGCGGTGATGAAATTCAAATACAAACCCAAAGTAGTGGATGGCAAACCCGTTGAAATCCACGGTGTAAAAAGTCGCTTCGTTTTTGAGATGAAATAGGCGCGCGACAATGATTAATCGAATTGAAACATCAATAATGGCCGGGCGCTTTTTTGGGCAAGCGTTTGTTTTATTTTTATTGTTGGCGATGCTCGGGCAATTGCCGGTACAAATTCATCACGGCCAGTTTGGTCAGGCATTGGCGCAGGTTAGCAGCCAAAATATCCATCGCGATGAGCAGCGCCCCTTGCCGCATGTTTCGGCGGCCTTTGGCAATAAAATTGAAGAAGTTTTAATTTTTATCCAGCCAGCCAATCCTGATTCAGCGTTAAACCCCGGCAAAGCCATTGCATTGTTGTCAGCGCTGGAAGCCAATAAAAGCCAATTAAATGCCTATGAGTTGGTGTTGTTGTACCAATACTTTGGTTACGCCTACCTGGCCCAGGAAAATTATGCGCGCGCGGCAGATTATTTTAATCGTGCGCTGGCGCAATCGCCGCATTTGCCGGTGGCGATGGAAGCGCAAATTTTATTGGTGCTGGGGCAAGTGTACCTGGTCGATGACAAACCCCGGCAAGCGCTCAACACGATGCAGCGCTGGACCGAATATGTCGATGATATGCATCCGGACCAATGGGCATTGTTCGCAAAAATTTATTACAAGCTGGGCGACAACGACGAAGCCCTGGTAAATATTACCGAAGCCATTGATGCGCAACTGGACAACAAAAAAACTCCCGCCGAATCCTGGTATTTACTGCAGCACAGTTTGTATATTGAAAAAGAAGATTATAAAAACGGTCTGGCGTCGTTAAAAAAACTGGTCGGCTATTATCCCAAAGCGCGCTACTGGAAAAGTCTCTCCCATATTTATGGCGAATTAAAACGCGACCAGGAGTCGCTCGCGGCATTGGAAATTTGCTACCAGCTGGGTGGGTTGACCACTGAGAAAGAATTGCTGAACCTTTCTTATTTATTGATGGAAGAAAATGCGCCCTACAAAGCGGCAAAGGTGTTGAAGAAAGGGCTTTACGTGGACCGGATTATTGCGCCCGATCCCAATAACCTGATGCTGCTGGCAGAGTCGCTACGCCTTGCGAAAAACTCCAGAGAATCCCTGGTTGAATATGAAAAAGCTGCAAAAAACTCACGTGATCCGGAATTGATTTTACGCCTGGCGAGTGCGTACTACGACAATGGAAAATTCAAGGAAGCCGCGCGCGCCGCGCGCAATGCACTCAAGGCCCCGCGCCTGAAGCGTGTCGATCACGCAAACTTTGTGGTGGGGCAAGCAGAGCTGGCACTGAATAACTTTGATGAAGCGTTAAAATTTTTTGAAGCAGCGAGTAAAGATCCTCGCAGTGAAGCATCTGCAAAAGAATGGATTACGTATGTCGAGCGGGAGAAATTAAAAACATCCTCTGCAACAACGGCGCTTCCGGTACGGCAATAACATTTTGCTGTAGCGCGCTGGTCATCTGCACCAAACAAAAAAAGCCCGCATTACGGCGGGCTTTCTGGTAGCAAAAGCGGCAACGCAAGACCAATTAATCGAGCTTGCTTAAATCCCTCACCGCACCTTTATCCGCGCTGGTGGCCAGCATCGCATAGGCTTTCAGTGAGGCAGAGACTTTGCGTGGACGAACTTCGCTTGGCTTCCACGCCAATGGGCCCTTGGCGTTTTCGGCGGCGCGACGCGCATCGAGTTCCGCATCGCTCAGCAACACATTAATGGTGCGGTTGGGAATATCAATCCTGATGATATCGCCCGGGTTAACCAAACCAATCGCACCACCGGCGGCAGCTTCAGGAGAGGCGTGGCCAATCGATAATCCCGATGTCCCGCCCGAGAAGCGACCATCGGTTAACAACGCACATGCCTTGCCCAGGCCTTGCGATTTCAGGTAGCTGGTTGGGTAGAGCATCTCTTGCATACCGGGGCCGCCGCGTGGGCCTTCGTAACGGATCACCACTACATCGCCGGCTTTGACTTTGCCGTCGAGGATATCTTTTACCGCTTGATCCTGGCTTTCCACCACATAAGCGGGGCCTTCAAATACCCAGCAGCTCTCGTCAACACCGGAGGTTTTCACCACACAACCATCAACGGCGATATTGCCTTTCAGGACGGCGAGGCCACCTTCTTTGGAGTAAGCGTGTTCAACCGAGCGAATACAACCTTCCACGCGGTCGGCATCCAGGGTTGGCCAGCGAGTGGCCTGGCTGAACGCCACTTGCGTCGGGATGCCGGCGGGGCCAGCGCGGAAGAATTGCGCGACGGATTCATCGTTGGTGCTGACGATATCCCACTTGTCCAAACCTTCCTGCAGCGTTTTGCTGTGAACGGTCGGAACCTGGTTGTGCAGCAGGCCGCCGCGATTCAATTCGGCGAGAATCCCGAATACACCACCGGCGCGGTGCACATCTTCCATATGGTACTTGGGCGTATTGGGCGCAACCTTACACAACTGCGGTACCTTGCGGCTTAAACGGTCGATATCGGTCATGGTAAAAGGCACTTCACCTTCCTGCGCCGCTGCTAACAGGTGCAGGATGGTATTGGTGGAGCCGCCCATAGCGATATCCAGGGCCATCGCATTTTCAAACGCTTCAAAACTGGCGATGGAGCGTGGCAATACGCTCTCGTCGTCCTGTTCGTAGTAGCGCTTGGTGATTTCTACGATGCGGCGGCCTGCTTCAAGGAACAACCGCTCGCGGTCGGCATGGGTCGCCAGCGTCGAACCGTTACCTGGCAGGGACAAGCCCAGCGCTTCAGTCAGGCAGTTCATGGAATTGGCGGTAAACATGCCGGAGCAGGAACCGCAAGTCGGGCAGGCGGAGCGCTCGTAGGCGTCCACTTTTTCATCGCTGGCGTTTTTGTCGGTGCCGATAACAATGGCGTCAACCAGATCGAGTTTGTGGTCCGCGAGTTTGGTTTTCCCCGCTTCCATCGGGCCACCGGATACAAAAATCACCGGGATATTCAGGCGCATCGCCGCCATCAACATACCGGGGGTGATTTTGTCGCAGTTGGAAATACAAACGATGGCGTCGGCGCAGTGCGCATTCACCATGTATTCCACCGAGTCGGCGATGATGTCGCGCGATGGCAGGCTATAGAGCATGCCGTCATGACCCATGGCGATACCGTCGTCCACGGCAATGGTATTGAATTCTTTGGCAACGCCGCCGGCTTTTTCAATTTCGCGGGCAACCAATTGACCCAGGTCCTTGAGGTGAACGTGGCCGGGTACAAATTGGGTAAAGGAGTTGGCAACAGCGATGATAGGTTTCTGGAAATCGTCATCTTTCATGCCCGTTGCACGCCACAGGGCGCGGGCACCGGCCATATTGCGGCCCGATGTCGTGGTTTTGGAACGATAAACCGGCATAACTAACCTCGATCTTGTATTAGCGGCTAACAGATAGGCACCCATCTTAACAGATGCCCCAAGCCAGCCGCAGTAAGATGTGCTATCGGATGCAATAACAAACGGGCATACCAACAGCAGCCGTATCATTCATTTGATATTTGTATTTGATAATAACAATGAGATTGATTCGCGTTAACTTTCTGTTTAAAATATATTCATCTAAATATCCAGATCCATATTCCGTTATACCCCCCTATTTAAACACTCTCAGGAAGTCGTTATGCATACTTTATTACGCAGCGCTTTAGCTCTATCAGTAGCTGGCGTTGTTTGGAGCGGTGGTGCCCATGCCCAGGCCAACCAGTCATCAGGAAAATCAAACCAGGCTTCCACGAGTAAGGGTGAGGTAGAAACGGTTTATATTTATGGCGAAGTCGATAAAACCAAAACCGCGACCAAGTTGAACCTGACGGTATTGGAAACACCGCAAGTAGTATCTGTAGTATCCCGCGACCAAATCGACGATTTCGCTTTGCGCGAAGTCAACTCGCTCCTGGCCTATGTCCCGGGCGTTACCGTTGAGCAAGTGGAAACTGGCCGCACCTACTACACTGCGCGTGGCTTCGACATTGTCAACTTCCAATCCGATGGCATGGGCGTGCCTTTCTCCTATGGTCTGACCCAGGGCCATGACGACACCGCCATTTATGAACAGGTGGAAGTCGTTAAAGGGGCGACCGGTTTGATCACCGGCCTGGCCAACCCCTCGGCGACCATTAACTATTTGCGTAAGCGTCCGACAGCGGAAACAAAGGCGTCACTCGCCGCTTCGCTGGGTAGCTGGGACCAATACCGTCTGGATGGCGATATTTCCGGTGCCATTATTGAGGATAAACTCAATGGGCGGCTGGTAGTGGCCAGGCAAGATGGCGATTCCTACCTGGATCGCTACGGCAAGGCATTGACTGTGTTCTACGGTATTGTCAGTGGCGAAATCACCGCCAGCACCCGCTATACCCTTGGCCACAGCAGCAATGACAGCCACAGCGATGCCAACTCATCCGGTGCCTTGCCGCTGTTTTACAGTGATGGCTCGCTGACCGACTACGATGTGTCCACCAACACTGCGCCGGACTGGGCCTACCAGGATGTGCAGCAAAAACGCACCTTTGTGGAATTGGAGCAGGACCTGGGCACGAACTGGACGGCAAAAGCGGTGTTCACGCGTAACGATCTGGATAGCGAATGGACCTCCCTGTACCTGTCTGGCAGGCCCGACCCTGTTACCGAAGCGGGTTTGCTGGCCCATGCCAGCCTTTACCAGGCGGCGGATGAAGAGGAAGTAGCCGATCTCTTTATTAGCGGATCATTCTCACTGTTCGGGCAGGAGCACGAGCTGGTCGCCGGTATTAACCTGGCGGATATCACCTTGACCGGTCGTTCCATTTATACCGATGAGTGGAACTACAATCCTGTGGGTGCAGCCTGGGCCGAAGGCAAAACCGCGTTGCCGGAATTTGATGTTTACGATGCAGCGACCCAATCCACCCTGATCGATCAGGAGCAAAACTCTTACTACATCTCCACGCGCCTTAACCTCACCGACGCCCTGTCGGTTCTGTTAGGGACGCGCACGGTTGATATAGAGCAGGATGGCTATAGCTATGGCGCGCCCCAACTGGCGTCCGACGATGAAACCGTTCCCTACGCCGGTATTACCTACGAAGTGCTTAAGGGCACTATGCTGTACGCCAGCTACAGCGAAGTGTTTAACCCCCAGACCTGGGTTGATAAAGACCTGGCGCCATTAGGTGCGGTGCGCGGTGAAAGTAAGGAGTTCGGCGTTAAACAGGAAATATTTGACGGTAGTGCGGTGCTCACCCTTGCCTATTTTGAATCCGCGCAGGAAAACTTCGGCGAATGGGTAACCCGCGATACCGCCTCCGGTTTGAATATCTATCGCGGTGTAGGGTTTGAAAGCGACGGCGTTGAAGTAGAGTTGGCCGGTGAAGTGTTGACTGGCTTGAATATCAGTGCCGGCTATACCCACGTAGGGGTTGAAAACGACAATGGCGATAAGACCCGTCGTTTTATTCCCACCAACCAGTTTAAGCTGGCCACGGCCTATAACTTGGCGTCAGTCGAAGGCTTGCGGGTCGGTGCAGGGATTAACTGGCAGAATGAAATCTATTACGGTGATACCGAAGTGCAAGGCAGTTATGCGCTGGTGGATTTGTTTGCCCGCTATGCGCTGACCACCAACCTGACCCTGGCGCTGAACCTGAATAATGTCGGCGATGAAAAATACCTGTTGAGCCCGCAGTGGGGCCAGGCCAATTATGGCGCACCCCGCAATGTCACTGGCTCGATTAGCTGGCGCTATTAACCAGATGACAGGCCAATAGCGGCAACAAAAAACAAGGCACTACCGGGAGAGCTGGAGTCAGCGACACCTGCAGTGCCTTGGTGTCGTTTAGCGGCCAGCGCAGCAAATGGCGCAATGGATTTTACTGATCGAATTTGATACACAGGCGTTGATATAAAAAGCTGATAGACAAAAACCACGGCACACGGAAATCACTGGCCACCTGGCAACCAAAGAGACAAATGTATGCGTACTTTTTTTACCTTGCTCCACCGTTATTTCGGGCTCACGATTGCGGGGTTTCTGGTAATCACCGGGCTGACCGGCGCCATTATTTCCTGGGATCATGAGCTGGATGATTTGTTGAATCCGCACTTGCTGGACGCTTCCACTACCGGTACGCCGATGAGCGCCACGGCCCTGGCCGAAGAAGTGGAGCGGCAATTCCCGCAGGTGGAGGTCACCTACTATGAACTCGCGGTTGAGCCGGGGCATTCCTATTACTACTGGGTGGAACCCCGGGTAAACCCGGAAACCGGCAAGCTGTATGAGCCGGGGTTTAACCAGGTGTATGTCGACCCTGTGTCGGGCGAGATTTTGGGTAAGCGCGAGTGGGGCGCCGTCTGGCCGATCACTACCGAAAACTTTGTTTCTTTCCTCTACAAGTTGCATTTCAGTTTGCACATTCCCGAGTTCATGGGCACTGACCACTGGGGTATCTGGTTACTGGGCGTAATCGCCCTGACCTGGACCATCGATTGTTTTATTGGTTTTTACCTGACCTTGCCCAAGCGCCAACGCCAGACCCTGGCGCGTGCCACCGGAAATGCCGAGGGTGGCAGCTATTGGCAGCGCTGGATGCCGGCCTGGAAAATTCGCTGGAACAGCGGTAAAACCAAACTGAATTTCGATTTGCATCGCGCCTTTGGCCTGTGGACCTGGGTGTTGTTGTTTGTGGTGGCTTTTACCGGTTTTTCGCTGAATTTGTACCGGGAGGTATTTTTCCCGGCAATGTCCCTGGTATCCGATGTAACCCCGACTCCCATCGACCAGCGCACTCCGTCCGGTCATGATAAGCCCATCGCCGCCGGTTACGGTTTTACCAAAGCTATCGAGCTGGGCCAGCAGGCAGGCGCCGAAAAGGGCTGGTCGCAATCAGTCAACAGCATCTGGTACGCGCGCGAGTTTGGTATTTACCGGATTGAGTTTTTCACTGCGGCCGAAGGCCATGGTGCGGGCGGCGTAGGCCATAAAGCGGTATTCCTGGATGCGAAAAGTGGCGAATTGCTGGGCGACTTTACCCCCTGGCGAGGCACTGCGGCTGACCTTTTTGTGCAGGCCCAATTCCCCTTGCATTCGGGGCGTATCCTGGGGTTGCCGGGGCGTATTTTGATTTCGGTCATGGGCCTGGTGATCGCGATGCTGAGCATCACCGGTGTGATTATCTGGCACAAAAGATACAAAGCGCGTATTCGCAGTGCGCAAAAAGCGCAACAGGATGCAACGCAGAATGTACCGGTGGGAATTTCCCAGTAACTAGCCCGGTGTAACTGGTCCGGTGTAACTGTTCCGGTGTATCTAGCCCGGTATAACTACACCGGTAAATATCCCGATAACTAGCGCAGTAATCAAAGCCGGGTTTTACAAAACAGCTTGGACCGATCACCCCATGTACCCCATGGGGTGATCAACACCCCGGAACGCCCCCACCATTAATAAAACTATGCTTATCAGCCGGAAATATTTGCGCCTTCTTTCTCACTAATGGCGGCATGCTCATTAATTGTTGCGCGCTCATTACTGGTCGCGCGGGCAGTGGCGTTTTTCGGTGGCGGGAATCCAAATAACAAACGCATATTAGTGTTTTTATAATTGAGGCCGCTAGGCGCATCTTCCGGCACAGTCGCGGGGTCGGTATAGGTACCGAACAATCTGTCCCACACGAAAATCTGGGCAAAATTGGTATCTGAATATTGTCGGGCCACGCTATGGTGAACCATATGGTACCGGGGGGTTACCAAAATCCACTCGAGGTATTGTTCATAGGGAATGCGCATATTGGAGTGGATAAAGTGTTGTGAAAAGGTAAAGAAAATAAGGAAAAATAATCCCAAATCAATAAATTGCTCAAAGGAAATAAACGCGGCAAAAATTGTTGAAGGAATTATCCGGATAATAATTTGACCGGGCGATGTGCGCAGGCCGGAAATCCAGTAAATCACTTTGGGCGCATGGTGCCAGGCATGCTGGTGCCAAAACCAGGGGGTGTGCAGCGCCCTGTGCATCCAGTAATCCAGCAGGTCGATAAGCACTATGTAAATAATAACGAGCAGCCAGAACGGCGTGCTCATAATGTATTCGCGCGCGGCGACAATCCAGTTGTAACTTGAAAGCCAGCCTTGCATGGGCGTAACAATAACTGCCGCAGCGACAATAAAAAAAATGCGCGGGCTTATCGCCCCGATTAAATCCCATACCAAATCTGTTTTTTGGGCCGTTTTGCGCGCGGGAGACAGCAATAAGGAAATGCCCTGGATAAAAAAGCCCAGGCCAATTAACGCTAGTAGTTCGATAAGCATATTCATCTCCACAATAAACCAATGTTGCGGTACTGAGTGAATCAATAGTGGTGGTTACATCATTATTTTTTTAGTGAATGACTGTTACTTCATCGCCGCCCGGTACCATCCATGAAAATGACGGATACCATCTTCCATCGGTGTCTGGTAAGGCCCCGCCTCATTAACACCGAGCCGATAAAGCGCGCGTCGTCCCGCTTCAATGCGCTCGGCGATTTCGTCGTCTTCAAGCGCGGTTTCCATATAAGCTTTGCGGTGGGATTCAGCGAGCTCCGGATAGTTTTCCAATAATGTTGCCGGATAATAAAACTCCACCACGTTCAAGGTGCTATGCACAGATTTTGGATATAAGGTGGATAACACCAGCGCGTAAGGAAAAACTTCGATCATGTGGGTGGGATAATAGGTGGCCCAAATTGCGCCGAACTCCGGTGTTAATCCCTCGTTATAAGAGAGCAGGTCGGAGTGCCAGGTTTTATAGGTATCGGTGCCCGCGCGATTCAGGTTGGACGTAACGCCAATACGCTGCACGCTAAACCAGTTGCCGTAATCCCAATGCAATCCTTTGCTGTCAACGTAGCGGCTCAGCCCCGGATGAAAGGGCGCTATGTGATAATCATCGTTATAAATTTCAAGAAATGTTTTCCAGTTGTAAGCACAGGAATGCAGCTCCACATGCCCCAACGCATAATCGGTGAAATCAAATTCAGGCATGGCGAACAGCGTGGCCATATCGGCAGCGGGGTTGCGTTTTCCCTCGAACAATAAACCGGACACATTGCTCAACGGAAAGCGTTGTAAATTCGCACAGGGTTGTTTGGCGAATTTCGGCGCGTTCAATAATTTTCCGGTTTGATCGTAACTCCAGGCGTGTATCGGACAAAAAATACGATTGCCTGTTGCCAGTTTTCCGCGGCGAATTTCAGTGGGATCGGGTGTGCCGCCCAACATAATGGCTTGCCGGTGGCGGCACACGTTGGAGATAAGTTCAATCCCCTGTTCAGTTCGGATAAGCACACGCGAATTTCCTTCGTGTGGCAAGGCGTACCAGTCGCCGATGTTGGGCACCATAGCTTCATGCCCAACATACGTTGACGCGCGGGAAAAAATTTTTTCCTGCTCTTCGCGGAATATTGCTTCTGAACAATAGGCGTCAACAGGCAGTGCCAACTGCTCCTCGGGCGTGAGCCATATATCGTTGTAGCTGGCGGAGTATCGCTCCTGATTATCCAGTAATTGGTACATGGACCTGCCCATGATTGCTCCTCGTATTATGCAAATAATTATTGCGCTTACTGTGCAATAACATTGTTGTAATCCCGTTCATCAGTGGTACAAAAAAATGCAAAGAACACGCGCGAAAAACCGGTGTGCATTCAGGTCGATGCCTCGCTCAATCGCTGCAAGCGTTGATCCCGTGTTTGCCGCGGGCAAATATCACAGGGCGTACGGCCGTGGCACAAATAGCGGAAACAACAATTTTTTTTATCCAATGCCAGGCGCGATTCACCGGCCGCATTTTGGTAATGGATAAAACCGGCGGCGCCTTCAAGCCCCATGGTGGTTAACCAGGTATTACCCAGCTCCTCCAGGCCATCGACGCGCGCGGGATACACCATCAGCAATGCCGACACCACACAATCCGCCACTACGCGCTCCGCATTTTTTTGTGTGAGTCCCGACGCGCCCCCGGCGTTATACAAGTGGCGGCAACCCTGCATCAGGTCTTGTGCCATCCGCTGTACACACGCACGGGTTTGCCCCTGAGTAAACTCGCCGTGCCGGAATAACACACCGGAGGGAATTCCCGATGCGGGAAAGTCCTGGCCCATCTCGTTAAGTGGCAACACAATCTGGCATCGATGCGCGGCAATGACCGCCAGGTAAATTGGTTGCCAGATGAGTAATCCCCAACTGCGGGCGCGCCAGTAGCGGGCGCCTGCTTCCGGATACTGCCGTTGCAAATAATTATGCAGGCGCGCAATAGTTTCTGTGCCCACCGCATTCCATGCCGGCGATTCAAAACCGATGTGCAGCGCGCATTCAGGAAGCAGTTCATTCACTGCCTCCTGCAAACGCGCTAACAGGCATGCCGAACTCAACACGCCGCCACAGCTTCCCGCTGCGACACCGGTTTTTCATTGGCAAATTGCGCCACCGGGTTGCTCAGTGGTTCAGCCATAATCAAACTGGAAGCCGGGTCCGCCAGGTTGATCATTTGCAAATTATTTTTAAGCTGCAAACGATTCAAACAGGAGTGCATAAATGTCGGCGCAAAAAAATCATAGCGCTGGAATTTATGGTTTAACTCCGGATGTCGCGCCTGGTAATTTTTTGCACACTGCGCCACCAGGCGCCAATACTGTTCTTCATCAATGGTGCCGCTCTCTTCCAGAATGTGTGACATAAAACGGAATACACCGTCGAACACATCGATAAAAATGCCCAACAGTTTGTAATCTTCGGGTACATCCACCACCATCCGTGCAGCATCTTCAGGAACTTTTGCATCCTTGTTCAAAATCACACATTCTTCGGCGAGGTCTTTCATAAATACGCGTTTCGGCAAGTAACCGTCGAGTACCACAATCAGGTTTTCGCAATGCGGCATAAACACCAGATCGTGTGCATAGAAACAATGCAGTAGCGGTTGCAGGAACGCATCGAAATATTGCGCCAGCCAGGCTTCGGGCGATAAACCGGAACGGTTTATTAATTCTGCAATCAGCGCGTTACCGTCGTAATCCACATGCAAAAGTGCAGTCATGGTCATCAAGCGCTCGTTATCCTTGAGCAACGGAATCGGGCTCTCACGCCACAAACCGGAAAACATTTTTTTGTAGGGACTGTCTTTGGTGAGTGCGGATTCGTAGTAATAATTTCTGAAACCGATCGAGGCAATTTCGCGCAGGATAGAAAAGCCCAATTGCTTCAGGGTTTTATCGTTATCAATAATGCCCTGCAGCACGGTATTAATGGCGGGTGTCCCTTTCATATAGTAAGGGGAAAGGCCGCGCATAAATCCCATGTTCAAAATGGAGAGCGAGGTTTTTACATAACTTTTTTCAGAGTTGGAATGGTTGAAATAAGTTCTGATGGATTGTTGGGCTACATAATTATCGCTACTGGTTCCCAGCGGAACAATTTTCCGGTTCGCCACATAGGCGGCAAACGCAATACTCAACTTGGTATACCACTGCCAGGGATGCGCCGGCATAAAATAATAGTCGTCGCTGTTTAAGCCCATAGTGGCCAGTTTATTAACGTAATCAGCAAATGTTTCCTCGCCAATTTCACGCTTGATAAAACTGTAATATTCCAGTTCTTTCAGGCAGGCAAATTCCGCGTGATCGCGATGCACTGCCAGCCAGATAATATTGAATGCGCTGCCGGTTTCCGGCGCGTAGGCCTGGTAATCGTACGCATCAAATCCGATGCGCCCGTTATTAGCAACGAAGCCAGGGTGTCCTTCCGTCATGGAGGACTCAAAGGTCTGGTAATCTGCATCCACTAATTCACGGCACGGGATATTGGAATTCCGCATTTTGTAAGCAGCGCCATATAAAGTACTGCTGATTTCATCGAGGTAAATCGGCAATTTTTCTTCGACAATGCCGAGCGTCTTTTTGAAATCATTAATCAATACCAGTGCATCCAGATTCACTGATTTATTATTCGCTATCCGTTCGATAGATTCTTTGGCAATTCGCCAATGCCGCAAATACATTTTTTTCGCCTTGAAAATGTAACTGCAATCGGGTTCGTCCGCGTTGACTTCATATAGCGCCCAACCGCCCGCCAGACTTTCAATCAGTGTGGGCGCAAGGATCTGTTCGTGGCTGAATTCGCTCAGAGCTTTGCAAACCAGGTGGCGATTTGCCTGGGCCCAGGCCTCCGGGGACAAGTGTGCTACGGCGGATTCCGGTTGTTGATAATTAAATTGATTCACTGGCAATTACCCTCTGTAGTGTGTTTAAAAAATTTTCCTTTGAACAAAATCCCAGGCAGGCTTTCTTCTTTTGCAGTTGAACGGTGCCCTCGTAATGGAAACCCACAAATGCATTGAGCTTATGTACCTTGTCATTTCTCACATCCGGTTCTACTACCACCCGTTGCGCTTTTTTCTGGTAAAACAAAAACGCCATAATGTGGCGCAGCACATCGCGGGTGAAGCCGGGAATGGGTTTGTCGGCTGCGGGTCCCACCATAAAATGCATGCCGATATCGCCGGGCTTGACCGGGTAGTGCTCACCAAGTTCGTCGCGCTCCGGCCAATAAGATTCCAGCAGGAACGCCGGGCGGTTTTTATAAAAGCCGAGATAAACATCCATGCAATTCCCCTGTTGGATCTCGCTATAAATTTGCTTTGCTTGCGCGAGGGATGTGTGTTGCATATTCCAGAAGGCGGCATACTCCATCAGGAACCAGCTGTGAATGGTTGCAATATCTTTTTCTACATTTAGCAAACGGATATCGATCCAGGGGTTCAGGCCAAGCGCTTCAACATAGTTATTCAGCAACATAAATTTTTATCCTTCCTCCAGCGCAAATTGTTTGGGATGTTGGGTATTGCTCGCCGCTAACCCGCGTTGATGATGCTGGTCAACACCGAACAAACGGCGATCTATAATGGCGGTGAAAATAAATCCGGCGGCGGCCAGTGCGAATGACATGGGCACACCAATCCAGCTGACGATGTAACCCGCCGCGAATGACGCCAGTAGTACGCCGAGGTTCTGGAAAAAATTGGTCACAGCAAAATCGCGATCATAAAAAGCCGGCTGGCTAATGCGAAATAACGTCACTTCCAATTTGACGACCACCTGAAACAGGCTCCACCCGTAAAGGCAGCGGCCAACCAGTACCAGCAATGGCGATGAAGAGGCTTGCAAAAGCAAACCAGTGGCACCGATCAGCAAATTCACTGCAGTGTGATCCAGGTGGCGAATTTTATTTTTCAAAAAAGATTTGTTGATGATCAGCCCGACGATAGCCACCATGCCCGGTATCGCAAACACCATGCCGGTGATGGTTTGATTGCCGGCGGTGTAAATCGATTCCCAATACACGGAAAAAAACGGGCGCACCAGGTAGGCGCTCATATCGAACAGCAACATCAGGCCGCTGAGTTTTGCCAACGCCATCCAGGCACCGGCAGGGCGCGTTAACGGTTTATTTTTTCCGGCGGTTGCGTTGTCATTATGGATTGTTGTTTGCTGTTTGTTTTTGGCGTAGTTGCCAGAAAAAATCAGCAATAAACAAATTCCCATTTGCACAAAATCGCCCGCCGACATCAGGTACATGCTTTCTTCAGGGCCAAGATATTGCAATGCAGAGCCGCCGACAGACGCACCGAAAATGGCACCGACATGGACAACAACCGCCACCATGCCAATCACCAGGCCGTGGTTTTCCGGTTTCTCTTCACGCATCAAATAAGGGAACAGCAGCAGGTAGCTGGCTTTCATAATGAACATCAACATGGTCAGTACCCAATACCCCGCCACCGTTGGGGCATGGGCGCTGGCAATAGCGAGCGATCCCGCTAACAATTGCGTTATCCATAACAAATGCAAGGTTTCAATCCGGCGCGTGAGCTTCGCCCAAAAAGGCAGCGCGCACATTACGGCAATTGAAATAGCCGCTATGTAAGCACCTACATGCACCGCGCTGGTCAAGCCATAACGCAGCTCAAAAAATTGTGGATAAAATGCGATAAGAATCGAGTCACTGATCACCCCGCACGCGGACATGACCAGAATGGCAATGCGTAAAATCATCGGTGCACTCCGCTACCCAATGGTTCCCAACCGGAGTCTTTTGCGGGTGAAAAACTTTGGAATGCAAAACGATGTTCAATCGGGTAAATATCCCGTCCGACAATTTCCCGCAGTATGCGACTGTTGCGATAACAGGACATGCCCAGGTCCTGGTTGATCAAACCATGGCTTTCGAAACCGGCGTTCTGGATAAAAATTTCGCGCCCGTGAATATCCACCGACCAATTTTCCTTTTGCAAATATTTGCCTTGTTCATCGCGTTCGATACGATCAAATACTCCTTCCATAAAAGCGGGTACTTCATACAGATGACCACTTGATAGCACCAAGCCATCCGTGTGCGTTTGATAGTGTTCACCGGTTTGGTTGTGCACGAATTGCAGGAAAAATCCCTGTGAGTCGCTAGCGGTGCCATTGTGGAAATTACCGTCCTGCTCGACGTTGATCAGGTTCATACAGGGTAATAGCTGCACACGCGGTAAATTGCGGTGCCGGCTGGTATCGAGAAAATCGTAAATGCTATCGATTAGCGTCTGGTTTGCACCACAGTAAACACTTTTTTGTTCTTCAATAATTTTTTGCTTGGTGGGCTTGTCCAGTGCATGAAAATAACTGCCGTAATCGCCACACAGAATTTCCAGTGTCAGTTTCGCCGTTTCCATTTGGAAAAAACGCGGCGCGCGGGTTACCCAGTCGAGCTGGTAGCCAAACTTCTCGCTATCCTTGAGCAGGTCATAAAATATTTCGGCACCACTTTGGCCGCCGCCAATAACGGTTATTTTTTTCTGTTGCTGTAGCCTTGCTTTGTTCTTTAAATAATGCGACGAATGCAAATTGATACCATTGGCAACCGAGCGCAGGCAATCGGGAACGCGCGGTTTCATTCCCACACCAATAACCAGTTTTTTGGCCAGGAAACTAAACGGTTTATTATGTGGGGTTTCAATTCCGCTGATGCGATAAACGCGTTGCTCCGGAATATAATCCACCTGCTGGACATCGTGGTTAAAGCGGATATTATCCAGCCGGGACGCCGCCCATTGGCAGTAACGGTTGTATTCCTGCCGCTCCAGGTAATAATTTTCGCGCACAAAAAAATTAAACAGGCTGCCTTGTTGCTTGCGATAATTTAAATAACTGAACGGGCTGGTAGGGTCTGCCATCGTGACCAGGTCCGCTAGAAAGGGGCTTTGCAGGGTCACACCGTCAATTAACATTCCCGGGTGCCAATTAAATCCTGCTCCTTTATCCAGGAAAACGCAGCGCACATCGGGAAGCGTGGAAGACAGGCAGGCGAGTCCCAGGTTAAAAGGGCCCACGCCCACTGCGACAAAATCATAAGCAGCGTCGTTATACATTGCTGTTCCTTAATTAGATAATTTTTAACGTGATACTGAACGGGGCAACACACCAGGACCAAAAACAACAAAACCGCAAACCGCAAAACACGCAATATCCAAAAAAAGTGAAAGCAAACCCGTAGTGCACAAGGTGTTGTGCGCTATTCGCCTTCAGCGTGCGGTTCGGGTTGTTGATTGGCTTGCTGTTAGCGCAAGCTAAACAGGTTCCAGGGAAATGACGATCAGGTCATTCGCTCCCTGCAGGGTTTATTGATATTCATGGCACTCATTGCCCCGCTCAAATTTATATTCCTTTGGATGAACACCGGTATGGCGTCGGAAAATCCTGATGAAATGGTCGGTATTCTGATAGCCCACTTCGGTGGCAAGCGCATCGATATTTAATAGCCCCCGGCCCAGCAAATGTTGTGCATGTTGCATGCGTTGTTTCTGTCGGTAGTCCACAATGCTACAACCGGTGAGCGCTTTGAATTCTTTCTTTAAATAACACTCGTTGGTGCCCGAAATACTGGCCAACTGGCGAATAGTCTGGTTACTTTTTATGTTGGAATCGATGAGCGATTTTACGCGTTCGGCCGAGCCCTGCTTCATCGGCAAAGCAAGGGTGTTGTGCTGCATGCTGCGACTTAGCACCTCGCCGATAACCGCGTAGCAATATCCTTGCAGGGCAACATATTCCAATTGATTTTTGGGATGGGGCAAGTTAATCAGGCACAACAGGTTTTTATACACTGACTCCATATCGCACACGCTTAACTTCCTGTTTAGCGGAGTGTAACCCGCCGCCATCGGGTCATTACCTTGCATCAGTTCCCTATAGGCCTGTTCGTCTAAAAAAATGGATATTTCCGACGTTACTTTATTGGCAGGCAAGCGGGTTTTTATCCCGCTAAACTCGCCTGAAATTATTTTTATTTCCAGCGCGCTGACATGATAGGTATCAATCCGTTGCTCGACGGAATACTCAACGCTGCCCAATAAGCAAATATGGATATTTAAAAATGTTTTTTCTTTTGCTTTGCAAATTTCTACGGAATTGTTAACGCAGCCATGTATACGGCTTAAGGAAATTCCTGCAAAACGGAAGCTGTCGAAATAACCACTGCCCACATCACCACTAAATTCATGCAGTTCTTTATTGATAAATGGATTAGCACTTGCCATACACATTCTTTACTCCACGACCAGCGCTTGATTGTTATCGTTAATTCATGTCAATAAAAAAGAGCGAATCATTTATCCGGTGTGCTGTTATGTAGATCCATTTCGCTACCACTGAACACCGGAAATCAATCGCCGCAACAAATGATAACCATTATCAATAAAAGAGCTAGGGATATTTGGCCTCGAATAGGGAAATTTTTACGCGCAAGCGGGAAAGGTATTGA
>JAGKWO010000098.1 GCA_021151835.1 Gammaproteobacteria bacterium
TTTCATAGCTTTATTAATCCTTAACAATTGATTAGCCTTAGTTTCATAAAAATATCATGCACTTCTAAAGTTGCAGTAAAAGTAAACTAACGGGTAAAAGAATTCGCAATCTATATAATCATCTCCCTTTTTCCTATTACAATTAAAAAGCTGAAATACTGTATCTAAGCCAAAACCATTGCTTCATGGTTTATACTCGCATATTTTTGAGATTAACAAATTTTATTAAAATTTATTTAACGTTTTAGTCCTGTCATGACGCACCACCCGTAAATTTTATTTTCTTGATAAAAGACAATGCCGGTTCTTCAACTAAATACCAGGATAGGTAACCCGCTGCAGTTGCGATTATCGCAGCGGTTATTTGGTGGGAGAGAATGCCTTGGGTTGGAAATGTATTGGCAATACATTGCTGAATTACAAAGCCGTAGATGTAAATTCCATAGGAAGGATCTCCGGGTAGCCTGAGGAATCTGGTAAAAAAACTCGTTCCACTGAGGTAGAGGCAGGTGTAAAAAAACACACAATAGAATGCAACTTGCTGTAGCGGCGTATGCCATAGCAGGAAGGCCGCGACCACACCCACAATAACGCCTTTGATTCCCAGGATTAAATGCCGTTGCAAAATGGCGGTTAGGCTACCGATACAAAAGCACCCGCCTAACAACAATGATTCTTTAAACTTAATTAGCCCGCTTGGCCATAAAGAAGTGCCGCAGAAAATCACTGCGATAATGCCAATTAAGATTACGCAAGCAATGCCGCGATGATGCATCAGAATTACATAATAAAATAATGCGGCGCTCAGGTAACAGATCACCTCCAGCGGAAGCGTCCACAGGGAACCATTAACTACCGATGACATTCCCTCATTAAAAACGCCCGGCAAATACCACTGCATTGGATAAAGCAAAATATTGTGCAGCAAATATTGCCACGTCTGGCTATGCCGGAAATACGCTGAAAATTCCAGGGATGTAAAAAGTGGGCCGACGAAAAATACGGTAACGCACAAACAGACAAGCAAACCGGGGAAAATACGTGCAGCGCGTTTGATAAGAAAGCTACCCAGCCTGGGTTGGGCGAGCAAGCTGTTGGTAATCAGCAAACCGCTGAGGAGGAAAAAAAATTTGACGGCCAATGAGCCAGCGTAATCGAACCCAAGCAGTTCTGCCACCACATCAAATCGCTGCTCGTGCGCCACAAATGCGGGAGCGTGCCCATAAATAACCATTAACGCAGCGACAACGCGGAAAAAACCAAGGTTGTTGTGGCACTGCAATAATTTACTAAGCGGCATCGCAACTAAAGGAACAACTTATGGCGATACAACAAACGCATTAGCAAAAAGTTCAGGCCTGTCGTAACACCCATGGTGATGATTGCGGCCAGCGCGGCGGCGACATTCAGATAGTCCACCAATAGCGACAACAGGCCTAAACCCAGGCAAAAAACCAGGACATATTGTCCCGCAACGGTTATTTGCTTCTTGAATGAATTTTGGCTGCCAACAAATACTTTGGAAGGATAAAAAAGGATTACTAACAGGAGACCAAATACCCAGCTCAATGCATAAGCCCACTGGTAATTAACCACCAGCAGCAAAACCAAATACACCAAATAGCTGAGGGCGGTATTTAAGCCCCCCGCGATCAAAAATCGCAATGCGTCGTAATTAAATCCAGCGCGCTTCATTGCGAATCTTTGGAATGGATAATGTTGAGGAAATCATCGTAGTTACGGATGTAATCTTCTGCCTCATAGTAATGGGACGCGAAAACTAACAACACCGCATCGGCAGAATATTTATATTGGATACCCCAGGTAAGCGGAGGCAAATAAATACCCATATCCGGCCTATTTAATTCTACTTCCTTGCGCTCCTTGCCATCATCCACGACTACCGCGCACTTCCCTTTAACGCAAATCAGGAATTGGTGGCAATGAAAGTGCGCGTGCTCACCACGGGTTTTCTCCGAAGGAACATTGAACACCAAAAAATAACGTTTGGGTTCAAATGGAATCTCACGGGAAAACTCCCCCACGGATAAATCCCCGCGCATATCGGGAATGTATTTAAAGTTATGTAGCGTTACGTCCCCCACACCTACACGGGTGACAGCTTCGGGCTTGCCAGCCCCTGGGTGTAGATGGCCGACGGGCGTCTCCGAGCCTTTTGTGGATTCGACATACCCGGCGATACGAGCAGGAGAACCTGTGACTATCGCATAGGGTGGAACCGACTTGGTAACGACCGCACCCGCACCAACCATGGCTCCCATGCCTATGGTTACGCCCGGCAAAATCACTGCGCCGCCACCAATAGAAGCCCCTTTTTCGATACGGGTTTGTAGAAACGCGTCCGGATAAATTTTTGAGCGTGGAAATTTATCATTGGTAAAGGTTACGTTAGGACCAATAAATGCATCATCATCTACACGTAAACCATCCCAAAGTTGCACACCGGATTTGACAGTCACACGGTTGCCAATTACTACATCATTTTCAATTAAACAATGGGAGCAAATATTTACCTGCTCACCCAGTTTTGCGCCGGGTAAAACAACCACGTATTGCCATATGCGGGTTTCAGCCCCAATGGCTTTAGTCTGAACATCCGCCGAAGGATGGATAAAATAATTGGTCATTGGTCCACGCCTTTTTGATTTTCATGCCTGCTAGCCACAACGGCTAAAGGTCGCTTTTTGCTATTTTCATACCCACGCCATGAATAGGTTCCCACGAGGCCCAAACCAAATAAATTGAGCGCTCCCAGAAATAACACAGTGAGCATGGTTGCCGCATAACCGGGCACATCAATACGCCCGGTAAATTTCCCAACCAATATAACTATCGCCAACAACACCGCCACTGCGGAACCCAAGGCACCAATTTTCATGAGCAGCCGAATTGGATAGTCAGTAAAAGCAAATATGCTATCCATCATGTAATCAATTTTTTTGCTTAACGTCCAGGCTGACTTTCCTTCCTGACGGGCAACCCTTTCATAACTGATTAATTTCCTTCTGAAGCCTAGCCAGAAGATAAGCGCAATGAGTGAAGAGCGGGCTTCTTCAAGTTTCAACAATTCCTGGCGAAAAAGCTCATTACAACCAAACACATCCACACCGCCCGGTGGCATATCCTTCACGATGAGCTTTTTATAGAGGCTCCAGAATATTCCTGACGCCAACCGGGACAGCAACGGGTCATTTCTGCCATTGCGGGTGCCGATGGCGACATCACACTCGTCTGCTGCCAGGGACTTGAAGAATTCAACCATCAATTCCGGCGGCTCTTGCAGATCTGCTGCCATGACACCAAAGTATTTTCCCTTCGCTGCCGCGAGGCCAGTACGAATCGCCGGGAAGGAGCCAAAGTTGCGCGCGTGAGCGATGAGCTGGACCGGCATTGGTAATTGCGGCATCGCATGTTTGATTAACTCAAATGATCTATCCGGGCTCCCATCGACCACCAATACCACCTCCAGGTTTTGCTGGAGGTCGGCACTCATTTGGGTTAACACTGATAAAAGACGAGGAATCGACTCCTCATTTTTATACACAGGGATAATAAGGGAGTAGATTAGCTCTGCCATGAGTTTACGGCCTCTGAGACCTGGTACACCTGTTCGTCAGACATTTCCGGATAACAGGGCAGCGTCAGGATTGAACAGGCAAGTTGCTCGGTATTGGGTAAACGAAGGTCAGCAAATTTCCCATTAAAAACCGGTTGCCTGTAATCCGGGATGGGATAGTGGACCTCGCTCGCAATTTGCTTTTCTTTCAAATACGCGCGCAAATTTGCCGGCTGCTTTGTTTGGATAACGTATAGGTGGCCCACATAATTTTCACCATCACACGCAGGCAGTTGTACGGCAGGGTTAGTGATAGTTGCCGCGTAAAGCCTGGCAATTTCGCGCCGCCGTGCATTCCACTGATCCAACAATGGCAAAAACTCACGCAATATTGCCGCTTGCATTTCATCAAGCCGACTGTTTCGAGAGCCACCTAAAGCGACTTCATATTTGGATGACCAGCCATACTGGCGCAGTCGTCCGACGGTTTCCGCCAACTGGGCGTTGTTTGTCGCTATGGCTCCCCCATCACCCAGTGCACCCAGGTTTTTTGTCGGGTAAAAGCTAAAGCAGGAAATATCACCAATGGACCCCACCATTTTTCCATCGATCTTAGCCCCATGTGCCTGGGCGCAGTCTTCGATCAAAGGAACCTTACGACTCGCGCACAGCCCTGCTATTTGTTTGATCTCGGGTGTCGCTGTTCCATACAGGTGGGTCACGACAATCGCTTTTACTCCTGCATCGAGCGCACGCTCACACTCAGCAAGGGTCGTTGTGCGTGAGGAGGGATCAACATCAATATAAAAAGGATCAGCTCCAATGGCCAGTAATGCGGTCGTGGTATACATGCCAGCGTTCGCCACCGTGGCCACGCCATCTCCCCGACCGATCCCCACTGCACGCAATGCCAGCTCGAGTGCGTCAGTGCCATTCGCAAGAGATACAGATTTGGATACACCGAGGTATTGGGCAAACTCTTCTTCAAAAGCCATAACCTCTGGCCCCAGCACAAACCAGCCTCGCGCCAGTACACGACTCAGCGCCGCATCGATACTGTTTCTTAACGCATTTGAATGCGCACCCAAATCATTTATTAATAACATTCTTTACCTCGATATTTAAAAACGGTGTTATCCATACAATGCGCTGCGAACCACACATGATGGGGCTTATTTTCCCACATAGGTCAACAGCAGCCCCAACTCCCTCGTATCAGCATTGATACCTGCAGCGGCGGGAATGGTAGTTTGATCAATCGTGAAGTTTACTGAATGGCGCCTTTGCATTGGCAAATTCAAAACGAACGAGAATTCTTTGCCTGGTGCCAACAATATCACCTTGGTTGTACCGGCGTATGTAATAGTAAGTTCAGTAGCATTAAAGTTTTCCGGCAGATACCCCTTGATCGACAACTCCCCTGGGCAGTTGAAAACAGTCATCGAACCTTCCTTACCGAGCCAACGGCTATGGTTGACTTCCGGGGCATACCACTCGCCTTGATATACGGCGGAAGCCAAATCACATTTCAACGGATTATCACGGAGTACCGACAGATTATAAAATTGCGCCACATCAACTGCTTTTTGCGCAATCGGAAACGGAGATTGTAAAAGAGCGGCGTCAGCTTCCGTCTGAACACCCGCCCGGTAAACCCCGGCCATCGCCTCAAAAGCCATGGCACGGTAAGGGGCCGTTTTGAGTTCCACGTACCAGGTTGCCATATGTCCAAGTAACGCCGCGATGAGTAACAGGCCCGCGACCCCAGGCATGACTAACAGGAGTTTTTTGAATAGACTGCCGAAAAGCCCAGGCAGTTGCCGAGCCCCATTGGGCGCTTGAAAAGCAATCGCCACAGATGCCAATAGCAACCAGACATAATCAACGAAGTAACGGGACGCACCTGTATTGGTATATTCCACCCCACCCCGCGCGACCGTAACC
>JAGKWO010000044.1 GCA_021151835.1 Gammaproteobacteria bacterium
GCTGATGCAATCCTGGGCCGATGGCGAGTGGTTCACCAGCAAGCCAAAAGTTGCCGAGAGCACCAAGCTCACCGTATTCAAAGTCACCGGTGAAACCAATACCGATGACCTGTCACCGGCACCTGATGCCTGGTCACGCCCTGATATCCCGCTGCACGCCCTGGCTATGTTCAAGATGGCGCGCGACGGCATTACCCCCGATCAACCCGGTTCAATCGGCCCGATTAAACAAATCGAAGCACTGAAAACCAAAGGTTTCCCACTGGTATTTGTGGGCGACGTGGTGGGCACCGGCTCTTCACGTAAGTCAGCGACCAACTCTGTGCTATGGTTCATCGGTGATGACATTCCCGGTGTACCTAACAAGCGCACCGGTGGTGTGTGTATCGGTGGCAAAGTCGCCCCGATTTTCTACAACACCATGGAAGACGCCGGCGCCCTCGTATTCGAAGCCCCCGTCGACAACCTGAATATGGGCGACGTAATTGAAATTCGCCCGTATGAAGGGAAAATCCTGAACGGCGAAACCGGTGCAGTCATTTCTGAATTTGAATTGAAATCCGATGTACTGCTGGACGAAGTTCAAGCCGGTGGCCGTATCCCATTAATCGTTGGCCGTGGCTTGACCAGCAAAGCGCGCGAATCCCTGGGCCTGCCAGCAAGCGAGCTGTTCCGCTTGCCACAAGCGCCAGTGGATACCGGCAAAGGCTACACCCTGGCCCAGAAAATGGTAGGTAAAGCCTGCGGTACTACCGGCATTCGCCCTGGGACTTACTGTGAGCCGAAGATGACCACTGTAGGTTCACAGGACACTACTGGTCCAATGACCCGCGACGAATTGAAAGATCTCGCCTGCCTGGGCTTCTCTGCTGATTTGACCATGCAGTCTTTCTGTCACACCGCTGCCTATCCAAAGCCGGTGGATATTGAAACCCAACACACCCTGCCCGACTTCATCATGACCCGCGGCGGCGTTTCCCTGCGTCCGGGCGACGGTATCATCCACTCATGGTTGAACCGTATGTTGCTGCCTGACACCGTAGGTACCGGTGGCGACTCACACACCCGCTTCCCGATCGGTATTTCCTTCCCGGCAGGCTCAGGCCTGGTTGCGTTTGCCGCCGCGACCGGTGTTATGCCGCTGGATATGCCGGAATCTGTTCTGGTTCGCTTCAAAGGCGAATTGCAGCCTGGTATCACCCTGCGCGACCTGGTTAACGCCATTCCGCTGTACGCCATCAAGCAAGGTTTGTTGACCGTAGAGAAGAAAGGCAAGAAGAACATTTTCTCCGGTCGCATCCTGGAAGTTGAAGGCTTGCCGAACCTGAAAGTAGAACAAGCGTTTGAAATCTCTGACGCATCGGCAGAGCGCTCAGCAGCCGGCTGTACTATCAAGCTCGACAAAGAACCGATCATTGAATACCTGAAATCCAACATCACAATGCTGCGCTGGATGATCGAACAAGGTTACGGCGACGTTCGCACCATTGAGCGTCGCGCACGCAAAATGGAAGAGTGGCTGGCTAACCCGGTATTGATGGAAGCAGATGCGGATGCGGAATACGCGGCGATTATCGACATCGACCTGGCAGATATCAAAGAACCAATCCTTGCCTGCCCGAACGATCCGGATGACGTAAAAGTATTGTCTGAAGTCCAGGGCGACAAGATCGATGAAGTCTTTATCGGTTCCTGTATGACCAACATTGGCCACTTCCGCGCGGCGGGTAAATTGCTGGCTGCAACCAAAGATGCACTGACTACCCGCTTGTGGATTGCCCCACCGACCAAGATGGATGCGCATCAATTGATGGAAGAAGGTTACTACAGCATCTATGGCGTAAAAGGTGCCCGCACCGAAATGCCAGGCTGCTCACTGTGTATGGGTAACCAGGCGCGTGTGGCGAAAAACTCCACTGTGGTATCTACCTCTACCCGTAACTTCCCTAACCGCTTGGGTGAAGGTGCGAATGTGTACCTGGCGTCTGCTGAACTGGCGGCTATCGCTGCTGTACTCGGCAAACTGCCAACGCCAGAGGAATACCTGAGCTACGCACAAAAGATCGACAGCATGTCTGCTGATATTTATCGCTACCTCAACTTCAACGAAATTGAGAGCTATCAAAACGCTGCCAACGAAGGCAAGCGCATTGCGGCGGTAGAAATCCAGACTGTTGCGGTGTAATTCGCTCTTGTCATTAATCAAGCGTTGAATAAAAAAGCCCGCCTCCTGGCGGGCTTTTTTATTCGGTGTAATTTTCTACTTCCGTAGAAAATTATTGGGCTCATCCTGTCAGCAAAATTTCATCAACCCGTAAATTAAAAAATATTACACCTTGATACTATGGTGAAAATAACTATTGAAAAAGGCGTCGCTCCGCCAGAGCCAAGTCCTCAGCCGCATCAATTTCCAGGCTGTCTGACAAGGACATCAGGTAAGGGATGATATGTAAACGCGGTATTTTTTCTTCCCGCAGGAAATCATCGACTTTGAAGATGGTAATTGCATTATTAGGCATGTAGAGCGATGGCAAGTCCTGGCGAGACAAGTAAGGATTATGCTCACCCACCAGCGGATGCAAAAACTCTCCGCCGCTAACATAAGCCCGCATTAATTTGTTACTAATTTCGTAAACGCTTACCAGGCCCCGACACGTAGGGAAATCATTAAATTCTGACAAAGCTTCGCGAATGTGTTTTGCAGTGCGTAATGGTGATGTTGGTGGCAACAAAATAATAATGTCTTTATCCGCCGGTTTAATACGATGGATAAACTCTCCAATTACCGGGTCTATGGGCGATTCATCGCGGGCTAAATGGGGATCGCGTTTAATACGTTCCGCATTATAGTAGTGGGCCACGGATAGAATTTGATCGTCATCTGATGACACAAAAATAGCATCAACAACTTCCGAAGAATGGGCTGCCTGAATGGTGTAGGCAATAAGCGGTTGATCAAGCAGAGGGGCGATATTTTTTTGTAGTATACCTTTTGAGCCACCGCGCGCAGGGATAAGTGCGAATACCTTTGACATAATCTGTCCAACCTTTGGGGTTTAAAGGTGAAACAGTTATATAGCAAACCTTGAATCAAAGGTCACGATGTATCAAAGAACAATAAGTGCTGAAAAAAAAACTGGACATAAGTTATTGAAAAACTGAATCGCCATTCAGTGTTGAATGGCGGCTAATTAGCTGTTGTTCAATTAATTCTTCGCTGTAAATGGCAAGCGATCCAAAATACCATCCAGGAAATCGCCGGTGGAGTTAAGCGAACGGACAATGGATTCCATTGCCTGGAATTGTGACATGAGGCGCGCGCGATAAGCGTCACTACGACGATTCAATGCAGTTTCATCATCCTCAACTTTTTTAATATCTTTGGTAATAGTAGTTTCACGATCCTTGATTACACCGGAAGATTTCAGGAAGTCATTTACCAGATTCGACAAGCCACCCGCCAAACCGCGCGAGAAGGTAATTTTTCCTCCTGTTGCGCCAGGTTGCACAGTCATACTCAAACCTTCCGCATCAGTGCCCAATGCCGGCAAGAGTACGTTGCCATAACCAAACGCAGCTTTTCCGGCAACGGTTCCGCCCACATCTGTACCTGCGGTTCCAGTGCCAACACTGATTCCCAAATCGGCCATATCGCTAGACACCGCCGTAAATTCCACCTTACTGGTGCTGCCATAGGAATCGGAAGTAAAAACCAGTTTTCCGGCATCTACACTCACCGCAACAGTAGATTTAACTTCTTTCAAGCTGCTATCGAGATTAATAAGACTTTGAATATCAGCAGCCAATTCTCCTGCTGTGGCGTAGGTTTTTCCGGCAGGAATTGTGATCACTGACGTTTCAGTACCATCTAATTTAACCTTGAAGTTGTAATCTTTCCCGGTAGTGTCCAGTGGAAAAGTTATCGCCATGGCCGCGCCAGTATTTTTTCCTTTGGATGGCTGTTGAGTAATAACTACATCATAGGTGCCGGGCTTACTTTGTGCGGTGTATTTTGTTAATTCGATATTAGCGGCGCTTGACGTTTTTTTCGGGACAAATAAATCACGCACCAGGTCGTAGTGTTTATCAATTGCCGCACGAAAGCCGGTATTTTCTTCCGCTTCAACAATTTTCAACGAGCCATCACGCTCAGTGCGAATACCCAGGCTCGATAGCGCTGTAAAACCATCCGCCAATCCGGGAACAGCGCTGGACAAAAAATTACGGATACCCTGGGTTAAATTCTTGGCAAGCGGGTCCGTTTTCAAACTACCAAAATCTTTTAACTCGGAATCGAAACCGGTGAGCTTTTCAACTTCTGTTTTAAACGTGTTATAAGCTGTCACAAAATCGCGAATCGCTTTTTCACCAACTGATTTATCTTCATTGATTGAAATACTCACGGTTTCCGTTAATGATGCACCAAATAAATCAAACTCCAAACCATCGATAACATCTTTAATCTGGTTGGATTCGCGACTGACTAACAAACCGTTCACACGCACCTTTGCATCCAGGCCTTCTTGTTGCTGGGTCATATTGCGTGTTGTTTCGTTGAAATTAAATTTGGCCAAACCCAACGCACCGGCATCCTCTGTGGCGGTGATTTCAATTTCATTTTTCGCGCCGGATTTGGAAGTCAGCAACAAGCGGTAAGAACCGCCATCGCCAACAATACTCGCCGATACCCCGATACCCGCTTTGTTAATGGCATCGCGCAAACCGGTCAGGGAATTATTGCTGTCATCGATAGTAATGGTCGCACCGGCAGATTTGGACGAATCTACTTCAAAGTCATTTAAGGCTGAATTCCATTCACCCAAGCGAATAACCAGTTTCCCTTTACCAATAGGATCGGTCATTGAACCGAATGTGCCCGAGCTTATGGATTGCGATTGTGCAACCTGCTCGACTTTTAATTGATAAGCACCCGCCGCCGCTTTAGCGTCCAGCTTGGTGATACTGAGCAGTTTGGTGTCAGGAACCGAAAGTGATTTGGCATTAAAGGTATCCGAGCTGCCTAGCGCCGCCGCCGCTGCCTCAAGCTTCGATAACGAACTGCGCATCAAGCCGTAATCGGAAATCTGGGTTTCCAGTAAGGTTTTTTTCGCAGTCAGGCGATCCGCTTGTACTTTTTTGTTGGCTTCTGTCAGTTGATCCGCGAGCTTATTGGTATCAATGCCAGAACCGGTCCCCAAAGCACTAATGATGCTTGAACCGGTTGATGCATTATTGTTGGTTGAACTCGTTGTACTGCTCACCATGGATACCTCCACGCCATAAAATTACCGCTTACCCAACGTTAGCGGCAACTCATGGGTAAACTTTAGCCGGTTTTGCCGCTTTATTTAGAAAAAATGCCTATGTAAGCAGACCAGAGCATAAACCGGGCCAATGCCTGGTAAAAATTCCCCGAATCCAGACAATGAGTAGGCGCTAACTGATTGATTATTCAAGAATTGGTACAGTAAAGAAGAACGTCGTGCCCTCCCGTTCCACCGAGCGGTAGTCAATTTTCCCCCCAAAACGCTCAACAATCGCTTTGGTAATACTCAAGCCTAGCCCGGTACCATCACGCCGTTTGGTGTCGGAAGAGTCCACCTGTGCAAATTTACGAAAAATTCGTTGCCGGAAATCCGATGGGATTCCCTGCCCTTCATCGATCACTGAAATCTTGAAGTAACGGCTTTCGCGTTCAAGGTTAACCCTGACCTTTCCCCCCAAATGGGAATATTTGATGGCATTTGATAACAGGTTGGACATTACCTGTAAAAAACGATCAGCATCCAGGCTGGCATGCAATTCGTGTAAAGAACTATCGATATCATCAAGGACCAGCTCAACCCCGTAGCGCGCAGAGTATCCCTGGTTTTGTTCAACTGACTGTTTAAGCAACGGATAAATAGCAATCCGCTGGTTATTTAACTGGACATTACCGAACTCCAGCTTATCAATGTCCAAAATATCGTTGACTAACCGGGCAAGGCGATCAGCATTATTATTCGCGATGACCAGCAAATCCCTGGTACGCAATTCAAGCGCGCCCAGATCACCGCTCAATACAATACCAAGCGCCCCTTTGATTGACGTTAACGGGGTGCGCAATTCATGACTGACCGTGGAAATAAATTCATTTTTAAGCCGATCCACTTTTCGTTTTGCCGTAGCGTCATGGACCATGATGGTGAAAAATTTTTGGTCCTGCAGCTCAACCGGACTCATACTTAATTCAATCGGTAACTCACTGCCATCACTGCGAACCCCGACACTTTCTTGCCAACTGATACTCGGTAGATCAACACCACTCTCCCCGAATAATTTTCCCAGCGACGGAATAAGATCACCTAATGTCAGGTTAAGTAATGAATCAACGGTATAACCAAATAAATGTATTGCTGCAGGATTGGTTTTGGTGATCCTGCCCTGAGCATCAACGACAAGAATGGACTCCATCGCGTGCTCAAGAATCGCTGCCAACTCTTTGGTACGCTGTTCAACCAAATCACGCACATGCTGGGTGCGCCCGGTAATTAGCAACAAAAATCCGCCCAGGAAACTGCAAAACAACAGCCCGCCCGCCAGTACAAACCAGGACTGCAAACTACGATGTTCCAGCAGGAAAGTTTCCGAGGGAATAATGCTAACCAGCAAACGCCGACCGCCAAATGAAAGCTCGGTTTTTATTTCCAGAGTGCGCGCGTAAGCAGAATTCTCTTCAGCGAGTGACGTAAAAAAAATTGCCGGATTAGCCATGTCAGTGATATCAGTGATAGTTATTTCAAAATCACTGGCAATAAATCCACTGAGCGCCGGTGGAATTAATTCATTGATGCGCACAATGGCGGTCGCATATCCTTCCAGCGCTTGTTGCCGTTCGGCGGCGGTAGAGGGATTATCGACACCGTTATAAACAGGATAAAAAACAATAATTCCGCGCGTGGAACGCGCATCATTTAATAATTGCAAAGGCGCAGTCATTGCCAGGTTACCGGTATCGCGCGCACGAATCTGGGCGGCCGCGCGAGCGGGTTCAATGCCTACCTCAATCCCCACCAAGGTCCGGTTTTCCTGCCAGGGTTCAACATAGGTTATTACTGTGTACCCGGCGCGAATCGGTGCGGTTTGATAAGTATCTGCTCCGGCCTTTTCCCTGATCTGGAAATTCTCATAACCTTGCGCGCGCATTTCCTGTTCAAAAGCCGCGCGATCTTCCTGGCGAATGTACTTGTTCCAGGAAACGCCTTTGACGCCTTTTATTCCGGGAATAACATTTTTGACATAGGCCGCAAATTCACTACGGGTCACCTGGTCCGATGCGATAAATAAACCACGCAAGGTTGCCAGGGTGTAGGCGAGCGATGACAAATTCGATTCAATTGACGCAGTGATTAATTGGGCTTGCTGGCGGAAATGATCTTCCAGTTTTCGCTGTTCATTATTGCTGGCGAGAATAAAAACCGTCACAACAACCAAACTGCTGAGCACCATTGGAGCACCCACAGTGTAGAGCCGGTTTTGCCAAAAATGGCGCGGGGCTGCAAAAAACACACACATGAGTGGAGTGGCGATTAATACCCCGATCGCATCGCCAATCCACCAGGTCCACCAGGTAAACAACACTTGCGTGTAGTGGATAACACCATTCAAATAAAGAACCAATGCGCCCCAACTTGCACTTAAACTGGTTGCTATGGGGCCGCCCAAAATAAAAAATGCAAAAATTTTCCGTTCATCAGTCAACTTGTCAGGGAAACCAATGTAATGGCGAATCAACCAGGCTCCCGCCAAACTGGCAATGGAACTCCCCAGCGCAATTTCCGCCGCAATCATCACTACGGGCAGTGACAAGTTCTGGCCTGCGCCAAGAGAAACAGAAACATTTAATAATGTTGACCCAAGGAAAACACCCCACAACATCGGGGTTCCCCAGATTAATACTGCACCCAATGCAATTCCCATGGGTAGAAACAAACCCGTCACAAATCCCGGTGGGATCGCCAGAAATAAAGAAAGGCGCCCGGCAATCACATAGGCCAGGGTTAGCCAAAAAATACGTAAGATCCAGACGGTTGCTGATGCGCGCCCGGAATTAGTCATTTGATAAAGCCTGCATGGATAAAACCCGTCGATATAAAATTTTGAATCCATCGTCAGATTCTTATTCTTGCTTAAGCCTAGCCGATCTTTACCGGTTCATCCTCCCGCCCCACTTTTAATGGACATAAAAAAACCGCAGCCTGTGCTGCGGTTTTCCAGAAGCGAATGACGATCTAATTTATCTGAGCAATTGCAACACTTGTTCAGGTCGAGCATTGGATTGCGCCAACATCGCTTGCGCCGCTTGTTGCAGTACTTGCGCACGGCTCAATGCTGCAGTTTCCGCAGCAAAATCGGCGTCTACAATCCGCGAACGCGATGCTGATGTTTTTTCCGAAACGTTCGCCAGGTTGGACATGGTGAAATCCAAACGGTTGTTGATAGCACCTAACTGTGACCGCGCATCATTGATTGTCGTCAATGCATTATCGATCACGCCCAGTGCTTTTTGTGCACCTTGTACCGAATCAATACTGATTGAGGCTATCGCAGTACCAAAAGCACCTTCAGCAGTTACATTGGACTCAAGCAATCCCAGGGTTGCGGCAACTGCATTGGGTCCCAACTTCACGCTGATCGGCGAACCATTTGAACTGGTCAGCCTGATACCACCGGGAACTGTTTCTGATGTCGCACTAATGGTTGCTGCTGCGCCAGTACCTGATTGGATTTGCAGGGCTTCACCATTCAAATCTGCCAAACCGGTATTGGTAGCATCAACACCAAAGGTAATTGCGGCAGAATTTCCTTCCAGAACTACACGCGTTCCCAACAAGGAAGCGCTAATACCGGTAACGTCAGTTTTCGCATTAAATGCTGCGACCACTGCAGAAATACTAGTCAAACCATTGATGTTAATTGGCTCACCGTTCATCAACAGAGGCGCAGTGATTGCCGTTAAATCTATGCCACCAAAATCCAGCGTTGTAGAAGAAAATACTTCTGCGGTTACACCGGTATCTTGCTGTGAAGCATTAATGGCATTTATTTTTCCTAACAAACTATCTGTATCTTTGTTAGTAATAATCACGCCATTGATGGTGAGATCACCGACGTTCCACGCAACAGCAGGAGTGGTAATACCCACACCTTCAATCTGGCCCGCATTGGTATTCTCGCGGAACCCAAGGGAATTCAGCTGTGCCAATGTGCCTGTTGAACCGCGGGTGATGGTGATTGGATCACCGTGTTCGGATTCCAGTACCAGACGGCCAGCGTAAGTACCGTTAATGCTACCACCCGCTG
Organism: Gammaproteobacteria bacterium; assembly: GCA_021151835.1. Classification (GTDB taxonomy): domain Bacteria; phylum Pseudomonadota; class Gammaproteobacteria; order Pseudomonadales; family Cellvibrionaceae; genus Cellvibrio. Next base: position 9,343 of record JAGKWO010000044.1, read on the forward strand.
AGTTTGCCGGAACGCTGCCGTCAGTAATAACGAATTGCGAAACGTTAAGACCGGCAATACTCAACTTGCTGTTCTCGCCCACAGTCGCATTTAACAGGCCACCGCTTTCGGTATTAATTTTTTCCGCAAGTTCCTGGATGTTTTTGGTATTACTCACCTGAATGGTGGTTAAGGTCCCATCCAGCTTGGTAATCGCTACCTGAAATACCTGCCCTGTTTCCAGCACACCGGTACCGGCTGCTGTAGCAGTTGCCTGTGCGTAAGTTGAAGCATCAATACCCAGGACGTTTTTGTTGATGAGATCAACCAGTTTATCCAGGGTTTGTGCAGCAACCGCTGGTGGGCCAACGATGTTGAAACCGTTGTAGCTTTCCAATGATTTCGCAATGGATTGGCCGTTAATAAGAATGTCGTTCTCATTAATCAGCAAGGTCGATAGGTCAATCTGGCCACCGAGCATATCCACACCCACAAAACCCATCCCCAGGGTTTTGGCATCCATCGCCGGAATTTTCATGGTGATGGTTTGGCCTGCATCAGCACCGACTTGCAAATCCACTTTACCTAATGAGCCATCCAGTAATTTTTGTCCGTTGAAGGATGTTGAATTCGCAATACGATCCAGTTCCAGGATCAATTGCTGAACTTCAGCATCCAGGGTTTTTCTATCCGCGTCGGAATAAATACCGTTCGCCGATTGAATGGAAAGTTCGCGCATACGCTGCAGGATGTTGGTTGTTTCCTGCAATGCACCTTCAGCGGTTTGAATCAGGGACACACCGTCGTTAGCGTTGCGGATTGCCTGATCCAGGCCGCGAATCTGGGAGGTCATGCGGTTTGAAATCGCCAGGCCGGCGGCATCATCTTTCGCAGAGTTAATACGTTGTCCTGAGGACAAACGTTCAGTGGCTCGATCAAGCGCGTTTCCTGAACTCAGCAATTGGCGTTGTGAATTCAAGGAAGCGACATTGGTGTTAATGACTAAAGGCATAATGAATCTCCTAATGATTGTTCCTGTTCACAGTTGCTATTGCTGTGACAAGTTTTAATTTCCCATTTAAAAAAATTAAAAAACACCATCGGTAAAAACAAAAAAAAAGAGAGCCGCTTGCGCCGCTCTCTTTTCTTTTTACACATCAGGATTAAAACCAAAAAACTCAATAAAACCCTGTTTTTACAGCACTTTACGCTTGCGCACTAAACAGCTGCCCAGGCTCATCCGGAGTATGTGTCTGAGCCAAACGCAGAAATATTTCATCGGGGATTTGACGAATAACTTCTTGCGTTGTGCGATCCAAAACCTTCACTACAGTCTCGCCGGAATCGGGGTCGTAACTGAAGTTTAAATCGCGTTGGGTGGACTGAATATATTCATTCATTTGTGCCACTGCAGCCTGAACTCGCTCTTGTACCGCCTGGGAATTGACAGGATCCTGGGGTAAAGATCTTGCCGCTTCGGCGGCAGGCGGCAAATCATTGCCGGTTTTTTGACCTTGAGAAAGCGCCGGCAACGACGAAACCGGTGCAGCTTTCGCTTGAACCGGACTCGAAGCAATTTTAGTGATGTCATTCATAGCCTATTCCTCACCAAAATTCCCCCGGGCGTGCCGTTATTGGTTACCCGGGGGATGCCAGTTAATTATCTCAAGAGAGACAACACTTGTTGTGGACGCGCATTTGACTGGGCCAACATCGCAGACGCCGCTTGTTGCAACACTTGTGAACGGCTCAGGTTTGCAGTTTCCGCCGCGAAGTCAGCATCAGTGATACGTGAACGTGCTGATGAAGTCTTCTCGGAGATGTTTGCCAGGTTAGATACAGTAAAGTCCAAACGGTTGTTGATCGCACCGAGATCTGAACGCACATCGTTGATGGTGGTTAATGCGTTATCGATCACCTTGATTGCTTTCTGGGCATTAGCCTGGGTGTCAATGCTGATTGAAGCAATCGCACTACCGAACACACCGCCAGCGCTAGCATTGGAGTCAATCAAACCGGTTTTGGCTTCAGCGGCAGTATCTTTCACATCAACCGAAATCGGATTGCCATTGTTACTGGTCAATTTGATACCACCAGCAGCAGTTGAGGTATCAGTAATTGCTGCCAACGCTGATGAACCACCGGCAAATTGAACCAGGTTAGTACCGTCAGTTAACGCTGCGGTAGGTGCATCACCAGTACCGCCAGTACCTGTACTGAACGAAATCTGGGCTACGTTGCCTTCCAGGATCAAACGGGTTCCTGACACTGTCGCAGTAATACCGGTTTTATCGGATTGGTTGTTGAATGCTGTAGCCACATCAGAGAGTTTGGTAGTAGCAGTACCTGCAGCGACAGTAACGTCAACACCATTAAGGGCAATCACACCACCAGCAAGGGTAGACAATGCAGTGCTACCAAAGTCCAGGGTTGCAGTGGTAAATGCAGTAGCACTTACGCCAGTTTGATCAGAAACGGAGTTGATCGCCTTAACTTTATCAGACAAGCCACCAGTCGTACTGGAACCTACATCCACGCCGTTAATTTTCAAATCACCAACAGCGAATGCGTTGCTGTCTACTGCATGACCTTCGATGGTGCCGGCTTTGTCATTCTCTCTGAAACCAAGGAATCCCAGTTGTCCCAAAGTACCGATTGAACCACGGGTTACAGTGATAGGATCATCATTGTCTGCTTTCAGGACGATACGCGCATTAGCGGCAGTAGTAATACCGGCTCCCAAGGCACTGGCAGCGTCCGTTACAGCAATTGAAGACACATTTTCAGCAGAGATAGATACTTTTCCGTCATCACCGATACTAGCTGCAAACTTGCCACCAGATGAGTTGTTCATCTTTTCAACCAACTCTTTCAGGCTGCTGGTTCCATTGGTACCACCACCAACGTTGATCGCGGTAGTAGTGCCATCAAGATTAGTCAACGTTACAGTAACTGACTGGGCAGAGGTCAATACACCAGTACCCGCTGCAGTTGCTGAGGCAACAGCATAAGTAGAAGCAGTAACACCATTAACATTTTTGTTGATATGGTCCAACAACTCCTGGTCCGAGTCTGAAGTACCATCAAAAGTATCGGTGCCTTTAATGATTGACTGACCATTAATCAAAATACTGCCTTCACGCAGGATGTCAGCAGTAGCAAACGAGTTGATTGCAGAAGCACCACCCATCAAATCCACGCTGGTAGAACCCATACCCAGGGTTTTGGCATCCATCGCTGGCACTTTCAAAGAGATGGTTTGGTTAGCGCTTGAACCTACTTGCAGGTCCACTTTACCTAACTTGCCGTCCAACAGGTTTTGACCATTGAATGAAGTAGTTTTAGCAATACGATCCAATTCTGATACGAGTTGTTTAACTTCCGCATCCAGGGTTTTACGGTCGCTTGCAGAGTAGATACCGTTCGCTGATTGAACAGACAGTTCACGCATACGTTGCAGAATGTTGGTTGATTCTGACAGCGCACCTTCAGCGGTTTGAATCAGGGACACACCATCGTTCGCGTTACGAATCGCTTGGTCCAAACCACGCACTTGAGAGGTCATGCGGTTGGCAATCGCCAGACCGGCAGCGTCGTCTTTTGCTGAGTTAATACGTTGACCGGATGACAAACGCTCGGTTGAACGGTCGAGTGACGCACCCGAATTCATCAACTGACGTTGAGCATTCAGAGAGGCGACGTTTGTGTTAATTACTAAAGCCATGATGAATCTCCTGGATTTAAATTTCAGTGCAGTGGTTTGTTAAGACCGTGCTGCTAGTGTCGGTTGATGAAGTCTGACGCCAACAGCTTAATCAGCACTTCTAACAAGGTTATCGACACGTCCAGAAGGAGCTTTAGAAAATTTTTATGGCAGGAACTAACTATTTACAACAAAAATCAGCAAAAATAATTTCAATTAGTTATATAAAAACGAAAAATGTCAATTTATCGGCCATAGGCATCAAGTGCCTTGCTTGCATTGGTCGAGTGACGCAATTCTGACGCAGTGTTATCGCGATTAAGCTCGGCAAGGCCGGTCAGTTGCCGGTTTATTTGCTGGATCTCCTGAACGAGCTCGGCAGCTTGTGCCTCCAAATTCGCTTGGGCCAGTGAAGCAAGGTATTCAGTATCATGAATTGATAACAAGCCTTGCTGGCGTTGTTGTACCAGGGTTTCAAACGAATCCCAATCACCGGCCTGGGCCAGGGATAGTAACGCCTGTGATTGGCTGAGGGCACGAGTCAGGGGATCTAACAGCGGGTTGGTATCCATAGAATTCTCTTCGCAATGGAAACTAAAGCAGGCTAAGGCTATCAATCAAGATTAGCAAAAAAAATGCTGGCGCAGTAATTTACTACGCCAGCATAATTCATATAGATCGTTTAGCGCTAACTAAAGGTAAGTAAATAGTGTTAATTGACTCACCTTTGCAAAACTTTGTTGTGAAGCACTGAGCACCAGCGACTGCATGGATAATTTAATGGTCGCATCGGCGTAGTCCAGCCCCTCCAGATCCTTCAGTGCAGTCTGGGTCGACAGGGTGATGTCCACATTCAATTCCTTACTACTATCAAGCGTATTCAGGCGCGAACCCAACTCGCCTTGGACCGATGTTAAATTGGTTTCAACATTTTTCAGGTTGGTTATCGTCTTAGCGACGATCTTGGCCAACTCCGCTTTGCTCTCCGGATTATCTTTTACATTCTTCATCGCTTCGCTAAAACGCGAAAGTGTGGTTAACAACCCTTGCTTATCAGTCGATTCCACGAAGAACGTATCGCCAGGCTCAATTAAGGCCCCCACAGTAGATGATGTACCTGTGCCGCGAGTATTCAATCCGGTTACGGTATCCAGATTACTATTGCCGCCTTTAATAGTGACCCGGGCATTGTTGTTGGAAATAATTCCCTGGTCGGTCACGGTCAATCCCAGACGCGCCAATTTTGGATAATTGGTGGGATTATTAAAAATTTCCGTAAGCGTATTGGGCGAAACGCCGGTAATGTTTTGATTGAACGTAAACGATTCAACTTTTCCATTCACTTCCAGTTGGAATGTGGCCGGGCTGGAACTGAAGTCAGTCGGCGTAAAGGTGAGTGGCAAATTTACTGAGCGGGTTCCATCAGTACCCATGATTGCCGTAACACCCGGTCCGCTGGCGCCATTAACCATTTCAATATTCAACCCGCTCGCACTCTGGATGCCTGCAGCCGTTACGGTAATGCCCAGAGCCGCAAGTTTAGCGGCATTGCCTGTTGGTAACGCGGGAGGAACTGCGGCACCGATATTTAATTCAGCCGCTAATGCCACGCTATCGTTTGCAGCAATCGGCCCGGACATTGTGAAATATTCGGTTTTGCCGCCAATGCGAATACCAAACTGATCCCCTGCCCCTAACGCCGTTGCCGGTACAACACCAAATGGCAAGTTTGCTGGAACTGCTGGCTGCCCTGGAAATGGATGCCCCATAATTTTGAAGCGCGCACCGGCAACTTCAATATCAGCACCGGCAACATACGCCTGCGTTGGCAATAAAATTTTTCCGCTCGCTTTTTCTGTCACCGTAAAATTGACGGCAGATCCATTTTTGCTAAAGGTAATTTGCAAATCATTCGGATAGAGACGGTCAAATTCTTTTTGGTCAATCACTTCACCCACAGAAATAACCGCCGGTGGTTGCGATTTATTGGCAGCACTTGCCGATGTATTAAATGTATTGTGGCCGCTGGGAACATCGACAAATAATTTTTTCCCGGAGTCACTCACCGGCACAGTGACAGAGGTTGATGCTTGCAGGCGCAGCTGGCCTTCATCGCCCAGGTACGAATAGTTTCCGCCGACATCACCAACAAAGGGCTTGGTGTCACCCTGGTAACCGGAAAAAATATATTGGCCCGATGCGTTGCGGGTATTTTGCAAATTCACCAACTCGGTAATGCGGGTATCCACTTCTGCTGCCAGGGCTTTGTAATCGGAAGATGTATAGATCGCGGTGTTACCAGCCTTTACCGCCAGCTCACTCATGCGCTGGCCCAACTCAACGATGGTTTGTATCGTAGATTCTTCGAGGTTGAGGTTGGTTTCAGCAATATTGATATTTTTGCCGTATTGTGTGGTGCGCGCTAACTCCTGGTTAAGGCGCAATATTGCCGTTGCGGCAACAGGATCATCCGCCGGGGATAATACTTTTTTCCCGGTGGCCATTTGTTCCTGGGTTTTGGTGACGGCAGCTTGCGCCTGGGTCATGCCCAGTGTTGCAATGCTATAAATTTGCGAAGTGGATACACGCATGTCAGTTCTCCTGAAGGCGGCAAGGGCGGCAAAAAGTTGCCCTCGCCAGGCTCATAGTACTAACAATGCATAAAGTGATCCAAAATGAAAAATAAAATTAACGTGAACTTGCTACAGTGAATTAATTAACGTATCGAAGAGTTCGCGCGCTACTGAAATCACTTGTGCATTTGCCTGATAAAGTTGCTGGAATTTAATTAAATCGCTCGCCTCTTCATCCAGGTTCACACCGGAAATCCCATCACGCATGCTTTGGGTTTGTTCTAATAAACTTTTACTGGCTTCCGTGTTTATTTTTAGCAAACTACTACGAGTTCCAACCTCCTCCACCAGTTTTCCATAACCATCATCCAACGTCAGTGTTCCACCCTGCATTAATTTTTTGGAATCCAGCGCAACCATTGCCAATGCATTGCGGTTATCGTTGGTTCCTTCGGTGTTAAAACCGATAGTAAAGGTATCGCCCGCTTTGGGTTGGCCACTGATTGCCACTTGATATCCCAGAAATGACGATGCGGCAAAACCCGGTGCGGAACTTTCACCAAATAACGGACTATTCGACGGCGAAGTGCCAAGGGTAATTCCTTCGGCCATGGTGATATCAATTTTTCCACCAACAACAATGCCCTGCAATTGCCCCGCCCCGGTATCTGCACCGGTAACGCGAACGTTCGGATTTCCCATTGCGTCATTCACATCCAGGCTGCTCGCGCTGGATGCCTGGAAACGTATATCCAGATCCACACCGGAAGAGGCAACTAATCTTAACTCCGGTGCACCGGTCGCAGGGTTGGTGCCACTTTGTGCGCGAATTCCCAGGGTTTTTAAATCCGGATTTTCATTAATTTGTTTGGCAAGGTAATCATTGAATGCCGCTTCACCATCGGTGGCGATATCCGGAACGTCGGTATGAAATGCAGTACCGGCAGCATCATATTTAATGATTGGTTTGCCATTGATAAATAATTGTGTTGGTGGATCCTGGTCTGTGCTATCCAGTTTCAGGTTGGTAATATTCGCGGTAGTAGAAGCACGGGCAGATACACCGGAAATAGCACTGATTTGCGCCGCAGTTTCCAACGCCGATGCACCAGGTACCGTAGTAATGGTACGCGTACTTTGCGAACCGGTTTTTGGATCAGTAATCGTAAAGTGTAATTGTTCCGCTAAATAACCATTCTTTGCCAAGGGATCAGTTAACGATGTAACCGTCTGGGCAGCGCGACCATCGGGTAAGCCAAGACGATCACCTTTACCGATTACTACCGTTTCACCGATGTCGCTGGTAAAAATATTATTGCTGGTTCCCGGAACAAAAATTTGTTCACGCATTGCCGGGACCAGCGGCTTGGGATTACCCGGATCACTGTTATCCAACACCTCATAGGTAGTTTCAGAGGTGAAACGAATAATGACAGGTGGCGATATTTTACCGGGAGTAGAAAATGCGGGTAGCCGATTGCCATTGCTATCCACCAGGCTTAATACTTGCCCGGCGCTGATCAAACCGCTACCGGAATTACCGGTGTTGGATTGCGTACGAATCGGCGATGCAAAAGCCAGATCCTCCGGGCGTTTAATTTCAGCGCGAATATCACGTGCCCCATTTTTAGTAGGCTGCAATACAAATGAATCGCCCCCCTGAAATGAGCCACTGGTTAAATTCAGTGATACGCCATCAAATGAAATAGTGGCCGGATAGGCCCCCGATAAGGTTCCCTGGGTAACAACCGATTTATCCGACAGCCGGGTAATAACATAATTGGATGAACCTGGAAGAATATCGAATTGGTAATCGCTGGTGGTTAACTCATTAACGTTATCAATAGTGACCGACAAAATACGATCAAATGGTGCTTTATTATTGCCGTGGACAACACGGTTTTGTGCGATATCAGGAGCGTTGATATCGCCAAAAATACGTTGGCCATAATCACCATCCAGATCGATACCTTGTTGTTGCTGGGTATTAAATTCATCGGCCATTGCCAATGCAATCCGCCCCATTTCATTAATCGATGGAAATAAAACATCATCGCGGAAATCAAGCAAGCCACCTAATTTTCCACCGGATATCTGTGAGGTAATATCTGTCGCTGAATTTTTGCTAACCACCTGGATAGAACCATTATTGGTTACATTAAATTCACTGACCGACGTCCCCACTACCAACGGTTGTCCATTGCCAATAAAAATATTCAAATCGCCAGTATCTTGCTTGACAGTCTGGATTGAAACCAATTCCGATAATTGGCGCAACGCCTCATCGCGTTTATCCATCAAATCATTCGGCATATTGCCATTGCCCGAGGCAACTTTTTCAGCAATGGATTGATTGAGCGAAGCAATCGATTTCGCCAATGACGACACTTGTGAAGTTACCGTCCTGACTTCACTGTTAATGCTTTTTTCAATTTCAGAAAGGCGTTGGTACAAATTATTGAAACGGGTGCTCAAACTTTCCGATTCGGTAACAATCAATTGCCGCCCCGGTGTGGAGGCCGGATCATTGGCGCCATTTTGCATCGCCGCAAAAAACGTCTGGAGCGCGCCAGCCAGACCGGTTGAGGAATCCGAAAATAATTTGTCTATTTTTCCAATATTGTTATTGAACGTATTCAATTGGTTAAAGGTGGATGTATCCAGACGGAGTTGATTGGTTACAAATTCATTCACCACCCGCTCGATAGAGGTAGTAGTGACTCCCGAGCCAATAAAACCGGCGCTGCCAATATATTGTTCCGGCCTGGTTGCGTAAGTAACTTCCTGGCGAGTATATCCGGCAGTATTTGCGTTAGAGATATTGTGGCCAGCGGTGCGCAGTGCATTTTGACTTGCTTGCAAACCGGCAATCGCGTTGGAAAGAAGACCGGACATAGGATTACTCCACTAACTTCCGGCCAGTATTGGCCGCATTGGAAATAAATGACTGCGCTGTTTGCGCCAACTCCCCGAGCGAGCGAATCGCATCAGAATTTAACAAACTCTTGATCTTTTTAGCGTAGTGCGGATCGGTTGCGTAACCGGCTGATTGTAATGCTTCGGCGTAGGCAGACGAATTTTTCCCTGCATCCAGCGCATCCTGGTAACGCGGATTATTTTTCATCAAGCTGACATAGTCAGAAAAACTTTGGGCATAGTTGCTGTATTTGCGGAAATCCGCTTTTTCATTCGCGGCAATACCATCGCGATATTCCAATGTAGAAATATTCACTTTATCGCCATCCCAACTACCCGATGCCTTGATGTTAAATAAATTAAAACTGTTATTACCCTTTTGGTCATGGATAACATGCTTGCCCCACCCGGTTTCCAGCGCGACCTGGGCAATCAATACATCAGGACTGATATTTAATTCTTCCGCTGCTTTTTCTGCATGGGGCTTCAGCATCATCACAAAATTTTCCTGGGTTTCACTGATACTGGATTTCAGTCCGGCACGAGAGTTGATAGCCTGCGGTTTACCCAATAATGCGGGAATATAAGCGGAATTCATCAGGGTATAATTTTGTGCGGCCCCCTGGCCTTCATCGGTAGGCAGTAATTGATCAGAGTTATCACTCATGCGCATAAAATCGGAAACCCATGCATTCAACGTTTCCAAATCATTCGCAAATACTTCATTGTCACTCACAGCTGAATTATCTGTGCCGGCTTTCTTGTGCATAACGGGTGACGACAAATTGCCTACGTCAACCGCATCCACTTTACTGCCATCGGGCTTCATCATGGAGCCATAGGATTGCATCATTTGTTTATAAAAATGATCTGCTAACCCAATGCCGCGGCCACTGGTCAAATTCAGTACCATTTGCTGGTCCAGCATATCGCGATGAAAACGTGTAGTGCTGCTGTCAAAATAATTGCCTTCAGAAAACACGTCATTCGCTTCGCGCATGGTCTTCAACATTTGCTGTACAAACATCGCTTCAAACTTTTGCGAGATTGCTTTTAATGCTTGTGGATCTCTGGCGCGGCCCATCGCCTTGACGGAATCAAGGGAATTAGCATCAAGATAAGTATCCTGAACTTGCGGGGTTTTTACGCCAGTATCAACAGATAACATTTAGATCACCACTAATTCTGCTTTAAGTGCACCGGATTCTTTCAACGCTTCCAGAATCGCCATCAAATCACTGGGAGAAGCACCGACGTTATTCACTGAACGTACGATATCGTCCAGGTTTGCACCCGGTGCAAATTTAAACATGGGATTGGTTTGTTCTTCCGCTTTAATATTGCTGCTGGGTACCACAACTGTTTGTCCGCCTGCCAGCGCATTGGGTTGCGTCACGTTAAGGCTTTCTGCAACAGAAACCGTCAGACTGCCATGGGTTACCGCAACGGGGGAAACGCGCACATTTTTACCAACGACGATAGTGCCGGTGCGGGAATTGATAATTACCTTGGCAACTTCCTCACCGGGAGTGACTTCGATATTTTCCAGCATCGACACAAAATCGACGCGCTGCGCCGGGTTAACCGGCGAATTCACCATAATCGAAACAGCATCCAGCGGGCGCGCGACATCCGGGCCCAGCATTGCATTAATACTTTTTGCCAATTGATTGGCGGTAGTAAAATCTGCGCGATGCAAATTAAACACAATGGGTTGCCCGCCCGCGAAATTGGTTTCTACCGTGCGCTCAACCATCGCGCCGCCGGGAATACGACCAGCGCTGGGAATATTGACGGTAATTTTTGAACCGTCATTACCGGATGCACTCAAGCCGCCAACAACCAGATTACCTTGTGCTACGGCGTATACTTTTCCATCCAATCCTTTTAGTGGCGTCATTAATAAACTGCCACCACGCAAACTTTTTGCATTACTGATGGATGACACCGTGATATCAATTGTCTGGCCCGGCTTTGCAAAAGCAGGCAATTCCGCTTGCACCATTACCGCGGCGATATTTTTCATTTGCATACGCGCACCTTCCGGTACGGTAATACCAAATTGCTTGAGCATTGAATTAAAGGATTGCACGGTAAATGGCGACTGGGTTGTCTGGTCACCGGTACCATCCAGGCCTACAACCAAACCATAGCCCACCAATTGGTTGGAGCGCACCCCGGCAACACTGGCAATATCCTTAATGCGTTCGGCTTGCACTGTTGCGCTCATTGCGAGCAACAGGCTGATCATCACACAATAAAATTTACGCATAAGAACCTCAAACACCATGAATACAGTCAGGTAGAAAACCAGGAATTACAGCGGCCATATATCGCTATTGAAAAAGCGCGATAGCCAACCCATTTTTTGGGTGCTGGCCAACTCGCCGGTACCACTGTAAGAAATTTTTGCGTTGGCTAACCGGGTAGAAAGAATTGTGTTGTCAGGTGCGATATCTTCCGCACGCACTATGCCACTGATACGAATAAATTCATCGCCGCGATTGAGTGTGATCCATTTTTCACCGCGCACAATCAAATTGCCGTTCGGTAAAATCTCGGCCACGGTTACGGTGATATTGCCCTGCAAGCTGTTGCTTTGGTCGGCGTCCGCGCTACCATCAAACGTCCTGTCCTGATTCAAGGTAGTAGTCAACTCATTACCCTTAATAGTGGGATTAGCGCCTAATAAAGGACCTGCATTAAAATTCACACCGCTTTTCTTCCCAGTTTTAACACCGGATGATTTTCTTGAAACCGTGCGTTCACTCAGTGTTACGGTAATTACATCGCCCACAAAATGCGCTTTGCGATCATTAAATAAATTAATGCCATACGCATCCTGATACAAAGAACCTTCCGTGCGTTGTGGCAACGGCATATTAGCGGCGATGGTGGGCGCGTAAGCAGGATCATCTGCCATTGGCTTTCTATTGGCACAACCGCTGGCTACTGCAACCATTACTAAAAGGCTTGTACATTTAGCGATAGTGAAGAAAATTTTCTGGCTCATGATGTTTTTACCTGGGTTACTGCAAAAAAAACCAATACTCAATTAAAGATTTTGCGTAATGAATTGCAACATTTGATCCGCGGTGGAAACGACTTTGGAATTCATTTCATAGGCGCGCTGGGTGGTGATCATATTCACCATTTCCTCAACGATATCGACGTTGGAGTTCTCCAACATCCCTTGCTTTATTACACCCATACCATTTTCACCGGGAGTACCTTGCACCGGGTTACCACTCGCTACAGTCTCTACAAATAAATTGCCACCAATGGGTTGCAATCCGGAGTGATTTACAAAATCCACAATAGTGATGGTGCCTAACTGCTGCGGGTTGGGTTGTCCGTTGGTAAAACCATTGACGGTTCCGTCAGTACCTATAGTGACCTTATTGGTACCTTCAGGAACAATGATGGCAGGCTCCAGCAACAAACCATCAGCGTTCACCACCTGGCCTTCACCGTTCAATTGCAATTGGCCATTACGCGAATAAACAATAGTGCCGTCAGGCTGCAAAAACTGCAGGAAACCGTGACCATCAATCGCTACATCGAAAGATTGCTCGGTAACTTGCAAATTGCCCTGGGTAAATTCTTTTTGCGTAGCAACCACGCGCGCACCGGCGCCCAACTGCAAGCCGGAAGGCAATTGTGTGTTTTGTGTTTGCTGCGCACCGGGTTGGCGCTGATTTTGGTACAACAAATCTTCGAAAATCGCGCGGTCACGTTTGTAACCAATAGTGCTGGTGTTGGCCAGGTTATTGGAAATAGTAGTGAGCTGGCGATCCTGTGCTGATAAACCGGTTTTACTGACATAGAGCGCGGCGTGCATGATCTATTCCTCTGGTTAATGCGAATGGCACTTACACATTAAAAAATCAGGTTGTAAATTGAGTGCATTTAAAAATTACGATATTTGCAACAACTGGGTGGATGCGGCTGAATTTTCTTCAGCCGTTTTCATAATTTTCACTTGCATTTCATATTGGCGAGCAAGGCTGAGAATTTGCGTGAATTCTTCTACCGCATTCACGTTGCTACCTTCGTACATACCACTGCGTACAACGACTTCGGGCGCCGCATTAGCAGTCAAACCATCGCGTTGGCGAAATAATCCGTCATCACCTTTCTCAACGTTTTTCACATCCGGATTCACTAATTTGAGTTGGCCAACTTGCACCATGGCTTCCGGGCCCTGCCCCAGGCCAACAATAGAAATGGTTCCATCTGAACCAATCTGGACTTTTTCATTTTCCGGAACGTTGATCGGGCCACCCGCGCCCAGCACCAGCAAACCATTGGCGGTGCGCAACATGCCGTTTGCATCAATCGCAAGGTTGCCAAAGCGGGTATAGGCTTCCGTGCCATCCGGTGCCTGCACGGCAAGAAAACCATTGCCCTGCACCGCTACGTCCAGGGAATTGTTGGTGGTAATCATTGGGCCGGATTCGAAGTTGGAGCGTGGTGATTCCGTCATTGCATAAGCGCGGGTTGGTTGGCCTTCACCGTAGTAAACACCCATGCTGCGCGACTGCTCGAAATCCGCACGGAAGCCGGTCGTGCTCAGGTTTGCCAAATTGTTGGCGCGGTTGGTCTGGGCCAGCATGTTGTGCTTGGCTCCAGTCATGGCGATAAAAAGGGCTCTTTCCACAATCGTTACTCCGGTTACCAATGCATTTTTTAGCGTTGGTTTTTTGGCGAATTTGCCGTTACCAGAGGTTTTGCAAGAGCGGTGCCAATCTTCGATTTATATTTAATTGTTTGAAATTAAAGGATATTTTTAACCACAACGGTAGGAGCGTAATTTATTTCGCCCTCATTAGCCGAGCGCCTGAATGGAAAGCGGCAAAGAGCTTCCGCTCTTTGCCGCTATGCTTTTGGGAATGATGTTAGTTGCCGAATCGGGCGTAATGTTTATCGAGCGGGTTTTATTGGGCGCGATCTATTGCGCCCAACTTTTTGCGCATTATTTATTGCGCTTTTTTGCCCAACTACCTATTTCACCCATTCATTTACGCATTGCGCGCCTTAATTACCTCAAATTAATAATTGTTTGGGTCGTGGCATTTGCGGTTTCAATGGTCTTTGCATTCGCCTGGTAATTACGCTGGGCAATAATCAGGTTCACCAATTGTTCGGATAAATCCACGTTGGATTCCTCCACTGCACCGGCGGTGATATTTCCTAACTGTGACGAACCTGGCGCCCCGATAATCGCCTCGCCTGATTCAAAGGTTTGTGCCCACATGGTATCCCCGGTTGGCTTCAAACCGTCCACACTGGCGAAATTCGCCAATGATACCTGCCCTAATACCTGCGCTTCCCCATTAGTGAAACGCGCAAAAACAATACCGGTGTTACTCACATCCAGACCCGCCAAACGGCCAGTTGCATAACCGTTTTGATCCAACTCTTCCGTCGAAAATGCGCTGCTGAATTGGGTACTACCCGCCAGATCAATTACAAAGTTGGAACTTGATGGCGGTTCTGCCACCGGTACCGTTCCACCCTGCAATACATTCAGTGGTCCGAATGCGCCAATCGGAGCGCCATCTTCACCTAATGGCGTCCAGTTGGAGATCAGGATCGCATCGGTCATTGCCGCATTGATCGTTCCATCCGGTGTGAAATGGATATCAAACGAAGCCATAGTTGGCTCAACATTCTGTGGCGACGGCAAGGATGGATCAGGGTCACCCACATTTTGCCCATCGATTTGCACATACATTTTCCAATGGTTGGGCGATGTTGTCGGATCAGCAGGATCGTAAGCCTGTTTCACAAAAAACTGCCGCATGGAGTGCACGTTACCCAGGCTGTCATATACCGGTGTAGTAGTGGCATGGTTGTAGGTTTTTTGATCGTTGGGATCAAACGCATTAATAGGCACTGGTGTAAAGAAACCCGGAACCGAGCTGGCACCAAACATACTTCCGCCGCTTACCGGTACTGTTTGTCCGGTTTTGCTTTCCACCAATGAATAACCTTCTTGCATGGTGATACTGATTTCACCACCAACAGTGATTCCTTTATCAACTTCACCAGCAACGGTTGTATCCAGGGTTTGCAGGAGGCCTCTACTACCGAGTACTTCAACGATTCCGCCGGCAGTGCCAAACGAGAAATTTAAATCGGCGCCAGTTGCGGATTCCACTACCAGGTTGCCAGTAGTATCAAGGCTGGCAGTGATTCCAAATAATGTGGTTTTGCTTAATGAATTAATTTCATCGCGCAACGCGGTCATATCACCCAAACCAGTGACATCATTTGACGTAAGCGTTACACCATTCAATTTCAATGAGCCATTGTTATCAAATGTGCGCGCAGGAATCGCCGGTGGGCCAGCTACCGCCGGAGCATCACGCAAAATGGTGGCCGTTGTTTTAGCGGTAGCAGAAATCCCGGCTAACTTATTCAAGGCCGATGCAGTTTCATTGGCCGGAGCCCCATAGGTACTGATAAACGTTTTTTCAGTGCTATCAGGCCCTTTAATTACCAGTGTGTAGGAACCGTAATCGTTGGTCACTTTTGCTTCACCAGTGACGGTTTGGGTACTTGGCAAATTAGCAGTCAAATTATCAGTTGCCGTAGAACCCGTGGTCGCGGTAAGTGATAGTGTTGATGCAACCCCTGAAGCGCGATCTCTAATTTTTAAGCGGTTATCAACCGGATCAACAAACGCATCGACGTTAATTGAATTAGGATCGCTGAAATTTCTATTGTTAATTTCGTCCGCAAGATCTTCCAGGTTGTTAAAAGTCACATTGGGAGAAAGTGTTATACCCAAGGTCTGCACGTTACTGCCGACTTGTCGGGTAATAGTTAATACCGTTGCGTTGGGTGCAGCAGCAGTAGTAACAGGTAAATTGGCGGCGCCGATCAGATCAATGGTTGACGTCGTTGGACTTTTCAATGCCAGTTGCGCTTCGCCAATAGCGGTACCATTGGTTTCAAAACGGCTTCCGGTTGATTCCAAAACCACTTCTTTTGAATTGAGGTTATAGGATGCAAATACACCGGTAGTTTGGCGCGGCTCCTGTGAACTGACATCTACGCGCAAATCACCGAGAATGCCACCCACATTACCATTGGCATCAGCAGGAAAACCTTGCAATAACGCGCCGGTACCATTCACGATGTAGCCGTTTTTATCCAGGCCAAAAGTACCTGCACGGGTGAATAAACGTTCGCCATTTTTTTCAACAACAAAGAAACCTTCGCCGTTAACCGACAAGTCCAATTCATTTTGCGTAAATTTCAAATTGCCCTGGGTGAATTGCTGGCGAATATTTTGAATATTTACGCCGCTACCAGGAGTATTCGAACCACCACCTAATAACGTACTGGTGTATACATCGCCAAACTCTGCGCGTGAGGATTTAAAACCAATAGTACTGGCATTAGCGATATTATTGCCGGTTACCTGCAAATCGGTATTGGCTGCGCGAATTCCACTTAACGCTGTGTTGAACGACATATTACACCTCGACCATAGGGATTAATGGCTGTAAAGTTTTACTACAAAAATATTAATTAAATTGTTTTACTTTGCTGGCATCTACTGCGCCTATGCCAGCAAGGTTCAACACCAGTGCACCGTTTTCACCGATACTTACACTGTTCACATTCGCACTTAATGATGTTTTGAGCGCTTCATTTTTACCGTTTTGATCAGCAGTGATTTCAAATTTATATTCACCGACCGGGGCACCAGTTTCACCGGCTGACCAATCCAGCAGCTCACCATTAACTTCAATAACCTGGCCATCCCAACGGAAAACCATTTCACCTTTTGGCACTTCACCAACAGGAATGGTTTGCGCCAGAGCACCCTTTTCATCGTAAATATTGATTTTCAAATTTTTGGTGGAATACGCCAGATCGGCACTGCCGGACACAAAACTGCCTTTCATCAAAACACTTTTTTCCGATTCCACATTGACACTGGTTCCAACCAATGACGATGCTTGCAATGCATTATTCGACATAAAACTATTGAAGCTTTTATTCAAACGCTCCAAACCTTCCACTGAACTGAATTGCGCCAGCTGCGCCACAAATTCGCTGTTGTCTTGCGGACTCAGCGGGTTCTGGTTATTCATTTGGGTAATCATCAATTCCAGAAACGCAGCCTGCCCCAATTCATTGGTATTTTTTTTGGCTTCCGTTTTCTTGGTGATGCTCAGGTTATCTGTAACGCTGGAACTGCTATTAGTGCTGCCAACAGTAGACATACGATTTCTCCTTCACTAATTACTGACCAAGCGTTAAAACGCGTTGAACCATTTGTTTGGCGGAATTCATCACTTCAACATTCATCTGGAATGAGCGCGAAGCAGCAATCATATTCGCCATTTCTTCTACCGGATTTACATTCGGGTAATACACATAACCCTGCTCATCTGCTTTGGGATGATCAGGCTCATAACGGCGTTGCAAGGGCGCATCACTTTCGACAATGCCGAGCACTTGCACGCCCACTTGCGATTCCACTTCATTATCGCTGTACGTGCCTTCTACAACATTTGCACGCATCGCATCGCGTTGGATTGCGGCAAATACCGGCTGACGGCTGCGATAAACGTCATTCACACTGGAGCTGGCCGACTGGGCATTTGCCAGGTTACTCGCGGTAGTATTCAAACGCAGGCTTTGCGCATTCATACCGGTACCAGCGATATCAAAAATATTTCCGAGTGCCATGATCAGTTACCTGTGCCATTCCGATGAATGAAAAAAACCAACATTATTCGCCGCGGATTGCGCTGCGCAATCCGGTAAATTTGCTATTCAAAAATTGAAAACTCGCTTGAAATGCCAACGCATTTTTCATGTATTCCGCATGTTCAATCTGATCTTCCACAGTGTTGCCATCAATCGATGGTTGTTGTGGGGTGCGATACAACACATCACCTTCAGCGGTATTGAAACCCTCGCCACCAATATGGCGATCCTGCGTGGTAGACAGATCAAAACCGGATGAACTGCTCATTTTTTGCTGCAGGGCCTGCTTGAAATCCAGATCCTTCGCTTTGTAATTGGGGGTATCGATGTTAGCGAGGTTGTTGGCCAACACCGCTGCGCGCTCGGAGCGAAAATGCAGTGCAGTTTCGTGGATACCCAATGCTTTATCGAAGGAGATGGACATAATCGTTACTCTGGCAATTCAAAAGTGGTAGCGAGCCTCAAAGTGGCAAAACATTTCAGCCACTTTTCACAGTTACTGACATCAAAGCAACCGCTGTGCCAACCGCCAAAAAACATCATATCCAGTTGATTTACATATATTTTTATTTGTATCAATGCAGCCAGACCAAAAGCGGCAAACCGAAAGCGGCAAAGGTTTTCCGCCCTTATCAGCCAAACGAATTAACCCTGCCGCACGGAATCCGGGGCAATAAAAAACCCGCATCATGAGCGGGTTTGCCTGAAAAAATAGTTGCAATCAGAAGCGTTAGATAGCTTTGTAGAGAATCCCCGGCTCGCAACGAACCATCTCAAATAAATCCCCCGCCCCGGCAAGCCCTTCTGATGAGCCGAGGAATAAAAGCCCTTGTGGCTTCAACGCAGCATGGATTTTTTGCAGGATTTGCCGCTTTAAATCGGCATTGAAATAAATCAGGACGTTGCGGCAAAACACTATGTCGAATTTGCCCAATCCGGCGTAGGAGTCCATCAAATTGAGCGAGCGAAAATCGATTCGCTCCTTCACAAAATTTTTTACTCGCCACATTGCCGGGTTGGGATTATCGAAATAGCGCTCCAGGCGATCAGCCGATAAACCACGCATCACCGACAGCTTGTCATACTCGCCGCGCTTGGCCTGATCCAATACAGTGGAAGATAAATCGGTTGCCACAATTTGCACCGGGCGCGGCAAATTGCCCATCGCTTGCCGCTTGTATTCTTCTACCATCATGCTAATCGAATAAGGTTCCTGCCCGGATGAGCAGGCCGCAGACCACACTCGCACAGGTCCGAACATACGATTGTTCGGAGCCATCAATTGCGGCAACAATGTATTCTTCAAATGATCGTAAGGATAGTTATCGCGAAACCAGAAGGTTTCATTGGTCGTCATGGAATCGATGACTTGATCTTTCAGTTTGCGATTGAATCCTTGCTTTAACACGCGCACCAGTTCACCGAAAGAGGCAATATTATTTTCCTCCAAAAGACGGCGGATGCGATTGGTAACCAGGTATTGTTTGTTATCGCCCAACGAAATTCCGCAGGCATCTTCGAGGAATTGGCGAAATTGATCAAACTCCTGCTGGTCGAGATTATCTCGACCAACGGGTTTGGGGAAAGGAGACTCTTTATTAATCATAACAACCCAACGTAAATCATTACCGCACTCCCCTGCGCTGTTTCCTTTACGCCTGTTCAGGCGGCAATAAACTTTCACCCGTTATCGCAAGCACCCGGTCATTGACACGTTTGGCCAATTCATCGGGATGGAATTTAGCAAGAAAATCGTCCGCGCCCACTTTGCGCACCATGGCTTCATTGAACACACCACTTAATGAGGTATGCAAAATAATATGAAGGTTTTTTAATTGCGGATGATTGCGAACCTCAGCCGTAAATGTATAGCCATCCATTTCCGGCATTTCGATATCGCAGATAATCATGATGAGTTCTTCATATGGATTTTTGTTTTCTTTCAACAAATCCTGTAAATATTTGAAACCCTCAGCACCGTCTTTTTTGATAGTGGTCTTAATCCCCATGCTCTCGACTACACGCTGGATTTGTTTACGTGCGATGGTGGAGTCATCAATAATCAGAATATTTTTTTGCACAACGCGATCAGCAATACCATCTTCAATAACGCCTGCACTGACTTCCTCGCGTGGCGGTGCGACTTCTGCCAGGATCTTTTCAACATCGATAATCTCTACCAGTTGACCATCCACCTGCGTAACAGCGGTGAGGTAATGTTCTTTGCCAGCACCTTTTGGAGGGGGATGAATATCGCCCCAATTCATATTCACTATGCGCTCGACTGAACGCACCAGGAAGCCCTGGGCGGTACGGTTATATTCGGTGATAATCACGAAGCAACTTTCAATATCAGGCAACTCGCGCCGGCCAATCGCCAGGTTCATATCCATAATCGGCAAAGTACCACCACGGATATGGGCTACACCACGCACCACAGAGCTGCGTCCGGGAATTGCATTCAACTGCGGACACTGAAGGACTTCTTTCACCTTGAACACGTTGATGCCATATAACTGCTGGCCGCCCAGGCGAAATAACAGGAGCTCAAGACGGTTTTGACCAACCAGCTGGGTGCGCTGATTGACACTATCCATTACGCCGGCCATGCAATTACCTCATTCTTTATCCAAATGGTTTTCGAAACTGTCGCGCTTTTCTTTTATTTACCCGCTACCAGGGTTTTGTTATCCATCGCCGGAAAAATGCCACGGCACAGTATTTGCTTTGGTAGCTTTCAGAACAGCTTAGCGGCAAAAAATTGTCGGACTTTAATCCTGGTGATAATACTGGCGATCAAAATCCACCTGACATCAAGTGCTTACCCTTGAGGATAGGACAAAATATGGAACTTCCTAGTTTTTACAGAACTTTCGCGAAGAATATTTTGCGCCACAGCGCCGCTCCTCTTTTGTCCGTACAAAAGCACCTCAGATCGTCAAAAATTTGTTCAATTGTTACGGGATTCCTTGCTGTCTGCCTGAGTTATCAGGCGTTTGCGTCAGGGATTTATAGCCATTTACAACTTAAACAGGATGTAACCCGCTTTCTTGCAGCTGAATACCAACAAACACCCCACGAACATATCGATATCAGTGTTGGCAATCTCGATAACCGCTTGCGCCTGGGGCAATGCCCTGCCCCGGTGGAGTTTACCGCGCAAGATCAAACCGGTCTGGGCGGCAATATCAGTGTTAAAGCCCAATGTGCCGCCGGAAACATCAGCTGGGCGGTGCATATTCCGGCACAAGTCATGATTTATCGGGAAATCCCGGTTGCCGTAAAGGATGTCACCCGCGGTGAAGCGCTTAATGCCAGCCATTTAACTACCAGCCTGGTCAATATAAGCAACATCCGCCAAAGCTTTGCCGCCGACAAAGAGGCAGTAATTGGCCGGGAGGCAAAGCGGAACATCGGCAAAGGTGAGCCGTTCCGAACAGCAACGCTGGACGCTCCAACCACGGTAAAACGTGGTGAAGTAGTCAAACTCGAATCGCTCGTCGGTAGTATTAAAGTCAGTAGCAGCGGTATCGCTATGGCGGATGGCCGCCTGGGGCAGAAAATCCGGGTTAGAAATGACTCGTCAGAGCGCGTAGTGACAGGTGTAGTCAGAGGCCAAGGCCTGGTACAAACCCTTTAATAGCACTGGATAGCGGCCGGTGAAAGTTTTTTTGAAATATTGCTAAAGTTATGTGGGCTAAAGCCGATAACCTGGCTAGGAGAACCACAAATACGGTTTTCTGACTTGTCCCGACATAGCAACCGCGACAATTTTTGTACAAATCGCCCAAACGGCGAACAGGGGAAAACAAATGAATTTCAACACTAACAATTCGCTGGATTCTGTCAGTACCAAAGGTACGCGCAGTAAACCAACCACTACTGCCGCACCGGAAGCTAAAACGCCCGTTGCGACGCCTGCTCCCGCCAGCAATAAAGCAGGCGATCAGGTTGTGCTGAGCGAACAAGCGCAAACATTGGGACGCCTTCAAAGCAAAATTGACAGTTCCCCCGATGTTAATCTGGATAAGGTGGCAGAAATTCGCCGCGCCATCGCCGAGGGCCGCTTTGAAATCAATCCGGAACGTATCGCCGAAAACATGCTCAACCAAAGCGATTTGTTAGGTTAATAGCCAGTCAATAGTTCGTGAATTGTTTGTTGCAACACCGGGTTTATTAACAGGCGCTTCCCCGGTACCTGGTAAAAACCTTCCTTACACCACCAGTAGAGGTTGCTATGTCTCTCGATATCAATGCCCTGCGCCACATGATCGCGCAAGACAACACATCTATCGTCCAACTTAAACAACTGCTCGCCCAGGAACGAGTGTTACTCGAACAACGCAAACAGGAAGGCCTGCAAGAAATTATCGAACAAAAGGCAGCGGTTGTTGACTCGCTTAACAACAATGCAAAACTGCGCCAACAAATCCTCAATACACTGGGCCTGCCAACCAACGCCGATGGATGGGACACATTCCTGCAACGCAATACCGCTACCCTGCCTTTGCGTGATGACTGGAAGAATCTGGTCGTTGAATTTGAAGAATGTCGTGAAATGAATGATGTGAACGGCAAAATGATTGCCCGCTCACAACAAACACTGAATCATCTGCTCAATTTGCTACGCGGCAAAGTGCCTGCGCCATCGCTCTATACTGCCCAAGGCACACAAACCCAATACACATCATCATATACAGTCGCCAAGGCTTAATATTTTTCTCCCAAGCCTATATAATCCGCGCCGCACGCACCTGCGTGTGGTGCGTCCCTGTAGTTTAACCGGATAGAACGTATGCCTCCTAAGCGTATGATGTGGGTTCGATTCCCGCCGGGGACGCCAATGACGCTAAAATCAACATTCTTAGCCCTTCCAAAGTAGTCTCACCGAAGCTAATTTTCCTTTACTAAACAATAAGTTAAAGCGCTTTATTGTCCTAAGTTGTATCATCTGTTCTAAGGCTATCCCAGCCCACCGTGTATGCCCCTGTGTATGCCACGGGAAAAATAGAACAGCGACATACAAGCACAATGAAAAGACAAGACATAAAACGCACTCCTTTGGCCGATAGTGTATTGGCCTCACTTGAGCCAGAACCCAGTATTTACAGGGTTCACGACGGCAATGGCCTCTATTTCCGGGTGAAGCCAACGGGCCACAAATCGTGGGAATTGCGCTACAAAAAAGCCAACGGGAAATGGTCATGGCTGGGTATCGGCACATACCCCGAAATTACCGGTGCAAATGCCCGCCGGAAGGTTCGCCAGATACAAACCGAGGCGCAGGAAAACAACACCCCTATCCTCTCCAAACGCGAGCAAAAAGAGGCCGAGGAGGAGCACAACACCAAGAACGCTTTTGAAGCCCTTGCGCTTGAGTGGCTGGATAACCGCAAGCGCTCCTGGCAAAAGGCTCACGAGAAGCGAGTATTCAGCGGCCTATCCCATCACGTTTTCCCGGTTTTCGGTAAGCGAAACTTTCTGGAGATCACTCCGATGGAGTGGATGAAGTTGTTTCAGGGGATGCAGGAAAAGGGCGTCTATGAGCAATCCAAAAAGGTCCGCCGCAATTGTGCAGAGATTTACATCTTCGCCAAAATCACTGGCAGAGCCTTATACAACCCCTTGGAAGGCCTCCACCGCTTTCTGGACAGTAAACCCTCAGAAAACTACTCCCATGTGACGGTCGAGCAATTACCCGACCTTATAGGCGCTATTCGCAGCTACAGCGGCGATGAACTGGTGCAGCTAGGGGTTAGGTTGCTCCTGCTCACGTTCGTGCGTCCTAGCGAGTTACGTGAGGCCGTATGGAGCGAATTCGATTTTAAAAAGAAACTTTGGTCAATTCCGGCAGCAAGAATGAAAAAGCGCCGGGATCACGTGGTGCCGCTATCCAGACAAGCCATTCACGCGCTGGAAGAGCTGCAATCAATGTCCGGGAAATATCAGCTGTTATTCCCCGGGCGCAAAGACAAAACAATTCCGCTGAGTAATACAGCGTTCAATATGGCGTTACGCCGCATGGGATACCAGGGCCAACAAACCGGCCATGGTTTTCGTCATATCGCATCAACTATTTTGCGTGAGCAAGGTTTCCCGCGTGATCACGTGGAGGCGCAACTCGCACACGTCGAAGGCGGCGTATCCGGAGTTTATAACAAGGCGATTTATTTAGAACAGCGCAAAGAAATGATGCAGTGGTATGCGGATAAATTGGATTCATTGATTGCGCCAATTAGAAAAATTAACGCATTGTGACAATTAAAAATAAAAACTATATCTGGCATATGAAGTTAAAAAAATAAAACTCTATATGCCAGAATTAATCTTGTGCTGCATCGAGGCAATTAATATGCGTGTATAGTCACTTTGGTTTTTAACTAACAATTAAGGAGTGATCCATGTCCAGACTACTATTTTTATTGTTTATCCTTGTCCCACTTCAAGCATCCGCACACATATACAAACTCGACTACGCAGGACAGATAACGCAAATCCACCTTGGGACCTTAGGATATGCGGTCGGAGATTCAATTAGCGGATCTCTTACTATTGATTTAACCAACGTCGTTGATGTTTCAACTGAATGGGATGGAGAGAACACCGCTATTTTTGAATCGCCGACGGGTGAAAACTTTATTAAAGGATATCACGACCCAAAGGAGCCAAATAATATAGACGTATTTGGCATAACAGATGATTTGGGTGGAGTTCCTAATGATGTAATTTACGTTCTCGAAAGACGACTATTAGGAAATGCAAATTCATCGTTCGTATTTAGTCTAGTTTTATTTTTGGATGGAAACACCTATTCAGGTGTATCCATAGAGGATCTCAAGTTTTCACACTCAGATCTAAGGGAGGTAACCTGGGGCAGTATAACCAGATCAATATATGACGAAGCGAGCGGGATAGAGTATTGGGATGATGCATCTTTTAATATCACACACATCAAAATATCAAAAATTCCCGAGCCCTCCGCTTTAATTTTAATTTTCATAGGATTTACTTCAATATTTTTTATAAAAGTTTTAAAACTACAAAAGTAAAATAAAATTTTCTTACACCAAGGCTTAAGTGTTTACATGCTTAAGCCTTTTTTATTGCCCAAAATCCAGAATACCAAACAATCAACCTGAATATTTTCAGGTCAAAACCATAGATTTTTAAAATAAAAAAAATATCACCGACTGTAATACGCGCTATTACAGTCGCAAGTGTTTTTATTTTTTCACATTCTTAGTCATTCTAGTCTCGTCCCATACAAGCCAAGCGAGGCAATTATGAAAGTTATAAATCCCAAGAAAAAAATACGCAGACCCTGCCCCGATTGCGGTGGGCCTTTAATTCGGCGCACGTCAACACCTTTATCTCCGCTGCTCAGTCGAACCTTGTTGCTATGTGGAAATCCCGAGTGCGGCGCTTCCTTTGCTGGCAACGATGAAATTACCCATCGGCTTAATCTGCCGATTAATCAAAATCCGAAAGTTGAATTACCAAGCGCTCGAAGAACACCACGTAACGAGCTGTTCAAAAATTTGACTGGAGATAGTGATGAAAGTACTCCAGCCAGCAAATGACCAGGCGCAACCCGACAGACTTATTCGTTTACCGGAATTATTGGTAATGACGTCGCTATCACGCGCAACCGTTTACCGGCTAATTGCCAATGATATTGATTTTCCCAAACCCGTAAAAATCGGGAATAGCAGCGCGCGAAATTCAGCGGTGGGATTTTCCTTCACTGAAATTCAGCGCTGGATCGACCAGCAAGCAGAAAAGCGAGGTAACTAATGTTGCACACACACCCAAAGTTTCAACGAGCCACACCAATTCCTATAGGAAATCGTTTACTCAAACGCACGGAGGTAGAAGAAAAAACAGGCTTAAGTCGCGCGAGTATTTATTCATACGTTCGTGCAGGCACATTCCCGGCGCCTATCTCTATTGGCGCTAACCGGGTGGCATGGCTTGAGTCAGAAATTGACGAATGGATTGCCGAAAAGATGGCAGCAAGAAAAACAGTGAGCACGCAGTAAACGCTATGACTGAAATCGACTATGAAAAACTCGCTAATGCAATAGCACTGCGACTCTCATCCATGCCACCACCTGAGAAAGTGATATGGGATAGCAAGCAATGTGCGGACTATCTCTGCATGAGTGAGCGCCACTTCATCGACAAAATCAGCAAATTTTCCGGTTTTCCAACGCCAATCATATTGCCGTCAGAAAAAGGCAAAGGGCATCCGCGCTGGTTTGCACAAGAAGTGCAAGAGTGTGTAGCGAAACATCAACGAAAGAATTAATTTTTTTTAAAGCCTGCGCAACTTTAAAAACCCAACCACGCGCAACAATTGAGGATCAAACTATGAGCACCACTTTAAATTTTGCATCACAAAATCAGTCAGTAACACTTTCAGAAAAAGAGCTTATTGATTTGCAAAACGCTGTTACTTTCGCCTTAGAAGGTAGCGGAAAAATTAATAAAAACTTTGGCAGTATCCGCGTAGAAACCAGCGGCACTATTGCGGCATTTCGCGGAGAGAAAAACCAGCAACGCAACAAACAACACATTGAAACCGATTGTTAGTGATCGCTGTTCGATAGACCTGAAATAAAAAAAGCCTCGCTGACATTGAGAGTACAGCGAGGCTTAAAAGTACGCGAGCTGAGTTTACCATGACCAAGAAAGAACAGTGCCCTTCTCTGCCCCGGATTATACCAGGGGAAAATCAGTGCTTGAGTTTTCGTAACTGTATGAGCTACAGTATTCCCGTTGCGACACAATTCGCAGCCGGGTGTGGAAGCCCGATCAACAATAGGCGCACAGGCGCCCTACCATGTATTGCAGGCGCTTTTTTTTCGTCTGTAATCATGCTCTATGGTAGCTGTGCGCGGGAGGCCTTCGGGCCTACCGGGTTCCTATTGTCCCGGTCTTCCACACCCGCGTACAGCTGCCACCCATCATGTGGAAGTGATGCCGGCAGCTCCTCAACAATAGGAGCACAACCAATGAAAAACCTGCACACCCAAAATCCGTCTATCAAAAATAGAATTGCCGCATTAAAAGCGCGCGCAATATCTGCCCTTCACGCTAATTCTTCCCTAAAAGTTCGTCTCGACCGTTATAACGCCGCTATGCAAAAAGCACGTGCCTTGGAAAATCAAGGAGGTGTGAAATGAGTCAATTCAAAGCCCTCTCATCAAACGCTATCGACCATCCAGTTTTATTTTTAAATACCGATGCGCCCCGCAATGAAATTGCTGAAATAGCTGATCTACGCCTCGCTGCTGCGAAGGATTTAGTCGGCTCTATTGCTTGCATGACCATTCACACAATGGACGGTAGCTCACTCACTGCCGTGTGCCAAGCCGCACATCTTTTACTATCTGATGCGCACGATTTGTTTCACATAGTTGCCTTCAAAAAGCATGGAGGCAAACATGACTAAGCAAACCATCCCCCAAAAAATTCAGCAGGTCGCTGAATACGCACTCGCACAATCCGGCGTATTAGTGCCTGAATGGTTGCCCGATGGCAATCAACATAATTCTGAATGGATCGCACGCAATATTGTGCGTGGTGATCGCGAAGCCGGTTCATTCCGTATTTGCTTGCTCACCGGCCGCTGGAATGATTTTGCAGACCCGGACGCCCACGGTGGTGATCTGGTTGCCCTGCTCGCCTATTTACGCCAATGCACACAACTGGAAGCCGCTAAAGAATTGGATTCACGGTTAGGCTGTGGCTTGTTTGCAAAACGCAACCAAAGCACACCACCACCGCCTGCACTCGATCAAGAAAAATTAAATGAGCGCTTGCAACAGCGCGAACAGGAAGCACAAGAAAAACGCGAACGCGCCGAGCAAAAAGCCAATCAACTCTGGAAGCGATCAAAACCAGCGGATGGCAATCACGCTTATTTGCAAAAGAAAAAGTTGCCACCGTTTTCCCTTCGGCAAACCAGTGACGGCAATTTATTAATCCCGTTGGGCTTTGCCGGGCGTTTGGTGAATGTGCAAATCATTAACCCGGAATGCGAAAAGCGTTTTTTATCCGGAGGCAAAGTTAAAGATTGTTATTCCACTCTCGGAGAAATGACACCCGCCTGCCGTTTGTATGTGTGTGAAGGCTGGGCCACCGGCGCCAGCATTCACCGCAGCACCGGTTGCCCGGTCGTGTGCGCAATGACTGCCGCCAACCTTGAAAGCGTCGCACTGCAAATCCGCGCACTTATGGGCGATAACATCGAACTGATTATTGCCGGTGATGATGATCGCAACACCGAAGGCAATCCGGGAAAAGCTTACGCATTTCGTGCGGCATTGAGTACAAATGCAAAAATCGTTTTTCCCCAGTGGCCAGTAGATGCCCCGCGATACCTCACTGACTTTAATGATTTAGATGTGTGGCAACGTGAGGGCAATACCCATGACTAATTCTAAGAAGAAAAAAACGGAATTGGCGTTAGTCGGTGATGCACAAGCGCCGGTGATTCATGAAATCGAGCGCCCGAGTTTTGCCGTCTATGAGGTGAATACACTCGTTGAAGATAAAAATTATTTTCCCGGTGTGTGGCATCACGAAATGCGCATCAGCAAAGATGAAAAAGCCATTCCATTTGATCGCTGGATTTGCGCACCGCTGTATGTAGAAGCGGAAACCGTT
Organism: Gammaproteobacteria bacterium; assembly: GCA_021151835.1. Lineage (GTDB taxonomy): Bacteria > Pseudomonadota > Gammaproteobacteria > Pseudomonadales > Cellvibrionaceae > Cellvibrio. Next base: position 37,918 of record JAGKWO010000044.1, read on the forward strand.
AATACCGAAGACCGCAGCATAGGCCGGTTATTAAGTTTTTATTATCGCGGCCAGCGTGTGGAATGGGTAATGCCGATGGACGCGCTCGCCGGTAAAGGTGATGACGTTTTAAAAGCGTTAATGCGGCAAGGCTTAACCATCGATTATCAGAATCGTCGTTTTGTTGCGCCCTATATCGCGAGCCATCATTCGCCTACTCACGTATTGGCCACCACCACAAAACCCGGCTGGCATGAATCAGGCGCGTTTGTATTGCCACAAAAAGTAATTGGTGGTGAGAACGTGCGTTACCAATCATCAAGCAATGCCATTAATTTATTTACCAGCAAAGGCACGCTCGATGGCTGGAAAAAAGAAATCGGCGCGTATTGCATTGGTAACCCGGTGTTAATTATGTCGGTGTGTTGTGCGCTTGCCGGGCCACTGCTTTCCAAAGTCGGTGTGAATGGCGGTGGCGTTCACCTGGTCGGCGACTCATCGAGCGGTAAATCACTCGCGCAATTAATTGCGGCGTCTGTGTGGGGAAACCCGAATAACTTTGCAGCCTCATGGGATGTATCCAAAGGCGGTGTAGAAATTGAAGCGGCTTCACGCAATGACACCGTGTTAATTCTGGATGAAATTAAACGCGCTGATCCCAAGCGTGTGCAGGAGATGGCCTACGCCATTGCCAACGGTATGGGCAAAGGCACGATGACGCGTGAACGCGAAGGCCGTGCAAAATTAATGTGGCGAGTTCTCGCGTTATCGAGTGGTGAACGATCGTTAACAGAACACGCGGCCATGAGTGGCAACAGCGCGCACGCCGGTGCGGAATTGCGACTGGTGGACATCAACGCAGGCACACGCAAATTCAGAGCGTTTGATGATGTACATGGCATGACCGGGCAAGAATTTCACCGCGTGCTCAGTGACGCCGTTATGAGGCATTACGGCCATGTGGGTGTGCAATTTGTTGAACGTATTCTCGCGATTCAAGATAAGGAAAATTTCCACGAAGGTTTTGCCCAGGTTAAAACACTTTTCCACGCAACCAGTTCACAAGCGGGCCGAGTGTCGGATCGGTTTGCGATTATGGCGTACGCCGGTGAGCTGGCGATCAAACAAAAAATAATTAACTGGAAGGCTGGCACCGCCATCGCCGCGTGCCAGCAATTGTTTGGTGAGTGGATGACACGCATGGGCGACGGTAACGCGGAAGACCGGCAAATCCTGCGCAGCATTGAAGCCTTTATCGAGCTGCACGGCGACAGCCGCTTTTCAGATATTCACCCCGTCTACGACAGCCCTACTCCGATCCGGGATCGCGCCGGATTTTATGAAAAAGATTCCGGGGATAAACGGCTATTTCTTTTCACTCGGGCCTCACTGGAAGAAGCCGCCCCGGGGTTTGGTTGTGAGCGTGTAATCCGGGCGCTGGCCATGGCCGAAGTACTGGCTAAAACGGACAGCGACAAGACCCAAAAACGCTACACCAAAAAGTACCGGCGACCCGGCGGCGGTTCCCTGAATGCCTATGTAATTGACCCCGAAAAATTGCTCACGTAATGAACAAAAACAGCAGGGATATAAATGCGCACTCTGTAATTTTTTAAGGGAACACAGGGAACAAGGGAACATGGGCTTCAAAGCCGCTAAACATCAGGGGTTGGCTGTTCCCTTAATAGATATATAGATAGGGAACAAGGGAACACATACTTGTTTTATATATAAGAGATTCCTTTTTTATATTCATAACCATTAGTTGTGTTCTCTATGTTTTGTTTCAGGGATCATTTTTGACCCCCCTCAGGGAACGCTGAAAGCCGCGTGGTTACTGGCTTAGCGGCATTTGTTCCCTTGTTCCCTGTGTTTTTTGAAACTAGTCAGGGAGAGAGGTGTGTGTGAAAGGACACTCAGCCACTAGCAGGCAAAAACGCCTCAAAACCAGATCATTTTTTAACCACAAGCCAACACCGGGAACACCCCGGAAAAACCAACCTCAGGAGTCCAAAACGATGACTATTAACACCAACACCCTACCCCAACACGTGCAAGCCGCTATCGCCAGATTTGAGCAAGATAAGGCTACCTATACCGAGCTTCAGGAGCGCCTTGGAAACATCCACCAGAAGCTGGAAAAGCACCGTAAATCCGCTGACGCGATGCAAACCCAATCCGAGCAATTGGGCATCCAATGGCGCGACGCCTTCCGCAAAAGCGACGGTGAACTAACCAAAGAAATCCGGGCAATGAAAAACGGAGAAACTGAAGCGCGGGACTTTGCACAGGAATACACCGCCCTGGTTGAAACCCTCACACCGGAATTTGAGGTGTGCCAACTCGAAACAGCACGGCTGCGAGGAAAACATTTGGAATCGCTAAATAGCCTGAAAAATATTTATGCCGATCATCAGCTCACAGCATCAGCAGAAAAATTATTTTCATTGCCGGAAGCAAAACCATTTTTAATGGCACTCAACCATAAATTTAATGAAATTCATTCGGGGGCAGAAAACAAAGTCCTCTTTAACCAAATCCCTTATGACGATGTGGTAGACAACATGAAAATCAAAATGGAATGGCGATTAATTAAAGACGCTCTCAAACTATTTTTGGTTGGAGCAGACACGGACCAAACTGAAGATGGACTTAACCAATACCATGAGGTGGAAATTTCAAGCATAGAACTAGAGAGTTATTCTCCAGCACGCGCACAACGTCTGATGACACGTATAACTGCTGCGATTCAATAAGGCATTTTCCCCTATCCAATAGAGCCACTTTGGTGGCTCTATTGCACCAGCAAACATTAAATTTTCGTCCGCAAAAACTCCCACAAAAAAGCGTGGATATGCATGAAAATCCGCGGATGCTTTTTTGATCACCTCAAAAATCTGCGGATAGCAATAAAATCCAACTTCCCCTTTATATATA
>JAGKWO010000045.1 GCA_021151835.1 Gammaproteobacteria bacterium
GGCGGATACCGCTTTGCGCGCAGACGATATGGATGAAGCTGCAGCTTTGGAAGCACAGCAATTAGCGCAACAACAACTGGCAGATCAATCCAGCGAGATCGATTTCCAGCGCGCCGCCGCGCAACTGGCAGAAGCGGCTGCCCAATTGCGTACCTTGCAAGCAATCAAAAGAAAAGCTGGCAAGTAAGCGTTTGTTGTTGGACAAAAAAAGGCGACTTTCGAGTCGCCTTTTTTATTATCTAAAATTTCCATTCGCAAAAATTAAATGCTGTTGTTGGAAATTATTTTAATTTCGCAACCGGAGCAATTCCCTCGTTAGTCATTACCACCGGTTTGATAGTGCTGTCGGCATTAAAATATAAATGCTCGATTGCGAGCTCGCGGTGATTACCGTCATTCGTGTTAAGCGGGCGGCGATGGTAAACAATATACCAATCGTCAGTGCCCGGAATGTTAACGACCGAATTGTGCCCCGCCCCTTTGGCAATGGTTAAATCCTGCTGCAAAATTTTCCCGATGCGTTTGAACGGGCCGAGTGGTGATTTGGCCATCGCATAAGCAACACTGTAATCCGCCGCCGTCCACTCCCCTTCGGACCACATCAAATAATAAATCCCGTTGCGTTTCACCATAAATGAACCTTCGACATATTCTTTTGCCGGTGTGATTTCTTTGAAAAACTCACCGTCGTCGAAAGGTTCAAGGCTGAGTAAATCCTTGCTTAATTTGGCGACGTTACAATGCTTCCAGCCGCCGTAAAAAATATAGAACTGGCCATCGTCATCGCGGAATACCATTTGATCGATGGGTTGCGCACCGTTGTGGATTTTATTAATCAATGGCTTACCCAAGGCATCGCGAAACGGGCCGGCGGGTGTATCGCTGACAGCAACACCAATCCCGCCAGGCTGGTTATCGTTGAGAATATTGTTGGCACTGAAGAACAAGTAATATTTGCCGTTGGCGAAAATCGTCGAAGGCGCCCAGACAGCATACGCGGCCCAGCTTACCTCTTTGATATCAAGGACTCGCTCGTGTCTGGTCCAGTTAACCAGATCGGAAGATGAAAACGCATCCAGGAACGTCTGTTTTAAAAATGGTGACCAGATATTGGGCTGTGCTCGCTGTTGCTGTTGGGATTTAGTCAGCGTGACCGGTAAATCAGGTGTGGTCTCTCCCGCAGAATACGTGGGGTAGATCCAGTAGCGGTTATCGAAAACGCGGATTTCCGGATCGGCATACCAACCGGGGACGATTGGATTCGCCGCAAATACTGCACCGGATAGAAAAATAGCGCTCGCACCCAGGGCAACAACCCGGATGTTCATCAGTTTATTCATAGATAGGGTCCGCAATTTCTCATTGACGCGGTAATTTTGTCTTAATACGGCGTTAGTGTTTATCAAGTAAGGGTTAGGCAGGGTAAAATTCCGTTAATCGCGAGCGGATGATTATTCCCGCATCGCAGCAACAATGCCCGCAAAGATGCCCGCAAATCGTTAAAATGGGCAATAGCATTTATACCACTGACTGCAAAAGGACCCACTATGCTCGATATCCTCGTACTCGCTGCCGGTAAAGGCACTCGCATGCGCTCCGACTTACCAAAAGTGTTGCACCCCATTGGTGGCAAAGCGCTGGTGCAACATGTGGTGGATACCGCGCGCACCGTAGGCGGCGAACAAATTCTGATTATCGTCGGCCACGGCGCTGAAAAAGTGCAGGAAAAAATGGCGGCGCCCGATGTGAAGTTTGTACTGCAAGCGCAGCAGCTCGGAACTGGCCATGCGGTACAACAAGCATTGCCGCAATTGCGCAACGACGCGACCGTATTAATTCTGTACGGCGATGTGCCGCTGACCCGCGCTGAAACACTGCAAAAATTAATCGCCGGTGTAAACGACAAACAAATGGGTTTACTCACGGTAGATCTTCCCGATCCAACCGGTTATGGCCGCATCGTGCGCGATGAAAAAAATGCCGTGGTTGCAATTGTAGAACACAAAGATGCTACCGATGAGCAGAAAAAAATTCGCGAAATTAATACCGGTATCATGGCTGTGAAAGCCGCGCATTTGCAAAAATGGTTGCCGCAATTAAAAAATAATAACGCGCAAGGCGAATACTACCTCACCGATATTATTGCGATGGCGAAGGCCGATAGTATTGCTATCCATGTTGAACAACCCAACGCGGTTGAAGAAGTGGAGGGTATTAATAATCGTCGCCAGCAAGCCGCACTGGAATGTTTTTATCAACGGCAGTTGGCTAATGAATTAATGGACGCTGGTGTTACCTTGCTTGATCCCCATCGTATTGATATTCGCGGAAGCATAACAGCGGGGCGTGATGTTGTTATCGATGTAAATTGCGTATTCGAAGGTGATGTGGTGCTGGGCGATGGTGTGGTCATTGAACCCAATTGCATAATCATCAATAGCAAGATTGGCAACAACACGCGCGTTAAAGCCTTCAGCCATATTGAAGAAGCAGTAACGGCTGCAAATTGCGATATCGGCCCTTACGCACGCTTGCGTCCGGGTACTGATTTGGCTGACGACGTAAAAATCGGCAATTTTGTCGAAACCAAAAAAGCGGTTATTGCCAACGGCAGTAAAGTAAATCACCTGAGTTACGTTGGTGATGCAAAAATTGGCCGCAACGTTAACGTCGGCGCGGGCACCATCACCTGCAATTATGACGGCGTAAATAAATCCAAAACAGAAATTGGCGATAACGCATTTATCGGTTCCAATTCGGCATTGGTTGCTCCGGTAAAAATCGGTGCGGGTGCCACCGTGGGTGCTGGTTCAGTCATTACCAGGGATGTTGAAGATACCGAATTGGCTGTGGCTCGCAACAAACAACGCAATATCCAGGGCTGGGAGCGACCAAAGAAACGCTAATGCGTTTTACTTTCCGGAAACAAAAAAGGAACCGCGCGGTTCCTTTTTTATTGCGCGCTGGTTATTAGGCTATCGGGTTCGACTTTTAGTAAACATTGAATTTGGTAGAAAGTGGGATGAATAGTTAACGCAAAACAATAATGATCCACGCCAATAAAAATATAGAAACGTTATCACTACATTTCATCGCTCTGGATCTCCAGCAGACCCGGCAATCAATTTGTCGGGTGTACTAATAAAAAATCGGGGATTAAAACTATGAGCAAAAATCTGATCAGTGTCCTTGCAGTGGGCGCGGGTTCTTTATTGGCAAGCTTTAGCAATGCCTATGAATGCAGCAACCTTACCCAATACCAAAATGGCCAACATTATGCGACTGGCCAAATCGTAAAAAATGTTAACCGCGCCTTTTCCTGTACCGTTGGTGGCTGGTGCACGGTTGGCGGGCCTTATGAACCAGGTGTGGGTTGGGCCTGGGCTAATGCCTGGACTGATTTGGGCGCATGTGCAACAGCGACAACCAGTTCATCGGTGCCTGCTTCCAGTAAATCGTCCTCAAGCAGTGTGGTATCGAGTATTGTTCCCTCTTCCAGCAAAAGCTCATCCAGCCTTGTATCTTCCGGCAACGCATCATCGATAGTAGCAACCAGCAGTTCCCGCGCGTCGTTGAGTTCGTCGAGCCGTTCATCAAGCAGTTCTTCCGTTAGCAGCTCTTCCGCGAATAATACGCCTGCCCTTTACAACAATAATTTCCAGCAACACACCGCCGGGGTTTACACCGCTGCCCGGTTCAGCGCTGACTGGGGATTCGCGCCCGGCGCATCGGCGGGTGTGGCGGATAGTCGCTTAACGATAGTGGCCGATCCGCTCGATGCCAATAACCGCGCGTTGCGGGTGACTTACAAAGCCAACCAGATCGGCGGCAGTTCCGCCTCGGTATTTACCTACCCCATTCCGGGTGGGCCACATACCCAACTCTGGCTGCAATACAAAGTCATGTTCGACAGCAATTTCACCTGGGTGAAAGGTGGCAAATTACCGGGCCTCGCCGGTTACAACGGCACCAAGCCGACAGGTTGCGTCAACAACAGTTTGCTGGATGGTTTCAGTGCGCGTTTTATGTGGCGCGAGAACGGCAACGGGTTTTTGTATCTCTATAATCCGGTCAAGCAGGATGAATGCGGCGATTATTCGCCCCTGGCCAGCTTCTTTACCAAAGGCCGCTGGTACACCATTACCAGCTTCGTTGAATTGGGAACGGCGAACCAATATAACGGTGCAGTTACTACCTATATTGATGGTAAAGAAGTAGCGCGCGTGTCGGGTTTGATGTTGCGCAATTCAGCATCGGTCAGCATCGACAAGTTTTTATTTGAAACCTTCTTCGGTGGCAGTACCACAGACTGGGCACCGACCAGCGACCAATATTCCTATTTCGACGATATCAGCATCAGCACCACCAGCCGTTTAAACGAAGTGACCACTGGCGGCAATAATGGTGGTGGTAATGTCAGCCATCCGATCAGCGGTTACAACCTTTGGCAAAGCACCATTTCCTACAGCCAAAACGCGAAAGTGTATGTGCAGGATAGTTCGGGGATTTATCACTACTATCAGGCGCGCTGGGGTGTTTCCGCGAATAAAAGCCCGCTGCAAAATTCCCTGCCAGAGAACTATGTCGGGGTTTATAGCCCGGTCCGTTTGGATAATGGCCAGCCGTGGGTGGAATTGATTAATCCGTAATAACAGCCAATCCGGCGCCTGAATTGTTCACCAGTGCGCCGGATTTTTGCTGGTACACCTGAAAAGCACTAACTTCGAAAAGGACAGTAAATAGACTAAAAATCGCTTAAATCTTTAGGGTGAAACCGTTATCATCCGGCAATTAAATCAGATAATTAATAAGAGTGATTTATGAGCCAATCTATTTTTCCCTTATCCAAACTGTTTATCGGCCTGGCATTAACCGGACTGCTTGGCGCCTGCGGCGGTGGAGGTGGCGGTGGATCGAGTGGTCCTGCACCGGTAGCCAGTTCAAGCCAACCGGCGCCTTCATCCGCACCGGCATCCTCATCGAGTTCTCCACAGTCCTCATCTGCGCCAGTTAGTTCATCGGTAATGTCAGCGTCGGTACCGGCCAGTTCTTCCGTAGTGTCATCGATACCAGCTACCAGTTCTTCTGTCGCCTCCTCTTCCGGGGCAATAACCGCGGCTATCAGCGGATTTATTGTGGTCGATCAGTTTGGTTACCTGCCGGATGCGCAAAAAATCGCGGTTATCCGCGATCCGCAAAATGGTTATGACGCTAGCCAGAGTTTCTCACCTGGCGCGAACCTGAGCCTGGTCAACATGACAACGGGTGAAATTGCACTGACTGCTGCCCCGGTTACCTGGAATCAGGGAGCGACGGATACGTCTTCCGGCGATAAAGCCTGGTGGTTCGATTTTTCGGCCATAACCGCGCCCGGTACCTATGCCGTGGTTGATAACGATAAAAATGTTCGTTCGCCGAGTTTCAAAATTGCGGCTGACGTATACAAACCCGTATTGAGGGAAGCATTTCGCGCCTTTTTCTACCAGCGTGCAGGGGTAGCCAAAAATGAACCTTACGCCGAAGCGGCCTGGGTCGATTCGGCCAGCCATATCGGCGCAAACCAGGATTCCGCCGCGCGTCTTTACAGTGATAAAAGCAATGCGGCTACTGCGAAAGATTTATCCGGTGGCTGGTATGACGCGGGTGACTACAACAAGTACACCAGCTGGGCCGCCGACTATGTCGTTACCCTGCTCCACGCCTATATCGAAAATCCCGCTGCCTGGGGCGACGATTTCAATATCCCTGAATCCGGCAACGGCATCCCGGACATTATTGATGAAGCGAAAGTCGGGCTGGATTGGCTGGTCAAAATGCAGAATGCGACGGGTAATAATTCCGTCCTGAGCATTGTTGGTATGGATGGAAAGAGTCCGCCATCGGCAACCACCGGGCCCAGTTATTACGGTAGCGCCAGTACTAATGCCACCTTATCGACAGCCGGAGCCTTTGCATTTGCCAGCAAAGTATTGGAAGACCTGAACATCGCCAGTTTGAACACCTATTCTGCCGATCTGGAAAACCGCGCAGAAAATGCCTGGACCTGGGCTGTAGCTAACCCTAACGTGTTGTTTTATAACAACGACGAAAGCAAACAACCGAACAGTGCCAACCTTGGTGCCGGCCAGCAGGAAACCGATGCCAGTGGCCGTGCGATGAAAAAACGCCTTGCTGCTATTTACCTGTTTGCCGCGACGGGTAAAAGCATTTATCGCGACTTCATCGATGCCAACTATACAAGTGCTCCCCTCAAGGCATGGAGCAATTTTGCCGATCCGTTCCGTGAAACGGAAAATACCGCACTCCTTTATTACAGCAACCTGAGTGGGGCAACAGGCAATGTTGCAACGGATATCAAAAGCTCCTACAGCACGGCGATGAACGGGACCAGTAACTGGCTTGCGATAGATGGCGCCAGCGAAAACAGCGTAAACAAAGACCCCTATCGCGCGTACTTGCAGGAAAACGAATACACCTGGGGTAGTAACAGCGTTAAATCGCTCAAGGGCAGTATGTTTCTGAATCTAATCAGTTTTGGAATTAATGGAACTGACGCGGCCAAGGCAAAAAATGCGGGCTTACGCTATATCAACTATCTGCACGGAGTTAATCCACAGGGTAAGGTGTATTTGTCCAACATGTATAAATTGGGCGTACACAGTTCGGTGAATGAGTTTTACCACACCTGGTTTAGCGATGGCAGCGCCAGGTGGGACAGGGTCGGAACTTCTACCTACGGTCCTGCCCCGGGATTTTTAGTAGGCGGTCCAAACCCGGGTTACGATTGGGACGGATTCTGTAATAGCAATCCCGCCGATACCCGTTGCAGCGGCGGAGCGCCGACACCACCCAAAGGGCAACCGCCACAAAAGGCCTATAAGGATTTCAATACCAGCTGGCCGATAAATTCCTGGAGCGTTACGGAAAATAGCAACGGTTACCAAAGTAATTACCTGCGCTTGTTATCAAAATTTGTGACTAATCCATAAGTCGTAGATAGGCCCCGCTCGCTAAAGGCACTTGTCGCAAGGCGAGTGCCTTTTGTCGTTTTAGTAAACAAATTCGTTTGGAAAGCTTGCTTAAAAGTTTCGAAAAGATAAAATAACTTTCAAATCGAAACTTTTTGACAAATTACTATGACCAAACGCAATACCCAGCAGCGCCGCCGCGCCATCATCGATCTGTTAAATGAGAACGGCGAAGTCAGTGTAGAAGCCCTGGCTGAGCAATTTTCCACCTCGGAAGTTACTATTCGCAAGGATCTGGCTGCACTGGAATCCAATGGTCTGTTGTTGCGCCGCTACGGTGGTGCCGTTCCCGTACCGCAAGAACTCATGGCTGATCCGGTAGAAAAAGTTTCGGTTCGTAAGCAAGCCATCGCCAAAGCAGCGGCCCAGCTTATCCGCGATCACAATCGCATCATCCTCGATAGCGGCAGTTCCACCACCGCAGCCCTGCTACCGGAACTCTCCAGCAAGCAAGGTCTGGTAGTAATGACCAATTCCCTCAGCATCGCCAACGCCCTGCGCGAACTGGAAAACGAACCCACCATCCTGATGACCGGCGGCACTTGGGACCCAAAATCCGAAGGCTTCCAGGGCCAGCTCGCCGAACAAATCCTGCGCTCTTACAACTTCGACCAGTTCTTTATCGGCGCCGATGGTTTGGATCTGGAACGCGGTACCACCACGTTCAATGAACTTTACAGCTTGAGCCGGGTGATGGCTGAAGTCGCGCGCGAAGTTATTGTCATGGCGGAATCCGACAAAATCGGCCGCAAGATTCACAACCTGGAATTACCCTGGTCGGCGATCAAGGTATTGGTAACGGATGACGGTCTCGATGAAAAAGATAAACAAAAAATAGAACAACAAGGTGTGCGAGTTATTTGTTCATCTGCATAAAACTTACCTATTCCCAAACGGAGTTGGGAAATGTGTATTGCTGTTAAAGCATTAAATGAAGAACCGAAAGAAAAACCACTACGTTAAAAAAACAAAATATTTTTACTACTACTAAACAGCTCAAGGAGTTAATCATGTGTGGAATTGTTGGCGCCGTAGCGCAACGCGATGTAGCGGATATTCTGGTGGAAGGATTGCGCCGCCTGGAATACCGCGGTTATGACTCAGCCGGTGTGGCCGTGGTTAGCAATGGTCAATTGCACCGCGTGCGCCGCCTGGGCAAAGTAAAAGAATTAGCAGATGCAGTACACGCCGAACCCATCCCCGGCGGCACCGGTATCGCACACACCCGTTGGGCCACGCACGGTGAGCCGAGCGAGCGCAATGCGCACCCGCATATTTCCAAAGAACATATTGCTGTAGTGCACAATGGCATTATCGAAAATCACGCAAACTTGCGTCGTTTGTTACAAGAAGAGGGCTATGTTTTTACCTCCGATACCGACACCGAAGTGATCGCGCATCTGGTGCAAAAAGAATTAAAAAATACTGACAGCTTGTTGGTTGCCGTACAAAAATCCGTAAAACAATTACAGGGTGCTTACGGTACGGTGTTGATGGATAAAAATGATCCAAGCCATTTGGTAGTGGCACGTTCAGGCTCGCCGTTGGTAATCGGTTTGGGAATTGGCGAAAACTTTATCGCATCTGATCAACTCGCATTGTTACCAGTGACTCGCCGGTTTATCTTTTTGGAAGAAGGCGACGTCGCAGAAATTACTCGCCATAGCATCAGGATCTTTGATAAGGATGGTATTGCTGTCGAGCGCCAGGTACACGAATCCACAGCAAGTTATGACGCAGGCGATAAAGGCAAATTCCGCCACTTTATGTTGAAGGAAATTTACGAACAACCCAACGCCGTATTGAATACCCTGGAAGGCCGTTTAAGCAGCGAATCGGTATTGGATGAAACTTTCGGCAATGGCGCGGCAGAATTATTTAAAAAAGTAAAACACATCCAGATCGTTGCTTGCGGTACCAGTTATCACTCGGGTTTGGTTGCGCGTTACTGGATTGAATCGCTCGCGGGAATTTCCTGCAATGTGGAAATCGCCAGTGAATTCCGCTATCGCAAATCATTTGTACAGCCCAACAGTTTGTTGGTTTCAATTAGCCAGTCTGGTGAAACGGCGGATACATTAGCAGCATTGCGCCTCGCAAAAGAATCAGGTTATCTGGGCAGTCTCACTATTTGTAACGTTGCTGGTTCATCGCTGGTACGTGAATCCGATCTCGCATTTATGACACGCGCCGGTGCCGAAATTGGTGTTGCATCAACCAAAGCATTTACCACGCAATTGGTGGGCCTGGCGATGCTGGTTCTTGCAGTGGGCAAATACAATGGTTTGACCGCTGAACAACAAAAAGACATGGTTAGTGCGTTAAAAAATCTCCCTGCAAAATTGGAAGAATCGTTAGCTCTCGCACCAAAAATTGAAGCACTCGCCGAAGAGTTTGCCGATAAACATCACTCACTCTTTTTAGGTCGCGGCGACCAATATCCGATTGCAATGGAAGGCGCGCTGAAGTTAAAAGAAATTTCCTACATCCACGCCGAAGCCTACGCCGCCGGCGAATTAAAACACGGCCCACTCGCGTTAATCGATGCAGAAATGCCAATCATTGTCGTTGCACCCAACAACGACTTGTTGGAAAAATTAAAATCCAACGTCGAAGAAGTACGCGCACGCGGCGGAATTTTATATGTGTTCGCCGATGAAGATGCGCATTTCGAATCTGACGAAACCATGCGCGTCATTAACGTCCCGCACATCCACACTTGGTTAGCGCCAATCCTTTACACATTACCGCTGCAATTGCTGAGTTATTATGTGGCGATTATTAAAGGGACTGATGTGGATCAACCGAGGAATTTGGCTAAATCGGTTACGGTGGAATAATTATTTTTTGGTTGGAAATAATTAATGTCGGTTTAAAATAAAGAATCATACTAATAATAAAGGTTCATACTTTAAAAAATAGTTTCATACTTTGGCTGTCTGGGTATACGCTTAGTTAATCGTTGTTAAGCGAGGCAGCCAGGTATGAGCACACGGTCGGGCGAAAGTAAGCATATCCAACTTGCTGAAGCCGCCATCAGCAGACGATTTAAGGACGGGCGCGGATCTGGCTCCGGTCGAAGCTATCTGCCATTTCTTACCGTAAGAGACGTCCCATCAAAAGGTCGGGTGCACCGACTCCCCAGCATCACGGTCGGCCGTGTCCATCACCTCTTGTCTGATCTAGAGCATGAAATCTTCTGTTTGCTCGACTGGCGCGACGACGTTGATGATATTCGCGAGCAGTTCCCTATTCCCCGTGACGATTCCCGCCGACTAGCCGATAAGCTCGGTATTGCTCATCCTAGTTATGGCGGCGTCGATCAGGTCATGACGACAGATTTCATCGTGGACCAGAACCTGAAAGGGTTTACGCGCAGGAAAGCGATCAGCGCTAAATACGCAGAAGATCTGGAGGACCCGCGAGTACTGGAAAAAATGGAGCTTGAGCGAAGCTATTGGTTAGAAAAAGGTATCCCGTTTGCCATTGTCACCGAAAAAGAAATTCCCAAAATGCTCGTTGAAAATATTAAATGGTTTCGACCCTATCTGGATGATCGAGAACTAAACGCGAATGAACAGAAAGAATATTTCAGTATTTTCCATGACATGTCTGAAATATATGGGAATCAAAAAGTAGCCGCTTTAACTAATCGCCTCGATGCTGACTTCAACTCGGAATCCGGTACACACCTTGCCGTATTAAGGCATCTCTTGGCCCAACGCGCATTTACGTTTGATTTGGAAAACATTTCGGTAAAAAACCTCAAGTTCCAAGACTTGGTACCTTCTGAATTTTGGCTGACGGAGCAATATCAATATGTTGTTGGTGAATGAGGTTTATCGCTACGGTAGAAAGAGCTTTCGACTGTTATGGTTGAATGCTGAGGTCGCCTATTGGATCGATATTGAGTCGAAAAATGCCTTACCAGAATTGATGAAGGTCGATGAGTTGGCAGAGTTCATTAAGGCTCAAATGATTCACAATGTTCCTGATCCTCACGAAGAGTTCGCGATATCACCGCCGTCAAAACATAGCGAATGGGGCAAGCAAATTCAGGCTGATGGATGGGCAATGATTGCATATTTCGTTGATCAAGAACCTGAAATCTACCAACGCCGGGAACGTGGTTTAATGATCCAGTCGATTCTCAGCAGTTACGACACTACCAAGCAAACTATTTACGCGAAGCTTCGTAATTACTGGCAAAAAGGAAAAACTCCATCTTGTTTGTATCCTGACACACGACGAAATGGTGGCTCGGGAAAGCCAAGGGCAGCTGGTGAAACAAAACGTGGCAGACCCAGAACGACCACCATAGGCGTTGGCGTGAATATTACCGACGATATAGCTGCGATTTTTCGCACGGTAATCAAAACGTTCTACACCACCAAAAAAGTTAACACTCTGCAATATGCTTACGATAAAGCCTTAAAAGCGTTGGGAGTGAACCCCAAAGAAATTACTGTCGAAGAGCTCGCAGAGTTCCCTACTTATGAACAATTTTATTATTTCATGAGGAAGGAAACTGGTGCGGTTGAAAGAGCAAGAAAGCGTGCTGGTGATATTCAATACAATAAAGACATGCGTCCCGTTCTGGGAACATCGGCTGCCGGGGTGATGGGGCCAGGAAGCCTCTATCAAATTGATGCAACGATTGCTGATATTTATTTGCTTGCGGAAAGTGACCGCACAAAAATTGTTGGACGCCCTACGCTCTATATCGTAATTGACGTATTTAGCAGACTCGTTACTGGTATATATATCAGTTTTGAAAGTCCTTCCTGGGTCAGTGCGATGAACGCATTAGCTAACGCAATGATGGATAAAGTTGAGTACTGCGCTTCCCACGGAATCACCATAGATCATAGTGATTGGCCTGTGCGGGGGAAACCCGAGGCAATTCTTGGGGATAAAGGTGAGATGTTAGGTCGCACCGTCGAAGTGCTTAGCGAGGCACTGCATATCGATATTCAAAACACACCATCTTACCGTGCTGATTGGAAGGGGGTTGTCGAACGACACTTCAACACGCTGCAGGCAAAATTCAAACCTTACGTTGAAGGGTATGTAACAGGTGAAATTGGTAAGAAACGGGCTGGTCATGACTATCGTCTAGATGCTGAATTAACAATAAGCGAA
Source organism: Gammaproteobacteria bacterium (assembly GCA_021151835.1). Lineage (GTDB taxonomy): Bacteria > Pseudomonadota > Gammaproteobacteria > Pseudomonadales > Cellvibrionaceae > Cellvibrio. Next base: position 12,171 of record JAGKWO010000045.1, read on the forward strand.
TTCACTCGATTAGTGATTGCTTGCGTAGTGGAATACAACACAAGTCATGCCATAAAAAATTATGATGCTGATAAAGATATGCCGCCTGAGTTGCCCCACAATCCTCTTGCGTTATGGAATTGGGGCACTAGCCATCGCACCGGGCGATTGCGTGCAGTAAAGCAAGATTTGGCAGTGATAAATTTGCTTCCACATACCGAAGCTACAGTGACCGAAGAAGGTATAGTGCTGTTCAAATGCCGCTACAGTACTGCCATGGCTATTAGAGAAGGATGGTTTCATCGAATTGATGCGGGACCTAAAAAAGTTATCGTTGCTTACCACCCTTATTCGGCTAACAAAATCTACTTACGGCCTGAGGGAAAGTACGATAGCTACGTAATTTGCGAATTAACCGAACGAAGCAGGGAATACCGTGATCTCACCTTTTGGGACGTGTGGCGAATTAATAAAATCAAAGCAAAAACAGCAAGCCACGCAAAATTAACCAAGCAAAAGGGTCGTCAGAGTTTGGATGAAACGGTTGAGTCGATTACCCAAGAAGCACGTTCAAAAAAACCAAACACTTCCCATATTACCAAATCGTCGCGCCTTAAAGGTATTCGTGAAAATCGCACGGAGGCAGTGGCAGAGCATCGCAAAAATGCACCTAATCTGATCGTCGGCACGCCTAAGAAAACTAATGACGATAATGTTGTTTATCTTAATTCACAGAAAACTGAAAGTTATGACATTCCTGACATGGTAGATGATCTTTTTGGTGAGGATGAATAGCAATCGATATCAGCATACCCATTCCAAACGCGGTGTATAAAAAACAAGGCTTGCCTGAGTATGATGAAAATCCCTTTGTAGCCGCATTACCAAAGATTAATGATCGTAAAGCTGCGGTTGCAGCGCTAATCTCTGCACCGAAGTTCTCAGAAGAAGAAATCAATTTCGGTGCAGAGATTCGCGTTCACGCAATGCAAAGACTCATCAACGATTTTTTTCAGCCACAAGCCCAGCACATCAATCTTGAAACGCGAATAAGCATTTTGATACGTCAAGGCTATTTAGGACGAAATCCCGCGACGCCTGACTTTATTAAACATTTGAATAATGGCTATGACAGGGTAGTCAATAAAGATATTTCGATCACGACCAGAACAGATGTCAATGTCACGGCTAATTCTTTCAGTATTATTGGACCGTCTGGATGCGGAAAATCCAAAGCAATTGAAAAAATATTAAAGCAATACGACAAGGTTATTTATCACCCAGATCTGAAGCTGACTCAGATACCTTGGTTAAAGTTGGAGTGCCCTAGTAATGGATCGCTGAAACAGTTATGTAAAAGTTTTTTCGTTGCACTGGATAAACGTCTTGGTACACAGTACAAAAATAAGTACGGTAAACCTCGTTCAGGTGCTGATGAAATGATTGCTGAAATGGCACAACTGGCAAACCTTCATGCTATCGGCGTGCTTATCATCGATGAAATACAAAATTTGAGTGTTCACCGTTCAGGTGGCGAAGCGCCGATGATGAATTTCTTTGTGACCTTGGTGAATGATATTGGTATACCAGTAATTCTGGTTGGAACACCTAAAGCCAGGCGATTGATTGCAAAAGACTTTAGTCAGGCTCGCCGTGGTTCAGGGCTCGGGAGCGTAATGTGGGAAAGACTAAAACAAGATAAGCATTGGGAAAAATTGACCGATCTGATATGGAATTATCAATGGCTGCATTACAAAACGAAGCTCACGAATGAAATACGAGATGTTCTTTATGATTGTTCGCAAGGAATTATCGACATTCTAGTGAAGTTATATGTGTTATCTCAATGGCGGGCAATGTTGACCAAAGCTGAGCAATTATCAGTAGACTTGATATTGAAAACTTATCAAGATGAATTTAAAGCCGTTCACCCTATGTTATCCGCACTAAGATCTGGAAAGCCAGAAGCGATTGAAAAGTTTGGTGATCTGAAAATGCCGGACATTGATAATAAAATGATTCAGGCATTTGAAGGCGAGTTGGTTGTCCAGCAAGATAAAAAGCAAGAGCTTGAAGTGACGGATGATCAGAGTGAAAAGGCAAGAAAACTTCTTAAGGTTGCGATTGAATTAGGTTTGGAACAAGACATTGCGGTGCCTTTAATCGAAGCGGAAATCGTTAAAAATCCTAATCTTAGTGTGGCTCACATCATCCACCGACTAACAAGGGTCATGGTGGGTGCTGCCGAGCCGGAGACAAAAAAGCGCATTTCTAAAAAGCCGGTGATAAGCAACTGGCAACAATACCCTTCGACTGATATGAGGAATATGTATTTTCATAAAGGAGAGACCACGATGCATACAACGTTACTTCAGCAAGGCATCATTTGTACTGTTGCCGATTTTCTAAAAATCGGCTGATGTGCTGCCCTATTTCCCAACCCCCTATCAGGATGAATTACTTTACAGTGTGATCGCACGTTACGGCGTGCATTGTGGAATTACATCTGCGAAAGAATTGTTACGGGATCTATTTAACCAGTCCGATGTTGCCGCTGTAATCGATTTTCCTGGACACTTAAAAACATTAAAGGAATGTTTAGGAAACGCTTGTTCTTTATCGATTGATGACTTGATACAGCACCATACTTTGTACCCTGCTTTCCTTGCATTTATACCGGGTGACCGGCAGAAACAAATCATTCAATCTGCTCATGGTAACAACGCTGGAAATATTCATACTCGGTTAGGAATCTGTGCCTCCTTTATAAAACCACTACAATATTTGAGAATATGCAAGGAGTGCCAGCGCGAACAACATGAACGGCTAGGTGAAACCTATTGGCAACGCAACCTGCAATTACCAGGCGTGATGTTTTGCCCACATCATGAATTACCTTTGGTTATTAGCAGCACTCCTTATCACCCGATGGGAAAATTTGATTTTCAAGCAGCGGAATATACACGACTCATCGCTAATATCGATTCCAAAGAATTGCAGAACAACCGTAAGTCACTCATAACTCTCTCTCAGCATTTTTATCAAGTTCTGCAAGCGCCTAACAATAAAAAAATGAACTTCGAAAAGCTAACACAATTTTATTCTGAATTGGCTCAAGAGCATGATCTTAAAAAGAATACGCGTATAGACCATTTACGAGTCGCAGAGAGTTTTCATGCTTACTGGAAAGAGCCGTGTAGCCGGTTGTTACTTCCTGACATACAGAATAGCGATTCATCATGGCTAACGCACCTTTTTAGGAAACACAGAAAGTCCTTTCACCCGTTATGTCACCTGATGGTGTGGCAGGCGTTCTGCATTAACGATCCTATATCCACGCTCAGTCAAATTTGTAATTTTCTGCCAACTATAAAGAGTCCAAGAGTATCTTCTGAATACTTGCCAGCGACTGATCAAATAAAAGCTCATCGTAAAGCATGGGCTTTGGCATGCAAGAAAAATCCGAATGCAGGCGTAAAATGGTTACGGTACAAAGCGCATGCCGATGCAACTTATACCTGGCTTTACAGGAATGACAGTGAGTGGCTACGGAAGAATTCTCCAAAGCGAGCCAAAGTGGCTCTGCTGAGTAAACGGGTCGATTGGAAAAAGCGCGATAAATTATTACTCAAAAATCTTCGAATATTGCATTCTAAAATTCCTACAAGCAGTTCAACGGCGCGTAAGTCGAAAGCTTGGTATATAAAAAATTCCAGTGAGCCATCGATACTGGATAAACATCTCGATAAATTAACTTTATGTAAAAATTTTATTGACTCCCATTCCGAGAGCGTTGAAGAATTCCAGAGGCGGCGGATCATTGCGGCCATTCGTGGTTTGCTTTTGGAGCACCATGAATTAAAAGCATGGAAAGTCATCAGGCGCGCAGGTATACGAAAGGAATTTTTGTCCGATGACTTATTAAAATTTATCGATGAACAGAAAGGAAAATTAGGAGATGGATCATGTCAACCCAACTTTTCTCCCTATTCGTAAGAACTCAGCGTTGATCGCTTTTGGTGATTGTTTTATGGATGATAAGGGTACATGGAGAATCACCTGCTTTTTCAAATCCTCTAACGATATCATTGCAACAGTGACGCCAGCGGTCGAGGTCCTGCCTGCGCTTGCATTGCGACGAGTATATTCCATAGGAAAAATTACGGTCGAAAAAGATGACCTGGGCTATTTTCAGATGCCTTCGATGTCATCCTGGGAAAAAGTTCGAATGGAAAATGTACCATCCGAAATTTACAAGGCGCATTATCTCGATGAATGTAAACGCCAATGGATCTATAAAATTCAGGTCGGATCAAGATGCATCTGGCTTCCGGTATTGGAGTTGGGTCGCATACTATTTTTAAAGACTGCCGAGAATACACGTTACGCATTTTATGAGACAAATTTGCTTGGCATGGCCAGTCTGGATTTTGAGGATGACCAAGCTTTTATTCGATTAGCAAGACATTACCCGCGTCGCTTACTTAATACCAAACTGCACCAGGAATATGTTGCTTGGCTGCTCTTAAATCAGGATGTAACAAATAGCTTTTGTTCCATGTTCGAAATGCGTAACTCGCATACATTGTTCTCTGCTGATCGACGGAGTTGGACTTTCGACTTTATACCATTGGAGCTAGAAGGCATTACGATGAGCGTCTACGGTAAGGAGTCTGAAGGCAATTTTTTTGTTAACGAGATTGTATCGCTGGGAAAGGTTCCCACTAACCCGCGATACAGAAAAGTCATTATTGAGCACCCGGACGATATTAAATACCGATATAAACCCGGTGATGGATTACTGCCAGACAAAAAACCTAAGTCACAATTCAGGGAGGTTGTAGTTGACCCGAATGTGGACGATTCGGAGCCTCCCTCAGCCGATACAAAGCAAAGGCTGCTATATATCCCCCGTGGGAAACTATTTTTTTCAACGCACATGGAGCCTGAACGACATTTTACTGAGGTGGATATTGACGAGCGTAAAAAGGGAGGAAAGAAGGGGGCGAGAGATAACAAAAGCAGCGAACAAGTTAATACGGGTGTGACGGAAGGCGATACAAAAAGTAAGAATCGGAAGGTAGATTTTCAAATGCTGAAAGATCCGAACTTGGTACCGACGGATTTTTTCAAACATATTCGCTCATTGTTGCAATGCATTCAGAAAATAAAACAATGGGAAATTCAGGAAACCGTAGGCGAACTCAAAAATGAGGCAGATCGCTTTTTTAGCAAAATTGGCGCCGTCAGGCGGCGATATTTCTGTAGTAAAATTCATTTAAGGGCTGATAACGTCGTTACCTTGATTGAGATTGACCTGTCAGATAAGCATGGTCTCTCAACGTTGGTTATGAGATTACCACCACATGATGTGGATACAGTAGATGAAATTCTTGATGCCCTGGTAGAACAAGCTGGGCGTTGGAATAAAGAACTAATAGATCAACTTGCAGATATGGCAGTCTACATTTCTCATCCCAAAAATTTACTGGAATCTAAAGGAAAGATTGATTACGACCAATGGGCACATCGATTACTGCGTGAATTATAGTTTACGAGTCCTTGACCGAGTCGGCAGTACTGAACTCGCTCTTATCTTAAATCCACTAATGGAAAAGGCTCCATAAAGGAGCCTTTCGATCTGTTGCAAAAAGTATCCAGACACCACTAGCTCAAGCTTGGAGCCGCCTTGCGCGACTACCCGTTGGTACGGGCTGGGGAGCGCTCAATCTCATCTGGTCAGTCGCCCCGATTGTGCGATTTTGACGGATTCCTCGTCAGGAGGCAAGCGTAGCTCAGGATTACGTCACTTGAAACCCATCATTATGGCGTACACCTTTGGGATGTTCCTAAAACCATGTTTCTTTGCTTCCTTGCAAGTTCCAATCATTGGATTGGGTTCCTATTGGTTAGCACATTTCACGGTCGTTCGATTCATTATAAAGATATGCGAATAGTGGTTGACTAGTATTAATTACATCTAGGCGGCTATTACCTTTGCGAATAAGGGAATCTGTTCATATCTAATTGAAAGGTGTGCTTGCGTTAAAAATATTTGATCAATCAAGTAATGTCACTATTGCGCTAATCTTTTTTGTAGAGCACGTTGATAAAATTTTTTCTACTTTAATGTTTCTGGCTGTTTGTTTTGAAGGCAGAAGCTTTTCGCCTTCTCCAGTAATAATCCAATCAATGTTAATACGATATCCGCTTGGGGTGCGAAGTGTTGAAAGCTTTAAAAGTCGAGTTAAATCTGGCAAGCAACGTCCTGCATTGATGGAATAAATTGTTGATGGATTTGTATAGCCTAAAAGCTCATAGGCTGTTACAGGCGTTAACCCAAGCATAACGAGCGATTCTCTGAATCGATCAGATAATTGAGTTTTTGTAATTGATGATCGCTTTACGTTTCCCATGTTTATAATATAAACATTTAGCTTGATATTATCAATGAGTAAGTTTAAAATTTAATCTGGTATTAATGGAGAATACGAAATTGGAAAGAAAAATAAAAAATAAGAGATTTGTCGATTTATTTGCGGGTCTGGGAGGATTTCATGTTGGGCTATCTAGGTTGGGCCACGAATGTGTAATGGCATCCGAATTGGATGTTGATCTTAGGGAGCTTTATAAAAAGAATTTTGATTTACTCCCTGAGGGAGATATCAGATTAATAGACGAAAAAAAAGTCCCTAATCATGATGTTTTGTGTGCGGGATTTCCATGCCAGCCATTTTCTAGAGCAGGAAAGAAGAAAGGTGCAGAATGTCCTGAATCCGGGAAATTAATTGACGATATTTTTCGCATAGTTAATGAGAAATCGCCGAATTATATTCTGTTAGAAAATGTTCCAGATATTTTAACCATAGCCGATGGAAATTTTTGGGGGCATGTCAGTCAAGGATTGGCATCGCTCGGGTATGAGATGGATTACAAAATATATACTCCCCAAGATTTTGGAATTCCCCAGAAAAGAAGACGCATATTTATTGTGGCAAGCCGCACAGGGTTGGATCACTTCGATTGGCCAAAGCCTAGTAAAACAAAAGGGTCGTTAAAAGCTATCTTCAATAAAAGTTCAAAGTATAAGAAATTTTTAACTAGTGAAAAGGAAGTCGTACTGAACAAATGGCAAAAATTTATTGAAAATATAAATGAATTCTCTTCACTTCCGATTCTTGCATCAGAGTTTGGTGCAACATATCCTTTTCAAAAGTCAGTCAAAACAGTTAAGGAAATGGCTACTTACAAAGGTGCGTTTGGTCAACCTTTGAGAAATTCAAAAAGCTGGGATGATATTTGTGATTTATTGCCAAAACATGCACGTGATGGCAACGGCGTAGTAGGACATCGAGTCGCAGAAGCAATAGAATACTCAAGAGACTTATATAACCGGCACAAAAAATTTTTAGATCAATGGAAATTGGATTTAATAGATCTTCCAGCAAGTTGGGTTAAATTCGAATGGCAGGGAAATCGCAATAATCCGGATATATGGCAGCACATTATTCAATTTCGTGCCTCTGGAATAAGAGTTATCAAACCGGACTGCGCACCATCGTTGATAGCTATGTCGACCACTCAATTGCCTATATATGGGCCTGAAAGGCGTTATATCACTACCAGAGAAGCTGCTGCTCTTCAATCGTTAGACGAGTTAAAAAATTTTCCTAAAAGCGATAGCGCGATATATAAAGCATTAGGAAACGCTGTAAATGCTCACATAGTTAATAAAATCGCAGAACGTCTCATAATTTGATCGAAACGAGGGATATATGTTTGAGGTAAATGTTTCGCCTGACATGGCGATGTACACACTTCTAATTAATCAGGGATATGATCCTACGTATGCCCTATGTGAGTTCATTGACAACGCCATTGATGCTCACCTGAAGAATTCATCTAATATCAAAACATCAGTTTCGATATCTATTAAATTTTATTCGAATGAGTCCAAAAATCCCAAATACAAGAATTGCATTATAATATCTGATGATGGGCCAGGCATGAGCAAGGACACACTCGAACGAGCATTAAAACCTGCTAAGCGTCCATCGTTGCAAGGTTTGAGTGAATTCGGCATTGGTATGAAAGCAGCAGCTGTTTGGTTTGGCGATGAATGGCAACTCCGAACAAAAGCATCATCTGAGCCAGTTGCTTATATCGCGAAGTTTAATTTGCCCGATTTACTTGAGAAAGGTAAAGATGTAATTACTGTTGAGGAAGAAATTGAAGAAAACAGAGGAACTACAATTTCCCTTTTACAATTAAGAAAAGATATCACGCAAGATAGTTATAATATTATATCAAAAAATCTTTCCGAGATTTATCGACGCTTCATCACAGGGGAAAATCCTAAGGTAAAAATTGAGACTTCTTATAACGATCAGAATAAAGTAATTAAATTTGAAGGAAAGTTATCTCAAGCCCTCGTAGCTGGAGTCCATTTCAAAAAAGCTGGAAAGAAGTTCGAGAACTCAACAAAAAAAGAATGGCAATGCGCAGTTAAATATCATTTTAAAGGACACCTCGTTGAAGGATTCATATATTTAAGAGAACAGGGAAGCTATGTAGAGAATCCTGGGCTAGTGCTGTTCAGACATGACCGCGTAATTGTTGGTTTAACTAATAACCGCAACGTTCCTTTGTCGCTCTATAAAACCTCAAATAAAGCGAGGGGATTTTTGGTATACGGCGAACTAAATCTGAACGACTTCCCTGTGAGCTATACAAAAGATAGATTTAATTTTGATGAAAAGGAATTTACCGATTCACTTTTATCAAATGTAAAAGGCTTACAAGAGCTTCTAACACAAGCGGATAACCTGAGAAACGACAGCATACTTACTGATGAAATGCCATTGAGTCGAGGCCGTAAAAATGATGAAAATCTAGTTAATATTAATACTCCAGATAACAGTCCTCCCGAACAGACTGAGGTTGATATTAAGCCATTTCATCAAAATGACGAACCGAAAGAAACGATTGGAGGTCGACCAATAGTATTTGAACCGGCGACAAATGAACCCCCCGGAACTGATGAAGTGGCAGAGGAAAAGCTCAAGAAAAATTCCGAATATCAAATTGCTTCAAATCCTGAAGTTGTTCGTAGATTAAACAAATGTGCCTTGCCAAAATTAACTCAACTCTACAATTCACTTTGCACGCTTAGTGTTAATGTTCATCCTGCACTAATACATGTGGGTGCTTCAGTTTTTTTCGAGTCACTCACAAGATTATCGGGAAAAGAAAACTTTGTTCATTTTTGTAATCCAAAACTTGAATCATGGGGATTTGATAAGGAAGACAGAAAAGTAATTCTTAAAATACTTGAAGATATACAAAACGTAAGCAATATCATCAAACACAGTCGAGAATATACTCGCACAGATGCGAATCAACTTATCCTCGATTTTGATATTATTAATCCAGTTATATGCAAGATATTGGATGGACTTATCGATTCGCAGGCTAGTTGAGTTTACTGATGTTTTTAAACATCATAGTTCAAAAAGTTATCAATTAACCATAAGGCAGCAAGATTATGTGCTGCCTAGTTTTCCCCCAATGAGAATTGTGGTCGGCGGCGTGCTTGTTTATATGTCAGAGGTGGACGGATATTCAGTCCTTTGTAGTACAAAAGATGATTGGTAGTCGAAGTTGTTAGCTTTTTTTCTGCATATAAGTTGTTTGTAGCGGCCAAACCTTTCAGGTCTTCACTCTCATCGGCTGCAATTGATATTAAAAAATCTCAACTATTTCCTCCGAATCAAACCAGTCCCCTTTTTCCTTTATTTTCTTTAGAGCCACGGCTGGTTGATCCGACCATAGCACGAGAGCTAGCGACTCACGAGATCTGCTACAAGTGACGTACAATAGGCGTAAACTGCGATCAATAGTGGTTTCCTTCCCAGCTTTCACATTGGCTTTATCTCTATCACTTAGCTCTTGTCCCCCGAAAAGTTTGTCGTATGAAATTAGAAAGCCACCAGCCTGGCTATCGTCCATCACAACCATTACGTGTGTAAATTCTGAACCTTTTACCACTTGGTGCGTGGATAACTCTGAGTTGCCTGCGAGATAAGCTCGATACTTTTCAAGTTCGTTCCAGGGTGATGCAAATAGAGCACTCCAGCCGCGACGCATTCTCGCTTGAGTTGTTTCGGTTTCTTTATGCGGAATTGGTGGTGAAGGTGGAGGCGATTTATCAGCAAACGCTTCCTTTAGAGCAGGATGAACATCGAATAGGTTAGCTGTAAGAATAGGTTCTATTACTTCAGCCACCGTTGATTTCTGGTTGGTATGCGCTATAGCAAACGCTTGGATCGCTTTTAATATCTCCGCAGTTCGAGAATTCCGAATATTCGTTTCGACTGGAAGGTTTTCCAGCCTTCCACTGCGCCTAAGCACTTCGGTCGCAATAAATTCGTTTACAGAGCCGTCGGAGCGAACGCATGCTTCGAGTTGTGCCAATTCATCTAGCAATAGACGTGCTGCAGTAGGTCCATTATTTTCTCCGTTTCCAACCGGCGCTGCAGCGTTAGGATCAATGAGGTTCATCGCCTCATAGACTTTCAGAAAACCGCCGCGAGTCGCGACTAGTTTGTGTTCGAGCGCAAGAAGTTGATAGTTGCCAATCTTCCATGCGTTATCTTGAGTGCTCACGTGCATCTGATCGGCGCACCAGCGTTCACGATCGCGTTTTTCTTCTGGAGATAGTGATGCATCACCTACGAACAAACGTACTAAGCCGCCTGCCTTCTCAGTTCGCGGATGCTGCTTAACACCTGCAGTTGGTTGTGTGCGCCCTTCTATCTTTGATTCCCAGATTTTGTTGATGAGGTCAACGATACGGCGTTGACTCCGATGGTTCATCTGCAGCTCCGGCTTTGCCCATGCGTCAGGCACCAAGCTTGGTAAATCAGAGTGACCGTCTGAATAAATTCGTTGCCGGTGATCACCTAAAAAGCCTAATGTAAGACTACTGTTTTTGGGTTTTGCTACTTCCATTAGCGCGTCCAGCATACTTTTCATTGTGTCTTGCGATTCGTCGATTAGAACTATGGGATGACGGTCTCGCAATATGGTTTGAAGTGTTGGTCGATTCAGCAATAACCAAGCAGTAGCATCGATGACTTGCCGATGCTGGATGGCACCTGATCCATATGTGTTTCGATCAGGGTTATAAATAAATTTATCTGTCTGACGGAGTTGTTCAATTTCCTCCTCAATCTCAGCGAACTTCGCACGATCAGTGTCACTGACCCCTCTTTTTTTTGCAGCCGCTTTTTCCATTTCCTTTTCGAATTCAATGTTTTTCAACGCAATCAGAGCAGCGCGAATGTCTTCGTCAAAACCATTGATAAGCTCCCAACAAAACGAATGGATTGTTGAGACGCTAACAAGATCATTGCTTCCCAGGCGCCCGTTAATAACTGCAACGGCGTTCTTCGTATAGGTAACGACGCGAATGGATCGGCCAGCAAGCCGGAGGCGACGGCTGAGAACTTCACCTGCAACGTGAGGAACAACTCCTGTGAGTCGTCTCAAAACTTCGACAAGTGTTCGTGTTTTTCCGGAGCCGGCACCAGCGAATAGGAAAAAGCTCTGTGGAGAATTTTTTGTTAGATAGCCACAGACTTCTTCCACAACTCCTGCATCGCGATCGTTGCCCTCACGGAGAACTGCTGTTTCACTCATAACACTACATCCTTGGTAGGTTCTAGTTGTGTTTGTAACCAGACAAGTGCATCAGCTATGTATTTAGGACATGCAATGGACTCACCCGCAGCAATTTTCTCAAAAATACTCGCTGCAAAGTCTCCTTTACTGAAGGAATTATGCATCAAGTCGTGTAGTGCAGCCGCTAGCTCAGAATTTGTTTTGGTCTCGGAAACTGTCGAGGCAGCTGCACCTAGCGCACCAGTTGGAGGTTTAATCTTTTTGCCATGTTCATCTTCTTTGTCTTCGGCAATTTTCTTGAACCAGGGTACGTTACTCAGGATGAGAGAATCTTCGAAGGAGCTTGGCCATGTATTGTCAGCCTCCGAGATTGGCAATTGCCATGCGAACCGTACCATGCCCCCGGGTATTTCAGTCCATGTTAGGTTTTCAGGTTTAGGAGTCTTAAAATCATCTAGTTTTACAAGCTTCGGATGCCAATTTCGTAATGTGGCATTACCGCATTCCAATCCGGGTTGACCCGTGTTCGCAACTGCTTTTCGGACTGGTTGACCTTTGGCTCCAGTCGTTACTTCCACCGGATCGATGTCAGTAATAACAATGGTTGGTATACGCAACTTCTCGACTAATGGCTTCAAACGATGGGCATGGCTACCGCCGATATCCAGGAAGGATACGTAGCGCTTATTCAGAGCTTCATAATCACGCTCGATAAACAAAGGCACAAGCATGCGCTCGGCCACGCCCTCAACGAAAATGGCTGCATTGGCGAACAGCAGATCAGTATGCTGGACACGGAAGTAGCGCTCGGCAAATTGGCGTGTTGCATCATCGCTGCCGAAGACCTGCCCAAGATTAACCACTTCGGTAGCTGGCATTGGTTGTTCATTGGACTTGGCGATACGTCGGACATATCGAAGCCGGTCAAAGTTCTCTGCGTGTGCGAGGTGACTTGAGTGTGTACTGATAAGTAGTTGGCTCTTCAGTGCTGTGTCTTCAGCGCCAGCTGGACTGATAAGTTTGTGGGCTTTACCTGGAAAAACACGTTGCACTTGAACATGTAAATGAGCTTCAGGCTCCTCTATCATTACCAAATGTACGGGGGTTGGAGAACCTTTTTCCGGATTGAGGCGTGCGGTTTTGAAGGACACTAACTGATAACTCAAAGACTGGAGATTCTGATAACCCAGACCGATAGAATATTCCGGTAACAAATCTTCTGCCGAGTCCTTTTTCATGCTGTATTGAACCGCAGTGCTGTGATCGAGTAGATCTGCCGTCTGAATACGAGTTCGAAAACGGATTTCTTGGGGGTCGTGCAGCCCCGGATAGCCAAGGTCTTTCACCTCTTCCACAGACGGTGCAATAGCAATATGAATCTTTTTATCCAGCTCTTTCTGCGCCTCGGCCACAGCTTTGATGAGGTCAGCGCGGTGGCCGTGCCCGGTTGCAGCTACGCTTAAATGGCGCCTTGCGAATTGCAACAGTTGATTGGAGAACATCCCCACGCGATGTGGGCCAGAGGCAGACCTGGAATCAGCTTCTTCACTCCCTAGGCCGCGTTGTGCTGCAACAAAATCGACACGGATCAATTTTGATAGGTGTTTGCGTTCAATTGGGACTGCGTCTGATGGCAAAACCTGCGTTTTATAGGTGGCTTTTCCTTCCAATGGGTTGTTTTCTGCATCCAGCTTATAAGCCTTAACTTGTCCCATCTTCAGTGATTCACGTAACCAGTAATCAAGCAGATCAATAGGCCAGGCAAGTGATTCCTTACCCATGTCTTTAACAGGAAACCTAGCGGTGTGATACGACCAAGCTAACTCCTTAAGAGAGGCTAAATCGTTAGCTGGCTCAAGACGAAGCCTGATACCAACTGCACCACCCTGCCAGCTGAATTTTGACAAAAATGGCGCAACAAAATGGTACATACCCGCTTCGGCGTGAAACCAAAGGTCAAGCGTTGGCATTGCAGATAGCAAAGTAGTGAACTGAGTGGTCCAATCTATATTGCCATCTCCTCCAGCTGCTGCTGGATCTTCAGTCAGTGCTTCCCATTGCTTACCCAATTCCCGTAATTTGGCCCATTGCGATAAGCTGATATCGAAGGCACCAAAAGGTGAGCCCTCGGATAAAAAATGCCGCAACGCAGCGAGTATGGAAGTTTTTCCACTGTTGTTGGCACCAACAAGAATGGTCGTTTTTTCGTCAATGTCCAATTGGACCTGGCCAAGGCGACGGAATTGGCAAAGCTCTAAAAAGCGGAGGGTAATACTTCCTGGATTGGTGGTAATGGTAGGTGATTGTTCGGTCATAACTTTTGTATCCATTACAGATTAACCGGATTTGCTTACATGATTAGGAGACCTGATTCAAAAGATAAATACTACTCCAAATATGAACTCGATCAGAATCTTTATCCTCTATCCAGGATCGAGTGTGCTAAATATGCACCGGAATCTTTCATCTGCCGAAACTTGAGCATCTCCATAGTGCGAAATGTAATAGCTTGTAATTGACCAATCAGATACTAACTGCTAGATACATTGGCAGTAGCCATAGTTTATAAGCCAAGAAATAATCACAAAGTGAATTGCGAAATGGAATTAGAAAATTGCAAGTTCTTAGAAAAATTCGAAGATGTTGAAATTTTAGATGACGGAAACTCTTCTGAAGGAAAACCAACATTAATTTATGCGAAATATCATGGCATAGAAAAATTCATTAAATATTGGGAGAAGAAGCAAAATTCCTTATCGCCAGAGTTGGAATTACTGTGGTTGGATGAAATACGGCAATTACAGCGCTTGAATGGCTATCCCAATCCAGAAAATCATATTGCGTATCTGGATCATTCTGCTAAAGATGATTCTGGATTTTACTTAGTATTAGAAACGGATGGCCGCCTTCCGTTACCTTATACAAATAGCAAATGGTTGGCGTCAGTGCTTCAAAATGAAGATCATCGAATAAAATTCTGGAAGAATATAATCAGAATTGTAAGAGCTATAGACTTCTTACATTCGCAAGGGCTATTGCACCGTAACATAGATCGATTTTCAGTACTGACAGGAGATGATACAAACAATAATAACTTTCAACTCTCCGGCTTCGAGTGGTCGATAAGAATACAAGCGTTTAAAGATGGAAGAAGTATAAACGTCCGCTCATCAGCTACAAATGAAAAGATGTATTCTTTTTCCAACGACTGGTATGGTTTGGGAGTTCTAATCCTAGATTTACTTAAAATCCAATATGATAGCATTTCCAATATTGGCCAGCCCGCTAGTATTGTTTCTCAAAATACCAACTTAAGTATAAGAGAGGTCTCATTAATTAGGGCTTTACTTGGAATTATAAAAATTGAATCAAGTATTTCTAACGAAGCACTAAATGGTCAAATAATAGAAGAACACATCACCTCTAAAATTATAAGATTTATTGACAGAAAAGAACTAACTCCATTTGATATTATTTTTTCATTTTCAACATTTCCAACAGACTTAACGGCAAATCCCAGAGCCAAGGTTGGGTTGTATACTGCAATCCGAGATAGGTATAGCTCAATACAAGAATCAATACCAGACAAAGAAGATATAATATCACTAACAGAATTAGTAAGGATTGATCTATCAGAAAAGCCCGTACTATTTTTGCTAAATTCAAATACGGAAATAAATTTCCTTCTAAAAGGGAAACATTTAATTTACCTTCTCGAACCCAATAAAATTTCAAGGCAAGCAGATAAGACTTGGGACGCAGCTTTTTGCAAATCTGCTTTCCGGGAAATGCCAGAATCACTTAAAAACAACGAATATTCATATCTTGATTCCCAATCAATAAAAATCTGGTCAAATAATTCAAGAGACCAAAAGTTATCTTTTAGGTCATGGGAATTTTTTTTAGAAAAGCTTGGCTCTGATCAAACGAAAAAAACCACCGAACAACAGGAACTGATCGATGGTTTAATAGCATTTCATCTCACTGAAATGGCCTATGCTAGAACAGAAATTTTTCCAGTTACCATTCTGGGAACAGAAGAAAGCGAAGATAACCCTGGTTATAGGCTGTTAAAGCTTATTAGTTGTCAAAATACGCGATTTGAAGACTTGGGACAAATTTTTGATATAGATCCACCAGCAAAAAGATTAAAACAAAATCTAGAAAACGATATCTATGATTCTGGATGGATACTTACAGCGAAAGATAACTTTCAAGATGATGATGAAAGTATTGAATTGACATTTTTAGAACTGAATGCAGAAAATGGAAAAGATATTTTTATGTTTCGCATGAAAGACGGTGGTTCAATTGATAGTAATAGTAAATTATTTATTATCCCAAGCTCATCGGAAGGCACTATTCGTCAGCTGAACCGACGCGCAAAAGCATTAGAGCTATTAGATAAGCATTTACCGCTAATTAATACTCTAATAGACCCTCACAGTCAGATTCAAAATTCTGCGGAAGCACATTTAATTCAAAACATCGATGAACACTTAAAAAAATTAAATATAAATCTTGATGATTCAAAAAAAATAGCTTTTAAAAATGCTCTTCACACTCTACCTTTATATTTGGTACAAGGGCCTCCAGGTGTAGGAAAAACATATTTGGCAACAGCCATAATTAAACATATTTTTAGTCAAGACTCCGAATCCAGAGTTCTAATTACAGCTCAAAGTCACTCGACCGTTGAACATATATATCAAGAGGTTACCAAAGGAATGGAAAATAACCTAAAACCGCTAATTGTAAAATGCATAAAGTCCTCACAAAATAATGGGTCAGATACTAAAGCGGCACTTGATGAACAGGCAAGAGAAATGCTGACTAAATTAATAGGTAGTAACGCATATTTAAAATCAACAAACGAACACCTCAAAAGGAAAATAGCATCTAGTGCAAAAATTGACGAAAGATGGCAGAGATATAGCTTGATGAATCATTTGTTGCGGGCAGCAAACTTAGTATTTACAACTACTAACTCGAAACATATCGAAGATATGTTAATTAATAGAGCCCAATTTGATTGGTCTATTATGGAGGAAGCAGGCAAGGTTACAGGTATTGAGTTAATAAGCCCTTTGTTGTTATCGCACAGGAAACTCATGATTGGCGATCATTTGCAATTACCACCACATCGCTCAAAGGAAGTTCAAAGAATTTTAGATAATCCTGAAAAATTATATTCAGCAATTCAATCTGCCGTTGATGGGAAAAAACGACCCGTTAAGGGTGACTCGACTGGTTCGCGCATCGAAGAACTGAGAAGAATCGGCCCTGATAAAGCTATTGCGTTAAAGAAAATTGGAAGCTCAGCAGCTAAAACACATCTTTTGTTTGAAATGCTGATAAAAATAGAAGATGAACGAGCCAAGAGAATAGCTGCTCTAGGATTGCAATCAAATCACAAGCCAATTGCCAGCATGTTGACTGAACAATATCGTATGCATCCTTTAATTGCAGACATTACTTCTGATATTTTTTACAATCCCGATAGGGGAAAGTCATTAAATAAATTAACAAGTGCGAAAGCGACAACTGATTTTTTTCAAAAAAATGAAAGGCCTTTTTTTTGGGAATATCCTGACACGCTAAATCAATCAAAGCCTATCGTTTGGATCGACCTTCCTGATGTTATGCAAAAACAATATGCAACAGAATTCAAAGATGAGCCTCGCTGGACAAACAGCAAAGAATGCGAAGCCATAATCACAATACTAAAATCGTTGAGACCCAAACATCTAGACAAAAAGCCGAAATTAGCAATTCTTACCGCTTATTCTAGCCAGAAAATCATGATCGAAAATGAAATTCGTAGTGAGCTATCTGGTGAATTATCTCACTTAACATCTTTTTCAAAACCAGATGATCACGATAGCTTTTGCAGTACCATTCATAGTTTTCAAGGAGCAGAGGCAGACTTGGTTATTCTTTCAATGGTAAGAAATAATATTAAGGATACTGCGCGTGGTGCGTTTGGTTTCTTTCTTGATGAGCAGCTTTTCAACGTTATGCTCAGTCGAGCTAGGTTTCAATTGGTTATCGTTGGGTCCTTCAATTTCTATAAAAGGTGGATAGGGAAAAACGATTTTGTAGAGAAAAAGGAATATCAATTTTTAGTTGATCTGGTAAATAAATTAGAAACTTTAAATGAAAATAAAGACGTAACATTCATAAATTATACAAAAT
>JAGKWO010000046.1 GCA_021151835.1 Gammaproteobacteria bacterium
GTATATATACGATATGCACAGTATACACAGATATACACAGTGCGCAAGCGTGTATATAAAAAGTCGATAGTGACTAATAAATTGTGCTACGAATTGAATGGTGGGGTGACATAACCTGGTGCGTGGTCAGAACCCGAATGGAAGAGAGCTGGAACTTTTATGAATAAAAGAATTATTAGTGAAGCCAGGGCGATGAATTACTGCAAAAAAAAAAGTTGGCTACTTTCAGATAACCAACCTTTTTTTTGCAACGTTATTCACAACTCCTTCTGTTACAAACTCCCTCTATTACAAGCTAGCTCCTTCTATTGCAAATTCCTTTTACAGTTGCATCAATCGTAAAATTATTTACGCCAGATTCCAGTATAAACAGAACCACAGTACCACCAGCCATAGCGGGTGTAACCCAGGTTGGCCAGCTCAGTCGACTTGTTGTTGAATGCTGTCAACGACATGCCGTGGAAGGCATACCAGGAACCGCTCGATGGAACCCAGCCAGTATTATAAATTTGGCCATTGTCAGTGCATGCATAAACATTGGGCATTACACCGGAATCGGCGAAATGGTTGAACCAGGCTTGCATGCGCTCATCAGGTATATTATTCACAGTCCAATAAGCCACTGAGTGCGGCGCCCAAACCATTACTTCACCGGCCGGTAAGGCTTTACCTTTCAACAACGTCCAGGTGGCATTCACAGAAGCCGTCTCGTTGGTAAACGGGGTAGTTTGGCCGTGATCAAATTTCATTTTAACCGGCAGGTTGCCCGAGGTTTGCATGTGCACATGCAAATGCGGTCCGGATGAATTACCGACATTACCCACCAGGCCCAGCACCTGCCCTTTGGTAATTCGTGCACCGTTGCTAACGCCGCCATCACCATTCAATACATATCCCGGTTCGGCTTTGGAATTGTAAGTCGCATTATGTGGACACAACGTGGTAGGAATTGAGCCGGGTTGTGCATGGGCATAGAGGGCATAATTGCCGTCATCATGGCGTACATACAAATAATTTCCCGCGTAAGCAATGTAGCCTTCGGCCACTTTAGCGTGATTGGAGCCGGGAGTATTTTGCGGTGCGTTGCGCCAGCAATTAACTACGGTGCCATCTTCCATTGCACGGATTTTTGCACCGTAAATAATGTAGTTGGAATTGACTTTTTTATCCGCCCCATCCGTTTTGAGGGAATCCCATTTACCATTACCGATATGGCGACGGGCAACGATATCCAGGGCCTCTGCCTGTGCCCCGCCAGACCAATGGGTATTGGTGGTATAGCGATGATTCAGGTTCAGATCATCTGCGCGTAAAGGGAAATCAATTGCCAACGCCGATACTGAAGACAACACCGAGGACAGTAAAACAATACGAGTTAAAGTACGAAGAGCTTTCATAGCAACATCCTTATAAATCCAAAAATATGAGTGGGTGATTTGTTGTCGATTAACCGTCATAAAAACCATTTCACAACAGGCTGATCAACTCCGCGTAGCGCGCACTTGCATCGCTATGGAGGCCATTCTAGGGAATTTATAAATGGCGAATAGTCGCTTCGGGCGGAGATTTTTGTAAGCCAATTGCCGGGAAGTAAATTACTCACCCATGCGCTGTGAATTTTTCACAGCGCATGGGCTCTAATCCTGTAAATCAACAATGAAGGCCTTTGCCTTAATTTTTATCAGGAGGTATACCGTGATTACCCATCAGCAACATGTGCAGGAGCTGGCGTATTATCTTTGGTTGTCCGAGGGCAAACCTGAAGGGCAATCTGCCAGGCACTGGCAATTGGCAATATCGATGGCAGAAAAAGAAAATAATCATCCACACGAAAAAAGATCAATAGATCCATCTGAGGCAAAAGGCTCAACAGAACCTGAACAGCCCGATCAAACCTGATTCCATCAACGACAAATAAGTGGAGCATCTCCCATGACTGGAAAACTCGATAAAACTGCATTTGGTATGGAGCTGGATAGGAAACTGGATGAAGTCATTGCCTGGGCAGTCAAGGAATGCCCGTCAGCGGATGCAAATTTGGCTTATGCAGATTTTGCAAAAATCCGCACCGAATTTCACCAATTAGCAACTGGCGAAATAAAGGCAAATAATCCGTTAAGCGATGCAGAACCTGAGGAAGGTGGCCCGCAATATATAAATGATAATCCCGCGCCCTGGCCGTAATATTTACTAATTTGAAACGTTATTTGGCAGGCTTATTACTGGTGACAAGAAATTCCAATCCCACACCGGGATCTTCTTCACCGCTGATTGAACTATCAACCGGGCTAGCGGCTTCACTAGCCCTGTGCTCCAATACCAAATCTTTTTTTAACGGGTATATCGGCGGGGCCAAATCATTACCGGGTGTATCATAGGCCGCCGGATTACCCTGAGCTCCTGTATTTTCATTCGCGGATGTTGACACTGCAAATTCCAATGGTTTTATTTTGGTACCGCGGCGATCCGCATAAATACGGGTAAATTCCGCACCGAACAGCACAATTAAACCCACATAGGACACCCACAACATAATTAAAATAATAGTACCCGCTGCACCATACGCGGAGGCGGGATTACTGTGTCCAAAATAAATTCCAAGCGCAAATTTTGCCAGCACAAACAGTAATGCCGTTACAAAAGCACCGATCCACACATCCCGCCAGGGAATTACGGCATCGGGTAAAAATTTAAAAATAGCGGCAAATAAAAAGGTTATGACCGTAAGCGACAATGAAAGATCGAGTAAACGGAAAAGGATGTTAAAAGTTTCGGAGAAATAAAATGCCACCCATCCACTTAATACAGTTAATACCGCTGACAATATCAATGACACCAGCAGCAAAAAGCCTACCGCAAGAATTAATCCAAATGAGGAGGCCCGGTCCAACACCATTTTTATGATTTTTTTATCCGTGCTATTGGGTAAGGGTTTAACTTCCCAGATGGAATTTAATGTCTGCTGCAATTGGTAAAAAACACCGGTAGCACCAAAGATTAACGTAGCAATACCTACCATTGAGGCAAAGGTAAAATCCCGGTGTACGCTGGCATTGGCAATTATTGCTTCGATATCTTTCGCTGTGTTTCCGCCAATCATCCCCTCAATTTCAGCACTAATACGGCGTGTAATAGCTTCTTGCCCATAGAAATAACCTGCCAGATTGATAATGATGACTAGCAAACCCGGCAGCGAGAAGATGGTGTAAAAGGAAATTACCGCACTGTTCCTGAAGGGCTCACGCTCTAACCATTGAAAAAAGGTGTCGCGAAAAATGGATGCCCATTGCCGAATTTTGTGATGTAAAACCATAATTGGCACCTGCCCGGTAAAAATCAAAACAAGAAGCAATCAAAACAAAAAACGATCAAAACAACTGGAAACAATCGAAATAAGTTGCGCCTCAAACAACAAAACCTGATGCAAATAACATAATAAAGGCCATTGACAGGTTGGATAAGCACTCTGCATTGATAGTTCAATTTTATTGAAATCAATATCTTAGTATGGCCTCCGGGACAACCCGTTGGGTGACACAACTATTTTCCTCAAAAAACGCAAATACGTTGAATCATTGTTAGCTTATAACGGTCACACTCGATACATACCCAAAATAGACGAGGAAAATAAAATGCGAGCAAACAAAATAATGCTGATAGGAGCGGCATTTGCAGCAGGCTTTTTATTAACAAAAATCACTAAACGACAGGACAAAAACATTACCCAACTTATTGAAGAGGCAATCTACAAAGGATTTGCGGAAATACAGAACTCCAAGCTCGCATTGGAAAAATCCGATTCCACCAATATCAAAATTTTTGCCCAGCGTATGATTGACGATCACATCGCACTTAATCAAAAGCTTACCGATATTGCTCGCGCCAAAGGGATCCCTACTCCGGAAATCGAACGGCATCTTGATGAGGTAGAACCCTATCTCGCGTCTTATAGAAATGATGATTCTTTTGACGAATGTTATGTAGATCATCAATTGAGTGTCCATAGGGATATTGTGAAATTATTTAAAAAAATTGGCGCTACGAATGATCCGGAAATAAATCAATTTGCTATTTATGCGGTGGAGCACCTTGGCCATCACCTGAGAATGGCCCAGGATTTGGCTGATACGTTTCACACTAACAACATTCCTACCAGTTCGCCGTACCAAAGTGATTTTGTGGAAGAACCTAACTACAAAACCTGAGGCGATAAAACCTGAAACATATTGGTGAATTGGCAGTTATCCCACATTATCGCCACCACGAGGAACAACTTATGACAAGTCAACAACAAGGTCCGGGCATTCCCCCTGAAACCACACCTCCCACACCAAACCCTATTGATCCACCGCAACCTTCCCCCGTGCCAATACCTGAGCCGAATCCGGTCCCCAATCCCAATCCACCGGTTGAACCCGAGCAACCTATCCAACCTACAGACCCGGTGGAACCAACACATCCGGTAGCGGATTTTTAATGATCTAATTTCATAGGAGAAATACCATGAAAATTAAAGATATTATGACCCACAACGTTGAAACACTTTCTGCCGATAGCACTATTTGTGAAGCAGCTTGCGCGATGGAGAAAGCGGATTGCGGAGCAATCCTGGTGAAAGAGGGAGATCGATTGGTGGGGATGATTACTGACCGTGACATTGCTATTCGCGCTGTGGCTAATGGTTTAAACCATGAAACGCCCATCAGTAAAGTAATGACCGAAAAAATACGTTATTGCTTTGAAGATGAAGATATCCAGCACGTTGCTGAAAATATGGCAGATATTCAACTTCGCAGGTTGCCGGTGTTGAATCGTGACAAGCGTCTGGTTGGCGTGGTGTCGCTGGGAAATATTGCCAGTTGCCGCAGCCAGAAAGCAAGCGCAACAGTATTGCAAGGTGTAGCAAAAGCACATTGATTTTAAAGATTGATTATGAAACACCATAATCAATTGCTACAAACAAAAAAGGGCGCAACTAATTGCGCCCTTTTATTGCCTAAGCTACTGTAAAAGCCGACGTTAAAACCCCTGGGCATTAACACCAAATTCTCTTTGAATGGTGGAAGAAAGCATTGAAACCCATTTATTGTAATTTCTATGAATCTTTCTTTTTTCTTCGTTGTAGTCCAGGTTAGTGGATGATTTATACACTATTGAATACGTATTAACGTTATAGGTTATGTCTACTTCTGCAAAATGTTTTGAGCGAACATCCAGTTTCGCGGTAATTTGATTAGGACCGGAAACTACTGGAATCCAACCTCTTTTACGGCAACCGGAAATAACAGCAGCCTTGACTTCTTCCAGGCCAGGCTGCTTGCCATCGATATTTACCGGAACCGCCACATCAATCAAATCCTGAATAGGGTCAGCTGCCATAGCAGACACAGAAACCATTAATAAAAGAATTGACAATAACGACATAACTCTTTTCACTCAATGCACTCCTTGATTAAAAAATAGGGGGTGAAAATATATCACACCAAAAGCTACATGGCTTGTTTCTTCAATTTTTCAATCTCGTCGCGCAATTTGGCAGCTACTTCAAACTCAAGATCTTTCGCCGCCTGGAACATTTGTTTTTCATAAAGCTCGATAGTTTTCCAAATATCTTTAGGGTTAACCTCCACTTTATACTTGGTTTGTCGCTCGGCGATAGCCATGGCTTTGTTGCGGGCACCGCGGCCACCAGCACCGGGAACCACTGAGCCTTCAAGTATATCGGTGATATTTTTGTTGATGCCTTGCGGTGTGATGCCATGTTTCAAATTATGCTCAATCTGTTTCTGGCGACGGCGATCAGTTTCATCGATTGCGCGTTGCATGGAACCGGTAACTCTATCGGCATAAAGGATTGCTTTACCGTTTACGTTACGCGCGGCACGGCCAATCGTCTGGATAAGCGAGCGATCCGAACGCAAAAAGCCTTCTTTATCCGCATCCAGAATTGCTACCAGCGATACCTCCGGCATATCCAAACCTTCGCGCAGCAAATTGATACCAACCAGTACATCGAATTGACCAAGACGCAGGTCACGGATAATTTCCACACGTTCGACGGTATCGATATCCGAGTGCAAATAGCGCACACGCACACCATGTTCACCAAGGTATTCCGTCAGGTCTTCGGCCATGCGTTTGGTGAGCGTGGTGATTAAAACACGTTCATTTTTCTCTACACGTAAACGAATTTCAGAAAGCACATCGTCCACTTGTGTTGTTGCCGGGCGAATTTCAATAATCGGGTCAATCAAACCGGTTGGACGTACAACCTGCTCTACTACTTGCCCCTGATTCTCCGCTTCATATTTGCCCGGCGTGGCAGAGACCATAATCATTTGCGGTGCGATGCGTTCCCATTCATCAAAACGCATCGGGCGATTATCCAGTGCGGAAGGCAAACGGAATCCGTATTCAACCAAGGTTTCCTTGCGCGATCTATCGCCTTTATACATTGCTCCGATTTGCGGAATAGTCACGTGGCTTTCGTCGATGACTAACAGCGCATCCTGGGGCAAATAATCAAATAATGTCGGCGGTGGTTCACCGGGAGCACGCCCGGATAAAAAGCGTGAATAGTTTTCAATACCGTTGCAGTAACCCAACTCCTGCATCATTTCCAGATCATAACGCGTGCGCTGTTCCAGCCGTTGCGCTTCAACCAATTTATTGTTTTCACGCAAGTATTCCAAGCGGGTACGCAATTCTTCCTTGATATTTTCAATCGCCTCCAACACTGTTTCGCGCGGCGTTACATAGTGGGTTTTGGGGTAGATGGTGTAGCGTGCAACTTTGTGCAGAACTTCACCGGTGAGTGGATCGAACACGGAAATTTGCTCGACTTCATCGTCAAATAATTCCACCCGCACTGCTTCCATATCGGAATCGGCGGGATAAATATCAATAACTTCACCACGCACGCGATAAGTCGCGCGCGCAAAATCCATATCATTGCGGGTATATTGCAATTCAGCGAGGCGACGCAAAATCTGGCGCTGGTCAATTTTGTCGCCACGCACAATATGCAACAACATTTTCATATAGGATTCGGGATCGCCCAAACCGTAAATAGCAGAGACTGTCGCCACGACAATCGCATCCTTGCGTTCCATTAAGGATTTGGTTGCCGACAACCGCATCTGCTCAATGTGTTCATTTACCGAAGAATCTTTTTCAATAAAAGTATCGGACGAAGGTACATAGGCTTCAGGTTGGTAATAGTCGTAATAGGAAACGAAATATTCCACCGAATTATTGGGAAAGAATTCTTTAAATTCACCGTAGAGTTGTGCTGCCAGGGTTTTGTTGTGCGCCATAATCAATGTCGGGCGCTGGATTTTTGCAATCACATTGGCAACCGTAAATGTTTTACCGGAACCGGTGACACCTAACAGGGTTTGGTGTTTGAGGCCGGCCTCTATGCCTTGCACCAGGCCTTCAATCGCGGTGGGTTGATCGCCAGCAGGCGCAAATTGGCTATTTACGACAAATTGTTTGGACATAATTTCTCGATAATGGAAGTGGTACAGACAAATAAACCGGGATTGTAGCGAAAATCCCGCCCCGAGTACTGAATTGCCGGATGCTCCACTGTTTTGACAACTAGACTATGAAACCATCACCAGCCTAATTACTCTTAATGACATCCGATGTCAGTAGTCCGGAGGAGAATGTATGACTGAGTTTCGCATTGAACACGACAGTATGGGGGAAGTGCAGGTACCTAAAACCGCATTGTATGGCGCCCAGACCCAGCGCGCACTGGATAACTTTGCTATCAGTACTCTTACCCTGCCCCCGCGTTTTATCCATGCGGTGGTTCATATCAAAAAGGCAGCAGCGCTGACCAATCGTGAACTTGGGTTACTGGATGAAGACATCTCCTGGGCCATTTGTGCCGCCTGCGACAGCCTGCTGGCCGGGCATTACGTGGACCAATTCCCGGTAGATGTGTTTCAAACGGGCTCGGGCACCAGCACCAATATGAATGTGAATGAAGTGATCGCCCATATCGCCAGTGACCTTGCCGGGCAAAAAGTGCACGCCAATGATCACGTCAACATGAGCCAAAGCAGTAACGATACCATTCCCAGTGCAATTCATATCAGTGCAGCCCTGGCGCTGAAGCAACAGCTCTATCCGGCGCTGGAAGAATTGCACACGAGTTTGCTTGGTAAAGCCGAGGCATTAACTGATGTCGTAAAAACCGGGCGCACTCACTTAATGGATGCCATGCCCCTGACTTTTGGCCAGGAAATCAGCGGCTGGGCCAGCCAGATTGAAAGTAATTACGTGCGTTTGCAAACGGCCCTGCCCCAATTATTAAAACTCGCGCAAGGCGGTACTGCGGTAGGCACCGGCATTAATGCGCATCCGCAGTTTGCCGAAAAGCTGGCGCAACAATTAAGTGAAAGCACTGGCCTGACGTTTGTTCCCGCCGATAACTTTTTTGCGCACATGAGCGCGCAAGATACCGCTGTCGCAATTTCCGGCCAGTTAAAAACCCTGGCAGTAAGCTTGATGAAAATTGCCAACGATTTGCGCTGGATGAACTCCGGTCCCCTCGCCGGGTTGGGTGAAGTCCAATTGCAAGCATTACAACCCGGTTCATCCATTATGCCGGGCAAAGTAAACCCGGTAATCCCCGAAGCCGTATGCATGGCCGCCGCGCAGGTGATGGGTAATGATGTCAGTATTGGAATTGCAGGACAGTCCGGCAATTTCCAGTTAAATGTAATGCTGCCGCTAATCGCCTACAACTTATTGCAATCAATTGAGATACTCAGCAACTCCAGCAATGAATTGGCCGATAAAACTATTGTCAGTTTCCAGGTCAACCACGCCAACCTGAACAAGGCACTCGCGCAAAACCCGATCTTGGTCACCGCGTTAAATCCATTGATCGGCTATGAAAAAGCAGCGGCGATTGCAAAAAAAGCTTACAAGGAAGGCCGGGCAATTATTGATGTTGCACAAGAGGAAACCGGTTATTCGCGCGAAGAATTGCAACAACTATTGAATCCGGAAAAATTAACCCACGGCGGCTTATAAAAGGTGATCGCGCCAACGAAATAGCGAATCCATTTCGCTATTTCGTTTTACAACAGATCCTGATATTGAATTTACTTCTCGAATTCAATATCCACCAGGCGTAGCTCTCCCGCGGTTTTGCCTTCCACTTTTACGCGGATAAAAATATCTGTGAAATCATTTACCGGTTTGGCTAACGGGATATTAATTCGTGTGTAATCCCACAAGGTATCTGATTTCACCGTAATACTACCCAGCAATTCGCCCGCAGCATTTGCGCGATAAACTTCTATTTTCCACGGCGCCGCCTCCTGTAAAAAATAAGCTCCCAGTTTCAATGCGCTGATTCCGGTTAAATCAAAATTACCGGAATTAAACCCTGCCCAATTTTCGCTGGCGGTAAATTTCAGTACATCTTTTTCTTTATATTTATCCTGGCTAACCCCTTTACCCAACGCAGCAGGGGTCACTACGCTGGCAAAATCCAGTCGCGCAGGAATGAAGGTAAATTCTTTCTGCACTTTGATCGGTGCAATTGAGTTAGCCCCTTTGTCTGTGTAACTCACGGCAAATACATAAGCTTCACCGGTCGTTTTGTAAGGTTCATTGGCCACAGGGGCATTTTTTGCGTGGAACTTTAATTCCGCAGTGCCAGCAAGGGACATTGATTCAGGCAACTTTACATCCGCCAGGGACAATACATAGGTAGCCAGCGCAGTACGGTCTGCCTCGCTCAAACCCGAGAATGCCGGCATATTCATTTCGCCCCACACACCACTGCCACCATTGCCAATTTTATTGACGAGATAGTTAAGTGCTTTCTTATCTTTCTGGTATTTTTTTGCCACATCGCGAAATGCCGGACCAACCATTTTCTCCTCAATTTTATGGCAGCCCAGGCAACTATTGGCATCTACCAACGCTTTACCCTGATCTACCAAACCTACACTTTGGTGCCCCACACTTTTTTCCGCTACCGGGGCTTGATAGGAAAATTGAATAAACGGGTTGTTGTTTTCAATCGCAGTAACCGCCCCATCCTCTTTATCGTGGATTAAAAATTCATAGGCGTATTTGCGTGTGTCTGGCCAGTAAAAACTTTTATTGGCTGCTGCTTGCAGCTGAATCGTTGCCGGTTCATTACCAATCACCAGTGCCTGGGTGACCGACGTTGTTGCGCCATGGTTATCAGTCACGGCGAGAGCCAATTGATAATTGCCTGATTGCTGAATAGTTGCAGTAATTTCCGGTGCATTGCCTAATTTGATTTCAGGGCAATTGTTATCGGCACATTGCAACTTCCAATCGTACTGGATTTTATCGCCATCAAGGTCAAGGGATTTTTTGGCGGAAGCGTGAATTTGCGCTGGAATTCCCGCTTGCGCTTTATCAACCTGAATATCTGCAACCGGAGGGCGGTTACCCGCACCAACATATTCAATGCGCGCTAACCGCGCATCGGGGTTACCCGTGAACCAGGACATCCCGTACTCAAGTACATAGAAGGTTCCATCGGGAGCAAAACGCGCATCTATTGGTAATGCATAATTAATTTGCGGTGCAAAGGGTTCAATTTTCTGGACGCGCCCTTGCTCATCAAAGCTCACAGCTTTAACCCAGGTACGCATGAAATCGACAATAAATAATTTATTGTTGTAATAAGCGGGATAACGGTTTACCGAGGCAGGATAATCCTCGGCGTGATAAACATCGGCAACTATAGCGGTGCGTCCGCCAGTGCCCATTTCCGGAAATTCATCGGAAATTCCGTAGGGGTAGGCGATAAAAGCCGGTTGCGCTGGTGGCAGTTTTTTTGCGCCGGTATTGTGCGGTGAGTTATTAACAGGCGCAGCAGGATCAACCTGTTCTCCCGGTTTTTTATTGACGTAATCAAAATAATTGTAAGGACGATTTT
Source organism: Gammaproteobacteria bacterium (assembly GCA_021151835.1). Taxonomy (GTDB): domain Bacteria; phylum Pseudomonadota; class Gammaproteobacteria; order Pseudomonadales; family Cellvibrionaceae; genus Cellvibrio. The sequence continues at coordinate 10,946 of JAGKWO010000046.1, forward strand.
TACCAATTACTAATGGCCAGCCAAAATTACCCGCTGCGGTTACCCGATTGATTTCGTCGTAACCCTGTGAACCTTTTTGCTCAGAGTCTTTACTGGCATCCGGCCCGACATCGCCATAAAACAAACTGCCCGCTTTTTTATCGAATGTCAGGCTGTAAGGATTGCGCGCGCCCATTACATAAATTTCCGGGCGCCCCTCGGCGGGATCAGTAAATAAATTACCTGCCGGAATTTCATACCCGGTATCAGCCCTGGGTTTAATGCGTAACACCTTGCCGCGATAATCCATGGTATTACCGGCGCCACGCAAGGCGTCATTCTTTTTCATATCCGGACGAAAATCGACCGGTGCGTAACCATCCTGATCGTGCGGGTTAGTGTTATCACCGGTAGAGAAAAATAATTCGCCATTATCGCCAAACTGGATGTCACCACCGGTGTGGCAACAATTCGTATCAATCGGGTATTCCAATAATATTTGTTCGGTAGCTGCATCAACTTGCTGGTTGCTCCATTTGAAGCGCGCCAGGCGTTGGCTTAATTGTTTTTTTCCATCAATTTCCCGGGCAACGGTAAACGCGGCGTAAATCCATTGGTTGTTGGCAAAGTCGGGGTCTACGGCCACACCAACCAAACCGAGCTCCAGGAACTTGTCATAACCCACCGTCAATGTGCCCGCATCACTGAGCTGGCCAGTGGTGTACTCCACTCGCTGGAAGCGGCCGGGACGCAATGCAATGAGTGCATCGCCATTAGGAAAAAACGCCAGCTTAACCGGCTCATCAAGTTTTTCTACCAGCGTTTTTTTAATAAAGCGATTATCTTCAGGACGCACATTGGTGTAATCCAGGCGCGGCTGGAAACCGGGGCGATGATTCAGGCCAACAACATAACTAATACCGCCGAGTAAATGTTGCAAGAATTGCGGATTGGAAAAGGTTTCATCGGTGTGGCCCAGCCCGGTATAAAACGCGCGGCCACCATCGTATTCGTGATACCAGGAAATCGGGTGATCGTGATTATGTTCGCCGCCTTGATAGGTGCTTTCATCCACCTTGGCCAGCACGTGAATAAATTCGTAAATATCGCGGTAGTTATACCACTCATCAGCAAGTGAAAATGAATCGGGCAATTCTTTGGTCGATGGATGGTTTTTATCGGTGATAGTTACCGTTGCAGTTTGCACGTTGCTCGGCTGATTGGGATGGTTTTTGAATACTGCACCCACCAAATTGCGATACCAGAACCAGTCGCCTTCCCATTCTGTGTCGGTTGCTGAATGGATGCCGACAAAACCGCCGCCAGCCTGGATAAAACGTTCCATCGCCAACTGTTGTGCATCATCCAGAATATCACCGGTGGTATTTAAAAAAATAATGGCATTGAACTGGCGTAAATTCGCATCGGTAAATTGGGCGGCATCTTCTGTCGCGATCAAGGTAAATTGTTTTTGCCCGGCCAGTTTTTGCAAGGCAGCGATGCCGGCAGCTATAGACTCATGGCGAAAGCCCGAGGTTTTACTAAACACCAGGATACGTGCACCGCTTAAACTGTGCTGAGCAGCGTCGGATTGCTGATCCTGGTTTGGTGCAGTACGGGTGTTGCTATTGTTATCACAACCCGTCAATACGAACAGTAATAAAAGTAATACCAAAAGCAGATAATTTATTTTTTTTCCAGCAGGATAATTTTTGGAATACTCAGTGCAGAGATGCATAGCTGAACCTTTATCGTTGTAGTAGTGCCTGTTTCAAGTCTAGCAGTTGTGCGGCAAGTCGCGCCGGATTAACAACAGACCGATTTGTTATTCTAAATAAAAATGCCGCTGAGTTTATCAGCGGCATTCCGTGCTAGCCTGCAGGTTTACCCTGCTAAACGCTTCTTTTCTGAACATGCATCATTCTTTTTCCAGCCAGCGCTGCAAGCGCGCCTCCAGATCATCATAACGAATGGGCTTGGCGATATAGTCATCCATTCCCGCGGCCCGGTATTGATCATGGTCGCTTTCGGTTTGTGCCGCAGTTACCGCCACTATCGGCAAGTAGCGGGTGCTGTGTGTTGCGCGCTCCTGCTGGCGGATTTTCTGCGTAGCCAGCAAGCTGTCAGCTTCCTTCATGTCGTAATCCATCAGCACCAAATCAAAACGCTCCTGTTCGACAATTTCCACTGCCTCCAGGCCGGTGTGGGCGATTTGTACATAGCAGCCCAGTTTTTTCAGCATGGCACTTATTACCATCTGATCAACGCGATGGTCTTCTACCAACAATACCCGTGGAACGGTGATGCTTGCGGAAGTTTCTTTCTCGGATGGCTTGCGTTCATCATCGCTATCGGAGCTCAATAATTTTTGTACTGATGCATCAAACAAACGTTTGCGCATGATCGGCTTTTCAATTACGCAAACCTGCGGATAGCTGCGCAAATGCAATTTCATTTCCGGGCTATCGCTTTGCAAAATACTCATCGCGATAATTTGTTTTACCGCTGCTATTTCAGGGTGGGACACTATCTCGCGCGACAACGCCAATCCATTCATATTATTGAGCTTGGTAAAAATCAGGACCAAATCAAAAGGGGTTCCGGCACCGGCCTGTTCAATCAACCGACTTACCGCTTGCTCCTGCCCTGCAACAATCTGCGTGCTCATGCCCCAGGCATTTATTTCATCGGCTAAGGCGTTGGCATTGCTATCCGGCAGATCAACCAACAGGGCGCGCTTGCCGCGTAATTTTTGTTCAGAACCAAAACGGCGCTCATCGTGGGAAACCACCTGCAACGCAACATTAATAAAAATACGGTTGCCACGATTTTTATTTTCCCGCAGATGGATGCTCCCGCCCATACATTCTGCAAGGCCCTTACAAATTGCCAACCCGATTCCGTTATGTTCGCTTTCCTGCGCTTCGGGATCATTCTCGCCCGCCACATTTTTCTCGCTATCGCTGAGGATGACTTGCAACTCACCAAAGTCATCCTGCTCCTGGTGAAAACGCGCCTCAATAAACACATGCTCGATACGGCTGGCTTTAAGTGTGTGATTCAGCAAGGTAGCTAATATCTGATTCAACCGCGCCACATCGCCTTTCACCCGCAACGGCATATTCGGATCAAACATGTAGTAAAGCTCAATACCTTGTTGATGCGCATCAAGCGTAAAATCCTGCACAAACTTTTCCAACGTCCGGCGCAGATCGAATTCCACTTCTTCCAGCACCAGGGTTTTGGTGGTGATTTTGGAAAAATCCACCACGTTATTGACAAGGTCGATTTGCCGGCCTGCGGCTTTATTGGCGGTGGTCAATAATTCGCGGTGATGTTCAGAGAGTTGGCTGTCATCGATTAATGACAAGGTGCTCATGACATCGCTAATCGAGGAGCGAATTTCCTGGCCAAGATTGACCAGGAATTCATTTTTCAATTCAATTTGGGCTTGCGAACTGCGCTTTTCATTTTCCAACCCTTGTGCACGCTCGCGCAGTGAGTAATGCGCTTCCAATCGTTCCCAATAAGCAAGTGATGTTACCTTCCCCTGGTGCGACAACATCGTATAAAACACCAACATGATGCAGCCATACAAAACACCCTCGGCATCGCCCAAAAAAATCGCCGTAATTGCTGCGGGGATTTGCCCGATGGCCAGGTACAGGGATAAAAAATGACGGTAAGGTGCAAAGACATTGGCAACGCTTGAATAAAACACCACGGAATAAAGCCACATCACCAGTGTTTCATCGCGCATGCCCTGCACCCAGGTCAGGGTTACCAGGATTACGCTCCACCAGGCAGCGCCCAGGCACGAGGCAAAAAAATATTGGTTGCGCCACCGTGCCGGTGCGCGCGCATAAAGTGCGTCAAAACGGAATAAGTAATAACTGCGGACTAATGTCACCAACAACAAACCCGTTACTAAAACGATGGCGGTGTTGTGTTCCTTTTTTTCAAAATCACCAAAGGCCAGGCAAAGTACAAATACCAAAAAATTAAGGATCAAACCGCGCCGGCTGTATTTGGCAACGCGCGCATCCGTCTCACGCATAATGGCGCGGTCTTTCTGGACTTTGCTCGCAGGAACAAAAAAATAAAACATAGGTTGTCCGGTTATTTTTAATGAAATACGTTAGGGCAATTACCCCAGCAGGTGTACAAAAACTTCCTTGATTACAAACACCATAATCGCAAAACCTAACACGCCGAAAAGCACAAAAGTCCCAAACTTGCCTGCTTTGGATTTTTTTGCCAGATCCCACACAATAAAAAACATAAAGATAATTAACCCGCCGCCACAGATATACATAGCAAGGGATTCAAATTGTTCCATTGTCATCGTTGATTTCGCCTGAAAGGATTAAATACGCCTGGATAGGGGAACCTTAGCAGGTCCCCGCACCGGGAAGGAAAACCGGGGCGCCATTCTAACGAAAACCCGTATTCAAGTTTAGCGTTAATAGCGGTATTTCAGCGATTCATAATAAACTGATGGCGACTAACCTGATTGACAATAAAAAGCCACCGGAACGGTGGCTTTGGAGCGGTTTCTGAACAAGGGATTGTCACAATTGTTTTATCAACTCGGGCAAGGTATCAAATAAGTCAGCCACCAAACCATAGTCGGCCACTTCAAATATGGGCGCCTCCGGGTCTTTATTGATCGCCACAATCACACGCGCTTCGCTCATCCCCGCCAGATGCTGGACCGCCCCGGAAATTCCTATGGCGATATACAAATCCGGCGCGATGACTTTTCCGGTTTGTCCCACTTGCACATCATTGGCAACAAACCCCGCATCTACTGCGGCGCGCGATGCGCCTACCGCGGCGCCGAGTTTATCCGCAAGCGTGTAAAGCAACGCAAAATTTTCGCGGTTCTGCAGCCCCCTTCCCCCGGAGACCACAATCCGGGCAGCCGTTAGTTCAGGTCGCTCAAGCACAACCGTTTCTTCACTGATGAGCCGGCTCAGATGCTGCACAGCGGGCCCCGGAACAATCAATTGCCGGGCAGACGACGGGCCGGGCGCTACAGCGTCAAATGCACTGGTGCGAATACCCAGTAATATTTGGCGCTGTTCAGTGTGTACATTGGCAATAGCACTGCCGGCATAGACCGGACGCTGGAAGTGATTGGCAGATTTGATGGCAATCACATCGGTGATTGGCTGGTTATCCAGCAACGCCGCCAGACGTGGCAGGAGATTTTTGCCAAACGAGCTGGAGGCGATAAACAGATAATCATAAGAAGTGGCGAGATTTGCCAGCCAGGGGGCGAGGGTTTCGACGAGGGAATCCGGCAAATGATCCGCGCAAATCACTTGCCCTGCATTAGCGACAGCAAGCGCCGCCGCCACCTGCAATGCAGTTCCCCCGCACAGCACCAGGTCACAATCCAGCGCTTGCTGCTGACGCAGGCAGTCCACCGCCCCCAACACCTGCTCATTGGCAACACCAAGTCCATCATCGGCCGGTTCCAGAATGACCAATACCTTTACCTTATTCATAGAACCCGCGCCTCCGTGCGAAGCTTTTCCAGCAGCTCGGTCACAGTATTCACCTTTATACCTGCCGGACGCGATTTGGGCGCGACAAGTGATTCAGTGATAACGCGCTGGTTAAAAGCCACACCCAAATCCGCAGGAACCACTACAACAAGCGGCTTTTGCCGTGCCTTGATAATGTTAGGCATGGTGGGAAAACGCGGTTGGTTGAGGCGCAAATCGGTGGTAACCACGGCGGGAAGACGCAGCGCCAGGGTTTGCAATCCGCTATCCAGCTCGCGCGTTACATGAATTTCCTCCCCTATCAACCGGATTTTGGAGGCAAAGGTTCCCTGAGGATAATTGCATAACGCCGCCAGCATTTGCCCGGTTTGGTTGTGATCGCCATCAATCGATTGCTTGCCCAGGAGGATCAATCCCGGCTGTTCCTGTACCACGATAGCCTTAAGTAACCTGGCAATTGACAGGGGTTCAAGTGCTTCATCTGTGTTGATGTGGATTGCCCGGTCAGCGCCAAGTGCCAATGCGGCACGCAGTTGCTCCTGGACCACAACCGGGCCAACACTGGCGACCACCACTTCAGTGGCGATGCCCTGCTCTTTCAGGCGGATGGCCTCTTCGACAGCGATTTCACAAAAGGGATTTATTGCCATTTTGGCAGTGGCGATATCCATTCCACTGCCATCCGGGAGCGGGCGCACGCGCACATTCGGGTCCACTGTACGCTTGATAGCAACTAATATTTTCACAATGCATTCCTTGTGATAGCAGATGTTTTCCCTACTATTCAATGATCACTTATCATCAATGACCATTCATCGGTAGGATGGTAAAAGCGGCAAGGTCAGTTGCCGCCACCGAATTATAACCAGCCAAAGCCAATTTGGCTGCAATTCCAATGCATAACTGGACGCCAGCAACCAGTTCACGCACAATTTGCGCCCCTTGTTTAGTCATTCCAACACCTGCGGAAGTTTTTTATGCGTATTACCAAAGTTGCCACTATCGCCGTGATTTGTTTATTTCTTTCTGCGTGTGTGTCATCGCTCCTGATCGGCAACCAGCTACAAAGCAAATTGATGTGGTCATTTTTAAAGCCACTGGTGGGGTTTGATCCCAATGAAGTTAACCTTTTTGAAACACCTATGGTTAAAGACCGGATGACCAAACTGCTGGGCGACAAATACGAACCCACCATGAAGCTGTTGCGTACCGCACAAACCATCCAGCAGGAAGGCGCGCTCTTCTATGTCGCTTCACGTTATGCCCCGGCCCAGGTCCAGGCGGTAACCGATAAAGCAGGCATGATCTGGAACGCGGACACCAACCAGATGGCGGTGATGCTGATTAAAGATGGCACACCGCAAATTTTCTCGGAGCAAATTGAAGGCGCCAAGGAAAAAATTACCCCGGTACTACCGAAAGAATTACAAACTGCCTACGACAAAGCCCAAGCCGTTAAAGAAACACTCACGGAAAAACAAAAGGCACTGGAAAACGCCCAAAAAATTATCGAAAACCCGCTTGAAGCCACCGGTGAAACGGTGAAACAAAAAATTGATTCAAGCGTTGAACAGAAAAAAGATACCGCCAGACAGAAGGTAGATGAAAAAGTCCGCCATACCGCCCCGGTAATTGACCAGGACCAACTCGATCTGGATGAAGCACTGAAAAAAGAAACTGAAAACCCGCAACAATAAGCTGTAACAAATCCATTGCTGCTGCATCTACAGGTTCACAATATTTTTAGTGGCCCTGTAGGTGCTTATGATTACACACAATCCCGCTTACGCCTTTCAATTGTTAATCAACGGCAGCCAAAACCTGGCCAGTCTTGGTTTGCGCCTTTACCTCGCGCCAATTTTCTGGATGGCAGGTATTAACAAATTCAATTCATTTGGAGACACGGTAAGCTGGTTTGGCAATTCAGATTGGGGCCTCGGCCTGCCCTTTCCCTGGTTGATGGCAGCACTCGCAACCGCAACCGAATTAGCCGGGGCGATATTACTAACCCTGGGATTGATGACCCGCCTGATTTCCATTCCGTTAATTATTACCATGTTAGTCGCGATCACCAGCGTCCATTGGGACAATGGTTGGCAGGCAATTGCCGATGCACAAGCGCCGTTTGCCAATTCACACGTACTGTCTGCGCCGGAAAAACTTGCGCAAGCCCGCCATATTTTGCAAGCGCACGGCGATTACGAATGGCTAACATCCAGCGGAAAATTTGTCATTTTGAATAACGGTATAGAGTTCGCCACAACCTATTTGATTATGTTATTGGCATTGATCGGATTGGGTGCAGGCAAATACCACAGCCTTGATTATTGGTGCGCACGCACATTGCAAAATAAAAAAATGATCGCCAGCTTACCGGCCACTAAACAGGAATGCTAAGCTTGCCGCTAATTCTTCTCCTTGTTTACGTGCGGCGTCATTAATCCCATGGATGAAAATGTATTAATCACCTTGCTTATTGCTGGTGACGATAAAGCGTTTCGTTACCTGATAAGCCAATACCAGGCACTCATGCTGAGTATTGCCCGCGCCATCGTGGGCGATGTATTTGCCGATGAAATAGTGCAGGAATCCTGGGTGTCCGTTTATAAAAATATTGCCGGCTTTGAAAAACGCGCCTCGTTGAAAACCTGGCTGCTCACTATTGTCAGTAACCAGGCCAAAGCGCGCTTGCGTAAGGAGTCGCGGATGGTTTCACTGGAACAATTGGATGGTGAAACCCCTGGCAGTTATCTGGACAACACCCGTTTCAAGGATAACGGGCATTGGCAACACGCGATTACATCATGGAGCAATGAATCCCCTGAAGCCTTACTGGAAGAAAAACAATTACAGGTGTGCATCAACAAAACATTAAACCAACTTCCCCCTGCACAGAAAGCGGCGTTTATTTTGCGCGATATAGAACAACAATCATTTGACGATATTTGTAGCATTCTCAATGTCAGCGCCGCCAATGTTCGCGTCCTGGTACATCGGGCACGCCTGACATTGATGCAAGTGATAGATCGCTATCAGGAGACTGGCTCATGTTAAGTTGCAAACAGGTTGCCACACTTGCCAGCCAGTACCTGGATAAAGACACTGGCACTCTTCTAACCTGGAAAATTCGTTTACATCTGATGATGTGCGCCAATTGCCGTCGTTTTGTGCGGCATTTAAAAATCACCCGAGCCGTCACCAAACACATTGCAATAAATGACAACACTGTAGACACGGAAGCCATCTGGAGCAGATTGCAAGAAAAAATCCAGCGCGAAAAAAACAAGGATAACCACAATCACAACCCTGAAAACGGGCGCTAGGAAATTACGTTGGAATTCGCATTCGAAACACTGCTCTTTTTATTTTTCGCTGCCGCTCTTGCCGGCTTTCTGGATACGCTTGCCGGCGGCGGTGGCCTCATTACTGTTCCCGCATTAGTGGTAGCCGGCGTTCCACCGCTAGCAGCACTGGGCACCAACAAATTGCAAAGTTCAATCGGCTCGGGCACAGCCAGCGTTTTATTATTTAAACGCAAAAAAATTCTGTGGCCGGAAATCAAAGCGCTCATGCTGATGGCATTTATCGGATCGATTATTGGCAGTGTGCTGGTGCAATTTATCAATACCAAAGCGCTGGGTTTTATTATCCCATTGGTACTGATCATTATCGCTGCTTATTTTATTACTGCACCTTATCTGAACCTGGAAACGGATAAGCCGCGCATTTCCGACAGCACCTATAAGAATATTGTTGTTCCGGTTATAGGTGCGTATGACGGGATGTTTGGTCCGGGAACCGGATCTTTTTTAGCCGTATCCGGCGTTAGCCTGCGCGCCCTTGATTTAATCAAAGCAACTGCCACCGCCAAACCGCTGAATTTTGCGACGAATATTGCGTCGCTACTGGTTTTTATTGCGGCGGGAAACGTTATCTGGATTGCCGGTGCTGCGATGATGGTTGGCCAAATGCTGGGAGCCTGGTTAGGGTCTCATTACCTGTTCAAGGTCAACCCCAACATCCTCAGGATACTGATTGTTACAATATGTTTAATTATGTTGGGCCAATATGGGTACAAGCAGTTTGCTTGATAATGCAAACACCAATAATTTTGCAAGAAGCCCGGCATTATGAATTTACTTGTACGCACAATATCATGCCTGCTAATTACCAGCTTGAACGCCTGCGTTGTGGTCCCCAAAAAAGTGGCGAGCTACGACGAGAAATGCAAAGTGGCTGTGCAAAAAGTTACCCTGGATCTCGCACCAATGGAAAGCGATAACGACTGGAGCTGCACCAATGAGCATTGCACGTGGGATATTTCGTCTGAAATAGTCAATGCCGTGTTGACCACCACCACCAGTGCCGTGGTATCCGGTTCTGTCGCATTGGCTGGTAACACGCGTTATTGGTTAGAGAGCAAAGGGGACTGCCCGAATGAAAGTTCGCCGGAAAATTTACCCGTGGAAAAACAATCACCAATCCAGCAACAAGAAAAACCCGCTGATAAATATCTGATTCAGGAAGAAATCGTTACCGCTAAATCCTGATTTTATTATTAACATCCCTGTTTTCAGTAATTGGCCGCTGCGCAATCACTGCCCTGCCCGATTTACTCATCCGATCATAAAGGACAACGTGCACAGTCGCCGCCAAATTCATACAGCCAATCGTTGGTATATAAACAACGTGATCGCATCGATCCAGAATTTCGCTTTTCAATGAACCATCTTCCGGACCAAAAATATAATACGCCTGTTCCGGATGGATAAAATCCATTAACGGCACCGCTCCCTCAATCAGCTCAATGGCAACCAGTTTGACTCCGGCTAGCGGTGCATCCGGTAAATTTTCTACGTGTGTTAACGGAATTTTGCTTTGCGCATTTTTAGTATCGGTTGCAAATTTGCGGGCGCGATCAAAACGCACACCCGAATAAAAAACGGCATCGGCTTCATAACATCCCGCTGCGCGCATCACCATACCAACGTTGGTCGGACTTTTGGGATTAACCAAACCAATATAGGCGTGCGGCTTTTGCAAATCTGAATGACTCATCGAATAGCCTATCAAGAAAGACGTTGCTTGAAATCGTTGTAACCAAATTCGCGAATGACTTCCAGCTCATCGGTACGCGAATCCCAAAGGGCAATGGCGGGCAAATTGATTCCGTTAAAAGTCGTAGTTTTTACCATGGTGTAGTGAGCCATATCATCAAACATCAAACGCTGGCCAACTTGCAAGGGTTGGGCAAACGAATAATCACCTATGACATCACCGGCCAGGCAGGTCATACCTCCCAGCCGATAAGTGCAGGGTAATTCATCGGGTAGCCCTGCTTGCAAAATATCAGCGCGATAAGGCATTTCCAGCACGTCCGGCATATGACAGGTAGCAGAGGTATCCAGGATTGCTTGCGCCATTAGGTTCCAGCTAATATCCAATACTTCGGCGACCAATACACCGCTACGAAGGGCAACCGCTTCACCCGGCTCCAGGTAAACCTGCAAATTATAATCAGCGCGAAATGTTTTAATCGTTTCAATTAACTCATCAACCTGATAATCCTCACGGCTGATATGGTGGCCGCCGCCAAAATTAATCCATTGGATATGCGCAAAATATTTTCCGAATTTTTCTTTTACCGCAACGAGTGTGCGTTGCAATGGTGGTAAATCCTGTTGGCATAATGTATGGAAATGCAAACCGCTAATACCATCCAGAATATTCGGATTTTCTTGCAAGGCTTGTTCAAATTGCGCAATAGGCACACCCATACGCGAACAAGGGGCACAGGGATCATAAAGGGCAACATCACCCTCGGAATGTTCAGGATTAATGCGAATCCCGAATTGCAACTCAGGGCGATGTTGTTGTGCCCTCAATGCTAAGGGTTTAAAACGTAACCACTGGGAAAAAGAGTTAAATAGCACATGATCAGCGATTGTTAAAATTTCGATCAAATCCGATTCTTTATATGCTGCGGAATAGCAGTGGACCTCACCACCAAATTCTTCCTTTCCCAATCGGGCTTCGTGTAAACCACTGGCACAAGTCCCGGAAAGATATTGGCGAAATAAAGGTGCAAGCGTCCAGCAGGAAAACGCTTTTAGCGCCGCCACTATTTTCGCACCACTTTCGCGCTGGACACGGTTGAGGATTTTTAAATTATCTTCCACGGCTGCCTTGTCGATAACAAAGCAAGGTGATGGCACTCGAGTGGGATCAAAATTATTAAAATATTCGCGCTTTTTCATTGGGGTAATTTTTTACAGTTGAGGCGAGGAACGAGATCCAACACTCTACGCTGGATTACATGTTGCGGTTCGCAAGCTCACCAGCAACCTACCTGTGAAATTAATCCTGCATTAGGCCTGGATCAATATTTACCACCTGCCATGGCAAACCGTATTTATTGAGGTCATCCATAAATGGATCAGGATCATGCTGTTCCATATTCCATACGCCCGGTTTTTTCCATTTTCCTTCCAGAATCATTTTTGCACCAATCATTGCCGGGACACCGGTGGTATAGGAAATCGCCTGGGATTTCACTTCGCGATAACATTCCTGATGGTCACACACGTTATAGATAAACAGGGTTTTTGGTTGGCCATCTTTTACACCTTGCACCAAACAACCAATACAGGTTTTGCCTTTGGTTAACGGGCCAAGGCTGGCAGGGTCCGGCAATAATGCTTTCAAAAATTGCAGCGGCACAATTTCGCGGCCCTCAAACAGAATCGGCTCGATGCCAGTCATACCGACATTTCCCAACACTTCCAGGTGCTTCAAATAATTATCAGAAAACGTCATCCAGAAGCGCGCGCGTTTTATGTCGGGAAAATGTTTTACGATAGACTCCAGCTCCTCGTGATACATCATGTAAATTTTCTTCGGGCCAATATCCGCCGGAAAATCGAACAGCTGGTTCACGGATAACGGCGGCGTCTCTACCCAATCGCCATTTTCCCAATAACGGCCATTCGCTGTGACTTCGCGAATATTGATTTCAGGATTAAAGTTGGTAGCAAATGGCAACCCGTGATCACCGGCATTGCAATCGATAATATCCAGATAATGAATTTCATCGAAATAATGTTTTTTCAAATACGCCGTATACACATTGGTAACACCAGGATCAAAACCGGAACCCAGCAATGCAGTGATACCGGCATTTTTGAATTGTTCCTGATAAGCCCACTGCCATGAGTATTCAAATTTGGCCGTGTCCAGCGGTTCATAGTTGGCAGTGTCCAGGTAATCAACTCCGGTTTCCAGGCAGGCATCCATGATATGCAAGTCCTGGTATGGCAAGGCGACATTGATAACCAGATCCGGCTTTTCCGCATTAATCAGTGCAACCAGTTGCGGGACATTATCTGCATCCACCTGCGCGGTTTTAATGGGGCGACTTAATTGTGCAGCTATCGCCTTGCATTTGGATTCGGTACGGCTTGCCAGCACTATTTCGGAAAAAACCTCGGGCAATTGCGCACATTTATGTACTACGACACCACTAACACCACCCGCACCAATAATTAACACTTTTGCCATTAACATCTACTCCCGCACCACGTACTTATTGCTGAAAAAATAAAACCGCCCGGACGCAGGTTTTGCGTCCGGGAAAAACCATGTGAACAAGATTATTTTTCGAAATAGGTATAGCCGCGCAAACCTTCCGAGTAAGCGGCCAGCATTTGCTGGCGATCAGCCACACTAATAATATTATCGCGCACCGCCTGCTCGGCCGTTTCACGGAATTGCTGGTATAACGCAGCCGGATCGTATTCAACATAACTCAAGACATCGGCGATGCTGTCGCCCTGCAGTTCATGGACAAAATCAATGCTGCCATCCGCATTGATACGCACACTTGCCACGTTGGTATCACCAAATAAGTTATGCAGATCACCCAGGGTTTCCTGATAAGCCCCGACAAGAAACACACCCAGATAATATTCTTCTCCCACTTTTACCGGATGCAACGGAAGCGTTGCAGACTCACCGGTTGGTGTGGCGAATTTTTGTAACTTGCCATCGCAATCGCAGGTGAGGTCCGCAATAATCGCTTGCCGCGTTGGCTCCTCGTTCAAGCGATGAATTGGCATTACCGGAAACACCTGACCGATTGCCCAGGAATCCGGCAATGACTGGAACACACTGAAATTACCGTAATAAATATCGGCGAGTAATTGCGATAAGGTTTCCAATTCTGCCGGGACACGCTTCATTTCCGGCAAGAGCGCCGCAATTTTTTGCAACGCGGCCAGGTAAATATTTTCACTCAATACACGATGGCGCAGGTTGATATCGCCAGAGTTAAACAGGTCGCGAATTTTATCGCGATAATACATCACGTCGTTATACGACTCTTGCAGATTGTTGATGCTGATTTCAGCCAATGATTGCCATAAATTCTGGATCATCTCGTGGCACGGATGTGGCAATACATTGGGCAAGGTAGTGGGTTCAAATTGCGTTACATCAAGAATGTTAAATAATAATATTGCCGTATGCGCAACTGTTGCACGCCCCGATTCAGTAACAATTGTCGGATGGGGAATGCGGTGTTTATCAAGGCTTTCCTGGATAGCCTCCACCACGTCAATACAATATTCCTGCACTGAATAATTGCGACTGTGACCGTTGGTGCTGCAAGTACCGTCGTAATCAATCGCCAGGCCGCCCCCCAAATCCAGATATTGTAACGGTGCGCCCTCACCCACCAATTCAATGTAATAGCGGCAGGCTTCCAGGGCGCCCGCACGGATGCTGCGAATATTGGGAATTTGTGAACCGAGATGGAAATGCAGCAACTGGAAACAATGCAATAAATTTGCTTCGCGGAGTGTATCAATAACAGTAACCAGCTCATTGGTATTTAAACCAAACAAACTGCGGTCACCACTATCCGCACTCCAGTGGCCTTCCACTTTGGTGGATAATTTCAAGCGTACGCCAATCAAGGGTTCAATTTGCAATGCACGGCTACGTTCGATAACAGATTGCAGTTCGCTCAATGTTTCCAATACAAAAAAACATTTGAAACCCAATTTGCGCGATTGCAAACCGAGGCTGATAAATTCGGCATCCTTGTAGCCGTTACAAATAATTAAACTCTCGCGATTGGTGATCGTCGCAAGCGCAATCATTAATTCTGCTTTGCTGCCCGCTTCCAGGCCGTGGTTATAGCGTTCACCGAAACGCGCAATTTCAGCAACGACATGGCTCTGCTGGTTTACCTTGATGGGAAATACACCGCGATATTGCCCGCGGTAACCCGCGGATTCAATTGCCTGTGAGAAAGAATCATTGAGGATACTGATGCGGGTATCAACGAGGTTTTCCAGGCGTAATAGCACCGGCATTTGCAACCCGCGCTGCTGTAATCCATCCACAATATGCATCAGCGAAACGCATGCATCACCGTTCGCTGTGGGCACACAAACGGTAACCTCACCGTCATCCGAAACACCAAAATAATTACTGCTCCATTCATCAATACCATAGAGCTCAGCTGATTTACGCGCTGACCAGTTATTTTCCGTGTGTTGTGCGGGACTACTCATACAGGCTCCTCGGAACGCCGGTAATTAACGCCGGTAACTGACGATAGATACCGGAACTGGAAAAATCAAAATGGCGCGCAATTTTCCACATTTTTGATGAAAAATAAAGGCACGCAGCACTCATGCGCAATTTTCAGGCAATTTTTATGCAGGAAAGCTGCAGCTTTTGCTATTTGACCGCCGTTTCGGCCAATGCGTTCTCGGTAAGATAACGGATTAGCGTGCCCATATTCCGAATATATGCCCCGGTAGAAATTCCCATTACCGGATTACTAACAGGATAGGGCGAAGTATCCCATTTATCACCAACCATTGTATTAGCGTAGCGATTGTCATCACGCCCCGCTTTCGCCGAGGGTTTACCGCGGTAAGGATTGGTGGTGTAAAAAAGAGGCGTGGGCCAATACCCACTGGCGTTCAGGTCGCTAATCAAGGTAGCGGATTTTTTCTCCAGGGATTCATCATCATTTTTTATGCGCCGGGATTGCGCGCGAAAATTCAAATCGGAAAAACTGATTTTCCCCAATGTAAAATATTGTGGAAGTGCGATACGTACGGATTCACGCAAGGGGGAATTTCGATTCACCTCATCTTTTGGAATCGCAAGCGCATCCGCATAGGCTTTACGTAATGCGTCAACGGGAATATCGGCCGCTGATTTGTAATGTGCCAGCATATTTCCGGCAACGTAATCCTGGTAATACTCACCGTTTGCGCTATTGGAGCCACGGCGATGGGTATAAATTGCCTTACCAGTTCCCACTTCAATAAATGCCGGATGAGTCCGCCCTTCTATTGATGATGTATCGGCGATTTGTAAAGACTCCAGCCAATGGATTGCTTCCGGGATACGCGCCAGAAATTTGCTATCACCGGTTAAGCGATAAAATTTAATCAACTGCATAATATTTTCAGCGGTGGTCGGTGTATGCAAACTGCGTGGTTCATAAGAACGTGCAGCTGCCGGCTGCAATTCAGTTGTGTATTGTAATGCCCAACCCGGTTGTGGTTGCCCCTGCTGCGTAACGATAAATGTATTCATCGCACGGATGATTGGTTCACGCACACGAGCCTCGCCGAGTGTTTGATAACACATCAATAAAAAATCAATATTCTCGGCGGCAACATCATCGTTAAAGGTAATAAATGAGGCGTAGTCCGGATGATCCGGATAAGGGTGGTTGTGCAGGAGTGGAAATCGCTGCGGCCAACCGCCGATGGCGTATTGGCTATTGACTACAAAATCTATCGCTTTATTTAATGGGTCACGATATTGCTTATCGCGTTTTTCCAGGTACAAACGCAATAAAAATTTTGCGGCTTCGGCGGTCCCCATATCATCAAAGGTAGCATTGCCATAATAATGCTGGAATTCCTCCAATCTCCACGCCTGCTTGCCAATTGTCGCATACCATTCTTTTAGCGAGGCTTCACCGGCATAATCTGCAACATAATTCCAGCCACCACTGGGATGCTGTGCATAAATAATTGCCGCCGCAATTTTTTGCGCGCCTTGATAATAAAATTCATCGCCCGTGGCGTGATAGGCATCCAGCATCAAATGCCCTACGCTTGCGGTACCCGGTGGTTGCAGCCAGATCATAGTGCGTTTTGCTTCAAGCTCACCCCATTGACGGGAAAAGTCCGGCAGATAAGACCAGACAAAACCACCGCGATAGCTCGCTTTTTCCAGCATAAATTGGCTGGCTGTCTTCATGGTGTTGAGTATTTTTTCGCGCGCAGGCGCCTCGGCCAGGCTGCTACAGGTTGCAATACATAAAGTGAGAAAAAAAATTGCGCGGTTAATGCGGGACATAGTCAGTCTCTTTTATTTTTCCGGTATGAAGGGAAAATGCTTATTAAAATACTTCACTAAAAGGACTAACCGAATACAGCGCCGATTGAATTTTTATCGAATTATGGGTACATCATAAGTGGGCAAAAGAACGAGTGGCATGGATTTAACATTTTTTAGCGATATATTTATCCACTCACTACATTTGGAAAAAGGCCTTTGATCCCCCCCGCAATAAACTCCACGGCGATTGCCGCCAATAACAAACCCATTACGCGTGTAGACATCACAATACCGCGCTTGCTTAAATGCTGGCGGAACCAGGGTAAAAATTTGAAACATAGCCACAACGAACTGCTCACCAGCACTATGCATCCGGTAATTGCTACATAGTGGAATACCGAATTGGATTGGTGCGCGTAGACAATCACAGCGCTCATTGCCCCGGGGCCTGCCAGAAGTGGCATTGTTAACGGAACGAGTGCGATAGTTTCATCTTGCGCCGCTTCTATTTCTTCTGGCGTATGCCCACGCGATTTAAGCATCGTAAGGCCCATTAATAACAACACAATTCCACCGGCGCACCTGAACGCATCAATACTGATACCGAAAGCCCAGAGAATCCATTCGCCCAACAACAACGCAACCATCAATGCGGTGAAGACCGAGATCACAGTCAAGCGTGCCGTTTTAAATTGTTGCTCACGATTCTGGTGAACAGTTAACGCGATAAATACGGGAATGGCGCCCAGGGGATCAACAATTGCCAGAAGACCAATAAGGAATTTGGTGTATTCAGTAATTTCCAGCATAACGTTTCTTCGCCAATTTATGGGGGATCGAATCTGCTTATGCTTAAGTCTAGGCGGGATTTTAAGAAATAAAAAAGGCGATCCGAAGATCGCCTTTTTCGAAAAACCAGCGGATAAAAATTACCAGCCAGTGACTTCTTTCAGCGCTTTACCAATGTCGGCCAGGCTCTTTACTGTTTTCACGCCAGCGTCTTCCAGAGCAGCAAATTTCTCATCAGCAGTGCCTTTACCACCAGAAATAATCGCACCAGCGTGACCCATACGCTTACCCGCAGGTGCAGTTACACCAGCGATGTAAGATACAACAGGCTTGGTTACGTTAGCTTTGATGTAAGCAGCCGCTTCTTCTTCCGCAGAACCACCGATCTCGCCGATCATTACGATCGCTTCGGTTTGCGGGTCAGCCTGGAACAGCTTCAGGATGTCGATGAAGTTGGAACCCGGGATTGGGTCACCGCCGATACCTACGCAAGTAGATTGACCAAAGCCGTAGTCAGTAGTTTGCTTAACCGCTTCGTAAGTCAAGGTACCTGAACGCGATACGATACCGACTTTACCTGGCTTGTGGATGTGGCCTGGCATGATGCCGATTTTGCACTCACCCGGAGTGATAACGCCCGGGCAGTTAGGGCCAATCAGACGCACGCCCAACTCATCACACTTCACTTTCGCGTCGAGCATGTCGAGGGTCGGGATACCTTCAGTAATACACACGATCAACTTGATGCCGCCGTTGGCTGCTTCAAGGATTGAGTCTTTACAGAAAGGGGCCGGAACGTAGATTACTGAGGCTTCAGCGCCAGTTGCAGCAACGGCTTCAGCAACTGTGTTGAACACTGGCAGGCCGAGGTGAGTTTGGCCACCCTTGCCCGGAGTTACACCACCCACCATTTTGGTGCCGTAAGCAATGGCTTGTTCAGAGTGGAAAGTACCTTGCGAACCAGTGAAACCCTGGCAAATTACTTTGGTGTCTTTGTTAATTAAAACGCTCATTTCTTGTCCCCTTATTGGTTCGCCGCTGCTGCAACCACTTTCTTGGCAGCGCCAGTCAAGTCGGTATCGGCAATGATGTTCAGGCCGCTTTCGCCCAGCACTTTA
>JAGKWO010000008.1 GCA_021151835.1 Gammaproteobacteria bacterium
ATATAAACATAGAAAATAAAACAAAAATACAGAAATCTATAAAATCCCAACACATTTCCAAACCAAAGAATGCTCCATCAATTAGTGTTATGGTTCCCTTCGCTTATGGCGAACATATTTTTAGAATTATACCTTCTAGACCCTGGGGACATTACGAACACTTCTTATTACAAATAATCGCGGCTGAGCCACATTCCGCACATCAGCTAGCGGAAAAAGTTAACCTGCCATACCAGTTAATTACGGAAATCATGATTCCTTTTATGCGGATTGGCTGGGTGGTATTAGTGGAAAGCCAACCGCAATATTTATTCACAATCACCCATATTGGCAAAATTATCAGTGAATGGGACGAGCTTCCTACCACTAAAGATCCTCAGGATAAAAAGCGATCGTTTGTTATCGATCCAATAACAGAAGATTGTTATCGCATAGATTACAAAGCAAAATTCTCAAATGAACCTCAGAGACAACACTTTCAAGTTTTTGGAACAGAAAAAATAAATAAGCAGTTGCAGCGCCGTGGCGATTATGCAGTCAAGCTGTCGATTACACCTATAAAATCTGATCCGATTGATACTGACATTTACAACTGTGTTGCTCAGGACGGTGAGGAAGTCATTTATTTCTATCTACGACCTTTTGATGAGCCTTATCATATGGATATTCGATTTGCGATTGCGGAAGTAGATGTGCATGGGAACATATCAGGCATGCCTGATAAATTGTCGGAGGCATTGAAAACTCAAATAGTTGCGGCGGCAGAACAACAAAGAAAAAAGATAGAGCTTCTAGGTACTCAAGACAAATCCGGTGAAATATCAATCATTACATATGATGCCTCTAAATATAGAAAAGATAAAATATTCAATGAAGTTTATGTTTCCTCAAATAAATATAAATTTATTATGGGCGGAAATGAGCACAAAGAACATTTATATGAATTAATTAAAAGCGCAAAATCAAGATTAATTATACATTCTACTTTTATAAATCCTACTCAACTTGAAATTTTGTTACCTGTATTGCTTGAGGCAGCAAAAAAAGCAGTACAGATAGACATCATGTGGGGACAGCTCATGCCAAAAGAGGCTGATGATGATCAGCAACAAGATTACAAAAAGGTAATAGATAGCTTAGAAAATATCCAGAAAAATTTTGCTAATGAAGGACTAGAATCCTTTTTTAAAATACATATTGATCCTAGCGACTCACATGCCAAATTTATTATTTGTGATCATCACACCCATGGATACTGTGCAACCTTTGGTTCGTGTAATTGGCTCGCCTCAAGCTTTCATAAATTTGAAGCGTCTATATGTGTATTTGATAATTATTTTGTTTCAAATGCGCTTAGCATAGCTAGCGCTCTTGCTAAAGGAAAATTTATAAATACTTGCAATTTAAGTCAAGACCTCGCGCATTTAAGCATTTCATTAAAGAGCGATTACATTTCTTCAAGCTCTCCTGATGATGCCGCCATAAATATTTTGAGCACAAATGATCATGAACGTTATTTACTAAAAGCTAGAGATGAAGCCGAAAATAATATATTTGTATGCAGTCATCGAGTCAGCCATATTGCTGATAATAGTATTTTACCTACTATTCTATCTAACCAAAAAGCTCGAAAAACCGCTGCTTATGGTAGAGCAACCGGTAGAAAAGGGGGAATGACTAACAAGCAAGCTGAAGAATTAAAAAATGAATACGAGACGAAAGGCTTTAATATGGTGGTTGCTAATCAACCTCAAATTCATGCCAAAATTCTTTCTTGGGATTCAGACAATGTAGTGATTACGAGTTTGAATTGGCTATCTGCTTCAAGTAATTTGGAATCTTACAGAGAAATTGGAGTTTACGTAAAAGGCAGTGGTGTTTCTGACATAATAAATAGTGCATTTCAACAAGAAATAAATCGTCAAAATATGGATTGATTCTTTGATCTGGAGCGAGCCTGTAAATAATTCTGTCTATCTTGTGCTGGATAAGACTTTATCTGATACTTATTTTTCATAGATACCTGTCAGATTAAATTTTTAGACTTATTTGCCTGCAATTATGTTGTTTTCGTTAACGCTTGCATTGGATAGTAAAACTGCATTTCTGAATCGCTTGGCATCAGCCAATTTCTGTTCGAGATCCTGTATAAGTTCGTCAATCGAATCACTGAATTCAGTCAGCGGTTTTTCTGTCCAGTATTCTATCAAGCCAGTCTCATTGTTATAAAATGTTTCGTGAAGAGCAAAATATTCCTTGCCGTCAATAAGATGTTTATAAATGCGGTTATTCCAAGTCACTCTTTTTTCCTCATATGTATAGATCATTTTATGCAAATCAAAGATTTCGTTGTGCTTACGTCTGTTCTGATTCAGTGGGGCTAGGCTGTGATCACAAGGTCTTCGGTCGTAGCTAAGTATGATGCTTTAAAATAGTCATGAATTTGGAGTGACCCTCATTGACGCTTTTCGTTCTAATTAAATTTACAGTTTTTTGTAAATGCTAGCTGAGAAATTGTGCGCGTTAATCATTTGATATCGTTAATAGTTTTTAAGATACGTGATCTTTCCATATAACGTATATATTGCTTACCGTTTCTCTCCCCTCAGAATATGCGTCGAAATTTGTTTTAACACAAACTGGCCTCATGTTGTCTGAGGTTTGCTTTAAGTTGAGTGGGCCATAACAGGTTGTAGTCTTTTCTAGGCGACGTTTTATTGCCCTCTCTAATTCCACGCTGTTTGATAGAAGATGTTGGCCGCTGTCCTCTGGCAAAGCCAACGCGCTAAATCCATTGAGTTTTGCATAGCTAATCAATGCACAGATAGTACTTTCGACCAATGAGTGGGCATCGAATCCGGCTAAATAATCAGGCGTCATGTTAAACGCTCGTGCAACCAAAATGGGTAATTCTCCGCAGTCGGTCATCAACATATGAGAGAAGAGATACGACATTCCTGCGAACCTTTTCTCTTTATCATCGAAAATTAGAAACAGTGAAAGCCGCTCCTCCTTCCACAAGGCTATATCCCCTCCGGTGCAAATTCCAACTGCGATTGGGGCAAAAAAAGAAGCCGGAAATTTTGATATGACGCCATACATTTTTGATCTGGATCGTTCTGAAACGCTAGGGCGAAATTTACTGCGTTCTAGTTCAGACCAAATTAAATACTTTTCAGTTATCACGTCGAGCATGAATGTAATAATTCTATGCAGTCTTTCATGTGGCTCTCCGAAGCTTTGGTGTTCAGTCACAATCCTGGAAGCTAGAAATTCCCGATTTTCTCGCCGTAAGCCAAATAAAAATACGTCTACATTGTCAATTACAGCATCGCGTAGTTCAATGGAAAATAGGTTTGACAGCTGAGCTACTTGATCGTAGTAGGAAACATGGTCCTCAATCGCCGCCAGAGATCTAAAAAAATTTTCGCTCCAACAGGTTCTATCAAGCAGTCCACTGATCGCAAGTAACAGGCCCAAATGTTTAGATAAAGTGGAAGTGTCGCGTGCAGGTTCGTTTAACCGCTTAGGACTCAAATGCAAACAGGCCGAATTTATATCTGTTTTATAAAAATGTTTGAAGTGTTGTGCAAACGCTACGGCTTCGGTTAGAACTTTAAATCCATTTTTATCCAGAGGGCGAGTGAGCGTAAGTTCCTTTCGCTTCCACTCCATTTGGAAAGTCGAATCAGAACACCTGAATCCTCCGGTCGGAATATGCGTGGTTAAATCAACCCAGTGGGTGCGTACGCGGTCGGCCGGAATGCAGTAAACCAAAGCAATAGCCTCCTCTTCCAGTGGCAGTAGGTCAGAATGAATGGGTCCTTTACCAGATAATAAACTTTTAGCCACTGGTTCAAGATGCATTATTCTGTCGGATAAGTTCCATTCACTTTCACCGACGTCTTTCACGATGGATGGTAGTAAAACGCCCCCGGTGGTATTGAGAATTTCCGGTAAATGTATTGCAATCTGAATACTCTCAACCTGTTCGAGTTCCGCTCTTTCACGAAGGTGCTCCTGTGATACTTTGCCCTGTTGATCTATGACTGTTGTCCTTGTCTTAGAGCTAATGCGTCGGGCAATTTCTGCCTTGATTACCTCTCTGTTTTTTTGCAGTGCGGAGAACCGGTGTGTTTTGAAGGCACTTTCAAGTAGTAAGCGATCCGCCGGGCTAAGGGACGGTGGTAGGTAAATGTCGTGTATCCCAATTGCATTGTGATAATACCATTGACTAAGCTTTTTCAGCGTTGAAAGACCTTGTTCTTCTACCGCATATTTCAAGATCGTCAAATTAACTCGGGAAAACCTTAGAACGCATTCCAATTCTGAAAGCGATTGAGCGTTTAGCTTCAAAATTAAATATTCGAAAACATCTGTGTATCCAGATCGAGTGGCATCAACGATCCAGCGACAGATTAACTTTTTGTCCGACCCATCGCATCTGGGTATAGCAAGAGAAAATAAGTGTTCGACACTTTTGGCATGTAGATGAGAAAAGGCAGGTTGAAAACATAAAATATCATCTGTGCTGGTCAGACCATGCTTTGCTAGTAATTTAAGATAATCTGAAAGTTGGCCTTTCGACAGTATGTAATTTTCACAATACGTCAATTGATTTATTGTAAATCGATAGGGTTCTTTCATTAACAATTCTATGGCCGCCACCGAATGACAATTGGGTTGTGTCTGGCTGATTTTCACCAATAGTTTTTTCGCTTGAATAAAGTCTTCGGGCGCTGCTCCGAACTGTCTGTAGAGTAAAAGTGTTTTCTCATCCAAGTCAGTATTACAATTGAGGAAGTCTTTGAAAGCAACTAGATGGGATGGTGATGTAAATCCTAGATCATTAATTAAAAATTCAAGTTTTTCATGAGATATTTTCCAGAATAGCGGCCCAAGCTGTGAGAATACATCATCCCTATTTATTGAATGCCGTTTTAATAATTCAAATTTCTCTGGCAATTGAATTGCATTGAAATCATATGGTGCGCTGACCAATATTCTTGTTATTGCCTCTCTCGACACGCCGTTATTGGTTAGCTGATTCACAAGGTCGATTGCCGCACACCAATCGATGTCTTCCGGGCGGCGGTTGAAATATCGATCTTTGGGTCGCGATAGTAGCCATACCAGTTCGCTAATAGATTTAATTACACCTTGATTAACGAGTAATTCTTCAAATCGTCCAGATCTAAATCGGTCATGCTCCTTGAGCGCAAGCTCTAACTCTGACCAATTTTTTATACCGAGTCGATGGGCTAGTCTTACCCAATGAATATCGATTCTTTTGAGGTCAGTAAAAGATAGGCTGTTGGAAGGAGGAATTTTCGTTAGCGCATAGTCGAGTGATTCAGAGTAGCTGCCCCATGAGTCGAACAGTACAAAATACCTGCGAAATAGAAACTCTCTTGATTCATATGTCTTGCCTTTACCTAAAACTTCCTTGGCAAAATTAGCTTGCACAGTAGTAGGAAGAAACAAGCCGATAATTTTAACTAATCGAGCGATCCAGGCGGGCGGTGAAACCAGGATTTCGGGCAGACTTAATGCTTTCGCTAAAAAGATTTTGTTCGTTCTTGCAAAGGCGATATCTGCAAGTGCCGCGTTAGATATATTCTCGCGATATTGTCGGATGGCTATTCGCAATTCAGTTAGGCGAATTGGGTTGCGGCTGCCATTGGGTGCATGGTAATCACTGTCTATGGTAGATCGATATTTCTCTCTGTGTGGGCTAGGGAAGTGCGAGGCCCTGAACCTTCGATACGCTTCATTGGGGGTTTCGCTTCCAGATTTATATTCCCTACTCCCCTGGTAGTCGTCGAGATAGTCGATTTCTTCCGGTTCTCTTTTTTTAAAAGTGTGTATTAACTTTGTCATTGTTACGCTTCGGTGCTCTTGTTGTAGCCCACGTCTATTTGACGATGTTGTTGGTTATAAGGCCCTTACGATGACTTGAGATCAGACATCCTGACTGCCTTATTCATCACAAATTAACATTTATGCACATTCCTTTTTCCATTTTGGGGCGCTATTAGTTGGCCATCCGACTATCTTTGCTTATTTATCTGCTTATGGCCTATGTGCGGCGCAACTCAATGGGCGTGATTTAGATAGTGGTCAGGCTAGTTGATTGGCCAATACAACCATTCACTTAGATATCCCCTTGATACTGCCGCCTGTTCTCCTTGCTAACCAGACTGTTGGCTTACCTAAAACGTTGGCAGCTGCCTTGGGGCGGTTACTGCAAAGGACGTGATACTTCGGTGAGTTCGTTGACACTTGTGGCCATTTCAACAATAGACCCTAGCGGAGTTTTTCATACAACGATAGGATATTGACATGGCCAAACTCATACACACATCATGTGTATGAGTTTTTCGCACACAGGAAATGAGTATGAAAACGCCTGCCCCCTACGCGTCGTTTGGTGAAAGATTGGTACAACTGCGGACACAGGTTGGCATTTCTTCTCAAAAGGAAATGGCGATTGCCATGGGGGTTCAGCAACAGACGATAAGTAGATGGGAAAAAGGCAGCTCGCGACCAAGGGAGATTGAGCTGACTAAATTGGCGGCAGTTCTCTCGACTGACGTCCAAGAGCTAAAAATATTAAGTGGGCACATAATGCCATCGCCGGTAGTAGTGAGCTTCGATCAGCCTTTTCCTATCGATTCATTGACTGCGGATAGTTTCGAGAGATTTAGTGACTTCTTTATTGATCTACTTCATCCCACCGCGAAAGTGCATCGATTCGGTGGTACTGGCTCAAAACAAGATGGGTTAGATATTGAAGCCATACTAGAAGATGGCTCAATTCGCACATATCAGTGCAAACGACACAAGCAGTTTGGCCCTGCAAACGTTAAGGCCGCCATTGCCGCGCATACTCGAAGGGCCGATAAAAAAGTTCTTTTGCTTACAAGAATCGCAAGTCCTCAAGCGCGCACAATTATATCGGCTCACAAAGAATGGGAACTTTGGGACAAGGAGGATATCTCTAAACGCATTCGACAACTCCCACGTGCTGAACAGATTCGATTGGTCGATATTTTTTTTCCGGGCCAGAGGCTTGCTTTATTGGGTGATACCGAGGCAGGCCCTTGGATGTCTATTGAGGACTTCTTCTCTGCATTTTTAAACAAGCAGAGGGCGTTCAATCATTTGTGGGAATTAGTTGGCAGGGAAGAGGAAATGCTGTCCCTTTCCAAATTTATCCATGAGAAAGCAATTCGAGTTGTATTGCTGACTGGTTCTGGTGGCCTCGGAAAATCTAGACTGCTTTATCAAGCTATTACTGATTATCAGAGCACCAAACCAGCGGTATTGATTAAAGCACTTTCTCCTACAGAAGAGCTGTCGACAAAACATTTAGAGAGCTTGGGGTATGGGGAAAAATTGCTTGTTATTGATGATGCGCACGATAGGGAAGATTTACCTTTGCTATTTGATTATGTTGCGAATCCAAAAAATTGCGCAAAGGCAATTCTGTCGCTTAGGTCATACGGTCTACAGAAAGTGAAACTTCAGGCAGCTCGTCTATCTTTGCTCGATCCCCGAGTTGCGCAAGTGGAACTGAAAGCTTTGAAGAAAGAGGATTCCACCAAGCTTGCCTTGCAAGTATTGAAAGAATATGGGGGACCTGAATCGATAGCGAAGGAAATCAGTCGATATACCGTTGATTGTCCTTTAGCTACAGTAATCGCGGCTCAAATTGTGGCGAAAGGCGGAATCCACCTTGATCTATTGAATAACGAAGAGACCTTTCGAACTACTTTACTCGCTAAATTTGAAGAAGTGATAACCGGTGAAATCGCTGACGAAAAAGATAGCGGAACATTGCGCACGATTTTAAAACTGCTGGCACTATTACAGCCGTTTGATCCGGATGACCCAGAACTTTTAACACTGATAGAACGGATCGAGGGAATATCAGTTTCCGAAAGTAATCGACTAATTAAAGCTTTGGTGAGCGGAGGTGTAGTATTTAAGCGAGGCTTTAGATATCGACTCGCGCCGGATCTCCTTGCAGATTACATTATTGAGCAAAACTGCGTAACACCAAACGGCAAATCATCCGGATATGCTGAAAAAGTTTTTAGCGAATGCTCACCCTCCATGATCGAAAATATTCTATTGAATCTTGGGCGATTGGATTGGCGATTGTCGAGTGGAAATACTGCCAGCAGTCAGCTATTGGATGGCTTGTGGAAAAAACTGCTCCCGGACGGAGATCTTGGTCACATTCATATACAAGCAATAAAGTCGGTTTCGTATTATCAGCCTGAGCGCGCGTTAGATTTCGCTGAAAAGAGTATTGCTGACGGAAAGTTTTTAAAGGAACTACCGGAACTAATAAAATATGCTGCTTATAATTCGACTCATCTCGTCAGAGGTTGTGAGTGTTTATGGGAATTAGGGCGATCCGACCCGCGAGAGATACACCAGCATCCGCATCATGCAATACGAATTTTGAAGGAGCTATGTACCGTAGAGCCGAATAAGCCTTTGGGGTTTGTTGCGCAAGTTGTTGAGTTTGGGCTGTCATTATTGGATCTTGCGGAAACTTGGGCAGGAATATACACCCCTTATGATTTTTTGGAAGGTGCATTGGAAACTGAAGGCCATATCACTGATTCAAACGGTCCAGAGATATCCTTCAGTCCCTATCTTGTAAGAAAAAGTGCCATTACTCCAATTCGCACAAAAATTATAAGTTTTGCAGTTGATCGTCTAGCAAGTGCACAAGCTGAAGTTGCATTAGCGTCTGCTAAAGTTCTAAATAATTCGCTTAGATATCCAATGGGATTATTTGGAACGTCGGTGTCCGATTCTGATCACGATTCATGGACTGGCGAGTTTATATCTACCTTTGAGCTTATCAAAAATAAGTGCGCCACAAAATCCATTGATCCATTCGTATGGCTAGAATTGCTGAGATCGATTTCCTGGCATGCGGAATATGCAGATGGCGAAACTAAAAAAATCGCTAATGAAATTTTCGATATTGCTCCGACAACTGTCGAGTTTAAGGTCATACGTGTTACTTTTGACTCTTATGGATTTATTAATCGAGCGAAGGAATTTGAAGAGCAGCAAGAGGATTGGAATCGCTCGGTCAAATATTTAGCCATGGATATAAAATCAAGTTACCCGACAGAAGATGGCGCACTACAATTTCTTTCAGCGATTTTAGCTAAGGCTAGAACCCTTAAATTGAAAGAGCCCGCTTCGATTGAGCCTATACTGAACGCCCTCTTATTCGACAATCCAGCCATCGCTGGAATTTTGTTGGAGCACGCCATCATCGACCCAAGTTACATTCTCTCCAGATATTCAGCGGTGGCTTTATCGCATATCTATAACAACGATCTGAACGAGGGGCGAGTTTTTCTTGAACGAATTTTTAAATCCGAAAACTCGGATTTACGATTGTCAGCGGCTGCATCAGTCGGATGGATGATTAAGGACCCGCTCAAAAACGAATTTGAAATCGATTTTATTAGAAAAATTATTGCTTCATCAAATAAACTGGAAGTGAGCGCAGCATCAAGGACGCTACGATCCATTGCCTCCGTGGATCCATTAATAGCAATTGAACTCATATGTCACAGTAACTTATCTGATTCAGATATCACTAACGAAATACTCGCTGCATTTGACGATTCTAATGGCATTTCCACGAAGCTATTAAATGTCGAAGCAACAAATATTTTGCTTGAAAAGTTGTTATTGCTACCAAGTATAGAGGGATACTGGATCCAGAATTTTCTGGCTGATTTATCAGTTCATTATCCTATAGAAACTATTAATTTTTTGAAAGGCAGAATAAATCATGCTGTTGTTACGGATGAAGCGACCTATCGTCCCTGTAACTACGGACCATATATACATAAACCGTTGCGATTTAAAGAAACGGCCGAATACCCATCACTCCTGAGAAACTTTTGGTCTTGGTTGAAACAGGAAAAGACGGATGATTTCAATTTTACGTATTACGCATATCGACTATTCTCTGCAATTTTCTTTCCTATTGACTCAACGGTTATTTCTTTTCTTCGTGAGAAATTTCGTGGCGATAGCTTAGATATGCTGGTTATTGCAAAGGTTCTTCGCGAAGTTGCCAGCTCATTTGTATTGGACAATTCCGAGTTTATTATCGAATATTTGGCAGCCGTTAGGTCCCATGGAGCGGAGCATCTCGACTTTGC
Organism: Gammaproteobacteria bacterium; assembly: GCA_021151835.1. Lineage (GTDB taxonomy): Bacteria > Pseudomonadota > Gammaproteobacteria > Pseudomonadales > Cellvibrionaceae > Cellvibrio. The sequence goes on from JAGKWO010000008.1 coordinate 10,212, forward strand.
GATAAATTCCTTATATGGCGCAGCGGTGAGTGGTATGCGGGAAGGAATTCCAGGTCAACCATTCCCAAAAGATGTCAGCAACCTGAGTAAAGCGAATTCGATTCTAAGCTCTCTCTCTCGATTTTCTCCTGCGTACAAGCTCTACACCTATATTAAGCAGGACGCGGAGATGAATATCGAACAATCTAATAGGGAAAGGGAAATGTTTGAACGATGAAATCATAGGCGCCGAAAGCTATAGAACCAACGGTCACTCCTCATTATTACTTTCTATGTTACTTAATGTTATTGCTTACTGAGGCTAATGTAGCTGAAGTTATTGGGAGTATTACCTCGGGTAGCGATCAGTTTTGACAATAGAATAGGAAATTTATGAGGCCGTTATAAAACGAAGAAAGCCCAACTGTTAGGTTGGACTTTCAAGTCCTCGAAGGAGAGAAAAGTACAGTAAGGCCTCTAGGGCAACATCTCTATACTAGGTTTCATGGGGAAGACTGTCAATTGCGAATACGTATACGATTGGTCTAAATATATGGGTTTTGTCTGGAGTTTTTAACTACTACTACGGAGTTGAGTAATAGAACTGAGCATCTGACTCTAAAAATAAAAAATGGTCGCCCGTCTGGTTTGGAGCATAGTCCCGCAGACGGTTCCGGCCAGTCTATTAAAGAGGTCGACAGAACTACTGATTTAAGCACACTGCATTGTAATGCGTGCAACCAATGGCTGCAGTTCGGCGATGCACTGGCTACGCTAAGGAAGTCCGTCGGACTGCAGATTGCCAATCTAGCGATGCCTATGGAATTGCGTTAAGTGAGGATCTACAACGTATTTCACCGCTCATGGATTGATGTTCTCCACACATATTTAAAAGCGGCTGCATCGCGTCGGGCTTAAATACAATGACACTTTATCGAAGTAAATGAGGGGTTGTAGGTGAATAAGGATCAAATCGAATTCAATAAGACGGTGAACCAGAAAAAGAAAGAGGCCAGTGTCAAAGGGTGCTTGCGTGGTGGAGATGAGCAAGCCGGATGCTCCGGCAAAATTGTATCGGCCCACTCCATCCAACGGGGCAAGATCCTCGCATCCATAGCGGAAGGAAACGAGGGAAAGATTTACTACCTTGGCCTCACTCCAGCAGAAGACATGATGTCGATGGTTCCAGAGTTCAAGCCGGAAGGTATCAAGAAATTCAGCACCTTCAGCGGCTTCTGTGGTGGGCACGACAAAGCCATATTTCAACCTATCGAGGATGCGGCGTTTACTGCCACAGCCAAACAAAAGGATATCTACGCCTACCGCGCTGCGGCTAAAGAGCTTCACACCAACCTCGAATCAAAGAGGCTTTGCGAGATCCAATTGGGCGACAAACTCGGAGAAGATGATTTTCCACCCCATTTCCAAGCAACGCTTCCGATGATATTGCAAGGCCACCTAGAGGTTCCGGAATTTATAAAGGAAGTGATGATCCATGGTGCGACAAACCATCAAATGAGATCCAGGCACAAGCAGTGCGAACACAACATTGCAGAGCTAAGCCTGATTTGCAATGCCCTGACAGGTGCGATAGAACATGATCGATCATCGGAATTTGAACATATTTATCACTGCCTTAACGAAGCCTACCCAGTAGCTTGCTGCACATCGTTTATCCCGTACTTCGACCATGATGGTGCCCGAATCATATCCGAGCAGGATCAACAGCTAATTGCGCTATCACACGCCACAAGCTGTCTTGATATAAAAAACGTACTGCTCAATATTTTTCCGGAAGCAGGAGAAACGCATATCATTTTCACGTTCTCCAAGGGAAACCAAAATTTCAAGAGGGCGATTGAACGGCTGCTCAAGTTAGATGATGATTCTCTAAGGATTGGGCTTTCCAACATCATACTCAACTACTCAGAGAACTCTGCCTACGGCCCCAAGTACATCGAGGAAAACTTCAGCCTGGAGCAAATTACAACAATCAAGGAGCTCTTTTCTAGCACCGTTTTCAATCCAAGTGCATTTCAAAAGGGTAACATTAATTTGTTTATTAAGGCGCCATCTGCAACACCCCAGTGACCGCTGGCTGAATTCGCCTTGAGAAAAGTGACTCAGTTATGTCCGTTTATACCTTAAGTGGAAGCACATTGACGCGAGGTTTTGAAGCGATTGATCAAGATTTTCTGTAGGCCGGTAGCGCTAAGCAGCCTTAACTCAGATTATTTTTCGCGAATACGCATATGTAATATGAAGTAATTGACTATAAATTGGTGACCCTGTACTCATACATTAAAAGTGCTTACTCAGATTAATACAAAGATATAGGAATCTATCAAGTCAAATACATGTTTCGTTCTTTTTAGCAGTTTTATTTCCAGGCATATTTTTGTCGTAACGGCTGATGCGAAAAAACAATTTCTATTGAAAAAAGGGAAGATATGAATAATTCATTATTTTTTTTGACAAAACGCTTACGCCCCGTAGTGACAGCTTTTTTCACTACTCTGGTTCTTGCGGGATGTTCGACATTAGGCAATAAGAATGTTGATACAGCATCAACGCCAAATACTGTATCAATTTGCGGCAAAACTCCGTTCTCCAAAGAGTTTGGAGGGATAAATAGCAAAATTGCCGCAAAGTTGAGTTCTGACGCTATACCAGCCCTCAAAGAATTCGCTGATCAAATCAGTTCTGATCCATTAACAATTTCAGCAGAGGCTAATTTAGCGTTAGTAAGAAAGACAACCAATTTGATAATTGCCTCTGCCTATCAACAAGTAATTGAAAATTACACATGCTATTTGAAACAAAATTACCCGCAAGATTCTGAAAAAATAATGCAGGGTCAAGCGAAATTCATTGAGCTAATTAATGAAATTTTTGACAAAGATCTGTATATCGGAACTTACGCAGAAAAGCAGGAAAGGAAAAATGCAGTACTTAGCCAAGTCTCCCTAGTAGCACCTATAATCGCTACTGCACATTCGACCCCTGTAGCTAAGTTACCTAATCCAAACTTTACTGAGACGACAACAGTTCAACTTGATGTGTTAGTAAATAGCGGAATCGGAAATGTATACTCTTGTCTTGGCACGCGTTTTTCCTCGATAGCATCGATTGACGAAAGAGCACTTAGCGGACTTCAATCTTTACGCTCCAATTATTTAATGTACATGGAAGGTACATACAACGCGAGAACGGCGGCAAGCTCCATCATGACAGTCGCTAAAACAATTTATGACTCCCCTAGCCAACAACCCAATCTTACTGTAGCTGACACAACGTGCCTAAGATCGATTATAGATGAAATAGAAAAGTCTACAGCCAAGCAAAATTAACAGACAAGGAAGAATATGCGCATTATTACCATCATAATTTTTGTAAATCTTTTGGTTGGCTGTGCAACTACCGAAAAAATTGAAATCCCTGACAGAGCATTGCGCTGTGATGCAATAGAAGCATCACTCAAGGAAGATTTATTTACAGCCGCTTCAGGAGCCGGAGTGGGATTTAAAGTCGTTATTGATAGAACCAACTCTGTTTCAGAGCAAAATTTAGTCGCCCTTCAGGCTATGCTAGCTCAATGCAGAATTTGGGCACGAGATGGTATTAGCAATAAAGAATATTCAGATCGCGTAGCAGAGCATGCTGGAATTTATTCTGCTTATCTTGCAATAGAAAGCATAAAAAAGACACAAAAAGAACAGTTTGATATTATCAAATGGCGAATTGATGGATTAGTTGAGGCTTATCAAAGCGTAGAGATAAGGCTAGATCAGCAACAAATTGATATGCAAGAAGAATACGCTAAAAGTTTAGTACGTAATGATAATGCCGAAAAAGCCATAAAAGATCTAGATGATCGCCTCCGATCTCTGCAGCACCAATATGAAGAGGAGAACAAAGTCCTTCTAAGTCAATTTATTCGAGAACAAGAAATAGCAAGGTTAGATATTCAGATGGATCTTTTTCGATCTGAAATTATTGATCTTCAAAATACAGTTCTGAGCCTCAAAAAGGGCAGCGATGGTCTTTCACAAACATCTGGAGCATTAGTCGAATCGATATACTTTGAAAATCTCAGCTGGAAGTTGTCCGATGCAATGATTACACGAATCGAGAATTTTTCTGCAAAGATTTCCGCAAGCGGGTATGTAATAAAAATTGTCGGTTTTGCAGATAGAGTTGGGAATACCGATAGTAATTTAATTCTTAGTAAAAATCGTGCAAGAGCCGTTTCAGACTACATGAAGAGCAAGGGCTTTAATATTTTAAATTATGATGGCTTTGGCTCTTCAATTCAGCTTGGCACTAACGACCTGGAAAACCGACGTGTCATTATTGAAGCATATAAGATCAACTAACCCAACAATGAAGAAGCGGCTGTTTGGCACTAGCCAGTTCTACCCTACACCGGACTTTTTTATTCAAATCATCATAGACATGAAGATCTATTTTTCGTTACCCCGCATTCTGTTCGGCGATTTCAGCCTGTAAATAAGCCCCTTACATTTATACCGGCTTAAATGAAGAAAGCCCTGCTTTCGCAAGGCTTTTTAACTAGGCTCTCTTTACAACCGCACTTTGGCTTGTAACCATTTTTGGCTGGAGGGGTGGTGCGTGGCAAAGCCATCCCGTTTATACACCCACATAATTTACATTAGAGACTTGAATGGTAATTCGTCAAAATTGGCTGCGAATCATCGCCTTGGGTATCGCCGTAAATCTCGATGTCATCCAATTTGATGGTGAGATAATTTGATGCTTAAAGACAATCTATTAAACGTAGGTTATGGCTTTCGTTCGTTTTGCGCAGCCAACCATATCTTTTTTATGTTTAACTTATTGATTTTAAAGAAAAGGTAATATATTTATTTTAAATAATTAGGGGTGTTTTGGTTATTTCGGCAGAGTAGTATGATTATTTATTTTAAACTTTGATCTTTGTTAGCCTAGCAAAATCAAAGAGTTAGAAACTCCATAGAGTATGAAGGTTTGTTTTAAACCGACAATTAATAACAACAAGCACAAAAAAAGCCGTTTAGTTCAACTAAACGGCTTTTTTAATATTTAAAGCCAAGGGTGTGATTTGTCTATGTGTAAGCCAATATATATCGTCATTTTGCAGTCAATACCAAACACCCATGCGTAACCTGAATCGTTACAATGGAATCAATAGTAAATCCCGCTTGTTCCAACCAATGTCCTCTGAGTTGTAACCAAGGCACCCTAGCCTGCGGTGGGTATTTTTTCTTGCGCCGATAGTCGTAGATGATGCGTCCAATTTTGATTTTGCGAATATGACAGGGTGGCGGTACTTCAGTAGAATCGCGTCGAGTCATTGTTGGTTCCTGTGTAGTGGTAAAAGTTTCCGATTGGCGTGGCGCAATCACAGGAAATCATTTTATTAGAAGGTTAGGGAAATATTGCTCCGAAATCGGAGCGCAGCAAACGCAAGGAGGACATATGTCGTTAAAACAAAGGATCAAGGAAAAAATCTGTTCGCTGGATGTAACGGCTAATTATCCGTTGGAAGAGTTTGTCTGTTGGGCCGGGAAGATTGATCGCTATGTGGTGCTCTATTATCTAGAGGTTATCCAGCGGGAACTGGACGTTGAACGCTTGGCGATGTTGGCCAACGGTGAGAACGATGCCGCCCTGCGGGAATGTTGGTGTGCTTACTGCGCGAAAGCTATCAGGTATTACCGGGCGATTCTGGGTAATCCATGCCGCCGTTTTTCATTATCATTTTTACTGAATTCGCTCCCGCAACGGTTGCAGCGATAGTTTGCCTTCCTCGAAGTTGGCGCCTTATTAACCAACTTTACATAAAAAAACAATCCTGAAAACCGTGCTTTTAAGCAACATATCGCTATAGATTTCCGATTAAATAGTTTAATTGACCATAAGCTTATGGTTTATTTGACAATATTAGGTTCTAACGGTATACAAGTACTCATCGATGGCGCCGAATTGATTTAATCATAACAGCAACCCCTTTTGGCGCCTCGGTGTAAACCTGCTCGCAAGGAGCAGAATCAACCTTCAACAGTCCTTCACCTCTATAGGTGGTATTGGTTGAAAGGCTGGAAACCTGGAGTCTAATAATGAAATTATCCATCAATAACAAGAGTGTGTTTTCTTCATTGGTTTTGGCAGCAGCGCTGGGTGTATCGGGAGCTAGCGCGCAAACCCTGACCAGTAATTCAACCGGCACCAACAACGGCTTTTACTATTCGTTCTGGAAAGATTCGGGCAACGCTTCCATGACGTTGCAGTCTGGTGGTCGCTACACCTCGCAGTGGAATAGCGGCACCAATAACTGGGTGGGTGGTAAAGGCTGGAACCCTGGCAGTAGTTCACGTGTTCTTAGCTATTCAGGTAATTATGGCGTGAGCAGCAGCCAGAACTCTTACCTGGCGTTTTATGGTTGGACCCGCAGTCCGTTGATCGAGTATTACATCATTGAAAGTTACGGTTCATACAATCCGGCCAGCTGTTCCGGCGGTACTGACTATGGCAGTTTCCAAAGTGATGGTGCGACTTATAACGTGCGTCGTTGCCAGCGTGTGCAACAGCCTTCAATTGATGGTACCCAGACGTTTTACCAATACTTCAGCGTGAGAAATCCGAAGAAGGGCTTTGGCAATATTTCCGGCACTATCACTTTTGCCAACCATGTGAATTTCTGGGCGAGCAAAGGCCTGAACCTGGGTACACATGATTATCAAGTATTGGCGACCGAGGGTTATCAAAGCACCGGTACTTCTGATATCACCGTGAGTGCCGGCAGTGGCAGCGGTGGCGGCAGCTCAAGTTCGGCAGCGAGTGGTAGCAAAACAGTGGTAGTGCGTGCACGTGGGGTCGCCGGTGGTGAGATTGTTTCGCTGAAGGTGAATGGCACAACCGTACAAAGCTGGACACTGACCACTACCATGACCAATTACACCGCAACAACCAGTTTGTCTGGTGGCACAACGGTGGAATACGCTAACGATGCCACCGGCCGCGATGTGCAAGTGGATTACATCAGCGTGAACGGTTCTGTGCGCCAATCGGAAGCACAAAGCTACAACACCGGTGTTTATCAGAACGGTGCTTGTGGTGGCGGCAACGGTATGAGCGAGTGGTTACATTGCAATGGCGCCATTGGTTACGGCAATCTGTAATCAGGATTGAGAACAAAGGGGTGGATTTTCCGCCCCTTTTTAGTTGATAGTTAGAGTGTAGTTGACAATTAGTCTTGAATTGATAGTTAGCCTTCGCCAATGAGTCGTTGCACATTGATCGATAGTTGACGTTTTCATCGATACCTCAATAAAAATAATGAGCGACTTAAAGATGAATACCATCGCCCAATCCAGAAAAATTATTTTATTGCCCGCGTTAATTGGCGCAGCCATAACCTATGGCGCGCTTACCTTGATGGGGGATGATGCACCGCCGCGCGAACAAACGGTGGCGCTGGAAAATAGAATTCTTGAACTGGAATTATCGCTCGCGAAAAAAGAACGGGAGCTGGCCGGTGTGCGCTCATTCGTTTTTGGATTTGAATCGCCGTCGACTGCAGATAGTGCTGGCAATCCTGCACCGGTTTCAAATTCAAACAAAAATAGTCACGTTGAATTGGATAATAATGCGCAGGCGATGCAAGAAGCCGTGGCCGATAACGATCAAAAAGTTAAAGCCTTGAGCACCACATCTGACCGCGACCCGCGTTCTTTTTCCGATAAAGTAAATGATTTATTGGCGCTGGAACCCAGCGAGGAAAATATCGCCATTGCCAGTAAAAGTGTGTTTGATCTGGCGGAGAATCGCGAAAGCCTGCCGGACCGTGCATTGGAAAATTTATACCAGCAGCAAACCAATCCGGATTTAAAACGCGTGATTGCGCAAGTGATGTCAACGCGCGGCGATAACAGCCTGATCGAAAAACAAATTGGCGACGCGCAAACGGATTTGAAAAATACCAACCCGGCGGTGCGCCAGAAAGCGTTGGTCGAGCTGGCAAAAACCCATCACGCCAGCGCTGCCAATGCCATTGCACCACTGCTGCAAGATAGCGATATCGGCGTAAAACTGGATGCCCTGCTGGCGCTGCGTGCGACCGGTAACCAAAGCCATATTCGTTTGGTCGAGGCGTTGGTGGACCATCCTGATCCGTCGGTGAGTTGGCTGGCAAATGACGTGATCAGCAATTTGCAAAACCTGAGTGACAAAGCGCGGACCCGGATTGCCAGTGCCGATATTGTCGCTGAGTTGCCGGTACTGGTTGCGCCCTGATGAGCATCGCAAAAAAATATTTGTATCTGAGCGTGTTCCTCGCCATCGCTATCCCGCTTTGCTTAGGCATTCTGTTGGCGATTTCCCACCACCGGAACCAGGTGTTGGAAAGCCGGGTGCAAGAACTGGAAGCTATCATCGCGCAGCAAGAACAGGCGCGCACAGCGGCAGTAGCGCTGGCGGGACCAGGCACCGCCCTTTCCCCGGTTGAACAGCAAATCAAGGATTTAAGCACCCGTTTTATAGGGGATAACCGCTCACTCAGCGAAAAGTTGCGCGATTTCATCGCGGAAAAACCTGACGCACAACGTGTGGCCATCGCCGCTAAGGTGATTGCCGATCTGGCCGAAAACCGCGATGCATTGGCTGACCAGGAATTGTTATGGCTTTATCCGACCCAAACCAGCGCAGATGTTAAGCGGGTTATTGCGCAGGTGCTTTCACTGCGCGGCGACAACCAATTGCTGGATAATTACATCGCCGAACTGCAGCCAGGACTAGCGAATATTGTCGTTGCGGAACGGCGTAAGGTATTGGGCGAACTGGGTAAGACGCGCTACCTTGGCGCCGCTAAACTGATACTGCCAGCGCTGATGGACAGGGACTCATCCGTTGTGCTGGATGCGCTACTGGCATTACGCAATACCGGCAATGAAAGCCAGCTTCCGGCGGTGGAAAAACTGCTGCAGCACCCGGACGAATCGGTGCGGTGGCTGGCGGGCGACGCGGCTAATAACCTGCAAATGCTTAGCAAAAAGGCGCGTGCACAGGTAAATATGGCAGATATTGTCGCAGAATTGCCGCCAATCGCCGTGGAATAGCGCAATATCGGTCTTTAGTAAAAAAGAATGTTTATCAATAAAAAACCGGGCGTTTCGCGGGGGATTTTTGACCGGTAATGACTGTAAATGCCCGGCCACCTACCCCTTTCCTGATCCGAAAACTGCTAACCAATCCCGCTTTTACAATGCTTTATTGTTATAAAGACCATAAGCATATGGTTATCAAGACCATATTTATATGGTTTATTTGACAATAAGGCTCGGCAAAAAGTATACAAGCGCCTATCGCAGCCGCCAGGCAGTGTTTTTAATACGTTTTTAATAATAACAGCAATGAAGTATGGCGCTCGATTCAACGCCTGTTCGCAACGGACAGGGTCGGTCCTCAACAGCCCTCCTCCTCTATAGGCGGTATTGGTTGGGAGGTAAAATCCTGGAGATTAATAATGAAATTCCCCACTATCGGCAAACGCGCCCTGGCAGCGCTTGTTTGCACAGCTGCGTTCGGCGTAACCACCGCCAGCGCCCAAACCTTATCAAGTAACGGAACCGGTACTAACAACGGTTTCTATTACACCTTCTGGAAAGATTCCGGCAGCGCGACCATGACCCTGGAAGCCGGTGGCCGTTATACCTCCCAATGGAATAATGGCACCAACAATTGGGTTGGCGGTAAGGGATGGAATCCGGGTACCAGCTCAAGAGTTGTCAGTTATTCCGGAAACTATGGCGTTAGCAACAGCCAGAACTCATACCTGGCGTTTTATGGTTGGACCAAAAGCCCGCTGATCGAATATTACGTGATTGAAAGCTACGGCTCTTACAACCCGGCAAGCTGTTCCGGTGGTACTGACTACGGCAGCTTCCAAAGTGATGGCGCTACTTACAATGTGCGCCGCTGCCAGCGGGTTAACCAACCGTCTATCGAAGGTAACAGCTCGACCTTTTACCAATATTTCAGCGTGAGAAACCCGAAAAAAGGTTTTGGCCAGATTTCCGGGACCATCACCTTCGCTAACCATGCCAGCTTTTGGGCCAGCAAGGGTTTGAATCTGGGAACCCATGATTATCAGGTATTGGCGACCGAGGGCTATCAAAGCTCGGGTACTTCCGATATCACCGTCAGTTCCGGCACAACACCAACCAGCAGCACTCCCAGTGTTTCGTCATCAGCTGTAAGCTCAGTGCGCAGCTCTACGCCGAACACCAACACCGGAGGCATTGTTGTACGTGCGCGCGGTACAGCGGGTAGCGAGCACATCAACCTCATTGTCGGCGGTGCTACCGTGGCGAGCTGGACCCTGACCACCAGCCTGCAAAACTACACCTACAGTGGCACGGCCTCGGGCGATATCCAGATCCAGTACGATAACGATGCTACCGGTCGCGATGTAATCGTGGATTACATCCAGGTAAATGGTGAAACCCGCCAGGCGGAAGACATGGATTACAACACCGCGGTTTATGGCAATGGCTCGTGCGGTGGCGGTTCCAATTCGGAAACCATGCACTGTAACGGTGTGATTGGTTTTGGTTACACCTACGATTGCTTCAGCGGCAATTGCAATGGCAATGGCGGGACCAGCAGCAATGGCAATACCGGTACCAGCAGCAGTTCAGGCACCAACAATAATTGCAGCGGCTATGTCGGCATCACCTTTGACGATGGCCCCAACTCCAATACCACGGCGCTGGTTAATTTGCTGAAACAACACAACCTGACGCCCGTAACCTGGTTCAACCAGGGCAATAACGTTGGCAACAATACCTCGTTGATTGCGCTGGAGCGTAGCGTCGGTGAAGTGCACAACCATAGCTTTACCCATTCGCATATGACCAGTTGGACACTGGCACAGGTACTGGACGAACTTAACCGTACCAACCAGGCCATCCAGAACGCTGGCGCACCCAAACCAACCCTGTTCCGCCCGCCTTACGGTGAAGTTAACTCAACTATCCAGCAGGCTGCCCAACAAGCAGGCTTGCGTGTAGTAACCTGGGATGTGGATTCACAGGACTGGAACAACGCGTCTGCATCGGCCATCGTGAATGCCGTTAACCAATTGCAAAACGGCCAGGTAATCCTGATGCATGATGGCAGCTACACCAATACCAACGCCGCCATCGCGCAAATCGCCTCTACCCTGCGTAACAAAGGCCTGTGCCCGGGCAGAATCGATCCAAATACCGGTCGTGCGGTAGCGCCGAATGGCGGTACCACCACCTCAGCAAGCAGTAGCAGCCGCAGCAGTACGCCGGTGGTGGTTAGCAGCAGTAGTCGTGCCAGCAGCAGCGTTAGCAACAACGGCGCTTGCCAATGTAACTGGTGGGGCACCCGCTACCCGATCTGTACCGCGACCGCCAGCGGTTGGGGATGGGAAAACAACAGAAGTTGTATCACCACCAGCACCTGTAACAGCCAGGGCACTGGCGGCGGTGGTGTGGTTTGTAATTAATAAAATGGTAACTATTTTTTGAGAACGCTTTTTGTTTTTACAAAAAAGTTTTACGAAATAAAAAGGGGTAGGTTTCTACCCCTTTTTATTTCATCTGTGGAACATGTTATCTTCATGTGCAACCTACTATACCGTGTGATGCGATGAAAATAATAATTCTGGTATTAATCCTGCCTCTGTTATCTGCTTGCGCAACCCAATCAGGGCAACCTTTATATCGGGAAAAAGTTTATCAGGTTTTATTTCACGGCAAAAAAGTTGGCAACGTAGTTCATCGTGAAATGCAAACGGATAATAAAATACAAACGGAAGAAGTTTTCCAGATTAAAACCCAATTTCGCGGTTTAGCACCCGGCTACAGCCGGTTGATTGAGACCCAGCAAGAGTCACTCAGTTTTAAACCACTTTCTTATACCAGGGATTTGCAGATTCCCAATGCCGAACGACAGTTTAACGCGAGCATTCGACATAACCTCTGGTATTGGCGCGAGTCGCCGGACATGTCCATTCCAGAAGAATCCACATCGCTGCCTGCACACTTTTATTTAGCGGCGGGGTTACGTGCACAACTGGAAAAAATGACCAAAGGCCAAGAGCACGTTGAATACCAGCGATGGAACCAGGAACAGAAACGCTTTGAGCGAGTAGTTTTGCAACTGGAACTTGCTGATACCACCCGAAATGCCTGGAAGATCCGCCAGCAACGTGAATTCGTATCAGCCCCAACATTTTTCTGGATAGATTCTGCCGGAGAATTGCTGGAATCGGAGCTGGAGTTTCTCGGCTATGAACTCAAAATTTTACCTTGCGATGTCGATTGCCAAAATCAACCACTTGAAGCATTGCGGCCACTCGATTACCAGATGCTCGCGTCGCCGTATCAGTTAACTCCCAGTGCGCTTGGTGGGCGCATCCGCTACCAATTATTGGCTGGTAATAAACTACAAATTCCCGCTACGGCAGAGCAAAAGGTAAAACGTAACGATAATGGATGGATCTTAGAAATTTGCAAGGAATGTAAATTTCCAGAAACGCAACCAGACGTCGGGCTTAAGGATTTCCTGCAACCAAATCGATGGCTTGAAACGCGCGATCCCGTATTGGTGAATGCGGTTAAAAAAAAGATTGTGTCGGGTGACAGCGATGAAAAAAACATGAATCGCCTGGTAGCATTAACTCGCCATCGTTTACAAAACGATGTGCAATTTCAGGGTTACGCAACTGCCAGCCAGGCTTATCACAATGGTAAAGGTGATTGCACAGAGTATGCGGTGTTATTAGCTACCTTTGGGCGAATTGCAAATATTCCAACACGGGTTGTATTTGGTTTTAGTTATTCGCGCGAATCTTTTCACGGCAAACGTCATCAATTCGCACCACACGCCTGGGTACAGGCATGGATTGATGGTCGCTGGAAAAGTTTTGATGCGGCCTTTGAAAATTTTGATAGTGGCCATATTGCGTTGGTTATCAGCCATGGCGCACAACAGGACTTTGCTTCTATGTTCAATGATTTTGAAAAGCTGAAAATTTTATCAGCGCAACAATTAGTGTCCAAAAAGTAAAATTAAAAATAAGAAGTCTTTGACCTGTTATCCGACGTTATCTTCCAGATCCTCTTCGACAATCGGAATTAATTGCAACTCATCATCAGGTGATTGTTCGTTTTGCGGAGTTTTTTGCTCAAGCTTCCTAGTTTGCGGCACATCTACACCACCCATCAAGACAAACTCCCCGATATCCTCTTCAATAATATTTGCTGTCTGCGCAGTGGCGGGTAATGCTAGCCCATTGGCTGCAACTACAAACACACCTGCCAATGCTGTATTGCGCAACTGCGCCGCAGTCATTTTAACTTTATAGGATACGCAGACCTTTCCCGAACAGGATTGCAAAAACTCCATACGCGTTTCTTCGCTTAGCAAACTTAAGTCATGCACCTCGCGCTTGCAGGCTGAACAATTAAAATTACCTGATTCCGGGAGTTGGATTGATTGTAGCGGGCAAGGGGAAGAAATTTTGGGAAACATACACTAATCCTGTTGTGATTACGTTGTTATTTTATGGGCTAACACCTGCAATTGAGGCTAGCAGGTCCGCTTGTAACATTCAATCCTGATAATTCCCCTTAAATGAATACCGTCCCGCTCCGCATTCATTTCTGTTTGATGACTATCTCCTTTATCATATGCGCTTGATATTCAAAGGGCGAAACGTCAAAAGGCGCTAACAATGAGCGATTTAACCCTCACGCAACTGGTGTTGGTGTTTTTGATTTTTGTGTGGAGCGGATTCGTGCGCACCGGTTTGGGTTTTGGGGGTGCGATGATGTCGTTGCCTTTATTGCTGCTGGTGGATAATCGCCCGCTCGTTTATTTGCCGATTGTCGCCGTGCACCTGCTGGTGTTTTCCACGCTCACCGTGTGGCAAAACAATCGCAAGCGCAATCCTGCGGAAGCAAAACCGTCAACGGTGGATTGGGCGTATATCAAAAAATCCATGAAGATCATGATCATTCCGAAGTTAATCGGGGTTGCCGGGTTGTTAACCATTCCGGCGCATATCATGAGCGCGATTATCTTTGCGATTATTTCGGTTTACTCAATCACTTATATTTTAAATAAACCATTTAAAAGTGCGCATCCGGTAACCGACGGGATTTTTTTATCCCTGGGTGCTTATATCAGCGGAACCTCTTTGATCGGTGCGCCTCTGATCATGACCGTGTATATGGTGCACGTTACGCGCGAAAAATTGCGCGATACCTTGTTTGTGCTCTGGTTTATTCTGGTCAGTATAAAGATGGTAGCTTTTCTGATCGCCGGTGTGGACCTGCAATTGCAAGCGCATCTGTGGTTGTTGCCAGCAACCGCAATCGGCCATTTTTTTGGCTTGAAATTTCATGAGCGTTTAATCAATGCAGATCCGGTCGTTTTTTACCGTGTCATTGGTAGCGCGTTATTACTGGTAAGTGGCTTTGGTTTGATGTCATTTTATTGGTAGTTACAATAATGTTTAATCTGGATTGATTTATGGCTTATCCCTATATCACCGATGTAGTGAATGATCTTTTTGGAACGGATATTCATTTACCCATCGCCACCTTCGGTGCGCTGGTTGCCATTGCAATATTTGTGGCCATCCGGTTTACCCGGTTGGAGGTAGAGCGCCGTGCTTCAATTGGCACATTAAAATTACATGGCCTGGAACCTAAAAACCTGGTGACCGATCTAGCGTTTGTTACAACGTTAAGCGGTATCGCCGGGGCAAAATTATTTGATGCCATCGAACAGCCGCAGCGCTTAATAAGCGAACCATTTGAGGTTATTTTTTCAACCGGCGGTTTTTCCATTTATGGCGGTTTGATTCTGGGTTGCCTGGCGGGGATAATTTTTGTAAAACGAAAATCTATCGCGATTTTACCGATGCTGGATGCTGTCGCTCCGGCGTTATCGCTGGGTTATGCAATTGGGCGCCTGGGTTGCCAGTTCTCTGGCGATGGCGATTGGGGCAAACCGGCGGCAATGGAATTAAAGCCGCGAGGGTTACCCGATTGGCTCTGGGCGCAAACCTATCCGAATAATGTGGCGCAAGTCGATATTCCCGCACCGGGTGTTTATCCAACACCACTTTACGAAGCGGTCATTGCATTATTATTTTTTGCGGTGCTTTGGTTATTGCGCGGGAAATTAAAAATTACCGGGCAATTATTTTGTTGCTATCTGTTGTTGAGCAGTATCGCGCGCTTGCTGGTGGAGTTTATTCGTATTAACCATCAATACGATCTGCTGGGAATTTATTTGAGCCAGGCGCAGGTTATTTCTGTTGTGCTTATCATGGCGAGCGTTATTGGTTTTATCTACCTGAATAAAGCGAATCCGAAATCATCAGCGCCTGTGTAACAATTGATGAATTACTGATTTATCAATTATAAATATGACCTGATAACCGCTTGATGGTTATATAAGTGCACATGGATTGCTCCCCGGCGCCTGAAATTCCGCGATTGCCGATGTATTTACTCTTCAAAACCTGACCCTTCCCCGCTGTTTGCTATAGTAGTCACTAACCTAATTGACTTCGCCGGATCCATCCCTGCTATGCCTGAAACAATTCCCTTTTTGCTGCGTCGCCCCAAGGCACTGGCGTTAGTGGTATTGGTCGTGAGCCTGTGCTTATCGGCACTGGTGATATGGGCATTGGCGCAAAACCAGCGCGCTGCCAAGCGGGCGGATATGCTCAATATCGCTACCAACCATGCGTTTTTGATTCGCGACAGCCTGGACCAGGCCCTGACCCTCAATTATTCCATGGCGGCCATGGTGCGCCTCGGCCAGGGGTCGACGCGCCGGTTTGACGACGCCGCCCGCGAACTCCTGCCCTATTTTTCCAGTGTTTCCCATATCAGCCTCTCGCCCAATGGCATCATCACCCAGGTGTATCCGCTTGAAGGCAATGAAAAATCCATTGGTTTTAACCAACTGCAAGATTCGGTACAAAACCTGGAAGCCATCCGCGCGCGCGATTCCGGCAAGTTGACGCTCGCAGGCCCGGTGAATCTGGTGCAGGGCGGGCTGGGTGCGGTAGCGCGCCTGCCGGTATTCCTGGATGAACCCACCGGGCGCCGGTTTTGGGGATTTACCAATGTGATTATTCGCATCAACAAGTTACTGGAAGCGGCGAATTTCCAGCAGTTGGATGCCCGCGACATCGCATACAAACTCTGGCGCAACAACCCGGATACCCATGTGCATGAAATTATCGTGGCCAATGCGCCGGACGCGTTGATTGATCCGGTTGAAAAGACCTTCGATGTTCCCAATGGCAGCTGGACGCTGAGCATTTCCCCGCAAAGCGGATGGATGAGTAACTGGCACATCCTTGGCGAAACAATCCTGGCCTTTTTAGTGAGTGGCCTGCTCGCCTACCAAAGTTATTTAATGGTGAAGTTGCAGCGGCGCCGTTTGAGTTTGCAGGATGCAGTCAGTGAACAAACGCGCGAATTGTTAAACGCGCGCAGCAATTTGCAAGCCACCCTCGATGCAATTCCGGATTTACTATTTGATATTGATCTGGACGGCGTCATTCATAGTTATCACACCAACCAACCGGAATTGCTGACCGTACCACCCGAGCGTTTTCTCGGTGAAAATTTTCGCCGCTTCCTGCCACCGGAAGCGATTGAAGCCGTCCAGCAAGCCTTGTCCGATGCGGAGGTCCACGGAGTTTCCATTGGTAAATGCTATTCGGTGGATTTACCGGGCGGCACCATAACCTTTGAACTTTCGGTATCGCGCAAAGCCGATCAGCACAACGATACATCGCGTTTCCTGGTGCTTGCGCGCAATATCACCGAGCGCCGTTTGGCAGAAGAAGAATTGCGTGTAGCCGCCACCGCATTTGAAGCGCGTGAAGGCATGATGATTACCGATCCGGAAGGCAATATTGTGCGCGTGAATAAAGCCTTCAGCGAAATTACCGGCTACAACGGCGACGACGTAATTGGAAAAAATCCGCGCTTTCTCGCATCGGGCCGCCACGATAAACATTTTTACCAGGAAATGTGGCGCGCCATTATTGCCGAGGGAAGCTGGCGCGGAGAAATCTGGAATCGCCGCAGCGGCGGTGAAATTTTTCCCGAATGGCTAACCATCACTGCGGTTAAAAATGATTTGGGAAAAACAACGCATTATGTTTCTACACTGACGGATATCAGCGAATTAAAGCAGCACGAAGAACGCATCCACAACCTTGCGTTTTTTGATCCACTGACGCATTTACCTAACCGACGATTGTTACAAGATCGCC
This sequence comes from Gammaproteobacteria bacterium, assembly GCA_021151835.1. Taxonomy (GTDB): domain Bacteria; phylum Pseudomonadota; class Gammaproteobacteria; order Pseudomonadales; family Cellvibrionaceae; genus Cellvibrio. Next base: position 27,532 of record JAGKWO010000008.1, read on the forward strand.
TCGAACACGCCATTGCCACCAGCCAGCGCCAGCGTCATTTAGGCGCATTGTTATTTATTGATCTGGACGATTTCAAAACGCTCAATGATAACCGTGGCCACCACATTGGCGATTTGCTGTTAATTGAAGTTGCGGAGCGATTGCGCAACTCCGTGCGTGAACAGGATACCGTCGCTCGCCTTGGCGGCGATGAATTTATCATCGTGCTGGAAGGATTAAATATTTCCCGCAACGAAGCGGCCGCGCACGCACGACAAATTGCCGAAAAAATCCTCACTAACCTTAACCAGGTTTATTTACTTGAGCAGCGCGAATATTTTAATACGCCCAGCATTGGCATTTGTTTATTTGGCGATGTGTCAGTACCGACCGATGAATTATTAAAACAAGCGGACCAGGCGATGTACCACGCCAAGGCAGCGGGCCGCAATACGCTACGCTTTTTTGATCCGGAAATGCAGTCCATGGCGGCGCAACGTTTTGCATTGCAACACGAGTTGCGCGAAGCGTTACAACAGCAACAATTCAAATTGTTTTATCAACCGCAAACCAATACCGCAGGGCATGTGATCGGTGCAGAAGCATTAATTCGCTGGCTTCATCCGCAGCGCGGTATGGTGTCGCCTCTGGAATTTATCCCGCTCGCCGAGGACTCCGGTTTAATTGTTCCGCTGGGCAACTGGATTCTGGAAACAGCGTGCCAGCAATTGGTGCAATGGAGCAAGGAATCAACAGCCGCCCATTTGAGCATCGCCATTAATGTGAGTGCACGGCAATTCCAGCAACACAATTTTGTTGAGCAACTACAGCAAATCCTCACGCGCACGGGAGCTGATCCGCATCAGCTTAAACTGGAATTAACCGAATCCATGCTGGTGGATAATCCGGAAGATATCACCACCAAAATGGATGCGTTAAAAACCCACGGCATTAAATTTTCACTCGATGATTTCGGTACCGGTTATTCATCGCTCTCCTATTTAAAACGCTTGCCTATCAACGAATTAAAAATTGATAAATCCTTCGTCAACGATATCCTCACTGATCCTAACGACGCTGCGATTGCGCGCATGATCATTCGCCTGGCCCAAAGCATGGAATTAAAAGTTATCGCGGAAGGTGTGGAAACCAAAGAGCAACGCGACTGGCTTGAACAGGAAGGCTGCTTCAAATACCAGGGCTATTATTTCGGCCGGCCGATGCCGGTGGAGAAGTTTGATGAGTACATAGCAGTAACAAACAAAGAATTAATCTAGCTGCATCCAGTTTTTATATTTCGGGCAATAAAGCCATTAATGCAATAAACGTCTACACTATTCTATCCCTTGTTGGAACACGTGATTATAAAGTTAAAAATCGTCCGTTATCTTTTGCTGGTATCGCTTGCGGGCTTGTTAAACTCCGAAAGTAAATTTTTTCAAATTAAAGGAGGTTTTTGCCTCCTTTTTCAATTATGGTAGGCGTAAATTTAAATATCACGGTTAACGCTATGACTAAGCCGCATTTAAAAACCTGCCATTACCCAATCCATACCCAAACCAACCCGCTCGCCGAAAAAAATACGCTGCGTGCCGTCATTCTTACTGCGGTGATGATGGTGCTGGAAATTGCGGGTGGCTGGTATTACAACTCCATGGCGCTGCTGGCCGATGGCTGGCATATGAGTTCCCATGTAGTTGCGTTGGGGCTGGCATTGGGTGCTTATATTCTGGCGCGACGTTATGCGCAGGACGGGCGCTTCAGTTTTGGTACCTGGAAAATGGAAGTGCTGGGTGGTTACACCAGCGCGATTTTGTTGGTGCTGGTTGCAGTGACCATGCTGTATCACTCGATCGAACGCTTGATTGATCCGAGAGAAATTATTTACAACCAGGCAATTGCGTTGGCATCTGTGGGTCTGCTGGTAAACCTGGTTTGTGCCTGGTGGTTGAAAGATGGGCACCATCACGGCCATGACCATCATCATGGCCATAGTCATGAACACGGGCATGATCACGCTGAGCATCACCATCACGATGATTTAAATTTGCGTGCGGCCTACATCCATGTTCTTGCCGATGCGCTGACATCGGTGCTCGCGATTGTTGCACTGCTGGGCGGAAAATTTTTTGGTGCGAATTGGCTGGACCCACTGATGGGAATTGCGGGTTCCATTCTGGTAGCGATATGGGCAGCGGGTTTATTGCGCGATACCGGGCGCGCGCTGCTTGATGCGGAAATGGATGCTCCGGTGGTAGATGAAATTCGTGAAGTTATCGCGCAATTGCCGGTAACGGTGGAATTAAAGGACTTGCATGTGTGGCGGGTTGGCGCTGGCCAATACGCCTGTGCGCTATCGGTTTACACACGCGCTGATGTCGATGCCGGGTTTCTAAAAAAACAACTGGCTATCCATGAAGAGCTGGTTCATATCACCGTAGAAATTATCAAAGACTAATCTTGTGAAATAATTTCCACAGCCTGCTGGAATGTTTTCTTGCCGCGTTGATAGCGCTTGGATGCGTGTTCATCGGCAAACACTTCCAGCAGTGCGGTATTGAAATCGTAAATACGATTATCGCGGCCGGTTTGTTCTGCTGCCGCTTCAAAACCCTGGGTATGGGCATCGGCAAGAATGGCAACCTCTTCAATCATACCGGTAGCAATTTCCATATTGCCAGGGTCATTAAACGAATGTTCACAGGCCTGCGCATCCGTTGAATGGAAGTTGCGGCAACGGAACGGGCGCACGGGATAAATACTGCATTGGTTATTTTCCAATAACGCGCATTGCAAATTGGTCGTGAGATGTTGCTCGGGTGTGAGTGTGCGGATAATGGTTGCATTGGCAGTGGCTGTATCCAAAACCGATGCGATTTTTTCGGTGCTGAAATGTTTGCCCATGTAATCCTTGATTAACAGGATTTCATGGGCGCGCGCTTCCACTTTGTAATAACAGCAAAATGCACAACCCGCCTTGCAGGCGGGTTTGGTTGTTGATTCATCAAAAGCTTTTGCAATCAGGTTGTCGTAACGCTCGTAAGATTTTTTGAGCGCGGCGTTTGCATCTTTAGCGCTTTTTAATTGCGCCGCCGAGCGTTGGTATTCTTGTTGGGCGGTGGCCTGGAAAATATCGGACATGGTTTGCTTGTTCGGCTAACAGTTGCTTGGTTGGGCGCAATTATAACCGGACTAATCCGGTTTTTAACGAATCTCCACGGTTATCGATTGTTTTTCTACATAGAAAGTTTTGGTATTCAGTGCGGCGAAAGTCACTGCGGTTTTGCCGGCTTTTACCGCTTTAAAATGAAAGGTAGCGCCATCCTGTTCGATATATTGCAGTTCTTCGCCAAGTAACAATTGTGGTTGGTTATAAATCCATTCTGAATGCCAGTTTTTTGCCAGACCTTCCACTTTTATTTTTACGGTATCGCCGGTATTGAGCTGGCATTGATCGGCGTTCACTTTAAATGCCGGTTTTGCTTCAACAGCCGGTTGGCTATTGTTTTTCACCAGTTGATAGATCGCTTTTGCCAGCGCATCGATATCACCTGCGTCCCATTGCTTGATATCAATAAAAAGATTGCCGTAGAGAAACGACGCGAAGGTAATGTCAGTTCCTGTTTTGGGAATGAAATAAATATCCTCAACGCCTGGCAGCAGTTTTGAATTAATATCGATACGGTCGGTTAAGGATTTTTTGGCGATCACATAATCAAGGCGCTCTTGCCAGGTGCCCGCTAATGCGATGACATCAACAATTGCTGCGCCTTTGGCTGAGTGCACATTTAACGATAACTGGCCTTCACCCCACGCCCCCAACCCCGGTTCCGCCGGTGAGCTGGTCCACACGTTACCTTGCGCATCTTTTAAATTCTGCAATGCTTTGTGCCAATCGAGTGAAACTATTTTTTCTTGTGGTTGGGCTGCAACCAATGCCGGGTAGTTAATCGATTTTTTAAATGCTTCGCGCGTTCCTTGATTGAATGTCGTTTCAAAACCCATGGCTAGTGTTCCCCCTAAAATACCCAACAAAAAAATCGCTGTTCGTACATGATGCATATCACTGCACTCCTACGACTGCTGCTCCAAGACGTGCGATACCCACCATACCTGCTGCAGTTCCGCTTGGCCCCGCGCCGGGCGGGGTTACTGTATCGATAGTGGCAGAAACATAACCGGCACGGTCCACATTACCTTTTACCGGGCCGGCACAGGCGTCGTAAATTTTCGCGCTGAATTCGCAAAACATATGGTTTCCAAAACCACTGCGATCAGGATCGCGCGGATCCACCACCAGATATTTACTGGTGGGTAAACGGCCAGGAAATGGATTATTGCAGCGGCCCCAGCCTACCAGGTTGACCGTACGGATATAACCAAACGGCTCCAGGAATAAACCATCCACACCAATTCCGAGGGCAGCGGATAAGGCGATGACCGCATAGGTCTGGTCATAGCAATTGACAAAGCCTAACGAATTATCAATGTACCGTTTTAAATGAAATATGCCGCTCGCACCCCCGTAGGCCGGGGCTCCGCGCGACACATCGTATTTATGATTAGGCAAAGCAAAACAACACTGCGTAACTTTTTCCACGGCGGCAGGCATTTTTTGTTCGCCATTGACGCTGCTGCTTTTGAATAAAAAGCGCAAGGCTTCGATCCATACACCGGTGCGCGCAAAACAGGGTTGCAGTGCAGGGTCAGCAAAGATAAAAAAGATTTCCGCATGGGTCTTGCCGGCGGACACGCTGCGATCGGTTGCGTCTATCCCCCAAAAGATATCGCCTTTGGCCCAGGTTAAATTGGTGGGTGGTTCTTTAAGGGTGACTTCGACCGTATGTTCACCTGAGGAGAGCGGAATGCTCCCCTCAAATTCAAAGCGCTGGAAAATACCGGTTAATTTCCCGTTGCCGCTGTAACCCTTGCTGGTTACTTTAATTTTGACTTTTGCTTTTTGCGTGCCGCGGTTGTTGAACTTAAATACCACCGCTTTGGATGATTCATTGGCTTTGCTTTTTGTCGCGGGCCAATGCGGTGGTTTAATTTCCGCTTGCGCGAGGCAGGCTTTAAATGATTTCAGGAATTCCAGCTCGATTACTTCAGCCTTAATGGATTTTTCCGGATCCTCTTTACCGGGCGCCTGGATACCCTCACCGACTTGCGTCATTGCTTTCCCTCTTTATTCAACAGCAATTTTCTCAACAATTATCGCACCACGCTGTGGACCATCGGAGGAACTGTATACCAAATATGCATGATCCCCTGCCGTTGCCAATAATTGTTGTGCCGCCAGGGCTATTAACACCGGCGCCGTGGCTGCGCCAATATCGCCATAAGCATCGGCGGGGTGTTTGATATCGACTGATTCGGAAAAATGCTGGCGATTGCGCAGGTAGGCTACGCCATATTCTTTCGCCCAATGATGTTCGCCATTCATACTGCTGTAAATACGCGGGATCGGTTGTGCCGGAGCGCTGGCCAGCGCCTTTTTGAACGCCTGGTCCAAACCATCACCGCGATAAGGTTCCTGGCTGTACAAATGCCCCGGTTCTTCTGCGATGCCGGGTGCATGTAACACAATCCGGTGCCCGTTCACTACCAGCGCTTTGTCCGGGTTGCGGGTCAGCAACAGAAAACCGGATGCCTCTGCCGGAACAAATCCATTGCTGCTTTCCGGGGTAACCAGGCGATCCTCCTGGTCCAGTGCGGTCAGGCGCAAATCATCCAGGTAAGAATCACTGCCACCCACCAGGATAAATTCGCAGGGCTGGTCATAGAGATAATCAAATGCAAAGGCCAGCGCCTCCATGCCGGCGGCCCGCCCTGAATAAATACGGCGACCCAGGGCTGGATTAATCCAGTCGGGAAAACTGTCGGCAAGGTGGTTGCTGAGCCCGGGTTCCTGTTGACGGGTCGTTGTTGACTCGGGCATAGCCAAAATAAGCGGGATGGGGGCAGCGGGTGGCGCGCTTGTAAAGACCTGACTGGCGGCCAGTGTGGTGATAAAAGCCAGTTTGCGCGCATGGCTGCCGCTCCAGTCAGTTGCATCAAAATCCTGCCCTTCAAACAGTGCAGGCGGAAGCGCGGCGACTTTAATCGGCTGGAAATGCCGGTTGTAATAATCGGATAGCGTATAAGCACTGATATTTGCTTTTACTGCGGCGGCAGTCATCGCCGTATTTATGCCCAACGGGCTTACCATGCCGCTGGCAGCGAGAAAAAAAAAGGTGTTTGCTGGATATTGATTCATGCGCTGTTGCTGTCCTTGATCAATAAAAAACTCCCCGCCCGAGGGCGCTGGTGGGCGTCAACAATACACCAACAGGCCGTAAAAAATGTAGATTTATGTAGGCTTTTAAAAAAACCGGAGGTTTGGTGTCAACAGGTTTTACTACCTGAAAACAGCAAACGAGCATGTACCGGAGCGGTTTGGTAGGTTGTGGCGATGATTGTTTTGAAAGCACACATGCAAGCGCTGCCACTACAGCATTTATAAATGTGCCGAAAATTCGATTTCCTGCCGCCAACGGATCACTTGCAATGGTTAATACAAAACAAACTCAGCTAATTTATCAAGATTAATTAAGCGGTACTTTTTTCCTCGCCTGGTATTTATTTAATGGTCCTTAAGTTCCCTTTGCGCCTGGTGAATAATTTGCTTCGCCGCCGTTAATGCCAATGCAGCCATAATCACCGCCACAATTAAATCTGGCCAGGCTGTACCAGTACCAAATACACCAACCGCTGCCAACACAACGGCAATATTTCCCAGCGCATCATTACGCGTACACAACCACACACTGCGCATATTGCTATCGCCATTTCGATAGGCATACAACAACCATGCAACACCGAGGTTAGCGCCGAGCGCGAGCAATCCAATAAGGCTCATGGTTTGCGCATCGGGAATCACGCCGGTAATTGCATTCCATATGGCATGCGCTAAAACCCCGATGCCAAATAACGCCATCGACGCTGCTTTTAACAGTGATGCTTTCGCGCGCGTTTGTACACTCTGTGCCAACACCCACAAACTGATTCCGTAATTCGCGGCATCACCAAGGAAATCGATTGAATCAGCGAGTAATGAAACAGAATTTGCGCGCAGGCTGAAAATAATTTCAACCACAAACATCAATGCATTAATGACGAGTGCGATCCATAAAATACGGCGGTATTTGGGATCGGGTTGGGGGGGAGCGTCGTGATCGTGGCTACAGCAATGAGCGCCCATAATTTTCTCCGGTTTTTTGTATAGCTTAACAAAGAAGTTGGGGCCGCGTAGTCTCAGTCTACGCGACCTCCTCTAACCTACATTAAACTTTCTTGCGATGCACTAACGCATAAAGCACTGGTAACACAAATAACGTGAGTAATGTAGACGAAATAATTCCGCCGATGACAACGGTTGCTAATGGCCGTTGCACTTCTGCGCCTATGCCCACGTTAAATGCCATTGGTACAAATCCCAAACTGGCCACCAGTGCGGTCATTAACACTGGGCGTAAACGAGTTAGTGCGCCCTGGATAATGGCGGAAATCAAATCGCCATGTTCATGGTAAAGCTGGCGAATAAACGCGAGCATTACCAAACCATTCAATACCGCAATGCCGGAGAGTGCGATAAAGCCGACACCGGCGGACATGGATAAGGGCATGCCGCGCAACCAGAGCGCAAGTACACCGCCGGTGAGCGCGAGGGGAACGCCGGTGAAAATAATCAGCGCATCTTTTAGCGAACCAAACGCCATCACTAATAATACGATGACCATTAGCAATGTTAATGGAACAACAACTGCCAAACGTTGGGTCGCGGATTCAAGTTGCTCAAATGTGCCGCCGTAATCCAGCCAATAACCTGCCGGTAATTTTACTTGCTGGTTAATTTGGGTTTGCACATCATTCACAAATGAGCCGAGATCGCGGCCGCGCACATTGGCAGTAACGATTACCAAACGTTTTCCATTTTCGCGGCTGACCTGGTTGGGTGCCGGTGCAAGTTCGATGCTGGCAATTTCATTGAGCGGTACAAATCCGGGCTCGGAATTAATGGGCACCGGCAAGCGTTCAAGGGCGAGTAAATCGTTGCGCAAATTTTCGGGCAAGCGCACCTGTATTTCAAAACGGCGATCACCTTCATAAATAATGCCTGCACTTTCCCCGGCAATTGCGGTAGCAACAAAATCCTGCACTTCATTAATTGTTAATCCATAAGCAGCGAGTTGCGTGCGCTTTGGGGTAACAGTTAATACCGGCAGGCCAGTAACTTGTTCCATACGCGCATCGGCAGCGCCGGGAATTTGTTGCACGACTTGCAAAATTTCCGCCGCGGATTGTTGCAATTGATCGAGATCATCGCCGATGACTTTGATACCCAAATCTGAACGCACTCCGGAAATCAATTCATTAAAACGCATTTGGATCGGCTGGGTGAATTCGTAATTGTTGCCGGGTAACTCGCGCACGGCTTTTTCAATCGCGTCGACCAGATCTTGCTTTGCGCGTTTAGGGTCTGGCCATTGGTCACGCGGTTTGAAAATCACAAAGTTATCGGCAACCGATGGCGGCATGGGGTCGGTGGCAATTTCGGCGGTGCCGATTTTGGCAAAGACTTTATCCACTTCCGGAAATTCTTTGATACGCGCTTCCAGCAAACTTTGCATCGCTACCGCTTGCTCCAGGCCGGTGCCGGGAATACGCAATGCGTGGAGTGCCATATCGCCTTCGTCCAGCTGTGGAATAAATTCTGAACCCAAGCGCGTCGCCAGCCACAGACTGAACATTACCAGCAACACGGCGGCTGCCAGAATGCGCGTATGCAAACGCAATGCTTTTTCCAGTAAGGGTTGATAAAAATCTTTAACCGCACGCATCACACGATTTTCATGTTCAGCAATTTTTCCATTCATTAACAACGCAATGGCAGCGGGAATAAAGGTTAGTGAAAGGATTAATGCCGAAGTCAAAGCGATAACAACGGTGATTGCCATGGGGTGAAACATTTTTCCTTCCACACCGGTGAGCGTAAAAATCGGCAAATACACCAGCGTGATAATGCCCACACCAAAAAGGCTGGGGCGGATGACTTCGCCGGTGGCTTCATAGGCGAGTTGCAAGCGCGCTTTTACGTCGAGTTTATGGTCATGGGGTAATCCGCGTTGGGCTTCTCCCAAACGACGAATGCAGTTTTCAACAATGATAACCGCACCGTCCACAATCAAACCAAAATCCAGTGCACCCAAACTCATCAGGTTGGCTGACACGCCCGCCTCCACCATGCCGGTAATCGTCATTAACATGGTGATAGGAATGACCGCCGCCGTAATTAACGCAGCGCGCAAATTGCCGAGCAATAAAAATAAAACCGCGATAACCAGCAATGCACCTTCGAGCAGGTTTTTTTGCACAGTGTCGATGGTTTTATCAACCAATTGCGTGCGGTCATACACCGCCACGGCGACAACGCCGTCGGGCAATGAGCGATTAATTTCCTCCAGTTTTTCGGCCAGTGCGCGCGCGACTGTGCGGGAGTTTTCACCCATTAACATCATCGCCGTGCCGAGTACTGTCTCACTGCCATTTTGCGTGGCAGCACCGGTGCGCAATTCTTTACCAATGGCCACTTGCGCGATGTCCCTGATGCGCACGGCAACGCCTTTGCCGTTGGTGACAATGAGATTTTCAATATCGTCGATATTGCTTAATTGCCCCGGTGTGCGCACCAGTAATTGCTGGCCGTTGCGTTCGATAAAACCGGCGCCGCGATTATTGTTGTTGCTATTAAGCGCGTTAACCAGATCGTCAAAGGTTAAACCCCACTGCAATAATTTTGTCGGTTCCGGAGTGATGTGATATTGCCGCGTGTAACCGCCGATCGCGTTAATTTCAATCACGCCTTTCACTTGCATTAATTGCGGGCGAATGACCCAGTCCTGCAATTCGCGCAAGGCCATTGCATCGAATGGCTTGCTATTTTCTTGTGCTTCCACCGTGTACATAAAAATTTCACCGAGGCCGGTGGCAATCGGCCCCATGGTCGGCGAAATATTTTCCGGCAAATGGGTTTTGATCTGGCCAATGCGCTCGTTAATTAAATTGCGCGCAAAATAAATATCCGTGCCTTCGTCAAATACCACCGTGACTTGCGATAAACCGTAACGGGAAATCGAACGGGTGTAAGCGAGTTTAGGCAAACCGGCGAGCGCGGTTTCTACCGGATAGGTGATGCGCTGTTCAGTTTCCAGTGGCGAATAGCCGGGCGCTTCGGTGTTGATTTGTACCTGGACATTGGTGATGTCGGGCACGGCATCAATGGGCAGGCGCTGGTAATTCCACAGGCCAAGTAACGCGATAGCCACTATAGCGGCGAGCACCAGCCAGCGCCGCGCAATGGCGGTGTGCAGGATTGCATCAATCATGGTGGCAATTCTCCTGAATCATTGTGATAGCTCCTGTCCTGCGTTAGTGGTCGTGGCTCGCCCCGGATTTCTCCAGGTCGGCTTTCAGGACATAGGCGTTTTCCACCACATACTCATCACCCGCGTTTAACCCGCCGAGCACTTCGCTGTAATTGCCATCACTGCGGCCCAATTCCAACGGACGGATTTCATAGCTATCACCGACTTTGATAAACACCACCTGCCAATCGCGGAAAGTTTGTAAAGCGCGACGATCAATACGCACGGCAACCGCTGTTTCAGCGGTGGTAATCCAGCCTTCCACCGATTGGTTGGGAACCCAGGTGCCCGCGTTGTTATCGACCGGTGCATGGACTTCCAGCGTCGGCGTTTCGCCATGGCGTGGGGTGATGTATTCAATTCTGGTAGTGGCAATTTGGCCATCCGCTTTTACTTCTACAGGTTGGCCTGCTTTGATTTTGCTGGCATCGGCGGGGAAAACCTGCAAATGCAACTCCAAAACACGCTCATCCAGCACACTGAATAACACGCGATCTGCGGTGAATTCACCCGCATTTGCATGGCGCTCCACGACGCGGCCATCAATGGGGGATAGCAAGGGGTATTCGCGCAAACTCTCGTTGGATTCGACCATCGCCAATACTTCACCCGCTTTTACCGACGCGCCAATGGTCGGTTTTACCGAGCGAATCAAACCGGGGTAACGCGCCTGTATGTGGCTGATACGCAGTGGATCAGCCACCAGATTGCCGTAGAGTTTGATGCGTTCTTGCAAGGTGCCTTTACCTGCAACAGCGGTGGTTAAACCTGATGCTTTGGCGATTGCAGGGCTGAGTTCGACGCGACCTTCGTAAGATGGATAACTCCATTGGTAGCGTTTACCTTTGTAGGTCGCAGTGACTTTTACATCAAAGGAATGGGGTTCTTCCACCACGCTCTGGCCGCGCAGGAAATCCTGTTGCGGCTTGAAAACAAAGTTATCAATGGCGCCGCCAAGGCGATTGAGTTTTACCGATAATTGCCATTCATTTGGCTTAAGTGGTTGGCCATCCAGCGTGGCCCAGGCGCGGTATTCCGGTGGCACGCCTTGTTCAAAGATCGCCAGCTCGACAACGAAATCGCCCTCTTCCAGTAAGCGGCCATTGTGTGGGCCTTTGGCAATTTCCCCGGCGTGCTCTTCCTGTTCATCGCCATGGTCGTGATCTTCATGGGCGATTGCTAATGAGGAAATGCTGAGGGTGGCGAGTAATAACAGGGACTTGATCAATCGATTCATTCGGCTAACTCCTGTGCGGGGGCGGACGCGGTCAAACGCTCCAGCTCAATTCGGGTTTCATGGGCACGCAGGGCGGCATTGATTAATTCGGCGCGGGTTTCCAGCAATTCGCGCTGTGCCATCGCCAGTTCCAGCGAGCTGTAACGCCCTTGCTCGAAGGCGCTGGCGGTTGCGCGGCTGGCATCCTGTAACAGCGGCAATATGCGGTCGCGCAGGCTCAGGGTTTCATTCAGCGCTTGCTGGTGGGCGATAAAGGTTTGGTTGAGGCGAGTTTCCAACCGGGATTTGGCGGTATCTTCGGCAAACCGGGCGGCATCTTGCTCCGCCCTCGCCGTTTGCACTGCACCGCTGGCGCGCTGGCCAGCAGCCAGCGGGATATTCACGCCGAGTATGACCGCCGTGTCATCGCTTTGCTGAAACTGGCGCACACCGGCATTCCACCCTAAAGCCAATTTGCGCTCACTATCGGCTTTGCGCAATTCGGCGGTACGCAGGCGGGTCGCATCGCCCAGTAATGTGAGATCGGGATTTTGCGCAAGGCGCGTTTGCCAATTGGCGAGGGGTTCGGGGTTAGTCAGTGCAAACAAATCACCTTGGGCGCGGGTGAAATCCGGGCTGGCATCGGCCCAGAAAGCGCTGAGTAACAAGGCTTCCTCCTGTGCTTGTTGCCGGGCTTTATCCACGGCGATCCCGGTGCGTGCCAGGGCGGCGCGGGCGCGCATTAATTCGGCCTGCGGTGTGCTGCCGGCCTGGACGCGTTTTACCAGGCTGTCTACCAGCGCCTGCCCTAAATGCTGCGCTTCTTCTTCCAGCCGCTGTTGTTCCTGGGCGGCGAGCAAGGCGATAAAGCGGTAATTCACCGCCGCGACCAGGTCCAGCACTGCCACGCGCCGCTCAGTTTGCAATTGCTGCTGGCGCGCAGTGACGACACCGGTGCGTGCATCGCGTTGGCCACCGAGTTCGATTATTGAGGAAAATGATAAGGTGAGTTCAGCAGCATCAACCCCGCTGAATTCGCCGGAACCGGCGATATTTTCGGCCTCCAGTTGAAAACGCGTTTCCGGTCGCAATTGCGCTGTGGTGTGCTCACCACTCAAGGCAGCATGGCGGAATTTGTAACCCGCGAGTTGCGGATTGTGTTGCAGGCTACGGCTTAGCGCCTGTTGCAAGGTGATCTCGCTGGTCTGTTTATGTTCAGAACGCGGCGCGTTATTTTCAGGAAGCTGCGCGAATGAGGCGCAGGTGAAGCAGGCACCGGTAATCAATACCAATGCGGATAACAAGGGTTTCATAGTAAATCCTGCCATGTTTGCGCCTCGTCGGCGCAAGTTATTAATCACAACCGCGGGTGCGGTCTAGGGGAAAAATAATCAGGCAGTTAACGGGGGCGCGCGTAACAGGGGGCGCGCAAACGGGCGATGGTGGGGAAGAAGGACTGTGTAACGGGTGTGGGTGATTCGTTGCGGCTGAAATACCAGCAGTAACGACAACACCGCTAGCAGGATTAGCCCTATATCAATCTTGCTAATCTTGGCGATCACCAATTGCACCAGCTCGACATCAGCATCCTTATGTTCGGCATCGTCCTGATGGTGTTGATGTTCGTGGCTGTGATGACCATCCAGATGCACATGCACCGATACCGGCGGCTCTTGCCCATCAAAACAAAAATGCCCGTGCGCACCCAGCCAGTTGCCCAGCAACCAGAGGATGAGCGCCACAAAGGCAAATTGATGGGAGAGCCTGGACATGGAAAACGCCGTAAAAAATATCGCCCAAGCATAAAGAGGCTGGCAACAGACATCAACCGTTTCATTACCAAACGGTTGGCGGAACATCGCCCGTGCTAGTGGTTATAAATACCGTCCAGGCTCCAGGTGTGCAAACTTCTCCCGGGCAAGGACGCCAGGAAACCCGGCAGGTAGCGCAGTAAATTATCCGGGCGATTGTGTTCGCGCTGGCCGTCGTGCATCAACACAATATCCCCTGCTTCAATACGCTCCATGCGATTGCGGATTCCACTTGCGTTGCCCAGCAAACCCCAATCGATAACGCTGCGGTTCCACAGCACGGTCGTCATGTTGTCGAGCGTGGCTTGCTGGCGCATGGCGAAGCGCAGGCGGCCGTAAGGCGGACGAAACCAGCGCGGCCTTACGCCCGCGATTCGTTCGATAATATCCGAGGTTTTAGTCACTTCTTGCCGCGCGATGTCTTCCGACATAAACCAGGGATTCGGATGGCTGTAAGTGTGGTTACCAATGGTGTGGCCCTCGGCAACAATACGCTGGACGAGATCGGGATATTCTTCAGCCGCCTGGCCCAGAACAAAAAAAGTGGCTTTTGCGCGGTAAGCACCCAGTACATCCAGGATCGCCGGGGTGTAAACCGGATCGGGACCATCGTCAAAGGTCAGGCAAATCGCATTGGCGGCTTTACCAAAGGCGGCGGTTGAATGGATCGGGCGCGGTAACGTTGCATCGGAGATGAGCGGTTTATTATTGTTCGGGCTGAGGTTCATGGCGGTGCTCCATCGCAAAGTGTTTGAGAAGATTGTTACGCGTTAACCAATAGGCGTGTGGTTGGATGCGCTTGCTTTCGCGCTCGGCCACCTGGGGGAAAAAAGCTTTTAACAACAACCGGAAATAATATTTGCGGATACGCGTAAGCGCGGAATCCGGCAATTGTTCAATTAAAAAACCGAATTTCTCACCGTGCGGCGGCAGCCAGCTAACACCGTGAAAGGCTTTAACTTGCAATAGCTTTTCATGGTTGTTTACATCTTTTGCCAATTGCGACAGTGAGGCAATAATCAATTTGCGGAAGCGCAAGGCGTTGCGCATGTAATCGCGGGTTTGTGCAGGGCCGGAAAAACATTCGCGGTTGAAATGCAAAATCGCCAGGGCATCGCCCGGTTCAATCCAGCTGCCGTCATTCATGATGCGCCGTTCGCCGGAAAATTTTTCGAACGAAAAGCTGATCAGTTCATCAAACCTTTCTACGTTATGCCGGCGCCGCCACCAGGCGTCGTACCAGCACATGAAACGATAAAATAATCCGTCATTCATGACTCATTTCCCACACGTTGGCGACATGGAATTTTTTGAATTTTGTTAAACCGAGTAATTTCTCCAGCTCTACAACAACGCTGCGCGCTGCGTATGCACGCCCGAGTTGTTGTGCGCAACTACTCAGGGTTCCCAAACGTTTTGAGTCGCTAAACAGTTCGCTAACGGTTGAGGATAATTGCGCTAGTTCGACATACAAACCGGCATTGTTTTGGGTCAGGAAATTCACATTATGCATTTCCTGCCCGCCCAGGCAGCACGTGGCGATAAAGGGTTTGCCACAGGCCAATGTTTCGCTCACGGTAAGGCCGCCCGGTTTGCCGACGACAATATCGGCAGCGCAAAATAAATCGCGCATATCACTGCGCCAGCCAAACAAGCGAAAACGATGGGGATAACTGCTGGCGAGTTGCTGGAGCTTTTCGTTATCGCTAACGCGGCTTCCTTCAGTGACCAACACTTGATATTGGTGATGTTCATCATCCAGCAACTGCTGTAATGCCTCGGTAACACCAATACCGCACTGGCCACCGGTAATTAAAATTGTGGGATTATTTGCAAGCCCGAGGTTTTGACGCGCGTGTTGCTGTGTTGGCAAATTTTCAAATGCCGGTATTAACGGAATACCGGTAACGCGAATACGGTGCGGGGCAATCCCTTTGCGTCGTAGTGATTCAGCAACATCTTCATGGCCCACACAATAAAGCGATGTGGTGTCGCGCACCCAGACACCATGCACACCATAATCGGTTAGCACACCTACTATCGGCTGGGTAATAATGCCTTTGTTAATAAAGCGCGATAACAAGGCATTGGGGTACATTTGCGTAGCAACAATGCAATCAGGATTGTAATCTGCGACAAATTTTTTTACGCGCGCTGAAAGGATGCGAAAAATCAATGCGAGCAAACCCTGCAACAATAAGCGCCCGGCAGGGGTTTTATTGCGATTACAAATCCCGTTGATAAACGTATTCAGTAAAGCGCCGTCCAGGTTTTTATAATAAACCGGCAGTGAAAAAATCGAGCGTTCAAATTCTTCCGGATAAGAGCGTCGTTGTTGCTCCGTTAAAAAATCCACCAGGATTTGATCAGCAGGAATTTTGCCGGCGAGTTGGCGATAAAGATTACTATCGAGATTATAAAGTTTCTGGTAGAGCTCGGGATGCTCTGCGGTCATGCGCAAGTAGCCATCCTGTAACGCGGCACTGGCCTGGGGATCAAGTAGCTGGGTGACATCCAGGTAATTGGTTTCTATGTCAGGGTATTCGCGTTGCAATGCGGCGCCAATAGCTTCAGCGGCGCGGGTGTGGCCATAACCGGGACTCGATGTCAAAAACAGAACTTTCATAGAATTTCCTTGTTGAAATAAGGCAGTAATTTCAATCGGGATCCACCTGTAACACTTTTCTTATGGGTCTTCACTTGCCGGTGAATTGAAAATTGCTGTATTGGTTTATTATCGATAATGAATACGCGCATTTTAATTTTGGAAAAATTGCAAGCTTTGTAAAAAATCATTCATAAATGTCGCGTGAAATTTCAAAAAAACCAATACAGGCGATACTCTGCTGCGTATCAGCGCTACGGAATATTCCCAGTGCAAAATGTTTACCAATTATTGGAAATGGGTATTAAAGACGGGAAGTGGAAGGCGGCGGCTGGCGATAAAACTATCGGTCAGGAATTCTGCGCAGGGGTTTTGGGTAACACGGATGTTAATAATGCAGCCACAAAAATAAAGGCGGCTGTTGTCCATAAGCAGGCGACCAGGCCTGCACTTTGATAAATCCAGCCGGATAATAAGGTTCCCAGCAAACGGCCGATTGCATTGGCCATATAATAAAAGCCGACATCCAGCGCAACTCCATCCTCGCTGGCGTAGCTGACAATCAGATAGGAGTGCAGTGAAGAATTAATCGCAAATACAATTCCAAAAATAATTAATCCACTGATTAGCAACACATCAGCAGGTAGTTTGGTTGACAACGCCGATGCCAGGGTAATAGTGACCAGCGTTAAAACCATAGCCCAGAAATACGCGGATTTACCCTCCGGTGTTGCGCGTGTTTTAGTGCGTAAAATGAGTGGCGCTATGGATTGCACCAGGCCATAGCCGATAATCCAGCTCGCCAGAAACCCACCGGTTTGCCAAAAATCCCACTGTAGTTCGCTGCTTAAAAAAACAGGCAATGCAACAACAAACCAGATATCGCGTGCACCGAATAAAAATAAACGCGCGGCCGATAAAATATTAATGGCGCGACTCTTGGAAAAAAGTTCGCGAAATTTTGGTTTGTTGTTGGCTTTGCCCAAATCCCGCTGCAACAGGATGATACTAAGCACCCATACCAATGCCAGCGCCGCCGCCATTGTTATCACGGCGGCCTTAAAACTCATCAATGCCAGAAGGGCGCCACCCAGAAAAAAGCCCACCCCTTTTAATGCGTTTTTGGAGCCGGTCAGTAACGCAACCCATTTAAATAATGCGTTACGCTGATCGCCAGGGAGCAATTGCTTGATCGCGCTTTTCGCGCTCATTTTATTGAGGTCTTTGGCGATACCCGACAGTGCCTGCGCTGCCATTACCAATGGAACACTCAGCCATTGTGTGGGTACCGCAAGCATCAGCAATGCGCCTACCTGCAATCCCAAACCGATATTCATGGTGCGGTTTAATCCGATACGCGCCCCAAGGTAACCGCCGAACAGGTTGGTAACGATTCCGAATATTTCATAAAACAAAAATAATGCGGCAATTTGCAAAGGGCTGTAGCCCAATTGATGGAAATGCAAAACCACCAACATGCGCAACGCGCCGTCGGTCAGGGTGAAGGCCCAATAGTTGCCGGTAACTATGGCGTATTGGCGAATTGCAGTGGCGTTATTCATAGCTGTCCGCAGGTCGTGCCGGGCCGCACAGGCTGAGCGTATTGATGTCCAATTTATAAAGCCCTGGTGGCGAATTGCGCGGGGGCGTCATCCGCAGTATCCCGGATTTTATCATCGATTTATGGCTTTGCTGCTAGACTATAGCGATCAAAAAAATACATAACGTTTGTCGGCCTATGAAAACTCCAATCTTCAACATCCATGACCTTATCCTTGTGCTCACCCTGGCGGTGTGCCTATTGCTAGTGATTTTCCAGTGGTTATTATCCAAACAAAAAACCAGTGCTTCACTTTTGCTTAGCGGATTTTTTGTGGGGGTGGGGTTAACAGCATTGTGCAATTTATTGTTGTGGAATGATTATATCCAGAGCGCTTCGGTGGTGGCCAAAATAGCCTTGTCAGCACTGTTGGGCATTGCAGTCGTGGGAAAAAGCGTGTGCCTGTATTTTTATGTAATGGCAATTACGCGCGCGACATTTTCCTGGCGCTGGCTTTACGCATTGCACGGGTTGAATTTTGTTGTGGTATTGGGGTTAATCCTGGGGGCGGGTTTGCATTCGGATCGTTTGCGTTTTTTAACGGGTAGCAACACCGATTTCAGCGCGCAAATGGTAAGTTTTTTATGGTATTACCTGAAAATAATTGCGGTGATTTATGCATTCGCGGCGGCTCATGTGGTGTTCCGTTACAAGCAACAATTAAAAGAGTTTTATTCCACCTTTAGTTTGCAAGCGCCACTGTGGTTATTGTTGTTGACGATTGGTTTCGCGTTGAACTGGAGCTGGTCACTGGTGGTACATGTGTTGGGCCAATCAGTGGGTTTGCAATTGGCTGATACCTTTGGCATTGCCGATAACTACATTACTTTTTTCCTGGTTAATGCTTTATTCGTTTATAGCTTGCTCTATGCCCATGAGTTGCTGGTCACCAAAGAAAAACCGGTTGAAAAAGAAGTCGCTGTTGCAGTAACAGAAATATCCCCGGATGTTATCGAGCGTATTCGTGCCACTATGGAGCAGCAACAACTTTATTTGAAACAGAATTTGAATATTGAAGAGTTTGCACGGCATGTCGGGATCCATTATCGCGAAGTGTCGAGCATTATTAATAAGCATTTTGATACCAATTTTTTTGAATTTGTTAATGAGTATCGTGTTAACAAGGCCAAACAAATGTTATTGGATAAAAATAATGCTGATATGACGATCCTGGATATCTTGCTGGAATCGGGGTTTAACAGTAAGTCATCATTCCATCGATTTTTTAAACGTTATACAGGCATGTCGGCGGCAGATTTCCGCAAGCAGAATTTGACTTCCTGATTCCCCTGTTTTCTGTCTACTATCCCCTTGGCTCCGCGCGCTGTCTCAAAAACAGGCGCCGGAGCCGGGGCGTTCGAGGAGATTAATTATTTCCGAAGACGGCGAGTAAACATTAATCCACCCAGCAAAAATAATCCCGCTAGCGGAAATGATCCGCCACCGCCACCCGAGCTGCCACCATTGTTGGTTGCGGAACTCGCTACTGCCGATGAAACGGCGGGTACGCTGCTGGCAACTGAGCTGCTCGCTGCACTCGAACTCTCCACACTTGAATTTATTGCACTTGAATTTATTGCACTTGAACTTACCACAGCTGAACTCGCCACTGAACTGGAAACAGCAGTAGAGCTTGCGCTGGAACTGCTGGCAGGTTCATCAGCAGGCGGTGTGCCGGTGTAACCTGTTGCGTTTTCTTTGGTCAGCGCAAGCACCAGAATTCCATTTTTCACGAGTACGTTTTCCGGCGCAAAATCCACGCGGTTTGTATCAAAACTCCAGCTGGCTTTATTCCAGCGGCTGGTGTTGAAAGTATCGAAATCATCGCGCCAGCCGCCTTCAAATGTTTTGCTGGTGGCATTGTAGGCTTTGTAGTCGATGTAATTCACAAATTGATAAACCGGTAATGCCGAATCATCCCAGGCACCTACCCATTCAACTGATTCGGACGCCCACAGATTAAAGTGTAAGCTTTGCGCGTTGGTGAGGCTGGTGACGGTGCTGGTGCCGGTGATGCGACGCACCTCCACACCATCCAGAAACCAGGCCACGTAGTCAGGTGTCCATTCAATGACGTAAGTGTGATAAGCATCGGCAAGTGAGGCCGGTGCCGAGTGTACTTGTTCGGTGTTAATGGTCGGGCGCGAACTGCCGAGGATTATATTGCTTTGCCATTGGGTCGCATTATTTTTGCCGAACACTTCAATATCGATTTCTTCCCAAAACGTGTTGCCGATTTCCGAACCATTTTTGTAGGTAAAGAATGTTGATAAAACACCGCTTGCCTTGGCAACTCGCATGCGCGTTTCATAGCGACCATACAGATAGGTGTCGGTCGAAAAAATTTCCGCGCCCTTGTAGGGTTTAGCGGTAACGAGGCTGGGAGTGAGGCTTGCACCCAGTGCCAACAAAATAATAAAAATACTGCGCATCTTTTACCCCGATAAACACCTGATGAGTGAACAATAAAATAAACAAAATAAAAAGATAAAAACGAAGCCGGCAATAAGTATTGCCGACTCCAACGGCTGTAAAACAATTAATTAATTTTAGTCAGTTTGATCCAATCGATATTGAAGCCGCCGCTATTGGCGTAGATCGCCAGGTTTTGTGCCCCGGCCGATAAATAAACATTGTGTTGGATCACCCAATAAGTGCCCCAGTCGCCAGTATTGGGCACACTGATAGTGCCCAGGCCAACGCCATTTTTATCCAGCGTAAATTGCGCGGTAGTGAGTGCTGAGGCAACTTTGTATTCCACACGATAAGTGCCTGCCTGCGGGATATTCACGTTGTGGTATTTGAACCACTCGCCCGCATCGATATAGCCCACCACACCGCCGGCAACATTCACACTGCCGCCGACTTCGTTAAAACTTTCCGCTTCGATAAATACACTCGGTGCCGGTGTTGAACCACCATCAACAGGAGGCGTGCCGGTATAACCGGTTTGGCCTTCGCGCGTTAACGCGAGCACCAGCGTGCCGTTTTTGACTACTACGTTGTTGGGTTCAAAGTCAGCCAGGTTTTCGCCGAAGGTCCAGTTGGCTTTGCCCCAGCGGTTGGTATCGAAGCTGTTGAAATCATCGCGCCAGCCGCTGCCGAAACTGTTAGTCGCTGCGACCCAGGGTTTGTATTCGATGTAATTGACGAATTGGTAAACCGGCAGGATATTCGGATTCCAGGCGCCGACCCACTCCGCAATATTTGCCGCCCACAGGTTAAAGCGCAGGTCTTGCGGGCTGGTCAGGCTGGTAACAAATTGGCCACCGTTGATACGGCGCACCTGGGTGCCATCCACAAACCAGGCGATGTAATTGGGTGTCCATTCCAGTACATAGGTGTGATAACCATCGCCCAATGAATAAGGCAGGGTGTGGACACCTTCGGTTTTGGTGGTGGGGCGATTGGTGCCGATAATGACGTTGCTCTGCCATTGGGTGGCGTTGTTCTTGCCGAAGATCTCAATATCGATCTCCTCCCAGAAAACCCCCGGTTGCTCCGATCCATTTTTGTAGGTAAAGAAAGTGGACAGTACGCCGCTGCCTTTGGCGACCTGCATCCGCATTTCGTAGCGACCGTATTTGTAAGTTTGTTTGGAATAGATTTCCGCTGCCTTATAGGGCTTGGCCAGCGCGGGGGTTGTAAAGCCAATAGTCGCGGCGAGCGCAAACAGCACGCCGGTAAAGCGGTTGAATTTGAACATAGCCAGTACCTTTTATCTTTATTAGAAACGCTTACAGTCTGCAGAAAGCTCTCTGCCAGACAGTGTTGGCGTGGCAACAACGGAATACCACCGAGCCTATGTTGCAGGTATGCGCGACGGGCGTCGCACCAGTTTGCGCAGGCTGCGTAAACTGGTGCAGAGCAGTTTAAAGATGGGATTTCTGGTACGGATATTGGCCGGAACCGGTCATTTGGCCGTTTTTGCCGGTGGATCGGATGCGGAAAATCGTACCCGTTGCGCTGGCAATTTCTCACAGATTTTATCCCGGCCACGGCTTACATTGGTCATGAAGGAACCGGTACCTTCCAGGGCGGAAGGTGAATCTCGTTGTTGTTACCGTGAGGAAGCGTTATGGATAAGGACGATCTTGATATTGCGTCAGTACTGGCTCGCTTTAATGCAAAGCCTTTACCCCATCTGGCAAACGATACACCCCAAAAGTTATTGATGGCGCTGTTTTTTATGGCAGTGGGAATGATATTGGTGACAGCGGGCCTTATCAGTTTGCTATTGCGATTGGTCAGCCTGGTGCATTTACCCATCGTGTGGTTGATACAGCGAACAACGCATTATCAGCAGGTAACCATAGAATTCGAGCGGCGATTAAAGCATCGCTAGCAAGGATGCGGATTATCGTGACGGGCGGCTGGTACATCAATCAGGGGCGTCCGATTTTCCTCCTGTGCGACGCCGGGTTTACCGGGCGGCGCGACTCTTCGCCATTCGTTGCCAGTTCGACCAAACCTGCGCTTGGGCTCCCCCGGCCCGCTGTGGAATATCCCGGGCCGGTGCTTGCTTAATTAGCGCGTCCAGCGCAAAATACTGTTTTTATATACAGTAGTGCTGGAGGTGGATATGGCGTTTGATGATCAGGATTTTATCCATCCCGAACACTGGATCGCCGCCAAACCCGAAGCCCGCAAAGGGCGTGGCGCGGTAACCAATATTGCCGGTCGCTACGAAACGCAATTAATCGAAACCGTGGATGATGGCTGGCTGCCCTATGAAGATGAGACATCCATCCATCCCGAATTAACAACCTTCGTTACCCCCGAACTGGCCAAAACCATCCTCAGCCGTAACCAATCGCCGGATATTCCGTTCGGTGTTTCGCTCAATCCCTATCGCGGTTGCGAGCACGGTTGCATTTACTGTTTTGCCCGGCCCACCCATGCGTATCTCGGCTTGTCACCCGGCCTGGATTTTGAAACGCGCCTCTACGCCAAAACCAATGCGCCGGAATTATTGCGCCGGGAGTTAGCCCACAAAAATTACGCACCGAGCCCGATTGCCTTTGGTGTGAATACCGATGCCTATCAACCTTGCGAGCGCGAATTAAAAATCAGCCGCCAATGTTTGGAAGTGTTGCATGAATGTGATCATCCGGTTGGCATGATTACCAAATCGGCGTTGATCGAACGCGATATTGATTTGTTGCAGGATATGGCGAGAAAAAATCTCGCTGCCGCCGCGATAACCATCACCACACTGGATCACCGCGTCGCGCGCATTCTGGAACCGCGCGCCGCATCGCCAACACGGCGTTTGCAAACCATCGAACGCTTGGTGAAAGCCGGTATTCCCACCATGGTGAGCGTAGCGCCCATCATTCCGTTTATTACCGAACAGGAAATCGAAAAAGTACTCAGTGCTGCCGCCGATGCCGGGGCAATCGCGGCGGGTTACACGGTGTTGCGTCTGCCGTGGGAAATTAATCCGCTCTTCCAGGAATGGTTGCAAACCCATTTTCCCGAGCGCGCGGAACGGGTGATGAACCGCGTTCGCGATATGCGCGGCGGTAAAGATTACGATGCAAATTTCGCCACGCGCATGCGCGGTGAAGGCCTGTGGGCGGATATGATCCGCCAGCGTTTTATGAAGGGACTAAAACGGTACGGGTTGGATAAAAGCCGGCATTACGGTGAACTGGACTGCTCGCGTTTTCGCAAGCCATTGAGCATTCCGGTGCACGACAACAAGAATGGTCAAATGGATATTTTTGGGTAGTCCCACTCCTCCTCCTTTAAACGGAGCGCATAGCCAGGGGAATTACGGGGATTTAAAACCCGCCAATCAATCTCCCCAACACTGCCATCGCATCATCAAGTTCTTTAGTCCACGCATAACCATAATTCAACCGAATGCAATTGCGGAAGCGGCGCGTCGCAGAAAAAATCGGGCCGGGGGCGATGCTGATGCCTTGTGCGAGGGCCATGGAAAATAATTGCAAGCTGTCGACTTGCTCAGGCAATTCCACCCACAAAAAATAACCACCGTTAGGGCGGCTGACGCGTGTATTTTTGGGAAAATATTTGGCGATGGCATTGAGCATTAATTGTTGTTGGTGTTCGAGCGTCTCGCGCAATTTTCGCAAATGGCGATCATAACCGCCCTGCTGTAAATAATCGGCAAGTGCTGCTTGCGCCGGAATCGAAGGAGAAATAGTCGTCATCAATTTCAAGCGATGGATTTGTTCAGCATAACGCCCCGCTGCAACCCAACCCACGCGATAACCCGGCGCCAGGTTTTTGGAAAAAGAACCGCAATGCATCACCAAACCGGAACGATCAAAATGTTTGATGGGTTTATGTGGTGTAAGGCCAAAATATAATTCGGAGTAAACATCATCTTCAATTAATGGCACTTGATGGCGATGCAATAAATCGTAGAGCTGCTGTTTCTTTTCATCGCTCAGGGACGCACCGAGTGGATTGTGAAAACTACTCATCAACCAGCAGGCCTTAATTGGCAAACGTTGCAAACTTTCTTCGAGGGTTTGCAAGTGAATGCCGTCGCGTGGGTGCACTGGAATTTCCACCGCCTTTAATTGCAAGCGTTCAAGGATTTGCAGCGCGGCGTAAAACGTGGGTGTTTCAATTGCCACCAGGTCGCCCGGTTTGGTGACGACTTGCATGCACAAATTCAATGCTTCCAGTGCACCATTGGTGATGACCAATTCCTCCGGTGCGTGCATCACGCCATTAACGCGGTAGCGCAATGCAATCTGGCGACGCAATTGCGGGTTGCCGCTGGTGATATCGGTAAGAATGGATTTCGCCGGCATTTGCTGCAAGCTTTTGCCCATGGAACGCGCGAGGCGCGCCAGCGGAAATAAATCGGGGCTGGGAAATGCGGAGCCGAGTGGAATGGTCTCCGGATCTTTAATTGAACCTAACACCGAAAATACCAATTCACTGACATCAACAGGTGTGGTCTCGGCGATGCGCGGACTCATTTCCGGTTCGGCGAGCGCATTCTTCGCTTGTGTGCAAACAAAATAACCGGAGCGTGGCCGCGCCTGGATCAGGCCGCGGCTTTCCAATAAATAATAGGCTTCAAATACCGTTGCCGGGCTTACATTGTAGGTGCGGCTGGCGGTGCGCACCGACGGCACTTTTTCATTCGGTGCAAGCACGCCACTGCGAATTAATCCGGCGATTTCGTCGGCGAGCTTTTCGTAAAGTTTCATCGTAAAAATTATTGTGCCGGGTACATGAAATTAGCTGCTTCGCGAGTGACCAGGTTTGGCGCTGCGCTGTTTACCAATTCAAAATCAAACTGAACCATACCGGCCTCTTTGGTGGGCAAGGGTTTCATTTCTACTGTGACGGGGAAATCATAAACTTCACCGGCAGCGAGTGTAAATTGATAGGTGCGCGATAGCGATAAACCTTCAGCGTTATGTAATTTTAAATTGTATTGCGCAGGCTGTTGTGTTTTGTTGGTGATTTTCATGCGATACACATTCATCACATCGCCATCGCTGGTGTAACGGTAAAGTACGCTGCGATCTTTGACTACACTGATATCCACCAGCTCACGCGAGTTAAGCGATACCACCAATGCGGCGAGCATAATTGCGATCAGTGCGCCATAACCGAATAAACGCGGGCGCAGTATTTTTTCCGGTTCACCGGCGAGCGCGGCTTCCGAAGTATAACTGACCAGGCCGCGGTCATAACCCATTTTATCCATCACGTCGTCACAGGCATCAATACACGCCGCGCAGCCGATGCAATCCATTTGCAAACCGTCGCGAATATCAATGCCCGTCGGGCACACTTGCACACACATATAACAATCAATGCAATCGCCAAGGCCGAGCGCTTTGTGATCGTCGGTTTTTTTGCGCGAGCCGCGCGCGTCACCACGGGCGGCATCGTAGGCGATAACCAGGGTGTTGCGATCAAACATCACGCTTTGGAAACGCGCGTAGGGGCACATATGCAAACACACTTTTTCGCGCACCCAACCGGCGTTCATATACGTGAGCGCTGCCACAATGCCGACCCAGATTGCGCTGCTGCTCAGCCATTCGAGGTGTGCAAGGTTTTGTACCAATTCGCGCACCGGTACAAAGTAACCAACAAAGGCGATACCGGTGGCAATACTCATTGATAGCCATAAAACATGTTTGCTGCTGCGTTTAAACACTTTGGAAAATGTCAGCGGTGCATGTTGTAACTTAATGCGTTGGTTGCGATCACCTTCGGTTAAATTTTCGGCCCAGATAAATGCCCAGGTCCACACACTCTGCGGGCAGGTGTAACCACACCAGACGCGACCGGCCACCATGGTCACGGCGAATAATAAAAGTGCGCCGATAATCATCACATAGGACAGCAACATAAAATCCTGCGGCCAGAAGGTAGTGCCAAAGACGTGGAATTGGCGTGTGTCCAGATCCCACAAGATGGCTTGATGGCCGTTCCAGTTAACCCATGATGTGCCGAAAAACAGTAACGTCAGAAAACCTGCCCCCAGCAACCGGAAATTGCGAAAGCGACCGGTGAAACTGCGCGTAAAAATTTTGCCTTCGCGCAGGGTTGTGCTTGCGGGATTGCTATCGCCCGGCAGGTTTTTGGCAGGAATCAGGATTTGGACTGGTGAATCGCTCATGGGGGACCTCATCCACAAGGGGCATTAGTGACAGTCCTACTATGCGCGCGAATCTGTACTGAAAACAGATTCAGATAACTCAAAAAAAACCATATCAGATGTAGGTTACCCCGTAACTGAGAGAGATTCTAATCTTCAGCAAACTTCATAAATCCGCCAGGTTCGTACAGGTAACAGTTTCCATCGTTTCATTTACTGGCAACGTCTCTTTTTTGGGCAGCTCCAGCAAGCCATGGAAACTGCTTTCGTGTCGGGCTTTGGCATATCAGATAAAGCGTGTCGGCGCGGATAACTGTTGAATGCACCGGGTGAGAATGCTGTTGCGGGTTTCGCAGGTGTAGGGGAAATATGGTGGGGCTGTTGTTGTTTTGGGCTGCATGATGTGGCCGCAAGGGTTTCGGACATTATCAGCGTAAGATTAATATCTCCAACTCTCACACTGGATAATAAAAAAGGCCTCATTAGAGGCCTTTCTCACTCTATTGAACCTTGGTGAACGCAAGCCGTGGTTCGTCGCATTCAGTCCACAGTATCAGCTCTGTGTCCGGAGCAGGAGTTGCCGAGCCTCCTTGCGG
Source organism: Gammaproteobacteria bacterium (assembly GCA_021151835.1). Classification (GTDB taxonomy): domain Bacteria; phylum Pseudomonadota; class Gammaproteobacteria; order Pseudomonadales; family Cellvibrionaceae; genus Cellvibrio. The sequence continues at coordinate 54,407 of JAGKWO010000008.1, forward strand.
ATGAACACAAAGCCCTGAGCCGATATGCTGCAAACTGCCCCCGGAAGTGAATTTAAAGGCCTTGCTATGAAAACCGCTTAAATCATTCGCTTCATAATTGCAGTCAGCTGAAAAAACCAGGCGTGTGCCCAGTGGCGGATTACTGCCACCGGTTTCGGGCGCCAGGCATCGGTCGCTGGTAGCATGTTTCAGTGTTTTGTCCTGCGTATGCTGGAATTTGAGGTTATTCCAGGTGATATCACAGATGGGGAAAACCACTGCGTGAGTTCCTGCCGACGGATTGGTCGCGCCCCCGTAAGGATGGACGCACGAATTACCGGCATGTTTCAGCAGGAATTGCGGACTTGTTGGAACAATAATGCGTGCAGCACCCCAGGTGGTGTGGTCACAAGAGTTGGAATTGGTGCGCGCCTGGTTGGTAACAAGGGTTAACCTTTTGATGCCGCGGACATCAATGTTGATCTCCTGCGCCGGATTGGTGTCGTATTTCGTGACACTGCGGTAAAGGAGGTTGTCATCGCCATATACCAGGAAATCGGCATCTGCTACCCCGCTCGAACAACCATCATCAATGCCAATACTGCTAATGAAACGGCTGGCGGTACCATTGATGTCATAAATAATCTTGCTATTGGCATGGGTCGCCAATCCTTTGCTGAATAATGTTCCTCCAATCACAATCGAACCACCGCTCAGATTTTGATTGCGCTTGAGGCTCCCCCAATCCTGGGTTGCTGAAAAGGGCGCTGAATCGGACAGGTATACGGTTGACCCAGTGCTGGATGGCGCTTCATAAACCCGGCGGCTGGATGCCAAGCGAGAGATTGCTGCACTATCCAGCACATTATTCATCAGGCAGAAATCAGTGAGTTCGCCGGAAAAATAATTGGATGCCCCAGGATAACCACCCAAGCTGACCAGTGCGCTTTGGTTCAGGCGAGCCAAGCCGATAAAGGCATTCGCTTGGAACACACCATTGATATAAAACGAGGCATAACCTGTGGTTTTGTTGCGCACTACGGCCAGGTGTATCCAACTATTATTTGTAATATCAACAGCACCGGTCCAGGTATTACCATTAGCCACGAATTTGATCACGTCCCTATTGCTGCTATCGCGCACGCCCAGTATTTGAAAACCGTTAGTACCGTTGGTTGATGCTGAAAGCAATGTTACCGCCTGGGACGAACTACTGGCAGGAAATACTTGCGACGATTTTATCCAGGTGCTGATAGTGAAATCATCGCCGACCAGATTCGATAGGCTCAGATAATCATCGGTTCCATCAAATGTAAATCCGCTACCGGACCAATTATTGTTACCGTTGTTATTGCGGATATGTGCAAAATTATTATTGCGATTCAGGTCCTTCACAATCGTGCCGGTATTGTTCGTCATATCCAGGCAGGTTGTTTTGTTGATAAAAGGTGCGAAGGGGCCCCCAGGTTTGAGCGGCGTATAAATACCGCGCATTGTTGCACCTGTGCTCCAGGCTTCCTGGCCAAAACCGAGGCCGGTATTGTTGTCCACATTGCCATTGATAATATCGCGCAAAAACGCGAGCCATTCACCGAGTCCATCCGTGGTGGATGTATAGTTGTAACTACCTGCATTATCAAGGTTGGCCGTGCGTGCGGGATTTTGTGAATAATAAAATCCTTCCAGTTGATGCAGCCATTCATGCACACTTGCCGCTACACCCTCGGGGCCATCGCCGATAAAATTAGCATTATTTTTATTGATTTTTATATTGCTTATTTGAATTGGATGACCGAGGTCATCACTGGTAAACGCAACTAATCCTGATGTGGAGATGGGGGTGCTGTGATAAACAATCACACCATCAAACCAGCCGAAATTAATAAGGTCATCAATATCCTTAATGATATTGCGCGGATGAATAAATTCCGGTTGTCCCGAACTGTTATTAACCAACGAAGTTAATACGTGGGGTGATTCAACGTAATGCACGTTGAGTTTTACGCGCCCGTTGGAATAATCATGCACAAATTGCGGAAAACGCGTTTCTGCCCAATAGCGAACCCGGTCGCGGGTTGCAATCGATTGTGTACCTTCATTGGTGGGATCGCTGACGCCGGGTACATTAGCTTGTGGTTTATTAATCGCGAGGATACGAAATTCTATTTGTTCAGCGGTATTCGGTACGTTACCTGTAATAAGCCAATGCTGGTTGGATGCACGCCCACAACCCCATTGCAATGTGCTGGTTCCCGGTGTCGATGAACCACCGGCAACATCCAGGCATAAATTGCTCGCTGCATTGCGAACTTCGTAGATACTGTCCTTGATCAAATTGAATCGCCACAAGCGGGCATCGATTGAATTGTCACAAGTTTGCTGTATCAAACTGCCAGGTGCAGTGCTGTCGCCGGTTGGTGCTAAACATAATCCACTGGCTTTCGACACAATCTTGTACATGTCTTTTTTAACAGCGTGTATCTCCCATTCACTGGCAGTGCCGGTACAGCTATTAATAGTGGCAGAAGAATTACTGCTGAGACACAAATTGCTGGATTGGGATTTAAGTTGACGATCAGCGGCGACAGCGGGCATTAGTATTTGACTTAATAACAATGCGGCGGTCAGTGTGGTTCCTGAAATTAATTTCTTCATCATGATTTTCCTATTATCCATTTGATGACAATTGCATAGCGCCAACAACAGCGTGTTAATCAGCAAAAATTTAATATCTTTTTTTGCGTCATAATTACTATCGCTGGTGTTGAAGCGAGATGAAGTGTAAGAGTCCCTATCGGCTATTCAACAATGGAATTTAATTAATGAAGAGTCGATCACAGTTCGCATTTATACATTTACAGTCAGCTATTTTTATAAGTGACGTTATATTTTTTTTATTTCATTTATAAAAAATAATTTCGATCACAGCAAAAATGATGTGTTGGAGAAAATAGTTGTCACTACAGAGAGACGTCTACGCATTATTTTTATCTGGATATTTATTTAGCTGCAGCATCAGCGCTGCAAATTGCAATGCTGTCAAACACAGGAAGCAACAGTCTGGATCAACGGCTCAGATTGGCGCGCAAGCGTTGCAACTGCTCGCGCAACTGATGGATTTCATCTTCGGTGGTGGCGCAAGCCATACCAATTTGTTGGGGGATTTCCTCCGCTTGTTCGCGCAAGGCACGGCCAGCGGGAGTGAGGGCGATTTCCAGGGTGCGCTCGTTATCGGTTTGCCGTTGCCGCTGCAACAAACCCTGGGCTTCCAGGCGTTTGACCACCGGGGTTAATGCTCCCGAATCGATATGCAATTGTTCCGCAATATCCTTCAACGCCAGACCGTCGCGCTCCCACAATATGCACATGACAAGGTATTGCGGGTAAGTCAGCCCTAACTTTTCGAGCAAGGGCTTGTAGAGTTTGGTCATGGCCAGCGAGGTGGAATACAGGGCAAAACAGAGTTGTTTATCCAGTTTCAGGTAATCAGCAGGGTTGGTCATGACGGTTCTCGGCGGATTGGATTTAGCGCGCTAAAGTGATTGTCCGGGCATCTATTGCTGCAATTACTGTTAGCGCGCTAATTGTCGGTTAATACTACACCAGTTGCAAACTCACCTGAATATTGCCGCGCGTTGCATTGGAGTAAGGGCATACGACGTGCGCTTTATCAACCAGGGCTTGCGCCGTTTCTGCATCCACACCCGGTAAATGGATTTTCAGCGTGGCTTCCAGGCCGAAACCGGTCGGGATCTGGCCGATACCGACTTCCGCCGTTACGGTTGCTTCACTGCTGATCGCAATCTTTTGTCGCCCGGCGACAAATTTCACCGCGCTCAGGAAACACGCGGCATAACCGGCGGCGAAGAGTTGTTCGGGGTTAGTCGCGGCACGGCCATCGCCACCCAATTCTTTGGGCACCGCCAGTTTCACATCCAATACGCCGTCAGCAGAAACAGCGCGGCCATCGCGACCGGAGTTGGCAGTTGCAGAGGTTCTGTATAAAACGTTCATGGTAAAGCTCCTGTTTAATCGATAAAGGTAAAGGTTCAATTCGGTTAATAATATTTTGCGATAATTGTTATTGCGATAACTAAATAGCTAAAAAATAGAACTGTTTCTTGCTGTCCCGGAACATTCACAACTTTTTCCGTGGAACTGAAATTAGATTATCGCGATAACTATTATTGTGCAAATATTTATTTGAATAATTTTTAGATTGTTTTTTTATTATGTGATGGTTTTTCAGGCATAAACACTTAAGAAGCGCCGGCACAGGAGTTGTTGGCAGAGGCGGGCAAACCAAAAATCCGGTCAAATGCCCAGGTAAAAACAAAGGTGTACACCAGGAAAAATAGTAATAAACCCAGGTCCATCAGCAATGCTTGCCAGAAACTCACGTCATACCACCAGGCCACCAGCGGGATCAGGAATACCAACAAACCGCCCTCAAAACCGATGGCATGCAACACCCGGACAGCTAGGCTACGGCCCTGTTGCTTACGGCTGGCTTCCCAGCGCTCGAACAGATTGTTGAAGACCAGGTTCCAGATAATCGCTACCGCCGATGCCGCAACCGCCAGCCCCAAGGATTCCGCCGCACCGGCATTGCTCATTATTTCCAGCAGAATGGCTGACAGCACAATCGCAATGAACTCATACAAACCGACATAGACCACCCGACGTTTTACCCCTTGCATAGCTACCTCTTTGCACTGGCTATTAACTAAACTGTATGCATTTTCCATTTATTTAATTGATAGAAAAAGTTAGGTACTATCAGAAGCATTGAAAGGTTGGCGAGGTAAGCGATGAATGGTGTGTTTAATTCAGAGACAGTGGCGGTGTTTTTAGCGGTACTGGATACCGGTTCATTTTCGGCGGCGGCGCGCCAACTGGGGCGTGTCCCCTCGGCGATCAGCATGGCCATCGCCAATCTGGAAGCCGAACTGGCGCTGGAATTATTTGATCGTAGCGGCCGCGAACCCAAACCTACCGCGCAGGCTCTGGCGCTGGAGCCCCAGGCGCGCTTGTTGATCGCACAATTACAGCAACTCAATACCCAGGCACTTGAGTTGAGCCAGGGATTGGAAACCCGGTTGACGTTGGTGATTGCACCGGAACTCCAGTCAACTCCCTGGGTTCGGCCGTTGCAAGTGCTAGCCCGGGACTATCCTTCGCTGGAGATCCAGGTCATCACTGCCCCGCAAACCGATGCATTGCGTTTGCTCCACGATGGCGGTGCGCAACTGGCATTGGTGTTCCAGCGCCCGGCGGCCGATGGTCGCGAGAGTTTTCAGGAGGTCGGGCGTGAAACCCTGGTTGCGGTGATTGCCCGCCAGCATCCGCTGTTGCAGGAGCTATCGCCGGAAGGTCGACTGGGCGATACCCAATTGCGTCCGATCCGGCAAGTGATGGTGGGTAGCCGTAGCCAGGACGATACCAACAATCCCGGTGGCCCGTTTTGTATTACCTCGGAACATTACTGGCGAGTTGACCATCCGGAATCGGCGTTGCAAATGGTGCTGTCCGGCCTGGGCTGGGCGTGGTTGCCGCGCGCATTCGTGCAACCTTACATCAACGGCCAGATGCTGGTGGAATTGCCCATCGCCAACTTTACCAATGGCGAGGAATTGTGGGTTGACCTGGTGTGGTCGCGCGAGCGGCCGTTGGGTTTGGGTGCACAACAATTTGTGGCGTTGATGGCGGAGCAGTATCGCCAATCACGTTAATCGGTTATCGGAAGGTGGCCTGTGAGCGGGACCTCATTGGTTATTCGTTATTGGAAACCAGTGCTGACAAGTCGCTTTGCTTTAAATGCTGATCATGAGCAGCCTTTTTTACAGGTGATGAATAATGCAATTCGGAGTACGGGTATTGTTAAAAAGCTGCCCGGGCGAGCAGCAAACTGTGATCTTGTACTTTGTATTCGCTTTGGCTGTTGTGATCTGATAAATCCGCCAATTTCCTCTGTTGTATTGACCTCGCCAGCAATGCCCCTGGGCGTTCTGAAAGCGGCGGTTTTTAAGGAACAATAATAAGAGCATCTACAGAAATTTTTCGGCCTGGTCTCGCTTTACCGCAACCCGTACCCCCAATAACAAGCGAGAATTGTTTTATGAACATGACCTCTAGCACATGCTTTTTGCGCAAAAAAACCAACTTCAAGATTTCCTGTATAGCCGCCACTATAGCCCTGTTCAGCGGGAGCCATGCCTTTGCGGCGGCAACGGGCGGATTTTCTACCACAGACGGTGGCAATGTCTCGGGCGCCAAAACGTTTTCAGCGGCCACCTTTGAGGAAATTAACACCATCCTCGCTAACGCGCGCCTGGATGCCAATGGCGATAAAGTGTCCGGCGGTGCTTATCCGGTCATCATCACTTACACCGGCAATGAAGATGCGCTGATTGCCCAGGTAATTAAGGATCACACCGTCGATTCATCCGGCAACTGCCCCAAGCCACGCTGGAGTGATACTTACCGCAAAGTAGAAATCAAGGAATTTACCAAAGGTGTCACCATTATCGGTGCTAACGGTTCTTCCGCAAATTTCGGGGTGGTGGTGAACAAATCCAGCAATGTGATTATTCGCAATATGAAAATCGGTGCCTTGGCCGGTGCGAGCAACGATGCGGATATGATCCGAATCGACAGCGGTTCAAATGTGTGGGTTGATCACAACGAATTGTTTGCAGTGAATAATGAATGTAAAGGTTCACCGGATGGCGACCTGACATTTGAAAGTGCGATCGATATTAAAAAGGATTCGCACAATATCACCGTGTCCTACAACTATATCCACGACAGTAAAAAAGTCGGGCTGGATGGCTCGAGCAGCAGTGATATCGCCGGCGGCCGCGAAATTACGTTCCATCACAACGTCTATAAAAACGTGAATGCGCGTTTGCCATTACAGCGTGGTGGCTGGACGCACATGTATAACAACCTTTACGACGGTATTACCGATTCCGGCATTAACGTGCGCCAGGCCGGTTACTCGTTGATTGAAAGCAACTGGTTCCAGAATGCAAAAAATCCGGTCACCTGCCGTTACGACAGCAGCAACTGTGGCTTTTGGGATTTGCGCAACAACAACGTGAAATCGCCGGCGGATTTTGCGACTTACAATATCACCTGGAGCAGCGGCGGCACGGTGGATGCGACCAACTGGACCACCACCGCGCCCTTCCCGATCAGCATTCCCTACAGTTATTCACCGGTTACGCCGCAATGTGTGAAAGACAAACTCGCCGGTGTGGCCGGTGTGGGTAAAAACGGCGCGACCCTGACGTCTTCCGCATGTGGCATTACCTCGTCTTCAGCGCCAAGTTCGGTACCGGTATCGTCCAGCAAGTCATCAAGTTCTGTTGTGGTGAGTTCATCGAGCCGATCATCCAGCTCAGTGGTCGCAAGTTCATCAAGCAAGGTGTCCAGCTCGGTGCTTTCTTCCAGTAAGTCATCCAGTTCCGTTGTATCGAGTAAATCATCCAGTTCGGTGGCGAGTAGCACTGCAACCACGGGTAACTGCAGTTATGTGATTGTGAATAACTGGGGCTCGGGTTTTGTGGGTGCGATCCGTATTACCAACAAAGGTACCAGTGCGATTAATGGCTGGAATGTGAGCTGGAAATATTCCAATGGCACCACCTTGAGTGGCACCTGGAACGCTAACTTCTCCGGCAGCAATCCGTACACGGCGAGCAACCTGAGCTGGAATGCCAGCATCCAGCCCGGCCAGACGGTGGAGTTCGGCTTCCAGGGTAATCACGCGGCGGCGGAAATCCCGGTGGTAACCGGATCTGTGTGTAATTAACACGGAAACCAGCGCTGATGATGCTAATCGTCAGCGTTTAAGATGCCTAATAAAAAACCCCGGCTTGCGCCGGGTTCAGTGGTAATCCTGGATGAGGTCAGCGTTAGCTCGGCAAACCAGAAGTCACTTTGGTACTCAACATAATCCAGGAAAATGCGTAGCCCGTATTTCGTTACACTCCATACGGGCTACATGGTGCTTTAGAACGACCGTTGGTAACCCAAGCTGAAACTGCGACCAACGCCAGTAAAGTTGCGGATATCATTCGGACTGCTTTGCGAATAGTAGGTGAAATAATACTCGTCCGTCAGGTTCTGCACCGCCAGGCTGATGGTGCCATCAAAGGCGGCCATAGTCGCGCTCATATCGTAGGTGGTGTAGCCATTAAAACGGTTGGTGATCGCACCTGCGCTGTTCTTCACATCGCGATCAAATAAATAATTGGCTTGCAAACGTGTATCGATGCTAGCGCTCCAGCTGCGATCCCAACTGATATTCACGCGGTCCGGCGAAATATTGGTGCCACCCAGGTCGGAATCCACGCGGCCATCTTTATTGGAGTCATAGCGACCGGTGGCTTCGGCGTAACGCAGGCCGAGTAAATCCACATCCGTGGCCGCCCAGGAGGTAGTGAATTCGATACCGTCGATTTCGGTTTTTTCGCGCAACATGGTGAAAATGCCATCGGCATCGCGTTCCAGGCGCTCGCCAAACTCCGAGCTGGATTCGTAATAACTCAATTGCGCGCTTACTGCGCCGGTTTTAAATTCCACACCGAATTCGCTGCCTTCCGTCAATACCGGTTTTAAATCCAGGAAACTCTCCACACTTTGGTTGGGCTGGTTAATACCGCGCAATACGCGGCCTACATCGGGCATGGAAAACGCTTCTGCGTAATTGGCGAATACCCGCCACGCATTGGTGATCTGGTAAGTGCCGCCGTAGTTATAAAGTGTTTCGGAAAATTCCGGTGAACCGCCTTTCACAAAGCGGCTGCCGTAAGAGCGCAGCGTGGTGAAGTCATTCACTTTAAGTTTGGATTTTTCGTAACGCACACCGCTGGTCAGTGTCAGTTTTTCGATGCCGGTAAATTCCGCTTGCAAATAAGGCGCGGCATTTTCGTACTCGCTTGGCGGAACCCAGGCGCGGCCGGTCTGGATTAATTCCTGCCAGGTTTTGTCTTTTAACAAATCCACACCATACACCACATTCACCGGCACATTGGCCACGCGGTCTTTGACCAGCGTAATCTTTGCGCCGATTTTCTCCGAATTATTTTGCGATTGGTCAATCAGGTTCGGGCCGTAGGCCGGGTCCTGGAATGTCGCCAGTGGAACGGCTTCCGCGCCGTAAGTTGCGGCAAAATCCTGACTGAAACCTTGCACACGCAATTTGTGGCCGAGGAAATCGTCGTTGGTGTAATTCAAACTGATTGCCGTTACTTCGTTGCGCGCACCTTCGCCGATAATATCGCCCTTCACCGCGCCGCTGGGAACTCCCGCCGAGACTTTTCCAGGAACAGACACCCAATTATTTTTGTTTTCGATTTTGTAGCGATTCACCATTAATTCGATGCGCTGGTCATCCCAGTCATAACCTCCTTTCACAAAACCGTTCACCGATTTTGAATCCATGGTATCGCCCTGGGTGTTGTCGGCGCCGATAATCTGGCCCTTGCCGTCATAAGCCACACCGTTATCGCGCCAGCTCAGGCTCGCGATAAAATCGGCAGCGCCGATGCTGTTGGAAATGCTGTAATTCAACCCGTAATCCGCGCTTTCGCCCACATCTTCGCTCTGGAAGCCGGTGCTGAAACGGATGCTCTGCTCAAAGTCATCGCCCGGCTTTTTGGTGATCAAATTGATCACGCCCCCGGAGGCGCCCAGGCCGTGAATCGCATTCGCCCCGTGCAACACTTCCACACGCTCGATCACCGCCGGATCAATGGTATTACCTTCGCGACCGCCATCGCGCAACGGGTTGGATTGCGGCACACCGTCGATCATGTACAGCGGCTTGCGCCCGCGCAGGGTTTCACCGGCGTTGGTCATTTTCTGGCGGCTGGGCGAGAAACCGGGAATCAGGTTACCCAATACCGTGGAAAGGTCATTTGCGACGGTTAATTGCTGATCCAGTTCGGCAGAATTAATAACCGTCACAGTGTTGGGAATGGTGCTTAACGGTTTTTCGGTGCGGCTTGCACTCACAATCACTTCCTGGATATCCGCTGCGGTTGCAACGGCGGGCAGTAAGGCGGCGGAAACCAGCAATAAACGGGCAGGACGGTTAAAACGATACATCGGGGAATTCCTGTAACGAGGAGCGCCTCAGGCGCCGGTGGAAAATCGGCGCGGATTTTAACTTTAATGAGAATTGTTATCAACGGCGGATGATTCTACATCTGGTTAAATTATGTAAGTACAAGGCGTTTCTTTATTCCGCTAATCTCTGTTAGCGTTACCCGCCTTGATCAGCGGGTTCCGGAGCCAGGGCTAATGCCGAACGCACATAAAATTATTGCATCCCCCGTGGGTGATTTAACCCTCATCGCCAGCGATAAGGGTTTGATGGCGATACTGTGGGAAAACGACGACCCGGCGCGAGTAAAAATTGATGCCGGTGAACAACACGATAGCCACGCATTGCTCTGCAACACGGAAAGGCAATTGCGCGAATATTTTTCGGGCGAACGTAAAAAATTTGAAGTTCCGCTGGATTTTTGCGGCACCGATTTCCAGCAACAAGTCTGGCAAGCACTGCTAACCATTCCGTTCGGTGAAACGCGCAGTTATTTACAAATTGCGCAGCAAATTGGTAATGAAAAATCGGTGCGCGCGGTCGGCGCTGCCAATGGTAAAAATCCGATTTCGATTATTGCACCTTGCCACCGCGTTATCGGCTCTTCCGGAAAACTAACCGGGTTTGCCGGCGGGTTGGAAGCCAAGGCCTTTTTATTACAACTGGAATCGCCAGCCCGGCAAACAGAATTGTGGAGATAAGCGGGCACCAACGTTGATGCCGCTTATCTGGCGAAAAACATTACAAAATATAATCAAACAAAAATGTCGCCACACCGTCCGGATGATTTTTGGGTGCGCGGTGGGCACCGGGAAATAATTGCTTGAGTGTATTACCGGCATTTTCCATCACCACCGGATGCGCAACGGTGCGGAATAATTCAACATCATTCAACCCGTCGCCAAACGCCATGGCCTTATCCACCGAAAGCGATAGCTTTTCCAACAATATTTTCAAGGCATAACCTTTGGAAATATTTTGTTGCATCACTTCCAGATAACAATCGTCGGAAAAGGTCAGGTTTATGTCCAGCGCATGATCTTTCAGGATTTGCGCCTTTAATGTTTGCAGCTCGGCATTTTCACCATAAAACAGGATTTTCAAAGCCGGTGTTGCCATCATTTCCTGCAAATCAATCTGACGATAGAAAAATTCTGTTTGCTCATGCGCATCCAGCATCGCCGCACAAGGCGCGATGGTTAGCCATTCGCTATCCGTAAACATATTCAGGTTTACATTGAATTGCGCCGCCAATGGCAACAATGTTTCATTAACCAGCGGCGGCAAACCTTCGCGATAAATCAATTCCCCGGTGCGATCATGGATATTGGCGCCGTTGCAAGTAATAGTTGCAATATCACCACCTAATTGTTGCAAGTGGTATTGCACATCATTGACATGGCGACCGGTTGCAATCACCAGATTAAAACCGCGTTCGCGCAGTGCATGTAACGCACGAAGATTCTGCGGGGAAATTACGTGCTCATCATTGAGCAGCGTGCCATCCATATCAAATACAAATGTATTCACCTCATCCAGCGCTGCAATTTTTTGTAGCGCACCGGTGGGTTCTATTTCAGTTAACAACGTCATGCGGTTATCTCCACGGTATTGCCATCGGGATCTTGTATTGCACTTTCAAAATATCCATCGCCGGTCCAGCGCGGCCCGGATAATAATGGATAGCCATCATTTACCAGCTGTCCGGTGAGTGAAATAACTTCCGCTTCACCGCCAACGCTTAATGCGATATGCGCATAACCGGCGCGATGGGTGTTATCCGCATTAACCAGACCGGGGCGCGTCATTAATTCCAAACGCGCATCACCTTCGGCATGCAAAAAATAGGATTCAAATTGTTTGGCGGGATTGGTGTATTTTGCACCGGCACTAAAGCCGAAGTAATGGCAATAAAACGTTTTGGCCCGCTCCAGGTCCGGAGTGTAAATGGCCAGGTGATCGATTTTCACAGTATACCTCTCGGCAATCGATATTTTCTGTTCGATTTATTATTGGGCGAGTGCTAGCATAAATAAAACTAATTTTTTCTATTTTAAAGATCAAATTAACTTATACCGCTTTTAACCCAGGGGACAGTTATGAAATTAACCCCGCATATCATCGCCCACCTCCCGTATCTGGCCGCGCTTGCCGAAGCCGGTAGTTTCACTGTGGCGGCACAGCAAATGAATATCACCCAGGCCGCAATGAGCTACCAGATAAAAGCATTGGAAGAAAAATTAAATTGCACACTGGTAATGCGGCAATCGGGCGCGTCACTCAAACTTACCAGTGCCGGTGAGTTGCTGATAACGGAATATTTATATTGTGCCAAACGGCTGAATATCGTGTTGCAACAATTAAATCACGGCGAAGGCAAAGGCATATTAAAAATAAGTACGCCAGTGGATTTCGGCAGCATGCTAATGCCCAAAGCCATGGCTGCATTAAAAATACTTGCGCCCGATTTACATATTGATTTGCACACCAGCGACGATATGGTTGACCTGGCAACATCCAAATGGGATATGGCAATTCGTTCGTACCTGAATACCGATCAACCGCCGATATACACCTCCAAAATATGTCTGGTAGTAAGTGAGATTTACAAAAAGCGGTGCGGCGTACCCAAAACAATCCGCGATATAAACAAACACACTGTATTGATGCGCGAAAACGCCAACCATCGCACCTGGAAAACGTTACTGGCGCAACATGATTTAACTATCGACCATATTCAAGACCGCATGATTATGGGTAACACGCTTGCATTAAAAGAAGCCGCGAAACAAGGTTTGGGAATTGCATTGCTACCGGAATTTGTTGTGCGCGAAGATATCAGCGAAAAGAAATTAACGGTGCTTTTGCCAAAAATTACGACCACGCTTTCATCCAACTTCTATTTATCAAAAATCAACGCATCACAATTGCAATCCTATGAGCAATTGTTGCGGCGGGTTTTCAAGGAAATTTAATAAGGTTATAAACATCGGCAACCTATTGTTAACCGATAGAGTTACGTGTGCTATAGCCAACATGGAAAAGTATTGTAGTCCCTGGATTTAATTCAGTACTTTAGCAAGTCAAAACAGTCATTTTGTGCACTGGCACAGTCCTTGCCGATACCGCAGCTCACTGTTTATAAATCGACTTTATAAAGGATTGGGTATGCCGCTGCGAAATGTCTCTAATTATTCACTTTTTTCATTGTTAGTATTAATAACTACATCGCCCTGTTTGGTTTACGCACAAAGTGTCGTGAATGAAACTGAAGCGCAAATAGCGAATGAAAATTTGCAACAATCGTTGCCCCGGAATCAGCAAACAGATTCAGCAATTGATGAACGGGTTGATGCAGCCGTTGATACATTAAGTGATGAGCCACCAGCAGCAGGCCGACCACAAGAACTACTCGTGCGCGGTGCGCGCGATGATCGACCGGCATTAAAACTTAACGATGTTCCGCTTTCAGTATCCGTTGTTACGGGTGGTGAATTGGAAAAACAAAATATCATTAACTTTCGCGACATCATTACACGTATCGGTAATGTGGGTATGGGTTACAACAACCCGCAAGCGGCGAGTTTAACCATTCGCGGTGTGGGGTGGGCCTCCGGTGTCGGGCAACTTGATCCAAGTGTAGGAACTGAAGTTGATGGTGAAGGTTATGGCACCGGTGCAATCGCCGCATCAACAAATTTTATTGATATTGAAAGTTTTGATGTCACGCGCGGGCCGCAAGGCACACAAGGCGGAAAAAACTCCAGCATCGGCCGCATAACAATTAAAACTCGCGCACCAACATTTACACCGGAAGCCGAAGCGGCATTTACCTTTGGCGATTTAAATACGATTCGCACGCAGGTTGCCGCCGGTGGGCCGGTTGTCGATGGGTTACTGGCGTGGCGTGGTACTTTTTATCGCGAGCAAGCAGACGGGCAAGTAAAAAATAACAACGAACCAAAAACCACATTTCAAAACCGTGACCGTACTTTCGGGCGATTGCAATTCCTGCTCACGCCGAGTGAAAATTTCAGCGCAAAATTCAGCGCGGAATTTACCCCGACGATCAGTGAATATGGCAGTTATGTCGCCTTTCCAAAACCAACACCCACCCACTACGACACGATTGGCGCCGATGGCTTACCCATCAAGGTCAACCAGGAACTGGAACAAGCGGGGCGCCTTTCGCGCCCCTGGTTTGCACAGGAAAAAAATTACAGTATCCAACATGATTTCTTTGGTGATGAGTACAACATGCTCAATCAAGTTCCGAGCAAATACAGTACTAAAGGCGCATCGCTTAATTTACATTGGGACCAGGAAAAATATTCGGTCCATTCGCTTACGGCATGGCGGGATTATTATTTTGATAATGGTATTTCCAGCTCCGGCCCGAATACATTGTTTGATATTGATCGCTCACCAACACCCGGCCATGTGGAATACATGCAATACAGCCAGGAAATTAAAATCAGTTCCGATATCGGCAAAAATATTGATTACCAAACCGGGATTTATTATTTCACTAACGAAATACCTGATCGCCGCAGCCAAATCAGTTATGGTTCCGATGCCGGTGCCTACTACGCCGGCACACAACAATATGCTCGCCTGGATGCGGATGCCAGCGGGCGTTTGCTGCTATCGAATTCCCTTAATCGATTGCGTGTCAATACCAAAGATGACATCGATAATACCAGCGTCGCGGTTTACGGCAATTTCGATATCCATTTTTCTGAAGCGATTACATTAAATGCTGGGCTGCGTTTGACGCAGGAAGATCGTGTTACCCACTCGCAACGGCTGATTGAAAACCAGGGGTACGGTGAAGAATTAAACCCGGCATTTTCAAATAATGTGGTGTTAACGGGGTTTAACACTAATGCTGCAGGTGCACTTACAACCAATACGGCGGAACAAATAGCAGTGGCCAACCTGGTCGCCAAAAAATATTTCAATGCCGCGGGTTACGGTGCCCTTAATGATACGCAAAAACAGCAAGTCGCCGATGCCAAATTAATTCGCAGCGGCCGCATCGGCAGTTTGTATCAAAACACACAAGCTGAAGCCTTTGAAAAAGTATTGCCAACGGCAACATTAACCCCCAGCTATGCACTGAACCAAAACAGTAATATTTATTTCACTTACCAACACGGTGAAAAGGCCGGTATATCGCAAATCGTTGGTGCAACAAAAGACGGTGGTAAATCCGCACCGGCTAAAGAAGAAGTCAGTAATAGTTATGAGGTGGGGTTTAAATCTGCATTATTTGATAATAGCCTGATCATCGCCGCCGATATTTTTCGCACCGATATCAATGATTATTTGCAGCCGATGTATTTTGAAGACAAAGTGCAAACCCAGCTCAATAACGACGGTAAAATCGCCTACACCAGCGGTTTGGGTAATGTGCCTGACGTGCGCACCCAGGGTGTGGAACTGGATATCAGTTATTCAGCTTTGGAATACACGACCTTGCGTTTTGCCGGCGCGTATAACGATGCGCATTATGTTGATTTTAAATTCCTCGCCAAACCGCTGGAACAAGGTGGCTCATCAACCGCGTTACCTTATTACGATGCGAGCGGTAAAACATTACCCGGCGCCCCCAAATATACTTTCAATCTCAATGCTGATTATATTCGCCCGGTATTGGGTGAATTGGAATTTCACGCCAACGTTAATTACCGCTACACCTCCAGTTATAACAATGATCCTTCCCTGTCGCGCTACGCTGTTGCCGATGCTTACGGTGTTACCAATCTTTCTGTCGGTTTGGGTGGTCGCGATAAATTGTTTGATGCGACCTTGTTAGTCACCAATCTCTTTGACACGCGCTACGACTTCTACACCAACTGGAATACCTATGCACCCAGTTATCCGCGCTGGGTAGGAATAATGGTGAGCACCCGACTTTGACGAGTCGATGTGCTCCGCTATCAATTCACATTATTAATTTTCATCCCCTTTTATTTTCAATTAACGTCTGAAGGATTGCTTATGCCCCTGCATTACACATCAAGCTGTTCGTTAAACTATATGTCCAGGTTTTATCGTCATCGATTTCTATTGCATCGTGTTGTATTACGTGTTGTATTACGTGTTGTATTAAAAGTACCGTTATTTATCCTCGCTTGTTCTTCCCCCGCTTTTGTTTATGGACAAAATACAACGGACGAAAAGCCACAAGTCACGGTTGATGAACAAATTGATGCAGCCGTTGATAGCTTGGCCGATGAGCCACCAGCCGCAGGCCGCACACAAGAATTGCTCGTGCGCGGCCAACAGGAAACACAACCTGCAATAAATTTAAAAGATGTTCCACTTTCCGTATCGGTAGTAACCGGTGTTGAATTGGAAAAATTCAATACGCTCGATTTCCGCAACATCATCACCCGTATTGGCAATGTGCGTGCAACTTACACCAACCCGCAAGCGGGAAGCCTGATCTTACGCGGTGTTGGTTGGGCCAGTGGTGCGGGGCCGCTCGATCCGAGTGTCGGTGTGCGTGTGGACGGTGTCAGTTATGGTATCAGCGCGTTGGCGTCGTCATTAAATTATGTGGATATCGAATCAGTGGATGTAACGCGCGGTCCGCAAGGAACACTGGGTGGGAAAAATACCAGCCTCGGTGAAATTTCCATTAAAACCCGCGCGCCTTCATTTACACCCGATGCATACGCATCTATTACCTACGGCGATTTAAATACGATCAACACCACAGTGGCTGCCGGTGGCCCGGTGATTGATGATTTGCTTGCCTGGCGCGGCACATTTTTGCGTTCGCAGGCCGATGGTCCCTGGAAAAATCTGGATGACAAAAACTGGAGTTATAAAAATGAGGATCGCACCTTTGGTCGTGTGCAATTTTTATTAACACCGACGGAAGATTTCTCGGCGTTATTGAATTTGGAATACGCGCCGACCAGTAAGGAATTTTCCGATAACTATGTCAACTTTGCACGGCCTACACCAGCTTATTACGACTACAACGGTACCGATGGAAAACCCATGCCGGTAAATATTGGTAACCAACCCGAAGGCCGGTTAGCGCGGCGCTGGTTTGCGCAAGAACAAAATTATGGGCCGGATAATTATCTTGACGATAAAATCAATCGCTTGAGCCAGAACCCCAACAACTACGCATCCAAAGGCGCAGCGCTAACACTGGATTGGAATTTTTCCCATTATGCACTCACATCAATCACCGCCTTTCGCGATTTTTATTTTGATTCCGGCGGCGGCCCGATTTCGGTGTTTGATATTGAGCGCTCACCATCAACCGGCCACGTTGAATACGAACAACTCAGCCAGGAATTCCGTATCAGTTCCAACCGTGATGGCTTGGTAAATTATCAGGCCGGATTGTTTTATTTCCACAATGAAATCCCCGAGCGCTGGACCACGGCGCGGTTTGGTTCCGATGCCGGTGCCTATCACGCAACAACTGCCCAATATAATCGCCTGGATACTGACGGCAATGCCCGCATCCTGTTACAAAATTCCCTTAGCCGTTTATTTACCAAAACCAAAGATGACATCGACAATACCAGCTCCGCGATCTACGCCAATGCAGACTGGAATTTTACCGAGGCATTTACCCTCACAACAGGATTGCGCATGACCCATGAAGAGCGCACAACCCGCTCATCGCGTTTTATTGTGGACTCAGGTTATGCACCGGAGTTAAATCCTGTAGCAATTAATAATGTGCAATTGCGCAGCCCTGCAGATCAACTCGCCAACGATAATTTCATCGCCCAAAAATATTTTGGTGTAGCGACATTTGCTGCACTTAATTCTGTGCAAAAACAACAAGTCGCCGATGCCCGGCAAATTCGCCTTGCGCGTATCGGCGGGCTTTATAAAGAAGTGGACGCCGAACCTTTTGATGAATGGCTGCCTACGGCGGTAATAAGCCCGAGTTACAAACTTAACGATAATCAAACCGCGTATTTCTCCTGGCAGCACGGCGAGAAAGCGGGCATTTCGCAAATTGTTGGTGCAACGGCAGACGGTGGAAAATCGGCGCCGGTAAAATCTGAACGCAGCGATACGCTGGAGTTGGGATTGAAATCAGTAGTGCTTGATAATGATCTGGTAATTAATAGCGGCCTCTACGTACATCGCGTAAAAAATTATATCCAGCCCATGTTTTTTTACGATGAAGCGCAAACTATTTTTAATAAAGATGGTTTACTCGCTTACACATCCGGGTTGGGAAATGTGCCGGAAGTGGAATCCAAAGGCGTGGAACTGGATGTGGTTTACACCGGCTTACCCAACACCAGTTTGCGTTTTGCCGGTGCCTATACCGATGCGGTTTATAAAGAATTTGAATTTCTCGCCAAGCCACTGGAATTGGGTGGTTCCGGTGATCCTTATTACGACGCAACCGGAAAAACCTTGCCCGGTTCTGCAAAATTTACCTTCAACATCGCTGCCGAATATTTATTACCTTTAAGCAACGGCAAGGAATTTCACAGCAATATCAATTACCGTTATTCGAGCAAATACAACAACGATGTTTCACTTTCCCGTTATTCAGTGGTTGATGCCGCCGGTATTCTCGATCTCGCCGTCGGTATTGGCCGCAGCGATGGCTTGTTCGACGTAAACCTGATCGTCAAAAATGTTCTGGATACCGATTATGGCTTTTACGGCAACTGGAACACCTATTTCCCCAGCACCCCGCGTTGGGTTGGTATAGCGTTGAGTACGAATTTCTAACCAGCTTTCAGCGTCTGACAATGGTTCCCGTATGAAGCTTACAGTGAATTACGGGAAAGTCCTTAAATATCAGTTAGATAAGCGCTTGAATGGCGTCCAAATCCCTTGAATTGCAGTGAATCAACATTTTTATGCGCATAAAAATGTTGATGATTTCATTTTAATGCGCATAATTATGCTAATTAATGCATTTTTATGTGCATGAAAATGAATCTCACTGCACGCTCAGGACACTTATGAGACGTTTATTGCTTGAAAAGCTGATCGGTTGGAAAGAACAGACGGAGCGAAAGCCTTTATTGATTGACGGAGCAAGGCAGACCGGTAAAACCTATTTATTGCGAGAGCTATTCGGGCGTGAATTCAATAAAGTGCTGCACATCGATTTCCTGGCAAGCCCACAACTCGCCGACGCGTTTGCTGGCTCCCTCGTACCGGATGATGTGCTCTCTGGTCTGGAGTTGTTGACCGGGCAAATTTTTGATCCCACAACAGATTTACTGATTCTGGATGAGATCGGTGAGTGCCCACGCGCAGTTACGGCGCTAAAATATTTTGCAGAAAACGCACCGACCTGGTTTATCGCCGCGAGTGGTTCTAACATCGGTTTACTCAATTCATTTCCCGTCGGAAAAGTGGACCAGCACAACTTGCGGCCACTGACATTCAGGGAATTTTTATGGGCTGCCAATGAACCTGCACTTGTAAAAGCTTACGACTCACAAACCAATTCTGCCGCTGCCCATAGCAAACTCTTTGATAAATTAACAGATTATTATTTCACCGGCGGTATGCCGGAGGCTGTGGCAACCTGGTTTAATAATGCTGAAAAAAGTATTGTCGAACGCATCAGTTCCGTACAAAAAGTTCACGCCGATTTAGTGCTCGGCTACAAACGCGATTTTGGTAAATACGCCGGCAAAGTGGATGCACAATTAATTGAAGCAGTATTTAACAATATCCCGTCGCAGTTAGCAGCAGTGATGGATGAATCGGTAAAACGGTTTAAATTTAAAGATATATCTGCGCGCAAATCGCGCTACGCGGAATTTGAAAGCCCAATTATTTGGCTGCACCAGTGCCGGCTGGCGTTAAGAAATTATCCAATAGAAGGTCATCCTAAATCACCCCTGGCGGCATCCCAAAAAGATAACATGGTGAAATTGTTTTTATTTGATGTCGGTTTGCTCAATCACATGCTCAATACCGGTTACAGGGAAATCAAGCAACAGGGATATGAATACAAAGGTTATATAGCAGAAAATTTTGTGCAACAGGAAGTTGCCGCACTCGGTATCGAACCAGGTTATTCCTGGGCGGACGCCCGGGCGGAAATTGAATTTATCATTGTGAATGAAGAGGGGTTGGTAGTTCCAATAGAGGTAAAAAGTGGAAAACGCACGCGCGCAAAATCCTTACAGTCTTACATTGCGAAATGTGAACCGCATAAAACAATAAAACTCACTGGCACACAGGGTTCTTCACAGCAGGAACAAACCCATATAGTTATGCCGCTGTATTACGCAGAATATATTCTTGATCGAATTAATTAATGTTATGGAAAAAAATCGCACGTAATATACGATTTTTTTATTCATCAAACTCAAACAAAACCTTTGCGGGTATTCCCAACGCTTTGGTAATTTTTTCCAGCGTATCAAAACCCGGCCCGTGGATACCGCGCTCCATATTACTGATCGATTCAATCGTCACACCTACCCGCTCCGCCAATTGTTCCTGAGTCAATTTGCTGGCTACACGGCATTGTTGCAGGCGTTTGCCGAACTGCTTTTTAAGTTGCACGGGATCATAACCTTTCATATCAATAAAGATACGCATGTTATGGAAGTTGAACTTCGTCTTTAACGAAGCTAGACTTCGTATTTGGCGTGGATGATCATTAAGCAGCCAATTCAAGCTGGCGGAGGAGTTATGAAGAAGACGGACAACACAGAAATGAATCTGGATTTTTTGAAAAATTATGTGCTGGAAGACGAAATTTACCTGCAACTGGATAAGCTGCAAGCCTTAACTGCATTGCAGACATTGATGAATTCGGCGGAAGAGACGCCTTATTCAAGGCAGCATCTTCAATGTTATTCATTGATCATGGAAGAGCATCTGCACAAATTGCGCGCATTGCTGAACCAATTATTTGATTGATTATTATCGGAAAAATAAAAAAGGTTGCCCCTTCACAGCGGCAACCAAGGAGCCACTTCGAGTGATGTGACTTTATTCAGGAGCGTTAAGAAAAAATTTCAGGTGCGTCAGCAAGAGGAATTGTTGGGCGGTTCCATCTCACCGGGGCGCGTTTTATAAAGTTGTTGTTTAAAAGCGATCAATCGTTCACGAAGCTGATTGCTATACAAATCAACTCCGTGCTTGCCCGCCTGGTCCAGCGGCAAGTCGCGTCGGCTCAGGCAGCTAAGCAATTCGCATAACACGGCGCACTGCGCCTCCAGGTTTACAAAGTCATCGCATAGCCTGATCCACTGCTCATCGGCAGTCATGGAATCAGACGGATCCAGTGGATAGTTCGGCACCATGCCAGCAAATCTCCCTCGGGCGCATTCGCACGTTTAACATTTGCACAACCAGCCACTTCCTATTACTTACCTGTCGCTTATCGTTTGCTTGTTTTTTGTTTATCTTGGTAAGCGTGTTTATTTGTACATTTTAATATAGTTATGTTGATGAACAGATACTAGGTGATAACTACCATAGCTGTCAACCGTGTGAATCAGCCAGATTCACCTGTATTCGGATGATCGCCATGGCAAAACCCGCCGTCACAGACCTGGACCGCCAAATTGGCAAGCGGCTCAAAGAAATTCGCGAACAAGCCGATGTCAGCGCCGGCACCCTGGCTAATGCCATAGGTTCCAGCCAGCAGCAAATTTCCCGCTATGAAAATGGCGAAAACAAGTTGAGCGCGTCCCAGTTATATTTACTTGCTAAATGTATGAATGTCCCGGTCTCCTGGTTCTTTCTAAACTGCAATCCGGAACAGCCCATCGAGCAGTTGATTAAAGAACCATCGCCACACTATTTGCGTCATATCATTGAAGAAGAAATCCAAACACTGCAAACCTTCTGGCCAAATCTGACGCAAAAACAGCGCACAACCTTATTGCGCGTGCTGGATTCTTACATGGAAAAACCCACTGCATAAAAGCAATCTGGTGAATTGCTTTTATGGAGCGATGAATTGAAGGGAATTGCAGATTAGATAAGAAATTGCTGAAACAATTTATTCAATAATTCGATATTTTTGTCTCTTTCAGGCTCGACCAATTTCAGTTCTTCGTAATGTGCGAGCATGGTTTCGATAAATTGATTCAGCACTGGTATTGCCGGTGCTATTTCCTTTTCCTGGCTTTGCTTTTTTCTTGTCAATAATAAATCTATTTCTGTATTAACTTCAGAATGCTCCGTTAATAACTCGCGCAATTTATGAAACTCAATGGGTGCAGTTGAGTGATACTTCTCTAACCAAATAATAGAGAGTAGTGGTCGTAAAACATAAAAATATTTTTTAAGTGGAACAATATCTTCTTTGAGATAACCACGGTAATTTGTTTTAGCCATACTACGATAGTGATAAACCCCCTTCACCGGCGAATAAACTTCAGGCAATAATGCCCGCGCCGCCGGCGCAAACACACCATCATCCACATATACAATGGGCGATTGCAACCATTCCACAATGCCGGGGTTGGACCGCCACAACAATTGCAATGCCTTGCGCAAATCCCAACCGTTAATATCAATCTCATCCACAATCGGATATTCGATAACATCGCGTTTGTCTTCAAGGTCAATCGCCAGATACCAATCGCGCGGGTGCACATACACAAAACGCACATCGTAATCACTGTTTGGCGACGCAAAACCCCAGGCGCGGCTGCCGGATTCCACCGCGAACAATACTTTTACATTATGTTCCACTTCAGCGGCTTTAATGCGTTTAAGAATTTCGGCATGGATATGCGGCGGGATTGCATCGTGGTTCATTACGGCTCCTTTTTACTATTGGCGCAAAAAATTATGGAATCGATGATAACTTTTTTCCCGCTAATAAACCCGGATTAATTGTGATTTCATTCACCCTGAGGCCCAGTGGTGCTGCCAACCAGTGAATTATTGCGCGCGCTAGTGGTCATCTCCTTACGTAGAAAAATTGTTAGCGAAGACCGCTATAAAGGAAAAATTATGAACCTGTTGAAACACCTGCTAATTCTTCCGCTATTCATCCTGTTAATTAGCTGTGGCGATAAAAATGCTGAACAACAAATAGCGACAGATGCACCTGCGTCATCAACGGACGCCGAATTGATCAAATTAAAAGAATTGATCAATTTGCCGGTAAAGCCGGCCTGGGTAAAATGGGAATTAAATAAAGTAACCGAACCAACCGGCAAGCTTGATACCAATGATTGGAGCATCATCGCGCGTATGACGTTGGAAAAAAATGATATAAAAATCCTGGCCAATACCCAATTGCCCATCAAGGTTATGAAATTACCTGCTTACGCAGTAGAACCCTGGATGGAAGACCTTCTCGCCACCAATTTCAAGCTGGATGAAAACGGTGAATACAAACCCCTGGGTACAACATTAAGTGCGGAACAATTTTATCGCGATCCGTTGATAACCGGCGCTATCTACATGATCAGCGAAACGGAAATCCTGTTGTTTTTACAAACCGAATAATTTCAAACCTAGCTGTATGGAGTGTAACGCAATACGGGGTTTTTTGATTTTAAATAATCCATTTTCACTTATACAAAAGCAAACCCGTGTTGCGTTACACTCCATGCGGGCTACGCGTGCTATTTATCAATAATTAAAACAAGGGCCCGCACGGAATTTTGCCTTTGCGAATAGCATGGTTGCTGGTTTCCGAGTCATCAGCCCAGAAGAATGATTTAATACCGGAAGCACATTCAGCCGCTGGCGCAATCGCAATACCTTCGTTATTAATGTTCGACATACTGGCAGGGCGCGAATAACCTTTGCGCACAATAAATTTACCGTAGGTTGCTGAACCAACAACGTTATCAATACCCAATAAATGCGAGCGATTGCTGCAATTATTATCGCAATAGGCCCAGAGCGCGCCGCTGTCCCAATCGAATGACAAATCCATAATCGCCGCGTGGCCGCTGTCGATAGTTGCAACGCGCACAAACGATGAATCTGAATTCAATACATAGGCATAAATTTTTCCGTTAGCTTCCAGTCCAACAAAAAACAAACCAGTTCCGTGTAGTGGATAATTCGCCGGGTTATAAACGGCGGCAAAATGTTCATCGTAAAATCCATTGGCTTGCAAATAACTATCCGGCACCCAGGCAATAGCTTCCAGGCCCAGGTTGGTTGAGCTAACGCTCGGTAAATCCGCTGTTAAATTCCATTCATGTGTTGCATTAATCGTCGTTGCAGTACCGGTGGTGTCGTAACGTAAAACACTGAAGCGATTTGAACCACTACCGTCGCGCTCGGTCGCTACATAAATATCCGTTGCTGATAATTCTGCTTTGGTAATGCCTTCTGCATCCGGTGCGCCGGAACCATTCGGGTAACGCAAGGTTTTGCCATTGGTCCAACCGTTGCTCGTGCTTTTCACAAAGGTATTGCTACTGCTATTCCACACCAGGTTATAAAGCTTGGATGGCGAATTCTGCACCGCCCACAACACCGCTGTTTGTGAACCTGCTGCTGGCTGGTAAAACAAACCACTCAAATTTCCCCCAAACACACTGGAACCATCGGCCGTGGTTACCGCCGTAGCATTCGGCCAGGTGTTATAGGTAATTGCAGAAGCGCCCACGCTCACCATAACCGCTGCACAAAAACCCATTAATTTAACAAAAGAAGAATTCATTTTTTTATTCAGAGTCATCTTTAACAATCCACCAAGGATTAGCGATAGTAGCGGCGCGTCGCAATCCCCGCACACACCAGCCCGTTGCGGCACACCTCCGTGTTGTTCGCGCAGCGGATTCTAGGTAGCGATTATGTCTGGATGGTTGCAGAAAAATGACAGAATGAAGTGTGGGCAGTATGAGGTGACAAATTATTTCTATGACTAATCAGCAAGATATTCAGCTGGTACTTTCTCGGTTAACCACACATTATTTTCAGACTGATAAAAAACAAAACCATCTGCCGCCATTTGTTTTGCATCCACTATAAAAATATGCGGTTTGCCATAACGTTTACCAACATCGGTCGCAGTGCTCACCAATTCGGAAAGATGAACATAGTGGCGCTGCCCCGCAATCAATCCCTGCTGTTGAATGGATTCCACAAAACGGGTGGCAGTTCCGTGGTACAAAATATCCGGTGGTGATTTTTTTTCATAGGATATTTTCACCTCTGCTGTGCTATGGCCTTGTGCCGCGCGAATGCGCAAACCATCAGCAGAAATAGTGAAACGTTTTTTATCACTGTTATCTACAACATGTTGCAATAGCTCACGATCAATTTCCTTTCCTGATTGGTTTGCTAACTCAATCAACTCTGCAATATCCGCCCAGCCCTCTGCATCCAGGCCCAATCCAATCGCTTGCGGCTCATGCCGCAGTACATAACTTAAAAATTTGCTGGTTTCAGTGGTTTTACTCATCACTCTTACTCAAAGGGTTCAATACGGTGTTGGGAAATCAACGTTCAAATATAGTTTCGTCGCTTGCAGGCAAGCTTGGCATTCTCTCTTTTGGAATACTCCTGCAATGCATATATGACGTGGGGGTTTTGGTCACTATAGTTACCAAATATTATCAATAGGGTAACCATAGTGACCATTCTGTGGCAGATAAAGGTTTGCATTGATCAGCCGCAACCCATAGCAGGTACAACCATAGTCTGGTTTTTGTTTTTCATTGCTTGCCTTCGAGCTTGACCCTTATTGTGTGGCGAAGTTAAACTTCGCCACACAATAAGCTCATATGTTAAAAAGGAAACCAACATGATCTGGATTATCGACTTCAGAGGCGATCTAAGTGAAAGCTCCCAACTAAACATGAATGGATCAACTGCGATGAGGGCAGTGAGTATTGTTCATGGAATTGATGTTGCAGCCGCACTAACAAACCTGCTTATCCATACAAAAAAACACGGCATAACGCTTAACCGTATTAATCGATGCCTGGATCTTTCAATATTTACCCCAACAGACGACGTTGGTTACACCAGCAAAGAAATTACAAGCGCTTTAAAAGAACTCACACCGGAATCGCCCGTTATTTTTTCTTATGCAATTTCATCTGAAGCGGAAGATGATGAGGCCATAGCAATAAATGGTTAAATCGGCAATCAATTCATACGAATCGCTAGAGCATCCACCACAATGAAAAAATATAATTGGATTATCTCGACTGCATTAGTGCTTTTAACTGCATGTAATACCAATGCACATGGGCAACTGACCTGGAAGGAGGATGGTTCAGTTATTGGCAGCACTGGTAAAAAATCAAATCTGAATATCCAGGGAATTTATGACAGCCTGGAATACCAAGGCATTAGTTACCTTGCCGGATTCAAAATAGATAAAGACGGTAATAATTTCCCCTATATAGCGCAAGTACCTAACGATTTATCGTCAACTCAATATTGGGCATTTGAGTATATTCCTAATGACATTTTTATTTACAAAGAAGCCGTTCATGTTATTGCTATGGATGGTGAGGTTTATGGTTTAAAAGATGGAATTTGATTGATAAAAAATTTCCGCGCGAATCACAAATTGTTTATTCAGATCATAAAGAAAGCCTGATTGTATGTCATCCCGCTTCCATGGAAAAAACCGGTGATTACAGCAGCGGCTGTTTTTCTACTACTAACAATTGGCGACTGGATTTTATCTGGTTCAATATTGTGCCGAAGGTATGCAATGAGCAACTTTATCTTGTAGAAGAAAGTAATAATTCAAAATTATTTAAGCAGGTGGATTTGGTAACTGGAAAGTAGCGAAATCCTCGTCAGTGAAAAATGTGCCGGATGATATTTGCCAAATAAAATGAGAAACTCAAATGCGCATTACCATTTTCCTCCCAGTGATGTAACCCACGCGGCCAGCTGGACATCGCCATAGGCCGTAAATTTTTCTTTCGCTGCTTTAATTGCCGTATCTACTTCCGGAACATTTGAAATCTGTTGTCCCGAATATTCAATTGCCTCCTGAATCTCAACCTGCCCAAGATCAAGTTCTTCGCTTGTTTCTAGCACCAGTGATATCGCTTGTTGGTCACTAGATGTATTTGCTATCCAATAAGCAGTATAACAATCAGAGTTATCCACTTTCAGATAAAAGCCATTGGGATTAATGTGTTTGGATTTTACGATCCATATTTCTGACATATTCATCCTTTAAGTATTAAAAATTTTCCGTACCGTTATAGCTATAGTTATATTTAAAAATTTTCATCATGGGCATGAAATTTTATCAAGATCTATATTTTCAGATTCAACAGATTTTATGCAGATACATATCTTGCCTTCTACAACACCAAGGATAGCGAGGTCATCTGTTTTAATTGATCCCAATTCCAACTTTGGCAAGGTAAGTTCGACCGTTTTATTCTTTGGTTCCTCCTCCTGAGCCATTAGCTTTGCGCTTACAGTGACAGGATCAGGTAGATTGCTGGCAATCGATGGTGTTTTATTAAAACTAAAGTAACCAGAATTCTCGTTAACATCTAAAACTTTGACCAATAATTTTTGCTCAACTGCACGGTCAGCTGGCCACTCCCATGTTAACTCTATATCTGCTGACATTGCGCAGCCTCCTGCCATTGAGAATAATAAGAATACACCTGCATTAATTAATAACTTGATTGATGATGAAACCATAGAAATAAAGTGCCTGAGTTAGGCGTTTGTCCGTATTAAGTAACTGGCTAAATCTGCAATCAATTTATAGGAATCACTAGAATATCCACCACTTGTAATTATCACCGTAGGAATATTTCTCTCGCGTAATGACTCCACAACGAAACGGTCACGTTCGTTAATTGCATCATAGCTTACATTTAATGCGCCTAACTTATCGGCAGCTAGAATGTCAGTACCTGCGTTATAAAACGCTAGCTTGGGTTTGGGGTTTGCATCCAGAAATAACGGAAGTTCAGTTTTCAAAAGCGTTATATATTCATCAGAGCCTAAGCCTGCTCTCAGTGGAATAATAAACGGAAAATCATCGGGATCACCTTGCTTTAATCCGGGGTAAACCTGCATGTTGTATAAATCAAAAATACCGACAGATTTATCTTTCTCGTAAAAACTGGTGAAGCCATTGCCGCGATGTGCATCCAAATCAATCATTAACACTTTATCGGTCGATAAGACTTTTTTCTCTAACCGCAGTGTTTCCAATGCAAAGGCAGCATCTGCAAAAAAGCAAAACCCTTCACCATGGTCAGAAAAGGCATGATGAAATCCCCCTCCGATATTGAAAGCAATAGCGGAGTCCAGTGCTTGGCGTGCTGCTAACAAGGTTCCGGCGGTTGCGTATTTTGCAGAATCAACCAAGCCCTTTTGCAAAATGAAATTTGGAACAAAACGAAGGGGAGCAATTTCAACTACGGACGCAATAACTTTGCTTTGCCGCAAAGACGTTAGATATTCCCTGGAATGAACTATTTCCAATTCCTCATCGGTGGCTGGATTTTCAATAAAGGTTGAAAACGAATTAATTTTTTCACCAAATTCATTGGTCAGGAGCGCCCATGCTTTACTGAATTTTTTAGCATTAAATGGGTGAAGCTTTTCCAAGCCCATGATCCCGAAATCGTAATTTGGTGAAAAAATTAGTTTGGATTTCATACTGTCAGTGCGTAGCTTTGTAAAATGTGAGGCATTCTAGTTAGCCACCTTTTAACAACGCTAAATGAAGATTGGTTTTGAAGCGTTGTCCAGGGCCACCAAAATTGTCACCTACGTCGAAAACATGCTTTGTGTTTTCATCAGTGGTTACCGAGGTCGCGCCACCTTCTTTTAATGTGCTGTGAAGTTGGTCCTTGGGTATTTTAGGGTTATTGCTATTGCTGAAAACCCAAAAATTTAACACGCTCTTGCAGCCTAATATGCCGGCAGCTTCGCTTATTGCAATACACACTTCTTTATAAAGTTTTTTATTAGCGGTAACCAATGCTTGGCGAAGCATATCGTTTTCCGATTCTGCGTTCAGATTTTTAACATACACATCATTTAATATCGCTTCGGCGCTAACTTTGAAATAAGCCATACCGATTTTTACTGCTGTAACAATATCATTGGCTTTAGTGGCATCAACGCCGAAAACCCATATTTCTCGGTCAATTACTGCCGCTTCTTTTATTGTGCCCTTAATAAACATGGAGAATGGCGATCCGCTCTTGCCGTACTTTGCCTTCCAAAGGCCGTATGATTCAAGACTGGTTCTCACAACGAATTCTTTCTTGTCCCTTCCGTTGTTTAAAATGATGTCGACATCCACACGATAATTGTAACGCCCTTCGGCTAAAGTCATAGCTCCCTTATAATTCGCGGCCATTTTATTGTTCCTCCTCACAATCCAATGCTTCAGAAGAAATCCCACAGGCATAAAAAATTTTGTTTGTATCTAATGCCTCTTTAGCTACCTCATTAATGTCAGTATTTTTTTGAGAAACCTCTGTAAAATTCTTAGGTAAATACTGTTCGCACTTCCATAATTCAAGCACAGCCATATCCTGCTTTTTCAGGTAAATTTCAAATAATTGCAACGCTTCTTGCATGCTCGTTGCTGGTACTACACCAATACCTACCATGTATTCAGAACCATCAAGATTCATTGGCGAATCTAGCGTCATAGATGCTTTATGATGAATTAACCAAACAGCCAGGATTTCCATATTTACTCCTAGTGATAAATAAATTTTATTGATGTTAACAATTGCTTTACGTAGTTAAACACGATGGCGATTCTTACAGAAAATAGGTCAGTAAAATGCGAATGCCGTCAGTTAATAAACGCTATTATCAAAATAATGAAATGCTTATTTAAGGCAGTGTAGCTATAACTGCCCCCTGAAAGCCTGACAACTTTTCCCCCAATGCCTCCACCTGCCGTTAACGCGCACAGCATTCATATGTAACTCATTCACACTCCACTTACCCATCCCCAATTCCGACATCGTCAATCGTAGCGTTCTCCCGCTATTGCTCTTTCGGAGTAACAAGTTTTGGTTTTCGTTCCTGAGGTGAATATTCCTTTAGCTCATCAGGGAATACCTCAGCATCTGTTGAATGAATTGATTGATCACTACCTGAAATTATTCCTCTCTCATTGAATTCAGTTGGCTCTCTGAATAATTTTTTACTGCGTTCTTCTGCCCGTCTCCGCATCCAATCTGCGTGTTCTTTAGTGCTAAGTTTTGGCCTTTTCATATTGCATCCCTATTGTTGTTGATATTGTTGGCTGGCGAAGTTATGCTTCGGGTAAAGATAGGCATCATACATCAAAGTTGCAAGATGTTTACTGAATATTTTTTTACTCCACAGGAATAGAAGATATGTTTGGAAATCCAAAAAAATATCGGACATCAAAAAGATTTGGCGCACGAGAAATTATCATAGTTGCAGAATCGGCCAGCAGAGAGTGTTATGAGTAGGAATGTTGAGTTGCCACTAACCGAAGAGGAGGCCCGTTTGCGCGCAAAGTCTCGCCGTAAAAACGATGCTGAAGAAGCTCGCCGCAGAGCCATGCAAAATGTTGACGAGGAACCTTGCGGAAAATTAACAAACCCATCTGAAATAGATCTGCACAGGGATAGAAAAAGCTGAAGCGACTTTTAAACCAAAATCTAAGAAATGATAATTTCGCAATCCAGAGCTTTTCCAAGTGGCCTCGCTTATGTTCCATTATTTCGTCATATATTTATATTTGACGAAATAATGGAACATAACTTAGTCGCATCGCATTGCTGGGGATGACGAACAGCCGGCTCAAAGATTATTGGGGTTTAACTATTCCAAGCGCTCTGGCGGGCGTTTCTGAATAAAAACAATTTACCTGTTTCCACATTAATAGCTGTAATTTCCTTCCTTCAGAAAAAACTAAAGAACGCATTAGCCATTGTTACCATGTTTGGATAAATTCTTTGAAACCATTTCGAGGGAATCCTCGAAATGGTTTGGTTGCAGGGCAGCTTACCTATCACATCGGCGTTGGTCTCACTTCCCCTCTTAACACGTGCAGCTTCTCCCCAAACACCTGTGCCCGCTGCTTAACCTGCACGGCATTCATATGCAGCCCATTCACACTCCACTTATCCATCACCAATTCCGACATCGCCAATGCCACCACGGCATCGCACAGGAATGTGCATTGGCTTTGAAATTCGGTGAAGTCGTCGTAGAGGAGTAATAACTCATTCGTGGGGTTTTGGTGTGGCGGTGATGGCATAAAAGATCCCTCTATAGTTAAAGGCGGCGGGCCGGTTTTTGTTGGTTGAGTTACGGTGGTTGCAGCTTAAAGGTTCATATAGTGGGCCATTATAGCCCACTCAAATGATGAATCAAGCTATTTAGTTTATAAGGTTAGCCATTTTGTACTGTTAATGAGCCTTTTCGGCCAGAATCAGGAGTGAGCTAACTTTGATAACCGCCGGTCAAATTCGCATGGCACGAGCTTTTCTTAGATGGACTATTCAAGATCTCGCGCAAAAATCTGGTGTGGGTGTTACGACAATTAAACGAATGGAAACTTTTGATGGAATTCCAAGCGCGCGGGTTGAAAATCTTCAGGCGATTAAGGATACGTTTGTTGCTACTAAGAAGATTAAGTTTGAAAGTGAAAATAGCATTTCGGTAAAGGAATAATTACTTAAGTAATTTAATTAAGCGGGTCTAGTAATTAATAAGTGTTATATTTTTCTGTGGATTCTGGAATAAATCATGCCTTCCTCATTGCAGCAAGCAATAAAATTTCTTGAAACTCAATGGTCTTCTATAAACGAAAATAAGATAAAAGGAATAGTTTCAGAAATACGGCTGAAAGAGTTTTTAATAAATAATAATCACCACTTTGTATCTGGAGGATGGATTTTAACACCAGGAAATCCATCAATTTCTGTAATTCCGACACGAGAAAAATTATGTATTTTGCCAAGAGGGCATTCATTTTCATGGAACGCCAGTAATCAGGATGGTGGATTACTCACTCCCGCAGAGATGTCTGCCTATAATTATTTCAGACAAGTTGGTCTAAGGGCTTTATTTGCTAAGCCGATAAATGTAGAAGAAATCAATTTTTCTTTACCTATACGTTCTGCAGGAATCAAACGAGCCAATTACCCAAGGCCATATCAACTTCAACTACAAGAAGTATCTCCAAATGGAAAGTTTATTAATGTTTCAATTGATGAAGCATTCGAAAAATTTCCTAGAAGAAAAGGCAATATAGGAATGCGTTGCCATGCAAGTGATAGGATAGATTCAGCCCAGCCTATTTGGTGTGTGCCATCCATAGTGTCGGACTTATTTTGGTTCGAATATGCGAGGTATTTTTTGCAGGTTGATTATTTAATATCTAATAATGACTTGGATCTATTTATTATTGGTCACTCTGGATCTTCATTTCCCGTTGAATTAAAAAGTAAAACTGCAGCAAGTGACAATGCTTTTGGTGAGTGGTTTGGAATAGATATGGGGCCTTTTGCAAAACTATCTTTTTTCACATCTAATGCTATGAATAATGATGCTTTGTATATTGTTGAGGAGGTTGATGAAAATAGAGCTCATATCGAATGGTATGGCATAAAATTTTCTGAATTAGTTAAAGCTTGCTCTTGGGTCGGACAAGGTGGTGGAAAGGGAATGATGGGAGGTAATTCTTCAACATACAAAATCCCTAAAGCGGCATTTACCCCTTTATCTGAACTGTTACAAATTTTATAGATTACATCTTCCTTCAATTTCAGCATTTTGCGAATCATACAGCAGCCAATTTGCTGCTGTATTAATAACTTCATTTAAATTGCGGCGAGTTTTTCCTTTCAGTGAACATTCCCAAATAGTAAGCACCTTCCAACCAATATCTATGTATTTATTAAGATTATTCGTATCTCTAATTTTATTATTGCTTATTTTTTCTTGCCAAAACTCTGGTCTGCTGGATGGCCATTTAAATAAATGGCAGTTGTGAGCATGCCAAAAACAGCCATTAACAAAAATTACAGCATTGTATTTTGGAAAAACGAGATCGGGCTTTCCCGGTAGATCTTTTCTGTGCAGCTGGTAACGAAATCCAAGCTTATGCAATCCTTTGCGAATAGCTAGTTCTCCGCGGGTATCTTTACCTTTGATACCCGACATCATTTCGGAACGTTTTTGTTTATTAACAACATCCATTTATATTATGCTGCTACAGCATTGGATTTTTTTACAGATGTTTTCGTCTTAGCTGATTTGCTTTTCGCCGCTAAAATTCTATCCTTCATTAGTTTTGCAACAGCTTCAAAAACAGGCACAACTACAGAATTTCCAAACTGTTTATATGCTTGAGTATCTGATACTGGAATTCTGAATTCATTCTCATCTGGTTTGTCAAAACCCATCAATCTTGCACATTCTCTTGGCGTTAATCTTCTTGGTCGCTTACTTTGATTTGTTGGATCATCAAAATTAACCTCACCTAATTCAAGATCCCAGCCTCTATCGACAAGAATTTCCGAGCCATCTTTGTGATATCTTGCAGATAATGTTCTGGCGCAGGATTTTTTATCTTTTGGATTTACGAGACCATATCCAAATCCATTACCTTTTTCTTTGTGTTTTTTTGAGTAATTGTAAAGATACTCCCAAAGCTTTGGAGTAAGGATGTATTTTTTATCTACTTTCTTATCAAGAATATCTTTAAATGCTGGTTTGATTTTCGGATAAAATTTTTGGACATCCTTCAGGGTGAAACCTTCATGAATATTAAGGTCTTTTCTGAAGCCCACTAAAACTATTCTTTCTCTGTGTTGAGGAACAAAATTTTTCGCATCAATAATCTTTGGATCATTTGAGGACATAATTTCTACATCAGCAACCCAATAACCGAGATCATTGAGAGTGTCTGTTATAATTTTGAATGTTTTGCCTTTGTCATGACTTTTTAAATTTTTTACATTTTCCAGCAAAAAAGCAGCAGGTCTTTTGGCTGCAACAATGCGTGCCACATCAAAAAATAATGTACCTTGGGTTTCGCATTCGAAACCGTGAGTTCTTCCAAGTGCATTTTTCTTTGAAACACCCGCAAGAGAAAATGGCTGGCATGGAAATCCGGCAAGAAGAACATCGTGGTCCGGAATACTTTTTCTAATATGTTCGTAAGCCTGTTCTATATCGACAGATTCATCATTACTTAAAGTTACATCGCGAATGTCAGAATTAAATATATGTTCGGCGGGATCACAGTAATGATTGGCTTTGTAAGTTTTAACTGCATAGGGATTCCATTCCGAAGTAAAGACACATTTACCTCCGATGTTATCAAATCCTTTTCTTAGTCCGCCGATACCAGCAAATAGGTCAATAAATTTGAATTCGTAGCTATCTTGTTTTGAGCAAGAGGGAAGTAAAGCTCGGAGATGATTCAATTCTCTACTGGAAAATTTGCACTTTGCCTTTCCATTACACCATCGATTTATAGATTCTCTGGACCACTTATCCTCGCCAAGACTGTTTAATGTGTCAGCGATGAATTTTTGATCATAAATTTCTAGCAAATTATTTAAAAAGGCAAGGTCATCCTGGGGGGAGATCATTTATTGATCCTCTCTGGGTCAAATGTGTGAAAAACTATCACATACTTGACCCAGAGAGTCAAATGATTTGTATGTATATACAGTATTATGGCAATTGATATTAACTAAATCAATTTAATAACTAGGTGGTCAAGCTTTTAGTCTGACCAATAAATTCGGTCAAATTAAGAAGCTCATCTCTTATCTCTTCAGGGAAAGTTTTACGAATAGGTTCCGGGATTACCAATGTAACTCCCTCATGCTTCATTTCTCTATATTGGTTTACCGAAACCCCTTCCTGAAGTGTAAAAAGGAATGGATTTTTAATTCGATGTGCCTCATTGAGCAATTGCCGCCATCTATCTTTACAAGTTGTTTTAACCGCAAGCATACGTAATTTATGCTCCGGAAAATCTTTATCATGGTACGCTTTATGAGAAGGGAAAATGAAATCAGGCTTCTTATTATTTTCAGTTACACATTGGGAGCTAAAATTTATTAACCCTTCTTCCGTAAAAATTTTATCCAGGTGAATTTCCAATGATTTTCCAGATCTGGATTTTCTTCTATTAGTGATTGAGTTTGCTATTGCGATAAAGTCCTCAATGCTATCAAATCCTTTGTTAATCAAGGGCATGCTGTGGATGCTCTCGATTGTTTTAAATAAATCAAACTCTTTTGTTCTACGTTTGATCAGCCTTTCATCTGGTGTTAAATCAAGAAAAGAATATTTTTCAAAAAGAAAATTAAGGATTTCTTGACCGCTCGGAAATGTTTCTTTCCAATAGGATGGCAATAAGTTTGGATTTTGTAATTTTCCATTAGGAAGTTGAAATCCTCCAAAGATGCTTAATGGCTCTCCGAACACACCACTACCTGGAATAACCTCCCCTAATATCAATTCAGCGTACGCTTCTTCTTCGAGATTATTACAAACCCATATTTTTAAATATTCAGAATTTTTTTCCTTGTGTTGCTTCAAAAATGCAAATAAAACCAGAGCGCCAGTATTATCCGAATCTTGCAAGGGAGTGTTTTCTGCTGTTTCTTTCCAGCGAGTAATCCTTTTTTCATTTCTTGTTCCATCACCTCTTGGTTTTCCGTTGTAATAAATTACTCTTAATTCTTGCTCTTGCAAGCTATGTGAATCTACTTTTGCTTTAAAAAGGTGATCAGGATTGTGCACATCAATACGATCTATTTCAGGGAAAACATCAGCCATAACCTTATTTGGAAAATAAATTCCGGCCTGATGCGATTTAGTTGCTCCTGTATCATTTCCAGATAAGCGCTTCGCATAAAATAAACAATCAACTGTTTTTATTTCTTCAATCCATTCCGCAATTCTTCGAATGCTCTCCCCAAGGTATGTTGCAGGATTTGATTCTGCTATGTCCTTTTCAAAGGTGAATTCATTTTCTCTATCCGATAGAGTTAAATAATTATTGCTCATTTATAAATATCATCCTGTTGCATTCTGTTCACATGCTTGGTTTAACGTGTTATATCTGATTTTTCGCAAGTTTCTACTATAGCCAAGGATTTTGAGAAATACATCCCATTACATGAGGGGCTTTTGTAAGCCATTGGCCACTATCCATTGGGCAAATGGAGTGATAGCTGGCTTTAGGCGGTGGCCATTGTTATTAGTGAAATCGGGGTTGGCTTTATAGAACCATTTTCGTGGCGTTACGAAAATGGTTCTCTGGGGATCGTGATAAGGGTAGGAGTTTGGGGATGTGATATTGCTGCGGCTTACTTCGGGGCTGATTTTTTTGGAGAGTTACTGCACGGCTCATCGTCGGAATCGGGTTTGATAAGGTTCTCCGGCGACCCTAGTGTTTTTATCCGTTCAAGGGCTTCGTTTTCTTCTTGCGTTCTATTGCCAAAAAGCCGCTTGGTTGCTGCTTTTGCGTACTGTTTTGCCTCCGTGTCTTTCTTATCGTGACTCATAATATTCGCTCCAGATAATGTGGGTTGCCATTTGATCCTTTGCGGTGAGTGAAATCCATAGCTGTGTACCTTTAGAGGTAGAGTATACAGTTACAACGTTGAAGGTATTTGACGATCCTTGAGTGCAATATGTCGATTGCACGAGGTGCGATGAGGTATCCTGGCCGCAGCTGGTTTGTATATATGTACAGGCAGCTGTTATATTAGCGGCCCTATTCATGTAGCGAATGCCCCGTATTTTTGGCTACCGCTACTTCTGCAACAACGCTCACTTTATGAATTATTCGTTATGAAATCACCGAAAACATCCAAATCCAAAAGACCTATCGGCATCGATTTATTTGCCGGTGCTGGTGGATTGAGCCTGGGTTTTGAACAGGCGGGGTTTGATGTTGCGGCGGCGGTTGAAATTGATCCGGTACATTGCGCGATCCATAAATTTAATTTCCCCCATTGTGTTGTGATTCCAAAATCCGTTTCTGAGTTAACGGGCGCCGAGATTCGGCGTTTAGCTAATTTGGGCGATAAAAAGATCGATTGTGTTTTTGGCGGGCCACCTTGCCAGGGGTTTTCCCTGATTGGTCAACGCGTATTGGATGACCCGCGCAATAGCTTGGTTAAGGATTTTGTCCGCATCGTCTCCGAGCTGGATGCGGATACCTTTGTTTTTGAAAATGTAAAAGGGTTAACCCTTGGCAAACATCGCGCCTTTTTAGATGAGCTGGTCGCCGAATTTGATGCACGGGGATATTCAATTCGTTTGCCCTGGCGAGTGTTGGATGCGGCTATGTATGGTGTTCCCCAACATCGGCAACGTTTGATTTTGTTTGGTGCAAAGAAAAATGTGCAGCTGCCGGATTATCCGCTTGCCATCACCAATCCCGCCGATGGCAGCAGAAATATTTTGGGTTTGCCACACGGGCCCAATTGCAAAGATGCCATTGGGGATTTGCCGGACGTGGACCGATTTGAAAAGCTTATCGAGAGTGATTCAATCAAAACAAAGGCTTTAAAAAAACCATCGCCCTATGCCGCTGAAATGCGTTGCCTTACAGACAACCCGTGGCACTTTGGCTATCAAAGAAACTGGGACCCGAATTTTTTAACGTCCAGTGCGCGCACGATGCATACCGATATTTCACGGTTACGTTTTACGGAAACCGAGCAGGGAACCGCTGAACCAATAAGTCGATTTTTTAAATTATCACCTGTTGGACTGTGCAACACGTTGCGTGCAGGAACCGATGGTTCTCGCGGGGCTTTTACCAGCCCCAGGCCAATTCATTTTAATTATGCACGATGCATAACCGTGCGCGAAATGGCTCGGCTTCACGGGTTTCCCGATTGGTTTCGTTTGCATTCAACGAAATGGCATGGCGGGCGGCAGGTTGGGAATGCTGTTCCGCCGCCGTTAGCCAGAAAAATTGCCGCTGAAGTTATTACCGCATTGGGAAAATCACCCATCAAACCAACGGAAGTGATTGATCTTGGTGATGAAACACTGCTTTATATGGAGCTTTCCGAAGCGGCTGAACATTTTGGTGTGGAAAAGCCCTCGTCCAGGCGCGATAAAAAAAGTGGAGCTAAAAAACGCAAACAATCAGAAACGGAGGCCAGCCGTTTGAGTAGGTTGCGTTTAATCAATGGCTAACAGCGACGTAAATTTATCCAATCGTTATGACATCATTATCAATGAAATATTTTTTACGCATTGGTCTGAGGGACTACAGGAATTTTTATTTGACAGGATTGAGCTGGAAACCGCGGCTGAAAAACATGAAATTAAATTGCCCAAGAATATCGGCGATTTAATTTATTACTTTCGCTTCAGGTTCGATCTCCCCGCGAAAATATTAAACACCCAGCCACATGAACGTGAATGGATTATTGAGCTGGCAGGCAAAGCCCGCTACCGATTTCGCCTGGTAAAAAAGACGCGAATTTTGCCGAGCGAAAATTTAATTAGTATTGCAATCCCGGATGCAACGCCGGAAATAATCCGTGCTTATGCATTGGATGACGAGCAAGCGCTATTGGCTATCGTAAGGTATAACAGGCTCATTGATATTTTTTTGGGATTAACAACCTATAGCTTGCAAAACCACTTACGCACATCAGTAAAAAATATTGGCCAAATAGAAATTGATGAATTGTATATCGGGTTGGATCGGCGTGGCTGTCACTATGTGATTCCGGTACAGGCCAAAGGTGGAAAAGATCAAATTGGCGTCGTGCAAATTACACAAGACATCGCCTTTGCTGCTGAAAAGTTTCCCAATATGTACTGCAAACCTATAGCTGCTCAATTTATGAAAGAGGGTGTTATTGCATTGTTTGAACTTACGTTAGAGGAAGGTCAGGTTAAAGTCGTTGAGGAACGGCACTATCGATTGATTCCGGCGGGGCAAATCGATTCGAATGCTGTTCGTGGTTATACATAAATACCATCAGATCCACTACTTTATTTAAAAATCGTAAGCTTTCCTCATGCTCACATGAAGAGTATGCCCGTATAACATTGTGAATTGCGCTAGCATTATAATTTTCTCCGAACAACTTCCCTCACCAATCTATTCCATTCTCAACCTTAATGCGGTGCTATGCCGTGCTGTGTGGTAAGCGCTTTGCGTCACCTCAACTGAAAAATGTGAAATACATCCTGTCTCAATAAAAATTTTGTAAGCCAATTCCCACTATTTCCCAAGCCCAAAATGATGGTTAACTGCGCCCTGCATTAATTCTTAAATTTCCAACACGGACAGGAGTAAAAACCACATGGACTACACGCAAGTAAAAGATATGCAATCGCGCTTTGATAATTTAGTGCGGCGCGTGCCGGGGGAGGATATTGAATTCTGGTTTGCGCGGGATTTGCAGGAGTTGTTGGGGTATGACAATTGGGTGAATTTTTCTATCGTACTGCGGCGTGCGATTGGTGCTTGTGGTGCGACGGCGTTTGAACCGGCGGATCATTTTCGCGGTGTTACGCGCGGGGCGATTTTGGGTAGAGATGTAGAGTGTGGTGATGTGGCTTATGGTGATGCGGAGTGTGATGTGGAGGATTTTATGTTAACGCGCTACGCGTGTTATCTCATCGCTCAGCATGCAAATCCTGGCCGCGCGACGATTGTGTTTGCGCAAAGTTATTTTGCAATCCAGACGCGTAAACAAAAGCTGGTGAATGACCGTATGCGTTTGCAAGCGTTGATAGATGCGCGCGCGGGGTTGCGGGAGCCCCGCGCGTTTGCGTCAGGTAATCATTCGTCAAATAACTATTCATCAAATGGCTACGAGCACGGTACGGACGATGAAGGTTTTATGCGGATTCGTATACGTGATGAAGTATTTAATGCAGAGCAAAACCAGCGCGAGCCGCCGCCGCAACAAATGGTTGCTGATGATGTGAAAACGCTGGCGCGGCGGTTGAAGGGCGAATTGCGCGGGTTGGTTCGGGATTTTCTAACCTAGGGTATTCAACACACATGAAGATAATTGGAGCGGTGCTTACTGGCCTGTTGCGCCATTGCCTGTGATTAATCACTCTTTATTGAAATGCAATCGCCACAGTGGCGATTGCATTTCAGTGGATAAAAAGTACGGCGTGTAATTTTTAAAAACTCGAACCGGGTTGCTGTAAAAATTCAATTTCTTCCGGTGTCGATGTCCGGCCGAGAATTTTGTTGCGATGCGGGTAGCGGCCGAAGCGGTCAATGATTTTTTGGTGCTGGAGTTCAAAGTCCAGGTTATCGGGCAGGCCGAGACCGGTGTATAAAATCACCGCGACTTTATGGATTTCGGCAGATTCGCTGTGCATAAATGGCAAGTATAAGAAACTGCGCTCGACCAACGACAACGCTTTGTCGGCATCAACTGCCATGGCTTCTTGCGCGAGCGCCAATGCGAGTGAGTCGTTGGCGAAGGCTTGGGGGGTATCGCGGTAAATATTGCGCGAGAATTGGTCGAGGATAATTATTTCTGCGAGGCGGCCTTTGGCGGCCATGCGCCAGTCGAATAATTCACAGCGCGCTGCCTGGGCGTGGAGCGTGGAAAAACGGCGGGCGATTTCCTGGTCCAGTTTTTCATCTTTTACCCACCATTGTTGTGGCGATAAATCGTTAAACCAGAAGTCGAGAATATCCTCGTACATAGTTAGTTCCTCGGCGAAAGATAGTTGGCTACAAAATGTGGATTACTTTTGCTTACCACTATGAGTCTGATAAAGGATGAAAATTTCTTGTTTATACCGGTTTGGCGAATCCCGGATGATTCACGCTTTCCACTACGCGTCAAAAAATGCAATAAAAGAGTTGAGCGTGAGCCTTCCAGTATGCGGGTTAGGATCGATACTTTTTGGTAAATTGATAAATGGGGCATGCAGTAGGCAACTGCGATATATAATTAAACGATTAAATTGTGCATTTATCGCAGCAATTTTTGTGTATCGTCGATCAGTATCTATTTGGTAGCGTGCAGCGGGTTCGCCATTCTTTTGTAGATCTTCAAAGTAGGCTTTGTCATAAGCATCACTCCTTGAGCGGGTGATCGCTTCATAATCAGTCAAGTTATGCCGATAAAATGCAGTACCACCATGTTCTTGACCACATAAGTACAGCAAAATCGCGAATTGATACTCGTAAGAAGAATCACGATGTGGTGCACGTTGGAATAGATGCAATTCGTTTTCCTTGCGTGTGACCAAGGAGAATAAACACTCTGCATGTTGCATTACCCGTTTTTCGGGCAACTGATAATGATCTTCAATAATGGGTACAACAAATTCAAGTAGCTCTCGGGTGTAATCGACAGGCGCAGGTAATTTAATTCCAGGGTATAGCGAGTGATAAGGTATGAACGGTTTGTCTGCTGCAATATTCACAAGCATTTCCGCATTTTTCATAAAGTTGTCTATAACTAACACTTTTTCCTGCTCACTGCCCACGCGAAGGCATTGGATGGAAACCGGTACGTTAATTGAATAATTGATGGGTGTAGTCATATTTTTGCGCAATGAGTAATAAATAAGTATGGGTGTATTGCATTCGATAGAATTGATATTGAACGCGAAAACTATGAAAGGCAATCCTGTACCATCAGTTTTTGAAATGTTTCATTTACCTGCTATTACCGGCAATCCATCAATGATCAATGAGCGATGCGTTGCAAAACCGGCCAGCGCACCGTCGCCAATCGCAAAGGTGACGCTGCCCATTGGCCTGCCAAGGTCGCCGCAAGCAAATACACCGGGAATGGATGTTTGTTTGAATTCATCGGTTTTTACATAAAAACCCACCGGGCTTTCGGCAATTTCACACCCTAAATCCTGTGCGATGCGATTGGACGGTTGGGTGAGCGATGCAACAAATAATCCGGCTAATTCAACCAGCCGGCCGTTATCAAGTTTAACAATTGCCGCTTGCTCGCCCGCAATTTCGCGCACGATTTCTGGTTCGATTTTTACATTGCGCGCGGCGAGTTGTTGTAATTGCGCGTCATCCGGTGTGAAGCAATTGTTGGTGAATAAAGTGGTTGGGCCCCAATCGGGAATTAATAACGCCTGATGCAAGGACGCTTCGCTGGTGGCGAGCACACCGAGCGGGCCCTGGTTTAATTCGTAGCCGTGGCAATAGGGACAATGGAAAACAGTTTTGCCCCAGCGATCTTGCAGACCGGGAATTGCCGGCAGGTGATCGGTGACACCGGTGGCAAGTATCAAGCGTTTGCCGATGAGCGTTTCATTTCCGCTGGTTACAGTAAATAAATCGCCGCTTTTTTCGGCTGAATCGGCCACTCCTTCCCGCCAGGTGAGATTGGGATAGTCAAGCAATTGCGCTTTGGCTTGTTCAGCGATGGCGGTGGGAGATTTGCCATCTTGCCCCAGCACACCGTGGGAAAATTCCGCGAAACGATTGCGGCGCACACCCGCATCAATCACCACTACTTGCCGGCGACCGCGTGCAATTTGCAAGGCGGCTGCCATACCGGCGTAGCTGCCGCCGATCACGATGACGTCGTAGGTTGTTTGCATAAACTCACCTTTAATCTTTTGGAAAAAAAAGTTTGTGGAAAAAGTTCTCTGGAAAAACTCAGGACGATTGCTCGTCGGGAAAAATGGAATGGTCGTGGGTACCGGAAAAACCGCGCGCTTGCATGCGCTGGTGAAAATCGTTGCTCAATTGCGCCAGTGTTACGGTGCGGAAGCGTGCGAGCAACAAGGCTTCGGCATCCTGGAATGCCTGGTTGAGCGCGTTGTTGACGGCTTCCTCGACCAAACAACCCGGCGCTTCGGTGCGGTTGCCCATGGCGAGCAAGGTGGGTTCATCCAGGGCGAGGTAAATATCGTGGAGGGTGATGGATTCCAGGTTGCGACACAATTTCCAGCCGCCGCCATGGCCTTTTTCGGAACAGACCAGCTCATGCTCGCGCAGACCGGCGAGCACACGGCGAATCACTACGGGATTGGTTTTCATCATTTTGGCCAAGGCCTCCGAGGTCATCGGAGTACCGGCTTCGGCCATATGCAGGAGGACGTGGAGCACACCGGATAAGCGGGAATCTCGTTTCATCATTTTCACGTAACTTTGTTTGTTTCGTGAAAGGCTAGCCTGATAATTCTTTTTATGCAACTTTTATTGTTGCATGAGATGCTTTGTAGCGACGGGAAATACCCAACGCGAACAGCCCAACGGCGAACAGGATGATGGGTGATGGCTCCGGGATATACACAGTGGAGCCTTGGATGAACTCGAAAGTCAGGGTGGCAAGGCCTACCCAAACCGGAATATCAGAGGTAACGGCAATTGCCGGAGAAATGTCGTCCCGGTCGTAAAAATTGCTGGAGGCGATCCAATCTTCAATGCCAACGCGCATGTAATCGCGATGCCCGAAATAAAGAACGACGAACGGTTGCTCCTGCCACTCCTTGTCGGGCCGGTAATCCGGATCGCGCAGTTCGACCCGGAGTTCGGCCTCACCGAGCTTATCCCTCCCCGCGACAAAGCCGTACCCGGCCAGATCGTATTCCCATACCAGGGTTTCGCCGGGGTTAATCGTCTGGTTAAGTGCCCTCACCTCGGTAATGACATGGGCGGTAGCGATATTGGACACCACCAACAATAAAAAACTAAAAAGGCAGTTGCGGCAATTCATACCTTGATTCCTTCGCTATGTAATTAACAGGACGAAAATACAGGCAGGTTTTGCACCAGCACAGAAAGTGGTTGGGATATCAATAGGTTAACGAGGGTGGCGGGATGGTGTCGTACAGGTCTGCCTCATTGGTGCGCCAGCTGCAAAGAAAACCGACAACGCCGTACCAAATGGGGGTTTGCATGAAAAATAAAATCCTGAACCGCGCGTAGCGGATTCAGGATTTTATTGAACCGGTGTCATCAACCGGCTAAACGTGCGGAATATTCCTGTTCCAGTTGGGTATGCACGCGCCAGAACGGCTGCGGTGTTTTGTCCTGCAAAATATCGCGCAGGATATTGAGGTGGGTGTGCCAGCCACCGGCAACGCTGAGGCGTTCTTCCGCATTATTGAGGCGGCGATGGGTAACGGTGAGTTTTACCTGGTGGTGGTGTTGCTCCAGTTCGAAACTCACTTCGGATTCTTCCTCCGAACCGGCATTCCAGATATAGCTGAGCAAGCGCAATGGCTCACATGCGGTCACTTTGCCCAGCATGGGGACATCGCCCGCGCAGTGGGAATATTTGGGTGGTGGAATATCGTTCTCCGGGCTGAGTTCAGAGTTGCGGAAGGTGTGATCCACCCTGCCACCCACATGCTGCTCGACCTTACCCGCCGCCAGCCATTTTGCGCGTTTATCGGAATCGGTCAGGTATTGCCAGACGCGCTCGATTGGACCCGGTAACACGCGTTCAAGGCGCAAGGTATCCGGGGCGGTTAATACACCGTAGTCATTCATCGTCAAACTCCTTTGGCTTAATGCCAATCATGGGTGATGGGTCTGACGGGGATGTCGACCCGATTTAGTTGCCGTTTGCCTGATCCATTGCTGCCGCGTCTTCGGCGAGCAGCGCGGCGGTCAATGCATCCAGCCGTTGGTTCCAGAACTGTTCGTAGTGACGCAACCATTCAATGCCACCCAGCATGGGGCGGGTGTCCAGTTGGCAGG
Organism: Gammaproteobacteria bacterium; assembly: GCA_021151835.1. Taxonomy (GTDB): domain Bacteria; phylum Pseudomonadota; class Gammaproteobacteria; order Pseudomonadales; family Cellvibrionaceae; genus Cellvibrio. The sequence continues at coordinate 99,079 of JAGKWO010000008.1, forward strand.
TGTGGTTGCGCCCCTGGATGTTGCGTATCACCAGCCCCGCGCCTTCCAGCACTTTGATGTGCTTGGAAATAGCGGCGAGCGTCATATCAAACGGCGCCGCCAGTTCGGTGATACCGCAGGGCGCCTGGGCCAGCCGTGCGATCATCGCCCGGCGCGTTGGGTCGGCCAGGGCATGGAAGACGGCATCCAGTTGTTCGCTTTGATTGTTTACCATGTGGTTAAGTATTCTCCTGAAATAAACTATTGTCAACCATTTGGTTAAATATAATCTGTTATGCGGGTTTGGTCGATAGTTCAAAAACGCATTGTCGGGCGTTTCACACTCCGCAAATTCCCTGTATGACCGGCGATTTTCTTCAGTTTTGATTCAGCCCCGGCACCCTAGCGTGGCCAAAAACGCAGGAGAATAGTCATGAAAAAATCGTTGTTGCTGATCGGCAGTTTATTGTTGGTTACCGCTGTGCAAGCTGTTTCGGTACAAGCGCGTGATCGTCACTGGGCGCAGGACGAGCGCGCGGAAATCCAGCATGAGCGTGAACAACTCCAGCGCGAACGCGACCAGCGCCATCGCGATTTCGATGCAATGATGCGTGATCTCGATGAAGAAAACCGCGAGATCGACCACTGGCAAAATCGCCAGCACCAGCGCCACAATGATCACCAGGAAATTTCGCGTGTCGCTAACCAGAAACGCGATGCATTGAACCGTGAGCGCGACCGGCTCAATCGCGACCGCGACCGCATGAACCGGTTTTACGACGAACAAAATCGCGAACTGGACCGGCGCAACCAGCAGCTGGATCAACGCCAGCGCGATTGGAATTAACGCAATCGCTGACGCTTATCACTATTCACCTCTGCCGGGTGCGTCTATGCTTGATCGGGTTCAACAATTGATCGAGTTTACAATAACAACGTAATCGCTACTGCAGAGGTAAATATGCGTCGTATCACCAGTATGGTTTTAATCTTTATTGGATTGTGTTCCGCGTTTGCGAGCGCAGCTGAAGTTAAAGTCCACAAAGCTATTCAATTTGCGGCACCGGATAATTTCCCGCTCACGCTGGATATTTATGTTCCGCAAACAGGGAAAAAATCCTACCCGGTGCTGGTGATTTATCACGGCGGCGGTTGGCTGGTGAATAATAATTCGATCATGAACGATATGGCGTCCACCATCGCGCGTGATGGGGAATTTGTTGTTGCGAATATGAATTACCGTTTGCTGGGCGATCAAAATAATACGGTGACGATGAACCAGATTGTCGAGGATACATTCGGCGGTTTGTTGTGGGTGAAGGACCATATTGCGGAGTATGGGGGTGACCCCACGCGCGTGGCGATTACCGGCGATAGCGCGGGCGGGCACATCACCACCATGATCCTGACACGCGGCCGCCAGTTGGAAAGCGATGGTTTTGCCGGGCCGAGCCTCGGTTTCAAACCCAGCTATTTGCCGGCGGGAAAAACAGCGGAACAAGTTGCGCGGGAAGATGGTTTAAAAGTGCAAGCAGCGGTCGTTAGTTACGGCGCGTTTGATTTATACACCACCGCGCAAGGTGGTTTTGAAACTGCGGGAAATATGTTCTGGAAATTCGCCAACGCGGAAGCGCGCGGCATCTTTGGCAACAACATCAATGTGAAAGACAATCCGGATTACTACAAAGCCGTATCGCCCATTTACTTTGTACCCAACGCCAGCGAATACAAATTGCCACCCCAATTTGTGCATGTGGGAAGCCTGGATAAAACCACCCCGCCCGCGTCTGCGCAACATTATGTGGATTTATTAAAAGCCGGCAAACAGCCGGTGGAATACAAAGTGTATCCCGGTAAAGACCACGCCTTCCTGGATAACGGATGCAACTGGGCTGGCAGCTGTTTTGAAAAGGACGCGCGCTGGCCAATAGATGACATCATCCACTTCCTCAACAAAACCCTGAAACCCTGAAACCCCTTTGGTGTGGTCCCTGGCCGCACCTTTCTTCGCCCTGCTAACACCTGCTTGCAACAAAGTGATGGATATCTTTGCGGTTTTGCTGAAAAATTACTGCTCCGGTAAATGCTCATGTCGAGAAGGTTGGCAATGCAGATTCAGCGAGTTATGGGCAATTGTGTGGAAGTAAGCCGCAAGATATTAATCAAGGAAGAATAATGTCATGAATTCCCCCCTGCAGATTTTAAATTCCATTTTTGGTTACCACGAATTCCGTGGCCCGCAAGCGGCGGTCATTGAGGCCCTGATTAGCGGCGATGATGTCCTGGTATTGATGCCAACGGGCGGTGGTAAATCCCTGTGCTACCAGATTCCGGCGCTGGTGCGCGACGGTGTGGGAATTGTGATTTCCCCGCTGATTGCGTTGATGCAGGATCAGGTTAGCGCGTTGCGTGAACTGGGCGTGCGCGCGGGATTTTTAAATTCGACTTTGTCGTCACAGGAATGGTGGCAAACCGAATCTGCCTTGCAACGCGGCGAACTGGATTTGTTATATATCGCACCGGAGCGATTGATCCAGCCGCGCACCATTGAATTATTACACTCGCTGAAAATTTCCCTGTTTGCCATTGATGAAGCCCATTGCGTATCGCAATGGGGCCACGATTTCCGCGCGGATTATTTAAAGCTGGATTTATTGCAGCGCGAATTTCCGCAAGTACCGCGCATTGCGTTAACCGCCACCGCCGATTTGCGCACCCGCGATGAAATTGTTGCGCGCTTGCAATTGCAAAAAGCGCAGCAATTTATCAGCGGTTTTGATCGACCGAATATCCAATACCGGATTGCGCAAAAAAATAATCCCAAGATCCAGTTGATGCGTTTTCTGCGCGAAGAGCAAGCGGGAAATTCGGGGATTGTTTATTGTTTGTCGCGCAATAAAGTTGAACAAATTGCGGATTGGTTAACCAGTGAAGGATTCAATGCCCTGCCTTATCACGCGGGCCTGCCTGCCACTACCCGGCAGCAACACCAGGAACGGTTCCTGCGCGACGATAATATTATTATGGTGGCGACTATCGCATTCGGGATGGGTATTGATAAACCCGATGTGCGTTTTGTTGCGCACCTGGATTTACCAAAAAGTATCGAAGCCTACTACCAGGAAACCGGCCGCGCGGGGCGCGACGGTGAACCCGCTACCACGTTGTTGTTATACGGTTTGGACGATGTGGTAAAGCTGCGGCAGATGATGGCGCAAAGCGAAGGCAACGAAGAATTCAAACGCAACGAGCAACAGCGTTTGAACGCGATGTTGGGTTTGTGTGAAATCACTTCTTGCCGGCGAGTAAGTTTGCTGCGTTATTTTGGCGATAATCCCACACACGCGTGCGGCAATTGTGATTGCTGTTTAACGCCACCGCAAACCTGGGATGCGACCGAAGCGGTGCAAATGGCGCTGTCCTGTGTGTATCGCACCGGCCAACGCTTTGGTGCGGGCCATGTGATTGATGTATTGCGCGGTAGCAATAACGAAAAAATCCTTTCCTTCGATCATCACAAATTAACTACCTACGGCATTGGCAAACATTTAAGTGTGGACGAATGGAAATCCATTTTCCGCCAGTTGGTTGCGCGCGGTTTGCTCGATGTGAATAGCGATGGTTTTGGTGGGTTGTTATTGAATGAAACCTGCCGCACCTATTTGCGCGGCGACGAAAAAATACATCTGCGCCGCGATATTAAATTGGCTGTCAGCTCACCGCGCAAAGCAAATTTATCAAAGGCCATCGAAGCAGAAGATCAATCGCTGTGGAATGCGCTGCGCTCCTGCCGCAAGCGTTTGGCGGAAGAACAAGGCGTGCCGCCCTACGTTATTTTCCACGATGCCACCTTGCGCGAAATGCTGGAGTTCCGCCCGCTTACACCGGAACAGTTACGCAATATCACCGGTGTGGGTGAAAGCAAATTGAAACGTTTTGGTGAAGAGTTTTTAGCGGTGCTGCGCGAAGCGGAATACAGCGCGTAATTTGGTTATTGCGGCGCCCCTTAAGGTTCATAGTTTAAACTGATCAGCGTTTTGTTGAAGCGCTTTTTTCTTTGCCCCTAGAATTCGCGCCTTTGGATTTCCGGTATACCCATGTGTTGCTGGTATAACAAAGGCTTGCGTGGTCCTACGCAATAATAGAACACGCAAATCATAAAAAAGAGGCGCAGCGATGAAGACAAATAAGATCAAGCGAGTGGTCATTGCCGGTGGCGGTACGTCGGGCTGGGTAACCGCAGCCCTGATGTCCCGCCAGTTGGGCAAGGTGCTCGACATTACCCTGGTTGAGTCCGAAGAGATCGGCACTATCGGTGTGGGCGAATCCACTGTGCCACCCATGCGCGCCTTTAATAAAATCATGGGTATTGATGAGCAGGAATTCATGCGCGAGACGGCGGCTACCTTCAAGCTGGGCATCTGGTTTGAAAACTGGGGCCTTAAGGGTGACAAGTACATCCATCCTTTCGGCGTTACCGGCCAGCCGTCCTGGACCTGTGAATTTCATCATTTCTGGCTGCGCAGCCAGCAAATGGGCCGCAACGATGAACTGGGTGAATACTGTGTAGAGTGGTTGGCCGCACATCAGGACAAGTTTTTCACCCGCCCTGATTCCAAACTCAACTTTGCCTACCACATAGATGCAGCGCTCTATGCAAAATTTCTGCGCAAGATATCGGAGGGCTATGGCGTCAAGCGCGTTGAAGGCAAGATAGAACACATTAACCAGCACCCTGATTCGGGTTATATCCAATCCCTGACCCTGGCTTCCGCTGAGGTGATTGAAGGCGATCTGTTTATTGACTGCACAGGCTTTCGTGGGCTGCTCATTGAGCAAACCCTGCATACCGGTTTTGAAGACTGGTCCCATTGGTTACCGTGCGATACAGCGGTGGCCGTGCAATCGGAAAACGTCGGCCCGGTACAGCCCTACACCAGCGCTATCGCCCATGATGCCGGTTGGCGGTGGAACATCCCGTTGCAGCATCGCTCTGGCAATGGCTACGTTTTTTGCAGCCGTTATATGTCGGTGGATGAAGCCACCAGCCAGTTGCTGGCTGCGGTACCCGGTAAGAAGACACGCGATCCCTGGACCGTCAAGGTTCGCACCGGACGCCGCCGCAAAGCCTGGAACAAGAACTGCGTGGCCATTGGCCTGGCCGCCGGTTTTGTGGAGCCGCTTGAGGCTACTAGCATCCACGTCATCATGACGACGGCGGCGCGCCTGCTGCAACTGTTTCCGTTTAATGGCATAGAGCAATCCCTGGTTGACCAGTTTAATAAAGAAACCCGGGAGGAAATTGAGGAAATCCGCGATTTTATCGTGCTCCATTACAACACCACGGAGCGGCAAGACACGCCTTTCTGGCGCTACTGCAAAAATATGGAAATACCGGAATCCCTGAAGCATCGCATCCAGCTCTTCAAGGATGTGGGCCATGTGATTCCCAACACCGGCGGGCTGTTCCGGTTGGATTCCTGGGTGCATGTGTTATTGGGCCAGCGCGTAACGCCACGCCATTACCACGGGGCCGCGGATGCGATGGACGATGAGCGCCTGCACGCATTCCTCGGCAACTTCAAAACCGGTGTTAAAAACGCCGTGGCAACCATGCCTGGCCATCAGGAGTTCCTTGAGCAATATTGCCCGGCGCGGGTAGATGTCTGGGGCAAGCCCAAGGGCTAATCAATACGCAAATTCGCGCACAAGGGCGAGGAATTCCTTGCCAAACCGCTCCGGCTTGCCCTGCCCTTCGAGCCCGGCAGTTGCACGCGGTTTTTGCTATGCCGATGAATCCATTTGTTGCAGCAATTTATAATCAGGAGACAGGCAATGTCAGAAAATAATCCCTACCAAACTCCGCAAAGTAATTTGCAAGAACTACAGCCACACGAATATTCAATAAATCCTGATTGGACCATTGAAGGCGTCCTTAAAGAAGCCTGGGAGCTGATCAGCGGTTTCAAGGCAACAGCCTGGGGTGCGCTCCTGATTTACTTGGGCATTACCATCGCCGTGACGATTCCCTTTGAATTCCTGGGCAAGGATTCGGCGATTATCGGTTTTATTGGCCAGATAATTATTGGCCTGGTGACTTATCCGATCTACGCCGGGATCACTATGCTGGCGATCAGACGCAGCGTTGGTGCTCCAACCAATGCGTTTATGGTGTTTGATTTTTACTCAAAGATCATGCCGATTTTTTTACTTTATGTACTGATGATGATTTTAATTATGGTCGGCCTTGTATTGCTGGTGCTACCGGGTATCTATCTGATGGTTGCCTATTCCCTGGCTATACCATTACTGGTGGAAAAAAATATGCGCTTGTGGGACGCATTGGAAACATCAAGGAAAATGGTGAGTAAACGCTGGTTCAGTGTGTTCGGGATTTATCTGGTGCTGCTGGTTATTATCGTAATCAGTATGTTGCCATTGGGTATCGGGTTGATCTGGGCATTTCCGCTTGCGCTGGTAGTTCCGGGCATTATTTATCGCAATATGTTTGGGGTTAAGCAACCGCAATAAGTGAAAAACCGGCCGGAAAATTCCGGCCGGTTTTATGGTATCGATACAATATTTTTCTGTTGTTGCCGCAATAACCACCCGCCCCATAACAACGCTGCAATAATAATCAGTGTCCCTAATGCAAAACTTGTTCTGGCAACTGCTTGTGTATGTTCCAGCGCATCCAGCATCGTTAATAAATTACCCCAGTCATGGGATTCCTCACCGCCACCGCCAACCAGGGGCAACGCGCGATATTGTGCATCAGCGATATAGGGTGATACGTCGATAAAACTTTGCCCGCACCACCACAAGGTAATACTGCCGGCGAAGGTGTCCTTTTGTTTGAAGACAAATACCAGCGTCAATAAAAATGGCAACAAGACCTGGAATAAACTGCCACCGAGAATCATCATAAAATGGCCGAGTGGCATAAACAGGATGTGGCCGAACTCATGGAATGGCAGGTTGATATTGTGCATAAAAGAGCCGCCGATTTTTTCCCAATCGACACCGGCGCTGATAAAATAAAATCCCCAGGCCGCAAAGGCACACAATAAAAAAATACGTGAATAAAATGTTTCCTTACTCACTTTTTCCGGAACATATAGGCAGGCGATAACTAATTGCTGGCGCAATGATAGATCTTCTTCGATTTTAATATTCGTTTCTGCATCGGTATTTTCCGCTGATAAATTTTTTCCTTGCTGGCGTGCGCTAAATTTGCTGTAAACAATTCCGCAACGCGGGCAGATATCCGGATGAACCTGTGCATCATGGGCTTGCCGATGGTAATGACATTTGGGGCACAGGCTGGTTGGCATGGATAACACTCTATTTATTTATCGACATAATCGCTTAATTGTTCGCTGACCCAATCCATAAATACTTGTACGCGCCGCGACAAATTGCGGCGATTGGGATAAAGCAATGAAACCGGCATAGGTTCTGCGCGCAAGTCTGGCAAAATTTCTACCAATCTTCCCTGCTCTATATATTCCTGTGCACCAATGCGGGGAATTTGGGCGATGCCAAATCCTGCGAGGCAGGCCGCGCTATAGGCATCGGAATTATTGACGGTGATATTGCCATTCATCGCCAGAAATTTCAGTTCACCATGCCGGATAAATTCAAACCCCGCCGACTTTGCTCCCAGTGTCGTGACGTAATGCACCAGATGATGATGTGCTAAATCGTCCAATGTCCGGGGCGCGCCACAACGGGCGATATAAGCAGGGCTCACACAATTCAATAATTCCAGTTTGCCCAATGGCCGCGCGATTAATGAGGAGTCGCCAAGTTTACCCACGCGGATAACACAATCAAAACCCTCGCGAATGACATCGACGCGGCGATCAGTGCTGCTGATTTCCAGTTGTAATTGCGGATGCTGTGCCAGGAACTCAGGCAAGCGCGGCAACAGGCGATTTTTAGCCATGCCATGGGGCATATCAACACGCAAACGCCCGGTCAGGTTACTGGCGCCTTGCTGGAACAACCCTTCCAGGTCATCCATGTCGGCCAGTAGATCCTTGCTGCGTTCGTAAAAAATCTGGCCATCCAGCGTGAGCTGTACACGCCGGGTAGTGCGATGCAGCAAGCGCGTACCCAACAGGCTTTCCAGTTGCTGCACGCCAGTGGAAATGCTGGCTTTGGGCAGGCCCAGGCTATCGGCCGCTTTGGTGAAGCTGGCGAGCTCGGCCACCCGTACGAAGATCTGCATGGCATCCAATCGATTCATTAAAGATATCCATTGTTCGGATTATGTGAACAGTCTAATCATTATTTGTGGATTTATCGAAAAATAATCGAGCAATAAACTGGCCTTACTTAACCAATTGATCAATCGCACCGACAAGAGAGGCAGTTATGAGCAAGATTGCAGTAGTGACCGGCGGCAGCCGTGGGCTGGGTAAAAACACCGTATTGGCGTTGGCCAGAGACGGGGTGGATGTGGTACTGACCTATAACAGTAAACAGGCGGAAGCCGAGGCGGTTGTTGCCGAGGTGCAGGCCCTGGGAGGGAAAGCGGCGGCCCTGCAACTGGATGTGGGCAATAGTAAACGTTTTGGCGCATTTGCGGAGCAACTGGCAGGCATTCTGGACGCGCACTGGCAACGTAAGGATTTTGATTTTTTAATAAACAATGCGGGAATTGGTGTGCATGCGAGCTTTGCAGAAACCACCGAAGAACAATTTGATTTGCTGATGAATATCCATCTCAAGGGAACATTTTTCCTCACCCAGACACTATTACCGCTGATTAAAAATGGCGGGCGGATTGTGAATATATCCACGGGCCTCGCGCGTTTTTGTTATCCCGGTTATTCCGCCTACGCGGCGATGAAAGGCGGTATTGAAGTATTGAGCCGCTATATGGCGAAAGAATTGGGTGCGCGCGGTATTGCGGTGAATGTGGTCGCGCCGGGCGCAATTGAAACGGATTTTGGGGGCGGCAATGTGCGCGACAACGAACAACTCAACCAGCAAATTGCATCTTATACCGCATTGGGCCGCGTGGGATTACCGGATGATATCGGGCCGGCAATTGCGTCGCTGTTATCAGCGAGCAATCGCTGGATTAACGCCCAGCGAATTGAAATTTCCGGTGGCATGATGTTGTGATTATTGGAATCGGCCAGCGCAAATGAATTGCGGCGACAAGGATGGTCGCGATTAATATTCCAGTAAAAAACGGCGCAGGTTTAGCACCCGGCCACGTTTAATATATTCCCAGCACATGCGCGGTTTGTCCCACTGGATATGGTTAAGGAAATGCTGGCGGTAAATGCTCATATCCGGTCTTTTATTGCCGGATATTTTGCGCAATTCGGTGCTCACAAAAATATGGGTACGCACGCAAAAATGTGCAAACGTGAAGCGTGCATCAGCGGAAAGATGCGGATGTTTTTCCAGCCATAACGCTAGTACGCCTTTTGAGGCAACGGACATATCATCAATTTTTTTCTGGTTAGGTTTGGACAAAATACTGCCGTCACGCTGGCGATAGGCAATCCAGGGTTGCCGTACATAAATATAATTTTTCACGCGCAAACACAGGCGCGGTGTGACAACTACATCCTCCAGCAAGCGCCCTTCGGGAAAACGCAAATCAGCGCCCCACAGCGCGCGCCGTGAAATTTTTGACCAGATGTGCAATCGGCGCTTTTGATAAATACCTTCAAATAATTTTATCGGATCAGTCATTAAAACCTGGCTGGCTCCGGGGAATGTGATGATATGGCGTTCAGCGCGGGAATAATGTTTTAACTTGCGTGTACTGCGCAACACACTGTAATCGCACAGCACCATATCGGGATGATGCTCGCCAATTAACGCGTACAAGGATTGGATTGCATCGTTATTTAATTTGTCATCCGAATCGATGAACCATACATAATCACCGCTGGCTGCATCCAGCAAGCTATTGCGCGCTGCGCTCAGCCCGCGGTTATGCGGGTGCTGCAATATTTTAATTGGCACCAGCGAGTTTTGTGCGAAGTCTTGCAGGATAGCGAGTGAGTTATCGGTGGAGCAATCATCCACCGCAATGATTTCTATTCCGGGAATGGCTTGCAACACAATCGATTCGAGGCATTCCACTACATAGTCTGCAACGTTGTAAACCGGAATTAAAACGCTGAGCCAGGGTTTGTAGGTACGCATAGAAAAGTCATTATGTTCCTGTGACTGCGAGATACATGTCCGTGTAGGCCTTATGCATGTGCGGCAAGGAAAAATTTTCTTGCGCACGCACACGTGCCTGACGCGCCAGTTGTTGGGCATAGCTGGAATTTTGTAACAGGTTTTCCAGTTTTTCGGCCAGCAATTCGGGCGAATCGCTGGTGAATAAAATACCATCATTTCCATGCCGGATCAGCGATGGTGTCCGTGCGGGAGTGATACCCAGGGTGGCACAACCCGCCGCCATCGCCTGGGCGACAAGTATAGGGTTTTTATCCGGGTTGCCAATGACGCAGAGTTGATGATGCATTAATAAAAAAGGCAAATTGCCACAATGCGATGTGATCCGCAGTTGTTTGTCCAAACCCAGGGCGTAGCCCAATTGTTGCGCCGCCTCTTGCGCTTTGCGCGTGCCGGGCCCCGTTAAAAAAACCCGTGGCGATAACCGTTTTTCGCGCAGGCACGCCAATGCGCGGATTAATTGCAAATGGAACTGGTCGGTAAAACCGCTGGGCATAATAATGCCGGGGATGCGCAAATCCAGGGGGACTTCATCGGCTTTGCTAAATTGATTCAGGTCGATGCTGTAGGGAATTTGTTTACGCAGTTGCTCATTGATATGAATCACCCTGGCTGTGCCGGCCTGCAAACTGGCGTAGCGACACCAGGCAGTATTGTGTTCACTGTGAATGAATACGGCGTCGGGCTGGTAATGGCGACAAAGGCGATAAAATTCGTAGGTGCGGCCGATGGTCGACCAGCTTTCCATTTGTTTGAATAGCGTGCCTTCAATGTCCCTGCGCCTGCCATTATTGAAGGCTTGGTCCAGCACCAGCATGGCTTTTACTTGAGGGACGTTTTCGGCAGAGCGAACCAGTTTAACTACGGCCGGTTGTATAGCCTGTGAATCATCTGCAACAAAATGGATTAAGCGTAACGGGCGCTGTACTGGCCCATGGGCGGGAAGATGGCCACTGCCGGGAACGTGCAACTCTGGGGTCATGAGCAGTTATCACCTTGCTTGGAATTCGAGCGAGTCCTGAGACATAGGTGACAAGTATAAAAATGAGAAGTTTGCCGAGTTGTGAAACTTTGTTCATTTTTGTGAAAAAAGGTGCAAATAAATCCGCAGTTGGCGCATAAAAAATGCGCCCTTGCGGGCGCATCATCAAGCGGGTGAATCCGCAGAACAAGTTAACTGTTTTATCGCGGTAGATTTTTTTTACAGCGGTAAATATTTGTTCAGGAATTTATCGATAGCTTCAAATGTTTGTTTGCGATCCGGCAAATAATCCAGATGGTGCGTGCCATCTTCCAGTTCGATGTATTCATAGGTTTTACCGTCGTCTTTGAGGGCGCTAGCCATCACCCGGCTTTGCTCAACGGGCACGACTGAATCATCTTTACCATGGATTAACAACACCGGCGCTTTAATACGCTCAACCAGGCGCACGGGTGATGTTTCCTTGAGTTGCCCGCGATCCTCACCAAATTGTTTGCGCGCAGTATTTTTATTAGTGAAGTAACGGAAATTATTGCTCATCCTGATCAGGTCAGACATACCCGCAAAGCTGACGGCGCATTGAAACAAATCCGGTGTTTTGGCCACGCCCATCAGTGCGGCGTAGCCGCCGTAACTTGCACCGACGATACAGACGCGCTTGGGATCGGCAATTTTTTGCTCGACCAGGTACTTCACTGAATCTTCAAGGTCATCTTGCATTTCCAAACCGTAACCGCCTACCGCTTGCATCATAAAATCGTGGCCGTAACCCGATGAGCCGCGGAAGTTGGGTTGGAACACCACATAACCGCGGTTTGCCATAAAGGTGGAAAACATATCGAAGCTTTTACCATCTTCACTCATGGGGCCGCCGTGCGGAAGAATAATGGCCGCTGCGGGTTTGTTGGCAAAGTTTTTCGGCAGCGATAAAAATCCTTCCAGCTCCAAACCGTCGCGCGCTTTGAAGTGACGCGATTCTTTTTCGATAAGCACATCTTCCGTTAATTGCGGATACGCGCTGGCGAGATAAGTCAGGGTTTTCGCATCGCGGTCACCAAAAAAATAGGTGCCGGGATTAGTGCTATTGGTGGTGTATAAAATGTATTTGCGTGCATCGGCACTCATGCTGGCGATGTAATTGGTTGTGTCTGGCATGGCTTTATCCAATCCGGCCTGGAATGCCTTGAATTCCTTGTTCCAGAAAATACTTTTGGAACTGCCATCGTTGTAATAAATCCCGACCACCTCTTTATGGGCGGTGGAGTAAATCAAACTGCCACTGACATCGTAATCGGGGTCGGCCAGGACTAATTCTCTGGGGTAGCCGGGTTTGGAAAGGTCCGCCTTGAATAAGGCCTGGCGGCCTTCATGGTCGGCAAAAATAAATAATTCATTCGGATTGTGGCCAAATCCGGCGATGCTGATATCCGGCTCGTCGAATACGACGTATTCCCAGGCTACCACCCATTCGTTGCTATTCGGATCGAGCACTTTATAAGTCACTTTGCGTTTTTTATCGTCATAGTGCTCGCCCACACGCACGTTACCTGCGCGATCGGCATACCATGAACGTACGGTGCCCGAGTGTTTTTTCACGCGCGTTAATTTGCCGGTATTCACGTTGGCCTGGTAAACGGTTTGATGCAAGGGCATTTCGCGGTCAACACTGATAAGCACGTGATCAGGGTCATCCGGCGTCATGCTGATAATGTTGTCCTGGTATTGGCTCACCCAGCCATCGGCGTCGCTATCCGGCTTTACCAGGGTGATCATCTTGGATTCCCGTTTGGCATCGGCTGCCAGCAAACGTGTCTGCATATATTTCACACCGTTGGGCATGCGGCTATCAAAACGCAAACTCATTAACAAGCGCTCATTATTGGCCCATGTCACCCAATTGAATTTGAATTGTTTGTTATCGGTTTTGACGGGATAAAAGGTTTTATTGGTGGCGAGTTCAATCACCATGACGACGGTATTGCCCTCGACATTTTTTAACGCCAGCAAATGGGTGCCATCGGGTGATAGCTCAATGTCTTCGATCAACGCATCGTTATAAAAAACATTGAGCGGCAAGGGGGTATGTTTGGCGGGAGTGTCAGCGGCCATCGCTGTTGCGCTGAGGGTGAATGCCAGGCCATATCCCAACAAGGCGCGCAGGCGCGGGATAGATAATTTGAATTGCATAAGAGTGTCCTTGGAGTTATTAGTGCCATGCAGTTCGCTCCTTGAATGTCTGGCTCCCCGGGGCATCCGCCCAATTGGCTTCCTCTTCTCAAGCAATGCAAACCTGCAAGGTACGCAGTATCTACATGCATGTTTTAGGCGTCAATCATCCCCCTGAAATTAAGTTTCATTTAATCCAGCGGCCTTATTCTGCACCGGTCGACATTCATCCATCCCCGATGGATTACTGCCTTACCCGATCAAATCCGAATGAGGAACTCAACCATGAAACTGACTACATCGATTATCACCAGCTTGACCCTGACCAGCCTTGCCATTGCCGCCCATGCCCGTGACCTGGGGCCGGATGAGGCGCTGAAACTGCGCGATTCTGGTAGCATCCAGGCCTTTGAAAAGCTCAATGAAATTGCACTGGCCAAGCACCCTGGCGGTGTTATCCGCGAAACTGAACTGGAAAATGAGTGGGGTCGCTACCTGTATCAACTGGAAGTGGTTGATGCCCAGGGCGTAGAGTGGGACCTTGAACTTGATGCCGCGACTGGCGAAGTATTGAAAGACCACCAGGATGATTAATATCCCAGCCGGCAACCCTCAACCTTCCTGAATTAAGGAGCAACGATGAAATCGCTAACGCGCGTGCTGTTATTCCTGGTGTTTGCCGGCAGTGTGAACGCGCGCGATCTAGCGCAAGATGAAGCCCTGCGCCTGCGTGCGCAGGGCCGTATTATTCCGCTGGAGCAATTGTTAGCGCTGGTGGAAACCCGCCACCCCAACGCCAGTTTGCTCGAAGTTGAACTGGAAGAGGATGATGATATCTATATTTACGAAGTGGAATTGGCCACGCGCGATGGTGTGGTGCGTGAACTGGAAATTGATGCCAGTACCGGAAAAATTCTAAAAGACGACGAGGAAGATTGATGCGTATCCTGATCGTCGAAGACAATGTGGCATTGGCCGATGAATTGACGGCGGATTTAAAACGCGCCGGCTATGCCGTGGATTGGTTGGCGGATGGCCGCGATGCGTTAATCCAGGGCGCCGTTGAGCCGTACGATTTAATCCTGCTGGATTTGGGTTTGCCGGGGAAATCGGGCTTGGATATTTTGCGTGAATGGCGCGCAACCACTATGCAGCGCCCGGTATTAATTTTAACGGCGCGCGATCATTGGGCCGAACGTATCGAGGGTTTGAAAGCCGGTGCTGATGATTACCTCACCAAGCCTTTTCATCCGGAAGAATTGCAGCTGCGGATACAAGCGTTATTGCGGCGCACGCACGGGCAAGTCAATCAACCGCAATTGCACGCTGGCGGTGTGCAACTGGATGAAGCGCGCCAGTGCGCATTAAAAAGCAATGAAGTGATTGAACTGACAGCCGCGGAATTCAGTTTACTGCGGTACCTGATGTTGCATGAAGGCCAGGTTATTTCCAAAAGCCAATTGCATGATCACCTGTATGATGGTGAAACGGAACGGGATTCCAATGTGATTGAAGTGCACGTAAACCATTTACGGCGCAAATTAGGTAAGGACATTATTGAAACCAAACGCGGGCAAGGATATCGCCTGCAAAAAAATTCTGTATAAGGAATATCATTTGTTTAAACGTGCAATCAATTCAATCCAGCAGCGATTGAGCCTGGGGTTAATCAGTGTATTGATTATTGCCGGGCTAATACTCGCGCAATCGAGCCTTTGGTTATTTGATCAGGGCCTGCGCCGCTATTTACAAACCCATCTCCATAATGAAGCGCAAACATTGCTCGCGGCAATTGTGCGCGGCACCAATGGCATTGAGCTGGACCAACAACGTATTTCCGCCGGTTACCAGCGCCCTTTCTCGGGCGAATATTTTATGGTGGTGTTACCGGACCAACAATGGCGCTCGCGCTCCTCGTGGGATTATGGACTCGCACTGCCTGCGGAGGCCGGATTGCACAACAATCTTGCGGATGGCCCGCAAGCACAGGAGTTATTAATTTATCGTGCTGATTTTCGCCGCTATGGAAAATCCATCCGGATTGTCGTCGCGCAAGATTACACACCCATGTTAAAAAGTTTCCGCACCATGCAATGGATCGCCGCAGGGATTGGTTGTGGTGCATTAATCCTATTGGTGTTAATCCAGCGTTTGCTGGTGCACCGCGCCTTGCAGCCGCTTGAACAGGTGCGAGCGCAAATCGTGCAGTTGCAACAAGGGCAGCGCACAGAACTGGATCAACAAGTGCCGGATGAACTGGCGCCGCTGGTACAGCAACTCAATCACTTATTGCAACACACCGAAGATACACTCGGGCGTTCGCGCAATGCGCTGGGGAATCTGGGGCATGCATTAAAAACCCCCCTGGCGATTTTGTTCAGCCTCGCCAATCGCCACGAATTAAATGACCATCCGGAATTGCGCGATAGTTTTCGCCAGCAATTACAAAGCATGCAGGAACGCATCAGCCGTGAATTGGGCCGCGCCCGCCTCGCGGGAGAAGCATTGCCCGGCGCTTATTTTGATTGCGCAAAGGAATTGCCGGATTTATGCAGCACCTTGCAACAAATCCATCGCCGCGCTTCACCCCTGGAATGGCAAGCCGCACCGGGTTTGCGCTTGCCCTGGGATCGCGAAGATATTCTCGAGTTGCTGGGAAATTTATTGGACAACGCTTGTAAGTGGGCACAACAACAAGTGCACATCACTATCGCGCTTGAGCAAAATGTTTATCGCATTGTGATCGATGACGATGGCCCCGGGATAGCACCGGAATTGCGCGAACAGGTATTAAATCGCGGCACCAGGATTGATGAGCAAGTTGAGGGGCATGGCCTGGGCCTGGGAATAGTGCGCGATATTGTCGAGCACTGCCATGGTGATATTACCCTGGAGACCAGCCCGCCAGGCGGTTTGCGGGTCGTTATCGAATTACCCTTCAAACGCGCCGAAAAATAATCCTCCCCAAGGCGTTAACCCTATAAAAGACTCCTTAAAATTCGCCATCGCGCGCCTTGCGCTCGCGCTCTTTGCGATCTTCCTCTTCCAGTTTTGCAGCCTCGATAATCCGCATCATGGTAGCTATATCCGCTTCCACATTGCTGTGTGCAAACTGGCCGGTGAGTTTTACTTCGGGATGCAAATTGCCGTGCTCAAATAAATCCCAGATTTCCTCGCCGTAATGGGTGACTAATAAATCCGGCGCGTATTGGCCGAAATACTGGGTCATATTATTTACATCGCGCAGCAACATCATTTTGGCGTTGTTATTGCCCGCCGCATTAACGGCTTGTGGCAAATCGATAACAACCGGGCCCGAATGATCGATCAATACATTAAACTCCGACAAATCGCCGTGGACCAAACCGGCACAGAGCATGCGCACAATTTCCTGCATCATGCGTGCGTGGTAAGCGCGCGCCGTTTCGACATCGAACGCAACATCATCCAGGCGTGGCGCCGGGTCGCCATCTTCATCAACGACCAGTTCCATCACCAGCACACCGTCGAGAAACCAATAGGGTGTGGGCACGCGCACACCTGCTTGTGCAAGGCGATACAACGCTTCAACTTCGGCATTCAACCAGGCGTCTTCCGCTTCTTTCTGGCCGTATTTGGTACCTTTGGCCATGGCGCGTGCGCGGCGCGTATTGCGTACGCTGCGCCCTTCCTGATATTGCACCGCTTGTTTAAAGCTGCGTTTGTTCGCTTCCTTGTAAACTTTCGCGCAACGCACTTCGTTATTGGCGCTGACAACGAAGACTTGTGCTTCCTTGCCGCTCATTAATTGATAGTAAACCTCATCAATCAAGCCATCATCGACCAGGGGTTGTAAACGTTTGGGTATTTTCATGAAAAAAAAGAGTGGCGGACACTAGTGGTTAGGGACATATGGTCAAGATGCTTATGGTAGCACTTGAAACTAACTTATGTCGGTACCATAAGGGGGATTCTGCTAGCATGAATTTTCTTCCATCGATTTACAGGCTGTCGTTATGCGTGGTATGCACACTTCCGGTTTATCCGTCCACCCCAATAATGAAGCGCGGGAAGAAAGCCCTAAAGTCAATCTGCGCCAGAGTATGAATTACCTGCTGCCATATTTATGGGATTTCAAAGGGCGGGTGGTGTTGGCGATACTGGCGTTGCTTGCGGCCAAAGGTGCAACGCTGGTTATGCCCTGGGCACTCAAGCATATCATTGATGGCGTAGACCGCAGTATTTCGCCGGAATTAGCCTTGCCCGCCTTTTTTATTTTGTTTTACGGTGCCTTGCGTTTTGGCAGCGTATTTTTTGGTGAAATCCGCGATGCGTTATTTAGCCGCGTCACTGAACACGCGATGCGCAAAATCGGTTTGCGGGTATTCAAGCATTTGCATTCGCTGGAACTGGCCTTTCATCTGGATCGCGCCACCGGCGGCATCAGCCGTGACATTGAGCGCGGTACCAACGGCATCAGTTTTTTGATGCGCTTTTTAATGTTTAATATTGTTCCAACCTTGTTTGAAATATTGATGGTGGCGATTATTTTCGCCGCGGCATTTTCAATCTGGTATGCGGTCATTACCCTGGTTGCGGTAGTGATTTACGTGGTATTTACCATTTATACGACGGAATGGCGTAACAAATTTGTACGCGAAGCCAATCAGGCGGATTCATCAACCAGCACCCGCGCAATCGATTCCCTGCTGAATTACGAAACGGTTAAATATTTCAATAACGAACATTACGAAGCCGAGACCTACGATAAATTTCTGGAAAAATGGGAATCGGCAAAATTAAAAAACCGGATGTCTTTACTAGCGCTTAACTCCGGGCAAGCATTGATTATTGCACTGGCGATGACAGCGATGATGTGGATGGCGGCGCAAAGCGTGCTCGATAAAACCATGACGCTCGGCGATCTGGCAATGATTAATGCCTACATGATCCAGTTATTCATCCCGCTCAATTTTCTCGGATTCGTATATCGCGAAATCCGCCGCTCATTAACGGACCTGGAAAATATGCTGGCATTATTAAAACGCAACTCAACCATTACCGACGCCGAAGGTGCACTGCCGCTGCACATCAACCGCGGCGAAATTCAATGGCAACAAGTCGATTTTGGTTATCACCGGGAACGACCGATTTTGCAACAACTGGATTTGCATATTCCGGCAGGCAGCAAGGTAGCTATTGTCGGTGCCTCCGGCGCCGGTAAAAGTACGCTTTCGCGTTTGCTTTATCGTTTTTACGATATCACCGGTGGAAAAATCCTGATCGATGGCCAGGATATTCGCACGGTCACGCTCGATTCATTGCGTCGCGCTATCGCGATTGTCCCGCAGGATACCGTGCTGTTTAACACCAGCATTCGCGAAAATATTGCGTATGGCAACCCGGGCGCGAGCGATGAGCAAATTGACCGCGCGATAAAAATGGCCCATCTCGAAACGTTTATTAACAGCCTGCCCGAAGGAGATAAAACCCTGGTGGGCGAACGCGGGTTAAAAGTATCGGGTGGCGAAAAGCAACGCATCGCCATTGCGCGCGTTTTATTAAAAGGGGCGTCGATTTTAATTTTTGATGAAGCAACCAGTGCGCTGGATTCCAATTCGGAAGCGGCAATCCTTGAAGCCATGCGCGAAGTTGCCAGTGGCCATACCACACTGGTCATTGCGCACCGTTTATCAACGGTAGTGGATGCAGATCGCATTATTGTGCTGGATGCAGGCAAGGTGGTGGAACAGGGTACGCACACTGAATTATTAGCGCAGCAGGGAAAATATGCGCAGATGTGGGCAATGCAATTGCAAGAAGATTAATTTACCGCCGGCAACTATGTAAAAAATAACCGGGCGAGAAAATCGCCCGGTATAAAGCCATCGCTTACTGAGCGGCTTCCTGTACTTTATCTTCGGCTTTATCAGCAGCATTTTCGATGGTATCAGCCGCTTTTGCAGCGCCATCGCTAATCGCTTCACCGGTTGCTTCAACCGTTTCAGCGGCATCGGCTTTCACTTCTGCGGCGGTATCACTGACATCATCAGCAGCTTGTTGCAAGGTGTCACTGGCTTGTTCCAGTTTCTCTGCTGCTGCTTCTTTCGCTTCGGTGGTCGCTTCTTTTGCTGCTTCGGTTGCGGTTTGTGGTTCTTCTTTTGCACAAGCGGTCAATAAACCTGCGGCAACCAGCAAAATGGCTAATGTGTGGATGATTTTCATTGTGTGATCCTTATGCTTGGTGTGTGAATGGACTTTTGGATAGCACGGAAATTCAAGTGTTATCCAAATGGCAACCGGCAAAGCCAGCGCCGATGGGAGTCTATACCGATCAGCACCATGATTAAAGGATAAAACTTCTCAAACAGGAACCAAAAAAGGGCATAGCTAACTTTTGCTGCACCCTTTTGCCCGGTTGTTCGCTTAAAAAAACAGCGTTCACTTGCGCTTCCCTTTCGATTGGCGCGCCAATTTGCATCACTAATAGTCATTAAGATCCAATAATGGACTTGGCATAAGTTTCGCTAAAACCTGCCCACTACAAGTGAATATTAAAAATTCACGGAGTCGTTCAGGGCAAATAATGGATCGCCCGGCCGCAGCAGCTCTGCGGTAATAATTACTCATGACCACGGGCGAACACATGTCTGGCTTATTTAATTTCGATTTCGGTAAATACCGCGGCATCCTCATTTCTGTTGCATTATTTTTATTGCTTGATGCTTCCGTATTAATTTTCAATTTTTATGTTTCCTACGAGATCGCCGACGATGCAGTCGGTGTAAACCTCGCCGGCCGCCAGCGTATGTTATCGCAACGAATGGCCAAAACATTGTTGGTGTTGGATGCATCCAGGGACGACCCGGTTGCGTTTAAAAAAGCTTTTGATGAATTGCAATTGAGCAAAGGGCTATTTGATGAAACCCTGAATGGTTTTATCAACGGCGGCCAGGTGCGCGGTGCGGGAAAAGATATGGCGCAACTGGAGCCGGTAACCAATCGGCTCGGTAGAGATTCACTGCAAAATACATTGGAATTATGGTTGCCCTACAAAAAATCCATCGACATTTTTTCTGCTTCAATCGCGCGCGGTGAGGATTATTCCAGCCCGCTTGCCGTCGCGGTTGCATTAGCGCGCACCCACAACCTGACCATGCTTGCCGCGATGAATGATTTAACCCTAAGCCTGGAACAAGTCGCCGCCTCAAAAGCAATCCGTTTGCGTACCATACAAACCCTGGGTATCTGCCTGGCGATCATCAATTTCCTGTTCATCCTGTTTCATTTTGTGCGGCAATTGCGCGATAGCGATAACGTTATCGAGCGCGCGCGCCGCGAAACCACGGAAATCCTTGAAACGGTTAATGAAGGTTTGTTGCTGATCGATAAACAATTAATTATTGGCGGGCAGTATTCTGCCAAACTGGTTGACGTATTGGGTGCGCAACAGTTTGCCGGGCAATCGTTTCAGTCACTCCTGGAAAATATTGTCAGTGCCAAAGATGCAGAAACCGCGCGCGGCTTTATCGAATTATTGTTTGATCCAAAAATTAAAGAGAAATTGATTGGTGACCTTAATCCGTTAAACAGTGTAGAAGTAAATATTGCCAACCAAAGTGGCGGTTTCCTGACCAAACATTTGCAATTCAGTTTTGCACGCGCCTATCAAAAAAATGAAGACGATATCGCGGAAATTTCCCATGTGCTGGTAACGGTGCTCGATGTAAGTGAACAAGTAAAACTGGCGCGCGCATTAAATGAAAGCCGCAAACATAATGAAGCACAACTGGAAATGATCACCAGTTTGCTGCATACGCACCCGGGATTATTGCGTGAATTTATCGCGAATAGTTTCAATTGTTTTAATCGCATCAATAATGTGTTGCGGCAACCCGCCAAAACCAGCCAGGCGGTGCGCGACAAAGCGGTAACTATTTTTCGTGAGATCCATAATTTCAAAGGTGAGGCCGCGTCGCTCAAATTGGAGTTTTTTGAAATCGCCGCACATAAAATGGAAGACACCTTGGCGGAGTTGCGCGATAAACCGGATCTGACCGGTAATGATTACCTTGGGCTCACGGTGCAGTTGGAAAACCTGATCAGTTACACCCAGCAAGTGGAGCACCTCACCGAAAGGCTCGGGCAGTTTGCAATTGTCAGCAGTAATAAATTCAAGGCCGCCTACACCCCGCCGCCAGCAGGTAACAAGCGTGGCCAGGCTTGGGAGCACTTGCAGGATTTTGTGCAGAACCTGGCGCTGCGCAACGGCAAGCTGGTGAAATTGGTAGCAAGTGGTTTAAGCGAAATCGAACTGGATGCGGATTACGAGCAAAAATTAAAAGAAATAATTATCCAGCTGTTACGCAATGCGGTAGTACATGGAATTGAATCGCCCACCGATCGTGAACTGAGTGAAAAAACCATGGAGGGAAGGATCGATGTTCGCCTGGCAAAAATTTCCGCCACGGAAATGGAACTAACAGTAATGGATGACGGCGCGGGCCTGGACTACGAAGCGATCCGCGCAAAAGCATTTGCGTCCGGCAAATGGCCTGACGATGAAATCGAGTCCTGGACCAACAAACATTTACTGGGATTGATTTTCCACGAAGGCTTTAGCACTGCGACGGAAATTTCCAAAGATGCCGGGCGTGGTGTAGGTATGGAAGCAGTGATGAACCATGTGCTGGCGCATCGCGGCAAAATTACTGTATCAAGCCGTCGCGGCCGCCATTGTCGCTTTGTAATTACCTTGCCAATCATCGCAACCCACTCCAACGGTCATGCTAATAACAACAGTGAAATTGCAGCATAGTTGTAACCAAAAATAAATGTTTACCCTATAAGGATTTTGGAGAAATAACACATGCTCTCGCTAATGATTGTGGATGATTCCAATATTATTCGCCGCAAAATCGAACGCTGTCATGATTCGGATAAATTTACTGTAGTTGCTTCGGCTTCCAATGGTACACAGGCCCTGCAATTGTATAAAGAAACTCGTCCGCAAGTAGTAACCATGGATTTAACCATGCCGGAAATGGACGGCATTGCCTGTATCCAGCAATTAATGGCAATTGATTCCGGCCTGCGCATTTTAGTGATTTCTGCCCTCTCTGATAAAGCGACGGGCATTGAAGCGCTAAAAAAAGGCGCGCGCGGATTTTTATGCAAACCTTTTACGGACGAACAATTGCTGGAAGCGCTGACCGAGCTAACTGAGGATTAATTGCCACCATGTCCCAAGAAACCTTGCAAGTATTTATTGATGGGGTTGTGCGCTATTTTCATCACACGAACGATAAGGAAGTAAAAGTAGGTACACCTTATCTAGTCGAAAATGATAATCCGGCGGCTTACGATGTGACCGGGATTATTGGCATTTCCGGCCCTTATCGCGGTTGTGTTTATTTCACCGCGCCACGTATTTTGCTTAAACATTTGTTGCTGAGTATTGGTGAACTTGATACCAGCAATGAACACATCTTTGATTTGGTCGGTGAAGTTGCCAATACTATTTCCGGCAATGCGCGTAGCCGGTTCGGCCATGAATTTATGATCTCTGTACCGGTGATGATTGAAGGCGCCCCTAACCGGATTCATTTGCCGCACCAGATGCGCTCCTATGTGATTCCTGTTTATTGGAAGGCATATCACGCTGCAGTCGTTATTTGTCTTGAACAATAATTCAGTGCGGCGCAGCGACATTGTTATTCGCTCGCCAATACCAGATTTGGCAAACCAATACACCGGTGACGCCAGCCAGCATCAATAATGAAAATGGCATGGCGGTACCGGTGTAAAAAAACGCGAGCAATGGGCCAGCAAACGCACCGCTACCAAAACGTAATGTTCCGGATACCGCGGTCGTAGTACCACTGTTATGCGGAAATTTCATCAGTAGTATTGCATCGGAATTAGTGCCTATCAGGGTGAGCGAGCCCATCAGCGCCGCTACCGCAATGACGGTATAGGCAATACCCAATCCCAGGTAATTGACGACACATAAAACGATTGCGCTGAATAGCCCGATCATTAATCCCGAGCGCAGCATACGCAAGGACCCGTGGCGTGTTACCAGCCGGCTATTAATGAAATTGGCGAGCATCAGACACAATACATTGACTCCAAACAGCAAACTGAATACTTGTTCGCTGACACCAAAGTAGTTGATATAAAGGAATGATACGGCGGTGATGAAACAGAAAAAGGCAAAGGAGCCAAACATCATGCTGGCGATCATCGGGCGCGCTTGCGGATTGGAGAAAACTATTTGGTAGCCACTAAAAAAATGTGCCGGTTTTTTGTGTGCATCCGTTTTTATAGGCTGGCTGATTTCCGGTAGCCACTTCCACACCAATGCAAAAATCAACACACCATAAATCGCCAGCACCATAAAAATACTGCGCCATTCACTGAACCATAAAATCCCGCTGCCGATGCCGGGTGCGAGCAAGGGGGCGAGCATCATGATCATCGACAAATAGGACATCCCCTTTGCCGTATGCTCCTGATAAAGGTGCCGTACTATGCCGGGGATTACCACGGTGGCTGCAGCTCCGCAAAACGCTTGGGTGGTGCGCAGGGTTAAAAATAATTCGATGTTGCTGGCAAAAATTAATCCGATACTGCTGAGCGTAAATCCGCTCAAACCAAAAATAGCTAACGGACGGCGGCCCCATTTATCGGCGAGTGGCCCGAACAACAACATACCGCTGGCGTAGGCAGCCAAAAAAATACTGAGCGATTGCTGAACATTGCCAATGTGGGTACCAAGGCTAAGGGCGATATCCGGCATGGCAGGCAGGTACATATCTACTGCGAGCGGTGTGAGCGCGATAACAGCTGCAAGTAAAACAATTAACAGTGGATGGGATTGGCGGGTCATGAACAAACTCAATAATTAACTCAGGTTATAGCCTAGACGCCGCCGAACCCATTAACGAGTGATGAAAATGAAACAGAACCAACGAATTTTTCGATAATGGTTATGGCGATTTCCAACCCCAGATGATGATGGCCATACCAACAAAGGTAATTGCTGCGCCCGCATAATCGGTGTTGGAAAGTTTTATGCCATCGATAAACCTGAGCCACAACAACGCCACAATCACATAAGCACCGCCATAAGCGGCATAGACACGACCGCTGGCAGCGGGATGCAGCGTCAGCAGCCATACAAAAATCATCAGGCTGATTGCCGCGGGAATTAATAACCAGATGCTGCCGTCCTTGCGCAAATATAAATAAGGCAGGTAGCAACCCACAATTTCTGCAATTGCGGTCGCAAAAAACAATCCACCAATTGCCAGGTAATTCATAGTGCAATCCGCCGTTTATTCAGCGCAATTATTTTGCAATTTGCTAATCGCACCCGGATAAAGGGTTTTAAACAGTTCTACTTGTTTATCGCCCAGGTATTTTTGCGCGAACTCCCAGGGCGGCACACCGTTATTCCAATCGCAATGAACAACCGCGAGTGTCGCCAGGTTTTGTGCGACCGAAGTTTTCAGATAGGGGCGATAATTGTTTTCTGCTGCGATCCTGGCAAATTTATCCAGCTCGGCAATATAAAAATCGGCGGGTAATTTGAAACTTACCTTGTGTACGCCTGCTTGCTCCATAATCGCTTTAACGTACATGGGTTTAAGGTTGGCTGGCGTTTCGGGCCAATTCTCCAGGTTAAACGCACTGCCTTGCGCCAATACTGTTAGCGGCATTAAAAAACAAAACAGGGACAATAGTTTTACTAAAGAACGCTGAAACATAGACAACAAACTCTATTGGTTTTGGAATTGTGAAGGGATTGGCAGAAGGTTGTCGCCATTATAACCATTTGGCTGGATAATCGAGCGCCAACCCCTGTTTTACGCGAACTAGTCATTGACTTTGATGGTGGCAAGTGTACACTGCTCTTCGCTTGAAAGAATGATTAATATTTATGCACATCATCGAAGTTCCAAAGTACCTCGTCCTGTTTCATAAGTAATTCCCTCATTTTCAGCACAAACTGCCCGCTCGCGGGTTTCAATTACTTCTGTTTTAAATAGGATGATCAACATGTCCAAGACTGTTACCGGTACTGTTAAGTGGTTCAACGAAGCTAAAGGTTTTGGTTTTATCGCTCAAGAATCTGGCCCAGATGTATTCGCACACTTCAGTGCTATCGCTGGTACCGGCTTCAAAACTCTGGCTGAAGGCCAAAAAGTGAGCTTCACTGTGACCCAAGGCCAAAAAGGCCCACAAGCTGAAAACATCACTGCTATCTAATTTCTGCGGAAATTAATCCATAGCAAAAAGGCGAGACTAACCTCTCGCCTTTTTTATTGCCTGCGATCCGGTGTTTCAAGGCACAAACCTTGATACGCACTGACAAAGGTCATCAATTATCGTTGCGCTATTGTTTTTATCCAGTGCTCGCCCAATCTTTCTGAATCTGCTGTGTATTTCAGGAAGTGTTATGACCCCTCCACTCTCGCGCCGCCAGATCCTGTTTGATTTAATTCGCCCTTACCGGGCACGGATAGGTTTTGCGCTATTGGCCCTGGTAGTTGCTGCTGCATCGGTTTTGTTAATCGGACAGGGCTTAAAGCAGGTTATTGATAAAGGATTTGTAGCAGGCAGCCCCGAGCTGTTGAATTACGCCTTGCTGGGATTGCTCGTGGTGATCCTGGTGATGTCGCTTGCAACCTACGCCCGTTTTTACCTGGTGTCCTGGTTGGGGGAGCGTATCACTGCCGATCTGCGCCGCCGCGTGTTTTCGCATTTGCTCACACTCTCGCCTGCATTTTTCGAACAGAATCGCACGGGCGATGTGCTATCGCGTTTAACCAACGATACCACGCAATTGGAGACGGTGATCGGCTCCAGCGTCTCAATGGCGTTACGCAATGCGTTGCTGTTACTGGGTGGTTTGGTGATGCTGGCGATTACCAGTTTGAAACTGACGCTACTCGTCATGCTGGCGATTCCGTTTGTACTGGTGCCGATTATTGCGTTTGGTCGCCGTGTGCGTCGCCTTGCGCGGGCGAGCCAGGACTCGGTGGCGAATGTTGGCGCTTACACCGATGAG
The DNA here is from genome assembly GCA_021151835.1 of Gammaproteobacteria bacterium. Taxonomy (GTDB): domain Bacteria; phylum Pseudomonadota; class Gammaproteobacteria; order Pseudomonadales; family Cellvibrionaceae; genus Cellvibrio. The sequence continues at coordinate 125,475 of JAGKWO010000008.1, forward strand.
GTTATCCACGAAATCCGCACGGTGCAGGCCTATGGCCACGAAGCGGCGTCTGCGCGTGAATTTAACCAGCGTGTTGAATCCACTTTTGCAACGGGAATCCAGCGGGTACGCCAGCGTGCATTGTTGGTTGCGGCAGTTATTACCCTGGTATTCAGTGCAGTGGCTTTGATTTTATGGGTCGGCGGCCACGATGTATTGAGTGGTGAAATTACGGGTGGGGAATTATCCGCTTTTATTTTTTACGCCGTCATTGTTGCCAGTGCGATGGGTACGATTTCGGAAGTGATTGGCGATGTCCAGCGCGCAGCGGGTGCTACCGAGCGATTGGTGGAATTATTGGTAACGCCCTCGGGCTTACCCCAGGTCGACCACCCGACAGCATTACCCTCGCCGGCAGTGGGAGCATTGAGTATGCACGATATTGTGTTTGCCTATCCCGCGCGCCCGGATACACCGGTATTTGAACAATTTAATTTGCACATTAATGCCGGTGAAAAAGTCGCTTTGGTCGGTCCATCGGGCGCTGGTAAAACCACGGTGTTCCAGTTGTTGCAGCGATTTTATGATCCACAAGCCGGTGAAATTTTGGTGGATGGGGTGAATATTCGTGAGGCAGATATTCACGCGTTGCGTGAGCGCATCGCGCTGGTGCCGCAAGACCCGGTGATCTTTGCGGCAAGTTTGCGTGACAACGTGCGTTACGCGCGCCCTGATGCAACGGATGCCGATGTATTAGCGGCGTGCGATGCCGCTTTTGCTACCGAATTTATAGAAAAGTTACCGGAGGGGTTGGATACATTTTTAGGCGAACGCGGCGTACGCTTGTCCGGTGGGCAAAAGCAGCGCATCGCAATCGCCCGCGCCATTCTGGCGGATCGCCCGATTTTATTATTGGATGAAGCTACCAGTGCGCTGGATTCCAACAGCGAACAAATTGTGCAGCAGGCATTGGAGCGTTTAATGCAAAATCGCACCACGATTATGATTGCGCATCGCCTGTCAACGGTGATTAATGCTGATCGAATCCTGGTGTTACAACAGGGCAAAATTGTAGCGAGCGGTACGCATCAACAATTGATGGCCAGTAGTGAGTTATATCAGCAACTTGCACGCTTGCAATTGCAATCCGCATCGCTTCAGGAAATATAACCGACGCCCTTCGCTGCCATGGCTGCGCCGAGCAATATGCCGGTGATGCAAATCAATTCCAGCGTGATCAGCCGTTGCAAAAGGCGCAAGGTTTTTTCGCTGGTCACGGGTGATTGCTGTTGTTTCAACCATTGTTGCCAGCGCTGGAATGTCACCGTAGGGTAAATCGATAAAATACCGACCAATGCAAACAGTATCAGTTTGGTGATAAACGGTAGGCTATGAAAATAATATGGGGTTCCCTTTTCGAAATAAAATAGCCGCAATCCGCCGATAATTAATAACAGCATGGCGCTGATGCCATAAATCCGGTCGGTATTTATTAATGACCGGGCGCGCTCTACTGTGATGGGTTTGCGAATCAGTAGCCATTCGTAAACCAGTGTGGTGACCAGGATGAATGCGATCAGATGATGCAGGAACGCCATAAACCAGTTCATAATATTGCTCCTTTTTCGACGTCATTCTGCACGACTTGTGCAGCAGCTAAATAACCCCATCATTGATCGCTTTGAGTACGGCTTGTGTGCGATCACGACAATCAAGTTTGGCGAGAATATTGGACACATGGTTGCGCACCGTACCCTCGGCGAGAAAAATTGCGCGTGCGATTTCTTTATTGGAAAAACCACCGACAAGCAAACGCAAAATCTGTTGTTCGCGATCCGATAATTCAATCGCCGATTTGCGTTGCTGATAGTCTTGCAACATATCGGCTTCCGCCAGGAACGTAGAGCCATCTGCAATGGTTTCAAGGCTGCTGACTAATTTTTCCAGCGAAACGTCTTTTAATAAAAAACCATTGGCGCCTGCTTTCAGGCTTTGGCTGAACAATTCGGCATCGTCGAAAGTGGTCAACATCAATACCGGTGTATGATTGTTATTGCTGCGCAAATTTTTCACCAGGCTAATACCATCCATTACTGGCATACGTATATCCGCCAATACAGCATTTACCGGTTGCTGCGCGAGCAATGCCAGCGCTTCTTCGCCGTGGCGTGCTTCCCACACCACCCGTGCTTTACCGGAAATTGCCAGTAACCCGGCAATGCCTTGACGCACTAATTGCTGATCGTCTACCAAACCTATATCAAGCATTATTTAACTCCAGGGTGATGGACAAACGGCAGCCGGTTTCTTGCGGGATCAATTCAGCACGCCCGTTAAATTGGGCCAGGCGCTCTTGCATTCCGGTTAAACCATTACCGGGTTTGAAAGAAGTAGAACAACCAAGGCCATTGTCATCAATAGCAATACGGATTTGATTTTTGTCCTGTTGCAAATTCAATTGGATATTTTTTGCATTGCCGTGACGTAATGCATTACTGATACCTTCCTGAATACAAAGTAATAGCTGTTCAGCAATATGGGCCGATTCCAAGTGCAAGTTGCCGTGAATGTCCACAGTGAGCTCTGGCAAGCGGGTGGCGAGTGTATACACCGCCTGGCGAATATCTACAGTAATTGCTGTGCGTTGATCGCGCACCACCGCGCGAATATTTTCAAGTAATTGTTTTGCCAATTGCTTGGTTTCAACAACCGATGGCTGCAAAGCATGATCTACTTTGTGCTGTAGAATTTCCAATTGCAAATTGAGTGCCGTGAGTTGGTGGCCGAGGATATCGTGCAGGTCGCGTGCGATACGCAAGCGCTCTTCCTGTTTGCTGGATTGCGCCAAAATTATACGGGTCGCCAGTAGTTGTTGATTAACCTGCTCCAATTCTTCACGCGCTTGTCGCTCACTAACGCGTGCAAACGCGGTGCCGAGCGCAAAAAACTGAAATCCGAGAAAAGTGAGCGCCAGTACGAAATGATTTTGGATTTTCCAGAACATAAAACTAATTGAATAAAAAACCAGGTTGCTAAAAAGCACCAGTAAAATTGCATGCTTCCGTGAAAAATAATCGGCTAGCTGTGCGGCCCAGACGACTAATAAAATCGGTGCGAGGTCGCTCGGATGGATCAGCAATAACAACAGTGCAATTACTAATTGCACATGCAAAAAAATACGATGGCGGCGATAGTATTGGCGATTACCCAGCTGATAAACCACTGCCGCAAATAGCACCAGAAAAAATACATAGCCGATCACACCGACGATGGCATAAGGTGTTCCTGATAAATGTTGGAATTCAATATAGGCCACTGCGCTCCAGGTGATAATGCCAGCCAGGATCGGTAAGTGTTTGTCATTGTTCATGCGCTAGCCCCGAAATAAGTGCGTCTATCTTACTGGCAAAACCCCGTTGGTAAATACAGGACATTTGTCATCGCGGGTTGGTGAGCCTTGTCACCCCGATTTACTGAGTAATGACACCTGTGCAACCCGCTACAGCCCATTATCCTGTCGTTGTGTTTAACTAAATTAAATAAGGAGTTTGCAATGAAAACAGTAATGGCAGTTGTGGGGATGGGATTGATTGTCGCAGGTGGTCCGGCGTTAGCTCATGAATTGACGCTCAAGGTCGACAACGTAAAAAACCTGAATGGCAATCTGTTGGTGGCGGTTTACGACCAGGCGCCGCATTACAACAGTAATAACCAATCGGTCATCGTCCGGAAAATCAAAGTGACCGAGGGGCCGATTCTGGTTGCGTTAGGTGATGTTGCAACCGGGCACTATGCGGTGAAATTATTCCAGGATGAAAATGATAATGGCATCATCGATATAAATCCTGCCGGCATTCCCGCAGAACCTTACGGGTTTTCCAATAATGGCGGCAATTACGGGCAGCCATCGTTCAATGAGGCTAAAGTGCTGGTTGATAAAGCAACTGAAATTGAAATCCATTTGAAGTAATGATCAATAAAAAACGGCGATCCTTGTGGGATCGCCGTTTTTTTTTACTCCGGATTAACTTGCAGGAAATTCCGGCGTAATTTTTACCCGACTCTTAGTTACAGCTGCGAACCAGGTTCCATGCATTTGCCCACGCCCAACCGGTGCCTGGAGCGTATGGGCCGCCAACAGTACACCAGCCGGAAACAGTACATTGATACTCGTTACCAACGTTAACTACTTTAGCGCCGTTAGCGTAAGAAGCACCGTTTACGTAAGCAGGAGAAGTACAGTTACCAGTTGATACTGATGAAGCAACGCTTGATGAAACAGCAACGCTTGAGCTGGATTTGCTGGAAGAGCTCACTACAGCGCTGGAAGCAACTGAAGAAGACGTTGGCGTGCCAGTACATGCACCCAGATCCAACCAGTAGCTGTATTGGCCAGAGTTGGTGGTTGGGTCATTGCCCTGGGTCCAGTAGTTAGCCTGGTAACGCTTGTTGTTGTGCTTCACTTGTTGTGGGTTGGTGTAAGCAGTAGTTGCATTCCACGCTGGCAAGCTTGCACAGGTGTCGTTAGACACGCTGCTGGATACAACCGAGCTTGCTACTGAAGAAGCAACAGAAGACGAGCTCTTCACTGATGAGCTGCTAGCTACTGAAGAAGTAGTGCCGCCACCGAAGTCTACGTCCACGCACTGATAGAAACCTTCAGCCGCATCGCGCTCCCAGTCACGTTGCCAGATGCTGTACACGATGTGACGACCGGTACGTTGTGGCAGGTTTACTACGTGGTTGGAAACTGCTTCCTGATCCGCTTTACCTGAATCGTGGATCAATTCCAGATCGCTCCAGCGCAGTGGTTGGCTGTGGTTGTAACCTTGCTTGGTGATGTAGTAACGGAAGTACCAGGTTTTGTGCGCAGCGGTGTTGGTCCAGGTAAAGGTACGTGGGCCAGGGGTTACGCTGGTAGCAGGCCAATCGGTACGCGCCAGGTCCATACCAAACAGGTTGGAACGGTTAGCAGAGCAAAGGCGACCATCCGGAATAAAGAACTCGTGGTTGTCTTTTACACCACCAACAGCAACTTCCTGTGGCGTGTACAGACCGCCGTTGCCTGCTGCTTTAGCAGCGATACACGCCGGGTGGGTCGGGTTCTCAATGCCATTTTCAGCACATTGGATGTAACGTGATTTTGGAGAAGATATATATCCGTGGGCAAATGCCTGGCCAGCAGCCAGCAAAGAGCCCAGTACTACAGCGGAAATACCGCATTTCATTATTGTCTTTTTCACTCTCAATCTCCTGGGTAATTTAGATTGGTCATATACCAGTGCGAACCTTGGGGTTATCGCTTGTTATTAACTCATGCACGTCATCCTGATTTTGGCGTCAGGTTCATTGCATGGGAGTTGAGTCTAAAATGACAACGTTGTTTTGGCGAGTCCGACTTTGGTTTTTCGAGGTAGTAGTTTTGGAAATAAGTTCGAATTTGGGAAAAAATTCCGTTTACGGATTTAACGCAAGTTCGATTTTCAGACAAGTGGGGAGAAAAGTGACAAGGTTGTCAATTGACGCCAGAGAGACGTCATGTTTATTTTTGCGGCAAAGGGAATACGCAAATAAACATGCTGCCTTTGCCCGGTTCGCTGGTGATCTGTAATTCGGCGTCATGACGCATGAGCACATGCTTCACAATCGCCAAACCCAAACCGGTTCCGCCGGTGCTGCTATTGCGACTGGCATCCACACGGTAAAAACGTTCGGTCAAACGCGGGATATGCTGGGCCTCAATACCCGGCCCGTTGTCGCTCACGGAAAAATAAAAATGTTTTTGGTCCTGCCACAGCAACATGCTGATCTTGCCTTCGGGCGGTGTGTATTTAATGGCATTGGTGACCAGGTTGGAAAACGCGCTGTGTAGTTCTTTTTCATTACCGGAAAGCAGCAACGGCTTGGTAGTGTTATTGCAAATCAGGGTGAGCTGCTGGCTTTTTTCGCTGCTCAATACATCCGCTTCGCTTTTAACGATAGCGAGCAATTGCTCAATATTAATCGGTTTATGGTTGTGTCCAGCCTCGGTAGTTTCGAGTTTGGATAGCACCAGCAAGTCGTTAATCAACAGCGACATGCGCTTGGACTGCTGCGACATTTGCTGCAGGGGTTTATCCCAGCTGGGGGTCGTGTTGTTGTCGGCCAGGGTTTCCACATACCCGTTAATGACCGTGAGCGGTGTGCGCAATTCGTGCGAGACGTTGGCGATAAAGTCCTGGCGCATTTTTTCCAGGTTATGCAGTTGGGTGACATCGCGAATCACAATCAGGCGCTCGTTCTTGCCAAACAGGGTGATCTGGAATTGCAGGTGTTTGGAAGGAAAACGAGTTGAGGGCAACTCCAGCGGTTCTTCGTAATTGCCTTCTTCAAAATAGGCAACGAATTTCGGGTGGCGAATAAAGTTGATAACCGATTGGCCCTGGTCCTTGGTGCTGAGCGCAAGCATCCGATGCGCCGCCGGATTCCAGAAGTCCAGGTGGCCGCGTGCGTCCAGGATGACCAGGCCGTCTTTTAAGGCGGAGCTGATTTCCTGGATGCGCTTGATCACCGCTTGCAGGTTTTCTTTTTCCAGGCGCTGGTCGCGCTGCAATTGGTAAATATTGTCGAAAATCTGGCCCCAGATACCGCTGGCCTCGGGCGGATGTTCGCTCTCCTGGCGCACCAGCCATTGGTTAAGGCGGCGCATTTGCCAGAGCATCCAGATGATATAGCCGGCGCAACCGAGCAGCACCCACAGCGAATAGTGATCGCTAAAAAATCCAATCACACTGCAGATAACAAGGATCACCAGGATACGCTGGAGTTCGGTGCTGAAACCTTTTAACAAAAGCTAAACCTCATGGCACAAAAGCGAGTAGCGGTAGCGGATAGTCTGGCAAGACCATCTGAGACAGGGATGTCGACGATGAGCCTCCATGGATGGATTTACGGCGTGTCTTGCCAGGCTATCCGCTACCGCGACGGAATCAGGGGTGATCAGGCTTCAATACGGGTAGAAAAACGATAGCCGGTACCGCGTACAGTCTGGATCAGGTCTTCGTGGCCGTCGACGGTCAGCGCTTTGCGCAAGCGGCGGATATGGACGTCCACCGTGCGTTCTTCCACGTAAACATTGCCGCCCCAGACGTGATCCAGGAGTTGGCTGCGAGTATAGGCCCTTTCCTGGTGGGTCAGGAAAAATTCCAGCAGGCGATATTCGGTCGGGCCCATATCCACGGACTGGTTATTAATCGTTACGCGATGGCTGGCCGGGTCAAGGCACAGGCCCTGGACGGTGATGGGCGCAGAATTGATTTGCGGATCGGCGCGGCGCAATACCGCCTTAAGGCGAGCTACCAGTTCGCGCGGTGAAAATGGCTTGGTGATGTAATCGTCGGCGCCTACTTCAAGGCCCTGGATTTTATTATCTTCCTCACCTTTGGCGGTGAGCATGATGATCGGTGTACCTGAAGTCACTTCATCGCGCTTCAAGCGGCGCGCCAGTTCGATGCCACTGGTGCCGGGCATCATCCAGTCGAGCAGGATCAGGTCCGGTTTCTCGTCGATAATCAGTCCGTGGGCATCCTGCGCATTACTTGCTTCCATGACCTGATATTCGGCCATCTCCAGCGCCACGCGCAACATATCGCGAATAGCGGATTCATCATCAACGATCAGAATTTTGCGACCAGTCATAAGGTTCTGCCTGAAATAACTACGGAACGCTCCACAAGTTTATGAAGCTATTGTTGCAGCTTATTAAATAAGTTCAGTGTTACACATTTATGACAGGTGCGCCGGGCACTAAAAATTAATTGGCTAGCGCAGGGCGTAATCGGCCGCTATGCCGGCAAAAATTGCAGCCCCCACCCAATTGTTATTGAGGAATGCCTTGAAGCAGGCGTCGCGTGCGCGGAAGCGAATCAGCCATTGCTGGTAGATAAACAACGCGGCGGCAACCGCCAGGCCCAGATAATAAATGCTGCCCAACTCAACGCGTTTCCCGACCAAAACCATCGCCCACAGCGTTAAAAATTGTAGCAAGCCGGTAATAAAACGATCTTGCTCGCCAAATAACACCGCGGTGGATTTCACCCCGATTTTCAAGTCATCGTCCCTATCTACCATCGCATAAAAGGTGTCATAGGCGACAGTCCACAACACGACAGCGAAATAAATCAGCCACATATGGCGGTTGAGTTCACCGGCTTCGGCGGCATAAGCCATGGGAATTCCCCACGCAAATGCGGCACCGAGCACGACTTGCGGCAAATGGGTATGGCGCTTCATAAAGGGATAACAGAATGCGAGTACCAGACCGCCCACGGAGAGTTTTATGGTGAGCGGGTCAGTCATCAATACCAGGCCAAACGCAATAAGGCACAGGGTAATAAAAAGTCCGATTGCCTCGCGGCTGGAAACGGCACCAGTGGCGAGCGGCCGGTCTTTGGTACGCAGCACCTGGCCATCAATTTTGCGGTCGGCGAAATCATTAATTACGCAGCCGGCTGCGCGCATCACAATAACGCCTAATACAAAGATCACCAGGTTTTTGAGGCTGGGAACACCCTTGGCGGCAATCCACAGTGCCCATAATGTTGGCCAAAGTAGCAGCAAGGTCCCGATTGGACGATCCATTCGCATCAATTTCCAGTAGTGCGGTGCTTTTTGCAGAATCAGGTTGGCTGATTGGCTGGTTTTTTGTGATTTTTCCGCTTGTTTAAGGATTTTAGCAGCATGATCCTTATTGATAGCTGGAGCTGGAGCTGGAGCTGGAGCTGGAGCTGGAGCTGGAGCTGGCTGGAGCTGGAGCAGATGACTCGACTGGCACAGCGTTAGTTGTGACTTGTGTTTCAGGTTTTGGCTTGGTTGCCGTTTTCTTGGCAACTGGTTTAGTGGCTACGGCTTTTGCCACCGGTTTGGGGGTGGGTTGTTGTTTTTCAGCCACATCCGGTGCTATGTCCGTTTTAGCTATTGCGGTTTTTTTAGCCGCTGCGGAATCCTTTTTGGGCGCTACAGTGGCTTTTTTGGGTACAGCTGTTGCCCGGGTTTGCGCGCCATCAACAGGTTGTTGTTCACCGGATTTCACCGCTGGCTTTTTTCGGACAGCGGGTTTTGTAGCTGCGGCGCTTGTTTCGGGTTGCGATGGTGTTGATGCAGGAGAGTCCGGATCGCCGGGGGTAATAGAAGTTGAAGATGGATTATCGTTAGCTGTGCTCATCGCCAGAACGCCTGTAGCCTTGTTATTGGAATGCCTGTTGATCGGTTTGTCGACGGTGGCCGGGTTACGCCTTTGCCTGCGGCAAGCTGGCGACAAAATCCGGCAGGAACACTTCGCTCACCAGCAGCGGTTTGTCGCGCAGGGAAAAAATGGATCTGCGTCCCCACAATGGTTTCTCGCCCGCCAAATGGGCAGGAACGTAAGCATGATCGCGATTAATCGCGGCAATCGCAATCGGGCTGCGCACCAAGTGTGGCTGACTAAACAAAAATGCCCCTAACGGGCGATTGGTTTGCTTGCGCAAGTGACGCAACTCGCCAGTCAGACTGGTCAAGGGCAGCACGCTGCGTGCGAATACCCAGGGTTGACCGTTTCCTTTGAGGATAACCTCGCGAATCAATGCAAGGCTGGTTGGAGGAATTTCCAATGCCTGGCACTCATTCAGATCGGGGCGACCAATCACCTGGCGCACTACTTCAACCTGGAACTGGCCTGCACTTTTGGCGATCAGGCGGGCGGTAAGCGAGCCGGGGTGCGCGAGCCATTGTCGCACGGACGGCGCCGGTTGTGAGCGGTGCCAGCGGTTGATCGGGCGCCACCATAAACGGGGTGTGGAACGGCTTGCAACGTGTGGCAACGCGGAACTCCTGAATAATCTTTGGCGGATAAATAATCGTAACCGCATCCAAAGGGCGGCAGTTTATCAGCTTGAATGCCGATGAGCGTGCAAAATGCCGTTGCAAGTCTGCCGCAATGCGATTAATGCAGGTAAACTCCGCGGGCGATTCAAATATTCAGGAGAAGAAATATGCACAAGACCGATATAGTTGTAGCCTTGGCTAATAACACTGATCTAGGGGTTAACAAAGCTGATTTAGTGGTGTCAGCGTTCATTGAGCAGATCACCAATGCGCTTGCTCGCGGTGAATCTGTGGCGTTATTGGGGTTTGGTACTTTTAATGTCAGCGAGCGCGCAGCGCGCGAAGGCCGCAATCCACAAACCGGTGCGACCATCCAGATTGCCGCCAGCAAAACCGTGACATTCAAGGCGGGCAAAGCCCTCAAAGATTCGGTTAACGAATAATCAGTATCTCCCCGGCGGCATCTCCATGCCGCCTCATCCGCATACCAACCACCACCAGATTCGACTAATAATAGGCCCGGGGTGTATCTATGTCGCTAACCAATAAAATTTTGCTCGGCATGGTGCTGGGAACTATTGTCGGTTTGCTCTTCAATATTTTTCTTGTTGATGACCAGCATCAAATCCAGACGGCTTCCGGGCAATGGCTGCAGGCGTTTGTGTTTGATGGCGTATTTGATGCGATCGGCAAGATTTTTATCGCATCGTTAAAGATGCTCGTGGTACCGCTGGTATTTGTATCCCTCGTTTGCGGAGCTGCGGCATTAGGTGGTCAAAGCCGCATGGGGGCACTGGCAGGAAAAACGCTGGTGTTGTATTTGTGTTGCACGACGTTTGCCGTCGCCCTGTCAATTACTTGTGCGGTACTGATTCAGCCGGGCGCTGATGTGGGTATTCCCACCGCCAGCAATTTCACCGCACCGGAAATTCCCTCAATCAAAGATACGCTGATTGATATTGTGCCAAGCAACCCGCTGCAATCCATGGTTGATGCCAATATGTTGCAGATCATTATTTTTTCGCTGCTATTTGGTTTTGCTATCTCGCGTGTCGGTGGCGATGCCGCCAACAATATGATTGTGTTTTTTAATAATCTCAACGATGTGGTTATTAAAATGGTGATGATGCTAATGCAACTAGCACCCTATGGTGTGTTTTGTTTGCTAGCGAAATTATTTGCATCCTTAGGTTTTAATGTAATTATCGATTTGGCGAAATATTTTTTTACGGTGGTGTTTGTTTTATTTTTGCACGGCATTGGTGTTTACGGCTTTTTGATTAAAGCACTATCCGGTTTAAGTCCCATTATCTTTTTCAAAAAAATGCAAAAAGTCATGTTATTTGCATTTAGTACGGCATCAAGTAACGCCACCATACCAATTACCCTGCGTACCGTTGAACACGATTTGGGGGTGGATAATAAAGTTGCCAGCTTTTCAATTCCCCTCGGCGCCACTGTAAATATGGATGGCACTGCCATCATGCAAGGTGTTGCCACCGTTTTTATCGCACAGGCATACAACATTGATATCGGAATTGCCGGATACCTGTTGGTTATTCTTACTGCAACCCTTGCTTCAATTGGTACTGCCGGTGTCCCCGGTGTTGGTCTGGTGACGTTGACTATGGTATTGCAATCGGTGGGCTTGCCGGTGGAAGGCATTGCGTTAATTATCGGTGTTGATCGCTTGCTGGATATGATTCGTACCGGCGTTAATGTCGCTGGCGATGCCGTGGTAGCAGTTATCGTTGCAAAAAGTGAAAAAATGCTGGATATAGCGCGTTATAACAATGAATCGCTCAATGTCGAGAATGAGCCGGTCTAAAGATTTAATTAAATAGAAAAAATAAAAAAGCGAATTACCAAACAGTAATTCGCTTTTTTATTGTGCGAATTAATGGTGAATAATATTTTCCGAGTCAAATTCTACGCTGATCGCCAAATCATCAGCCAGGCAGGGCCAGCGTTCAGTTTCTTCCGTCCAGCCGCGGTTTTTGTGGGTATTGACATAATCGGCAATATTGCCGGTTTCGAATTTATGTTCGTTCAATAAAAGCTCGGCAGAAAATAGTACTGCCTGATCCAGTTCATTGGCAAAAGGCTCGCCGATCAATTCATGGGCGATTACGTTGGCAACAGTCATATCCATAGGGGCAAGTGGAATTCCACTTTTGGCCATAAAGCGATCATTCACTTCTTCAAGCAAGCGATGCGCAAGGTAAGCTTCATCCAGCAGCGCTTCCAATTGGCTATGGGGATCAACAATTGACGGAGGGGATAAAAAATAATCGCTGGCAATTTTTAGCAGCGGTTCCACTTCGTGATAAATGCCTGCTTCCTGTGCAATAGTGCGGATTGCATCAATAAAATCCGGCACATGCTTTATATAGCGCACAATAAAGTCAGTGAGACCTTTAGTGGCTTGCTCTTCCGGTAATTTAATTGCTGTGTGCAAATGGGCTTTGCGGCACTCAACAAATTCCAATAGCTTTCCCGAGGCGGAATCTTGCGCTTGCGCCTGGGCAATTAATTGGCGAATAGGATTGAGTGGGTCGTTCAAGCTTGTTCTCTGGTAATAATTGTAATTAATCACGTTGACTGTCCTTCCGGTCGCGAGAATCATTAATCGCGATTTAAAAGTAAACCATGACCGGGCAAACGCAAGTGACTCTTAATACCAACTTTTTATAAAAACCATAGCAACCGCATAAATCGACCTGATGGCATTTTCTGTGCCATCAGGAGTACACCTAAACGACGATATTTTTTAGAAGGCCCCTGAAATTTTCAAGCGCAATGTGTTATCGAGATCACCGCTGAAGTATTGCTGGAACTGCAAGCCAATATCAATTGCGCCGAGGGTTTGGCCGATGCCAAGGACGCCATAGGCACCACCGTCGATTTCAATATCTTCTGAATAACAGTTTCTGCAATTGCTGATGCTGCGCTCGGAACCCAGGATGCCACTGAAGCCACCACGCACGCTAAAGAAACTCATGTTGTCGCGACCAAAACGGTATTTCGGGCCGTATTCAACAAACAACATAAAAGCGTTCGCATCTGATTCTTCGTAGTCCTCATCGCCCCAATAATCTTCAACATATTGGGAGAACTCGGCATTATCGCGATAAAACAAAACACTCCCGCCCAATGACAAGGTGTTTTCGCTATCGCTCGCATAATATTCAGCAGCACCACCGATGGCGAAGGCGGTATCTTCAATCCACTGCTCGGCGGCGGCTTGCTTGTCGATATTGATGTGATCTGCGTGCCCTGACCAGCTCCAGCCGGTTTGGCGCAGGTTGTTAGTGGATTGGGCAAGGGCCAAATGGCTGCATGCGAGCAGGCAACCGCCAAGCGCCAGGGGTTTGAGCAGGGAAGTAAACATAGATTGATCCATCAGTGAGTGAATGGTGTTAGTTATGGCGGTTATTGCCATTGAAGCAGAATTTTGCGCAGCCTAATCTGTACGATAACTTAACAATTGCACTTATAGCGCGGCTTTCCGTGAATTCAGCGCGCCAAGTCTATATAATTCGCGCTTTGTTATGTATCTTAGCTGCGAGCATTTCTATGTCCGACCGTATTGCCCAGGTCACTCGAAACACCCTGGAAACCAAAATCAGTGTCAGCCTTAACCTGGATGGAGCTGGTAAAGGTGTGTTCAACACTGGTGTCCCCTTCCTTGAACACATGATGGATCAGATCGCCCGCCACGGGATGATCGACCTGGATGTGACCTGCGACGGCGATACGCATATCGATGACCATCACTCGGTTGAAGATATCGGCATCACCATCGGCCAGGCGATTGCCAAAGCGGTGGGTGATAAAAAAGGTATTCGTCGTTACGGCCATGCCTATGTTCCGCTAGACGAAGCCTTGTCGCGGGTAGTGATCGATTTCTCCGGTCGCCCCGGTTTGGTCATGCAAATTCCCTTTACCCAAAAACGCGTTGGCCAGTTTGATGTGGAATTGTTCTGGGAGTTTTTCCAGGGTTTTGTTAACCACGCCGGGGTGACCCTGCATGTGGATAATCTGCGCGGCCACAATGCGCACCACCAGATCGAAACCGTCTTCAAAGCTTTTGGCCGCGCCTTGCGCATGGCGTTGGAAAAAGATCCGCGTATGGAAGGCATCACTCCTTCCACTAAAGGAACCTTATAAGCAATGAATGACGCGGTAAAACAACAAACCGTTGCCGTAATCGATTACGGCATGGGCAATCTGCACTCGGTCAAGAGCGCACTGGAACACGTAGCGCCCGAACAAACCGTGGTGGTGACATCTGATCCGCTCGTCGTTGCCGCGGCTGATCGCGTGATTTTCCCCGGCGTTGGCGCAATTCGCGATTGCATGGCGGAAATCAAACGCTTGGGCTTTGACACGTTATTGCGCGAGCAAATCGCCACGGGTAAACCGGTGTTGGGGATTTGTGTCGGTATGCAGGCGTTGATGGATCACAGTGAAGAAAACAATGGTGTGGATTGCATCAGCATCCTGCCAGGCCAGGTGAAGTTCTTTGGCGAGCAACATAAGGATGCAGCAGGCAATGCGTTGAAAGTGCCGCACATGGGCTGGAACCAGGTGCATCACAACGACCATCCGCTGTGGGCCGATATCCCGCAAGACGCGCGGTTTTATTTTGTGCACAGTTTTTATATCCACACCGATGAGCCCTTATCGGTGGCAGCAACTTGCGATTACGGCGTGGAATTCCATGCGGCGTTGACGCGCGGCAATTTGTTTGCGGTGCAATTCCATCCGGAAAAAAGCCACACCGCCGGCCTGCAATTGTTGAAGAATTTTTTACATTGGGATGGCAAGGCGTGATGAATTATGGATTGGTTTATTGGGCGTGATAAATCACACCCTTTCACAATCTCCAATCGTAGGGGCGCAATTTATTGTGCCCTATTCATTGCCCCCAACCGTTTTCCCATTTCCTTGAGCAAAGAGATATTTGAATGCTGATTATTCCCGCAATTGATTTAAAAGACGGCCAATGCGTGCGCCTGCGCCAGGGCTTGATGGATGACTCCACGGTATTTTCCGATGACCCCGTTGCTATGGCCAGGCAATGGGTTGACCAGGGATGTCGCCGTTTGCACCTGGTGGATTTGAACGGTGCTTTTGAAGGCAAGCCCGTCAACGGGGGTGTAGTTACAGCGATTGCCAAAGCGTATCCGTCATTGCCGATTCAAATCGGCGGTGGTATCCGTAGTGCGGAAACAATCGAGTATTACCTGCAAGCCGGTGTGCAGTACGTAATTATCGGTACCAAAGCGGTAAAAGAGCCGCAGTTCGTCACCGATATGTGCAAACAATTTCCCGGCCACATCATTGTGGGCCTGGATGCGAAAGACGGATGGGTGGCGACCGATGGTTGGGCGGAAGTGTCCAATATCCAGGCGTCCGAACTGGCCAAACGCTTTGAGCAGGATGGTGTGAGCAGCATCGTTTATACCGATATCGCCCGCGATGGGATGATGCAGGGTGTGAACGTGCAGGCAACCGTCGCGATGGCGCAAGCCTCCAGCATTCCGGTCATTGCCTCCGGTGGTATCACCAATATGGATGACATCATTGCGCTGAAAGCGGAAGCCCATAAAGGTATCTGCGGCGCGATTACCGGCCGTGCGATTTATGAAGGCACGCTCAAGATGGCTGAAGCCCAGGCCTATTGCGATGCCAACTAGGTTGGGCATCGCTGCGCTCGGCATTAACCTACAAAGTTTCTTGAATTGAGTCTGGATATTTATGGCCCTTGCAAAACGCATTATCCCTTGCCTGGATGTCGACAATGGTCGTGTGGTGAAAGGCGTGAATTTTGTCGGCATCCGCGATGCGGGTGATCCGGTGGAAATCGCCAAACGCTACAACGATGAAGGCGCGGATGAGATTACCTTCCTCGATATCACCGCTACCCACGAAGGCCGTGATACCACGGTGCATACGGTGGAGAAAATCGCTAGCCAGGTATTTATCCCGCTGACTGTGGGCGGTGGCATTCGCACCGTGGATGATATCCGGACCATGCTGAATGCCGGTGCCGATAAGGTGAGCATCAATTCGGCTGCCGTGTTTAATCCGGACTTTGTGAAAGCCGCTTCTGATCGTTTTGGTGCCCAATGTATCGTTGTTGCTATCGATGCCAAAAAAGTCAGTGGTGAGGGTGAAGAGCCGCGCTGGGAAATCTTCACCCACGGCGGCCGCAAACCGACCGGTATCAATGCGGTGGAGTGGGCGGTGAAAATGGCTGCGTATGGTGCGGGTGAAATCCTGCTCACCAGTATGGATGGCGATGGTACCAAGAAAGGTTACGATCTGGGTGTGACGCGGGCGATTAGCGATGCAGTACCTATCCCGGTAATCGCTTCCGGTGGTGTGGGTAACCTGCAGCATTTGGTCGATGGCGTGACCTTGGGCCGCGCCGATGCGGTGCTGGCGGCGAGTATTTTTCACTTTCGCGAATATACCGTGCCGCAAGCAAAAGAATTCATGCGTGCGCAGGGAATTGAGGTAAGGCTTTGATCCTGATTCGCAAGACAAAATAAAAGGGCGCCGGATGGCGCCCTTTGTGTATCGGCTTAAACGCGGGGTTTAAGCCGCACGGTACTGTTTCAATACATCCGATACCTTGGGTTCGGACGCTTGAATAAACTCAATAAATTCCCCAACGCCAACCTCGGCGTCTGTGCGGCTATCAAATGGACCTATGTCGACACCCTCGCGGGTGCTGTAGTACCAGTAGCCATCTTTTTGTAGGTAGCGCCCATGGCGTGTGGGTACTGAACCCTGTTCGCCGGCTCTGTTGTTTATCGCTGCCATATAAACTCCTCAATGTGTTGCCCGAACAATCGGTTCCTTTTGCCTGGCTGATCAAAAATCACCCTCGCTGATTATAGACAGCATTTTAAGCCGCTTGCTAGATTTAGTTGTCTTCTAACAACACATTTCTTATAACCTTGTTTCAGTTCTTTGACAGGTTTATCGCAAACTGGCGGGTAGATTGAATAAATTGTCGTTCAAAATATCAATCGGAGCCCAGGTTTGTGGCCAAAAACCGGGCGGTGGTGCGGGGCAATACCCTGCAGATCGTGCTTGCGCGGTAAAGCGCGGAACCAGTTTTGATACAGGCACCAGCTCAACCGCAGAGCGGTCCAGTAATGGCTCGATGCGATTTAGCAGCGCCAGGGTTTCCGGGTAGGGATGCCCGATGGCTACCGCAGCTCCCTGCTGCCGTGCCTTTTCTATCGCGAGTAACAATTGCTGCTGGATATGTTGTGGGTCGCGCTTGTCATCAAGGAAAACATCGCGCTTGCGGCTGGGGAGACGGATGCGTTCAGCTTCGATCAACGCCCGGGTTTGGGCACTGGTGCGACTATCGACAAAATAAAGCCGGCGCGCTTGTAGCTCTTGCATTAGCCAGCGCATAGGTTCGGCCTGTTCGGTAAGTTGGCTACCCATATGGTTATTGACGCCGCTAACGTACGGAATATTGGCCAGATTTTGGCGAAGTACGGCGAGAAATTCGGCTTGGTTCATTCCGCTAACCAAGCCTCCGCGCCCTAGCGGATAGCGGTGATGATTGCTCATCGGTGCATGCAGCATGACCTCCTTGCCGTTTTTATGTGCCCGTTCCGCCAGCTCCCGCCCATGAGGCGTAAAAGGCAAAACCGCGACGGTAAACGCCCCGGGCAAGTCGGTGGTGCGTTGGCCCAGGGTCAGGTTGTAACCCAGGTCGTCGATAATAATCGCCAGTTTTGCACTTTCTCTGGCGCTTATCGGGAATGAAATTGCGAGGCTTGCAATGCCGAGCCAAAACACCAGCCTGTGAATTAGCCGCGGCATGGAGGTTATTGCGGTGAGTCTTCGGCAGGTGTTTCGGGTTGCAATACGATATTGGGAGCGATTTCCGGTGCGGGAGCGGCAGCCAATGGCGAGGTTTTGATAAAAATGTGCAGGCCTTTAAGAAGATTAAGGGCTTCATGTAATTGGTTATCTTCTTTCAGCAATTCGGCGCTCGAAAGGCGCTTTTGCTCGCGCTCTTTGCGATTGCTCTCCTTGCCGCCCTTGCCATTGCCCAGGTGACGGGCGAGATCGGCTTCGGTCGTGCCGTTACTTTGCTGGATGGAGGCAATTTGCACCCGCTCAACATCAACATCCGGCTCAATACCCTGGGCCTGGATCGAGCGGCCGTTGGGGGTGTAATACAATGCCGTTGTTAATTTCACCGCGCGGTCGTTGCTAATCGGAATGACCGATTGCACCGAGCCTTTACCGAAACTGCGGGTGCCCATAATCACTGCACGTTTATGGTCTTGCAACGCCCCGGCGACAATTTCCGATGCAGATGCAGAGCCATCGTTAATAAGGACCACCAGCGGCAACCCATTGGTGATGTCACCCGCTTCGGCGTTGTAACTGATGTTGGAATTGTCCAGGCGTCCCTGGGTATAAACCACCTGGCCGCCATCCAGAAATGCATCGACAACTTCGACCGATGCTTGCAGCACCCCGCCGGGGTTGTTACGTAAATCCAGGATTACTCCTTTGGTGCCAGGGTTTTTCTTGAGTTGTTCGCGCAGCTTCAGCGCGGTGTCTTTACCTGTGTCCAGTTGGAACTGGGCGATGCGGATGTAGAAATAGTCATCGTCCAGTAACCGCGTGCGCACGCTTTGTACTTTGATGATGTCGCGCAGCAGGTTGAATTCCAGCGGTTGATCCGCGCCTTCGCGCATCACGGTAATTTTGATGGGCGTATTTTTGGGACCGCGCATCATGTTGATCGCTTTGTTCAGATCCATGCCTTTGACCGGGTTGTCGTCGATGCGGGTTACAATATCGCCCGCCATCACCCCGGCCTTCGCGGATGGGCTGTCATCGATCGGGGTGACGACTTTTACAAACCCTTCCTCAAGGCTGACTTCCAAACCAACGCCGCCAAATTCGCCGGACGTGCTGGCCTGCAGATCAGCAAAGGCCTCTTTATCGAGGTAAGCAGAATGCGGGTCGAGTTCGGCGATCATGCCTTTAATAGCGTATTCGAGCAGTTGCGCGTCATCGATTTTATCGACATAACCGTTGCGTACATGATCGTATACCCGGGTGAAGGTGCGCAGCTCTTCCAATGGTAACAGCCCGGTTTCTGCTGCCGGTTTTTTTTCATCCGCAGCAGCGGGAAATGCCAGCGCAAACGTGCCCAGCAAACCGGTTAGTAGCAGCGAGCGAGCGGAAGTAATTCTGGGAAGGGCAGCGACAAACATGGTGTCTCCGAAGACGCGACAACGTAAAAGCAGAGCAGGGAAAAAGCGGCGATGGCGATTTGTCCCGGCCGATGAATCCAGAGGGGAACACTAAGCCAAAACATTAAAAATTGACAGGGTTGATGTGATTTTTTTCAGCAGCCTGATGGTTTTAGCCGCGCGCCAGCCATAAATTGGGGTCGATAGGTTTACCTTGGTGACGAATTTCAAAATACAAACCGGCATTGGCTTGCCCGCCGGAATTACCCACGGTCGCAATATTTTCACCGGCCTGTACCGGGTCGCCCGCTTTTTTTAACAGCCGTTGATTGTGCGCGTAGAGGCTCATATAGCCTTCGCCGTGGTCGATAATCACCAGCAATCCATGACCGCCAAAATAGTCGGCAAATACCACACGCCCATGATGCACTGCGACAACATTGTTCCCCATTGGCGCGGAAATGTACGCGCCACTCCAGTTAATTTGCCCGGCGATGCGTGCGCTGCCGAAACGATGGATCATGCTGCCGCGGGTGGGCCATGGCAGGCGGCCTTTGCGCTGCGAGAATTTTTCGCCGCCTTTGGGCAAGGGCACATAATCGGGGGCGTTGATGGCACCGGTGGTCACAACTTTTTGGGTGACGCGCTCCAACAGTGCCTGCAAGCGGCGGCGATCATCATTTAATTGCGCGAGTTCTTTATTCTTGTTTTTGAGTTCATCATTGACTTTGGCCAGTGCTTTTTCGCGTTCGCCGTGGATATTTTTTAATTCGGCGCGCTGCCCATCCAATTCGCTTTGCATACCGGCTAACTCAAGCGTTTTTTTTTCTATTTCCGGCGTAAGTGCGTCGATACGTGTGAGGGTTTCCAAATAGGTTTTCATTTTTGCGGTATGTGCTTCCATAAAATAACTGTGGTATTTCATGATGCGCGATACCTGGTCAGGGGATTCCTGATTAAGCAGCACCTTGATTTCGCTTTGCTCACCCAGCTTATGGGCTGCACGTATTTGCTCGGCGATTTGCACCTGCTGGTTTTTGCGCGCCTGCTCCAGTTGGCTGCGTTCGTTTTTTAACTGGTTAAGCTCTTTATTTTGTTCGTTGAGTTGCTGGTTGATATCGTCTGCTTTTTTTTGCAGTTGATTGATTTGCTGCTCGGATTTTTCCAGGTCTTTCTGCAAACCCGAACGCGTACCCTGCACCGCTTTTAATTCTTTTTGCAATGCTTCGATATCTTTCTGCAGCTTCGCCATATCGGCTTTTTCATCGGCCTGGGCATAGCCGCCAATTAACGCAGCGCAAAAAACACCGTTGAGCACGATGGTTTTTGTGAGAGCAAAAAATCGATTCATGCTATTTATTATCAATAACCCGTTGAATGTATTTAAAAGAAAACGGCCAGCGGATGCCGGCCGTTGGCGGTAATTGATCAGCCGAGGGTAATCAAATTGCGGCCAGTCATTTCTGCGGGTTGTGGTACGCCCAGCAATGACAGGATTGTCGGTGCCACATCGGCGAGTGAGCCGCCCTGTGCCATAGTAGCTTTGCGTTTGCTCACAAAAATAAATGGCACTGGCAGTGTTGAATGCTGGGTGTGTGGTTGGCCGGTTTCCTCGTCGAACATTTCCTCCACGTTGCCGTGGTCTGCCGTAATCAGCGCATCGCCGCCCACTTTTTCTACTGCCGCGAGGACTTTACCGAGGCATACGTCAATCGCTTCTACCGCTTTGATAGCGGCGTCCATCAAGCCCGAGTGGCCCACCATATCGCAGTTGGCGTAGTTACATATAATCGCGTCGTATTTGCCGGATTCAATCGCCTCAACCAGTTTTTCAGTCACTTCCGGCGCGCTCATTTCCGGCTTTAAATCATAGGTGGCGACCTGGGGTGATGGCACCAGGATACGGTCTTCACCGGGATAAACCACTTCATTGCCGCCGTTGAAAAAGAAGGTCACGTGCGCGTATTTCTCGGTTTCCGCGATCCGCAATTGGGTTTTACCCAGGCCGGAAATATATTCGCCGAAGGAATTGCTCAGGTCTTCCGGCGGATAGGCGATAGGCGCTTTGATGTTGGATGCGTATTCGGTAGTTTGCACAAAATGGGCGATGGCCGGATGGGTATCGCCGCGCTCAAAACCATCAAACGGTTCGTCGATCAGGGCGCGGGTGATTTCGCGTGCGCGGTCCGGGCGGAAGTTCATAAAGATTACCGAGTCGCCATCATTGATGGTCGCAACTTCTTCGTCTTCGCCGCAAATAACGGTAGCTTTTACGAACTCGTCATTTTCACCGCGCTCGTAAGCCGCTTTCAAACCTTCAACAGCGGTGAGTGCATCGTATTCGGAATCGCCAGTCACCATGACGTCGTATGCCGCTTTAACGCGGTCCCAACGGTTATCGCGATCCAGCGCAAAGTAGCGGCCAACGATAGAGGCAACACGGCCAGTGCCCAATTGCTTGAACAGGTCTTCGGCTTTTTGCAGCGACGATTCCGCGCTGCGCGGTGGTGTATCGCGGCCGTCGAGGAAGGCGTGCAGGTACACTTTTTTTGCACCGCGTTGTACGGCCATTTTGATTATTGCGTAGATGTGATCCTGATGCGCGTGCACGCCGCCTTCAGAAAGCAAGCCGAGGATGTGCACGGACTTGTCAGCGGCGATAGCGCTATCGATAGCCTTCACATACTCGGGGTTGGTAAAGAAATCGCCGTCGCTGATGGATTTATTGATGCGGGTAAAACTCTGGTACACCACGCGGCCGGCGCCGATGGTGGTGTGGCCTACTTCGGAATTACCCATCTGGCCTTCGGGCAGGCCAACGGCCATACCGGAGGTTTCGATCAGGGTGTTGGGGCAGGTTTTCCAGAGGTTGTCATATACCGGCGTGTTAGCGGCATAGACGGCGTTGTATTTGGTTTTTTCTGAATAGCCGTAACCGTCCAGGATCAGCAAAACTACAGGTTTCTTGGCGCTCATAAATCGCTTCCAGTGTCGGATGAACTTGAAGTGGCTGGTGACTATGGCGGCTTGTGGCAGCCGGTGTACGCAACCCCAGGTCAGGATCGGGGCAAATGCCCGCAACTGGCCGGTATTCTAGCCGGTTGGGTGGCCCAACTCTATGTTTAAACGCAAGAGGCTATGTTCAATCTGACTATAGGCCTGATAAATGTCAGCGGTTTTGGTTTTTGCCCACGGCAAATGCAGCGCCCTAATCGTGTATACTTCGCCGCCTTATTGCCCGCTACGGGTAAAGTTTCGATGCTGTATTGAAATCGACTTTACCTGTCCCCATTTTGGTTCAACAGGACAGCGGGCGGTGTTTATCCCCCTGACGTTTTACAAGAAGGCCAATACCGTGGATTTTATTAATTTTGTTACCCAAGAGTGGCTATTGGTCACTGTCCTGATTGCGTTGATTTATGTGTATGTATGGCGTGACCGTATCAAAAGTGGCCGCCCGGTATCGCCCCACGAAGTCACGCGTCTGGTGAATGAAGGCAATGCGGTGATCGTGGATTTGCGCGATAACGCCGAATTCAAGGCCGGGCATATTGTGGGTTCGTTGAATATCCCCTACGCCAGGCTCAGCAAGGAATCCACCGAAGTCGCTAGCCATAAAGGCAAAACCATCATCCTGGTGGACAAGCTTGGCCAGCATGCTGGTGCGGTGGGCCGTTTGCTGGGTAAGGAAGGTTTTGAAGTGCGTCGCCTGAGCGGTGGCGTCGCCGAGTGGCAAGCGCAGAATTTGCCGCTGGTTAAAGGCAGCAAGTAACAGGCAACAAAAGCCAGTCACTAAAAGTCAGTAAAAGTAGTAATTGAACAGTCGTTAATTTCGGAGTTTTTATGGCACGCGTGCTGATGTACACCACTGCTGTTTGCCCTTTCTGCGTTAATGCCAAAAAGCTGTTGGCGCAAAAAGGCGTGGCAGTGGAAGAAATTCGCGTGGACACCCAACCGCAATTGCGCCAGGAAATGATGGCCAAAAGCGGTCAGCGCACAGTACCGCAGATCTGGATCGGCGACACCCATGTCGGCGGTTTTACCGATCTCTGGGCGCTGGATAAAGCGGGCAAACTGGATCCACTGCTGGCGCAACCCTGATTGGCCTGCGTGTTTTATTTAATCCCACTACATTCGAGTGCATTATGTCTGAAGAAAATAACCAACAAGCCGCGGAAGCTGCCGAAGGCGCACAAGGCCCCGTTTTTGCCATCCAGCGCATCTACCTGAAAGATATCTCCTTCGAGACCCCGATGGGCCCTGAAGCGTTTACCAAAGTGTTCAAACCCAATATCCAGCAAGACCTGAACATCCAGGCGAACCAGATCGAAGATGGCCTGTTTGAAGTGGTGTTGTTCCTGACGATCACAGCATCGATTGAAAACCGCGCGGTATTCCTGGTTGAAGTCAAACAGGCAGGCTTGTTTGGCATTGCCAATATCGACGGTCCGGCCGTTACCCAACTGATTAATACTGCATGCCCGCAAATCCTGTTCCCTTATGCCCGCGAAGCAGTGGATAGCATCCTGGGCCGCGGCAGTTTCCCACCCTTGATGCTGGCGCCCATCAATTTTGATGCGGTATTTGTGCAAGCTATCACTGCTGCCCAGCAGCAAGCCGCAGAACAAGCTCAAGCGGAAAAACCGGAAGTCATTAATTAATCGACCAGGGTTTAACCTGAAAGGCAATCACGCAGGTGATTGCCTTTTTTATTTTTACCCGCTCGATCACTGCGGAACGGTGTTGCGATTTGTAATCTCGCCAAAGTCTCGCATAATCACACCCTGCCAAAGTTTGTGAGAAGCCGCCTATGTTCAATCTGAGAAGCCACTCCCGCGCCAGCCACATCGCTGCGATTGATTTGGGGTCCAACAGTTTCCATATGATCGTCGCCCGCTGGGACAACGGTCAGCTGACCCTGTTGGATCGCCTGCGCGAACCGGTGCGCCTGGGATTTGGCTTACAGGAAGATGGCAGCCTGAGTGAAGATGCACGTGAACGTGCCCTCAGCTGCATGGAACGCTTCGGCGAAGCCTTGCGCGCGTACCCATCCCGCAGTGTACGGATCGTTGGCACCAAAACCCTGCGCAGCGTGCGCGATTCGCGCCAGTTCCTGAAAGAAGCCGAGAAGCGTCTGGGCCATCCGGTGGAAATCATTTCCGGTGACGAAGAGGCGCGCTTGATCTACCTCGGTGTGGCCCATTGCATTGAACCGGGTAAAGGCAAGCGTATTGTGATGGACATTGGCGGTGGTAGTACCGAGGTAATCCTGGGTGAAGGCATGAAGCCCCTGCTCAAGGAAAGTTTGAACATGGGCTGCGTGGCGATTACCAAAAAGTTTTTTATGGATGGCCGCGTCGACGACAAGCTGGTGGCGCGCGCGGTGATTGCCTGTTTGCAAGAACTGGAACCGGTGCGCGATGAATTCCTGGAGCAAGGCTGGAACCAGGTGCTCGGCGCCTCCGGCAGTATCAAAGCCGTTGCCAAAGTCTGTGAGGCTAATGGCTGGAGCGATGGCACTATCACCGTCGATTCGCTGGAAAAAATCATGGAGCTGTACGTTGATCATGGCAGCCTGGATTTGCAGATTGCCGGATTATCGGAAGATCGCAAACCGGTGTTCCTCGGCGGTGTGATTGTGCTGTGCGCGCTATTCGATGCATTGCGGCTCGACCAAATGGTGGCCGCTGATTGGGCCCTGCGCGAAGGGTTGCTGTTTGACCAGAAAGGCCGCCTGGAAGATCACGATATTCGCCAGGCCAGTGTTGATGCCCTGGCGGAGCGTTTCCACGTCAATATGGATAAAGCCAAAGCCGTGGAAAAAACCGCGCTGAATTTGCTCGGGCAAGTGGAGCGTGCCTGGCGGCTCACTACCGACGATGCCGATAAGTTACTCGGGTGGGCAGCGCGCCTTTATCATGTCGGTTTGGATATCGCACATGCGGATTACCACAAACATTCGGCGTATATCGTGCAACACGTTGACCTTGCGGGTTGCTCGCGTTCAGAACAGGCGCAACTCGCCGCCCTGGTGCTCGCGCACCGCAAACGTTTCCCCAGCAAAATATTTCCGATGGGCAATACGCAATTGGTGCGTTTGGCGATTTTGTTGCGCATGGCGATTATTTTTCACCGCGGCCGCGTTGAAAAAAGTTTGCCGGGAATGGCGTTGAAAGTTGACGGGAAAAAAATGAAATTGTTACTCTCTGAGAAATGGATTAATGGTCATCCGTTAACCCATGCTGATCTTGAAACAGAACAGCGCCACCTCTCCTATATCGGTTATTCACTGACTATTGAAACGGAATAAATTGTTAATCATTCAAAAGGGATGCATTATGCAAATGCTTTGCAAAATAATAAGTGTATTGTTCTTTTTCTATGCCAGTTCGGTTATGGCAGAAGTCGATTTTGAAAAATTGGCAAAATCGAAATGGATCAAATTAACTACGAAGGATTTTGAATTAATCACTGACGCCGACGAAAAAACGGCTCGCTATATCCTAAACGATCTGGAAAGCTTTCGTTACTTCACCATTGACCTGATGAAGCTCAATGTTATTCCCGGCTTGCCGCCCTTAAAAATCCTGGCACTGGAAAAATCCAAAAATTTTAATGCATTGGATTTGCCCGATAACTGGGCAGGGTTTTTCACATTGAATATTCACGGCTATGCTGCTATTGCTAACGTGGGTAATTACCGCAACAATCTTAAAGCCGCCAATTTTGCTCGCCATACACTGTTGCATGAGTATGTTCATCACCTGACTAAATTCACCTACACCACTTTTAATTATCCCAAATGGTTTGAGGAAGGTTATGCGGAATACATGGCCACCTTCAGTTTTGATGGCAAAGATGTTTTTTTGGGCAATGCAAAATCGATACAATATCGTGTTCCTTCCTTGTTCAATGGTGTTGGCGGATTAGTTTTTGACTCAAAAAAATTGCTGACTACTACTGCATTGGATATGGAATCCAGCAAAATGCGCGATCAGATTTGGGTTTCGCAATTTTATGCCCAATCATTTTTTCTGGTGCATTTCTTAAACGCATCGGACGAACGCAAGGCTGCGCTCAATCAATATTTAGTCGATTTAAATAGTGGCTACCCACAAGACCTGGCTTTTCAGCGCGCTTTTAAAATGTCGTATGAGGAATTGGATAAAGCGGTCAAAAGTTATTTGACTAAAGGGATGCAGATGCGAATTTTCTCGGCCAAGTCCGGTAGCTTTACTTTTCCAGTGATTGAGCCTGTTGTTACTCAGTTGGAGTCCGCTACATTTTATACAGAATTACCTTCTATTTTATTAAGCTCTGGTGCACTGGATGAAAAGGAGCGCGAGCAATTAATTACTACCGCGATAAAATTAAATCCGGCGAACATCGATTTAAAAGTTCTGGCATTGGCGCAAATCCACAATCCAACCTGGAATGAATTAAAGGCAGAGGTTGAAAAAGTTGCACCCGAACATCCCATGCTGCTAGCCATTAAAGGCGATGAACTTTATTTCCAGGCAGATATGTTGCGCCAGAGCGGCGAAATGAATTGGCAGGAGACGATGAAAAAATCGCGCAGCTTTTATCGCCGTGCAATTAAATTAAATCCGTTCCTGCCCCGTGCTTATTTGGGGTTGGGCAAGGCTTACGATTTTTTGCCTGCCACTGAACCATTGCAAGAAGGGGCGGCGGGTTATGAATATGCGAGCCTTTATGAGCGTGAAGGTTTTATCTTTGCGAATTATGCCGATATGTATATCCGTGCCGATAAACCACTGGATGCCCTGCCAATAGTACGCAATACGGTTGCATTCGCGCGCGGAACACCGGATGAAACCTACACCGCTATTTTAAATAACCTGGAGTTTATGGAAGCTCTGCAAGCAGCGACCCCGCCACAAAAAACAGCGGCGGGTATGCTCTATGGCAATGGTTGTGTTTATGAAGGACCATTAAAAAATGATAAACCTGATGGCACTGGAAAAATGACGCACCCTAATGGCAGTTATTACCAGGGAACTTTTGTTAACGGGATAATGCACGGCCAGGGGAAACTGGTAAGCAGCCAGGGGTTGGTTTACCAGGGCGAATTTAAACAAGGTGTGATGAAAGGTTCAGGGCGTATTGATCACGTTGTAAGGAATGGGTTCCAATCCTATTACGAAGGTGAGGTTTATTACGGCATGCCGCAAGGGAAAGGCAAGCTGGTTACCGAAAAAGGCAGTTACACCGGCGATTACTGGTACTCATGGCGCCATGGGCAAGGTGAATACCATTCAGCAGATGGAAAAATAACATTAAAAGGCCAGTGGAATTACCAGCGTTTTGTCTGGCCGGAAGAAACCGGGGAAATATTTATCGGTGGTTATGATGATGCAGGGTTACGCCATGGTTTCGGTTTTTGTCGCAAGGGAAATAGGGTGGAGCCGTGCGAATATAAAAATAGCCGGCGGGTGGTAGTGACAGCAGCGCACTGATTTCTTGCTATAAAAAATAAAAAAGCCGCTGGCGAATACCAGCGGCTTTTTTATTTTATCCGGATTTTATTTTGCCGAATTTTCATTCACCGAGCTGTGTAATTGCTGATCCCGTTGGTGGCGCTCCAGCGCTAATTCGATCAACGTGGTAATCAACTCGCTGTAACCCAGGCCGCTGGCTTCCCACAATTTTGGGTACATGCTGATGTTGGTAAAACCGGGCAAGGTATTTACTTCATTAATAATAATGTCGTTACCGGCGGTGAGGAATACATCGACGCGAGCCAGGCCTTTGCACTCCATCGTTTGAAATACCTGAAGCGCAATGTGCCGGATGCGGTTACTGATATCGTCAGGCAAATCGGCAGGCACCAGAACGCGTGCACCGGTTTCGCTGATGTACTTGGTATCGTATGAATAGAATGTATCGCTGGTGACAATCTCACCGCATACACTGGCTTTGGGATTATCGTTACCTAAAACGGCGCATTCAATTTCGCGACCAACAACGGCGGTTTCAATCAACACTTTGTGATCAAAACTGAATGCCAGGTCAATCGCCTGTTTAAATTCCTGTGCATTGGTTACTTTGCTCACACCCACGGATGAACCCTGGTTCGCCGGTTTTATAAATAATGGCAAGCCCAGTTTTGTGCTGATGGTGACGAAATCAGCCTGTTGTCTGGTGGCGCGGGTCAGGGTAATAAACGGCGTTACTGTTAATCCGGCATCGCGCAATAAACGCTTGGTAATGTCTTTATCCATGCTCATGGCCGAGCCCAATACGCTGCTGCCCACAAATGGAATATTGGCCATGCGCAATAACCCTTGCAGCGAACCATCTTCGCCGAGGGTTCCGTGTACGATGGGGAAAATTACATCCACTTGGTGCAGTGCTTGTGCGCTTTTACTCTCGATCAATTGCTGTCGGGTTTTACCGGGAACCAGTGCGATATTGTTATTGGAACGGTTCAACGCAATTAACGCCGGGTTTTCAGCATTGAGTAAATAATCAGCGGCATCGTTGAGATGCCACTCGCCACTTTTGTCGATACCGATCAAGGTTACATCGAATTTTTGTTTATCAATTGCATCGAAAATATTTTTTGCCGATTGCAGTGAGACTTCATGTTCGGCTGATTTACCGCCGAAGACTATGCCAACACGGAGTTTGCTCATGGAAATGCCTGTGCAAGGTGAATACGAAGATGCAAATTAGATAGCCCGGGCGGGCGGTAAGCAAGTAATGTTTGTGACAAATTCGAGACTGGTGAACGTTTATAAAATAAAGGCCGATGGTATTTACCATCGGCCTTTGTGTTATCGAGCACAAAAATTAATTACAGGCCGATCCGCTAATCACCGGTATTTCTGCCGCGGTGTGGGTGCCCTGGAAGCCGAACTCCACGGTTTGGCCCGGCTGGATGCTCGCATTCCAGCCCAGGCTGGTTGCAGAGTAAGGATTGCTACCCGTCACGGTTGCATTCCAGGTGCCGCTCAAGCGCGTGCTGCCGGCGTAAGTCCAGGTTACCGTCCAGCCGTTAATCGCGCTGGTGCCCTTGTTGGTGATGCGAATGGCACCGGTAAACCCTGCGCCCCAATTGTTGGTAATCACGTAGCTACAGTTGCTTCCCGTTGCGGTGCTGGAGGCAACACTGCTGCGTGAACTGCTGCTCACCGGTACGGAGCTGGATAGGCTGCTGCGCGATGAACTGGTCATCGTGACGCTGCTACTGATGCGGCTGGACGATGAGCTGCTGCTCACTGCCAGGGATGAACTACTGCGGCTGCTGGAAATTACCGAGCTGGATGTGCCCAGTGCACCGCCATTCGGGTTGGTCCCCACGAATGCCAGATCCGGTGCCGCCGGTGTGGCCATACCCTCGCCGAGGAAAAAGCTCGGGTGTGGGGGCTGGTTGTAGGCGACATTTTGCCAGGCGATGGCCTGGCGATATTGCGAGTCATGCATCAACGTACGCAGTTTGTTGCCGGTCACGGCGGTGG
Organism: Gammaproteobacteria bacterium; assembly: GCA_021151835.1. Taxonomy (GTDB): domain Bacteria; phylum Pseudomonadota; class Gammaproteobacteria; order Pseudomonadales; family Cellvibrionaceae; genus Cellvibrio. The sequence goes on from JAGKWO010000008.1 coordinate 155,029, forward strand.
TCGAGAACACCAGTAATTGGCTGTTGTTCTCATGGCGCCAGATCACTTCTTCGCGCCAGTCACCGAACAAATCCGCCGAAATACCCGGTGTCGATTTGGTGCCGTTATTGGATGCGGCGCCGTAGTTGTAAGCGGTCAGCAAGCGCGAGCTGGAATTGTTACTGTAATTCCATTTGTCGATCATGGTGTTGTTCAACTGCTCGCGTAACAAGTCGCCATCCCACCAACTGGCGAAATTGATGGATGCCGGTTTGGTCGTAGTGATCTGGCCGCCGGTGGGATTATTCAAGCCGCCCACACTGGCCCAGCTTTCGGCGCCGGCAGTGCGCGGGTCGATATCCATAATCACCCCCCGGCCCACATCTGCGCCGCCGCTGGGCAGGCTCCAGATAACCTGGCCGGTTCTGGCGTCGTGCATATCCACACCGGTAGCGTTGGACTCATGCACCATAAATACTTCCAGCCCGGGGCGGCCGGGGATGAAGTCGGATAAATGCAGCGCATCGCCATGGCCAAAGCCGGTGGAATACATCAGCGTGCCGTTATCGTTGATGGTGGCGGAACCGTAGACGATTTCATCTTTACCGTCCTGGTCGACGTCGCCCACGGTTAATGAATGCGCGCCCTGCCCGGCAGCAGCGCCATTACCGCTGGAATTGCTGTCGAAGGTCCAGCGACGGGTCAGGCTACCGTTGCGCCAATCCCAGGCTACAAGCACAGCGCGGGTATAGTAACCGCGCGTCATTACCAGGCTGGGGCGGTTGCCATCCAGGTAGGCAATACCGGCGAGGAAGCGATCCACGCGGTTGCCATAATTATCGCCCCAACTACTGACAGTGCCGCGAGCGGGTACGTAATCGGTCGTCGCCAATGCCACACCGGTCTGGCCGTTAAAGATGGTCAGGTACTCGGCGCCGGACAGGATATAACCGCTGGAATTGCGGTAATCCGTATTCGCATTGCTGCCACCCAGCACTGTGCCAGCGGCATCTTTGGTGCCGGGTGCAGTTTTCATCGCGACTTCGGCTTTGCCGTCGCCATCCAGGTCGTACACCATAAATTGGGTGTAATGCGCGCCGGCGCGGATATTTTTCCCTAAATCGATACGCCATAAGCGCGTGCCGTTAAATTCATAGGCATCAATTAGCACATTGCCGGTGTAGCCGGATTGGGAGTTGTCCTTGGCGTTGGACGGGTCCCACTTCACCACGATTTCGTACTGGCCATCGCCATCCAGGTCACCCACGCTCAGGTCATTGGGTGAGTAGGTATAGCTTTCGCCGCTCGGGGTTGTGCCACCGGAGGGGCGATTGAGGTTGATCGCCCAATACGGGTTGGTCCAGGTGGCGTTGGCGGCGTTAGCGGCATATTCGACACCGTTAATAACCGGCCTGACGGTATAGGCGGCACTGGTAGTGCCGGTTGCATCGAAATAGTTGGTGCTGGCGGTAATCGGCGATGGGGTAATTTTGGTGCCGTTGCGATACACGTTAAAACCAATCGCCGCCGGATCGTCACCCAACATTCGCCAACTGATGAAAATACCGCTACCCGATGGCAGGGCGACTACGCCGCGGTCCAGGTATTCGGCCTGGCGCGCGGCAAAACCGGGCACCGCGATGGAAGCAATCAAGCCAGCACAAGCACAGGCTAAAAGGGTTTTACGCAGTGGTTTTTTTTGCAGCAATGGCTGCGGATTGTGTTTGATCATATTTTTATCTCTCTGGAATTTGCTGTAGACGAAGTTGGACCACACGGCCGGGGGGCTGTGGTCTGGCGCTATTGCCGATAACGTGCCTTTGAATCAGGTACAACGTGATTTATGGCTATTGTTGTAGTTGTTAACCTGCTGGAGAGACCCGGCAGCGAGCCGGAAGCGGGTGCAGCCAGAATATATATGTAAGATTTATCAGGGAATCCGGCGATGTGTATTTGTATGAAAATATTCCGGTCTTTTTGCCAGAAATGCGAAACCGCTCGGGCAGTTTTTTATGGGTGAACGAAGATTCCATCACCATTGCGGATTGTGAACGGACGGTGGCGGCCCTCCCTGGCCAGCGGAATGATTAATGACCGGTATGGGCAGACCATCGCTCAAGCAAAATTGCCTGGGCATCGATCACTTCTTCCTCGTCCTTGGGTTGGGTTAGCAGATAACTGCCGTCGTCCTGCAATAACCAGGCGTGGGTGTTATCAGCCAGATATAAATGCAGGTCTTCCAGAATCCGGTCGCGGATTTTTTTATGTTTGATCGGGAAACAGGTTTCTACCCGGTGGAACATATTGCGCAGCATCCAGTCGGCACTGGAGCAGAACAATTCCGGGTTGCCGTTGTTCTCGAAATAAAACACGCGATGGTGTTCAAGGAAGCGACCGATAATTGAACGCACGCGAATATTTTCCGACAACCCTTCAACACCGGGACGCAATTGGCAAACGCCGCGCACAATCAAATCGATTTGCACGCCCGCTTGCGATGCGGCGTAAAGCTCATTCACCAATTCTTCATCGTAGAGCGCATTCATTTTGGCAATGATACGTGCGGGCTTGCCGTGCTCAGCATTTTCTTTTTCGGTGCGGATACGTTTCACCATGCCGCGATGCAAGGTGAAGGGCGCATACAGCAGCGCTTCCATTTTGGAGGCTTTGCCCATGCTCGATAATTGCAAGAAAATGCGATACACATCTTCACCGATATCTTTATCGGACGTGAGCAAACCGTAATCGGTATAAATTTTACTGGTGCGCGGGTGATAGTTACCGGTACCGAGGTGCACGTAATAGCGCAGTTTCCCGGTTTCGCGGCGCGCCACCAGAATCATTTTGGAGTGGGTTTTAAAACCGACCACCCCGTAAATCACATGGATACCAAAACGCTGCAAGCGCTCGGCGAGTGCTACGTTTTGTTCTTCATCAAAACGCGCGCGCAATTCCACAATCGCGGTGACTTCCTTGCCCGCTTTCGCGGCGGCGACCAATGCATCCACGATCGGTGAGTTGGAGCCGGTGCGATACAGGGTTTGTTTGATCGCCAATACGTTGGGGTCAGTCGCTGCCTCGCGCAAAAAGTCCACTACGCCCTGGAACGAATCGAAGGGGTGGTGCAGCAAAATATCCTGCTTTTGCAGCACTTCAAAATAGGAGTTGGTGCGCTTGGGCAGTTTGGGCATCGCCTGCACAAACGGTTTGAAATAATGCTGCGCGTCTTTGACCAGCTCAAACAAATCGCTGTAGCGATTCAAATTCACCGGACCATTAATCCGGTACAAATCGCGCTCTTTGATCTCGCAGCGCTCCAGCAAGAAATGCTCAAGCTCGGCCGGGCAGGTATCGGTAATTTCCAAACGCACTTCATCGCCGTATTGGCGGTAGGCCAATTCGCCTTGCACCGCGCGCAACAAATCGTCGGCTTCCTCTTCGTCGAGGAAAATATCCGAGTTGCGTGTGAGCCGGAATTGATAACTTTCCATCACCGTCATGCCGACAAAAATTTCGGCCATGAAAAAATGGATGATCGAAGAAATAAACGCAAAATTACGCCCCTTGATACTCAAGGCTTCCGGCAATTCAATAATGTGCGGCAGGGAGCGCGGCACTTGCACAATGGCGCGGCCGGAGTTGCGCCCAAAGGCATCTTTGCCATCGAGCCGGACAATGAAGTTCAAGCTCTTGTTGAGGATGCGCGGAAACGGGTGCGCCGGGTCCAGCCCGATCGGGCTGAGTACGGGCAATACATCGGATAAAAAGATGTGCTTGAGGTACTGGATTTGCTCCGGTGTCCAATCCTCGCGGCGCAATACACGGATGCCTTGCTCGGCCATCACCGGTAAAAGTTCATTGTTGAGGATGCGGTATTGTTCGGCCACCAGTTCGTGCGCGCGCAGCGAAATTTCATTCAGGGTTTGCGCTTGGGTCAGGCCGTCCGGCCCGTGGGTCGGCGGTGCATTGCGCTCGATAATTTCCACCAGGCCGCCGACACGCACTTCAAAAAATTCGTCAAGGTTGGTGGAAAAAATACACAAAAAACGCAAGCGTTCCAGCAGCGGCAAACTGCGGTTATAGGCTTGATAGAGCACGCGTTTGTTAAATTCGAGCAGGCTTAATTCGCGATTGAAATAGGCGTTGGACACCTTGGACCTCATTACACACCGGGTTTTTGCGCCAGATTATGGCAATTATGTGACAACAATAAGACAACAATTCTCTGCCGCTAACACTAGCAAAGATTCAGGCGATAAAGCGGAATGAATTACAAAAACCGCAGAGAAGAATGTAAATGGCGGGGAAAAATAATAATGCGGGATAAATAACTGACTGAAAACAATAAGGCCGGGGGTATCCGGCCTTGACTGGAGCCTTCAGGGGTGACCTGTTAGTTGCACTTATACACATCAAAACTTTGGCGGCCATCTTTTATCTGGCTAACCGGAACTACGGTATCCCCGCCATATTGGGTCGCTTCGTTGCGCGCCATATTGGTTAATTCGGTGGCAACTTTACTCGGGTCACGCTTCATCGAACCAACGAAATTGTCTTTCACCTTAACGTTCACTGTACGAACGTTTTCACAGCTACGCACATTGGCGGCATTGGCAACAGCGACGTTTGAACCCTGTTCAGACACTTTAACCCAGCTACAGGCACTGGTCAGGCTGACAAGGGTAACGGCAAGAATGGTGGACAGTTTTTTCATGGGACTTCCTCAAATCGATTAATCATTAACCAGGTGGGATGAAATACGCGGCTACACTACTGCCATAGGGTTGGAGTTGCAAGTCGGGCCAAAAAATCCGGTGATATAACAATTACGCGAATAAATAGTGGTAAACCATGGCGCGCATAGTATCTTTATCGGGTTCGTTAGCTTAAGCGCCAACAGTAAAGCCACAAATTAAAGGCAACAACAACGCTAACAACAAAAAAGTATCGACCTATTAGACGTTATCGATAGGAAAAGACCTCAAATAGGAGTTAACACTATGGCCGCGTTTAGTCTGGGTAACCTGTTTTCCCGCCGGGTATTCTGGCGCTTGTTCAAATGGCTGGTGGTAATTGCCATTTTTATGTTTATCAGCCTCGGGATTGGCAAACTCTACCAGGGTTGGGATGACGACCCCGACCGCGGGGCTGTCGCTATTGAAAATGGCGCATTTGGCGAAAATTATTCCACCCCGATATACCTCGACCAGGGCTGGGATGCCAACGATAGCCTCTGGTATTACAACACCACCCAGGGGTCGGCCCTGCTTCCCTACGATTTTTTTATCGCGCTTGAACAATCCGACTCCAGCGAATTTTTCCGCGCTAACAGCCTGATCGATAAATATCGTTACCTGCCGCAAAAGCCGACGTTTTTCAATCCCGATGGTTTGCCCCTGGGCTTCGTAAAAGAAACCTACAAAGGTAACGATTACGTCGGTTTAACCTGTGCCGCGTGCCATACCGGACAAGTAAATTACAAAGGCAATGCGTTGCGGATCGATGGCGGATCGTCGATGGCGGACATGGTGGGTTTCCTGGTGGATCTGGAAAAAAGCATGGCGGCGACCCTGGAGAACAGCGATAAAAACCAGCGCTTTGTAACGCGCGTGCTTGAGTTGAATAATGGCTACTCCAATGCGGATGAGGTGCGCGCTGACCTCAAGCGCTGGGCGCGCAAAATCCGCCTTTACAACACTATCAACCACTCCAATGTGGAATACGGCTTTGCGCGGCTGGATGCATTTGGCCGTATTTATAACCGCGTTCTGGAGCATGTCATCAGCCGCGATCAATTGCGCGATGTGCTGCTGGGCATGACCCGGGCCAATGACAATGACGCTGACTTATTAACCGAAGCGCAAGTCGACAAGGTTCTGGATGGCATCAGTGAAACCATCATTGGCGACCTGCAATTCGCGCAAATTATTGATCGGTTAATGTCGGGCAAAGAGGGTTACCCCGGGCTGCATCTCGACGATATGAAGCGGATCAAAGCGCAGATTTTCAATGAGCCCAATGCACCGGTCAGCTATCCATTCCTGTGGGATATCGTGCAATCCGATTACGTGCAATGGAACGGCCTGGCGAGCAACGCCGGGGTCGGGCCGCTCGGGCGCAATACCGGGGAGGTGATCGGGGTGTTTGGTATCCTCGATTGGACCGCACATAAACGCGGCTGGAGTTTGTCTTCGCTGTTAACCGGCCAGCGCGGCAAGAGTTATCAAATCGATTTCACTTCATCAATCGACCTGGTGAATTTATCGCGCCTCGAATCCCATTTAAAAAGTTTAACCTCGCCGGTGTGGCCGACGATTGATACCGGTACCAATAACCCCGAACAGAAAAAAGCCAATGAAGTATTTGGCAAGTTTCCCGAGTGGCAAATTGATGGAACCAAAATTCGCCGCGGCCGTCAGTTGTATGCACAATACTGCGAGGCGTGCCACGAGGTGATTGATCGCACCGACTGGAACCGGATTGTGGTGGCGACTATGGCGAATATCAATTTGATGGGTACTGACCGCGCCATGGCGGAGAACAGTGTGAATTACACCGGTTACTCAGGCAACTTTAACAATACCTATCAAAGTGAAAGTGTGGGGGCACTGGTGATCAAGGATCGCGCGCCGGTTGTGCAAATCCTGACGGCGGCGACCATGGGCGAAGTGGCGACTGAACCGGATCCGGATAAATGGTGGCCGCGGCGTGTGCTGGATTGGATTTATATGCTGGGAAAATCCTTCTTTGATAATGAAATCAAAGCCAGTGTAAAATCCGGCGACTACTGGATCGATACTACCGCAGCGCCCTACAATTCATTGCTTGCGTATAAAGCGCGCCCGTTAAATGGTATCTGGGCTACAGCGCCTTATTTGCATAACGGTTCGGTGCCGAGTATTTATGATTTACTGTTGCCGCTAAAACGCGAGGGCGATCCGGACGATGGTGAATATCGCCGGACTGAATTTAAAGTTGGCAGCCGTGAATTTGATCCGGAAAAAATCGGCTTTCGCGCCGAGGGTTATGACGGATTTACGTTTAGCGCAACCAAACGCGGTGACTTTAATACCGGCCATGAATATGGCACTGTCCACGCACCGGCAATCAAAGGCATCAAGCTGGCGCCATTGACCGACAAAGAGCGCAAGGAATTAGTGGAGTACATTAAAACGCTGTAAAACAACTTCAACTTCCATTAAGGTTCGGATTGTTATGGTCCGCCCGTACACGTTGTCTTGTTAATACAGCCAATGCAAGTAAAGGCCAATCATAGTTAAAGGAAAGATAACGCCATCGTTTCAGCATGATGATTATGTATGAAACGATGGCGTTTGCTTTTGCATAATTTTTTGCTGCAGACGCGTTACGTTTTTCCCACTGTGATTTAACAATTATTAGACTGGTGATGCCCGTTATCCTGATGCAACGACTGACAACCACATTTCTGGCGGGCCTGACAAGTGCTTTACTGGTTTCCATTATTGCGCCGGCTATGGCGAATAGTGAGAAACGGGTAACTGTGCCAATTGCCTTACCCTTCCAGCAGCAAGCCAGTAGCGAGGCCTCCTCATCCCCAGCGGCTCCTCCGCCAGGTTTGCAAACCACACCCTTTACCCAAACACTGGTGGCCTCTTCGGCACCGGGCCTGCACCTGGCACAACCGGTTGTAACCGCCGCCTCTTCAGTGGCTGTGAGTGTACCGGCAGTGGTGGCAGCACCGGTGATTGCAGTGACTGCATCATCCACGGCGGCGAGTTCCGTGGGCGTCAACCCGGTACAGTCCACAGCAATAGTGTCAGCACCGGAGCCGGTACCGGCGCAATCCGACGCGCAGCAAAACCAGGACCCCGATACTCAAATCAAGGATGAAACCCCGGCCGCCAATGTTCCTCTGGTGACGACTGCACCTATCAATGCACCGCGTTATCCCGCTGGTCACCCGGAAGCGTTTGTGGCGGAGTTTGAAGATTATGTCGCTAAAAAAGTAGCGCCATTTGTGCCCGGCGTGGCGATAGTGGTGATTTCTGGCGGGCAGGTGAAATCATTACAGGGATACGGTGTACGTCGCGCCGGAACGCGCGAAACATTAACGCCGGATACGGTATTCCGCCTCGCGTCCCTGTCCAAATCCTTTGCCGCAACGGCGGCCAGTGAGTTGGTCAACGAGGGCAAAATTTCCTGGGATACCACCGTCACCTCGGTGTTGCCGGATGTCGCGTTTAAAAATGCCCGCTACGGCAAACAACTTACATTCCGCAATATCTTGTCCCAGGCGTCCGGGTTGCCACGCCATACCTACAGCCACTTTATCGACGAAAACATGAGTTTTACCGAAATAGTGCGGCGCCTGCGCTATGTGAATTTTGCCTGTGCCCCGGGTAAGTGCTATGCCTACCAGAATGTCAGCTACAGCCTGGCAGGTGAGATGATTAAAAAGAAATCCGGGATGAGTTTTGAAAAATATGTTGAGAAAAATGTATTTGATCCGCTCGGCATGCGCACAGCTTCGTACGGCCTGAATAGCTACAACGCGTCCCCCAATCGCGCCGCGCCGCATATTTCCAACGGCAAGCGCTGGATTCCCACAGCGGTCACACCCAACTGGTATCGCGTAGCACCGGCTGCCGGGGTGAATGCAAGTATTGTGGACATGTCCAAGTTCCTGCTCGGGCAGATGGGTAAGCGTCCGGAAGCCTTACCGCCAGCAGTGCTCAACCCCATCCAGTCGCGCATAACCAAAAATACGCCGGCGCAAAACTACTATGGTGAGCGCAAGGCCGTGGGTAACACGGCGTATGGCATGGGCTGGCGAGTATTCGATTACGGGCGCTATAAAAACTTTGTGCATCACGGGGGCCACGTTAAAGGCTTCCGTACCGAGATGGTATTCAACCGCGATTTGCAAATCGGTATGGTGTTCCTTACCAATTCCGAGAGCCGCTTTGCCAAGGACATCATCTTCAAATTCCTTGATATGTACGAACAAAGCCATCACCCTGTGCCCAAATCCAGGAAAATAGCCAAAAAGCAGTAGTCCCATAACGCAGAATATACCCATGAAACGTGCCGCCTTGCATCCGCGCCAGATACTGCGCGCCCTCGATCAAATTGATGCAACGGCACCTTCCTGGCAATTGTCGCGCCCGCAGGCGTTGCGCCGGGTATTCGTTGTACTGGCAACCGTGTCAGTCAGTTTGCTGATCCTCCATTACGGTAAATTCTCCACCAACCTCCACAGCCTCTTGCAATGGTTGGGCGACTGGCGCGGCGTTAATTACCTGCAACAACTGCAAGATGCCGGCTGGCTGGAGCTGGGCGGTTACATCTGGTGGACTGGCTGCCATTTGCTGACTTTTATAGTGCTGCCCTGGCTGGTTATCCGTTTTATGTTGCGGGAACGCATCGCCGATTTTGGCTGGCGCTGGAACCAGGCAGGTGAGCACTGGCGCGGTTACCTGTTATTACTCAGTCCGATCCTGGTGTTTGTGGTCCTGGTTAGCATGGGCGAGGACTTTGTCGAACACTATCCCTTTTATCGCTACGCCGGGCGCAGTTGGCTGGATTTGCTGTTGTGGGAATTGTTGTACCTGAGCCAATTTGTGTTCCTGGAATTTTTCTTCCGTGGTTTTATGCTCAATGCGTTGCGCCCGGCGATAGGGGCCAATGCCATCTGGGTGATGTGTGTTCCCTATCTGATGATCCATTTCCCCAAACTCTGGCTGGAGGCCACCGGCGCCATTTTGTTTGGGTTGTTCCTCGGGATCCTGGCGTTGCAATCGCGTTCTATCTGGGGCGGTGTATTGGTGCACGCCGGCGTCGCATTGAGCATGGATATCGCGGCTTTAATGCGCAAAGGGCAAATCCCTGGATCATTTTTTCCTTTCTAGCCTGCTGTTTATACCTGTCTGCTACATGGCGCACAGATAGTCTTTTCGCTCTCCAATAAAATCAATCACTTGTCGCTTAAATTTTCTTTTTGTGCTTTTTTGGCATTGAAGTTGCCGAAGAAACGTGACTTGAATCACTTTTTTTCGATGCTAGAGTCAAGTTACTAAAGACCCTGCCTGCGGGGAGGAAGGGGAAATGAACCAGTCAACATTAGCAGTAAGCCTCCGGCTTGCAGGGGCGGCGTTTACCCTTGTTTTGGCGATGAACTGCCAGGCATTGCTGGTGGATTGCAGTAGCATCCCGGGCCTTGATCGCAAACTCCAGCGCGAATGCGTAATAGCTGATAACTCCCCGTTTTCATTCAGCCCAGCCACTACCGCGGCGATGGATAAAGCGCCTCCCCTGCTATCAATGCACGCGGGTTTTCAGCTGAGTTCACCCCGGGTTGCCAGCACAGTGCCTGACTCCCTCGCATTGATGGTATTTTTCGCCGGGCTGCTGGGGGTGATACTGATTCGCGCCAAAAGCTGTAATAGCAAATAATTAGTAGTCCCGTTTGTTGCAACAATTACCCCAGTGTTCAAAGGGATGGTTGGCCGAATCCAGGGGGCGGTGTACAAACGGAATATGCCGCTGGTTGCCCTCCAGATTGATCTGCTCATAGATAAACTCATCGTCAAACCCTGCCGCTGCTGCCTGTTCGCGGCTTGCGGCAAAATACACGGCTTTGGGCCGTGCCCAGAAAATCGCACCCAAACACATGGGGCAAGGTTCGCAACTGCTGTAAATCTCGCAACCTTCCAATTGGAAACTGCCTAATCGTTGGCACGCGTTACGAATAGCGACCACCTCTGCATGCGCGCTGGGGTCATTGGTACTGGTGACCTCGTTGCAGCCTTCCGCAATCACCACGCCGTTTTTCACTACCAGTGCCGCAAACGGGCCGCCCTTACCGTTACTGGCTTGCGCGCAGGCCAGGTCGATACAGCGTTGCAGCCATTGTTGCTGGATCTCATTCATAGCGATTACTCCACTGCTATCGCATTACCGTTATCTGATATGCACCAGCATAACGCCTGGCTCGCCATTTCAGGAACAGGAACGCAGCCCCGCATAAAACAAAGGTAGCGATATGTATATCTAAACAGTAAAATCGCCAGCATTTCCTGTTAATGATTTTGCGGGCGCCGCGCCCGCCGGCCTGATGTTATGGATGTTTCCCTGCTGCTCGACAACCTCAATGATGCCCAGCGCGACGCGGTTTCCGCCCCCGCTACCAACCAGTTGATCCTGGCCGGTGCCGGCAGTGGTAAAACCCGGGTGCTGGTGCATCGTATTGCCTGGTTAATCCAGGTGGAACGAGTGTCGCCCTATTCGATTATGGCGGTAACCTTCACCAACAAAGCCGCGCGCGAAATGCGCAGTCGCCTGGATGAACTCTTTCACCAGAACAATCAACACATCAATAGCCGCGCCATGTGGGTCGGCACTTTCCACGGTCTCGCCCATCGTTTGTTAAAAGCGCATTGGCAGGATGCAAACCTGCCACAGAATTTCCAGATTCTGGACAGCGACGACCAATTGCGGTTAATCAAACGTGTGTACCAGGCGCTCAACCTGGATGAAAACAAATGGCCGCATAAACAGGCGCAGTGGTACATCAACGAACAAAAAGATGAAGGCCTGCGCCCGCAACATATCCAGGATACCGGTGATCCTTTTGTCCGCACCATGTTGCAAATTTATCGCGCTTACGAAGCCGATTGCCAGCGCGGTGGCATGGTGGATTTCGCCGAAATTTTATTGCGCGCCCACGAACTCTGGCTCAACAAACCGCACATTCTTGAACATTATCGCCAGCGTTTCCCCTTCATTCTGGTCGACGAATTCCAGGACACCAACAGTGTGCAATATGCATGGTTGCGCGTGCTTGCCGGTAAAGAAAGTTGTGTAACGGCAGTCGGCGATGACGACCAATCCATTTACGGTTGGCGCGGTGCAAAAATTGAAAATATCCAACGCTTCTCGCAGGATTTTGCCGGCACCCAAATTTATCGCCTCGAACAAAATTACCGTTCCACCGGCAATATTTTGCAAGCCGCCAACGCGGTGATCAAACACAATGCCGGTCGCCTGGGTAAAGAACTATGGACTCAAGGTGATAAAGGCGAAGCCATTTCCCTTTACGCGGCTTACAACGAACAGGATGAAGCGCGTTTTATTGTCGAGCGTATTCAAAGTTGGTTAAAGCAAGGAAATAAACGCGATTCAGTAGCGATCTTGTATCGCTCCAACGCCCAATCGCGGGTGCTTGAAGAGGCGTTATTGCGCGAAGCCATTCCCTATCGTATTTACGGCGGCTTGCGCTTTTATGATCGCCTTGAAATTAAAAATGCCGTTGCCTACATGCGCCTTATCAGCAACCGTCACGACGATGCTGCATTTGAACGTGTTATCAATACACCGACGCGTGGCATCGGTGGAAAAACGGTTGATGATATTCGCCTGTTTGCGCGCGAACAGGGTTATTCGCTCTGGGCAGCAGCGGAAAAAATGCTTGCGCACAAAGTATTAACTGCCCGCGCCGGCAATGCGGTGCAAACATTTTTGAATTTGATTATCAAACTCGCCCGGGACGCTAATGAAATAAATGTAAATGGCGATGCACCCGCACTGGATGAAATTGCACGCATGGTGATTGAAGACACAGGCCTGTTGTTATTCCATCAAAATGAAAAAGGTGAGAAGGGCCAGGCGCGCGGGGAAAACTTACAAGAATTAATTACTGCATGTCGCGCGTTCGATGCAGAAGAAAGCGATGAAAACCTTACCCCGCTGCAACAATTTCTGGATACCGCTGCACTCGATGCCGGCGAAACCCAGGCCGATGAATTTGAAGAGGCGATTCAGCTGATGACGCTGCACTCAGCGAAAGGTCTGGAATTCCCGCTGGTATTCCTTGCCGGGGTCGAAGAAGGTTTATTCCCGCACAAAATGTCGGCAGATGATCCTGACCGTTTGGAAGAAGAGCGTCGCCTTTGTTACGTGGGCATCACCCGTGCGATGCAAAAATTATTTATCAGTTACGCCGAAACCCGGCGCTTGTACGGCAGTGAAACATTTAACGCCGTCTCGCGTTTTGTAAAAGAAATTCCAGCGGATTGCATTGAAGAAGTGCGCTTGAAAACGGCCGTCACTCGCCCGGTCAGCTTCCAGCGCACAGCAGCGCGTGAATCATTGAGTGACAGCGGCGAAGGCAGCGGCTTCCGCCTTGGCCAGCGCGTGAATCACGCCATATTTGGCGAAGGCGTTATCCTGCAATTTGAAGGCACCGGGCCGAATGCTGTGGTACAAGTTAAATTTGAAAAAATCGGTTCAAAGCGATTGGTAATGCAATACGCGAAGTTACAGGGACTGTAATTTCGCTGTGAGGCAACTCACAACCTTCAATGATTTTATTGCCCGACTAGGTAGCTTGGTTGTCGTGCTATTGATATCTATATTCATCGCTAAAGTTTTTTGGCCCGATTCTCAAGCACACGCTAGTGTATTCACCGGGTTTGTATTTGTCTGCGTTATTAATTATTGTGAAAAACGTGAAAATAGATTGGTTAAAGCAAAGCGTAAAAAAACCAGGTAACTACTTCCTGGATATATGAACAGCGTTGCGTTGCCAATTGAAAAATGAAGATAGTTCGTTTAAAGCCGCTTGCTTCCGAATTTATGCAAATTGCGCATGAATCAATTTCTGCACTAACGTACTACATTTTATTACTTTTCCGTTTTTCCTTTTTCCTCCGGTCGGGTGTAGCATTTCTCCTCTGGTTCAAGACCCCATGGTTGTTATGTGAAAAAGTCACAAAGTGCCTGGTATTTTTCGCATTGAACCCCATTGGTTTTCGGTAGATCATAGTCTCGTACGTTTCTTCCGCTGTAACAGGAGTTTATGGCGTTAGCTACTAGATACTCTAAGGAAAGTTTATTATGAACACTCATATCATTCCCCCCGCTTATATTATTTGTTTGCCATCCCTGTTTTATCGACGAAACTTTTTATCCCCCAGGCATTGATTTGCCTTCAATAATTCCATTTATTTTGTGCGCTATTAATTCAGTTGCTGCTCAATCCGCGTATTGAGTTGGCCGGGTTTTACTGCGCGGAAAAAATTAAATTGATTTGGTAGCTGCTGCCAGGGTAGTGCTTTGCCCGAAAATCCGCTGTATCTCAAAGGAAACTGTTTTTAACCACCATTTTTAAGGAATTTGAAAATGACTACTCACAACACCACTCATGAAATAAGTCTGAACAATCTTTCTCTTGCCCCGGAACCTATTGCGATTGTCGGTATAGGTTGTCGTTTTCCCGGCGGTTCTTCGGGGCCCCAGGCGTTTTGGGATAATTTATTGGCAGGCAAGGATTGCATTGTCGATGTGCCAAAAAATCGCTGGGATGTGAATCGATTTTACGATGCCGATAAAGAAAAACCCGGCAAAATGTATGTAAAAAGTGGTGGCTTTTTGCACGAAGCTATCGATGAATTTGATGCATTATTTTTTGGTATTTCCCCGCGCGAAGCCGCCGCGCTGGACCCGCAACAGCGCGTACTGCTGGAAGTGAGTTGGGAGGCATTGGAAGACGCTGGCATTGACCCTGACTCATTAAGCGGTTCCAGTACGGGCGTATTTGTCGGCGGCTTTATGCTGGATAACAAACTCACGCAACTCAATCCATTAAATCGTCACACTATCGCGAGCAATACCGCCGTAGGCATGACCTTGACGATGCTCTCCAACCGTATTTCTTATCTGTACGATTTACGCGGCCCAAGCATGAGTATAGATACCGCTTGTTCATCCTCGATGGTAGCGCTGGATCAAGCTTGCCGCAGTATCTGGACTGGTGATAGCTCACTCGCATTGGTAGGCGGTGTCAATATTATGCATCGCCCGGAAATTTTTATTGCGATGTGCAAAGGCGGATTCCTTGCACCCGATGGCCGCTCCAAAGCGTTTGATGAGCGTGGTGATGGTTATGGGCGCGGTGAAGGCGCGGGCATTGTTGTTTTAAAATTATTGCGCGATGCGGAGCGCGATGGCGACCATATTTATTCGGTGATTCGCGCAACCGGTTGTAACCAGGATGGCCACACCGATGGCATTACGGTACCCAATCCAACGGCGCAACAAGCATTGATTCGCAAGGTTTCCGATAAGGCCGGTGTTGCATTAAAAGATATTGCCTATTTTGAAGCACACGGCACCGGTACTGCGGTAGGTGATCCAATTGAAATGTCTGCGATCGGCGGTACAGTCGGGCAAGCGCGCGCAGCTGATGAAACCTGTTTGGTGGGTTCTGTAAAAGGAAATATCGGCCACCTTGAAGCGGCTTCCGGTATTGCAGCGGTAATTAAATCTGCGCTGTGCCTGCAACATGAACTGGTGCCGCCACAAGCGAATTTAATTAACCTGAATCCAAAAATTCCATTTGCAAAATTGCAATTGCGTGTGCCGCGCCAAATTGAAAAATTACAGCCGGTAAATGGCCAACCTCTTTATGCGGGGATTAATTCTTTTGGTTACGGCGGCACTAATGCCTGCGCCCTTTTACAAAATTATATTCCGCCGGTGAATGCCGATGCGTCACCAGCGGATATCACCGCACAAAAAACCTATTTGTTACCACTTTCCGCAAAAAGTAAAAATGCATTAAAAGCATTGGCTGTTAGTTATCGCGATCTGTTGAAACAAGATCCTTCCATTTCAATTAACGATCTGGTGTATTCCGCCGGTGCACGCCGCGCACATTTATCCCATCGCGTAACTTTTCGTGCAACGAGTGAACTGGAATTGATTGAACGCCTGGATCAATTTGCCAATGGCATTGCAGATGATTCGATTCTGGAAGCCCAGGTGAGCGAAGCACGTAATCGACTGGCATTTGTATTTACCGGCATGGGACCGCAATGGTGGGCGATGGGGCGCGAGTTGATGGCGAGCGAACCGGTATTTATGGCTTCAGTAAAACGCAGCGATGCGATTTTCCAGAAAATTGCCGGGTGGTCCATTCTGGAAGAAATGCAAAAAGATGAAGCACAATCGCACATTACCGAAACGCAAATTGCACAACCGGCAAACTTTGTTGTGCAAGCAGCGCTGCTGGATTTGTGGCGCTCGTGGGGCGTAACGCCCGCTGCGGTGGTTGGTCACAGTGTGGGTGAAGTAACCACCGCTTATGCATCGGGAATTTTATCGCTGGAGCAAGCGTTGTTGGTGAGTTATCACCGCAGCCGTATCCAGAAAAAAGCAGCGAACCAGGGGTCAATGCTCGCTGTTGGTTTGACGGAAGCGGAAGCACTGGCAGCCATCGCTCCTTACAACGGCAGCGTGTCCATCGCTGCGATTAACGCTCCAACAGCAATAACCCTGGCCGGCGATGAAAACGCATTGGCGGAAATTTCCGAAGCATTAACGGCGAAAGAAATCTTTAACCGGTCGTTGCAAGTGGAAGTGGCGTATCACAGCCCGACCATGGACCCATTACTCGATGAAATTCGCAGCAGCCTTGCACAACTTTCACCCGCAACGGCGCAACTGCCAACCTATTCCACAGTTACCGGTGAACAAGTAAAAACCACAGCATTCGATGCTGAGTACTGGTGCAAAAACGTACGTGAGCCGGTGTACTTTTTCCGCGCGCTGGAGCAAATGATTGCCGACGGTTATGAAGATTTTGTGGAGATTGGCCCGCACCCGGTATTGTCATCGTCCATTAAAGAATGTTTTGCCAAGTATCAATTGAAAGGTTTCCTCGCCACTTCATTGAAGCGCAAGGCCGATGAGCAAAATACCATTAAGCGCGCACTCGCAGAAATTTATGGTAGAGGCTACGCAATTGATTGGGCGGAAGTTGCAAGCAAACAATTTGTACAAGGTGAAAGCTTCGGAGTGAATTCGATCCGGCCGCAATTTGTGCGTTTGCCAAATTATCCCTGGCAGCGCGAGCGTTACTGGAATGATGCCGATACGTCATTGCAAGATCGTATCGGCCAGGAAATTCCGCAAGCGGCACTCGGAGTCAAACAGGAAGGTCCGGACGATGCATGGATAAGCCAGGTGAACTCGCAATTTTTTGCACATCTCGCGGATCACAAAGTGGAAGACCTGGTGATTCTCGCGGGTGCAACTTATGTGGAAGCAGGTTTATCGGCGCACAAAGCATTAACGGGCAGCGATGCCTGTTTGATCAGCGATTTGAGTTTACACAATGCGATGGTGATTGATGCGGACGCTGAACCATTAATGTTCACCCGCGTTGATCAAGCCAATAATAGTTTTGCCATCCACAGTTACAAGGTTCAGGATAAAAACCAAACCACGCTTCACGCGACCGGAAAAATTCAACCTTTGAACTTGGTGAATTACAAAAAACTCGCATTGGATGCGATTAAAAAACGTTGCGACCAGCAAGTGAATGCGACGGCGATTTACCGCGAGCTGGATGCGCGCGGTTTGCAATACGGCCCTTACTTCCAGGGTATCCAGCATTTGTGGCGGCAGGATGCGGAAATTCTCGCCCTGATTCAGGCGCATAATGAATTGCAAGCGCCTGCCGATAATTACCAGCTTCATCCAACCTTACTGGATGCGTGCTTCCAATCCTTAATTTCCGCGTTACCGGCGGACGGCGAATTTAGCCAGCAAGTGTACGTACCGGTAGATATTCGCCAGTTGCGCCATTACCAAAAAGTGGGTAAACAATTTTACTGCCACGGCACATTGAGCCACATCAGCGGTGAAGCCATTACCGGCGATATCACGTTATGCGATGAGCAAGGCAATATCCTGGTTGAAATTCGCGGTTTGCGTTGCCAGACATTGCGCGCAACCAACCGTAGAACCATCGATAATTTTGCAGATTGGACTTATCAACCACAATGGCAATTAATTGATGATTTACAAGAGGACCATGGCGCAGGCGAAAAAAATGCCTATGTGATGTTTTTAAATGAAGATGCGGCAAGCACCGATCTATTGCGCACCTTTGTTGATAAGCACAATGGTAATGTCAGCGTTGTTTATTCAGGCAATCGCTTTGAAGTACTGGGCGATAATGCTTACAGCCTTGACCCCAATAATAAAGCGCACCTTGCGCAATTATTTAAGGATCATATCGATCACCATTTTGCCGGCAGCATCAATATTATTTACGGCTGGGCGATGAGCAACAATGCGCTTGATCCGATCCATTTGTCCGCAACGCAAACCTTGCTGGAAGTAACACGCCAGGTGGACCAACTATCCAAACTCAGCAAAACCCGTTTGTATGTGTTAACCCGCGATGCGGCGCGTGTCGTTGTTGACGATAAGGTGAAAGGTTTCCAGCAAAGCCCGGTAATTGGTTTGGGACGGGTAATCGCTACCGAGTTACCCGCCGTGCAATGCACGCTGATTGATCTGGGTGCGAACTTTTCCCACACCACGGCGTTACAAGTATTCCGCGAATGTACGCAGCACACACCGGAATTGGAGATCGCGTTACGCAACGGCGAGCGCTATGCCTATCGTTTGCGCAATGTGCCACTCGCGGACGCTTATCAGCCGGATTATATAGTGCCGACTGCAACAACCGGTTTGTCATTGGCAACGCAAGGTTATGGCGAAAAACGCAAGCAGGAATTACAAGTAAGTGATCGCGTTGCCCCGGCAGCTGGCGAAATCGCATTGGAAATTTTAAGCCTGGCACTGGATGCCCATAGCACTACCAATGACTGGCGCGAAGTGTGCGCACGCGTTGCCGCTGTGGGTTCAGCACAAAGCCGTTACAAAGTGGGCGATGAATTGATTGCCTGTTATCACGGTGCTATCGCTAATTGGATTGTCGTTGCAGAAAAGCAATTAATCGCGCTGCCAAAACCAACGCAATGGCGCTGTGAAAAAGCGGCACCGGCATTAAGTGCATTTAGCCTCGCTTGTGCAGGTTTGCTGGAATTTGCGCGCCTGGGTGCGGCGGAGTCGTTATTGGTGATCGGTGCAGAAACGGCAGTGGGCCAGGCGGCGGTCCAGTTGGCGCAATTGCATAAAGCCGATTGTTTGCAAGTCACCGTGGACTCGGATGAATTTGCATTGAACTCCGCATCGCTCACTGAAGATTTGCTTGCGGCAATTTATCGCAAAGGCCACGTTGATGGTTTCGATGTCATTATCAATTTGGCAGGCGACAACTCCAATTTACAGTTGGATAAATTACTTGCCGATGGTGGCCAATATATTGCCATCCAGCAGGACGACAAGCCGGTGGCTCCGGTGGCGTTCTCCGCATCAAAAACCCAACTGGTTTTGAATCGCCAGAAAACATTGACGCAATCTGCACGGTTGCAAACGTTGCTCACGCATGTCGAAACCGAATTGGCGCGCGTCGATGGCGATGGACTTTTTGTTCGCCAATACAGCGCTGCGGAAATTACGACCGCGTTGGCCAGTCGCGAAGCGATACCAGCAGTGGTCAGCTTTACTGATCTGCGTAATTTGCAAGTAATTAATAGAAATTCCGCCAGCTATGAAATTAATGACCAGGCGAGTTATTTAATCACGGGTGGCTTTGGCGGTTTTGGTTTGGGCATGGCCAAATGGTTGGTGCAACACGGTGCGAAGCATTTGGTATTAGTCAGCCGTAGCGGCGCCAACACGCATGAAGCGCGCTCAGCGGTAGCGGAATTAATCAGCAGTGGTGCGCATGTAAAAGCAGCGGCGGTGGATATTGCCGATGCAGCAGCTGTGCACCAATTACTCGCTGAAGTAGAACAACAAATGCCGCCGCTGAAAGGAATTTTCCATGCGGCCGGTGTGCTGGATGACCGCGAATTATTGGCACTGGATGATCAAAGTCTTGCCACAGTTATGCGCCCCAAAGCATTGGGTGCGTGGAATTTGCACCAGCAAACCCATCACTTGTCGCTGGATTGTTTTGTCCTTTATTCATCCATTTCTGCGCTCATTGGCAATCGCAACCAGGGCAATTATGTTGCTGCGAATTTATTCCTCGATTCGCTCGCGCAATATCGCCAGGCGCAAGGTTTGCCCGCGTGTTCAATCAACTGGGGTGCACTGGCTGATGTGGGCATGGCTGCAAACAATCCGAGTGTGATTGGTCACCTGGCGCAAGTGGGCATCAACGCATTCAGCCAGGCGCAAGCACTGGAAGCGTTTTCCTCTTTGTTGCAAGCACCGGTGGCACAACTGGGAATTTTCCAGGTGGATTGGGCGCGCTGGAAACAATTTGAACCCGCCGGGGCCGGTGCGCGTTTCAGTGATCTGGCGGGCGCCGACGAAACCGGCGAGCAAGGTGCAAGCTGGCAGGAACTGGCCGCGCAAGGCACTGCCGCCATTTTGCAACCGCTGACCCATAGTTTGGCCGAACTGGTCGCTACTACCTTGAAAATGTCGGTGGAGCAATTGGATGTCGATACACCGATAAATCGCTTCGGCCTTGATTCACTGATGGCGATGGACCTGCAAATGAAAGTGCGCGGCGAATTCAAAGTCGATGTGTCAATTCTCGAATTGATGAAAGGCAACAGCGTCGCCAAATTGGCTGAAGGTGTAGTGCAAAAACTGGTGAGCGCGCAGCCGGCGGTAGTGGTTGCATCTGCGGAAACCATTGCCCCTGTTGTTGCAGTGAATAACGACGCAACACACCTTGACCAGCAAGTCAGCGCATTGGTTGAACAGCTCAATCATCTGGATCAGCTCTCGGAAGAAGAACTGGATGCGCTGTTGAAGCAAGAAGAAGTTTTTAAATAATCGTTTCAAATAGTCACCCTCTGGTTGTGCCATCAGGCTATGGCATAACCGGAAGGTAATTTTTCACAACCGTCATATTACTTATTAACTTCAGGCTCTCGCATTCAAACACTACAATGATGCAAGGAATGAATGAAGATGAACGCGATAAAGGAAACTATCATGGAAACTCTCGCAACTTCTCACGAAACTATTCAAGAGAATTCTCACGAAATTTCTACCATAATGTCTCCCTCAACCCTGGCGGTCACTAGACCGCTGGGCAAAGACGAAAAAAAAGCGCTGCTCGAAAAGCTATTGCAACAGAAATTGCAGCAATCTGCGCAACATGCACCCATGTCTAAAGGCCAGGAGTCCCTCTGGTTTGTCCACCAAAATGATCCGCACTCGGCGGCGTATAACGTTGCCAGTGCGATCCGTATTTATTCTGCGGTCGATACGGTGGCGTTTACACGCGCATTAAACCAGTGTATCCAGCGTCACGCTGCCTTGCGCACCAGCTACGCGATCAAGGATGGAAAAAATGTACAAGTCATTAATCCTGGCGCACCATTGGCATTAATTCGCCGCGATGTATCTGCTTTTACCGACAATGAAGTGCAGCAAATTATTACAGCAGATTATCAACAGCCGTTCGATTTAACACAGTTACCGGTAATGCGCGCGCACTGGTACGACCTCGCCAATGGCGACGCGGTATTTATGCTGGTGGTGCATCACATTGCGTTTGATGCCTGGTCGCTGTGGATTTTAATGGAAGAGCTGAGCGAAATTTACCAAGCGTTAAGCGCAAATCGTGTTCCGCAATTGCCCGCGCAAGCACCGGCTTATCGCGAATACACCCAACAACAAACGCAATGGCTGGCATCGGAAAAAGGTGCGAGTGCAAAAGCATATTGGCTGAAAAAACTGGCCGGTGATATTCATCCGCTCACATTGAATATCAGTAAGCCGCGTCCACGCCTCCAGACCTTTAACGGCGCCAGCCATTATTTCCAATTGGCACCGGAGCTGGCACACGCACTCAATGCGTTGGCAAAAAGTTGTGGCGTTACGGCGAATAGTTTATTGCTCACTGCATTTTATACGCTGTTGTATCGCCATTCGGGCCAGGAAGATATTTGTATTGCTTCACCCACGGCGGGTCGCACCAGCGGTGAATTCGCACGCACCCTGGGTTATTTTGTGAACCCGGTAATTTTGCGCACGCAACTTGCGGCGAATAATCTATTTATCGATGTGTTGGAGCGAGTGAATACCAGCTTGCTGGAAGCACTGGAATATCAGGAATATCCATTCAGTTCATTAATTGAAGCGCTCAATCCGAAACGCGACCCGAGTTACACGCCGTTGTCGCAAGTATCGTTTGTATTCCAGAAGCCACAACAAAATGATGGTTTGAACAGCGCCTGGGTTCCCGGCCAACAAGGGCCGAAAATTACCTGGGCCGGTGTGGACATTGCGCAATTCCCGCTGAACCAGCAGGAAGGCCAATTTGAACTGGAATTGGAAATTGTCGATACCAAAGGGTGTTTCTACGGTATTTTTAAATACAACCGCGATATTTTTTCCGCCCGGCATATGCGCATGCTGGAAAACCATTTGCGCGAGTTGCTGCAGGGTATTGTTGCTAATCCGGGCAGTGAAATTGGCCGTTTACCGATGATCACTGCACAAGAACTTGAGCAATTCAAACAGTGGAACGATACCGCTGTGGTATATCCGGAACATCGCAACCTGCATGAATTAATTGAGCAACAAGTTGCCAAAACGCCGCAGCTTCCAGCGGTACGTTTCGAAAATACGCAACTGACTTACGCCGAGCTGAACGCGCGTGCCAACCAGCTGGCACATTATTTAATTGCTGAAGGCGTCACACCGGAAACCAAAGTCGGTGTGTGTATGAATCGCTCGCTGGAAATGGTGATTGCATTGGTCGCCATTATTAAAGCGGGCGGTGCATACGTACCTGTTGATCCGGGTTATCCCGCAGCGCGCGTGGCATTTATGCTGGGTGATATTAATTCGCCCTTGTTATTGACCCAGCAAAACCTGATTGCGCAATTACCCGACAATGAGTCGCAGATGATTGCGCTGGATAAACTTGATTTGAGTGAATTCGCGCAAACCAATCCTGCGTTGGACATTGGCCCGGACCATCTCGCGTACATGATTTACACCTCCGGCTCTACGGGTAACCCCAAAGGCGCCATGAATACCCATGGCGCAATTTGCAATCGCTTATTGTGGATGCAAGCGGAATATCAATTAACGGAACAGGATCGCGTCCTGCAAAAAACACCGTTCAGTTTTGATGTATCCGTATGGGAGTTTTTCTGGCCGCTAATGACCGGTGCGGAATTAATTGTGGCGCGTCCGGATGGCCACAAGGATACGCAATACCTGATCGATATTATCCGGCAAACACAAATCACCACCTTGCATTTTGTGCCATCCATGTTGAGCATTTTTGTTGCGGATGAAAAATCCGCAGAGTGCACCAGTATCAAGCGGGTGATCTGTAGCGGCGAGGCATTGAGCTACGATTTGCAACGCCGCTTCTTTGATCGTCTTGATACTGAATTACATAATTTATATGGGCCCACTGAAGCCGCTATTGATGTTACTTATTGGCAGTGTGATAAAAATTATGCCGCCAATGTAGTACCGATTGGTAAGCCTATTGCCAATATCCAGATCCATATTCTCGATGCGTTTATGCAACCGGTTCCGGTTGGTGTAAATGGTGAATTGCATATTGGCGGTATTGGTCTTGCCCGCGGTTATCACAATCGCGCGGAATTAACCGAAGCAAAATTTATTGCTGATCCCTTCTCCAATGATCCCAATGCGCGTTTGTATAAGACCGGCGATTTGGTACGTTACTTACCCGATGGCAATATTGATTATTTGCAACGCATCGACAACCAGGTGAAATTGCGCGGCTTCCGCATTGAATTGGGCGAAGTGGAAGCGATGGTGTGTAGTTGTACCGGTGTACGTGAAGCCGTGGTATTAAAACGTACCGGCGCAACTGGCGATGATTATCTGGTGGCGTATGTCACGCTTGATAATGCACAAGTTAGCGAAGCAGAAATCCTTGCAGAAGCCGCAAAAAAAATGCCGGCCCATTGCGTGCCCAGTGCGATTGTTGTGCTGGAATCCATTCCGCTCACACCCAATGGCAAAGTGGATAACAAAGCGTTGCCTGCGCACAGCTTTGCAAATGCTAAACAGGATTATCTGGTTCCTCCACGCAATCAACTTGAGCGTACGCTGGTCACACTCTGGTGTGATTTGCTGAAACTGGATTCGATTTCTATCACCGATAATTTTTTCAGTCTCGGTGGTCACTCATTGCTGGCGGTGCGTTTAATGGCAGCGATTGAAGCGGAGCTTGGGCAAAAATTACCACTGTCCAGTTTGATCAAGCACCCCACTATTGAACAACTGTCACAGCTGATTGAAAACGCTGATGGAAATGAATGGAATTCGCTGGTGCCTATCCAGGAGAAAGGTGCTAAAAATCCGCTGTTCTTTATTCCTGGCGGTGGCGGCAACGTATTATATTTCTATGGCTTGTCTCAGCAGCTTGGTAACGACCAACCTTTCTATGCGATGCAGGCAATTGGTTTGGATGGCACAACAGCGCCGCTTGAATCCATCGCCGCGATGGCACAAGCAACCATCGCAGAAATAAAACGTGTTCGTCCAGCCGGACCTTACATTATCGGCGGCCATTGTGTGGGCGGATTGATTGCCTTTGAAATTACCCAGCAATTGCGCGCTGCAGGTGATGAGGTTGAACAATTAATTATTCTCGATGCACCCGCACCGCATTTCTTCCAGGAGAAAAAGGAAATTGCATTGGGCAACGCCGAATGGATTGGTGTGTTGTTAAACAGCATTGAGCATATGACCGGTAAGCGCATCAGTATTGCTGTTGAACAATTACAGGCTGGCAATGCAGAAAACCAATTGCAATTGTTAAGGCAGAAGCTTGCTGAAGCCAATATGGTTCCGGCCAATACTCCGCTGAGCCAGATAAAAGGTTTGCTGGAAGTGTTTAAAGCGAATGCGCAACTGCACTTCCCCACAAAAGAAAAAACCTGGCATGTGCCAATCACTTTATTGCGGGCCAGCGAAACCAATCCGCATTACGACTACACCTGCTACGACGATGCAAATACTGGCAGCGCACAATCGACATTAGGTTGGCAGCAGTATGCGCAAGGTGCGGTTAATGTTGCATTGGTGGAGGGCGATCACATCACCATGCTGGCGCCGGAACAGGCAGCCAGCCTCGCTAGCCAATTACAAAAATTCATTTGAGTTTAAGGAGAAATCACCATGTTAAAAAATTACGCTGATTGGATAACCCGGCACCCGTTAAAAGTGATGCTGATCTCTTTACTGCTGCTGGTGGGCACAAGTATTGGTATTGGCCAGCTATCATTCAAATCGGATTTGCGCATTTATTTCACTAAGGATAATCCGCAAATTGCCGCGCTGGATCATATGGAACAAACCTACACCAAAGTCGATAACGTGTTGTTTGTATTGGCTCCAAAGGAGGGCGTCTTTACTGCTAAAACCTTGGCGGCTGTGGAAGACCTGACGGCCAAGGCCTGGAAAATTCCGTACTCAAGCCGTGTCGATTCTGTAACGAATTTTAAATACAGCTACGCCGAGGGTGATGACATTGTTGTCGATGATCTGGTAATGGGTGCGCAACAACTGAATGCAAAGCAAGTAGAGGATATTCGCAAGATTGCATTGCAGGAACCATTACTGGTGAACCGGGCCATCGCACCCGATGGCAAGGTGACCGGTGTCAATGTCACCATTAATATTCCTAAAGGCGAGGAATTAACCAGCACACCTAAAGTGGTTAAATATGCCCGCGATCTGGCTGCCGACATTCAAACGCAACATCCGGATATGGAGATTTATCTCAGCGGTGTGGTAATGATGGATAACGCGTTTGCCGAATCATCCGAAGCCGATATGAAAACCCTGGTGCCGGCGATGCTAATTATCGCACTGGTAATTATGGGCGTAATTATGCGCTCCTGGCTCGCGGGCACTGCCGCACTATTGGTGCTGACATTTGCGATTGTGGCGGCGATGGGGATGGCGGGCTGGTTGGGCATTTTATTAAATCCGGTCAGTGTCAATGCCCCTAATATTATTTTAACCGTAGCGATTTGCGATTGCGTGCATTTGCTAATGGCTTACATCATTGCGTTGCGTTCCGGTGTTGCGCGCGAGGAAGCAATGAGCAACAGCTTGCGGGAAAATTTCTGGCCATTATTTGTAACCAATATCACCACCTGTGTCGGTTTCCTCACTATGAATTTTAGTGAGGCTCCACCGTTTCGCGATCTCGGTAACATCACTGCATTGGGCGTGATTGCTGCATTTGTATTTACCGTAGTGTTTTTGCCAGCGTTTATGATGTTCTTTAAAGTGAAAGCACAGGTCATGCAACAAAGCGCCTTGCAAACCCGTGTCGATAAACTTGCCGAAATAGTAATTGCCCGTCCTAAACACATTCTGGTTGCTATGGCAGTGTTTGTGGTGGTTGCCGGTGCGGGAATTTTTAATAATGTACTCAACGATGAATTTGTTAAATATTTTGATAAGGATGTTAAATTTCGCCAGGACACCGATTTTACGGCAGAACACCTTACCGGTATTTATTACATTGATTACGCCGTTGCCGGAAAAACGGCGAGTGGTATTAACCAGCCGGAGTATCTGCAATCGCTGGATGATTTTACCCAATGGCTGCGCCAGCAACCGGAAGTCATCCACGTCAATAGCATCACCGATATTTACAAACGCTTGAACATGAATATGAATGGCGATAGCAAAGACCAGTATCGCCTGCCCGAAACCAGTGACCTGGCGGCGCAATATTTATTGATGTATGAAATGTCGCTGCCTTATGGCCTGGATTTGCGCGATCGTATCAACGCGCAAAAAGATGCAACCCGGGTAACGGCAACACTGAAAAATTTATCCAGCGCCGAAGTACTGGTATTGGAAGCGCGCACACAAGAATGGGCAGAAGCTCACAGCCAGCACGTTAGTATTGGTGAAGGCACCGGCCTGACCGTGATGTTTGCCAATATCGGTTTGCGCAATATTGAAAGTATGTTGGTCGGTACTTTTTTTGCGACAGCAATTATTTCGCTGCTGCTGATTGTCATTTTCCGTTCCGTTAAATATGGCTTGCTGAGTTTGCTTCCGAACTTGTTACCCGCGGCAATGGCATTCGGTGTTTGGGGGCTGCTGGTGGGCCAAATCGGTTTGGCATTGTCGGTAACGTCGGCAATGACCTTGGGTGTCGTGGTGGATGATACCGTGCATTTCCTCACGAAATATTTACGCGCACGCCGCGAACATCAAAAATCACCTGAAGATGCAATTCGTTATGCCTTCCATAAAGGCGGTGTTGCGTTAATCACTACCTCACTGGCCCTGGCGGTGGGTTTCGGTATTCTCGGCTTCTCCAGTTTTGAAATTAATTCAAGCATGGGGATTTTAACGGCGATTGCTATCGGCCTGGCATTGGTATTGGATTTGTTGTTATTGCCCGCGCTATTGCTGGTGATTGATGGTGCGAAATACAAAGCGCTGAATCCCGCGATCACCAAAACGGATTTGCCCGTTGTTAACACCGCTGCAAATGCAGTTTCCAATTAATATTTGAATGTGATTCTTTGATAAGGAATATTGTTATGAAAACTCTCTATGCATTGATTATCGCTGCAAGTTTGAGCCCTTTGTGTTTAGCAAGCACTTCTTCTGTGGATGGCATCGCTGACCCGGTGGCGAAAGGCCATGCCATTGCGAAGGAAACCGAAAAGCGTGACGCTGGCTTTAAAGACTATATCGCCCGCGCTGAAATGGTATTGAAACAAAATGATAAAGAATTAAGCCGCCGCGCGTTCAGTTCCAAAGTGTTGGAAATAGAAGGTGACGGCGATCATTCGGTAAATGTATTCAGCAGCCCGAAAGATGTTGCCGGTACCGCCATTTTGATTCACGCGCATGGCTTGACACCCGATGACCAATGGCTGTATTTGCCAGCGGTAAAACGTGTTAAACGTATTTCCACTCGCAGCAAATCAGGGCCTTTTGTTGGCAGTGAGTTTGCGTATGAAGATATTTCAACCTGGGTACCGGAAAAATACACCTATAGATTTTTACAACAGGAAACCCTTAATGGTAACGATTGTTTCAAGGTGGAGAATACACCGGCTTATGCGGATTCCGGTTACAGCAAATTGCATGAATGGGTGGATGCAAAAATTTTCCGCCCCCGCAAAATTGACTATTACGATCGCAAAGGTGAATTGCTGAAAACCTTAAACTTTGAAGACTACCAACTGTATCAAGGTAATTACTGGCGCCCGTCGAAAATGGTGATGGTTAATCACCAGACCGGGCGCAGCACCGAGTTGTTATGGAAGGATTATCAGTTTGCAACCGGATTGGCGGCGGGTGATATCGCCCAATCCAAATTAAGCTCCATGAATTAATACGCGTTAATTTTCCCCGCATGCTGTAGTTCAAATCCAGCATGCGGGGATAGAGGATTTGATAATTATTTTTTAAGGATGATGGTGTGACCATTATGAGATGCACTCTATTAGCAACCGCACTGGTTTTTTCCTTGCCCCTGGCTGCCGCCGACCTCAATTTTGAATTGGGTGCAGATGTTCAATATTTTCCGCACACGGCGGATTCCGCCGCAACCGACTATTCAGCCAATAACAACGCGTATTTCAGGATTGAATACGACCGCGATTTTGCCGATGGCCGCGTTAAATTTATGCTCGATACCAAGGCGCAGTACAACCAGCGCGATGACCGCCGCAACCGTATCGATTTCAGTGAATTGGCGCTGGGTTATTTTGCAGATGAAATAGATATCAGCGCAGGCGTGCTGACTGAATTTTGGGGCGTCACCGAGGCGCGGCATTTGGTTGATATCCTCAACCAAACCAATATTGCCGAGAATATTGATGAAGAAGAAAAATTGGGGCAACCCATGGTAAAACTGCGTTTGCACCAGGAATGGGGGAGCGTGCAGTTTTTTTGGCTGCCGGTTTTTCGCGAACGCATTTATCCCGACGATGATGCGCGCCTGGGGCCCGGTGACCGCATTCACTATAAAGATGCCCTGTATGAATCTTCACGTGAAGAAAGGCATCAGGATTTTGCGGTGCGTTATAGCCATACTCTCGGTGAGTGGGATATCGGTGTTGCGCATTTTAGCGGCACCAGCCGCGAGCCGTTGCTGATGCTGGATCTGGCACAATTGCCGCAAATTTCGTTTACGCCTTATTACGAGCTTATCGACCAAACCAGCGTCGATGTGCAAATGACCAGTGAAAGTTTATTGTTAAAACTGGAAGCTATTTCGCGCAATAGCGACGCACAGGGGCGTTATGCCGCCGCAGTGGCCGGTGTTGAATATACCCGGGTAGGCATTATGAATTCGGCGATGGATTTGGGATACATCGCCGAATATTTATACGATGAACGCGATGAGCAGGCATCAACGCCTTTTGCCGATGATATTTTCGCGGGCGTGCGGTTAGTCGCCAATAATGTTGCGCAAACCACATTGCTGCTGGGGGCTTATGTGGACCGCGTTAACCACAGCACGGCCTGGCGTGTTGAACTGGATACGCGTTTGCGCGATGGCGTAACCTTGAATATTGAGGGACAGGTGTTCAGTAATCCGCGCCCTGAGGATTTGTTGTACGGTTTGCGCAATGATGATTATCTACGCGTTGGTGTGCGATGGTTTTTTTAACACCGTTAGGTTAACGGAAATTTCAATCAGCTAAGGAAAACTATTTATTTAAAGGAGAATAAATGATGAGTAATCAATTATTTCATACCCCGATCAAAAACAGCGCGGCGCAAATACGGCTGGTATGTTTTGCATACGCGGGTGGAAGCAGCACCTTGTTTATGCCCTGGTTAAAATATTTACCGGAGCATATCGAATTGGTGTTGTGCCAGTTACCGGGTCGCGGTGTCCGTTTATGTGATGCGCCCTATGACCAGATGGAACCACTGGTGCGCGATTTAACGCAAGCACTGCAAATCCACAGCGACAAGCCGCTGGTTTTCTTCGGCCATAGCCTGGGTGCAAAAATCGCTTATGAATTGTGTTGCGCGCTGCGCGAAAAGACCTTGCCATTACCGGTTAATGTGATTGCATCTGCGTCGGCGGCACCCTTTCATGCTCGCCGCCGCAGTCCTATCCACGATTTACCCCACGCCGAATTTATTGCAGCGCTGGGTAAACTCAATGGCACGCCGGCGGCAGCGTTGAACAATCCTGAATTAATGGAATTGTATTTACCGGCATTGCGCGCTGATTTTAAAGTGGTGGAAACCTACCTCAACACCAGTCGCGAAGTGCTAAATACGCGCCTGACGTTAATGGGGGGTGTGCTGGATGAAACAATATCGCCAGCGGAGTTGGCGGACTGGAATAAATTATTTACGGAAACAACGGCGATCCGCTGGTTTCAGGGCGACCATTTTTTTATTAACAGCAAATCGTTTGCAGTATTGCAGCATGTTAATAAAGTATTGAATGATGAATTATTGCTACTACAAAATCGCCCGGTATTCAGGGCATTGGCCCACCATTATTGATCTTGTTGCCCGCTGATTTCGACCAATGCCGCTATTCCACCGGCGCGCAGCTTGTCCATTAATCTGGCAAGCTGCTCCACATCTGCCGCATCCAACTGTTCGCCGTGGGTAAAGGTGAGGCGTTTTTTGGCCACCAGCTCACGCACGTAATCGGGGCGAACCCGCAAACGCTCGGCGGTTTGGTTAATGGAGAGCAATTGACGGAGCATGTTGACTCGCTGGCAATAAAATTAGGGGAGGCTTAACGGCTTACTATGCCACATTTATGGCGAAATGAATCCGTGTAAATTCCCACCCGACAAACTTTCGGCTGAGCCCTGCGCCAAGCTGTGCCATAATTTCCGCTATTCTTTGATATCTGTTCATTTGTTTTGAATTTCCAAGGCGACTTCATGGCTAATCTCGGCACCCTTTACACCGTATCCGCGCCTTCGGGTGCGGGCAAAACCAGTCTGGTCAGTGCGCTGGTTAAATCCAATCCGGAAGTTTGTGTTTCTGTCTCCCATACCACGCGCCCTATGCGTCCCGGTGAAATTGACGGGGTGAATTATCATTTTGTCGATCACACAACGTTTGAAAAAATGCTGGAAGATGGCGCATTCCTGGAGCATGCGCGGGTGTTCAGCAACCTTTATGGCACCTCGCAACAATGGGTAGTGGATACGTTGAACCAGGGCATTGATGTGATCCTGGAGATCGATTGGCAAGGTGCACAACAAGTGCGCAAGTTGATGCCGGAGACTGTCAGCCTGTTTATATTGCCGCCCTCACTGGCTTGTTTGCGCCAGCGTTTGACCGGGCGCGGCCAGGATAATGAGGCGGTGATCGAGGCGCGTATGAATGAGGCAATCAGCGAAATGTCCCACTACGTGGAAGCGGATTACCTGATTATCAATGACGATTTTACTGTCGCACTGGCCCAGTTCCAGGCATTGATTACCAGCCAGCATATCCGCCTGGCGCGCCAGGCAGAGCGTCATAACGATTTGTTAAAGAGTTTATTGGCTTGATTTTAGCCAGCGCGGTTGGCAGATTTGCCATTGCAACGCATAATAGCCACCCCCCTGGCGCTTTGGACCTGAAGCGCCCCGAATTCCAAGGCCCGTCAGAGCCTTATTTTTAACAGAGCATTAACTTATGGCACGTATTACCGTTGAAGATTGTCTGGATCACGTCGATAACCGTTTTGAGCTGGTGATGGTTGGTAGCAAGCGCGCCCGCCAATTGGCTATCGGCGGCAAAGACCCTTTTGTTGCCCCTGAGAACGACAAGCCAACCGTTATCGCCCTGCGCGAAATTGAAGAAGGCTTCATCGACGCCAGCATCCTGCTGGAAAAAGACACCCTGCCCCAGCCCAAGCCAGAGCGTGTGTACGACAACGAGATTTAATTTCCAACAACTGCCACCATCTCCATGAGTGGCAGTTGTGTTTTTGGAAACCCGATGCCAGCCATGCTGGCAATGAAATCTGGAGAAAGGCGTGCAAACCATCGAGGCCCTTAGTCATCGGCTATCGTCTTATCTCGAACCTTCCCAAATCAATTTGGTGAAGCGCGCCTACTTCTACGCCGAACAAGCCCACGACGGCCAGAAACGCCGCAGCGGCGAAGCTTATATCACCCATCCCCTCGCCGTTGCCGACATCCTTGCCGGTATGCATATGGACCATCAAAGCCTGATGGCAGCCATGTTGCATGATGTGATTGAGGATACCGGCATCAGCAAAAAAGCCATCTCCGGCCAATTTGGTGAATCGGTGGCGAACCTGGTGGATGGGGTTTCCAAGCTGACGCAGATTGAATTTGAATCCCACGCGGAAAAGCAGGCGGAAAATTTCCAGAAGATGGCATTGGCGATGGCCAATGATCTGCGCGTAATCCTGGTAAAACTCGCCGACCGCTTGCACAACATGCGCACACTGGGAGCGATGCCGCCGGACAAAAAGCGCCGTATCGCCAAAGAAACCCTCGAAATTTATGCGCCGATTGCCCATCGCCTGGGTATGAACGATGTGCGCCTGGAGCTGGAGGATCGCAGTTTTTACTGCATGTATCCGCTGCGCGCGACGCGCTTGCAAGCTGCATTGAAAACCGCGCGCGGCAATCGCAAAGAATTGGTGGAACAAATCCAGGCGTCGTTTGAAAAACGCCTGCTCAAGGAAAATATCACCGCGATTGTGATCGGGCGCGAAAAGCATTTGTTCAGCATCTACGAGAAGATGCGCCAGAAGAAAAAATTCTTCAAAGAGATTATGGATGTCTACGCCTTCCGCATCATTGTGGACAGTGTGGATACCTGTTACCGCGTGCTTGGTGTAGTGCACAACCTCTACAAACCGGTCGCGGGCGAATTTAAGGATTACATCGCGATTCCCAAAACCAACGGCTACCAATCGCTGCACACGGTATTGGTGGGAATGCATGGCGTGCCGATTGAAGTACAAATCCGCACCAAGGAAATGGACGAGATGGCCAATAGCGGCATCGCGGCGCATTTCCTTTATAAATCAAACAGCGATGCCACCATCAATGCCAGCCATAGCCGTGCGCGCCAATGGGTGCAAGGCTTGCTGGAGATGCAAAAGAATGCGGGCAACTCGCTGGAATTTATCGAGAACGTGAAGATCGATTTATTCCCGGATGAAGTTTATGTCTTTACCCCCAAAGGCAAAATTGTGGAGTTACCCACCGGCGCCACGCCGGTCGATTTTGCTTACGCGGTGCATACCGATATCGGCAATACTTGCGTGGCCTGCCGTATTAACGAGCGTATGGCGCCCTTATCGCAGCCGTTGTTAAGCGGGCAAAAGGTGGCGATTATTACCGCGCAGGGGGCCCAGCCGAACCCGGGTTGGCTTAATTTCGTGGTGTCTGCAAAAGCGCGTTCGGCGATTCGCCATTACCTCAAGCACCAGCGCCATCACCAATCGGTTACGCTCGGCAAACGCATGCTTAACCGTGCACTCGCGGAAATCCATCTGGACCTCGAACATCTCAGCGAGGAAAAACAGCACAAGATTTTGCAAAGCGCCCAGGTTGATTCGATGGAGAAACTCTACGAAGAAATCGGCCTTGGTAATAAAGTGGTTTATTCGATTGTGAAAGTGCTGCAACCGGACGCTGAAGCAAAACCGCGCAGTGGTTTAGTTGGTTCGGCAATTACTATCGATTCCGCTGAAGGCATGATGATCAGCTTCGCCCGCTGTTGCCGGCCAATCCCCGGCGACCCGATCATCGGCCATGTCAGTTCCGGGAAAGGGCTGGTGATCCATCAGGATACTTGCCGCAATATCGCTGAAATCCGCAATTATCCCGATAAGATCAGCCAGGTAAATTGGGCCGCAAATGTGAGCGGCGAATTCCTGGTGGACGTGCGTGTGGAAGTGGAAAGTGATCGCGGCATTATCGCTACCCTGGCGACGCGTATTACTGAGCAGGGTGCGAGCATTGAGCACATTAATGTCCATGAGCGCGATGCGCACAACAGCGTGATCCATTTGTGTATCGGTGTCCACAACCGCATCCACCTTGCCAATATCATGCGCCGCATCCGCAACCTGAGTTTTGTGATTCGGGTGAATCGTTCTAAAAATTAAATCCCTTTTACAAAAATCCGCCTTGGCTACGCGTCACGCTCCTAAGGGGAGGCTCGCTCCCTTTAACAAAGGGTGCGGTGGGGAGGGATTTGAAAAAGGAGGAGCGCGGGGGATTTTGTTTTATACTCCTGCGCTTCCCGTTATGACTATCAATTAAAAGGTTCTCCCATGACCAATAAAGCCATTATCCACAGCGACAACGCGCCGGCAGCTATAGGCACTTATTCCCAGGCGGTGAAGGTGAACAACACGGTTTATCTTTCCGGCCAAATTCCCCTGGACCCAAAAACCATGCAATTGGTAGAGGGTGATTTTGCTGTACAGGCGCACCAGGTATTTAAAAATTTGCAAGCTGTGTGCGAAGCAGCTGGCGGCAGTTTGAAAGATGTGGTGAAGCTGAACATTTATCTCACCGATCTGGCAAATTTTCCGATTGTAAATGAAGTGATGGGCCAATATTTCCAGCCGCCTTATCCTGCGCGCGCCGCTATCGGCATCAATCAATTGCCGCGCAATTCGCTGATTGAAGCGGATGGGGTAATGGTTATTTAAAAAGTTGCAGTGACTTTACTGATAAAAATGCCCGATATTGATCGGGCATTTTTTTTGCGCGCCTATTAATGCGGATAAGTATTAGATGCGTAGTCGCGCTAAAAAGATGTGATGTTTGTGAAGTTGCCACACGCGGGCCTTTACCTGTTAAATGAAACCAATCCTATCGATTGGCGGGTGCTGGAGAGGCTTCTAAACTGGAGAGCATTCTAAACTAAATGGGTTTCTAAACTGATGTAAGCCACCCAAACCATAACAACAAATTTAATTACTACTACACGCGCTCTGGAATCCCATCACACGAGGTGTTTTCTACACCATTAATAACGGGTAAGAGCGATTATGGATCGTCGAAAATTTTTGGCTGTATCCCTCGCTTCCACTGCATTAAGTGCGTGTGGGGGTGGAGGTGGCAGCACTGATAGCAGCGTTGTTTCCAGCAGCAGTGTTTCTTCAGCAAGCGGCGTTTGGTCGCAACTGGCGGCACAACTTAGCGGCAGCGTGGTGCTGCCGGGGCAAAATGATTACGAAGGCCTGCGCCGGGTTTATAACACGCGCTTTGATCACATCAAGCCGGTTGCCGTCGTGCGTTGCACCACGGCGCAAGATGTGCAGGCAACCCTGGCTTTTGCCCGTACCCAGCAACTGGCGATTGTGCCCCGCTCCGGCGGCCATGGCTATGCCGGTTATTCTGCTACCGAAGGTATTGTGCTGGACCTCGGGCAGATGAATAGCATCCGGATTGGACCCGGCACGGCGATTATAGGCGCAGGCGCCAAACTGGTGGATATCTATGACCAGTTGGGCGCACAGGGTGTTGGCATTCCGGCGGGGAGCTGCCCGACTGTAGGCATCGGTGGCCTGACCCTGGGTGGTGGCATTGGTATTGTGGACCGCGCGTACGGCTTGACCTGCGATAATCTGCTGGCTGCTGAAGTGGTATTGGCGGATGGCCGGATAATCCAATGCGATGCAGACAACCATCCGGATCTCTTTTGGGCCTTGCGTGGCGGTGGCGGCGGGAATTTCGGTGTGGTCACTCGCTTTACATTCAAGACCCATACGGCTGCCGATATCACTACTTTTGATTCCTACTTCGATTTCAATGATTTCATCAATGTTATGCAGGCCTGGCAGGCTTGGCCGGAGACACTCCCCCCCTCATATCTGGGCCCAGGCAATTCCCGCCTGGAACTCGCGATTTAACACGCCTGCACTGCAAATTCGTGCTTTTTGTATTGGCTCGATTGCCGATATGGCCCCGCACTGGGAGCATTTTTTACAGCAATCCGCTGCAACGCCCTTGTGGGTGGGCAAGGTTACCGAGCCGTATCGCAAGGTAATGTCAAGTGGATGCGGTGGGTTCAGTGTCCCCGCGTGCCATGTGCAGGGCTCTAGCCCGCAGGGGCAATACCCGCGTAATGCGTTCGCTGCCAGCTCGGATTTTTTCGCTAAAGCGATTCCGGAGGCTGGCCTGCTGGTATTGAAACAAGCCATCCTGGACAGCCAGCTCACCGGTAAATTCGGCATGATGATTATGGATCTGATGCGTGGCGCCATTGATGAAGTCGCTGCGGACGAAACGGCATTTGTGCATCGCGGCGCGCTATTTAGCGTGGAGTATTACACCTGGTTTCCTGAAGGTACCGCCAATAGCCAGGTCGATGCGGCGCAGGTATGGGTTAACAGTTTCCGGCAGACGCTTGCGCCGTGGACTACGGGCGGTGCCTACGTAAATTATATCGACCCGTTGATCGGCAATTATGAAGCGGCATATTACGGAGCAAATTACCCGCGCTTGCGGCAGGTAAAAGCGACTTATGATCCCGATTGGTTATTCAAAATTCCCCAGGGGGTCAAGCCAATCTAACAATACGAAGCGGTTGGTGAGAAAGCGAAAACAGAGAGTTGCAACACAACTCTCTGTTTTCGGGCTTGCGGGGGATTAGCGCTTTTTAGCGGCGGGGTTAGGCAAATCAGTAATCGTACCGGCCCCCAGTTCCGCCGCCAGGCCGACGGATTCGTGGAGGGTCGGATGGGCATGGATGGTCAGGGCAATATCTTCCACACTCGCACCGAATTCCAGCGCAAGCGTTAATTCACCGAGTAATTCACCGGCGTGGATACCCACTAGTCCGGCACCCAGTAAACGATCAGTCGTTGCGTCGTAAATCAACTTCGTTTTGCCTTCGCTGCGATCCGCTGCAATAGCGCGGCCGCTGGCACTCCAGGGGAATACCGCTGTTTTGAAATTGATGCCTTTTTGCTGTGCTTCCTTTTCTGTCAGGCCAACCCAGGCGATTTCCGGGCTGGTGTAGGCAATCGATGGAATTGCCAGCGGCTCAAATTTATGCGGATGACCGGCAACACCTTCCGCCGCCGCGTGGCCTTCGTGGGTGGCTTTATGGGCAAGCATGGGCTGGCCGACGATATCGCCAATCGCATAGATATGCGGCACGTTGGTTTGCAGGTATTCGTTAACCGGAATAAAGCCGCGCTCATCGACAGTGACGCCCGCTTTTTCGGCACCGATCAATTTACCGTTCGGGCTGCGGCCCACGGCTACCAACACTGCATCGAATTGCAATGGCGCTGCCGGCGCCTGGGCGCCGCTGAAGGCAACTTCGATGGCTTCGGGTTTGGCGGTGACGGCTTCCACTTTGGTGGAGAGCAGCACTTCAAAGCGACCCTTGTTGTATTTGTTGTACACCGCGATCAGGTCTTTATCAGCCGCTGGTACCAACTGGTCGGCGAATTCCACCACGGTCACTTTGCTACCCAATGCTTCATACACGGTAGCCATTTCCAGGCCGATAATCCCGCCACCAATGACTAACAGGCGGCCCGGCACCGAGCGTAATTCAAGGGCGCCGGTGGAGTCGAAAATGCGCGGGTCTTCAGGGATAAACGGCAATTTAACGCTGCGTGAGCCGGCGGCGATAATGGCGTGTTCAAAGTCAATCAGCGTAGTTTCATCGCCTTTCACCACTTGTAATTGGCGGTCACTGGTAAAGCTGCCGTAACCTTCCACCACGCGCACCTTGCGGCCTTTCGCCATGGCACCAACACCGGAAACCAGTTTGCTGACTACTGAGTCCTTATAGGCGCGGACTTTATCCAGATCGTGGGTGACCGAACCGATACTGAGGCCGAGATTATCGGCATGTTTGGTTTCATTGATAACCTCAGCCACATGCAGCAACGCTTTGGAAGGAATACAACCCACGTTCAGACAGACACCGCCAAGGCTGGAATAACGCTCTACGAGGGTAACCTCAAGGCCGAGGTCAGCGGCGCGGAAAGCTGCTGAGTAGCCACCGGGGCCACTGCCGAGTACTACGAGTTGGGTCTTAACATTTGCCATGAAGTGCTCCTGTGCGGGTACGATCTGTGTGGGCTTCTGTTTGATTAGGGAACGGCAGCATCATAAGGGATTCGTTGACTATAAATCAGGTACTTATGACGTAAAAAATCAGCTTGTTTGCGGACAGGATTGAGTGTGATGCCCGCAAATAACAGCGTCCGGGGGCAGTGCATACTCCTGGCGATACGTTTAATTTTTCCTTGCAGCCGCAGTTTATCTATCGGAATGCCCGTTTTAACCGAGTAGTGGTCTATCCGGGAAGGTGCCGCATTTGGGTAGCATCGGGCCGGATTTTCGTTTTGCCCCTTCATTTTGGGCAAACCTGAATTGAGCCCTCAACCCGCCAGTTAACCGGGGCTTGGTTAGAAGAAGCTGAACCCGACCTGGAATAGTTTTTCCACATCGCGGATATGTTTTTTCTGCAGCAGGAAAATAATCACATGGTCGCCGGATTGCACCACCACATCGTCATGGGCAATGACGACGTCATCGCCATCCGGGCCTTGCCGCACAATCGCGCCGATATTGGCGCCTTCCGGCAGGTCAATATCTTCCAGTGCCTTGCCAACAACTTTTGATGATTTTGCGTCGCCGTGGGCGATGATTTCGATCGCTTCGGCCGCACCGCGACGCAAGGAGTGTACATTCACAATATCACCGCGGCGCACGTGGGTGAGCAGGCTGCCGATGGTGGTGGTTTGCGGGGAAATCGCGATGTCGATATCCCCGCCCTGGACCACGTCAACATAGGCCGGGTTGTTAATCAGCGTCATTACTTTGCGGGCGCCCAGGCGCTTGGCCAGCATGGAGGACATGATATTGGCCTCATCGTCGTTGGTCAGGGCGAGAAAAACATCGGTATCTTCGATGCTTTCTTCCAGCAGCAAATCCTTATCGGACGCACTGCCCTGAATCACAATTGCGCGCTCCAGTTGCTCTGAAAGGCGGATCGCACGCGGTTTGTTGTATTCAATAACGCGGACGTTGTATTTGCCTTCCAGCATCTTCGCCAGCCGTAAACCGATATTGCCTCCGCCGGCGATGGTAATACGTTTATAGGCTACTTCCAGGCGGCGGAGCTCGCTCATCACTGCGCGAATGTCGGCTTTGGCCGCTATAAAGAAAACCTCGTCATCAGCTTCGATCACCGTCGTTCCGGTGGGCATAATGGCGCGATTGCGCCGGTAAATGGCCGCAACACGGGTATCGACCGCAGGCATGTGTTCACGTAAGAAGCGCAGTTCCTGGCCCACCAGTGGTCCGCCGTGGTAGGCCTTGACGGCGACCAGTTGCACCTTGCCATCGGCAAAATCCAGTACTTGCAGGGCGCCGGGTTGTTCGATCAGGCGGAAAATATATTCCGACATCAACTGTTCCGGGCTGATTAATACATCAATAGGAATCGCGCCGGATTCAAACAATTTCTGATGGGTCAGGTAAGAGGTCGCGCGCACGCGCGCAATCTTGGTGGGGGTGTGGAACAGGTTTTCGGCCACGGTACAGGCGATCATATTGATCTCGTCATCGCTGGTTACTGCCACCAGCATGTCAGCATCCTCCATGCCTGCCTGGGCCAGAACATCCGGATGCGAGCCCTCGCCAGTCACCACGCTGATGTCCAGCCGGTCGCGCAACTCGCGCAGGCGCGCCTCGTCGGTATCGACAACAGTAATATCGTTGGCTTCATTGGCTAGGTGCTCTGCGAGGCTGCCACCGACTTGTCCTGCGCCGAGGATAATGATTTTCATAATTCGCCTGTTATTGTGAGTCTTTTATCCGCTGTTCCGGTTATTTGCAAAGCCTAGTGTGCATTAACCCGCTTTGCGCAGTCGCGCATAGTAAAAACCATCGTGGCCATCCCGTTGCGGTAGCAGTTGCCTGCCCCGGGGTTGTGGCAGGCCCCATTCAACATCGAGCTGATCACAACTCGCATCTTTCTGGCGTGCCACAAAGGCTTCGATAACCCGGGTATTTTCCTTGGGCATGATCGAACAGGTCGCGTACAGCAAGACGCCGCCCGGTTTAAGCAATGGCCAGAGGCTGTTTAACAGTTGCTGTTGCAGCTCCCCCAACCGGTCAAGCTCCTCCGGGGTACGTAATACTTTGATGTCGGGATGGCGGCGGATAATCCCGGTCGCCGAACAGGGCGCATCCAGCAGGATGCGGTCGTATTGCTCACCATCCCACCAATCGGCCGGTCTGGTGCCGTCGCCACAGATTACCTTCGCGTTGACTCTCAGGCGGGCGAGATTTTCGCGCACCCGATGCAGGCGGCGCTCATCGGCATCCAAGGCGGTTACCGTCAGGGTTGGCTCCAACTCCAGCAAGTGCCCGGTTTTACCACCAGGGGCACTACAGGCATCCAACACGCGCAAATTGGGTGCTAATTGCAGCAGATCGCCACTCAATTGCGCAGCTTCATCCTGCACACTGAACCAGCCCTCTGCGAAATAAGGCAGCTTGCGGGGGTCGGCGGCGTTTTCGAGGGTAATACCGTAAGGGCTGAATGGGGTTGGATCGGCATGTATCCCAGCAGCATTCAACAGTGAGAGATAGTCATTACGGGCGATCTTGCGTGTATTCAGGCGCAGGCTAAACGGTGGATGCTGGTTGTTCGCAGCAATCAATTGCTCAAATTGCTCCGGCCAGCACTTGCTGATCATCGCTTCCATCCAGGCCGGATGATTGCTTTTAAAAGCGCGGTTTGTGCTTAAAAAATCGTTAATTTTGGCGCTATCGCGCTGGAAGCTGCGCAAGACACCATTTACCAGGCTGGTCGCCCAGGATTTATTAATCTGGCGCGTAACTTCTACCGTCTCGCCAATGGCAGCATGGTCAGGAATACGGGTGTGCAGCAATTGATAAAGGCCGAGTAATAACAGCGCCTGGACATCATTGTCTTTGGCGCGCAATGGTTTATCCAGCAAGCATTCGGTATAGGCCTGTAGTTGGGGATAAAAACGGCAGGTGCCAAAGCAGAGTTCTTGTAATAAAGGGCGGTCATTTTCGGCTATTTTTGCCGAAACTGGCGGTAAAAGGCTCGATAATGAGCCTTTTGCTGCCAGAATTTGTGTTATGACCTGCGCCGCCGCCGCGCGTACGCTTAGCATGCTGGTTGTTCCAGTTGATCGCCAATCCTGAATAAATCCGGATGGCCACGCAGGATGTCATCAATTTTCATCGCTTTTTTGCCGGGCAATTGCAATTGCTCAATGACCAAATGCCCTTCGGCACAGGCGACCCATAAGCCCTGGTCATTAATCTGGCTGACTGACCCGGCCGTGGTCGTCACTGGTTTATCGCTCGCGCTGGCGGCCCAGACGCGGATGCGTTGATCGTCATGTGCACCCGCTGGTTTGGTGTGTGCAACCGGGAAAGGGTTAAACGCGCGAACCTTCCGTTCAAGTTCCCTGGCCGGTAATAGCCAGTTTAACGCCGCCTCCTCTTTGCTGAGTTTTGGGGCGTAATTACTTAATGAATCATCCTGTTTTTCCGGCGTGGCGGTACCGGTTTGTAGTTGGTCCAGGGCTTCCAGCAACGCGGGGCTGCCAATCTGGATGAGCTTATCGTGCAGGCTTCCGCCGGTATCGTCGGATAAAATCGGGCAATAAGCTTTGATCAGCATAGCGCCGGTATCCAGGCCCACATCCATTTGCATAATGGTCACGCCGGTTTCGGTGTCTCCGGCTTCAATGGCGCGCTGGATGGGCGCCGCGCCGCGCCAGCGGGGCAGAATCGACGCATGCACATTGATACAGCCGAGACGCGGCGCATTGAGAACTGCTTTCGGCAGGATCAGGCCGTAGGCGACCACCACCATCAGGTCTGCGTTCAAGTCAGAAAGCTCGGTAATTGCTTCCGGCGCCTTGAAATTCAGTGGCTGGTACACGGGAATATTATTGGCAAGTGCAACCTCTTTGACCGGGCTAGCGCTCAGTTTCTTGCCGCGCCCGGCGGGGCGATCCGGTTGGGAATAAACCGCAATCACCTGGTGGCGGCTGCCCAACAGGGTTTTTAGATGCTCCGCCGCAAACTCCGGCGTGCCGGCAAAAATAATACGTAAACCTTGGCTCATGGATAACCTGTGAAATCGCTGAGGGATAAATCGCTAACAATAAAAAAGGCGCCCTAAGCGCCTTATATGGCTCAGCGCGCTTCCGCCTTGTGCTTTTTTTCCAGCTTGCTGCGGATACGCGAGCGTTTGAATGGGGAGATATGGTCGACAAACAACTTGCCATTCAGGTGATCGAGTTCATGTTGGATGCAAACAGCCAACAGCCCTTCCGGCTCAATTTCGAAGGCGTTGCCATCGCGATCAAGCGCTTTTACCCGGATATGGCCGGGGCGCACCACCGTTTCATAGAAGCCGGGAACGGAAAGGCAGCCTTCATCGTATTCGCTGGTTTCCTGGTCGAGAACCTCGATTTCCGGGTTGATAAACACCAGCGGCTGGGATTTATCTTCACTCAAGTCTATAACTACTACGCGCTTATGGACATTTACCTGCGTAGCGGCCAAACCGATACCGGGGGCCTCATACATGGTTTCGAACATGTCATCGACCAGCTTGCGGATGGTAGCATCCACTTCTGTGACGGGTTTGGCGACATTGCGCAGGCGTGGGTCGGGAAATTCAAGTATAGGTAACAAGGCCATAGTGTTTGTGACAAACTTCTAGTAAAAAGGTAATAACCGCTGCTAACATGATGATCGCACAGGATTTATGCAGTGCAAATGG
>JAGKWO010000047.1 GCA_021151835.1 Gammaproteobacteria bacterium
TAACATGAAGACCTATATTGCCAAACCTGAATCTGTCGTACATGACTGGTTCATCGTGGATGCGGCGGGTAAAACTCTCGGCCGTTTATCTGCGGAAATTGCCTCGCGTTTGCGTGGCAAGCACAAGCCAGAATTCACTCCACACGTTGATACCGGTGATTACATCGTTGTTATCAATGCGTCGCAAGTGCGTGTTACTGGCCGTAAAGCTACTGACAAGGTTTATTACCACCACACCAACTTTGTTGGCGGTATCAAATCTACCACCTTCGAGAAGTTGATCGAGAAGGCTCCGGAGCGCACCATCCAGATCGCCGTTAAAGGTATGTTGCCGAAAGGTCCACTGGGTCGCGCAATGTTCAGAAAATTGAAAGTTTATGCGGGTAATGAGCATCCACATGCTGCTCAACAACCTAAAGAACTGAGCATCTAAGGGGAGCCGATATGTCTGCAGCACAATTTTACGGCACAGGCCGTCGCAAGACCTCTACCGCACGTGTGTTTATCACTGCTGGTACTGGCAATATCGTTGTAAATGATCGTCCTCTGGACGAATACTTTGGTCGCCCGGTAGCGCGCATGGTTGTTCGTCAGCCGCTCGAGCTGGTTGGCCTGGTAGAGAAGTTTGACGTAAATGTTACTGTCTCTGGTGGCGGTAGCTTTGGTCAGGCAGGTGCTATTCGCCACGGTTTGACTCGCGCTCTGATGGAGTACGATGACAACCTGCGTAGCGAATTGCGTAAAGCCGGTTACGTTACCCGCGATTCCCGTGAGGTTGAGCGTAAGAAAGTTGGCTTGCGTAAAGCACGTAAAAAGCCGCAATTCTCCAAGCGTTAATGATTTCATGCAGTGGCTTTTATGGTTGCTGCTTGATGATCATCAAAAAAACGCCCAAGTCTTTTCTGGCTTGGGCGTTTTTTTACGTCTAAAATGGCGGGTCTATAACCCACTGATTGTGTGTGGTTATTCTTGTAAGCCGTGTGTGAATTCATTAAGATTGCCCGCCTTTTCTTGAGTCACCCAATAAATCCTTTGTCGTCGGACTTGGTATCAGAGTTTTTGCAAAGTCGCAGCGCGATTTAGGCGATTTGCTAGCCGTTAGCTGTTAGGGGAGAAATTCGTCATGAGTAATGACGCTGTAAATAAAACGCGCCGTCGTGTATTGATCGGAGCCACTTGTGCAGTGGGTGCGGTTGGTGTGGTTGGTGCTGCAGTGCCTTTTGTGGGTTCCTGGAACCCGAGTGCCAAGGCGAAAGCTGCCGGTGCTCCTGTTAAATACAATCTCAGCAAGGTAGAGCCGGGTGCAATGGTTACCGTTGAGTGGCGTGGTAAGCCGGTATTTGTTGTACGCCGTACCCAGGCAGCGCTGGATAGCCTTAAAAAAGTGGAAGAGTTGGGAGTT
This sequence comes from Gammaproteobacteria bacterium, assembly GCA_021151835.1. Lineage (GTDB taxonomy): Bacteria > Pseudomonadota > Gammaproteobacteria > Pseudomonadales > Cellvibrionaceae > Cellvibrio. Next base: position 1,403 of record JAGKWO010000047.1, read on the forward strand.
TTGCTGGATGCAAACTCGGAGGAGCCTCAGCAACCTGAATACGCAAAAAATCCTGAGCGCGCCATCAATAAAGAATTTGCAATCCTGCTGGGTGTTTGTACCCACCTTGGATGTGCACCCATGTATCGCCCCGATGTTCACGCAGCGGATCTAGGCGGTGAAAAATGGCAGGGTGGTTTCTTCTGTCCATGCCATGGTTCCAAATACGATTTGGCGGGTCGCGTTTACATCGGTGTTCCCGCTCCATTAAACCTGGAAGTTCCTCCTCATCGTTATGAGAGTGATGCTGTAGTTGTGATTGGCGAAGATCAAGGGGCTTAAAGATGAATTGGTTAGTTGGATTGTGGCAGTGGGTTGACAAGCGTCTTCCGGTACAACGTGCCTGGGATACCCATATGGGTAAATACTACGCACCCAAGAATTTTAACTTCTGGTATTTCTTTGGTGTGCTTTCGCTGCTGGTATTGGTAAACCAACTGGTTACCGGTATCTGGTTGACCATGAGCTACAACCCTTCGGCAGAAGGTGCATTTGCTTCTGTTGAATATATTATGCGCGATGTGGATTTCGGCTGGTTGCTGCGTTACATGCATTCCACCGGTGCATCGGCATTCTTTATTGTTGTTTACCTGCATATGTTCCGCGGCATGATGTACGGCTCTTATAAAGCCCCGCGCGAACTGGTGTGGATCTTCGGTATGACGATTTACCTGGTATTGATGGCGGAAGCCTTTATGGGCTACGTATTGCCATGGGGCCAGATGTCCTACTGGGGTGCGCAGGTAATTGTGTCTTTGTTCGGTGCTATCCCTGGTATTGGTGAAGATCTGGTGCAGTGGATTCGCGGTGACTACCTGATTTCCGGCATTACCCTGAACCGCTTCTTTGCCCTGCATGTTGTGGCTCTCCCAATCGTTTTGTTGGCGCTGGTTGTAATGCATATCCTTGCATTGCACGAAGTTGGCTCTAACAACCCGGATGGTGTCGAGATCAAAAAGAACAAAGATGAAAATGGTATTCCGCGCGATGGTGTTCCGTTCCATCCTTTCTACACTGTGCACGATCTGGTTGGTATCACTGTTTTCCTGTTTGCCTTCTGCTTCATTATGTTTTTCATGCCGGAGATGGGTGGTTTCTTCCTGGAATACGCCAACTTCGAAGAAGCGAATAACCTGAAAACCCCAACCCACATTGCGCCAGTCTGGTATTTCACCCCGTTCTATGCCGTGTTGCGTGCCGTGACCATGCAAATCGAATTGGGCCCAATGGTATTGACCGCTAAATTCCTCGGCTTTGTGGCGATGGCGGCGGCGATTGCCATCCTGTTTGTATTGCCCTGGCTGGATCGCAGTAAAGTTAAATCCATGCGCTACCGTGGCCATATCCCGCGTATCGCGTTGATTGCTTTTGCATCCATGTTCGTGGTGTTGGGTTACCTTGGGGTCAAGGCGCCTACTGAAGGCAGAACCTTGCTGTCGCAAATTGCTACTGCATTCTACTTTGCATACTTTGTCACCATGCCGGTATGGACAACTACCAGCCCGGAAAAAGCCAAATCCAAAGTTTCATGGGTGTTGTCTGGTGCATTCGCAGTAATTTTTGCCTGGATGGGCTTCGATTATATTGGTGGAGATGTTCCTGCTCTCTTGATCGCGTTCTGCTTCCTGCTGGCGATTATTTTTGCGGTACTGCCAATCCTGGCGGCGCGCGATAAAGATCTGGTTGAACCCACTCGTACCCAAGCCAAAGGTTTGCCTGGTTTGTTGGTGGCTGCCGGTTTTGCGTTATTTGTGATTCTCGCCGTGGTGCCTATCAAGGCGGTTGCTTCAGAAGGTTCATTCAATTGCGGCGCCATTCCCTGTGATCACATGGAGCCGGACCTGAATGACAAAGCGTCGTTGCAGCGTGGTGCAAAGTATTTCACCAACTACTGCATGGGCTGTCACTCGCTCAAGTACTCACGTTACGAGCGTGTTGCTGACGACCTGGGTATTCCGCACGATGTGATGGAGCAAAACCTGATTTTTGGTGATCAGCGTATCGGCCAACTGATGGAAATTGCAATGAAACCGCAGCAGGCGAAAGTCTGGTTCGGTGTGGTTCCACCGGATTTGACGCTGGTTGCCCGCGCCCGTTCGCCGGAGTGGATTTACACCTACTTGCGTAATTTCTATAAGGACGACACCCGCCCCTGGGGTGTAAACAACCGCGTATTCCCTAACGTCGGTATGCCACACGTGTTGATTGGCCCGCAAGGTTTACTTGAGTGTGGTGCCGGTCCAAAACTGAACCATCACGGCGGCGCGTTGCGTAACGATGTAGGTCAGGTTGAAATTGATGAGCATTGTGGTGCGTTGAAGGAAGGTAAAGTAAAAGGCTCTATGGCTCAGGCAGAGTTTGATGAAGCTGTATATGACCTGGTTAACTTCCTCGAGTACGTCGCTGAGCCGGTTGCGGTCAAGCGCCAGTCAATTGGTTATTACGTACTGGGTTTCCTGGTAATCCTGTTTATTTTTGTGTACTTCCTGAACCGTGAGTTCTGGCGGGATATTCACTGATAAGCAGTATTCAGATCAATAAAAAGGGCGACGCAAGTCGCCCTTTTTATTTGAGTCTCCCGTTAAATCCCTGTACCTTGTCCGCGATGTTTATTTTTAAGGAATAGTGTGTATGTCCATGTCATCCAGCCGCCCTTATTTTTTACGCGCTATCTATGAGTGGATACTGGATAACAATTGCACCCCGCATATTCTTGTCGATGCCCATGTGCAAGGCACCCAGGTGCCGCAGCAACACGTTAATAAAGATGGCCAGATAATCCTCAACATATCGCCCACCGCCGTAAAAGATTTTTTTATGGATAACACGGCCGTTTCCTTCAATGCGCGCTTTAGCGGTGTGGTCAATAACCTCTATGTTCCCTGTGGCGCAATCCTTGGTATTTATGCGCGCGAAAACGGCCAGGGAATGATGTTTGAGCCGGAGGTAAATCCCCAGCCAACGCCTCCTTCCCCAACGCCACCGAGCCCACCACCATCGCCAGTGCGGTCAATAGGTGATAGCCCCAAGCGCCCGGGTTTACGCGTGGTCAAATAGACCGTTTTAGCGTCTCCAGACACCAGCTTCGGCTGGTGTTGTTGTTTTTGGAGCAGGTTTATGACGCTTGTGAGACACATTTGTGACAAAAAATCCGCCCCGTCACATTAGTGTCATATTCGCTCGTTAAAGTAGCTGCCAATGGCGAGCTATAACTCGCCATTCCAAACCTACCTACGTGATGAATAACGGAGCGCTCTATGAACGCCAAGAACATTATTAAAGGGCTGGTACTTGCTGGCTCTATGGTTTGCGCCGCTGCGCTGCAAGCTGCTGTTGATCCCAAGTTGCCCGAGTACAAGGCAGCAACCGGCGTTTCAGGTAACGTGAACTCAATCGGTTCTGACACCCTGAATAACCTGATGACCTTGTGGGCCGAAGATTTCAAAAAACTGTATCCCAACGTAAACATCCAGATCCAGGGTGCCGGTTCTTCTACTGCACCACCAGCATTGATCGAAGGTACTGCGAACTTCGGTCCAATGAGCCGCGAAATGAAGTCTGAAGAAATCCAGGCGTTTGAAGCCAAGCACGGTTACAAACCAACAGCGGTTCCTGTGGCAATTGACGTTTTGGCGGTTTATGTCAACAAAGATAACCCGATCAAAGGCTTATCCCTGCAACAGGTTGATGCAATCTTCTCTGCGACCCGCAAATGCGGTGAAGCAAAAGATATCACCCGCTGGGGCGATGTCGGTTTGCAAGGGGCATGGGCGAACCGCGATTTCACCATCTACAGCCGTAACGCAGTATCCGGTACTTACGGTTACTTTAAAGATGAAGCCCTGTGTAAAGGTGATTTCAAAGCCAGCATCAATGAACAACCGGGTTCTGCGTCAGTAGTTCAGGGTGTGTCTGAATCCATCAATGGTATCGGTTATTCCGGTATTGGTTACATCACGTCCGGTGTGCGTGCATTGCCACTGTCCAAGAAAGATGGCCAGCCATTCATCACTCCTGATGCCGCCCACGCATTGGACGGTACTTACCCGCTGGCGCGCGTGCTTTACGTGTACATCAACAAACACCCGAACCGCAAGCTGGATACCTTGCAACTTGAATTCCTGAAAATGGTTCTGTCCAAACAAGGCCAGGAAACTGTAGTGCGCGATGGCTACATCCCATTGCCGGAAGCGATGACCAGCAAAGCGTTGGCTGTACTGCAAAAATAATTATGGTTTTAGCGCAAGCCGCCGTTACATCGGCGGCTTTTTTTCGCTCGCAATAGTTGTGTTACAGAAAAATGACAGTGATTTCCCGGTTTGTAACAAAAGTGTCATTTTCGGTTGTTAGCATTCAGGTGCCAGAAGTTTAATCAGGTGAGCAGACCATGTCCGAACCCATTCCCTTGGTAAAAGAACCAGTCAGTTTGATGCCGACGCTCGAGCAGCGTAACCGTCTGCGTCGCCTTCGCAAATTTAAGGATGGCCTTTCCCGTTATGGAGTGATGACCGCCGGCATGGCGGTTGTTTTTTCATTAGGCCTGATATTTTTCTATTTATTTTCCGAGATCGCGCCATTGTTTCGCGGCGCGTCGGTGGAGGTTGTTAAAACTTATACACCGGAAGCCCTTCACCAGGCGCCGGATGATAAAACCGAATTCCTCACGCTGGAGCGTTACGAGGAAATTGGTGGCAATTTCAAACGCAGTGGCGCTGTAAGTTTTTTTACGGTTAATGATGGTAAAACCTTATTGTCAGCGCAGATGCCCAAACCTGAAGCGGCGCAATTTTCAGTGCTGGCAACCAGTACCGCAGATCACGGTCTGGTGGCCTACGGTTATAGCAATGGCCAGGTGGCGATAGCAAAAACTGAATACGAACTCAGTTATCCCAATGACAAGCGCCAGATTACTCCCAGCCTGACATTCCCATTAGGTGATCAACCCATTCAACTGGATGAGCAGGGCAGTGCGCTCAATGTATTAGCTATCCAGGAAACATCCAGTGGTACGCTGATTGGTGCCGCTACGGCAGATAATCGCTTGTTGCTCGGAGTATTCAGCAGTAGTAGCAATTTGATAACCGGCGCCGTCACCGTTGAACAGGAAATTTTTACCCTGCCAGCTTTACCGCAAGGCGCAACTGCAACCCATATCCAAATCGATGAGCGTGCGCAGCATCTGGTCGTGGCAACGAATAAATCGCAAATTATTTTATACAAAATTGTTAGCCCTTCTGCCGCCGAGCGCAAAGAAGCGGTGGTTGTTCCCCATGGCAAGATTACCGCGATGCAATTTCTGGTCGGCACCGGTTCATTGGTAGTTGGTACGAGCGAAGGTCATGTGAGCCAATGGTTTTTAGTGCGCGACCCGCACAATGAATATCACGTAACCCATGTGCGTGATTTTGATTCCCTGGAAGGTTCCATCACCGGTTTTGCGCCTGAATTTGCCCGCCGTGGTTTTTGGGCCGGCGATGATAAAGGCAACATCGGCATTTATTTTGGTACTTCACAACGCACTTTGTTAGTGGAATCCATGGGCGATAAATCCATTAGCAATATTGCGATATCACCCATTAATAATCGCGCGTTATTAATTGATGACAGCAAAAATTTATCATTGCTCGATGTGTGGAACAAACATCCGGAAGTATCCTTCAGTTCGCTCTGGCAGAAAGTCTGGTACGAGGGCCGCGATGCGCCGGAATATATTTGGCAAGCATCATCCGGTAGCGACAACTTCGAAGCCAAAATGAGTTTTGTACCATTGTCGATTGGTACGCTCAAAGCAGCATTCTTTGCGATTTTGTTTGCGGTGCCGCTGGGGGTAATGGGCGCGATCTATACCGCCTATTTCATGACTCCAAAATTGCGTGGCATTGTAAAACCGACCATTGAAATTATGGCGGCGTTGCCAACGGTAATCCTTGGTTTCCTTGCGGGGTTGTGGCTTGCACCGTTTATCGAAAATCATTTGCCGGCCATTTTCAGTATTTTAATTTTGCTACCGGTAATTATGTTAGTGACCGGATTTATCTGGAGTAAATTTCCGGAAAGCATCCGCAACAAAATGCCCGAAGGCTGGGAAGCAGTAATCGTCATATTGCCGATTATTGCCACTGTCTGGGCTTGTGTAGCACTGAGCCCATTAACCGAAGTCTGGTTTTTTGATGGCAGCATGCGCCAGTGGTTTACCGATAACGGTGTTAATTACGATCAACGTAACGCGCTGGTTGTTGGCATTATCATGGGCTTTGCGGTTATCCCGAGTATTTTCTCTATCGCGGAAGATGCAGTATTCAGTGTGCCGCGTCATCTCACGCAAGGGTCATTGGCATTGGGCGCAACGCCCTGGCAAACCATGGTGGGTGTGGTGTTACCAACGGCAAGTCCCGGTATTTTTTCTGCGGTGATGATGGGGTTTGGTCGCGCCGTCGGTGAAACCATGATTGTGTTGATGGCAACCGGTAATAGCCCGGTGGTGAATTTCAATATCTTCGAAGGCATGCGCACCTTGTCTGCAAATATTGCTGTGGAATTACCGGAAACGGCTGTAGGCAGCACGCACTTCCGTGTGCTATTCCTCGCCGCGTTGGTATTGCTTGCACTGACCTTCGTAGTAAATACCCTGGCTGAAGTTATTCGTCAGCGCCTGCGCCAACGCTATAGCAATCTGTAATTTCCAGATGACTTTTTTCGGAAGCTTGTGATGAAAAATTTATTGAAACGAAAAACTTCCTGGTTCAGCAGCGGCTCGCCCTGGATCTGGTTAAACGGCGGTGCCGTTGCCATTTGTATGCTGATGGTACTTGGACTGTTGGGATTGATTGCGGTGCGCGGTTTTGGCCACTTCTGGCCCGCCGATATTTTGCAAACATCCATTGTTGACCGCGATGGCCAGCGGCAGATTGTGATGGGCGAAGCGGTGCGCGATGAAGTTATTTCTGCCGCTGTTGCGCGCGATGGTGGTTACACCGTTGCGCCGGATGTGGAATTAATTACTCGCCATTTATTTAAAATGGGTAACCGCGATGTCAATGGCCGTGACTTCGCGTGGTTTCTCGATACCGGTATGGAAAAATGGGAATATCCCGCCGATGCCATTTCGATTGAGCGGCGTGAGTGGGGAAACTTCTACGGTTATCCGGTTGCAATCAAAGAGCAGGATAATATTGTCAGCGAATTGAGCAGTGCAGATTTCTGGCAGCAGCTCGATCAACGCTTGACGCGCGCCCTGGAATTGCACGATAAAATTCATCGCATAGAAAAAGTAGACATAGGCCGTATCAACAATCAAATGGATGAATTGCGCCTGGAGCGTCGCCGTTTGGAGTTGGATGGAGTGACCGGTACACAACTGGCAAATGCCGATGCAGAATTGGCGGAGCGCCGTGCGGCACTGGAAGCCGAATATGATGTCATCAAAAAAGAACGCGACGAAGTTCTCGCACAGGCAACGCGCGATAAATTAATTGCGCGCACTGCTGATGGTAAAGAAGTTGTGGTTGCTTTTGATCATATCGTGCGTGTGACTCGCCCCAACGAAATGGGTGTGCTTGCCAAATCAGGTCAGTACCTGGAGCGCTTCTGGGAGTTTATGACTGCGGAGCCGCGTGAAGCCAATACTGAGGGCGGAATTTTCCCGGCGATTTTCGGCACGCTCACCATGGTGATTGTCATGTCCATTATGGTGACGCCGTTTGGTGTGCTCGCGGCAATTTATTTGCGCGAATATGCCAAGCAGGGAACCTTCTTAAAAATTATCCGCATCTCTGTATATAACCTCGCCGGTGTTCCTTCCATCGTATACGGTGTATTCGGTTTGGGATTTTTTGTGTACACGCTTGGCGGCAATCTGGATGAATTGTTTTACGCGGAATCATTACCCTCGCCAACATTTGGTACACCGGGTTTATTCTGGGCTTCATTAACGCTCGCGCTGTTGACTTTGCCGATTGTGATTGTATCGACGGAAGAAGGTTTATCACGTATCCCCAGCACGATTCGCCAAGGCAGTCTCGCGCTGGGGGCAACCAAAGCAGAAACCCTGTGGAAAGTGGTTGTACCGCTCGCAACACCGGCAATGATGACCGGTTTGATCCTTGCCATCGCGCGCGCAGCGGGTGAGGTCGCGCCATTAATGTTGGTGGGTGTGGTTAAGCTGGCTCCAGCGTTGCCGGTGGATGGCAACTACCCGTACTTGCATCTTGACCAAAAAATTATGCACCTGGGTTTCCACATTTATGACGTAGGTTTCCAAAGCCCGAACGTTGAAGCAGCGCGCCCGCTGGTGTATGCAACATCATTAACACTCGTGATGCTGATTATTGCGTTGAATATCACCGCGATCAAAATCCGCAATAACCTGCGTGAAAAATATCGAAGTGCGTCGGATTAATTGCGCAATGGTTTTGTAATAAATTTGTCATTATTTTGAAATATATTGTTAATCAAAATTTAACCGAGTCTTACACAGGCCCCGATTATGAGCCCAACAGCATTGGTAGAACCGATCAAGCTTGAAGTGAAAAACCTCGACTTGTTTTATGGTCCGAAACGCGCATTGAACGCGGTAAATATGAAAATCCCGGAAAAGAAAGTGACTGCGTTTATTGGTCCATCCGGTTGCGGCAAGTCGACATTGCTGCGTTGTTTCAATCGTATGAATGATTTGGTTGACGCGTGCCGTATTGAAGGCGAAATTTTATTGGAAGGTTCCAATATTTATGACAAAGCAGTTGATGTAGCGGAATTGCGTCGCCAGGTAGGAATGGTGTTCCAAAAACCAAATCCATTTCCAAAAACAATCTACGAAAATGTGGCTTATGGTCTACGCTTGCAAGGTGTGAAATCCAAACGTGTGTTGGATGAGGTGGTAGAAAAATCCTTGCGCGGTGCAGCACTGTGGGACGAAGTAAAAGATCGCTTGCATGACAACGCATTTGGTTTGTCCGGCGGCCAGCAGCAACGCCTGGTCATTGCGCGTGCAATTGCCATTGAACCGGAAGTGATTTTATTGGACGAACCGGCATCGGCACTCGATCCGATTTCAACATTAAAGATTGAAGAACTGATTAACGAATTAAAGCACCAATACACAATTGTCATTGTGACCCACAACATGCAGCAGGCTGCGCGCGTTTCGGATTACACCGCATTTATGTATATGGGGGATTTGATCGAGCACGATTTAACAGACACGCTCTTCACCAATCCCAGCAAAAAACAAACTGAAGATTACATCACCGGCCGTTACGGTTAATGCGGAGGGCGCATCATGGTTATGGATATTACGAGTCACACTCATCATATCTCGCAACAATACAATCTTGAGCTGGAAACCATCCGCACGCATTTGTCGGAAATGGGTGGCATGGCCCAGCGTCAGGTGAACGATGCGATTCAGGCATTGATCGATGCGGATCTGGAGCGCGCTGAACAAGTAGTGCGTGCCGATACCAAAGTGAATTCCATGGAAGTCACTATCGATGAAGAGTGCGTGCGCATTCTCGCCCGGCGCCAGCCGGCAGCAAGTGATTTACGTCTGGTGATCGCCGTTACCAAGGCGATTACTGACCTTGAACGTATTGGCGATGAAGCAACAAAAATTGCTCGCCAGGCAATAGCCATGAATAAAGATGGCCATGCCCCGCGCGGTTATATTGAAGTGCGTCACATTGGCAACCATGTCTCGCGCATGTTGCAGGATGCCCTGGATGCATTTGCCCGCCTGGATATGGACCTTGCGCTGACGGTGGTGCAAACCGATAAGCAGGTCGATATGGAATACAGCACGGCCATGCGCGAGCTGGTGACGTTTATGATTGAAGATCCGCGCAGTATTACGCGTGTGCTCAATATCATTTGGTCGCTGCGCGCGCTGGAGCGGATTGGCGATCATGCGCGCAACCTGGCGCAGTACGTAATTTACCTGGTGAACGGTGAAGATGTTCGTCACTCCAACCTGGAAGAGATTGCCGACAATATCGCGAACAAGGAATAACGCAGGAATCAATCGTTAATAATTATTGCACTGCATATTTTGCGTGACTAAAGCTATATCCTCTTGTTAAATAACCCGCGCCTGTTTTCAGGCGCGGGTTTTGTTTTATGGGGTCACAACAGCGTTTCCCTTACCAACCCGGGACTTATTGATTTCATCCAACGCGAATAAGTCTTGTCGGGGAGCGCATAAATATATAATATAAATAGGCTAATTAACATGCTGGATACAGGGCGTAATCTCACTCACCAGTTAACCCATCAATTGGGTGCGGCGATAGTGCAAGGTCAATATGCGATTGATAAATCCTTCCCTACAGAGGCGGAGCTATCGCTGCAATTTAACATCAGCCGCAGTGTTACTCGCGAGGCGGTAAAAATGCTGACAGCCAAGGGCTTGATTGCTTCGCGGCCGCGGCAGGGTATCCGGGTTATGCCCAGTACCCACTGGAATATGTTTGATGCCGATGTACTGGGCTGGACCTTAAATGCGCGCCCGTCATTGGAATTATTGCGTGAGTTCACGCAATTGCGGATGGCGATTGAGCCGGAAGCCGCCGCACTGGCCGCCGAAAACTATAAGGATGCAGCTGCAATTAAAGCCATTAGCGATGCGCTCGCGCGTATGAAAAAAGCCGATGAAGGGCAGGATGATCCACTGTCGGCCGATATTGAATTCCATTGCGCAATCCTGGCGGCGAGCAAAAATCGCTTTTTCTTCCAATTGCGTGAGTTTATCCAGGTCGCGTTGCGGGTCAGCATCGCTAGCACTAACCAGTTAAAAGGGGTGCTGACGGCGGATTATGAAGACCATAAACGTATTTACGATGCGATCTGTGCTGGCGATCAGGAATCTGCCAGTAAAGCGGTAAAAGCCTTGTTACAAGAGGTTATGCAGTTAATTAATGTCTCTCTGGTAAAACCGAAATAAACTGCAAGGGTAAGGGTTTTCTGCCTAAGCTAAGTAACGGTAATGACCGCGTGTAACCAGAGAGAATTCAACATGCAAAGCTATTCAAGCCATCAAGGATATACCCGCTACCCCAGTCTGGAAGGGCGTGCCGTGTTTATTACTGGCGGCTCCACGGGAATCGGTGCGGCGCTGGTCGAGGCATTTGCTTCCCAGGGCGCAAAGGTGGCGTTTGTCGATATAGATGTACCGGGCGGGGAAGCGCTGTGCGATGAAATTACCCGCAAAGGCTGGGCTCGCCCCTGGTTTGCGGCGTGCGATGTCAGTGATATCCGCGCGCTTAAACAAAGCATTCTCAAGGCCGCTGAAAGCCTGGGGGAAATCAGTGTATTGGTAAACAACGCCGCTAATGACCAGCGCTACGACACACGCAGTATCACGGAAGAAAATTGGTACCGCGGTTTGGCGATCAATTTGCACCCGGCATTTTTTGCCGCACAAACTGTGCAACCGATGATGGCAGCACTGGGTGGTGGTTCGATCATTAATATCAGTTCCATCAATGTGCAATTTGGTCCACCCAACCTTGCCAGTTACATCACTGCCAAGGCGGGGATTTTGGGAATTTCAAAAGCGCTGGCCACGGATTACGGTGTCGATAATATCCGGGTGAATTCCATTTTGCCGGGTTGGGTTGCAACCCCCAAACAATTGGAAAAATGGCTCTCACCGGAAGAAGAAGCAGAGTTAATGAAACGTGTGTGCCTGAAAAAACGTCTGGGTGCACACGATGTTGCCAAGCTCGCCTTGTTTTTGGCATCCGACGACGCCGCCATGATTACCTCGCAAGAGTTTATCGTAGATGGAGGGCGTATTTAATGATTATGGCGTAATGGTTGCGGTAATCCTGATTACCAAAAGCTCATTGAAGCTATAAAAATAAAATTCAATAAGTAGTCAGGAGATCTCCGGTAATGATTAATAGCCTAAATTGGTTAGACCTTTCTATTCTGGCGTTATACGCCATGGTGCTGATTTTCATTGCGTACTATGTGTCGCGCGAAAAAGCCGGGCATCAAAAAAACGCCGAAGATTATTTCCTCGCGAGTAAATCCTTGCCTTGGTGGGCAGTCGGTACTTCACTGATTGCCGCGAATATTTCTGCCGAACAAATTGTCGGTATGTCCGGTGCCGGTTATGCCGCCGGTATTGCTATTGCATCCTACGAATGGATGTCCGCTATTACACTCTTCATCGTTGGTAAATATTTCCTGCCGATTTTTATGGCGAAGGGGATTTATACCATGCCGCAATTTTTGGAAAATCGTTACGACCGCCGCGTGCGCATCGTGATGTCGATTTTCTGGTTAACCTTGTATGTGCTGGTTAACCTCACGTCTATTTTGTATCTCGGTGCGCTGGCGATTGAAGCGGTAACCGGAGTTGAAATGACTTATGCCATGATCGGCCTTGCAGTTTTTTCATTCACTTATTCAATATATGGCGGCATGAAAGCGGTCGCTTTTACCGATGTATTCCAGGTAACGTTATTAGTATTGGGTGGTTTATTAATTACCTATCTCGGCTTGGAAAAAATTGGTGGCGATCAAGGCATAGTGCATGGTTTCACTACGTTGCTGGAAACAGTTCCGGAAAAATTCGATTTAATTCTTGATCCAGGCAATCCCCAATACCAAAACCTGCCCGGTATTTCGGTATTAATCGGCGGTATGTGGGTGATGAATATGTCTTATTGGGGCTTCAACCAATACATCACCCAGCGCACACTTGCCGCAAAAAGTTTGCAGGAAGCGCAAAAGGGGATTGCATTGGCCGCTTATTTGAAAGTGTTAATGCCTGTTATTGTTGTGTTGCCTGGTGTTGCCGCAGCGAGTTTGATTCCCGGTTTGTCACCATCTGACCGTGCTTATCCGGAAATGATGAAATTGCTTCCGCACGGTTTATTAGGCATTGTCTTTGCCAGTCTGGTTGCAGCAATTTGCGCATCGCTCAGCTCGAAGGTAAACAGTATTTCCACATTGTTCACCATGGATATTTATAAATTAATTATCAAGCCATCGGCATCAGAAGCGCATCTGGTCAATGTGGGTCGTATTGCTGCAACTATCTCATTAATTATTGCGTTGGTTGTCGCCAAGCCATTGATCGGTAAATCAGATCAGGCATTCCAGTTTATCCAGGATTTTACCGCGTACTTCACACCGGGCATTGTGTTGATGTTCTTGTTTGGTTTCTTCTGGAAAAAGGCGACCGCGACTTCTGCATTGGTTGCAGGTATCTCGTCCATTTTATTATCGATTGCATTTAAAGAGTTTTACCCCGGCTTGCCGTTTATGGATCGCGTAGGTTTGGTGTTCGTGATTTGTGCTGTTCTTGCGATTGCCGTTACCTATGCGGCGGGCGGTAAGGATCAGGAGAAGGCAATCGATCTCAGCGGCATCAATTTTAAAACCGAGCCGGTTTATAACGCTGCCTGCGTTGGTGTGGTAGTGATACTCGTCGCCTTCTACAGTATCTGGTGGTAAGCTTCGTGCCCTGATGGGACTGGTATAAAACGCCCCTGGTGGGGCGTTTTTTATTTGCGGGATTGCAAACTGTTTTACAGTTAATTTTACACTGCTGTTTACAGATAAAAGAAAATGCAACGACATCCAGATAATAATTATGGCTAACTATACGCTCATTGATACCGTGCCCTGCGAAAACGTATTAGGCGAGGGCATACAGTGGAACTCCCTGGACCAATGTTTTTGGTGGACGGATATCCATTCCGCAAAACTTTATCGTTATCACCTGGCTACTAAAAAACTTGCGCACTGGAATTTACCGGAAAAGCTTTGTTGCTTTGCGTTTGCGAAAAATGATTCGCGCCTGTTGGCGGCGTTTGAATCCGGTTTTGCATGGTTTGATTACAGCACCGGTGCTGTGGAGTGGATCGCGAAACCGGAAGCGCACATAACGGGAAACCGCTCTAATGACGGGCGTTGTGATCGCCAGGGGCGCTTCTGGATGGGCACAATCCTCGACCAGAAAAACACACCGGATCAATGCGCATCACTTTATTCATTGAATGCTGATGGAAACATAAACCAGCATCTCACCGGCCTGCATATTTCCAACGCACTCTGCTGGAGTCCGGATTCGCGCAAGTTGTATCACGCCGATTCGCCTACACACACCATCAATGTTTATGATTTTGATGCTGCTAGTGGAACACTGTCCAATCGCCAGGTATTTGCGCAAACCGAACCCGGTGTAGAACCGGATGGTGCTTGCGTGGACGCGCAAGGTTATGTGTGGAATGCGCAGTGGGGCGGTAATCGCGTTGTGCGCTATGCGCCTGATGGCGATATAGATTTGGTGTTAACAATGCCGGTTTCGCAAGCGACTTGTGTTGCGTTTGGTGGTGAACAATTAAATTTGCTCGCTGTAACCAGCGCGCGAATTGGTTTAAGTGAAAAAGCGTTGGAGCAACAACCGCAAGCGGGACATTTATTTATTTTCCAAACGGACATTTATGGATTGGAAGAATCCCGGTTCGGTTGATCAGCGAAAGAGGGTTTATGGTGGAAGAGCAAACTATTGAAATCCTGCAAGCGGATTATACCAATCCGCAGCATGCGCAAGATCTGGTGTATCTGCTAAATGCTTACGCCATGGACCCTATGGGTGGCGGTGTTGCACTTGCAGAGCAAGTGCAACACTCGTTGGTTGCAGAATTGGCTAAACGCAGTTTCGCCATCACGTTGTTGGCTTATGTTAACGGGGTTCCGGCCGGGTTATTGAATGCATTCGAGGGTTTCTCCACGTTTTCTGCCAAGCCGTTATTAAATATTCACGATATTGTTGTGGTGCAAGAATTTCGCGGTCTGCAACTTAGCCAGAAATTATTGGCTGCGCTGGAAACAATTGCACATGAACGTGGATGCTGTAAATTGACATTGGAAGTTTTGCAGGGAAACGAAACAGCAAAGCGCGCCTATCAAAAATTTGGTTTTGCAGGTTATGCGTTGGATCCTGCCGTTGGGCAGGCACTCTTTTGGCAGAAAAAATTATTGTAATAGCAATAATTTTTTTCTGCCAAAAGAAATTTTCGCGGCTGCTTTTATTTCAGCTGCAGTTCAATTTTCTTGAAGCTCACATCCACTTCTTTAAAGCGCTCCGGTGGCGGTGCGTTTTCATTCCAGCCGCTGATGCTGCCGCGCAATACCGCGTTAGTGCGCGTCTCCGCCACTATAAGCAAATTATTAATCACTAAATTGGAGAATAATGACGCATCGCGTGTGGTTTGGACGTAATTGACTTCCTCGTAGTAACGCAAGCTGCTTGCGGGGATGGTGACTCGCACCCATTGATCTGCATACAGCAGTTGATCTATTTCGATAGTGATGGCTGCGCGCAAGTTGTTACTGGTTTCAAACGTAAGCCCTAAATTCACTTTGCCAGCTTCGATGGTGTCAATTACCGACGTGTTGGAGAGATAACTGTTATAGACAGTTTTTAATTCTGCAGGTGTGTGCGTTTTGGTTTTTGCCGAATTTATTTTTAAATCCAGTACCAGATTTTCCACATTGCCAAATTTTTGGCCAAAAGAAGTAAAGCTTCTGCCAAAACCATTGGAATGCTGGCGATCCCAGTTGGCGATTTTTTTAACCAGGATTGCATTCACACTATCAACGTTGTTACAACTGTTATTAGTCGCGGCATTAGCCGGGATGTTATAGCTGGCGGCCGAAAGAGTAATGTTATCCCACTCGTTGGGAATGGGTTTGCTGTTAACAGTGCCCACATGATTCCAATTATAAAAACCGAGCGCTACAAGGTTTTGGTTTTGCACTCCTCCGTCATAGTCAGCAAAGATCGCAAAACTTTTTTCCGGGGCGCTGATGTTCATGCCGCAATTTTCAATTTTTGCCAGGGTATAGCCGGTGTAACTTGTGGCGGTAAGCGTACTTTCGCCACTTGCCAGGCTGGAGGCCTCACTGCTTGAAGTTTCTGAAGAGCTTGCGGGTATAGACGAGCTTGAGGGTATAGACGAGCTTACTGTTACAGAAGAACTGGAAATACTCGAACTCGAAATGCTTGTGCTTGCTGGTGCTAGCGAACTGATGGATTGTGAGCTGGCGCCTGGCGCGGGAGTGCCGCCGCCGCTACCACCGCAGGCTGTCAGGCCTGCAACCATCAGGGAGAATGTAAAGGTCTTGATCAGGGATTGCATGGTAATTCCAAAGCTCCGTTATTGTTATGTTGGGCTGGTTTATGGTCTTGTAGGGCATGGCGAGCGTGCGTTGTGTAAGCGCAATCTTTTTATCTGCTGTTTTTATTCCAGGTAAGATAAGGCCAGCGCGGCGACTATATAGTGACTTTTGGCGTCGGTAAATGCTATTTGATAGCGCTAACAAAAAAACAACCAAAATGGTTTTGGGTATCAACTTTTAGGATGAGTGTCCGCAGGAAAATGATCGATAACACCCTCAATGGTTATTCACTCATTGAGGGTGGAAGAGGGAGCATTATTCTTGCTGGCGCAATTTACGGGGATTGGGGTTATCGGCCAGGCTCATTTGGTCGAACTTCAGGCGGTCCTGCTCTTCAGCATTTTCTGCGATCTGTTCGATTTCGGGATGATCAAGCCTGACCACTGCTTTTTGCAGGATTAAACTGTTGGGGTAGCTGATTAAATTGCCATCGGCGCGTTTAAGGATTACGTGGAAAAGGGTAATTTCCACGATTACGCCGCGCATATCATCATCTTTATCAAGGATTTTAATCCGGTCATTAACCTTATAGGGAAAGCTAAAAAAGATAATCATACTGGCGGTGACATTGCTCAATATCGACCATTGCGCAAATAATGCGATACCGACCACAGCGAAAATTGATGAAAGAAATACCGAGATTTCGCTATAGCCAAGGCCCAGAATCAAACAGATCACTACGATGCAGCAAAACACCATGCCGATATTCATCAAGCGTGTCATATAAAGCACGCGCAGATCGCCGAACGCACGGCGCACACTCACATCGTGGATAATTTTATCGAGTAATTTGGATGCTGCATAAAAGATCAATATGCAGGATGCGACGATTAATAATTTGGAAAATATACTGTGAGTAGTAATTTGTTCCAGTGTGGCGAGAATACTTTCCACAATAACACCTGTCTTGAAATCAAAAGGGAAAAATGCAAATCCATTATCAGAGACCTGCATACGCGATAAGCGTTCCAGCGCACTTGGCCGACAAGGAAGTGACTGGCATTATAGTAAATATCATCAACTGAATGAGCGCAAAATGATGTCAAATGTAACAAAACCGCTCTTATGTATTGCTCATCGCGGTGGGCCTCAAATGGGGCCGACACCTTTACCGGAAAATAGCCTGGCAGCGATTGCCCGTGCATTGGCCTTTGGTGTGTATGCCGTCGAAATCGATGTGTTTCAAATTGAGGGTGAATTACTGGTTACCCACGACCGCCGTTTAGGACGAGTTGTTTCCGGGCAGGGGATTATCACTGACCAATCCCTCGCCTATTTGCGCGAGCAACAATTGGATAATGGCGAGCCAATTCCAACACTGCTGCAGGTTCTGGAATTGGTGGGTGATAAAGCATTACTCAATATTGAAATCAAAGGTCAAAATACTGTGCCTGCATTAAAAAAAATCTTGCAGGATTATATTCAAAGCCACCAGGGATCCTACGAGCAGTACATCGTTTCCAGTTTTGATCACCAACAACTTTTCCAATGCTTGCAGGAATTACCAGCGGTAAAGCGTGGCGTTCTTATTGAAGGTATTCCGCTCGATTACGCTGCGTGCTGTGAGCCTCTTAACGCTTATTCATTCAATACCCATTTAAGTTTTATTACACCGGAGTTGATTAATGATGCACAACAGCGTGGTTTAAAAAATTGGGTGTATACCGTGAATCACGAGGAAGATTGGCGTTATGTGCAATCGTTGGGTGTAGATGCTGTGTTTACTGATAAGCCTGATGCATTGATTGCGTTTAACCGGCAATAAGTTTTTGGTATTTGATCCAACAGGTGCGGATTTTTTACATTAGTACAATTTTTTATTCAGCAGCACCACTTAATGGGCGCTGCTGAATAAGATAGGTGAAGGCTGTGCTCCGTTAACCAGCAGCGAGGCCCACATACACTTCATGCACATCGTCGTCGTTATCAATGGCAGCAAGAAATGCTTCTACTTCAGCTAATGCTTCTCCTGTCAGACTCACCGGATTTTTTGGGCGGTAACCAAGTTTTGCAGAAACTACAGTGAAGCCGTGCGCGGGCAGCGCTTTGGAGACCAAATCAAGATCGGTCAAATCGGTATAGAAAGTTGCGCTGCCATCATCATCGCTTTCAAAATCTTGTGCGCCCGCTTCAATTGCCGCAGTTTCTATATCGGCGTCTTTATTGGCTGGACTCGCTTCAATAATTCCCAGATGATCAAAATCCCAGGACACTGAACCCGACGTACCTAACTGGCCTTTGCGAAATAAACCGCGAATATTGGAAATCGTGCGATTTACGTTATCGGTCAGGCATTCAACAATAACCGGTACTTGATGCGGCGCATAACCTTCATAGGTGACTTTTTCGTAGTTGATGTTGCCATCAAGTTGGCCGGAGCCTTTTTTAATTGCGCGCTCCAAAGTCTCGCGAGTCATCGACGCTTTTTTTGCGGCTTCTACGGCAAGGCGCAGGCGCGGGTTCATATCCGGATCGGCACCATTGCGTGCTGCCACCATAATTTCTTTGGTGAGCTTGGTAAATAATTTACCTTTAGCATTAGATGCTTCTTCTTTATGTTTGGCTTTCCACTGTGCGCCCATGATCATCGCCTCGGTGTTGCACAAAAATGTGCGTGATGGTTATTGGTAGGGGCGCAATTTATCGCGCCCGGAATTATTTGGTGTTGATGTGCAATAAACAGGGCGCAGTAAATTGCGCCTCTACGGATTAATTTTTGTGTAACGCAGTATTCAATTGCAATGCACTTTTATTGGTGACGACTTCAACGCGACCGGTAATGGAATTGCGGCGGAATACCAGGTCGGAAACGCCGGCAAGTTCGCGGGCCTTTATCGTTTTCACTTCGTTGCCAGCATCATCCAGCACGACAACTTTGGTGCCCGCAGTAATGTAAAGCCCGGATTCTACTTTGCAACGGTCGCCCAGTGGAATACCTATACCGGCGTTAGCGCCAATCAGGGATTCTTTGCCCACTGAAATTACAATATTACCGCCACCTGACAATGTACCCATGGTCGAACTGCCGCCACCCAGATCCGAACCTGCGCCAACAAACACGCCGGCGGAAATGCGGCCTTCAATCATCGCGGGACCTTCGGTGCCGGCATTAAAGTTCACAAAACCTTCGTGCATGATGGTGGTGCCTTCACCCAGGTAAGCACCCAGGCGTACACGCGCCGTGTGAGCAACGCGCACCCCTTTCGGTACGACATAATTGGTCATTTTGGGGAATTTATCCACGCAGGATACTTCCAATTCTTCGCCATTCAAACGCGCTTGTAATTGACGCGCTGGCAATTCATTCACATCGATTGCGCCTTGATTGGTCCAGGCCACATTGGGCAGCACACCAAAAATTCCTGCCAACACGGTGCCGTGTGGTTTTACCAAACGGTGAGACAGCAAATGCAGCTTTAAATAACCCTCCGGCACTGACGCAGGATTAGTGTCAGTGGCAAGCAAAGTGGCCACCAGCGGACGCTTGCTATTAGTCAGTGCTTTGGCAATTTCTGCTTGTGCGGTATCACCGGCGATAGTTAACGCCTGCACGATTTCGCTTGCCTGGTTATTGCTAATCGCAATCGCTTGATTACCCTCGGTGTAGCCGACGATGTTGGCAATAGCACGCGCACTACCTTGCGACGGATTGAGTACGGGCAGTGCATAAAATACTTCCAGCCATTCCCCTTTGGTATTTTGGGTGCCTATACCTAAACCGAGTGCATAGAGTTGAGTCATGATAGTTCCTGTTTATTTCAAAAATTTAATTAAAAATAGTGCTGTATTCGGTATCTTTAAAACCAACATATTTCTGCTCGCCGGTATCCAGCAATGGGCGTTTGATTAATGTTGGATTGGCAGTAATAATTTTTGCTGCACTTTTTTCATCGAAATTGTTTTTGCTGGTCTCATCCAGCTCTTTCCATGTTGTGCTGCGTTTGTTGACCAATATTTCCAGGCCCAAATCATTTATCCAGTTACTGACCTGTGTTTCGCTTAAGCCGTCTACACGAAAGTCATGGAATTTATACGCGACTTTATTTTTATCCAGCCAGTCACGGGCTTTTTTTACGGTGTCACAATTTTTAATGCCGTAAAGTGTGTTCATATGTTTTTCTCTTTTTAACCAGTGGCGTTATCCGCCTTGATTCTCCTATGGCTTCGCCGCGTTTGAAACGGGGCGAAGCAGGGTAGGGATTACGCCTTTAACGTTAATTTTGGTTTCTTGCGGTTGGGGTAGCAAGTCCTGCAAATATCACACACTGTACCATCGCAACCGCGCGCAGAACAAAATTCACGTCCGTAATAAATAATTTGCAAGTGCAATGCATTCCAGCTGGATTCGGGGAACAATCGTTTCAAATCCTTTTCAGTTTGCACGACATTTTTTCCTGTGGTTAATCCCCAGCGTTGTGCGAGGCGATGAATATGCGTATCAACAGGAAATGCAGGATGACCAAAGCCCTGGCTCATTACTACGCTGGCAGTTTTATGGCCTACACCGGGGAGGCGTTCAAGTGCATCCCAATCTTCCGGGACTTTTCCGCCATGCTCTTCCACCAGCATTTTTGATAGCACCGAGATTGCTTTGGATTTTTGTGGTGATAAACCACAGGGGCGAATAATTTCCTGGATTTTTTCCACCGGCACTTTGGCCATGTCATAAGGGTTATCCGCCAGTGCAAATAACGCAGGTGTTACGGTGTTCACCCGTTCATCGGTGCATTGGGCCGAGAGCAAGACGGCAATTAATAATGTATAGGCATCTTTGTGCAGCAGCGGGATTGGTGGTTGCGGATAAAGCTCTTGCAACCGTTGCAGAATTAATTCCACACGCGCCGCTTTGGATAAATTTTTGGCGTCGCTCATAGTTTACAGTGATTGTACAAATTGCTTGATTCGGTGTGCGGCTTCAATGCATTCCGCTAAAGGCGCTACCAACGCCAGGCGCACGTAATCTTCGCCGGGATTGATGCCATCTGCTTCGCGCGCTAAAAAACTACCGGGTAACACAGTCACTTTTTGTTGCGCAAAAAGTTGTTGCGCGAATGCCTCACCGTTAATCGGTGTTTTGGGCCAGAGATAAAAACTGGCATCGGGTTTGGTGACTGGCAATACACCCGCTAACACATCCAGCACAGCATCAAATTTCTGGCGATAGGCGGTGCGGTTTTCAATTACGTGTTGTTCATCTGCCCATGCAGCAACGCTTGCCAATTGAGTGGGAACGGGCATGGCGCAACCATGATACGTACGGTACAACAGGAATTTTTCCAGAATTTTTGCATCGCCACCGACAAAGCCGGAGCGCAGGCCGGGCAGGTTGGAGCGCTTGGACAAACTATGGAAAACCACGCAGCGCGCAAAATCATCGCGCCCCAATTCAGCACAGGCTTGCAACAGGCCGGCGGGCGGATTGGCTTCATCAAAATATAATTCCGAGTAGCATTCATCTGATGCAATAACAAAATCGTATTTATCGGCGAGTGCAATAAGGTCTTTCAGTTGTGCTGTAGTCATTACCGCACCGGTTGGGTTTCCCGGTGAGCAAATAAATAACAACTGGCAGCGTTGCCATATGTCAGCAGGCACGGCATTGAAATCGGGAATGAAATTATTTTCCGGCGTACAGTTTAAAAAATAAGGCTGGGCGCCGGACAGTAAGGCAGCACCTTCATAAATTTGATAGAAGGGATTGGGCGATACGATCAGCGCATCGGGTTTGCGGCGATCAACAATCGCTTGCGCAAACGCAAATAACGCTTCGCGCGTGCCGTTAACCGGCAACACATGCTGATCCGCGGTAAAAGTCCCTGCATTTAACTGGAAGCGCTTGCTAGCCCAGGCGGCAATTGCTGTGCGTAACTCCGGTAACCCTTTGGTTGTCGGGTAATTGGACAACCTCGATAAATTTTTTACCAATGTATCCAGTACAAATGCCGGCGGCTCATGCTTGGGTTCACCGATGGACAGCATAATATCGGTTAAATGCGCCGGAGCAGAAACGGCCGCTTTGAGTGCGGCCAGTTTTTCAAAAGGATAAGGATGTAAAAGCGTTAAATCCGGGTTCATGATGGCTTATGTAATAAGAGGCTAATGTAATTAATGTTTGTCGACACGTTTGTCCAGTTGCTCGCGAATTTCTTGCTGCAATTTTTCACAGACGCTGGCATCGCTCAACGGTTTGCCTTCGCTGTCGGCGATAAAGAACATATCTTCAACCCGCTCGCCCAGCGTGGCAATTTTTGCGTTTAGCAATTGGATATCGAAATCCATAAATATTCGGCCAATACACGCGAGCAAACCCGGTCGGTCCGGGCTGATAACTTCCAGCACGCTGCAATTGCGAATCGTGTCGGTACTCAGCGATGTGCGCGTGGGTGATGCAAAATATTTCAAGCGGCGCGGCGTGCGGCGGCCAATAACATCGCGATAGTTATCCACCAGGCTTAGTTCATCAATCAGGGCTTGCTGGATTTGCTTGAGCAAGGTGGCGTTATTGCCGAGTGGTTTTCCATCTTCATTCAATACAAAGAAAGTATCGATGGTGTAGCCGGATTTTGAACTGTAAATCTTCGCATCCTGAATGCTCAGGTTTAATTGGCTTAGTGCTGTCGCAGCGGCAACGAAGACATTCCGTTGGTTTTTACTGTACACAAAGATTTGTGTCGCACCGGCCAATTCTTTGCTGGTGGTTTTTTTAATCAACACCAGTGGTTTGTCGTCAGTGCGCGCGGCAATCGCTTCGGTGTGCCAGGCGATATCGACAAAGTTTTCGCGCAGGAAATAGTCGTCACCCATATCCCCCCAAAGCGCGAGGACTTGTTCTTTGCTCAGGCCTTTGCGGGCGAGTTTGCGAATAGCGGCTTGCTGGGTTTCTTCAATAAGGTCATGTTTGTCGACATTATTTTCCAGGCCGCGACGCAACGCGCGGCGAGTATCCAGATAAAGTTGACGCAACAGGCTGGCGCGCCAGGTATTCCACAATTCTTTATTGGTGCCGTTAATATCGGCTACGGTTAAGCAATATAAATAATCCAGGTGCAACTGGTCGCCAACGGCAAGCGCAAATTTATGGATGACATCCGGATCGGAAATATCCTGTTTTTGCGACACTTGCGACATCAATAAATGTTTTTCTACCAGCCAGCAAATCAGGCGTGTTTCGCGCGGTGAAATACCGTGGCGAGCACAAAATTCTTCTGCGTCTACTGCGCCCAATGTGGAGTGATCACCACCGCGACCTTTGCCGATGTCATGATACAAACCGGAAATATACAATAATTCCAGTTTGGGCAGGCGCGTCATAATATGCGCGGCAACGGGGAAATCTTCTTTTGCTGATGGCAACAAAAAGTTACACATGTTTTGCACAACTTTCAGCGTGTGCGCATCCACGGTATAGATATGAAATAAATCGTGTTGCATTTGGCCGGTAACCTGGCCAAATTCGGGTAAATACAAACCGAGAATACCGTAACGCGACATGCGTTTTAATTGTTCAACCAGCCCGGCTGGTTGTTGCAACAATTTAATAAAGAGTTGGGTATTTTTAGGATTGGTACGGAAGTTGTCATCAATTAAATGACGGCTTTCGCGAATCCAGCGAATCGTTGAGGCGCGCACCCCGACAATTTGCGGGTTCTGCGCCATCAACACAAACATTTCCAGCAGCGCCGATGGATTTTCTTCAAATACGTAAGTGTGTGTTGCTTCGATGAAGTTGTCGCGTAATTGAAAGCGTTCATTAATCGATACAACACTTTTGGTTTTGCCTTTCTGCAAAATCGCTTCGGACAAAAATTGCAGTACCACGTCGTTCAATTCGCGCAAGGCCAGCACAGTGCGATAGTATTTATGCATGAATTGTTCGACGGCCAAACCTTCATGGTTATCGGTATAGCCAAATAATTTGGCAATTTCGCGCTGGTAATCAAATAACAAGCGCTCTTCCGCGCGTTTGGCAACCATGTGTAATGCGTAGCGCACGCGCCACAAATATTCTTCGCCGGAATTGAGCAGGGAAAATTCTTCGTCGGTAAAAAATCCCTTACCTTCCAATTGTTTTAAGGTGCGCACACCGTAGTAACGTTTGATAACCCAACTGATGGTTTGGATATCGCGCAAACCACCCGGTGCATTTTTGATATTGGGTTCGAGGTTGTATTCGGTATCGTTGTACTTTTTATGGCGCTCTTGTTGCTCCTGGTATTTCGCGCGGAAAAATTCCTCAACCGACCAGATTTTATCGGGCGCTGACGCTTGCATTAATTCCTGCCGCAATGATGGATCACCCACCAGCGTACGCGATTCCATAATATTGGTGGCAACAGTGATATCCGTGCGCGCAATTTCGATGGTTTGTTTTACGGTGCGCACGCTGCTCCCGATTTCCAAACCTATGTCCCACAATAATGTGAGGAATTTTTCGATATTGTTTTTACAGCGCTCCAGCACCTCCGGGCGATGCAGGATTAATAAATCGATATCTGACCCCGGATGCAATTCGCCACGGCCGTAGCCACCAACGGCTTCCAGGCTAATGCTGTCCGGCCATTCAAATTGATACCAGGCGTAATGCAACACACAATCGATAAACAAGGCGCGCTCATAAACCAGGGCGCGAATATCTTCACCCTCAATAAAACGGCGATTGGCCTGGGTGCTGGCTGCATTAATGGCGTCTTTGAAAACAGTGATGATGGGTTTTTCAGCGAGCGCGCGACGAAAACGGCTTTGGTCAAAGAAAAATAACGGCCGCTCAAAGTAGGGCACAGAAGACATCGACATGGGCTTACCGGGTTCCTGGGGTGGTTGTGGTGCGGAGCTTGTGTCGGGTTGATCCGCGCGCTTGCCGAGCACGCGCGCAATCCAATCGTTGATAGCCATTAATTAAACACTTCACCGGTACGTGCGGTTAATACTTCCACCCCATCTTTAGTGACGACCATGGTGTGTTCCCATTGCGCAGAGAGGCGGCCATCTTTGGTTTCTACGGTCCAGCCATCGCCTTTTAATTTGGTGTGTGGTTTGCCGGCGTTAATCATTGGCTCGATGGTAAAGCACATCCCCTCTTGCAATTCCATACCCGTACCAGGGCGTCCGTAGTGAAGGATTTGCGGGTCTTCGTGAAAGACTTTGCCGATCCCGTGACCACAATATTCGCGCACAACGGAATAGTAATTGGCCTCTGCATATTCCTGGATTACGTGGCCAATATCGCCCAGGCGGCAACCGGGTTTTACCAGTTTAATGGCCTTGTACATGCAATCCTGCGTTACCTTAACCAGGCGCTCGGCGTGGGGAGCCGGGGGGCCTACAAAATACATGGCGCTGGTATCGCCGTGGTAACCCTCATAAATAACGGTGACGTCGATATTGATAATGTCGCCGGTTTTGAGCACTTTTTTATCGGATGGAATACCGTGGCAAACAACCTGGTTTACCGAAGTGCAGATCGATTTGGGAAAACCGCGATAACCAAGGCAGGCAGGAATGGCTTTTTGCACATTCACAATGTGGTCGTGGCAAATCTTATCGAGCTCGGCAGTAGTGACACCAGGCTGGACATACTGGCCAATCATTTCCAGCACTTCGGCAGCCATACGGCCGGCGATGCGCATTTTTTCGATTTCTTCCGGGGTTTTGATAGTAACTGACATGAATTCAGGCAATCTCGGCGTTGATTGAAAAGATGCCGCATTCTAAACGATTCGCACCGGCTTTGCCCAAGATCAATCCTTTATTGGGCTGATGGAAGGATTTTATAGTGATTCAGGTTGGGTGTTTGGGGAGCCGGGCTCCCCGGTATATCAGGCAATACGGCGACGTAAGCTGGTTAAGGCGTGGATAACGCCGCGCAATTCTGCCAGGCCTTTCATCCGGCCTGCATAGGAGTAACCCGGATTGATGCCGGCTTTGCCGATTTCATCGCCCATTAAATGGCCGTGATCAGGCCGCATCGCAATGGCCGGGAGGTTGATGCCAGCCTTTTTGCGGCGGTCTTCTTCATCTAATAAGGCTTCAATCAAGCCGACCATGTCATTATCGCCATCCAGATGGTCAGATTCGAAGAATGAGCCGTCTTCCTCGCGTTTGATATTGCGTAAATGCACAAAGTAAATGCGCTCACCAAATTCGCGTGCCATGGCAACCAGGTCGTTGTCGCAGCGTGCGCCGTAAGAGCCGGCACACAGCGTTAAACCATTGGCCGGGCTTGGTACAGCGTTGAGTAGCGCGCGCGCATCATCAGCGGTTGAAACAACCCGTGGCAAGCCAAAAAGGGAGAAGGGTGGATCGTCCGGGTGGATTGCCATGCGCACACCTGCTGCCTCGGCGACGGGAATCACTTCGTGCAGGAAGGCGAACAGGTTTGCGCGCATACCGTCGTCGCCCATCTGGATAAACAAATCGATAGCGGCGCGAATACCTTCGCGGTCATAAGAGCCTTCGCCGCCAGGTAAACCAGCGATGATGTTTTTTTCCAGCAGGGTTTTTTCTTCATCGCTCATGGCATCCAGGCGCGCCTTGGCTTTGGCGAGCACATCGGGGCGATAGGACTGCTCGGCGTTCGGGCGTTGCAGGATGTAAACATCGTAAGCGGCAAAATCGCTCATCTCAAAGCGCAGGGCGCGGGCGTTGTTGGCGAGGGTGTAATTAAGGTTGGTGCGGGTCCAGTCGACCACGGGCATAAAGTTGTAGCACACATCCTGAATACCGGCTGCGCCAACATTACGCAGTGACTCTTTATAGTTGTCGATGTAGTGCTGGAAGTTACCGGTGCGGGTTTTGATATCGTTATGAAGCGGAATGCTTTCGATCACGGCCCATTCAAGTCCCTGATCTTCAATCAGTTTTTTGCGTTCCAGGATTTCCTTCAGTGGCCATGCGGCGCCGGTTGGAATGTGGTGGAGCGACGTAACTATGCCGGTTGCACCGGCTTGGGCAATGTTCTGCAGGCTGACGGTATCGTTGGGGCCAAACCAGCGCCAGGTTTCTTTCATGGTGGGGTCTCTGGAGTTTTTTGGTTAATGATTCACTAGTGTACAAGTTGAATCGGACTCAGCCTAGGGGGGATATGCAGATCCTTACACTTGGTGAAATGCAGCGCGCGCACGGGATTTAGGTTTATCTGGCCATTTTTTTGTGGTATAAAGCGCGCCTCTTTTTTCGGGTTAGGGTCAGTCCCATCCTGGAACCAGAGAAAAATCCTTTATTTAACAAACGTCACACATACATCGACACGCGAAACCTGGGTGCCTAATGTTTGGCTCTATATTAAGAGCAATCACAAACATGCTGGTTGGTGAGCGGGGTGTATGGAGGCCTAACCCAGTAGGAATACTAAAATGCCACAAGTAAGCATGCGCGACATGTTGTCTGCCGGTG
>JAGKWO010000099.1 GCA_021151835.1 Gammaproteobacteria bacterium
TCGTAAGCGTCCAATCAACTCCACATATCCACGGTAGCCGTTAATCATTAGCCTACTCATTTTTCACACAGAGGAATGATGATGGCCAGATTAACGCAAGACCAATGGCGAGCATTGATTGATGAGCACGCCGCTTCAGGACAAACCGCCATGGCATTTTGTGCCGAGCGCGGCATTGATAATAAATATTTCAGCACAAGGAAGTCACAGCTCTCTAAACCTTCAAACACAAGTGGCTTTGTTGCGGTAACGACCAAGCCCACCGAAAGCCAAAGCATTCAACTCATCGCCGGTGCCGTTCAGCTGCGTATTCCAACCGGCGTATCGGCGCAGTGGTTGGCGGATTTTATCAAGGCTCTGGTGTGATGTGCTGCTTTGTCGATCCACCCGCAATTTTTCTGTACAAGGATGCCATCGACTTTCGAAAATCCATCAATGGGCTTGTGGTGGTAATAGAGCAGGAACTGGGGCGCTCGGCATTTGACTCTGCGCTTTACGTGTTTTGCAATCGCACACGCGATAAGTTAAAAATTCTCTATTGGGATAGCACGGGCTTTGCACTGTGGTACAAACGGTTGGAAAAAGCCCGCTTTAAGTGGCCGACCCACCTCAACAGCACAACACTCTCGCTCGACGAGCAGCAATTGCAGTGGTTACTTAATGGCTATGATGTGATTGGCCATCAACCGGTATTTTTTCAGCGCGCGAGTTGAAACACTTTTTAGGTGGCCGTGGTAAAATCCGGCCATGACTGATACACAAAAAATCCTTGAAGAAAATAAAAACCTGAAAGAAAAGATTCTCCGGTTACAACAAGAGAATGATTTCTTTCGGGAAAAATTCAAGCTGGCCCAACACAAGCAATTTGGTGTGTCCTCCGAAAAATCGCCCGACCAACTCGACTGGTTATTTAACGAAGCAGAAACGATTGAGGATGTAGCATTAACAGAAAAGGAAACTGCTTTAGCGACGGACGATACAGAAGTGACCGCACAAGTCTCCACCAAAAAGAAAAGCGGTCGCAAGCCATTACCAAAAGACCTGCCGCGCGAAACCCGCATTATTGATGTAGCGGCGGCCGATAAAGTGTGCCCTTGCTGCAATGGTGATTTACACCGCATCGGCGAAGAAAAAAGCGAACAGCTGGAATATATTCCTGCCAGTCTCAAAGTGATTGAAACCCTGCGCCCCAAATATGCCTGTCGTCAGTGCGAAAAAAACAATTCGACTACGCCAATTATTATCGCCCCTGTGCCCGCAAGCCCTATCCCGAAAAGTATGGCCACACCCAGCTTGCTCGCACACATTATTAGCAACAAATACCAATTTGCGTTGCCGCTCTATCGCCAGGAAATGGTGTTCCAGCAATTGAACATCGATCTTAATCGCAAGACCCTGTCCAATTGGATGATGCGCAGCGCCGCTGTGCTAGAGTCACTGCTATTGCGATTAAAAACAAAGCAACTGGCGCAGCAGGTGCTTCACGCTGATGAGACACCGGTCATTGTTATTGCCGATGAGAATCAGAAAAGCTACATGTGGGTCTACTGTAGTGGAGGCGATTCCCCTGATCCCAATAGCACTCTTAAAAACATCGTGATTTACGACTATCAACCTAGTCGCGCGGCGGCGTGCCCGAAAGAATACCTAAATGGTTATGCAGGCTATTTGCAGGTTGATGGCTATGCGGCTTATGAAAGCACCGGCGCAATACTTGCGGGTTGCATGGCGCACGTGCGACGAAAATTTATTGAGGCGCAAAAGGTACAAGTTAAAGGTAAAGTTGGCCGCGCCGATTGGGCAGTGGCGCACATTCAAAAACTGTATCGCGTCGAAGCGCAGCTCGCAGGCAAAACGTTTGAGGAGAAATACACACTGCGACAACAATACACCGTGTCGTTACTCACTGAATTTAAAACCTGGCTTGATAAATCTGCGCAGCAGGTTGCCCCTAAAACCACGTTGGGTATGGCGGTCGCTTACACCTTGCGGCAATGGGGAAAACTCACCACGTACACGCAGCACGGTCAGCTCAGTATCGACAACAATCGCGCGGAGCGCGCCATAAAACCCTTTGTGATTGGCCGAAAAAATTGGCTCTTTAGCAACACCGCCAGCGGTGCAAAAGCCAGTGCAATTTTATATTCGGTTATCGAAACGGCGAAAGCGAATGGATTGAATCCGGTGAAGTATGTTGAACTGCTGTTAACGGAAATCCCAAGGCGCAATTCAGGTGATGACCTTGAGAACCTGATGCCTTGGGTGGTGAAGCTGGGTGTGGATGATTAGACGCTTACAAACTGAGATACCTCGAGCCTTGCTTTGATCAAACAACGCGAGATTCATTCCATTGCCAACAGAGCTATTGTAAACAACACCATGATAGCCTGCATCCTTTATTAGCTCACACAAATATTGGCTAGGTAAATATTCTGTCGCAGCAACATGGGGCAACACAGGTCGAGTAAGCTCAATACCTAATTCGGATAAAAATATTAAATTTTTGCTTAGATGTAATATTTTATCTTCATCATCTAAAAAGGGAGAAATAGCACTTTTGGGATTTCTCAAGTCTATTAAATCAAGGGATTCATCGACCAAAAATTCAGCTACTGTGACGGTGGCTCCTGTATGTGGTCGAATTTCAGATATGGCTGTATCAATATCTGACGCCACATATAAATAAGGAATTCCAGTAGGATTAGCTCGACCATGGCTTGCCAATGCTCGAGGTGGTGCGCCCATTTGATTCAATGGAATTGCTTCATGGTGATTGACTCTTGCTCTGTACCATTTAAGAGTTAAATCAATTGACTTGGACGTCAAATGTCCCACTAGCTCGACAAGTAATTCATTATCTTCTTTTGATCTTGACTTAAGGAAAAATCTATTTTGATTTTTAAGCTCATCTTTAAATTGCTTCCATTTATCAAGAGGTTCCTGCTGATCATCCACAACCGAAATGAAGGCCTTTCTAACAATTTGACCATCATCTAGAATTTCTGCAAGCAACCGCTGAGAACGCGCATCATCCATTGCTTGATGATTGAAAAGATCCCAATCTTCTTTCAAACAAAGACTCAACCTTCGTCCTGAGTCATCTTGTTTATACAAAGTTGATATCAAAGACTCAAATTTGTCTCGTAATTCTTTTGGCTCAATTAAATCAATATTATCATCACCACAAAAATCACACTTACCTTTTCGAGTTGAATAAATTCTAAATACTTGAGCAGTTAACTGCCTATCCCCAATGCAGTGTTCGCAACAAAACATATCATCCTTCACTATTTGAAATAATCCATTAAAGTTTCTATGTGGTGTTTCATAGACAGCTTCTTAACGTAACCCAAACCGGGAAAATGCCCTTTTGCATGAAGCTCTTTAAACTCGATTATTGCGCTAGTATTTACAATGCCGCTATTGGGCGTATTTACAGCCAAAATCAGCTTATCTAATGCTTCTGCAAATTTTTTTGCAGGGTCTTTCGGTGTGTCATTAGTTTTAGACACAAAGTGATGAATATGCATTTCTTCATCTGCATTGATGAAAGTGAGATGAATAGCAACTGCGTACGCGGGGCCCCCACTATCAGAGTAGTCATCACCTACCGTCAAATAATCACCAAAACCCGAAACACCCTCTTCGGTAAAGGTAGCATGCAGATCGGAAAAAAACTCAATGGGAGGATATTCCCTATTCGGGCGTTTTGTAAAACCGTCCCTAAGTAATACCTTCTTACCAACCTTAAATTTCTTTTGATATAATTTTCCGCAATGCTTCTCAATAAAAACATGACTTTCAATATTGGGAAACTTGTCAACCAACACCTTTAAACCTGAAGCATCACCAAACCCTAAATGAATCAAACTCACCGCCCGACCTTCCAATCGATTCAACATTTCTTCTATTTCAGCCAAAGAAATACTTTCTGACAGAAGAAGACCAGGCGTTATATATTCTCCTGTCGAAAACTTATCTCTAAAAAGACCACAAATAGCCTCCCCATCATCTGAATGATTTCCATAACTCGGGTTCAATATAACAATCGCAGAACCTTCGGCAGAGGAAACAGCCTCGAGAGCCCGCTCCAATCCACTTAAGGCTTCTTTAACCGGCTCGATAATAGGAATGAAACTAGCTGATTTTAATAAATCTGCGCATTCACGAATTGTTAACAACTCGTATTGTTTTCCACGAAAATATGGGTAATACATTTTTTATTAATTCCATTTTAGTGCGTCAGATACGCGGGCATTTATTGCATTTATAACTCTGGTTTGATCCTGTTTTCTTAAATTCGCAGAAAGCGCAGCTTGCTGAATTGATATGGGGAGATTACTGACAAAATCTTGTAGTGAAGTCATACTCCGAGTCGCCCTTAACACTTTAACCATTCCATAATGTGCCTCTTCAGGGGATAACCTGACAAAATCCTTCTTGAGGGCTTGACCAATCAAAGTATTTGGTAGATGGGGGATATTAAATCCATAGAGCTTTAAAATTTTCTTAGCTTCATCCAATCGTATTGAATCAAAAATAGCATCAGGTTTAGTTTTACCCGAAGAATCTGTAGCCTCACGGATAGTAGATATTTGAAACCTATCATTAAGAAGGAGAACGCCGGCTTCTATTGGAACAGATGAAAGAACCAAGCCCAGATGATTTTTTCCAACAATTACATTAACTTTTGCGAAGACATTCTGATAACTAGATATCTGATTTTCGAGACGACTCAAGGAGTCTCGCTCTGATTTAATCTCGTATACAGTTGATGTTCCATTTAAAATTACAGTATCTGCCTTACAGTTCCCTACTCTAAACTCATTTATCATCACAGCTGACTTAAGCGAGTGAGTGCCGAGCAGCACCTTGTGCGCAATCGCAGCTTTGTATACATACTCGTTTCTGAAATCTTTTTTCTGCAAGACACCAAAGGCAGAATCGAATAATTCACCTACAGACATATTCGAACTGTAAAGCCCCCAAGGAGCTAACTCACTAATTAGCCTTGAAAAAAGAGACGACTTACCTTGCCGCGCAAATTCGCGGATCACGCTGGGGGAGAACAGTCTTGCAATTAACGCTGCTAAATACTGTTTCTCAGTGTTATTTGCTGTAGATATAAGTATCTTTTCCATACCAACCAATTCTAGTGCAATAGACGGCCAAATAAACAGCCTCGAAAGGTATTTCTTAGTAAGTAAAGAACCAGAATAAACCCTGGAAACAAACACAGGGGTAATCACTATCAATTAAGCTATACGAAAAATAATTTTTATTTGGATTGCGCATGGACTTAAATTGCACAAACAAAAAAGCCCGCTAATATGCGGGCTTTTTTGTTTGTTACTTTAGAGCGATATTTGGTGGAGCTAAGCGGGATCGAACCGCTGACCTCAACACTGCCAGTGTTGCGCTCTCCCAGCTGAGCTATAGCCCCAGATTCTTCAACATCCTGTCTCTGAGTGGCGCGCATTTTATGCAGGTGCCTCCGGAGTGTCAAGCAAAAGTTTTGGGCTTGTACTCCGGTTTTTTATTGATAAATCAAGCGGTTAACTATTGGCCGCGGGTTCTTCTGTGGCTGCACCCAGCTTATCAAACACCTTTTCCAGATCCTTTTGTTTGTTTTTGCCGAAGCCGCCCAAGGCATTGATCGCGTGGCGGATGCGGGCGCGGCTCATGTCGGGGCCGATGATTTGCATGGAGTCCACTACCGAGAAGCTGGCGGTGGTGCCTGCGATTGCAACGAAGACCGGAGCTAGGGCGTCTTTGATCTTGATGCCCATTTGATCGGCGAGCAGTTTGAGTTCGGCAAACAGGTTGTCGCGCTCCCAGGTGCGCAGGGCTTCCAAGCGCCAGAGGGCGAATTGCAGATATTCTTTTTGCTTTTCGATATCCAGCTTATTGCCTGCGAAACTCGCTTCGGTCACCGGCATCATGCCGCTGACGAGGAAGCTGGCCAGTGGGGCGAAATCGCTCAGGGTGGTCATGCGCGATTGGGCGTGAGGTAAGGCTTGCAGCAGGGTTTCTTTATTGAGTGCCCAACCGTGCAAACGCTCAGCAAGTTGTTCGACGGTGAAGTTCTCGCGAATCCACAGGCTGCTAAGCCAGTTGAGTTTTTCTACATCGAAAATCGGGCCACCTAATGACACGCGCAGCAGGTCGAAGTGCTGCTGCATTTCGGCGAGGGTAAATTTCTCGCGCTCGTCCGGCATTGACCAGCCCATGCGGCCGAGGTAGTTGAGCATGGCTTCAGGCAGATAACCCATGCGCTTGTAATAAAGGATGCTGGTGGGGTTTTTGCGTTTGCTGAGTTTGGATTTATCCGGGTTGCGCAGCAGCGGCAAGTGGCACAGCACCGGCGCTTGCCAGCCAAAGTATTCGTAGAGTTTCAAATGCTTGGGCGCGGAGTTGATCCACTCTTCACCGCGAATCACGTGGGTGATTTGCATCAGGTGATCATCCACCACGTTGGCGAGGTGATAGGTGGGCATGCCGTCGCCTTTGAGCAGCACCTGCATATCCACTTGTGACCACTCGATCTCGATCTTGCCGCGCAGCATATCGTCGATTTCACACACGCCCTCTTCCGGGATTTTCATGCGAATCACGTAAGGCTCGCCGGCATCGAGTTTTGCTTGCACTTCGGCGGGCGATAATTTCAAACCGCGACCGTCGTACTTGGGCGTTTCACCGCGTGCTTGTTGTTCGCGGCGCATATCGTCCAGCTCTTCAGCGGTGGCGAAGCAATAAAAGGCATGGC
>JAGKWO010000048.1 GCA_021151835.1 Gammaproteobacteria bacterium
GCCGTGGGGTTGCCGCAACCGTCGAGGGACAAATCCTTAACCTTGGGAATACCCGGTTGATGAATGAGCTGGGGCTCGATTTATCTGCGCTAAAGACGCACGCGGACACTCTTGAAACGGAAGGCAACACCATCTCCTGGCTGGCGCGAGTTGGCGATTCTAAACAACTCATCGGCTTACTCGCCTTCGGTGATGAAATCAAACCGGAGGCGCGGGTAGCGGTTGCAAGCCTCCAACAGCTCAACGTTAACACTGTGATGATTACTGGCGACAACCAGGGCAGCGCCAACGCGGTGGCTCACACGCTCGGCATTCACGAGGTTTTCGCTAACGTATTGCCAGCGGACAAAGCCGCCGCTGTCAGCCGATTGAAACAACAGCATGCGGTAGTTGCCATGGTCGGTGACGGAATCAACGATGCACCCGCGCTTGCAGCGGCGGACGTCGGTATTGCCATGGCCACCGGTTCAGATGTGGCGATGCATACTGCAGGCATTACGCTGATGCAAAGCAATCCGGAGCGTGTGGTTGATGCGATTGATATTTCCCGCCGTACCTACGCCAAAATCCGGCAAAACCTGTTTTGGGCGTTTATCTACAACCTGGTGGGGATTCCACTGGCGGCTATGGGGCTGTTGAGTCCGGTGATTGCGGGCGCCGCCATGGCCTTCAGCAGCGTGAGTGTGGTTAGTAACGCACTGTTGCTAAAACGCTGGAAGCCGGCCGTGGATAAACATTCATCGTCGTCGCACTGAGGTAGTTTATGAACATTGGGCAAGCAGCCAAAGCCAGTGGTGTCACCGCCAAAATGATCCGGCATTACGAAACGATTGGGCTCATCGCCCAAACACACCGCACCGAGGCCGGTTACCGGCAATACACACCAACGGATCTGCATAATTTGCGCTTTATTAAAAGCGCACGCTCATTAGGATTTTCACTCGACGACATCAAGCATTTGTTATCGCTCTGGCAAGACAAGCAACGCGCAAGCGCTGACGTGAAAGCTTTGGCCCAGCATCACCTGGATGCGCTCAATAGTAAGATTCTGGAGCTGACGCAGATGCGGGATAGCATTCAGGAATTGGTGGCGCATTGTCAGGGTAATCAGCGGCCGGATTGCCCGATTATTAATGGGCTGGCGTGCGGACATTAAACAAAACTGAGCTGTCGATAAAGTAGTTTAAGCTGCTCTCAAATTGCTATATCGCAATCTTCTTCGTGAAAACGGCTGTGAAGTAAGGCCCATTCATTGAATGGGCACACAGTAAGTTAATTGTCGTGACTGCAATAATTCGAAATGTACCATTGATATTGCGATGAAAGCTCCTCGGCATATTCCATGGCCATAGAGTGTTTTGAAAAGTCACCTACAGATTCAACCCCACCTTCAATGCAGTGCAAATACACACTGTAAATTTCAGGATTTTCATCATCAATAACATAGTAGGTGCCCGCGGGGTCGTCCTCTTCATTGAGATTACACACACCGTGAACCTCAATCGTATCGTACCGAGTGGGGATACCTTTAATTATATTTTCTGCATAGCGATCATTTACTAATACCCGTGCCGAATTTGCTGAAATGACATGCATATATTCTCCTGGATTAAATTATTTTCTGAACGCTCCCTTAAAGTGTTAACTTCAAGGGAGTACAGATAACATCGTTATTAGCCGATAAATATCCGTCTATAAGTGCTGTTTACCAGCGAGTGGCGAACATCCTTATTTCCTGTTTTTAATCGTCCATCTGCCTCAATTTCATCGATCATTTGTGCAGGTACTGAAATTTTCAGCTCCGCTAATTTATCGAGATAAGGCCTTAATGTTTTTGGGTGCGGATCGTCTTGCCACAAATTGGAAAAAATGTAGCCGTCATCCTCCTCGTCTTCAGGTTCTTCCACGTAATCAATTACCATAAAAAAACCATTTAGTGGTCGATCAAAACCCATTAACACGTCGACGGGTTTTCCAGAATACTCTGTCTTGAAATAATGGCGAGACATAAAAAGCTCCTCGATATGGTTTAACGAAAACCGTGATTAATTGTTTGAATGCCTTTGGTTTCAGCAAGATATTTTTTTAAAGCATCAGCGAACAATTTGGCATGGTCTAATTCCTGAAAATCAGCACACCACATAAATTCGCCAGGATGACCGGTGTAAACGCCAAAGAGGTGAGCATCATCAACTTGATCAGCATTTAATACTTCGACGATATCGCCTGTTGCACAGTTGATAAAACACCCTCTGACTTCTATTTCCAGCGTTTCATTACCCATGATTTTCTCCGGTGTGAATGAACCCCTGGAAATTAGCCACCCAAATAGGTTGGTTAATTTCCAGGGCAATGTGATTAATCAATAGCTGATAAAATGAGGTGTCCTTCAGGATGGAGTCGAGCGTAATCACGCAACGCGTGAAAGCCTTGAATCAAATAATCCAATTCGTGTTGGTTGGCCAGCTGGCAGTAAACGAATAAATTCGCTACCAGGCTTGCAGCATCGGCAGTCAAAGTGCCTTCGAAACCATTGCTGTCGATTTCTACCAAAAACGATTTATCGGATTTCAATGACATGTAGAAGCCACCATTGCTTAGTTCGATGTATTCCCAATAACCTCCGTTGTAGGATTTGACGAACTTATCCATATAGCCGTAGATATTCATTTCGAATACCAGGAAAAGCCCTGGGAATCGCCTGGGCAATGTACGATTGCGCAAATGCCCCTGCACAGGAATTGCGTTGATAGCTGATTTTGTTTCTGATAAAGCAGTACTCATGATGATTCTCCTAAATGAAAAATAAATGGGAAAAATCATCAGCCCCAGGGGAATAATGAAATTCCCGCTGGGGTGAGAGTGGCAAACGCCTGGTGATTAGATTAAGCCGCGTTCCGCAAATGAGAGTGATTCGGTACCCGATACAATAAAGTGATCCAATACACGAACATCTACCAACTCCAACGCTGTGATTAATCGTTGAGTTATGCGTTGATCTGCTGAGCTCGGCTCAACCATTCCGCTTGGGTGGTTGTGCGCAAGCAAAACTGCTGCAGCGTTATATTTAAGAGCCGCTTTGACAACTTCGCGTGGATAAATGCTAGCGCCATCTATCGTGCCCATAAATAAATCTTCGGATGTAATTAAACGATTCTGATTGTCGAGAAAGATAACGCAAAATATTTCACGTTCTGCTTTCCCTAATCTCAGCATCAAATATTGCCTAACTAACTGCGGACTTGTTAACAAGGTATCCCGTTGCTCCATCATAGATTCCATGATGTGCTTTGCGGCATTGATAACCTCTTCAGCAGTTGTGTAATTGAAAGATTGTTGGTTGCCCATGGTTTTACTCCTGTAAAAAGCCATAGAGAAAACCATCTCCATTGGGAAATTGTTTTCCCAATGGGTTTAATGAAGATTTAGGCTGATGCCTAATGCGTGAGGATAGTGCCACCAAAGGTGAGATCATCATCGATAAAATATCGTTGCACTGTGGATGATCGTTTTTAAGGGCAGCTTGCGCTGATCTTAAATTTCAAAAGTAATAAATTTATTCTCGATTCAACACCAAAAAATAAATTGATTATTTCTGTATAACAGTGACACATCCATGTGCCTTGGGGTGTTTGTATTGATGGGTGTGGATCGCAACAAACTACATTCGCGCACAGTCAATTCTGCACAACGATTCGCGTCTATTTTCGCGGACGGGCGCGAATTTGAGGGGATATGGAGCAATGCTCTGAGAGTGCGCCACAGTATATATACGATGGCGCTGTGTCAGAGCACTGCAAATCCGGAGCGAAAGCAGCCTTGATACCAGGTATCAGGCTGCTGCTTTGATGGAACTTATCGCATCTCATTGCGAATTGATGGCCGAGGTGGCTTGAGTTACCAATTTCTGACGTTGGAGGACACCTTGCGGCGTTTCAACATTGGTTTCTCACTCAGCGGGAGGATGCAGGGCGGTAGATCGAATACCTACGGACGTTTAACCTTGCGTGGTCCGTCAAGCCCGTGAGGGCTAAGGGTCGCAGAGACAGCTGCGGCTGGAGAATCGGAAGTGGAGGCATCATACCACAGCTCTCGGAATCGACGGTATGCGAGAGAGCTCGGGAATGAAGCCTTGGGGGCTAGTTAACCTAGCCCCAAAGCAATCATAAACAATTGCCCAATTAACGAGGTGCGCCGCTGTGGTGTTGTCTTTGTTGAGACTTCCCCTGGTTGCGTTGCCCCTGTTGTTGGTAGCCGCCATTATTACCATTACTTTGATAAGGCTGGCGATTGCTACGGTTACCATTGCCGTTACTCCGACCTTGATAACCTTGTTGGTTATTTTGGTGAGATTGCGGTTGGTCACCTTGTGGGCGACGTTGATGCTGTTGCCCACGCGATTGATCATCTTGCACACCGAAATCAGTTGTTGGTGCTTGGTTAATCTCAATCACTTGATCTCCTACCTTGAGATAAATCAAGGAAATGACACGACCAGAACGATTAATACCTAGTGCGCCGGGTGTTTGGCTGTTGTCACCGTAGATGAAAGGTTCTTCTTCTAAATTTGCCAATCTTACTACGGCAAATACAGTGACATTACCTGATACCAACGCCTGCTCAAATTCCAGCAGGGTTTCTACAACTTGTTGATTAACGATAGTGACATTGATGTATTTCTTTGTCGGATTCTCGGGGTTGCCTTCCAGCAAGCAAAATGTTGATGCCCAAAAGGGTTCAAAATTTTGTCCAAGTTTTGGTGTAACTTCCCGAATGCCATTGATGTAACCACAGCCTTCGGTATGAGCGTTAAACCAACGAATATTGCTATTGTTACGACCATTGTTACGGTCGTTGTTGTTGCGAGAATTTTGACTGAAATTGTTGTTACGCATGATGAATCTCCTAGCTAGGGTAGATTAAAAAAAGAAAACCCGCTAAGGAGAGACCACGCCCGATGGGAGTGATATTCCCAGCGGGGTGAGGATTGGCAAAAGCCGTGTTTGAAAGGTTAGGTAAGCTTTGAAAGCTCGATCACTAAAATACCCATGGTGATCTGCTAAAGGCTCGATGAAAGTCATCGAAACTTGGCATTAATATTATTAGCACAAACTTTGAAGGCATACAACCTGAGCTAAAAAATTATGGTGAGCTGTTCAAAAACGAATGGAGTAATTCGCCACATCGTGACGATATCGGCAATGTTCAGTGAGCTAATGCCTTGGTGTATAAAAAAGCCAGCGCAAAGCTGGCTCGAGATTAACATCATATATCATAGTGAAATTGGGTCCATTGACCGGATTCCAATGCTTGGTTTGCCGTTTCCTGTGCTCTCCAATATTCATTGGATTCCCGAGAAATTGGGCCTTGCCGGTCATCACATGTGCCGATGTAAAAGCCTGCGGCAGACTTTAAAACTTTCAGCGGAATTCCATTAACTGATTTTTTAACTACACCGTAATCATGGGAAAGGATCCAATCGGATCTTTCCATCAGTTGATCAATTTCTGAAAGCCGTGCGTCAGTTTCCTCCGTCTCATGACCTTGCGCAATATCCAGTGTTAATCGCTCGGATTCGTCTTGAAGTAAACTAAATTCTTCTTTAGATAATGATTTTTTCATGTGAAGTCTCCTATGTAAAATTGATAGGAGATACATTGCCTTTCGGGAATGTTCTCCCGAAGAGGGTTGGCGTAGGCGTGAGCCAGGATAGAAAGTGAGGCACCGTCTTTCGACGCAACCACTTACAGTGCCCATGGTGGCTTTACAACAATTAGCCACAGGCTAATTCCAAAAACAATTGTAGATAGGCGGCAGATATTAGGCAATTCATCGGTGCTAAAAGTATCTGTGCTTTGTCAAAGGCATCATTTTAATTAATACCGAAAAGCGCTTTGCGAGCTTCGTTTATGGCTTCCACGGATTCATCGACAATGCCATGATGTGCCTTGAAATAATATATAAAGCGGAACGCATCGTCTTCAGGCAGTGCTTTAGAAAACCGGTAGGCATTTTCCAATACATAACCTAACCACACTTCATGAATGGTTGATTGTTGAACCAGGTTTTCACACAGTTCGCGTAGTACTCCTAGGGATACAAACTTCAATTTTCCCAGCGATAATCGTAAATAGGGGATTGAGGTGTTTTTAATGAACACTAAATCTGCATTTATGGGCGCGCGTCGTAAAATAGAAAACTCCATTGCGCATCGCAACCGAGCCTGGAGTTGGTCCAGGAATTCGATATCTTCATGCGTTAATAAACTCTGGGTCATGTAGGATCACCAAACTGCTGTACATCTATTTAATCGGGGGAGGCTAATCGCTTGAGCAAGGCAGGCTGAATGAGATCCTCATACAATCCATTACCAAGCGATAATAAATTTTTGGTTAGGCGTAGGTTGATTCTCGCCGGACACTGTTGAGTAAGCTTCGCCAATTGATCAAGATTGCTAATGCAATTTTTAAGATCAAATTGCTGATTTGTTTCCGCATGCGCAGTAAATAGTTCAACGGCAACTTCCTCAATGTATTCAAGAAAAGCAGTTCTATTTTCGCTCATTGCAATTGTCCTCAGCGGAGCAGCCAACGGCTCAATGTAAAAAATTCAATCTCACGCGATTGTCTTGATTAACTGCTTTATGCAGTTTGGTATTCTGTCCTGCTACGTATCCTGCATTGGCGGCAGATGAGTCCCGTTTTAAGACCTTTTTTGCCTCAAGCTCGCGGGTAGGAATAGCAGGCAGGTTTTTGTCAAAATAAGCTTTGATCGCTTTTTCTGGCGTGTCATCTGCTTGGGCAAATCGCATTACATTAGCCAGAACACCATCAACCCAGTTTTCTGCAAAAATTTCGCCGCGTCGACGTTTAGTAGCCAGCTTGCAACGCGACAGTGTTCCTACGTAATTTTTGCGAGCAATGACCAATTGATTTTGAAGTGCGATAAAAGCGTACTCACAAAATAGTGGGCTATTGCCTATACCAATGAATACTACTTTAGAGCCACTTATTGATGATTCCGTAATCACACGGCAACTGAATGCTTTTGCGCAGGCCTGAGCTAATGACAGCATCCACACTGGTGGACGTTTACCGGCTGCACGCTTCGCAATATTGGCTTCGGATGCCTCGATATCGCGCATATCCAGATGATACGTTTCCATTAACTTTCTAGCCTGGCGCCACGCTACTTCTGCTTCATTAGAATTTGGCGAGCTGGCCATAGCCAGACACTTTTTAATTTTTTCGAGAATACGTTCGTCGCTCATAATTTTTCAGGCTCGTTTCAAATAGACTTTAATTAACTGTATCTATCTCAACTATTTTAATGAATTACAAAAGATTACTTTTCAAAAAACCAGGAATAACTTTCACGTTATTTTTTTGATGTAAATGAATTCGATGTTAAAAAGCCGCCCCCGAAGGACGGCAACGACAGATCAGGCTAGTGTGATCAAAAAAAGCCACTCATTGCTGCAGCTGTTTTGGAGTAAATTGGTTCTGCAGCGTCTTCCAATTTCAAATTTGCTTTGTTCGCGGTGGTCACGATGCGTGTGCGGTACTCTTTCATGTTGCTGGTTTCATCGACGGTTTGTTTTGTATAACCATGGTCAGATACTTGTGTGTCAATATCCGTCGCACGCTTTACGGTGGCACCATTTTTAGTGCGCTCTTTGATTTGCACATCACACACCAGCATGTAGGTAATATCTTTCACCAGTGCACCACTGACCAGGTCTACACCTGCACCCACAACGCCGCCTGCAACAGCACCTTTCCAATCACCACGTGCGGCACCACCGATAGCAGCACCGGCCAAGATGCCGCCTTCATAGCCTTTGTTTAAGGCTTGTTCCGATGCGCTTGGTGATGCTTTTTCCAGGTTCAGTACAAACGCCGAGAGAATGAATTGGGCTTGTTCCGGATCATCAATCAAGCGGTAGTTATTGTCGTTGATCGCAAAACTGTCTTTCAGCAGTTTTTTAAATATTGCGCGATCAAATTCTTGCACGCTGCTTTTTACATCAACGTATACAGTGCGTTTTGCTGGCGCTACCGGATCGATAAAAATGGCCGTACTGGTTTTTGTTTGCACATCAAGATCTTTTTTCGAGAGTGCAGTGTTGGTTGCAGCGCATCCGGAAAGAACTAATACACCAGCGGTAATAACACTGAGGGAAATGCGTTTAACAAACGAGGTCATAATCAACTCCTGTTGCTAGGTTGTGGTGGAAAAATCAATAGATATCTATCGGGTTTTAAATCGATTCTCTCGCTCCTTCTGTTTGCGCAAGTAAATTTCTTCACGGTCAACGGCGATAAACTCCGGGGCGGTAATTCCAAGGCGAACCTGATTGCCGTTATTGCCCAGTACGGTGACAGTTACGTCATCACCGATCATGAGGGTTTCACCGATCCTCCGAGTCAGAATCAACATGGCTTACTCCTGCGAGGAAAAAGGTTGTTTTGTGTCCTTCACATCGAACCAGATCACTCTGTGAAGCGTGTCGCTACGCAATTGCCAGGCTTCACCCGCGATTGTTTGTAGGGCGTCACCTAACGAGACAGGGCCTAGCTCCCGGATCACAGAGGGTAGGGGTAATGTATTGAGTAATTGATCTTGGCCATCCGGGCTTTGCCAGCGGTAGCCAGAGCCTTTCAATACTTCTCGCAGTGCATCGCCCACAGAAAACACATCTTTGCCCAGGGACAGGTTTACGATGGATTTCAGGGGTGCTTTTTGGTCATCACGTGCTTCTGCCGTTACCAGCGTGTAACGGTCTGTCCGCACTTTGTTTTCACCCTGTTCCGCTTGCACGACTGTATTGCTGCAGAACATTGCAATGAGGGCTATTTTCCAATGGACTTGCATGGCCTTATCTCCTGGATGAATGTTTCCTGTGTTGTTGATGAATGGGTTTCCTCAACCAGAAGTAACTCCTGGTTGAGAGTGTCTAGCTGCTGTTCAATGCTGAGTAATTCGAGACTGAGCGCGGCTGTGCGGCGCTGTTTGGAAATACGTTTTTTCAAGTCACGCTCTTGATCAACCGCAATCTTTAGAAATTCGCACAGATCAGGATTGTTTATGTCGCCTTCGGCCTTGGCCATGCGATCACGAACTTCTTGATGAAGCGATTGGAGTTCAGCGGCAGGATGCGAATAGATAATGTCTTTGATGCTGTTCGCTCGCTCTGACAATTGAGTCATTGCGTGGGCAATAACCTCGCGTGTGATTTGCGCATTCATGCGTGGCTACTCACTTGAGGCCAGGCAAAAAAGCGGCAATCAGGAAAGCCTGTGCAACCTTTAAATTGCTTACCGGCATTTTTGCCGCTAGTAATATTGCGCAGCACCAATGTGCCGTTTTGACAATCAGGGCATTTATCGCCAATTTTTGCTGGTGTATGTGATGTAGTGCTTTTTGAGTCTGACTTACCACTGGTAGTGGTCTCTTTTTTTGCAGGTATTTTTTTCGCTGATGCTTTTGGTGTAGGTGTCTTATCGCCTTCAAATTGGCTTATTAGCGTTTTCACTTCTTGTGGAATTTCTGCTGCACGAAATTTTTGAATTTCCTGTAACAATGCATCGTAGGCATGGCTGATGATTGTTAAATAGTCCGCTTTACGGGTAGCGATTTTGTCGAATGATTCTTCAATATCAGCGGTGTATTGATACTCCATAAATGAGAAATAATTTTTCAGCAAATAAACAACCGCCATGCCCTTTGTTGTCGGTTCGAATTTCAAACTGGCATGGCGTGTGACATAGTTCAGCGTCACTATGCGTTCAATGACGGTAGCGTAAGTTGATGGTCTGCCAATCGCCAGACGATCCAATTCCTTCACCAAGGTTTTTTCGGTGTACACCAAAGGCGGTTCGGTATGTTTAATATCAAGCTTGACTGAGACGCACGGAATAGTAGCGCCGACTTTCAGATCCGGGAGTGCTGTTGTTGGTTCTTCATCTTCATCGTCGCTCGTGGAAAGCGATTTGATGGCAATGCATTTTTCAGCTGCATTTCGCCAACCAGTCGATTTCACCCGCGTGGAATTAGTTTTGAAAAAATCCATCGCCGCGTTATGAAA
Organism: Gammaproteobacteria bacterium; assembly: GCA_021151835.1. GTDB lineage: Bacteria > Pseudomonadota > Gammaproteobacteria > Pseudomonadales > Cellvibrionaceae > Cellvibrio. Next base: position 10,088 of record JAGKWO010000048.1, read on the forward strand.
TTGCACAGTAGTCAACGTATCTTCACCTGCAACCAATTGTGATTCCAGGGTAACTTTCCATATCCAGGCATACACCTCGCGAAGCCTGGCATCCGTGATTTCAGACCCAGGCGACAGCAATTTAATATCGGTTACGCGGATACATTCGTGCGCCTGTTGGGCGCTGTCTTTTGCTTTATGGATGGGCGGGTGAGCAGGTAATGGCAAGTGCTTGCTCTTGGCAAACGACCGTATCTCATCGATAAAGTCTTTTGATATGTGCGGGCTATCGGTTCTGTGGTACGTGATTAGACCGGCTTCAAACAGCGTCTGTGCGGCTGCCATGGATTGTTTTGTGGTGAGTTTAAGCTTTGTTGCCATCAGCTGCACAAAGGCGCTGGAGGTCAATGGAGCGGGCGGTGATATCTGTTTGGGCTTATGAGTGACTGAATCCACAATTAAATGCCGGGTGCGATTCTTCACCGTTTCAGCGCGAGAGCGATCCGTCATCAATTGCCCGGACGGCAAACCATTCACCCAGGTCGCAGTGAATGCTATATCGGCGTGCCGCAATGATGCGGTAACGCCATAGTGTTCCACAGGTACAAAGGTCTTGATCGCATGATCACGCTCGACAATCAGGCGGAGTACAACCGATTGGACACGTCCACCGGTAAAAAAATAATTAATCCCGAGGGATTTGAATTTGGCGTTGAGTTCGCGGGTGATCAGGTACCCAACGTACCGATCCAATACCCGTCGCGCTTCCTGTGCTCTTACCAATGCCCAATCAACTTGGCGTTTATTGGCAATTGCCGCCTGCAGGGCTTTCTTTGAAATTTCATCAAAGGTGATGCGCGATATTTTGGATTTATGCGCGGTACCTAGCAGGTTGACCACATGGCCTGCTATTGCTTCGCCTTCGCGATCCAGATCTGTGGCCACATAGATCGTAGTGGCTTTTTTAGCGGTATTATTTAACTGGGTGGCAATCTTGCGTTTGTCCGCAATGGTTTCCCATTGCGGTTTGTGGTTGGGCGGTTCCACGCCCATGGAATCCTTCGGTAGATCTTTAAAATGTCCGAGGGTTGCTTCAATGATAAAGTCGGGGAAATATCCCCGCATTTTCTTTGCTTTTGCGGGGCTTTCAACGATCAGTAAGTTAGGCATCCAGGGGCGTCCTTATTCTTGATTATTCTGGTATGTCGTCGGCATAGTCATGCGGTATTTGCTGATTCGCATAGTCATAACTATCACCACCAGAATTTCCGTTAGCGTTACCCTTGCGCTCGGCATAAATAATTTTTTCAATGCCCAAGGGTACAATCGCGACTACATCAGCTGAGATCACGGTAGTGGTGCGCTCTTGGCCCGCGTATTCACCTTTGGTGGCGGTAAACGTTTCTTGGCTCTGAGAGCCTGCAACATATACGCGAGCGCCTTTAACTAAATGATCATTAAAAATTTCTGCGCGCTTCCCCCAAATTTCTACCTTTCCCCAAAAACCACCGGAATCTTCATATTGGTTGGTTTGTTGATTTAATTTATCGACGTTGAATCGCACTGAAAATTTCAATACCGGTTTCTGCTCTGTGCCATTTTTTATTGGTACATAAGAAAGTGTTGGTGCACTTCCCAAATTACCTTCGCCCGCAAAATAATTTCCCATAGGGTATGCCTCATTGATCAGTGAATTCGTGACTGAAAAGCGGCTGCATCATTCCTTAAATGAAAACAGTAGAACAGTCAGAAAATGAGCTCCGCCTGTGCAAATAAAAAAGGCGCTCAACGAGCGCCAAAGTATGATGTTTCGTGTGTTGCATGAGAGACGTTGAAGGTTCCAGCAACACAGATATTGTATGAAGAGATTTAAATGAAATCCGCAATCAAATTGTATGCAGGTTGTGCAGCAATATTTAAATTTTGTGGGCGATTGTTAATGCGGTTTAACTTTTCTTTAAAATCTAAAAATCGTCTAGTGTTTTGCCATTGCCAATTCTATCGGCGATCACGTCGTACATATCCAAATCGGCATAACGAATCAGCCATACACCGGCTTTTGGATTGTGTTTATCAGGCTTGATGGTGATATCCAAACCCGATATGCCTGAGTAGAGTTCGCTTTGCCTTTCCAATTCGGCTGTTAATTTTTTGTCAGTGCTATCTTTCAATTTATTACGAAAGCCGTTAACGCTTGTGCCTTTGGCAATCGTATCTCTAGCGGCCTTCTCCTGTTTTTTTTCGTCCAGTGAGGCAATAGCCCTAGCCATCGAAAATGTAATTCTTCCCGCTTGGAATAGGCTCATCACCTCCGGTACCAAGTTGCGATATACCCGAAGGTAATGCCGTACCTGGTAATCACGTATTTCTGTTTCCTTTGAGATTATTGCGTTTTTAATCCCGGCATCAGCCAGCTGACCGATGAGGTTTACTTTCACCCGGCAGTCGTTACTTTGTTTGAGCTGAATTAACCAGGCTTGTGTTTGCATAGAGCAGATGAATTAATTAATTTTTTTCAGCAATTAGAGTGGATATGAATTTTATAATGGTTCACAAATTAGTTGGTGCTTCTGAATTTTTTTTCTTCCCAAGGTTCACCTGTACAAAGGTTAAGTATTCACCAGTTTCCTGTGATTTATGTGCGCGCTCCACAACCACACCTTGCCATATGTCGCTTGGCGTTAATCCGCCAATATCCATATTGAAATTCTCCAAAAAAAACTGACGGGCGGTGTGCACGCGGCGATTATGTTTGGGGAAGTTCCAAGGCTTGCGTAAATAGATTAGATAGGCAGTGGCGAGGGTGAAAATGACAGCAGCAAATGGCCATATCAATTCGGTGACAGTGGAATAGGGCGCATTATCTGGTGTTGTTAGCGATACAAGGTAAAGCAGCACCGCCATTGATAGGTATACAAAAGTAAACAGAATTCCAAGTAGGGATTCTCTACGCGCTGAAAGATCCTGCATGTAGTTGAATAAGATGTTTTGATCCGCTTCCGGTAAATGGCTTAGATCGGCCTTGGTGAGTCGGTTGTTCATTATTATTCCTCATCGTGTATGTTTAAAGATCGGAGAATCCGCCCAGCTTCTGTCGAGCAAATTTTCCAGTAATGGTATATCCCGAGTACTGCGCGGACGTATCGAATGCACGTTGCATCCTTTGATTTTGGCAGCATCAAATTGTTTGGCCCATTTGAATTTTGCATGCTGAATAAATTTGGTATTCCAGGAGGGATAACAGCGTTGTGTTTCCTTCCAGTACAAAATAAATTCCGGTACCAGCTTATTGATAAATGCATCGTCCATGTTTGCATGCCGCAATATTTCCACCGCTTCGTTGCATGGTTGCCAATCACAAGTAATCGGTGTTGCAGTTACTCCCGACTGGGGAAGGTTGTTAAATCTGCTCCACTGATTCTTGACATGTTGGATAAATTTTCCGTTCCAGGATGCTTCCGAAACACCTCGCTCGATCCAGTAAATCACAAACTCCGGTACAGCATCTTCTGCAAATGCCTGATTGATTCCTAAAATGGTTGTAACCAGGATCATCGTGTCTTCGCTGGGACGCCATGAGTGAGTCATTCGTGTTAGTGGCGATTTAAGTGCACCTGAGAGTGAATCAGCTGCAGTCGATTCTGACGTGGTGGGTTTGCTTCTCCAGCGAGCTACGACGTATTTAATAAACAATGAATCATGGTTAGCAGATTGCAATTCGAATTCAGTTTTAAAGGCGACCACTTGTTCCTGGATGTATTGCGCAGGAATCGCAAACTCTCGAATGCGTTCAACTAGTGCTGTATCAGGTTGCCAGTTAGCTGTAGTGTAAGATCTGGTCATAGTTCCCACTTGTGTTCACTGTCTTGATGTTGTCACTCTAATTCATGACCTAACAGGTTTAATTCGTGTCCCGAGACACGTTTTATCAAACACATACTCCCGGATTTCTTCATCTCGCATTGCGTCAATGTGTCTAAACGTTATTCCTTCTCGGGGGATCCATAATGTGAACGGTATTGCCCATGCTCCGCGCAATCGGCGACCAATCCCATCATGGTGAGTAATTGACGTTCCCATGCTCCAGGTCTGCGGCTACCGTCTGCAACTGACATCAACACGAAGCCCACCAAATCCTCCACACATTCCATTGGACTTGGTGCTCCATGCTTCTTGTGTAAGGCCACCATGTATTCCAATTCCTTAAGTACTTCCGGATGTATCTCAACAGTCGTTGCCATAACTACCTCGGTGACAGATTTAAAAGGAGTTTTCAAAAATCATGAGTACAACTGGTTCAACACATCAGTCAGTTCCTGGCTGCCAGGCAATGCTTTAAACAAGCGACGTGACAACTTCTCAGCTTCCTTTGCAACATCATCCGGATAGCGAGATTCCTCACTCACTGAGTTCAGATCCAGAATCGTTTTACGGAGGGACTTCACCGAATTGTTCAACGTCACCCGGACAACATCGTAGCCAGCCAGCACTTCGTAATAGTCAGGGGTTTGTTTATTCACATATTCCCGTACGGTGGAGTAGTGATCATGCTGTGGATTAAACGCATGAATGCGCGCTGTGTTTCCATAACCGTGTGCTACTGCAAAATCCCGTCTGGCTCGCCACTCCAACACCATGGGGCGTTTGGTGTGTTCAAACGATAATTCACTGGCTGGCAATTGCTTAACGTTATCAATTTCGATATTCAAAATTTTCGTTCGCAAGTTGGTAGCCAAATACAATTCAATGCATTCCGATCCGGCGGTTTCCCGACTGAGTCGTTGCTGGGTTTCCAAATCTTTCATCGCGTTCTGCACCAGCTGCATTTTGCGCAGCACTGTGCGAATCTTGTCAGAGAGTCCCGCCTCCCCCTTACCCATTAAAAGGCCTTTTAAAGCATCGGCGGCCACTTGATTATTCACATGTTGCGAAGAAGCCATATTCACACCTTGCTGCGTTTTAAAGTATTCATTGTCATTACAGGCTTTCATGAAATCAGCATTTTATTAGTGTAAAAAACGCTCAATTTGTTTGAGCGTTTTCGGGTGCATCTTGCTGTATTTCTTGCTGTGAAGGTTGGGGCTTGGTTTTGGCTGACGGTTGTGCGCTTTTCGTTGAGAGATATTTTTCCAAATCCGGACTGCGTGGCGCGATAGAGGCGCGCTTGGTGCCTTCCATCACCTCATCCTCAATCACCAGGCGATTATTTTTCTTTTCCAGATACTGGCCTTGGGCACGTTTAGCTACCTTGGTATTTTTGCGGATATCGTCGCGTGTAACATTGGTGAATACCCAGCGATTTACTTCTTCAAACAGATTCCGCATGGCTCGCCCGGAATCCGTAATCACATCATTCCATTCAGCATCACCGATAAATCCCACATGGTGAGCAGTTAATCCCAAGCGCACGATCTTGTCGTATTGCAACAACAGCAAGACTGAACGGTAAGCCCAAGGTGAATGAAAATTGAGAGGAATTTCCAGCGGCTCGGTACAGGTCTGCACATCCACTTCAAAACCTTCCAAACCTTCAATCAATTCACTCAATGCTTTCTCGCGCTCATCGAGCAACACTTTGGTTCGCTTGTGAGCTGCTTCAATTTCAACTAGGCATTGATCCGCATAAGGATCGTCGTTCTTCGCTGCTGTCCAAATCAAACCCGCCTGACGGGCAAAGAGTGACATGCCCACAATTTGACGAATGTTCTTGGCGCGATCACCGCGACGACCACGAAACAAATTAATGGCGAGGTGCGTGTGCAGTTTCAATGTGGCACCCATCTGCATTGATGGAGGCAAGTTCACTGGGCGTTCGGAAGGCTCACCAGAAAGCCCTGGCTGGTTACGACGCGCTGCACGTCCTTTGGGTGTTTCTTTTTGTGCGGTCGGTGAAAACATCCGATCAAGATTGTTCAGTAAGTTGGTGTCTTGTGTGGTGGCGTTCGCTCCTTCCGCATCCACAACATGTGATTCATTGGTTGTCATAAAAACTCCATCAATGTTGAGTGAAAAAGTGATTGTTGGTTTAAAACGTTTTGCATTTACTTAAAAGCGTGTCTCGGGACACGAATTACCAGCAATATTGCTTGCCAAAGGTGGGTCGCCGACCCAACTCAATTTCACTGTTCGGGTTACGTCCCAAAGTTCGAAAGCCTTTCGAACTTAACGCATCCCCTAGGCTTCGATCAGCGCTCGAACTCCAATGCAGTTCTAAGTTGTTTGAAACTTCGAAAGGCTTTCGAATTCAATCGCACTATCTTTGTCACTCCAAAAAAGTTCGAAAGGCTTTCGAACTACCAACTTCGGTCCGGATTGTCAGTAAACGCCGGCGGGACGGAATTAGTTTTATCGTGATAACAGCGAATCAACTCCAGCGCCCATTCGTCAGGCACAAGCTCGTCAGCTTCTTGCAGCGAAACAAGTTTGTGGGTGTAGGCGATGGGGTCACGGATATGTTCACGCCAACCATGTGATGCAGCTGCTGTGTGTCCCAGCAATTGCATGAGCACTAGCTCTTGGCCGTGTAGTGGAAGTTTTTTAATTTTGCGGTAGATCGCTGGCAAACAGCTGTCGCGGCCAGCTGTGAGAATCATTGTGTACCGCTCGAACACGGCATGGTTAAGCCATGGCAAGTAGCGATTGCTCCAAGCGTTCTCGTGATCCGAGTTTGTTCCCCAGCGACCTCGACGAGTGATCTCAAGGTAATTCGCCAGACTGAGTTGATCCTGTTCGCTCTCTATCGCGCGCGCAGTAGATATATTTTTATTATTATTAAAACTACTACTACTACCGCCGGGGAAAGAAATTTTTTTCTCAGCCGAAGTAAAAATTCTGCTCTGGTCGTTATCAGCCGGAGAAAGATTCTTTCTCTGGTGGGTTTCCACCGGAGAAGAATTCTTACTCTGGTGATTCGTAAGTACTGATTCCGTATAGGTTTCGCTATTTTGGCTAGTTTCCGCGCTGTCATTCACCAGAGAAAGATTCTTTCTCTGGTGACCATCAGATGCCTGGGGTTCGGCAGCGGCGTCCTCATCCATAACAAACATGCGATTCAAGCGATTTAAAAACACATCACTTTCAGTCGGCGGGTTGGAAGTCTCCAGTGCGCCAATTTCCTGCAGTGCTTTTGCAGCGGCTTCCCTTAGACGTTTATTTCCTGACTGACACTGACTTTCCAGAAATCGGACATAGGTAGGATCAAAATCCAGTGTGCTAATCAGTGAGAGGGGTTCGTCATTAAGCAGGTAAATGTCACCAACAAAACGACCCTGCTTGCGTACGGTTTTGCATAAAGTCATCCAGCGTGAAATCCGCAACATATTGCGGCTAGCGGTCAGCGTCGGTGCCGAACAGCCGATCATTGCCGATAACTCATTCCGTCTCGGCGTCGATCCTGGACGCGTTGGATCAGTGATCGTTAATCGAATGACCTGCCACGTCACTTTGTCGATGGCATTCAGATCGCGATTAAGGATCAAATAGCGCGGAAATGAATCATGATGGTTGCCGGTAAATAACACCGCCATACCATCGTCATCGTCGCCATAGGAGCGTTGACTAATGAGGTCACGCTCTGCCTTTTCGATCTGTCGCGCAATAATGTCGAGTTCTTTGCTCATTCTCGTTGCCTTATTGCAATTGCTTTATCGTTATGTAGGCCTGATCCAATGCGATATCAGTTTCCTGATGAAGTGCTATCAGTCTCTCTAGTGGATCTTCGATATCCCGAAGTTTTTCCCAGGCTCGCAAAACGGTAAGTTCTTCCTCCTCACTTAATACTTCGATACGCCCGCGACTATGCTCGGGCAAACTCATCCGGGAGCGTCGTGCAGCAAAATCCCGGCGAGTAATACCTTTAAGTTCTTCCAGCATGGGTTGACGTAATCCCGCTCGTATCGCGCGGTTAACTAAGTCGTCCTCAGTGACCTTGCTATCAGCAAAGCCGAGGTAGAGACGCAGCGTGTGTGGATCAATACGTAGTTGGAACAATGAGCCTTTGAAGTTCGGAAGACAGGCAATGCGGTCAGCCGACAAAGCTTTCAGTTGAGAGGCAACGCTTTGGTCGATAGCACCCAGCCCCAATTGATTGAGTAGTTGGCTGTCGCCGTTGCGCAATGCTTCCGCAACCGCAAGTAAAGCTTGGTGATTTAAAGAGGTGATGTAGTAGTTCTGCATATCATTCACCTCCTGCTTCAACGTTTTCGTTGAGTTTGTGCGGTGCATGTGTGCGGTAGTCCACCAGCAAACTAACAATGGCTTCCAGTTCAGTGAGTGATTGCCATTGAATTGGGTTGGCATCCGGATCACTGATTTGACGGCCCATCAGTCGGCCTTTAAAAGCGGTACCAAGTGCGAGCAACGTTAAGAGGTTGTCTTTGGTAAGAGTAGGGCATATCTCCAGCAACTCATTCATTGCGGTCAACAATGAAATAGGCGGCGTTAATGCGTGTGAGTACGACCACAAGGTAACCCAATACAGAATCAGGTCAGAATCAAGTTGGGTGGGTGGCAACATCCGGTAACCGGTGTGCCAGCCATCTTCCTCAAGGTAATCAACATACTCAGCGAGTCCTATCGTATCGGCGTAATCCACTGCTGCCTGGTACGCGAGTTCTTTGAGTGAAGAAACTTCATAATCTAAAAGGTATTGCAGCGAACTGAGATCACCGTAGACATGACGAACTACAGGGGCTGATTTGGTCACAGCTTCCGAACTGTCTTGTGCATTCTTGTTTTCAAGGGACGGATCAGTTTTCTGATTGCTACCAGCGTCCAGTGGGCTTTCCACAGGTGGGCGCTTAGGTTGTGCCGGTGGCTTGGCTGCGCCGGTACCTGATTGTTTATCCAACTGTGCCTGGGCATTTGCCTCAGTAATAATATCCTTCGGACGATTGCCGCCTTTGGATAAGCCTTCACTAATAGCCTGTACTTCGGCACGTAATTGCAATATTGGTGAATTAAGTTTTGCGGACATAGCTGAACACAGCTCATACTCCGCTTTGTCTACATCAAATCCATCACCATCCAATGCTGCGAAAACAGGTTTCCAAACTTCATCAAATGTTCCTTCGTATTCTTGTGCAACAGATTCCCAAAATGTTTTACAGGTTTCGAGCAGCTTCCGGATTTTTTTAACACGATCAATTCCAACTCCCGCCCAAAACGCCTCTGGAATAACTGGAAAAAGATTCTCATGGGCATACAGCATTTGATTGAGGCTGGTGTCTTTAAGGGTCCAGCCTTCAGCTGTAATCAATCGAGCAAGTTCTCTGGTCGATAACTCACCTTTTTCAGCTTCCAATTCAATTTTAATTTCATAAGCTGCAATAGTACGTTCAATGAAAAGGGTATTCCCTTTCATTTCATTCTCAACCATGTGACTAACTAAATTGTCTAGATCACTTGTCCATGGTTCGAAGTCACAATCAAATTTAAAAAATTTCTCGTCGCCGGTTTCCTTCCACAGCTCATTCAAGATTTGCAGGCGAGTGTTCCCGCCCTTTTTGATCATGTACGGGTCGGCAGGGTTTTTTCTTGTAACAATGGGCGGATGGTCTAAACCTTTGTTGCGAATAGACTCCTTAATATCGTCATACAATGGGTTTCGAGTTCTTCTAGGGTTGCGGTTATACGCAATCAGAATGTCCAGTGTTACCGGCACGCGAGTTTTAATAGCAGGATCGGGCAGAATTAAATCTGCGGACGAGGTCTCACCTAGATGCGGTTTGTTAAGGCGATCTGCGATAGAGGGCTTATTCATCACGCCTCTCCTTGTTTTTGCTGCAGGTCGCTAAGTCGTTGCGCATATTCTGGAGTGTCGGGTGTAATGCACAGGTGGGGCGGCGTTAAATCGCCTACCCAATCCAATTGCTCCTCGGAACGCTGACCGAGGTTAACGATATTTGTAGTTTCCATGGCTCAACCTCACGCATTCCATTCGGGCTTGATGCCATAGAGTTTCGGTTCTAATTCGTACACTAGCTCCAGCAAGGTATCCAATGCGGAGCGGGTTGGGCCTTCGCGGGAGGGCTCATGACGATGGGCGGGAATGCCTAACCCCGCTGCTTCTGAATACGCTTTGAGGGTGGGTATGACGGTGTTCAGCACCGTGACATGGCCGTCAGTTTCCTTATCGAAAGTGCAACGTAAATGGTTGGATACTTCGGTTGCTGTAGTTGTGCGGTCCCACAGATTAATTAACACTTTCACTGGAGGCATTGGCCGTCCGGTTATACTGTGAAAGCCCGGTTTTGGTTTAAATTTGTTCACTAACTCAATTGTGCCGTGAATGAATTCCCGCGAGTCTAATATTTGGGGTTTGATAGGGGACAGAAGTACATCGGCGGCCATGATCACCGATTCCTGGATTATGCCGCTCGCCCCTTGGGTGTCGATGAAAATATAGTCATATTCAGATAGCTGCTCTAATGCATGGCGCAGGTGCTGGAAGTGGAGAATAGATTCTCGTAAAAAGTTGGGTATTTTCCCCTCGCTCCCCTTATCGTCATTTAAAATGATGTCCAAGTTGGGTATTACGGTGTTCGAAATACATCCAGCGGTGCTCGCTGAGCGATAGACTTGGCTAAGGCCATAAGGTGCAGATTCGATGAGCTCAAAGAAACGCGACATTGATTGTTGCGGGTCTGCATCTATCAGTAGAACTCTCTGCTTCATATCGGCTAATATGGCGCCCAAGTTGGCGCCTTGAGTGGTTTTACCGACACCACCCTTTGTGCAAAAAATACCGTAGGTTTTTGATTTTAAAGACATTTTTGAACCTCCAACGTCAGATTTCTGATGTTAGAGGACACTGCCTGTAATAAACCCCTGCACTGGCAGTGTTGAGGTCAGCGGTTCGATCCCGCTTAGCTCCACCAAATTAAAAACCCGCTTATCGTGAGATAAGCGGGTTTTTTGTTTTCGATGGTTTTAAATTCGTTGCTATCTAATGTAATTCTCCATATTTATGAATTTGGATATATTTAAGTTTGTATTTGGGGCTTGGTTGGTTGCGATAATCACTAATTAATAATGGCCTTCGATTGTGGATAGCAGCCAAATGTGAGAGTACCTCATTGGTGCCAATAATATTTTTTGATAAAGGATGATTTAAATTATGAAAATAACTATACCCAATAAAATTGAAAAAATTATAAGAAAAAATACAAAAATATATGGCGTCATACTTAAAATAACTTCTGATTTTTCAGATTGGCTTTATGATAATAAAACAGAATTTTTTCCTGAGTATACTGATCACGGTGTAGATCATATTGAAAGTGTTTTAAGAACGGCAGCAGAAATAATAACAGATGAATCGTATGACTTAATGTCAGCTCAGGATATGTATGTGCTGGTGATGTCCGTTCTTTTGCATGATTGTGCAATGCATATAAGTAGGGAGGGATTATGGGATCTTCTAACTAATGATATATACAATGGCGTTTCCTTGGGGTTGGATGATGAAAAAGAGTGGGGGCAAAAATGGGATGATTTTTGTTCTGATGTAAGAAAGTTTTCCGAATCGGATTGGAATAGTTTTTTTGGTGAATATCGTGAAGTTGATATTCCTGAAATTGGTTGTACGTCATTAGATGATAATCAAAAAATCATAATAGGAGATTTTGTTCGACGATATCATGCAACAATTGCTCAAGTAATTGTTAATAACGGAATTCCCTCAAAGAATGGCCCTATAAAAATATTCGATTCTGAATTTCATTATTTGAACCAGTTGTCAGGATTTGTTGCGAGAAGTCATAATTATAGTTTGCGCGATGCAATGGATATTTTAGGAGAGGACAGGAAACGAGAGCATCGAGATACGCATCCTACATACCTAATGGGGGTGCTTAGAATTGCAGACTATATGCAGTTTAAGTCGGATCGAACGCCTAAAATTTTATTTGAGAGTAAAGCATTTTGCAGTCCAATTTCTATTAGGGAGTGGAAAAAGCATCTCGCAATTATATCAACTAATAATTCTCACCCAGATGAAGAATTGTTGTTTGTTGAAGCATTCCCTGAAGACGCAATTACTCTCATGGCTGTTGGAAAGCTATTAAAAGGATTTCAAAAAGAGTTGGATGAATTTTGGGCGTGTACGGGAGAAGTTTACAGTCGTTACCCATCGCTTAATAAACTGTCTATAGGTTATAGGCGCGTCAAATCAAATATTGATAACCCCAAGGATTACGTACAGAAAAATCATAAGTCATATCACCCGGAAATTTTGACGATTGAAACAGATAACCAGAAATTGTTTCCGTTGCTGATTAAGCCCTTGTATGGTGATTTGCCTGGAGTTGGGCTTAGAGAATTGATGCAAAACTCAATAGATGCGTGCAACGAAAGATATGCTCTAGAAATAGGAAGGGAAGTTAATGCTGATTATATTCCTTATGGAGTTACCATATCACTCGATTATGATGACAACATCTTAACTCTCTCTGATGAGGGGGTTGGGATGACTGTAGATATAGTAAAAAATTATTTTTTAAAAATAGGAGCCTCCTATAGGACATCTGAGAGCTGGAAGGCTCAGTATTCAAATGCAGATGGTGTGCATATTCCAAGAACAGGAAAGTTCGGTATTGGTATGTTGGCAGGATTTCTTATGGGGGATGAAATTGAGGTTCACACAGCTCACGTTTCAAATATCAGTAAATCTATAAAATTTAATTATAAAATTGATTCAAAAGAAATAGAAATTTCCTATGTTCATAAGAGTGACGTGGGTACTTCAATTAAGATCTTTTCTACGGAAGATAAGCTGCGCGCTTTAGAAAAATTGCTTGTTGAGAAAAAAGATAGACGATATCAATACTCTTACTCTAGGCCAGATTTTCAAGAGGCATGGTGGTATTACCTCGATTCCCCCGTAATTAAAGTTAAAGCGATTGAAAAACAAGTGGAGAGGAAAATGTCTCCTTTTTATACAATAAAAAAAGAAGATATGTATAAAACATGGGGGAGTTTATTGAATACTACGTTGGAGAGGTATTTTTGGCGAAGAAATCATAAGCATGATTTTCTTTATTGTAACGGGATTTTAATAAAAGATGCAGTGATTCCTGATGTAAACCTAAATTTTGGAATAGATGAAATTTCTATTAAAGATTTGGAAGTTTCTGTTTTTGACAATAAAGGCATTTTCCCTATAAACCTAACTAGAGATAATGTTATTGGGAAAAAATTTTATGAAATTGATGCTTTGGAAAAAAGCGTTAAAGAAAAAATATTGCGTGAAAATTATTTTCATAAAAATTATTATTTTTCTAAATCAACTATTTCTGAATTCATTAAAAATTATAAAGATAGCTTTTATTTTCCATTCGTTTTTTCTAGAAAAGGATTAACCCCTTTTGCTTCTAGCAAAATAGATGAGGATTTTGTTTTTGTTGATTTTCTTTACCCAACTCAAGGTAGAGGGATTCTTTATTTAAGTAACTTTATGGAATTACTGAATGGGATGGCTTATTCGTGTTGCATTTTTGCAGAGAAACAGGGTAATACGATCAATCAAGCTATAATGGCTTTAGTTTTGAATAAATCGGGGAAAACTCATGATTATGGTGGCTGGCGATCTGTTGATCCATTAAGTGCCAAGGGGCTTGCTTTAAATGGATGGGTTTTTGTTAAAAAATATGATTTTAAGAAATCTGATTTTAACGACGAAAACTATCAAGCTCATTATGGGATTGTGGTCGCTGAAATTGATGATGATTGGGTAGTTATTAGTAAATCAGGAAATGAAGACGGAATCCCTTTGCAAGGGAGGGCTATTATTTCTGGTATTGATTCAAAAATTTTTATGTTTGCAATATTTTCATATGATCCTCAAGAAACAGAACTTTCATTGCTGTGGGATACCCTATAAATTTCACATCTTCTCCATAAAAATGAATGAATATTTTTTTGCATCAATTGTCGCCGTGATACGGCGACAATTAGTGCATATTATCTTAATTAATTTTCTTCTCAATACCCCCCTGAACCCGAAATAAAAAATCCCTCAGCCCCGCAGTTGTCTGCGATTGCAGTAAAACAATCTGCTCTTGCATTTGAGTAATTTTTTCTTCTTGAGTTTGTCTTTGGGTTTGGCAGCAGATGCTTTCCAAATATTCACCGTCAGGTGAATGGATTTCTATACAGTATTGTTGGCAGTAGTTGTATTGGAAGGGGGCTGAGAGGATGTTTTTCAATTATTCGTGCACCCTCAGATATTCTGATGACCTAAACATTCCGCTTGTAAAAGTCCGAGTGATTTTTACTTCCTCAATCAGGCTTAAAATATCTTCTTCATATCTTCTTCTGATTTTGCATGACCAGCACATTCCCCGAACATAAATTCAGAACCATCCATTGCTAGGGGACTTCCATCCAGAACTCGGGTTTTTACCGATACAATCCATAACTCGTTATCCATTGCCGACTCCATAATTAAAAAAACGAATGAAATTGAATGTTGAGTTTACTCACTAAGTGTTTCGCCACGAACCCAGGTAACTTTTTCTGGTTCATTGTTGATCTCACGGACAGCTTCATGAATATCCCGATTATCATCTGAATCTTCCGGATATTTTTCTGTTGTATAGATCTCACATTGGCTAATATCAGCCAATTCAAGAAGCTGCGGACTCAAAAAATTATCCAGTTTGATAATTGCACCAACTAATGAATTTGCAGAGACAATTCCAATTGCAGATGCGAATTTAGATCCATCCATATTTAACGGGGATCCTTCACCAATCTTTAATTTATGGTGAATTAACCAAATTGTATTGTCAGTCATAACATTCCTTTTATTAATACATTTTCTGAAAGCATATCAAGTTCATAAAAGGCGGTACAAACCGCCTTGGCTTATTTGGGATGGCTCTCAATAAACTCACGTGCTCTAAACAACAAATCCCCCAACCCAGCAATTGCCTGCGCAGGCAATTCCACCTCTTGAGTAATTTTCTCGCAAAGTGATTGCAACAAAACAATCTGCTCTTGCAGTTGAGTGGTTTGTTCTTCCTGGTTTTGTTTCTGAATTGTATAACCGATGCTTTCCAGATATTCACCGTCGGGTGAATGGATTTCTATGCAGCTTTGTTGGTAGTAGTTATATTGGAAGGCGTCGAGTTTGATCACGCATTGGGAATTGGTGGCGGGCACCAGGTGGGTAATATTATCCATAATCCAGCCTCACAGTCTTGATTGGGATACCGCCACTATGAGTTGAGAATCATGGGGGCGGACTGAACAGGGTTCTCAACACCGGTCAAGACTACTCCGGCCCGCCCGAAGGCGGCCCCGTCCAGCCGCCATTACGTAGGCATAGCTGTACGAGGACACAGAGCAACGTGATAACACGCGCCTTGTGCCAGTCTTGAACCGGGTTGAGAATCCCGACAGCGGATTTTGCCGCTGCGAGGGCAGGTTAGTGGAAGGGGTTTTTACTGTCAATGCAGTTTTGGTGCCTGCTATTTTTCCCGTGTAGTTGTAGTTATTCGAATTTTGAAGCCCTCGATTAAATTGTGGACTATTTGGTGTTTCATTAATGCCAGTTATCAATTGATTTTGGTTTGCCTTATATTCGTTGCCGGGACGAAATAGAGGGAATATAAAATGAATGTATCCAAGCTTCAGCGAGCGGAAATTCGGGAGTGCAAAAAGCAACCTATCTCCGCATGCCAGCTCAAAGATTTACAAAAGTTAGTCAATAATCCGGCAGGCACAGACAAACCTGATGTGGTTAATCCTTTTTACAAAGGAAAAGTTGTTATTCGCGCGGGCGTTATAAATATCAATTTAAACTATGTATTGACTGGCAATATTAGTCGCGCTGATATCGGCCTAAAAGATCTGCGCTCATTTTTAAAAGATCACGGAATAATTGCGAATTTCACTGCTAATCCTGCGCGTCCAGATCTTCGAATACATGGTGCATCTCTCACGGATATTGTTATTGGCTTAAAAACATGTACTTGCGAGGATGGTTTGTATATCGGCGGATGGGCTCCCCATCCTGATCATCCAATGTGGGGCAATGCACTATTATTGAGTTCTACTTCTCCCCGTGCTTCATGGAAAATAGAAACCGTACATGAATTTTTTCACAAGCTCGGTTTAAAACATCGAAGGTTAGGAGGAATAATGGATTATGTTGACCCTAATGGTCCAGATCGGCGTAAATTTTTGCCCAGCGAACGGCAGCGAATCATTGATCTTTATAAATAGGTCTTAAATGAAAAAGGTTACTTTAATCTCTCTGTGTTTGTTATTGGCTTCTTGTGCTAGTAATCAAGCGGTTATTTCTGATGCTGAAGCATGGGAATCTTTTGCTTATGAAGGTTTTGGGAAAAAAATAAATCGTTTGGCTGGCGCAGATGCGGTTAATTGCGGTGTGATTAATCAAATCAGCAAGGATGATCCCGTTAATAACGGGAATTCTTTAAAGAAAGCGCGTGCATGCATTGAAAAAAGTATTTCGCAAGGGGCAACATTTAAATATGCGACGGTAAGAATTCCATTGGATTCGTATTTATTCGAATCACTGGTGTTTACCCCGGAGAAAGAATTCTGGATTGTACATTATGATTACATGTTGGATGGGACCAGTAATATGCATGTTATCAACCGGTGCAAAGGACTGGATCTTAAAAAAAGCGATTATACTTTTCAGGGAATTGATTGTATTGAAGTTCCAACATCAGAATGGCTTTCTGATATTCCAGAGCAGAAAAATAAGTAGCGCGAAAGATCTAATTCTTTAAGGAGAGCCGTATGTTAGATTTCAGTGGAAAAGATCAAAAAGCACAGCATGTATGTATGCATTATGCCGAGAAACTTCATGCTGATAGTTTGATCCCTATCATCGAATGCAAAGCGTCAGTTACCTCCAGAGAGGAAGCTGCAACATTATCGCGTTTTTTCTGGTTGATGCTGGAAGCCGCTGCTGAAGACCGCGATAAAGGGATTGAAGTGTTGGGTGAAACTGATTTGCAGCATTGGGTGGGGCGTAGCATGAATGTGATAAGTGGTTATCTCAGTAATATTGGTTATGACGACGTTTGGGATCAGGTCAGCGATGAGTTTTAATACTAAAACGCTCAGCAATTTGCTTATTATTTGTTGCCTGATTTCGATTGGAGTCAGGCCAATCCTTTGTTTTGCTAATCCTAACCCATCTAAAATATCGTTAAAAAATATTGAGCATTGTGGCTTATCCGCAATTAAAAAATCCAATGCGTTAATTCAATTTGTATTGAGCGATATCAAATCAACCTATCCACACCATGGCGGTGGAGGAATTAGTGAGATCAAGCAGACACAAACAAATGTGTTTGTTGTTTCAATTGCTCAGGAAGAGCGTATCGACCAGCTGACATATGAACTTTCAATCGATGATAGCTGTAAGGTTGCGCTGGTGAAAAAAGAGGAATCAGCGATTAGCTTTGGGCAGTAGAGTGAAATTTATTTTCGCTCTGGATTAATTGTTAGAACAGGACAAAGATAAATAAATCGGAGCATCAATATCATGAGCCCGCTTTGCTAACATGCAATTGCATATTCAACGCTTTGAGCACTTTAAGAATTGTCGCAAAGCTGGGGTTTCCTTCACCGGATAACGCTTTATAAAGGCTCTCGCGGCCGAGGTCACAATCTTTGGCTAATTGGGTCATGCCTCTTGCTTTAGCGACATTGCCTAATGCTTTGGTGATAAACGCGGCATCATCGCCAGCTTCTTCAAAACAAGCGTCCAGATAGAGAGCAATATCTTCTTCAGATTTTAAATGCTCGGCGGAATCCCATTTACGTAGTTTTGATGTGGCCATTTTACAACCCTAATTCATTTGCTAAGGCGATAGCTGCTTTAATATCTTTGGGCTGTGTGGATTTGTCTCCACCAACCAGTAGCACAACAATCTCTATTCCAGAGCGTTTGAAATAAACCCTGTAACCTGCGCCGTAATGGATGCGCAGTTCAGAAACTCCGCTACCCACAGGTTGGCAATCACCAAAATTGCCATCTTCCATTCGGTCGATTCTGACCTGAACCAGGCTTTTAGCTTTGCGATCTCGAAGGTTGTTAAACCAGGAATCGAATTGTTCCGTGGTGAGAATGCTATACATGCTGAGTGTATCCCATAGTATACATAAATCAATCCTTGATTAAGCAATGGTGCGGATGGTACTTGAAGAATAAGCGGAGGTTATTTGCGGATTTTGCCGCTGCGGGGGCAGGTCAGTGGAAGGGTTTTTTACTGTCAATGTGAAAGCGAAAACTGTCCTTTGTCCTGAAACACAGGACATAGGTAACGATGGAATATAGTTGTCTCAACACTGTCGAGACAACTATCGTGAACCAATAATAAAATCTCACAGGGTAGGCACGCTGCTGTGTGCTCTGACGATATAATGCCACCTTCCATATCCCAATCCCAACAACAAAAATAACCCAGTGACCCCCATGCAAAAATCCAACACCCCGTTCCGCGTACTTTTCGCCAGCCTGATCGGCACCACTATCGAATTCTTCGATTTTTACATTTATGCCACCGCCGCCGTGCTGGTATTTCCCACATTATTTTTCCCAGCGGGCGATCCCGCTACTGCAACGTTGCAATCATTAGCGACTTTTGCGCTGGCATTTTTTGCGCGGCCAATCGGGTCGGCATTGTTTGGGCATTATGGGGATCGTATCGGGCGTAAAGCGACCCTGGTGGCGGCCTTGATGACGATGGGGGTATCGACGGTGTGTATCGGTTTATTGCCTACCTATGAATCCATTGGCATTGTGGCGACAATTCTATTGTGCTT